>JAEPQH010000001.1 GCA_017640605.1 Balneolaceae bacterium | reverse complement strand
TTCTGGCCTGCTCTTTGCTCATTTCTCCGCTCAGCACCCGGCTGATTACTCCTAATTTAAAACTATCACTGAAATAGCGAGGTTGACTTCGCATAGTTTGTACTCCTGTAAATTGTGTCAACCTATTTCAGTATAAGACCGATAAGGCAAAATGCATTTAATAGTCATCCCGCAGCGGGGCATGTAGAACGAAGCTAACAGCGTAGTTTTAGCCGGGATCTGGAGTTGGTAAAAGCCCGAGTCTCTTTGTTAAGCATCAGATTCCTGTCACACCTGCGTTTAAACTTTGGTATGCATGCTGCACAGGAATGACTACTTAATTTTTTTGTGGTATCGTGCATTTGTGGCTTAATCAAGTTTGAACAAATAACGATTAACGAATAACGAAATCGTTATCTTCAATCAAAAAAACAGAACTCTTTGTCGTTTAAAACCAAGAAAAGTCTAGGTCAGCATTTTTTAACTGACAACAACATCATCGCCAAAATATTACAATCGATTGAGGGTGGAAAGGATGCCCGAATCATTGAAATAGGCCCTGGAACCGGTGCCTTAACTAAATGGCTGGTTCAGCAGTTTGATGATGTTCATGCCATTGAAGTGGACAAACGAGCGATTAAAGTTCTAGAGGAAACCCTACCTGAGTTAACCATCCATGCGATGGATGTGCTGAAAGTGAATTGGGAGGAATTAATCGATCTTACAAAGAAAAACATCATCATCGGGAACCTTCCTTATTATATCACTTCTCCGATTTTGTTTAGCGTTCTGGAATTCCGCCATCTTTTTAATGAGGCCATTTTTATGATGCAGAAAGAAGTGGCGCAACGGCTGGTGGCTAATCCTCATAATAAAGAATACGGGATTTTAAGTGTGCAAACTCAGTTGATGAGTTCACCCGAAATGTTATTTGATGTTTCGCCAAACTCATTCAGTCCGCCTCCTAAAGTGATGAGTTCAGTTATCCGGCTCAGGTTTGACAAACCTGCATTACCATGCTCTGACAAGATGTTAAAAACGGTGGTACGAACAGCGTTTAATCAGCGAAGAAAAAAACTTTCTAATGCATTAAAGCCTGTTTTGGGTGATGATCGACCTGACGGATTTGATTTTGATCAACGTGCGGAAGATTGGGAGCCTGTCATTTATGCAGACTTGGCAGAATGGGTGCAACGCCATAGCAGATTGGAATGAATTGGTACGGAACTTGCATTTGAGGGTGCAGAAAATAAATGGGCATTGCCCGAAAGTTCTTAACCAATAACATTCAATCAAAAAAATAGGAGTCATTCATATGGCTAGCATTAAACCTTTAGGCGACCGTGTACTCGTAAAAGCGGACGTAGCTGAAGAAGTAACCAGCTCTGGTCTGTACATCCCTGATACAGCTAAAGAAAAACCGCAGCAAGGTACAGTTGTAGCGGTAGGTCCCGGCAAAGTTGAAAACGGAAACAAAATCGAAATGTCCGTAAAAGAAGGGGACAAAGTACTTTATGGGAAGTACGCCGGAACAGAAGTAACTCTCGATGGTGAGGAATTCATGATCATGAGAGAATCTGACATTGTAGGTATTCTTGCCTAACCCAATCCCACACACATTTTATAATTAAAAACTCAACTTATTAACGGATATAAAACTATGTCTAAACTAGTTCACTACGATATTGAAGCACGTGACGCACTGAAACGCGGTGTTGATAAGCTTGCTGATGCGGTAAAAGTAACGCTCGGCCCTCGTGGACGTAATGTAGTAATCGAAAAATCATTCGGAGGTCCAACTGTAACCAAAGATGGCGTTACTGTGGCCAAAGAAATCGAGCTCGATGATAAAGTAGAAAATATGGGTGCGCAGATGGTGAAGGAAGTTGCTTCCAAAACCTCTGACAATGCCGGTGATGGTACTACTACAGCAACCGTACTTGCGCAAGCAATTGTATCAGCAGGATTGAAAAACGTAACTGCAGGTGCAAACCCAATGGATCTTAAGCGTGGTATCGACAAAGCTGTTGACGCTATTGTTGCTGCTTTAGCTGATTTGAGCCAGGAAATTGACGATCGTAACGAAATCGCTCAGGTAGGTACAATCTCTGCCAACAACGACGAATTCATCGGTAACTTGATTGCTGATGCAATGGAAAAAGTTGGTAAAGACGGTGTAATCACTGTTGAGGAAGCCAAAGGAACTGACACGCACCTAGAAACTGTAGAAGGTATGCAGTTCGATCGCGGTTACCTTTCTCCATACTTTGTAACCGATTCTGAGAAGATGGTTGCTGAGTTAGAAAATCCATACATCTTAATCTTCGACAAGAAGATTTCTAACATGAAGGATCTTCTTCCTGTGCTTGAGAAAGTTGTACAAAGCGGAAATCCACTGTTGATTATCGCTGAAGATGTTGAAGGTGAAGCTTTAGCTACATTGGTAGTTAATAAACTACGTGGCTCTCTTAAAATCGCGGCTGTAAAAGCTCCAGGTTTTGGTGATCGTCGTAAAGCAATGTTGGAAGACATCGCCATTCTAACCGGCGGAACCGTAATTTCTGAAGAGCGTGGCTATAAGCTTGAAAATGCAACGCTTGACTTCTTAGGTCAGGCTGCCAGCGTAACTATCGACAAAGACAATACTACTATTGTTGATGGCGCAGGAAAAGCTGATGACATTCAGGCTCGTGTAAACCAAATCAAATCTCAAATCGAATCAACCACTTCTGATTACGACCGTGAGAAGCTTCAAGAGCGTCTTGCTAAGCTAAGTGGTGGTGTAGCTGTACTTTACATTGGAGCTGCTTCTGAAGTTGAGATGAAAGAGAAGAAAGCTCGTGTGGAAGATGCCTTACACGCAACCCGCGCTGCTGTTGAAGAAGGAATCGTGCCTGGTGGTGGCGTAGCATTACTTCGTACCGTTGCTGCTGTAGATTCACTTGAAGCCGATAATCCGGACGAAAAAGTAGGATTCGATATTGTACGTCGTGCCGTACAGGCTCCTTTACGTACCATCAGCAATAATGCCGGAGTAGAAGGTGCTATTGTTGTACAACGAGTACTAGAAGGCGAAGGCGCATTTGGTTACAATGCTCGTACCGAAGTGTACGAAGACTTAATTAAAGCCGGTGTTATCGACCCAACTAAAGTAACCCGTACTGCACTTCAAAATGCAGCTTCTGTAGCTGGATTATTGCTAACAACTGAAGCAGTAATTTCTGAAAAACCAGAAGAGAAAGGTTCAGGTCCGGCTATGCCAGATATGGGCGGAATGGGCGGCGGAATGCCAGGCATGATGTAAGAAAATTACATCACCCAAAATGATATGAACTCTTTCATATCAGATATTATAGAAAGCCCCGATTCACTTAGTGAGTCGGGGTTTTTGTTTTGACATAGACTAAATGGGATTTAGATATGTAACATTCTCAATTATTTTTACTCTTCGCGATGTCGTGGCTTTTTTAAAACTAAATCTAACTATTTAAAACGGGGTTAAACATGCGAAAAAACGCACTATTTTTAATTATAAGTACAATAATATCTATTGTTAGTACATCAGAAATTATAGCACAAACTAATTGTGCTGCATCTGCCATCCAAACTAATTTGGATAATGGAATGTCGGTACAAAAACTATTAGAAAACTGTTCTAGTCTTCAGCCTAGTAATTTCATTAGAAAAAATTTTGCCGGTGGTGTAATTGTGTATTTAGACCAGGGCAGAAATGGTACGGGTATTGTGGCTGCAAATGAGGATGCAAATAGCAACTCCACATGGCTATCAAATAATCTTGATCTTAACTATTTCAGTACGCTAACACCTAGTTTTATAGGTGCCGGCATTTTAAATACAACTCGATTTTGTCGGATAGAAGGGGACCAAGAAAACTCAACTACATGTGTGGTTTCTTCAAAGCAACGCTGGCAAGGAAATGGCCCAAATTTATACGGATTTTATTTTGCAACGCAATACAAAAACGATGGATACTCTGATTGGTACATGCCCAGCTTGGATGAGTTGAAAACTGGAATTACTAACGTTGAAGAAATTTTTACTGGTTGCCCTTCAGGTGGATGGTGGACATCAACTCAGGTTCCACAGGACTATATCTCACAAGCAAATCAGAATGAAAATGTAATTAGTGCATTTGCAGTAAATTCGGATTCAGTAGTTCAGGTAGTTAATAAATTGGATGGTCGCTGTGTTCGCCCATTTAGAACCGTCGGCCCATGGATAAATGATCTTAGCCATAATATTTTGGAGGCAGGAATGAAAGTTAACATCGATGCTAGTAATTATGGCAACTATGCAGCTAATATTGAAATTCAACTGCCAAATGGTAAAAAAGTAGTTCCTCAAATATTAAGCGACTCATTAATCTTTATAGTACCGAACGGGGTTACTTCAGGTAAGTTGAGAATGGTAGTAAATGGAGTTCAGAGCAATCAAGTGGATATAACTATAGCTCCGAAACCCGCAGGTGTACCAAAAATTGACTCGATTTCAGTTCATATGTATATAAAATCCGCCACATTTGCTCGTGATAAGCTTATGACTATAACCGGCGAAAATTTTTCACTAGTGGAAAATAAGGTGACCTTCGCTGGGGATAATGCTGGAAATACAGTGCTAGCACTACAAACAGCTACTTCTAATCAAATCCATGTTCAAATTCCAAGTACTGCACTTACCGGGCCAATTCACGTAACCAATTCTGTGGGAGAAAGTGAAGCTTCTGAGGATACGTTACATGTATTCGAAGTTTCTACACCGGCAGGTACTTTAACAAAGAATAAACTAAATCAAGTTGCGGTTGATAGTACAGGTAAAGTGATGGTAGCAGTTGGTGATAATGGAACCATATTAAAAAGTGAGGATCGGGGTAAAACATGGACAGATTCGACTTTTGTCGTTCCATTTATAAAAAACCCTGACCATCAAGTGCGAATAGATTCAACCAAAATATTTATGAATGCAATGAAAAATGGAAGGATACATACCGTTGTTTATTCAAAAACTTGGAAGAATTTTATAGCTTGGGGAGAGCTTGGAACACCATTTAAAGGGAAGAGGGAATTTAATATGCAAAATAATGATCCATCAAGACTTTCCTGGAACTCTAATGTCACCAACGATTTAATATTAAGATCGATTGCAGTAGGTAATCAAGTAATTGTAAGTAATCTTAATAATAGATCTATCTCAAGCTTAAAAGAATTTGGCGATCGTAACATTTTCAAGTTCGATATTTTACAATCAGGACCAAATGAGATTATGGCGTTTGCTGCAGATAGTTCTACTATTGTAACTGTGGGGCAGAATTCAGTTTCATTTTACAACAGCACTGTTCCGGCCACTAGCTTATCTTGGGTAAAACAACCATTTGATAATAATTTGAGATCAGTAGCCTATGGTAACGGAGTTTTTGCAGCTGTTGGCCCCGACACAGATGGTGGATTTTTTTACAGTAACAATGGAGCAAAATGGTCTAGTGCTACGTGCAATGGAGGATGTAAACCTAATTCTGCTGTAGCTTATAATGAAAAATTTGGGCTATTCTTTACCGGAGGGCCGAGCTTATCTAATTATTATAGTGTAAATGGAAGGCAATGGGCAGAGTTTACTCTACCTACTAGAAATCCAAACTCTCCTTGTACGGCTACAATTAATCACATTAAACCAACAGGTGAAGGATTTATTATGGTAGGAGGTTGTGGGTATGTTGTACGTTTAGTTAGAATAGAACCGGAACATTAATTTAGATTTATTTCATAACCCCGATTCACTTTGTGAGTCGGGTTTTGTTGTAGAAATTAAAGCGGTTTCTATTGGGACAATTTTCCGGGGTTAATTACTTTTATCGGTTGAAACTCTTTTGTGTCCTATTCTCACTATAACCATCGATTTTTTTGAAGAAACCATCTACCAAATACACCAAAAGCGATAGAATCAATATTGCCTATCAGGTTTTTGGAAACGGACCGATCGATATCGTATACATACCCGGCTGGGTTTCTAATATCGATTTGATGTGGGAATGTCCTGAGTTGCTTCACTTTTTTCAGGAATTGGGCAAAATAGCTCGCGTAATTCTATTCGATAAACGAGGTACGGGGTTATCGGACCGAGTAGTTGATGTATCAACGCTGGAAGAACGCATGGATGATATTCGCGCGGTGATGGATGCTGTTGATTCAGAAAAAGCCATTTTATTTGGGCATTCTGAAGGCGGATCGGTTTCGGCACTTTTTGCAGCAACTTATCCCAATAGAACCGCAGGTTTAATAGCATTCGGGATATTTGCAAAACGACGGTATTCAGAAAATTACCCCTGGGCACCTACCGATGAAGAGCGGCAAAAAGTATACGATATGATTGAAAACAGCTGGGGCAGTGGAGATATGCAGCTGGAATCATTAGCTCCATCCAAAGCACAAGATGTAAAGTTTATGGATTGGCTGGCCAATTACTTTCGATCGGGAGCGAGCCCAACTGCGGCAATGGTGCTTACAAAAATGAATACACAGGTCGATATCATCGACATATTAGGCTCCATAAAAGTGCCAACGTTAATCATGCAGCGAACCCATGATATAGACGTGAAAATTGAGGAAGGTCGCTTTATTGCTGAACGAATCGAGGGTGCTCGTTTTGTGGAATTTTCCGGGGAAGATCATCTTTTTTGGGCTGGAAATACCCAAGAAATACTGGATGAGATGAAATCATTTATTTCTACGATGAAGCCCATCCATAACCATAAACAACAGCTGCTAACATTTGTTAAAGGGAACATAAGTTCTATTGATGATCGTAGTCAGCACGAGCATATAAAAGGGTTAGTTGGGCAATTTATTGGCCGCTTTAGAGGAAAAGTTATTGCGTTTACCTCTTCAAGATTTACAGCAGTATTTGAAGGCCCAAGTAAAGCAGCGCATTGTAGTCTTAGTTTGATTGAGGCCATATCACAACGAAATGCACGGTTAAAAATCGGAATTTATATCAAAGAAGCATCCATAGAGTTTGCAGGCTTGGAAAACGATCCCATCGATCAAGCGTTTAATCAAATTCTAAAAGACAGTATTCCTAATCAGGTAGTAATTACAGAAACGGTTAAAAATCTACTTTCGGGGGCCGGGTTGGAGATTAAAGCCTATCAACAATCAAGAGAAAGTATTTCGAGGGATTCTACATTATTTACGATCAAAGATGCAGTAGTTGACTCTGAAAGTGAGATTGATTCCATTCTCGATGATATTCCTATGAAAGGTTCGCTATTGGAAACGGTGATGCAGTGTATAGATGAGCATATTTCTGATGAGCAGTTTAGTGTGGAACAGCTCAGCCGAAAGGTGGGTATGAGTGAGCGCCAACTTCAGCGAAAACTAAAACAAATCACGAATAAAACACCGAATCAGTTTATAACTTCAGTTCGGCTACATCGTGCAAAAGAGCTTTTGTTATCTGGAAACAGCAATATTTCTGAAGCTTGTTACGAAACCGGATTTTCTTCACCATCCTATTTTTCCAGTCGTTTTAAAAAAGAATTCGGCAAAACTCCTTCCGAGTTCCTACAAACTTTCGTTTAACAGCCTTCCATTGTTTTAACTCTGTCGTTTTTGTAATAGTCCCATCGTCGGATTTCTGTAAGCATTTGCCGTTTTATTCATAACGGGGTTCTCAAAAATCAATGTATTCTGGTATCGAGGAAAACTGAAATAGAGTTTTACTCTAAGCACTCATCGAACCAAAAAGTAAATATTGAATTATGAGAAAAATTTTTTCACCTCTTTTGATACTCTTCGGGATTATGTTCGCAGCATGTTCAACCAACACCGAAAATCTTACGGTTGAGCCCGATAATGGTGGGGAAAATAATCCGCCAATTATAGAACAGGTAAGTTATGCCAGCAATGTTCAACCCATTTTTAATGCATCTTGCACCAATTGTCATGGCGGAAGTGGTGGCGTAAATCTCACCTCATTTTCAGCATTGATGAGCAGTGTTGGAAATAATTATGGCGACAATGTAGTAGTAGCTGGAAATGCTGATGCAAGCGGTTTGGTGGACAAAATTGAACCCAATCCCCAACACGGGAGCCGAATGCCAACCAATGGCTCGCTTAGCAATACAGAAATTCAAACCATTCGTACCTGGATTAATGAAGGTGCGCTCAATAATTAAAGGGGAATCATGAAAAAGTTCGTTCGTACCATTTTATTAGTTCTATTATTCTCGCCAGCTTCTTTTTCGCAAAGCTTTTTTACCGATTCAGGAACAGCCGTTTTTCATTCCAAAGTGCCGTTACACACGTTTTCGGGGACTTCTGAAAATCTTACTGGGTTAATAAATCTGGAAGATAATACGGTCGATTTTTACCTCGATTTAGCTACACTCGATACCGGAAACGGAAAGCGGGACAAAGATATGCGTCTTACTTTAGATGTGGAAAATCATCCTTTTGGTGAATTTTACGGGAAATTAGTATCCGAATTTGATCCAACTAATACAGCTCCACAAACTGCTATTGTTGAGGGTGTTTTTAAGATTCATGGAAACCAACAGGATGTTCGTATAGAAGGGCAATTAATTCCCGATGGAAACCAACTCACGCTACAAGCCGGGTGGATTCTCAGATTGGAAGATTATGATATCGTTCCTCCTTCGTTACTTTTTGTAAAGGTAGATCAGGAGCAGGAAATTGAAATTAATGCTGTTCTAACATTGAGGGATGAATCATGAAAACCGTTGGATTACTGTTTATTTCTATAGTTTTTTTAAGTGATTCGGCTTTTGGTCAGTTAGAACGCCGGAGAACGGTAACCGACGAGCCGGTGGAGGTTTTTCTAACTATGTCGCTGATTACCATGTTTACTACCTCCAATCTTCAAGCCAACAATATGAACAGTACCATTATGCATAACTTTGGCTTGGTTAGCAGCGGCATTGAAGAGTTCTGGGGATTAGATCAAGGTGCAGCGGTACGACTCGGTATCGATTATGGAATTACCGATCGGCTTTCCATAGGAATTGGCAGAACAAGTCGGGAAGACAACGTTGATTTGCGCTTTAAATACACGGTATTGCAACAAATGAAATCAGATAAAATCCCTGTGGAAGTATCAATAAAAGGTGATTTGGGGATTAACACGCAACAAGAAAGGCGTTTCGATTTTTCAACAAGAGACCGTTTAAATATGTTTGGATCGGTTGCTGTTGCTCGGAAATTTAGCGATGCACTGAGCCTACAAATTGCCCCAATGGTTTCGCATTTTAATACCGTTGTGATAGAAACAGAGGATCAAAACCCCAGACATACGCATTTTGCAACTGGAATAGGTGCAGAATATCGTGTGAGTTTAAAGCATTCGTTCTCATTCGAATATTTTGCAGTATTCGGTGAACGAACTAAAGGCACGTTTAACCCAATGGCAGTTTCATGGCAAATAGATACTGGTGGTCACGTATTTCAAATGTTCTTTATGAACGGAAATTGGTTTACTGAGCAGCACCTGATTGCGCGAACAACTAATGATTTTTGGGCAAGAGATTTTCGATTGGGCTTTAATGTAAATCGAGTGTTTGGGTTGTGATAGCCTAATGATCATACATAAAGTGCATTAGCTCCAAAATAAACCTAAAAGTGTTTGCACTTTAAAAAAATGTGAAGTTTTTTACTCCTCACTTCATAACAAAGTAATTACGTTGCTGAATAAGGGGATAAGGCTATTACTAAGTATCTTTTGTATTGCAGGGATATGTATCGATGCATATGCACAAAATGATGTTTTTGAGGGAATTCCGTATTTCCAAACGTACACTACGCGCGACTACCCAGGAGAACAACAAATGTTCGACGCCGTTCAGTGGCACGATGGATCTATGCTTTTTGCCAATGCAGGGGGATTAGTTCAGCATGCCGATGACGAATGGCGGGTATTTGCTCGCTTTGATGCAACCTTTATTTCTGAGTTGGAGTTGGGTAAATATGATGATTCCATTCTATGGGCAGGAAGTTATTCAAACATAGGTTTCTTTAAGCAAAATAAACTTGGAGAATTTAACTACACCTCTCTTTCTGAGTTAATTCCGGAAGGGTATTCTGATTTTAGTGAAGTCTATACCATTAAAGAAACTGAAGATTTTGTTCTGTTTTTCTCTGATTTGTACTTGCTTCAATACTTTAAAAGGGCAGACTCAATTGAAGTGATACAATATATCGAGTATGATAGAAATCAATCTGCACGACCTACCACATTCTCCATGTTGAACGGCAAACCGTTATTTTTCATGAACAATGGTGATGTACTTACAACTTCTGGTTCAGGATGGGAAAGTATAAATTATCAAGGAGCTAGTCCGTCGAATGTGAATTTTACAGTTGAGGCAAATGATGTGCTCTTTCTCGTTGATTTGCAGTTAGGTTTACTCACCTTCGACGGAAATCGAATTGACTTATTTGCAGAGGACTTTCAGGACTTTATAACCGAAAGTAAACCCACCGACCTATCTTTTCTGCCAAACTTGGGGCTTGTGCTGACCACCGAATCAGGAGTTTTAATTTTCGATGAATCTGGAAATCATCGTTACACATTAAATGAAAAAATAGGTCTGGCAGAGGATGATCTGAATGGCTGTTTTGTTGATCAAGCCGGCGACTTGTGGTTAACCGGAGAAGCTACAGTTACCAAGGTTTATTTCTCTAATCCGGTACGGCATTTTCCCGGTGAAGCTTTGGGATTTGGTGATGCGTTGCACATCAGAAGTATAGAAGACCAGCTATATATCCCAGCGATGGAAGGATTATTTCGACTCGATCAGCCTATAAAACAACTGTATGCTAAAGATGCCGATGAGATTTTATACAAATATCCAAGCGAAGAGGTTTTTTGGAACAGTGCGATTATTGAAGATAAGCTATGGGTGGCTTCACACGAAGGTGTTTTTCGAATATCCGGCGATATTTTAATTCCAGTAGTTGAAGGAATTGAAGCTCGTCAACTTAGACAATTAAATGACGAGGTTGTATTAGCAGTAACCTATAATGGACTAGATTGGATCAAAAAGGACAACAATGAACAATGGGTGTATCAAGGAACTATTGAAGAAGTTCCTGAGCATATTCTCGAATTAGCAGTTGTTCCGAATGTAGAATTTTGGGCGGGAGGTGTATCAGGCGAGGTGTTTAAGGGAACATTGAACACAGAAAAGAATGGATTTGACATCCAAAGATATTCGTCAAAACACGGACTTCCCGATACTGATTTATATGAGCCAACCTATACAAACAACCAAATCATCATTAATTCTAAATTTGGTTTTTCTACCTTCAACCCAACCGAAAACCGCTTTGAACCCATAACATCTATTAACGATCAACTTGGTAACTGGGGTGAATATTTGCGGATGGATCACCGTGGGAATCTTTGGATGCAATACGCTAATATTGATGGTTATAGCGGTGTGATCACAGCCGAACCTGACAGCGAAAAAGAGTGGATTACTCATTTTACACCTTTCGAGATATCACACGATCATTTTGGGGATTTTGTTGAAATTGAAAATGAAATGCTGTGGGTGGGATCCACCGAATCGGTTATGCAAATGGATTTATCAGGTGATAATGCTGAAAAGGAAACACCTGAAGTTTCTCTTTGGAGCATTCAATCCACTTTTGATCAGGAATGGTTAGCATTCAGTACAAATGACTTACCTAAAATTGATTATAGTCAGCGTGATGCCGAACTAAGTTTTATTTCGAGCTCGTATAAAGATCCATCAAAAAATGAGTTCCGATTTAAACTGAATGATGAGGAATGGTCGGAATGGCGAGCAGAATCGTCATTGAATATCAATCCGTTTTTACCAGGAGTTAAGGAAATCGCGGTTCAAACCAGAAATTATATGCACATTGAGTCGGCACCCAAAGTATTCGAAGTTGCTATACTAGCCCCATGGTATTTGTCGAATGTTGCGTATGGGTTGTATATCCTTTTATTTCTTGGATTGTTAGGAGTTGTGGTTCGAAGTGTTTCAAGTTACCGTATTAAGCAACAACTCAATGCATTCAAGTTACGTGAAATCGAGCGGATCATTGAATTGGATGAACTCAAAACAAAATTACTCATCAATATATCACATGAACTTCGAACACCCTTAACATTGGTAACGGGGCCGGTTAAGCAGCTGCTCGATTCCGGCAAAGTTGATGATGGATTTCTGTTACGGAAACTTCAGGTTGCTCATCGAAATGGTAGAAGGCTACACGAATTGGTAGAACAGGTGCTTGATTTAAGTAGGTTAGATTCTAATATCATTTCCTTTAAACCGGTTGAAATCCCAATCAATAGTTTTATAAATGGTGTGCTTCAATCCTTTGAATCTCAAATCGAAAAGAAAGCACTTACTGCTGAACTACATCTCCCCGATGAAGAGATTCTGTTTCAGGCTGATGCCGATAAGCTGGAGAAGATTCTTGTGAACTTATTATCGAATGCGGTAAAATTTACTCCTGAAAAAGGAACCATAATATTGATTGTCACTAATAGCTCCAATGAGTTAGTAATAGAAGTAAAAGACAGTGGTAAAGGGATAAATAAGGAAGATCTGGATCATGTATTCGATCGTTTTCATTCTACTAGTGATCAGCTGGAGGGCGGCGGACAAGGGATAGGAGTGGGACTTTCCATCACCAAAGAGTTTGTGGAATTACATGAGGGAAGTATTTCTGTAGATAGTGAAACTGGAAAAGGAGCAATCTTCACGGTGACTCTTCCGCATAAAACCTATGATCAATTAGCAGAATATCTCCCCGATGCTAAAATTGGGATGTCGGATTCTGAAGTTGATGTACCATTGAATTTATCGGTGAATGGAAAAGAGTATCAGGCCTTAGTTGTAGAAGACAATCCTGATATGAGAACTTACATAACAGAGTTATTGGAGCAGTTAAATATTAGAGTTGAACAAGCTCAAAATGGTTTGGAAGGGAAGAAGATTATATCAGTTAAAAAGCCCGATATCATCATCTCTGATATAATGATGCCCGAAATGAATGGCTTTGAGTTTTCTGCATGGATGCGATCGGTACCAGAATTTCGTCACATCCCAATTATATTGTTATCAGCTCGTTCCGAAGTAGAAGACAAGGTTCACGGTTTTCAGCTTGGAGTAAGCGACTATCTTACCAAACCCTTCAACGCTCAGGAACTACAAGCACGGGTAGATAATCTGTTAGTTTTGAAGAAAGAAAGAGAAGAAGCCGTAGGCTCGAGTATGAATACTGATGTAATAAGTGCAGATATAGAATGGGTTCAACAATTACAGGAATGGATTGAGGCAAACGTTAATAAGTCGGACATCACGGTAGATGATCTAGCAGATCAGGCAGCTATGAGTACCCGTAATCTTCAACGAAGCCTAAAGACTGTTACAGGTTTCTCCCCCAATGAATTTATTCGTGAAGTACGATTATACACCGCCCGTGATTTATTGGAAACCAAACAAAAGCGATCGGTAAGTGAAGTAGCCTATGCAATTGGTTTTTCCACTCCGGCTTATTTTTCCAAGCAATACAAAAAAAGATTCGGTACCTCTCCGGCGCAGTATTTTTAGTCGATTAAAATCATCCTGATCCACCAACCGGCGTTGAAGGATCTGCAAGATGATGTTTGTGCTGTGTACTGAAAGTGAAGACTCTTCCACTGGCTCCAATGCTCAACATCGGAGTTTATTATTTTCGCCTCCAATCTCAGCTAGATTTACATATTCAATCCTGAATAAAAAATAGCAATAAACCAAAATCGTCCATTTTTACGCTTTTTTCACATATTTTGGCGTATTTGTTTCCTCATTTGGCGCATCTGTTCGTGTGAGTTACCCTAGATTTATTCCAACAATTAATATTCAATCGTTGGGTAATGGGTATGCAACATTCAAACCATCAATACAAAAAGAAAAAAATAGCCCGGGCTTTCTCAGGGGGACTATTAGGGGTTCTTCTTCTGGTCGTTATGCCAGCCGGAACAATGGCATTTCAGTCAACCAGTGCAATAGATAAATTAGTTGAGGTTGACTCTACAGGTTATCAGAAATTCGGACCTTTCTCTACAATTTATTCATTCGATTTTGCCGATTACGACCTTGATGGTGATTATGATATGCTTGTATTCGGCTACGATACCACCAACAGTTCCGTCCAATTAAGGGTATTGAATAACGATGGAGCCGGAAATTTTTCGACCAGTAGTGTTTCGATTGGAGGTTTTGATCAAAATGATCCCACACAAATGTCGGTGAAATGGGTTGATAGCAACCTCGATAACAAGCCGGATATTTTCTTTAATGGGCACCAAGCACCGGGGTCTGCAACCAAATTATATACTAATAATGGTAATGGTACCTTTACCAACACCAATTCAAATTTTTCAAGCAGCTACACAAGAGATTCCTATTTATGGATGGATTTTGATAATGATGGTGATGAAGATTTGCTACTTCAGGGTGAAGTAAGTGAATTAAATAATGGATTCTACTCACTTATATACTTAAATGATGGATTTGGAAATTTTTCCGTGCCCGATAGTAGTCTGTTCATTGCTGATTATGGCACGGGTTTCGAATACACAAAAATATATGCGCCTTTCGATCGGATTGATTACGATATGGATCGTGATTACGATTTGATTACTAACAACTCCAATCAGGATGTAACGATCTTCGAAAATAAAGGAGGGCTCAATTTTGTAGATGATACTTCACTTCCTTTTGATGATGTGTTTGCTGAAATAATTGAAGTAGCCGATGTAAACAGCGATGGACCGGTTGATATACTCATTTCCGGATTAGATGGTTCGGGTGATCAAAAAACATTTCTCTATTTCATTGATTCTGATGCTAGTGGTAACTCGTATCAAAGTGGGATGGCAAAACATACAAGTTTTACCTTTCCAGGCATAGATAATGGTGATATAGAAGTATTGGATATAAGCAACGATGGATATATGGAAATCATCATGGCTGGTGATTCCTCAGGTATTCCAATTACCAGAATTTTTACAAACACTTATTTAAGTTCGGGATCATCAACATTTAGCGTGGCCAGAGATACTACAAACAGTCATCTGACCAATATCGAGCGTGCGCAGATTAGCATTTTAGATTTGGATAATGACAATGATCTGGATGTGTTCTTGGCGGGAGAGAATTATGTAGACAACCTTTATACACAGGTATTTTTTCTAAAGAACTCTACCAGCACGTCTATACCGGCTATTGATAATAATTCGGTTTATAACCCATCTGCTTCTATACATAACGACAGTCTCCGAATCTCGAATTTACCCAGTTACAACAGCTACACATTCTATCTGTATAATCAGGATGAGTCAAAGTATTATCAACCGCCCAGAGGCAACACATCAACCGGATTTAGAACCATTCCCGGACGTGCTCAGGTTGAATATTATAATATAAATTATAACGACACTGATCTTGATCTAAATCAAAAATTCGAGAGTAGTTACTTACCGGGTGGAAATTATGAAATAGGGATACAGGCGTTTAGTAGTCAATCGGGAGCTGGTTCTGCGTTCAAATCTTCTACCTTTAAAGTAACACCAATGGCGCCCCGTGATTTAACACTCACCGCTGATACCGTTAATAAATCAGTAACGTTAACCTGGAGACAAAATCCCGGAACAAATACAGATAAATACTTCGTATTTCAGACGAAAGATTCCTTACTTACTTCCAGTGCGTACGATCTTAATACGTATGATTATAGTGCAATTACCGTAGGCGAGACAACTGATACTACTTTTACAGTTTCAAATTTAGGAGTAGATACTACCTACAATTATTATGTAGCAGCTTTCACAAACGATGTTAGCCTTACCCCTCAATACAGTGAGTTATCGAATGTTGATTCATTAAGATTCAATGCGCCACCTTTACTCACCTTACTTTCTGATGCACTTACCGGCGTAAGCTTTGGAGCCACCACCTGGGGAGATTATGACAATGATGGTGATCTGGATTTGATAGTTGCAGGAAGTACAAATGGAGGCAACAGCGGAGCCATTGCTGAATTATACGATAACGACGGATCCGGAAACTTTACCAAGAATAACACAGTCTCTTCTTCATTAGTAGGTATGTACCGAGCTGGTGCCGCTTTCGGGGATTACGACAACGATGGATATCCGGATTTAGTGATTCTGGGATATAACTCATCCGGGACTGCTAGCACCATTTTGTATAAAAACAATACGAACGGTACGTTTTCTCAAGTATCTAATACAGGATTTGCTGATGGTGCATGGGCTTCGGCATATTGGGGAGATGCAAATAACGACGGATATCTGGATTTATATCTGTCAGGATTACCAAACGGACCGGGTAGATTCAGCAACATTTACCTGAATGATAAAGACGGTACTTTTACACTGTCAAGTACCGGAATTCTTGGTACTGCAGGTGGTGATTTCACATTCGTTGACTATGATAATGATGGCGATCTTGATGTGGCTACATCAGGTTATACCGATGCAAGCAGTAATCAGGTAAAGTTTTATGAAAATGATAATGGTAGTTATGTAGAAGTCAGTGCAATTAGTCTACAATTATATGCTAGCGATCATGCTACCATGGACTGGGGCGACTTCAATGGCGATGGATACATGGATCTGTTTAACACCGGTAATGGGGCAGCTCAATTACTGGTAAATAACGGGACCGGCGGGTTTACTCTACATAGCCAGACGTTTACTGGTGTTTATCAAGGTGCTGCGGATTGGAAAGATTATGATCTGGACGGTGATTTGGATCTCATTTACATAGGAGAAAACAGCGGTTCCAAGTCATTTCTCTATGATAATAATGGCGATGGCACATTTACATTAAATACCAGTTTTAATTTAATCGGTGCCAGCTATGGAAGCGTTGATTGGGTGGATGTGGACAATGATGGAGACGCTGATCTGTTAATCTCAGGTTATCTGGGGAGTGGAAGAACCACTTCCATTTATAAAAACAATTCAACTTCGGTTAATAATTCACCTACTACACCGGTATTAAATACCCCAACATTTGCGAATAATGCAGTGACTCTTTCGTGGAATCCAACCACTGATTCAGAAGGCGGAACAGTAAGCTACAATGCTTTTTTATATAACATAACAGACTCAGAAATGTTTGTTGAATCACAAAGTGACAGTAGCTCCGGTTTTCGAAAAGTAACCGATTTAGGAAATATGAGAAGAGATACCTCCCGATCATTTACGGTAACAGAAGGTAGCTATTCATGGGGAGTTCAAGCTATTGATGCTTCCGGAAAACCAAGTGTTTTTGCAAAGCAAACGTTTTTTTACCATTTACCCGAATCACCAACAAATCTTCAGGTTTCAGGTGTTATCACTGATGCTACACTAACATGGGATCCCAGTTCTGATCCCGATTTCCAGACATTTAAAGTCTACCAACGCACATCGCCAAATGGCGATCCGGTTTCTGTGCAATCGCTAACCGATACTACTGTTTCTTTTAGCAATTTAGAAAGAGGTATTACTTACTACTTTCAGATTTCGCAAATAAACACTTTGGACTTTGAAAGTCCATTAAGTGCAGCAGTTACATATACAACTCCCGAGCAGTTTCAAATTGATAACTCACTATCGATTTCCGGCGTACGTTTTAGTGATTCAGACTGGGGCGATTACGATAATGATGGTGATCTTGATTTGTTACTTATTGGTACCACAAATGGTAACAATGGTGGTGCGATTGCCGAAATTTACGACAATGACGGGAATGGTGGATTGACCTTGAATTCTTCTGTTTCAAATATCCTAGGGGGTGTTTACCGAGGGGGCGTAAGTTTTGGTGACTATGACAAAGATGGATATCTGGATTTAGTAATCGCCGGTTATAACACATCTAATAATCCATCAACCAGATTATATAAAAACAATGGCGCAGGATCTTTTGCTGAAATTACTAGTACCGGATTCACAGATGTTGGTTATGGGGCTACAAACTGGATGGATTATAACAACGATGGAGATCTTGATTTGATGCTGGCAGGATTGCCGGGAAATTCTCATCGAATTAATGACATCTACAGGAATAATGGTGACGGAACCTTCACCAATTCAAATGCAGGATTACCTGGTACAGCAGATGGAAATTTTGTATTTGCTGATTTTGATAATGATGGTGATCAGGATGTTGCATTCTCCGGTTATTCAAACAATAATGGACCAGCTGCAAGTTTCTATATAAATAACAATGGTGTTTTTGTAGAAAATACAACCATTGGCGGTCTGCTTATTGCCAGTCAGGGAACTACCATGGAATGGGGGGATTATGACAATGACGGTGACCTCGATCTATTTAATGCAGGCGGTGGCACTTCGAAATTAATCCGTAATAATGGGAATGGTGCCATGACAGACTCTGGGATTTCATTTGGAGCGTTATCCTGGACTTCATCTGCCTGGGGAGATTATGACAATGATGGAGATCTCGACCTGATTGTTAATGGCCATGATGGTAGTTCGCAAGTAACAAAGGTTATCGAAAACAATGGAAATAGTACGTTTAGTACTGATACAAGCATAACATTAACAGGACTGAGTGAAGGTATGATCCATTGGGTTGATCTTGATAACGATGGCGATCTGGACGTTTTTGCTCATGGTGGTGATGAAAATGTGACTTTACGATCTCAGGTATATGTAAATGAAACCGATTTCGGTGGAAGTGCGCCAAGTATACCGGCAAATTTGTGGGTAGCCTATAACATTGGAAAGGTAGAATTTAGCTGGGACGCTTCAACTGATTCAGATGGTGGCCCGGTCAGCTATAACGTATTTATAAATGATACGTTAACAAACAGTTGGGAGTTGGTTGCTCAAGCTGATACAGCAACAGGATTTAGACGTACACTTGGACTTGGAAATGCTGAATTAAGAACTCAAAAGACAATTTCACTTCCAAATGGAACCTATCAATTTGGGGTTCAAGCGATTGATGGTACAGGTAGAACAAGTGAGTTTTCAACGATCACTGAAACATTGGAACTGCATGATGCACCTACATGGATTAGTGCAGATAAGGTAGGAGATGACATTGCGCTGAGTTGGAATCCTCATGCTGATAATGATATTGATTTCTATAAGATTTATCGGAATTCCAGAACTGAGCCACTAATAGTGTATCAAGATAGTACATCCGGTACATCATTTACTGTTCAAGGACTTTCCTACGAGAACTACTACTCTTTTTACATCACAGCGGTAGATACGAGTGGTAGCGAAAGTGCTTATTCTGAGGCTTCAGAAGTAGAATTCAGATACATCCTTTCGGAGGTTGAAGGTTTTTCAGCAACCCCGGGATGGTTAGGAGATGTCGAATGGGGGGATTTTGATTCAGATGGTGACTTGGACCTGATTGTTGCAGGTACAAAAACAAATCCGGCTGAATTTCATACGTCATTATATCGCAATGATGGAAATAGCGAATTCAATTATATAGGAAATGCGTTTGATCCAAGTTGGTACAATGTGGATGTTTCTTTTATTGATTTCAATAATGATGGCAGGTTAGATGTACTTGCAAGTAGGCAAGTTGATTCACGGTTGTATATCAAAGATCAGGCAAATTGGTATTCTGCCAGCAATATTTTCTTAATGGATAGCCCAGAATCTCACGTTGTAGGTGATGTGAATGGCGATGGTTATGACGACGTAATAATGACCGGTTATCCTAATTCGCAATCAACTACAAAATTATATTTAAATAAAACTGATGACAGCGGTTTTAGTACGGATACCGTAAATACATTTATAGGAGTTAATAATTCTAACTTAGCACTTGGTGATTTTGATAACGATGGTGATTTAGATCTTGCCTTAACTGGTAGAAACTATAACACCAACACTAATTACTCCAAAATCTATACAAATGATGGTAAGGGGGTATTTACAGATTCAGGAATTTCAATTACAGCCTTTAATTTATCACATGTTGATTGGGGTGATTTCAACAATGACGGGTTTTTAGATTTATTGATATCCGGGACTACAGGTACCGATGACGAGTCTTATAGTAATGCACGAACCTATATTTATGAAAATGATGGAAACGGTGGATTAACCTATCATAGCTCACTTTATGGAATAATGGATGGTACAAGCATTTGGGGTGATTATGATAATGATGGTTTCCTTGATTTGTTTCTGGCCGGTAGGGGAACTTCTGGAGTCATTGTTTCCAAATTATTTAAACATGATGGGGATGAAACTTTCACCGAAATAATAGATTTAGCTATCACCGAAGCAATGAATAGCGCATCAGCCTGGGGTGATTACGATAACGATGGTGATTTAGACCTTGTGGTATCAGGCACAAATACTACTCGTCTTGAAGGGCGTAGAGGAGAAACTTGGGGTTCCAAAATCAAACTTTATAAAAATACTTCTATTGATAAAGGAAATGCACCAACGGCTCCTTCCAATTTGCAAGTGAGTATTACGGCAGATACCGCCTTCTTCCAGTGGGATCCATCTACTGATGCTGATGGAGGTACACTCACTTATAATGTTGGATTTTTAGAAGAAGACACAGATAATTATCAAACCAACCCATATGGTGATATAGAAACAGGGGTTAGAAAAATTGTTGGAAGAGGAAATAATCATACCAAAACTTCTTTCAAGCAAAGTTTAACCGGATTAACCAATGCCTACTATACTTTTGGTGTACAAGCTATTGATCAGGCAAATCGTACAAGTGATTATTCAACATTCAGAGTACCAATTGGCCGATTTCTGACGGTAGAAAACACAAAGCTTTACGTAAATACTGATTCTGCGATAGTTATTCCCAGAAACTTATTCCAAATAAATAGTTTCTTTAAGGATACCGTGTTCACGCTTCGTTCAACCGGAACTTACAGTGGTTCACTTTTTATGGACGAAAACCATGATGGAATGTATGAAGTTAGTGAACAAAATCTGAAGGATAATGCTGTAAGTTTTAGTGCCCTCGTTCAGGATTCCCTGCGTTATTATCAAACGGACAGTGAAATCAAAACCATGAAGTTCATTATGGAATCTGCAACTCTAACAGATTCTGTAGAACTTGATATTTACTCTGTTGAATCAGCTCCAAGCTTATCGGGTACGGCAAATCAGGGTGGATGGTATCTTCTAAGTAATCCGTTGAACACAACTGTTGGTACGTTATTTGAAAACATTTGGACACAAGGTGCAATCGGCGCAGATACCCAATCAGGATCACCAAACTTATATACATTCAATAGCGACAGTGCCAAATATTTACCGATTATAACCGATTTAGATACTACCAAAGTCTCAAATGGACAAGGAATTCTGGCATATATTTTCCCAGACAATAATTATGACGATGCAATTGAGCCACAAAATGGTGGCTGGCCAAAATCATTGAGCAATTATGGAAACTCCTTTGCTGAGCAAGTTACCGTTTCGGTTCGAAATACAGATGTAGATGGTAATGGATTTACATCTGGCAGTGAAGGATTCATGTTAATGGGAAATCCGTATGGATTTGCACTTAATGTTGATTCAGTCGTTGCTGAGCTTCTAAAATTAGACCCTTATGCAAATCGGTATGTTTATCGTTGGGATCCGCTCGAAAAACAGTATAACCTTAGATTGAGTGGAGAAATAGATCCATATGAGTCATTCTTTATTCGAACAATACAATCAGGTGTCAATGGATCTACAAATTTTAATTATGACGATTTGCATGAATCAGTTCGTGCGAAATCGGTAATTAGAACATCCAATATCGACTTTGAATTAATAGCTGATGGCAGTTCATCCGGAAATTATGAAATAGCACTATCTGATGATGCCTCCTACGAAATCGATCCATTCGATGGCTATTACCTGGGAACCTACGCTTCCAGATATGCGAATCTTTATTCAACTATTGGCGATCAGCCGCTGGTGTTGAATAATCTGCCGTTAAGTCTTACTGAAGAAATTGAGATTCCGTTATTCCTGCATAGTTCAGAATCTGGGGAATATCGCTTAGAGTGGGCGATCAATGATCTTCCGCAAGGCTGGACTGCTGAACTTGAAAATCCCGCAACAGATGAACTAATTTCTTTGGGAAGTCAGTCTTCGTACACGTTTGATTTCACTCCACAAAAAACCAAAGCTAACGAAACACGACCTCACAGTCCGGACCTCTTTGGTTTTATGAAAGAAAGAGGAGTCGGAAAAGCTAAAGGCTCAGTGAGTACGGCGGATTTGATTCTTCGAATTAATCCGGGTTTAGCCACTAATTTTGAATCTGATCTCGGAATCCCTCGCAAAGTGGAGCTCTATCAGAACTATCCTAACCCTTTCAATCCCAGTTCGGTAATTCGGTTCGGTGTTCCAAATCAGGCTCCGGTACAACTGGAAGTATTTGATGTGCTTGGAAGAAAGGTAATGACACTCCTGAACGGAGAAGTAAAACAACCCGGTCGCTACAACATCAACTTTGATGGAAGAACGCTGGCATCGGGGATGTACGTGTATCGTCTGGTGATCGGGGATAAAGTACTCACCAAGAAGATGACACTTATTAAATAGTGAAGAGTGTTTAGTGCTTAGTGTTGAGTTATTGCACTCCACTAAAAACTTAACACTCATAACTAAAAACTTATGAATTATGAATACAAAACGAACCTGCCATTTCTGTAAATCCGAAGAAAGGAAACCGCGACCGGTTGGAAACTACATCGTAGAGCTTAAACAAATTAACGTGAATGGGATCAAAAAACTGGCCTGCCAGAGTTGCCATCGCAAAACCACCACTATGTTAACCAAAGAACAGGAAGTAATTATGAAGACATCAACCAAAACTAGAATTCAAAACTTTGTATTAAAGATGACCGGCTTATTTATGATGCTGGTTTTTACCTCAATCACAGCTGTTGCCCAAAGTGCTCCAGGACTTCCCATGTTCCCGGATGATCCAGCAGCCGCTCCAATCGATGGTGGGCTAAGTCTGCTTGCCGCAGCAGGTGGTACGTATGCGATAAAGAAACTACGGGATAGGAAAAATCAAAATAAAACAGATTGATTTAGGATCAATTACTTGTGGATTCTTAACCCTAAATATTGTTATAGGCTTGGTTGAAATATGCCAAGTTTTTTATTACCGAAATAGGTTTATATTGTATTCTGTTTTGATATTATTTCATAGGGGGGATTGAGATTATAATATTACATCTTCACATACAACTCATAGTGGAAATATGATGTTGGTTTGGCTCTAGTGAAAATATATACTGCCAATTTTGAAATTGTCTATCAAACCGTGGTGAATTTAAACTTTGCACGAAGTTAAATTCGAATAACATAACCAACTCAATGAGATTCGATAAACCTATATGGCTCTTTGTTGATTTGAAATGAAGCAGATTAACACCATTATTTTAATGAATCGAGTAGCTAAAATTTCTTAGAAAAAATCAAATCTATATTACTATGAATACATGTACCAGAACTTTCGTTAGCATTTTCGGTGTTGCTTTAATTATGCTCTTTCCTTGTTTTCTTCTCGCTCAACCAGGGTTGCCTAATGACTTCGCTGCTCCCAGAAGCACCATTAATGTTTCTGAATTCACAGGTGATTTATATGGAATGCTATTTGATGATGGATTTTCATCTACTCAAGCAGGAGAAGCTATTGCCTCTGGGGATATAAATGGTGATGGGTATGATGATCTCATAATTGGTGCTAAACAATATGACAGCTATCGGGGTAAGGTAGTAGTTATATTTGGGAGCGACTCTACTTTTGCAGCTACTACAGGAATTTCTACATTGGATGGTACAAACGGCTTTCAAATGGATGGTCCAAAAGCAACAAGCTTTTTTGGGGATGCAGTTGCTTCAGGTGATATTAATGGGGATGGATTTGATGATATCATTATTGGTGCCCATGTAAAAGCTGAAGCCTACGTAGTGTATGGAAAATCCAGTGGGTTTTCAGCTACGTTTGATGTCACAACACTAGATGGCAGTAACGGATTTAAATTATATAACACAAATTACGGAAATGCTGGATTTGCAGTATCTAGTGGTGATATAAATGGAGATGGGTATGCGGATGTTGTTGTGAGCACTCCTTACGATTCGAATGGAAGTGTCACCACCATTTTTGGTAAATACGATGCTTTCGCGGATTCGATCGATATTAGAACTCTGGATGGATCAGTTGGCTTTAATGTAAGAGGAATAAATAGTCTGCAAAAGATTGCCAAATCGGTAAGCACGGGTGATATAAATGGCGACGGATATGATGATCTGATTATCGATAGGCCGGATCAAAATAGTGGATCAGTAGACTCATCTTTTGTTTACATAGTATTTGGGAAAGCAAATGGATTTAGCGGTGATATATATTTGTCGACTTTAACTGAATCGGAGGGCTTTAAAATTAGTGTATTCTCTCAACCTTCTAGCTCTAATGATGTTCATGTTAGTACTGGAGATGTTAACGGCGATGGATATGATGACATCATATTTGGTATAGTGCATGGAAACGTAACGGACTTAGAAAATAATGTGTATGTAGTATATGGAAAGTCTATGATGGCTACGAATAATATTCAGGTGTCAGATTTAAATGGCAGTAATGGATTTGTTGTAGATGCAGAGTTCGTAAATGATAATTTTGGTGCGGGCTTGTCGAGTGATGATATAAACGGTGATGGATATGATGAAGTAGTTATTGGAGCTAACTTTGTGAAAAATACTGATGGTGATAAGTATCCAGGTAAGGTGTATGTAGTAAACGGTGGTTCGTCGCTAAGTGCAACAATTGATGCTTCTCAATTAAATGGGATCAATGGGTTTTCTATCAATGGTTATGAAACCGCCCTTTATACAAATCTGGGTGCATCTCTGGCTACAGGTGATTTTAACGGAGATGGATATCCCGACATATTTATGGGAGCACCTGCAATAAGTGGTTCAAAAAGGGCTTTCGTATTTACAAATACAAGCCAGCAAACCATAACTGGGGATGAAGGATTTCGAATGTTGGGAACCCACGCTAGTGGCAAAGTATTTGGTGATTTGATAGATCGATATTGGACGCAAGGATTTACAAATTCCGATGCTCCAAATTATGGTCAAAATGTATGGACATGGGATGTGAGTTCACAAAACTGGCAAGTACTTAGAAACTCTGAAACCGATTCATTGGAAGCCGCTACTGGATTCCTGATGTACATGTTTGCCGATGATGATAACAATGGTGATGTAGAGGGGTTTCCTAAAACGTACTCGGCACCGGCAGCTTTTACAAGCCTCAATAATTATGCGACCCGAACTAATACTGGGGTCATTTATCCATTTAATGATCTGGCTAACGACGATTTCTTTCTGTTGTCTAATCCTTTTGTAAAGAATATTGATTGGGATTCGCCCACCGGTTGGACCCGAACCAATATGAGTAACACCTTTTATGTGTGGAGTGATGCTGCAAATGCATGGCTTACTTGGAACGGAATTACTGGAACAAAGAGCGACGGATTGATATCAGCAGGGCAGAGCGTATTTGTACAGGCAAGCGGAGGTACGGGCAGTATGGTTTTACGGGAGGCGATACAAACCACTAGTAGTACTCCTATTTTAAAACAAGCCGTTGAATATAAACCGGTAAATTTCACAGTAGCACTGGAGAGTGAGGATTTGATAAGTAAAGCTCAGCTTAGTTTCCACGAAAACGGGGCTATCGGAAAAGACCGTTTTGATGGAGTAGTTATGAATCCATTAGCTACAGAATTTGTACAGTTGGGTTTAGTAGATGTCAATCAACAACTTCCATTATCCATACATTCGCTGCCAATGGATGGAGAAGTTTCATATGTCATTCCATTAATGATTAACAGTTCAGGAGCGGGATCTGTCGGTACACTTTCAGTTTCAGGATTAGATGTAGATTTAGAAGATTGGTCAATGTTTTTGGTCGACAATATTTCTGGTGAAGAGATTGAACTAGAAAATGAAGTTAGTATAGCCATAGAGCTTGACCAAATAGCGCAAAAGCAGCATCATTCGGATTACTTACCCGGTCCTGTTTATACAAAACAAAAGTCAAAAACCGCCAACTCACGCTATGCTTTAATCGTTAGAACCGGAAATAAGGTGTCTAACGAAATCGTGGATAATCCTACTACCATTAGGTTGCACCAGAACTATCCAAATCCGTTCAATCCCAGTACAATAATCAGCTTTGATTTACATGAAGCTTCTATAGTGAGTCTGCGGGTTTATGATGTATTGGGTCGCGAGGTAGAGCATTTAATTCAGAATGAATTTAAGCAAGCTGGTACGTATGAGGTGAAATTCAATGCTTCTGACCTTGCATCTGGGGTATATATTTATCAATTGAATGCAGGTTCTGTAATTCTTACCAAAAAACTCTCACTCACGAAATAAAATCGGGAAATTTCATAATTATAGCGTGTTGGGTGGTTGCTCAAATTCCATTTTGAAGGTGTATAGCATAGTCTGCTCGGCAGTTTCTGTATTCTTGGTTTTTCTTCTGGGAGGTTTATCAGCCAATGCTCAGGTTCAGCAATTAGAATTAGAACTGTCGAACGGTACCTATACGGGGAAAACTATATTGCTCTTTACAGAATCAGGCTCAACCGAAGTGGATGCATACGACGCGGTGCATCTGGGGAGCCTTGCTGATGACTACACTGAGATTTATAGTAGGGATACGTTGAATAACCGAAATCTTTCGATCAATAACCTGCCGGATTCTCTGAGCGGCCTTTTAAATATCCCATTATATACCAATTCAACATTATCAGGCATCTATACACTATCGGCCTCAAAGTATGAAAATTTACCCCTCGATTGGCGGTTTACTTTATATGATACTGTTACTGAAGAAAGCATCATACTTACTGAAAACACTTCTTTTACTATTAGTGTAAATTCTGGAAACGTAGAAAGGTTCATATTAAGTATTAAAGAAATTCCCGGTTTTAATAAAATATCAGGATCACCCTTTCCTAACACAGATTTTAATTATGCCTCATGGGCTGATTTAGATAAAGATGGAGATTTAGATCTTATTCATGGGGGTAGTGGCAGTTCAGTTTCAGAAACTGCGATTTATTTCAATGATGGAACCGGCGGTTTAACTAAATCATCCAACAGTTATTCCTATGCTAATGCAGGTGTGCTGGGTACCGCTGATTATAACGGCGACGGGTATATCGATTTTTTGACCAGCGGACTGTTCGCGTCGGGAACCGTTTATTTGAATAATGGAGACAGTACCTTTTCTAGTAAAACAATACCTGGTTTCAATGATTACTTCTTTTCACCTTTACATTCTGCCGATCTTGATAATGACGGAGACATCGATTTCATATTGAAAGAGATAATTGGGATAAATGACGGCGCTGCCAATTTCACCATTTCTACATTAGATCAGCCTACGTTTACCGGTGATCAACTAGGTGATATTGAGATCGGCGATTTCAATCAGGATGGTTATGTCGATTTACTGATTAGTGGTGATAATTCCGGTTCTCCTTTTCTGGAACTTTATTGGAACGACGGTAATGCCGATTTCACAAACTCCGGCATGTCTTTTACTAATACCGGATTAAATCGAATTTCGGTTATTGATATTGACAATGATGGGGACCTGGATTTCTTTGGAGCGGGAGAAATCAATTATTTAAATAATGGCCAAAACGATAGTACAAATGTATTTATGTTCTTAAATACTGGAAACTCGTTTACGGAATCAAAGATTGAAATTAATGCGGTCGATTTCGAGATACTAGATTTTAATGGGGATGGAGGCATTGATTTTCTGACAAAAGTATCCGGTTCACTTACTGTTTACGAAAATATTGGAGAGATGAATTTTATACCTATATATAACGAACCTAGTGACGGGAATTGGTTTGGGACATATATGCTGCCGGCTGACTTTGATAGTGATTCTGATCCGGATATTTTTATTACTGGATCAGGAAACGAATCAGATAATTCATATATGATAGAAAATAAATTGAATGAATCTGTACAACCGCTACCTCAACCAACGAACTTAACGCACAGTATAAAAGGAAATGCTTTAACCTTAACGTGGGGTTCAATAAATGATCCTTCAGGAGGGTCTGTGATATATGATGTATTTCTAAAAAATGTGGAAAACAGTGGATTTATTTTGCCAGCATATTCTGCAATTTCTTCCGGAGCTAGAGGTATCTCAGGTAAGTCAAATGCTGGAATTAATACGTTCTACAAGATTAAAACGGATAGTCTTCAACCTGGTATATATCAGTGGGGTGTCAGGGCTGGTAATCAGATGTTAAACAGCAGTGAATTTTCAAATCAATTGATTCCTTTAGGTTCCTTTTTATCGGTAGAAGATGATACTCTGGTTGCCTATTCCGATACCAGCTACTCGTTTATTCCAGACTTTTTCAATATCGCTTCCTTTATATCTGATTCCACATTGTATTTCTCAATAGATGGTAATTATTCCGGCATTTTTTATCTGGATGAGAATACAAATAACCAATTTGAACCTGGTGAGTTGCAGGTTGCAGATTCTTCCTTAGTAAGTTATTCAATACTCAGTGAAAAGCCCCTCAAATTTCTGCCGTCAGAAAATAGGCCAATGAGTATTATTGTTACCATGCAAACCAATGATCAGATTACAAAGGATTCGGTGGCTATCAGATTCACGGTTATAGAAGGAGCACCTGAGCTGCAGGGTAATTCGGACCAATCTGAATGGTATCTATTGTCAAATCCGCAAAATACCACATTGGGAGAATTGTTTGATGCAATCTGGACTCAAGGTGCTCCGGGTTCCGACGCTCCTTCTGGTTCTCCTACCTTATATTTATTCGATGTGGAAAGTTTAGAATACCTTCCAATTATATCCGATTTAGATACAACAAAAATACCAGCGGGAACAGGGATCCTGACCTATATATTTGCAGATGATAATTTTAATGATTCTGAGGATCCTGTAAACGGAGGCTGGCCTAAAACACTTTATAATTTTGGGAACCCATTTGGTGATCATATCACCATTCCCATTAAAAATGTGGACGCAGATAGTTCAGGTAATACTTCGGATTTTGAAGGGCTGAAATTATTTGGAAACCCTTTTGGCTGGCCCATTTCAGTAGATTCATTGATAAGTGAACTTGTTGATATCGACCCGTTAGCAAATCGTTACGTATATCGGTGGAATCCTGTTGATAAACGCTATGAACTAACCGGGTCAGGCTCTATTAATCCATATGAATCTGTTTTTATTCGTACAATCACTTTTGGAGTAGATGATCAAATGTTTCTTGAAATCGATGACTATTATGAGGAAACCACCCCTAAGATAAAGACTGATCAAAAATTGAATTTCACATTGTCCAATACAAAAGCTGAAATTTTGTCCGAAAGTAGCCTTCTTTTTAAGGAAGAAAGTTTACCCGGTATTGATCCCTATGATGGCTATTATCTTGGTTCGTTTGCTTCAACCTTTGCAAATCTGTATACACGAATTATTGATCAACCTCTAACGATCAATAGTGTGCCAGTTAAACCGGAGAGAGAATTTCGGTATCCAATATTTTTGGATGCAACAATGGCAGGTGAATTTCATATTTCATGGGATAGTGAGTTAATTCCTTCAGACATTGAGTTGTACTTCGAGGTTAATCCTTCGGGAGATTATGTAAATCTGAGCGAGACAGAACGGCTATCAATTTCAATCGACGAAAGCAAAAAAATAACTAAATGGGATTCGCTAGTAGTAGGTGATGGAACACCAATCCTTAAAAACCCATCGAAAAAGGCTTCAGAAGTCAACCAGTTGTTACCTGTTCTTTGGCTGATTGTTAGTCCAGGACGTTCTATTGATATTGAAAATAAACTAGAAATTCCAACTAATGTAGAACTCGAGCAAAACTACCCGAATCCATTTAATCCGAGTTCGGTAATTCGATTTGGAGTGCCAACTCAGGCTCCGGTACAACTCGAAGTATATGATGTGCTCGGCCGAAAGGTAATGACTCTCCTGAACGGAGAAATAAAACAGCCTGGCCGCTATAATATCAACTTTGATGGGAGAACATTGGCCTCAGGAATGTACGTATACCGTCTTGTAATTGGAGATAAAATACTCACAAAGAAGATGACGCTAATCAAGTAATTAAGAATTAAATATTATGAATTTTGAATTAGATCATGTCCGTAATCATAATTCATAATCCACAATCCACAACTCAAAATTATCAAAGCATGAAGTCTTTAATCAAAACCAGAATCCAAAACTCTGTGTTAATGATAGCCGGCTTATTGATGATGCTGGTATTTACCTCACTCGCCGCTTATGCCCAAAGTACTCCCGGACTTCCCATGTTCCCGGATGATCCTGCTGCCGCGCCAATCGATGGTGGGCTAAGTCTGCTTGCTGCAGCAGGTGGTGCGTATGCGATTAAGAAACTGCGGGACAAAAGCTCAGATTAAAATTCTAATTGTTTAACTCTCTGATTTTTAGTTCATTAGTTAGAAGTAAAAAATGGGGTTAACAAGTGAAAGAGATAAAATCAGTCAGTTATCTGATCATTTTTTTGATAGCTGTTACAGGGTGTTCAATCAATAATTCCGGTAATAAAGAACAGGAATCACTTTATAATTGGAAGTTTATCGGTCGATTAAGTGGTAAAACGATTAAAGATATTCGCTTAGCTGATGACAATACCATCTTGGGTACAACGGATAGGCGGATTTATGTATCTGATGATAATGGTGCTTACTTCCGTGGATTCGGATTCCCAGATTCAGTGGATGCATACAGGTTGAGAAAATATAACGACGATTATTATTTAGTAGGAGAAATGTATTCGCCGTATGCAAGTGGGTTCTGGGGTGGTACCATCCGGTTACTTTTTGTTAAGAAAAACGGAACTGATGAATGGGAGAAACTTCATGGTGGGTATCTGTTTCAGGATGTTCTTGTTAAACAAGACAACTATTTTGTTGGGGCACTAAATGGGGTAACCGTTGTCAATGCAGAGTACAATCAAGTTGAGCGATTTAATCTTTTCAACAGTAAGCTCAACGATCAGGTAGATGATATGATCGAATTTCATGATTATTTGCTACTAAGTTCACACGAAGGGGTATTTGGTTCCAACGATCTTGGATCGAACTGGATAGATCTAACAGCTATGTTGAGTAAAGATCATGATCATATTTTAAAAATGAGAATCGACGGAGATGGGGCATTACATGCAATGGCAAAACACAGGTCTTATATAACAAACAACACTTCATTCGATTGGGAAATCAGATATATGCCGGAGAGATACGATGTGTTAAACCTGAAATCTTCCAATGAATACATAGCCATCGATCACGATGATGTATACCAAATCACATTTGATGAATCAGGTAAAGCAGAGGTATTTAATGTTACTCCGGATGTATACAGGGTAGTAGAGCATCGAAACTGGCAGTTCATAGAAGCACTTCCTGAAGGAATACTAATACTCTCCGGTTCTGAAGGTGTATTTATTGGCACTCCGAATCCCGATTCGGATTATTGGAATTAAAACAATCAAACCAATCACAAACTACCAGATTAATTTCCCGGTAGGATCTTGTTTGTACGAATTCAGGATTTTCATGTAGTTAGCGCGCTCGAAAGATTCAGGATCAATTACATGCTGTTGACACATTGAGCCTAAGAGTTGCTCAACCGACTCATACTCTCGTTCCTCCATCCATTCTACCATTTCATTTTTCATTTGTCCAATACGTTCGGTGCCATTTACTAAAAGTTCGGCGGTTGTCATGCATACATTTGCTCCTGCAAGCAAGCCTTTTAATACATCACGACCGTTATGAACCCCGGAAGTAATAGCAAAATCGGTATCGATACGGCCTTTTAATATGGCAACCCATCGGAGTGGCAAACGCAGATCATCAGAAGTACTTAAGGTTAGATTGGGAGCCACTTCAAGATGATCGATATCAATATCCGGTTGATAAAAACGATTGAACATCACAATTCCTTTTACACCAACATCAGTCAAATTCTTACAAATATTGGGTAAGGAGGAGAAAAACGGACCAATTTTTACAGCAACCGGAATATCAATGGCATCAACTACTTGTTGCACAGTTTCAAGATATCTGCCTTCGATCGTACTGCTGTCAATATTCGGATCTGTGGGGATGTGGTAAATATTTAATTCTAATGCATCAGCGCCTGCACCGGCTATCCACTTGGCAAATCGAATCCAACCACCTGCTGAGGAACCATTCAGACTACCAATAATTGGAACGTCGGTATATTTTTTTGCTTGCATGATGTGTTCCAGATATAAATCCGGGCCCACATCGAAAGAATCAATTTCGGGAAAATAAGTGAGCGCTTCCCCAAAGCTTTCGGTGCCATAGCTCATGTAATGATCGAGTTCATTACTGGTATTATTCAGCTGTTCCTCAAAAAGCGAATGCATCACAATAGCGCCCGGTTGGGCATCCGCAAGGTGTTTAATCCCCTCCATCGATTTAGTGAGGGGCGAAGCCGAAGCAACGATTGGATGTTCTAAAGTAAGGCCGAGATAAGAAGTAGTTAGTTTCATGATAGCTCCTCAGTACGTTTAATTAGAGTCTGGTGATTTGATTTCGGCTTCTAATTCCGGCTTTTTGGCAAGCTTTTCCAAATTCAACCAGCGATTGTTTACCCATTCTTGTGCCGCGTGTTCGTACTCGCGAGCTTTTCGCGGGTTTATCTGCGTCAGCATTCGGTACCGTTGCTCGTTATAAATGTATTCGCGCAATGGCTTCTTAGGCGCTTTTGAATCCAGCTGTAAAGGCACTAAACCTTCGTCTTTTCTGCGTGGATCAAATCTGTATACCGGCCAGTGTCCGGTTTCGGTTGCCAGTTTTTGTTGATGTAGCCCTTTAGACATATCAATTCCATGGGCGATACAATGGCTGTATGCTATAATCAAGGAAGGACCGTCGTAAGCTTCTGCCTCTTGGAAAGCTTTTATCAACTGATTTTCGTTAGCACCCATAGCCACCTGTGCTACATACACGTAGCCATAATCCATGGCTATTTTGCCCAGATCTTTCTTTGGCGTTGGTTTACCACCTGCAGCAAATTTTGCAATAGCGCCTAAGCTGGTAGCTTTCGACGCTTGACCACCGGTATTCGAATACACTTCGGTATCCATCACCAAAATATTCACATTCTTACCAGTTGCAATTACGTGATCAAGTCCGCCAAAACCAATGTCGTAGGCCCAGCCGTCACCACCTATAATCCAAAGTGATTTTCGAATTAAATCATCGGTATAATTTTGCAATCTTCTTGAAGCAGGATCGGCTTTTGAAGTCAGTCTTTTTTTGAGTTCTTCTACGCGATGGCGCTGCTTTTCGATACCGGCAGCCGTACTTTGATCTGCTTCCATCAAATCCTGAACTAGAAGCTCCGGCAACGATTTACCCCGACATTGCCAAAGCAAATCATGGGCGATTTCAACGCGTTTATCCATGGCTAATCGCATCCCCAAACCAAACTCGGCGTTATCTTCAAACAGTGAATTGTTCCATGTCGGTCCACATCCGTTGGCATCTGTTGTCCAGGGAGTAGTAGGTAAGTTTCCACCATAAATGGATGAACAACCTGTTGCATTTGCCACTACCATTCGATCCCCAAATAAACGAGTGAGTAAACTCAGATAAGGAGTTTCGCCACAACCGGCGCAGGCACCCGAAAACTCGAAATAAGGATCGAGAAGCTGAGTTTCTTTTGCTTTGTTGAACGCTATTTCAGGTTGATTGGAAACCGAAGTGGTTGGCAAATCGAGGAAAAAATCCCAATCTCGATTCGCTTTCTCTCTAACCTGTTCTTTCGGCTGCATGTTAATTGCCTTCAGGCTCACATTGCTTTTATTCTTAACAGGACAAACCTCAACGCATAAGGTACACCCGGTACAATCATCCGCAGAAACCTGAAGTGTATATTCATAGCCTTTTAGTTCGCGGAATTTCGCTTTGGTATGTTGGAAGCCTTCCGGCGCATCATCAAAAGCGTCGGGTTCAGCCACTTTCGCACGAATTACCGAATGTGGACAAGCCATTACACATTTTCCACACTGGATGCAGATATCGGGATCCCATACCGGAATTTCCATGGCGATATCACGTTTTTCCCACTTTGTGGTGCCATTTGGAAAAGTACCATCGCAAGGCAAAGCACTTACCGGTAATTCATCTCCATTCCCGTTGATGATTTCGTTGATCACCTTTTGCACAAACTCGGGAGGTTCGTTATTTGTAGCTCCATTTTTAGGAATTACTGCCGTTTTTGTAGTCGGAATAACAACCTCTTCCAGATGATCCAAGGCAATATCTACGGCATCGAAATTCATCTGAACGATGGTTTTACCTCGCTTTCCGTAAGTTTTTGATATGTATTCTTTGATCTTAAGTATGGCCTGATCTTTGGCTAAAACTCCGGAAAGTGCAAAGAAACAGGTTTGCATCACGGTATTAATCCGAATGCCCAGATTAGCTTCTTTGGCCACTTTATAAGCATCAACTACAAAAACCCTGAGTTTTTTCTCTTGTATTTGCTTTCGTACACGGGTTGGAATGTGCTCCCAAACTTTATCTGCACCGAACGGGCTGTTTATAAGAACAGTGGCATTTTTTTCAGCTGTTGATAGTGTATCGAAGCGATCGAGAAAACCAAACTGATGGATCCCCACAAAATTTGCTTTTGAGATCAAGTACGGTCGTTTTAAATCCTGTGGACCAAATCGTAAATGTGAAATGGTTCTGGCCCCGGATTTCTTCGAATCGTACACAAAATAGCCCTGTGCATTTAGCTCGGTTTCTTCGCCAATTATTTTGATGGAGTTTTTATTGGCGCCTACGGTTCCATCCGAACCCAATCCCCAGAACACAGCTCGCGTGGTTTCATCATCTTCGATATCAAAGGTCGAATCATAGCCGAGCGATGTGTGGGTAACATCGTCGTTAATACCAATGGTGAAGTGATTTTTAGGATGCGTTTTTCCCAGTTCATCAAAAATAGCCTTAACCATTGCAGGGGTAAATTCTTTTGATGAAAGTCCATATCGGCCACCAATGATGTGTACTAGTGGCGAAAACTTCGGATTATCCCCAAATCGATCTTCATTTATTGCAGTTAAAACATCCTGATAGAGAGGTTCTCCCACACTACCGGGCTCTTTAGTTCGATCGAGTACGGCGATAGATTTAACGGAATCAGGCAACGCATCTACAAAGTGTTGAATGGAAAATGGCCGGAATAACCGAACTTTAAGAACACCGGTTTTTTCCCCTTTTTTGTTGAGATGTAAAGCAGTTTGTTCAGCAGTATCAGCACCGGAACCCATCACAATTATTACTTTCTCTGCATTAGGATCACCAACATATTCAAACAGTTTATAGGATCTGCCGGTTAAGTGCTTAAAGCGTAACATGGCTGCTTCTACAATCTCGGGCGTGGCTAAGTAAAAAGGATTTGAGGATTCACGGCTTTGGAAAAAAACATCCGGATTTTGAGCGGTTCCTCGAATGAACGGATTGTTGGGGTCCATTCCTCGAAAGCGATGCGCTTTTACAAGTTCATCATCAATCATTTGTTTAATCACCGAATCGGGGGTGATTTCTATTTTAGCAATCTCATGCGAGGTTCTGAAGCCATCAAAAATATGCAGGAATGGAATGCGAGATTCTAATGTGGCAGAATGAGCGATTAATGCCATATCCATCGCTTCCTGTACATTGTTCGAAAATAAAAAGCCCCAGCCGGTTTGTCGGGCACTCATTACATCCGAATGATCTCCAAAAATAGAAAGTGCTTGAGTTGCTACCGATCGGGCTGCAATATGAAATACAGTAGGAGTTAGTTCGCCGGCAATTTTGTACATATTCGGGAGCATCAGCAACAAACCTTGGCTTGCGGTAAAGGTAGTGGTAAGTGCACCGGCTTGTAGAGATCCATGCACTGCGCCTGCGGCTCCACCTTCACTTTGCATCTCCACAATTTTTGGGGTATCGCCCCAGATATTTTTCTGTTTTTGAACGCTCCAGGCATCGGCCCATTCGCCCATTGGAGAAGCGGGTGTGATTGGATAAATGGCTATTACTTCGTTCGTCTTAAAGGCAATATGAGCGGCTGCCTCGTTGCCATCCATGGTTTTATACACTTTTGCACACATGATTCCCCCGGTTAGTGAATATTACTGATACAGTGTACTGCTCAAATGTGAAGTAATAATGAATTATGCTTTTCAGTTTCTTAAGTAATTAATTTTCAGTGTTTAGGTGAGGGGCGATTTGTTGAGGGTAGGGGGATGCTGGTTTAGTTGTAGAGAAAAATGAGCAAGTGATCTCATTTGAAATTGTGGATTTCTCTAGTATTTTGAATAGGCTATTTCTAGATATTTGATGAAAAAAGCACAGGTTATACTTCTCATTATAAGTTGGTTGTTTTTGGGAATTTCTGATTCCTCGGCACAATTATATGATTCCCAAAATTATGTAATCAAGCATTGGGGAATGGAAGATGGACTCCCTCAAAGTTCTGTAAACGACATTGTGCAAACCAAGGATGGTTACCTTTGGATGGCAACGTTTGGAGGGCTAGTTCGATTCGACGGATTAAACTTTAAAACCTTTGATCGCTCGAACACATCCTGCCTTATAAGCGATAGGTTTCTTCGCATTTTCCCTGATAGCGATGGCGGAATTTGGTTATTTCCAGATTACACCGACATAACCTTGGTGAAGTTTAAAGATGGTAGATGTCTAAACTATACCATTCAAACCGAACTTACGAATTACACCGAGATGATTGAGCTCGAAAATGGACAGATTTGGTTCATTGTAGACGAGACTTTTTATCGATATGAAGGGGAATCTTTTAGCGAAGTATCTATTCTGCAGGATAAGCAACGGCGAGAAGAAGCTTTAAGAGCTGAAGGTCGATGGGTTGGTGCAGGGAATCATCTATATAAAATCGTAAACAACGAAGTCATACTCGTTTCAAAGGATATAGCAGGGAAAACCTCAGGCATATTACGAACAACTACATTAGATTCCTTACCAAACACATTGATACTAGGCACAGGCAATGAAGGGGTTTATTTTGTGGATGTTGAAGGAAGTCCTGAAATCGAACAGGTCGAGCGATTACCGCAAAGTCACTTTCTCGAGTTTCGAAAAGGGGAGAATAGCCAACTTTTTGCTCAAACCGCAGAAGGTATTACCGTACTTACAAAGGAAGGCTTTGTTCCACTTTCTGTTTTAAACGAAACCACAGATGCACGTCTAAAAACTATACTTCAGGATGACATCGGAAATTATTGGATTGGGACTGAAGGTGACGGATTATACCGAGTAAGTGAGTCGTTCATCACCATGATCGATGAATCGTCGGGATTGAATAATTCACAAATGCTTTCGCTCACCTCACTTTCAAACGGTACTAAATTGTTGGCTACTAATTGTGGCGGTGTGTACGAATGGGATGGAGCACGAGCGAGATTATCAAGCATTCATAAGTATCACGAACCAGGCTGCCATTGGGCTGTTTTTGAGGATTCAAAAAAACGTATATGGCTTGGATCCGGTGGGCCTTATATGATTGAAAGCCTTGACGAACCCGGTTACGAGTTTACAGAAAAAGATGGATACGTTGGATTTGGGATTTTTGCAATCGATGAAATGTCTGATGGTTCGATATGGATTGGATCGGGACAAGGTTTGAATATTTACGATGGAAACAATTTTCAGCGGATTACTACAAAAGACGGATTATACTATGACGATGCCCGCGTATTTTTTGAAGATGAAGATGGAACGATCTGGGTAGGGACAAAAGGCGGGTTGAATATCTACAAAGAAGGTAAATTCCAAAAATATCCACTCATAGAAAGCTCTAAGTCGGATGTGGAGGCACAACCGGAAATCAGAGCTATATACAAAGATTCGGATGGGTATTTTTGGATAGGAACATATGGTTTCGGCTTATTTAGGCTAAAAGGTCATGAAATTATACAATTTACAACCACTCAAGGTTTGTTTGATAATGTAGTTTCGCATGTTATCGAAGATGAGTTCGGTTATTTCTGGATGGGTAGTAACAGAGGGATTTCAAGAGTACAAAGAGCTCATTTGAATGAGTATGCTGATGGAAAAATCTCAGAATTCCCCGTGTATTCGTATGGTATAAATGATGGAATGAATACCGCAGAGACTAACGGTGGATTTCTGCCAACAACCATTTACGAAAATGGATCGATTTACTTTCCAACGGTTGATGGTGTTGCCATTGTAAATACCAGATTAGTGGGCACGGTTACACAATCTCCCGAAGTTTACGTTGAAGAAATTCGTACTAGCGATAGTTTGTATGTGAATGCTGATATTCTTTCGTTGAAATACAACGACACTTTCCTACAAATAAACTATACCGCAGTTGAACTCTCTGATCCGGAGAAAATCTCGTTCAAATATAAGATTGAAGGATATCACGACCAGTGGATCGAGGTGGGTAATCAGCGACAAGCTATTTTTACGAATATTCCTCCGGGTTCATATACTTTTAAAGTGCGAGCAAGTGATAGAAATGGAATGTGGGAGGATGCAAAAACGGCAACATTTGGGATATCTGTAATTCCACCATTTTGGCAAACTACTTGGTTTTACATTATGATTGGCTTCCTATTTATTGCTGCAGGTCCAATTTCTTACTATATACGTACACGGGCATTATTGGCAGAAAATGAACGCCAAAAACGATTCTCTGAAGAATTAATGAATAGCCAGGAGAATGAACGACATCGAATTGCATCAGAACTTCATGATAGTTTAGGTCAGCAGATTTTGGTGATTAAAAACAGGGCGGAGCTCGCTAAATTAAGTCAGCAAACCCAACCGGAATTGGTAGAGCAATTGGATGAAATTGTGAAAAGTGCCCAGATTTCAATAGACAGTGTTCGATCGATATCGCATAATTTACGCCCTGTTCATCTCGAAAAATTTGGTATAACAGAAGCCATAGAGTCGTTATGTATGGAAATGCAGGGTTCTACAAACATCGAATGGACCTATGAGTTAAAAAATATCGATGGAGTGATATCAAAAGAAAAAGAGATCAGTTTTTACCGCGTAATTCAGGAAGCACTCAACAATATTTTAAAACATTCTGAGGCTACGGAGGCATCGGTACAAGTTTCCATTCTACCGAAAAAGGTGGTAGTAGGGATTGCCGACAACGGCAAAGGATTTGAACGCGAAAAAATTGATGAAATAAGCAATCTTGGCTTTTTAGGGATGAAAGAGAGAGTTCAGAATTTTGGGGGGACGTTCGCAATATCAACGTTTCCGGGGAAGGGTACACTACTAACCATAACCATTCCAATAGAACTCTAAGTATGTGCAAAAAAATAAACGTGTTAATTGCTGATGATCATGCCCTCATCCGGAAAGGACTAAAACAAGTTCTGGAAGCTGATGAACGATTTGAAATTTTTGAGGCTGAGGATGGAAGACAAGCCATTGAATTGGTTCGAAAAGAATCCCCTACGGTTACCATTTTGGATATACAAATGCCACACTTAACAGGCTTTGAAGTGGCAGAACGCATTCATAATGAAAGCATTCAAACATCGGTTGTGTTTTTAACGATGCACAAAGAAGAACAACTTTTTAATCGAGCCATGGATATTGGAGTTCGGGGTTTTGTATTAAAAGAAAACACGGTTACAGAAATCATTCGCTGCATAGAAACAGTTCTAGGTGGTAAGCACTATTTGAGTCCGGAAATATCCGAGTTTCTGATTCGGCGAAACTCAAAGCTAATGGCACAAGCAAGCGATCAAAAAGGGATCCATTTACTTACCCCAATGGAGAAAAAGGTGCTGGGTGAAGTAGCAACAATGAAAACCAGTCAGGAGATAGCTGATACTTTATCAGTAAGCAAAAAAACAATTCAAAATCATCGTAATAACATTTGTAATAAACTGGGTATTAGTGGTACACATGCACTTTTAAAATTTGCAACAGATAACAAAAAACAATTGCTTAGTTGATGATCTAGGTACATGTACCTATACGATTAAGGAATCCTACCTATTTAGTGTTTCCCTACAAAAATAGATGTTCCGGTATAATTGGGTGAAAACCCACTTGGAAACATCGGGAAACAGAACATGACGATTATGATCGTGGATGATCACATAGACATCCGACGAATACTAAGGCAAATTATAAGCGTTGGACACACCGGGGAGCTTCAATTTATTGAATGCGAATCGGGGGAAGATGCCATTCAGCTATACAAAACCGAGCTCCCCGATCTGGTGCTTATGGATATAGAGCTGAAAAATATGAATGGACTAGAAGCCGCTGCATCTATACTTAATCGGAATAAAGACGCCAAAGTGCTCATCGTAAGTAGTCATGATTCGCCCTCCGTACGAAAAAAAGCCGCTTTATTACCTATAAAAGGCTTCGTTTCGAAAGATGATCTGAGTCAGGTTCGTCAATATCTATCATACTAATTAATCAACCAATCACCATTACCATGAAACAGCTGTTACAAATCGTTTCAATCTTATTATTCTTTGGCGGGGTTGCGATTGCTCAACCTACGGTTACATCCGTTTCTCCTACAAGAAATGCCATCGATATTTCAAAGACATCTAATATTGTCATCAATTTTAGCGAAACTATGGATGCACTGGGGGCTATACAACCCGATGCTGTAACCGTTAGAGGTTCAATAGGTGGAAAGTATACTACGCAAAAAAGTTTATCCGGATTTAATGATGTTCTGACGATTGATCCGGATAGTTCATTTATCCCTGGCGAAATTATCACTGTATTTATAAGTGGTATCTTAAATGATGAAAATAACGGGGCGATAGACCGATTCTCTTATCAATTCCGTGTAGAAAATGACGGTACAGGAGTGGGTTATTTTAGCAATTCGGATACGTTTACCGGGTCAATTGGCGATAATGGGGCAAATATGACTTATATGGGAGATCTAGATGGCGATGGTGATGCAGATGCCATTGTATTAACACGTACTGCAAGTGATTTAAAATTTTATGTGCTTTACAAGCAAGATGGTAGTGATTCCTATTTAACACCAAGTGCATTTAATACATACGACGTAGCAGATGGATCAAATCCGCAGGGGGCTACTTTGAATGATATTGATGGCGATGGCGATCTCGATTTTGTCATTTTCATAAACCCTGGTGCGAATACTCGTTCTTTTTATGTGTTCACCAATAATGGAAGTGGCACATTTACATCACATCCTCATGGATTTCATTCAAACTTACCAACTACGAGTATCGGTGGTGGCGTTTTTGCTGATGTAACTAGAAATGATATTAATGAACTATTCATTTTAGCGGATAATGTGTACGGAATGTGGCCATTCAGTAATAGTGGGGGTGGGACACCTGCTGCTTTCACAGAAGGTACCGGTGTTGGCCAATACAGCAGTATTGCCGGTAGATTTGCTGTGTCTAGAGATTTCAATAATGATGATTATCCTGATTTCGCTATAGTAAAGAAAATCAATTTCAGTGCTACTCCTACTAACGATAGTTTAGGCGTTATTCTATCTGATGGTTCTGGTGGATATACATCAGCTACTTATAATGTTACATCCGGTGGATCAGTACAAGGAGCTTGGGGGATGGATGCCGGTGACTTCGATGGGGATGGATACGTTGACTTAGCTATCGTTACCAACGATAGTTTGTACATATTGGACAATAATCAGGATGGTACATTCGCAGAAGAACGAGGATTTAACAGAAATTTTGCAAGCGGTGATTTAAAAGCCGCCGACATGGATAATGATGGCGACTTGGATTTAGTATCACTAGGTAGTTACACCAGTGTTTATTACAACGATGGTAGCGGAGATTTTAGTAACCCGTTTGGCTTTAGTCGTGGATATGGAAATGGAATAGTCCCTGCACTAGCAGATGCCGATGGCGATGGTGATATGGATATTATCTACTCGGTTAACGGTACTATGACCGTTCTTAGAAATGGATTAATCTCAGCACCTACACTTTCATCTTCGATTTCCAGTTTCACAAATAACTATGGAACTTCTGTACAAGTTAACTGGACTGGAGGTAATGGGGCTAAAACCTTGTTAATTGCAAAAGAAGGAAGTGCTGTTGATGCATCTCCTGTTGATAATACAGAATATACCGCAGATGCTGTATTTGGTAGCGGTACAGAGATTTCCAGTGGTAATTTTGTCGTCTATTCAGGGAATGGAAGTAACGTTACAATTACCGGTCTTAATCCAGATAGTACCTATCATTTTAAGGCAATTGAATTTAACAATGCCGGATCAGCATTTGCTTATCGTACTTCAGTAAGCACAGGTAGTGTCACAGTTAATAAATATCCTACATCTGCATCATCGATTACTATTGATCGAGACTTTGGAACCCAACTGGAATTATCTTGGAGTGGAGGAAATGGCCAAAACCAACTTGTAGCAATCAGAGAAGGTTCTGCAATCACATGGACTCCAGATGACAGTACAACCTATACATCGATCTCTGATTTTGGATCAGCTACCGATCTTGGTGATGGGACTAAAATTATTAGTAATGGGACTTCAGGTACAGTTACTGTAACAGGCTTGAGCTTGTCAACAACCTATTATATTTCAGTATTTGACTATAATGGTTCTGCAGGTTCTGAAAATTACTTAACTAGTTCAGTTGGAACAGCATCAAAAGCTACTCAAGGATTTGAAGGTTTGGCTTTCGATTCTACCGCGGGTTATGCCTATCGTTTTGATGGTGGAAATACTTATGATTCTTATAGCGAGCTTTATACAGATGGTAATGTCATTATTGACAATGCATTTACAACTGAACTTTGGATAAAACCCGATTCTTTAGGTATTCAGCAATACATTCTTTCTTGGTATGAAGAAGAACTTGTTGTGGGTATTAATAGCTCAAATCAGCTATTCGGATTTCATTCTCAAAAAGGATCTAGTAGTACCCAAATTACCGTCACGGGCACAACAACACTCACTAAAGGAGTTTGGTATCATGTTGCATTAACGGGAGCATCTGGTGGTAACCTAACTCTTTATGTAAATGGAGTAGCTGAAGCTTCAGCCGCTGTAACGGATGTATCAGGAGATGAGGATTATGATGATTATTGGTACTTAGGCTCCGAGTATGCAGAAAACAACTATTTTTATGGGTCTGTAGATGAATTAAGAATTTGGTCGGATGTTCGTACAGCAACCGAGATCAGATCATTTATGCATCGTCCATATGTAGGACTAACAACAAATCTTGGTGGTTATTGGCAATTCAATGAGGGAACCGGCGACTCGAATGATGAATTAAACAATTACAGTGCTGATAACAGTGGAGAAGACGGTTGGGAAATATCCACCGCACCTGTTGGAAGTGGGTCACTTAATATTGCTAATTCAGCTCTTTCTGGTACAGTTTCATTAGGAAATATATCATTAGACTTAACCGATGGATTCGATAATGCCGTAGATGTCTATGCCTTCGAAATTGAATCTGAACCAAGTGTTTTTGGCTCCGAAGCTTACTATCCTGCTTCGTATAACTCTCTGTTTGGAGACTCCAGGTTTATTATTAATGTATTTGGTACACCGGGCACATTTTCAGCAAATATGACCCTTAATTTTGGTTCAAACACTATCCCTGCTGGATATGATTCAACACCAGATAGCCTGAAGTTGTTTACCAGAAGTTCAGGTTCTGAAAGTACATGGGACCCTCTTGGAGGTGCTAATTCAGTATCTTCAGCTGCAGGAACAGCCACATGGATTGGGCTTACTTCATTTAGTCAATTTGGTGCAGTAGATACAAGTAACCAAGCACCCGCTACAGTAACTTTTACCAAATCTGATTACGCAGACGCTACACAAGAGGCCAATCAGGATAGAATTGCGTATAACATTTGGTTAACCAGAGGAGATGATCAAGGTATATTTAATGCTAACAGAAGATCAAGCTTTAGTAGTAGTAGCAATTCCCCAATTGGTACTCTTTGGTCATTTGGAAATACTAATGATGTTGAATCTCTTACTTTTGAGCCATGGAAAGATGCAGTAAATAGCAATCCACCAGAATCTGTAGGTAAAGAAATGGTTCTGTGGTTATATGAACACAATGAGTACATCGATATCAAATTCACTTCATGGACACAAAATGGGAATGGTGGTGGATTCTCTTATATAAGGTCAGAAGTTGATATTCCAGATCCTTCACCTATTACATTTGATAGTACCGCAGGGTTCGCTCTTGACTTCGATGGTGTAGATGATTTTGCCACCCATAGCAATTATTTCGAACCATTGGATGATGATTTCGACTTGCCTAACCCAATTACTTTCGAAATGTGGGTTAATCCTGATACCTTGACCGATGGAAAAATGGTGCTTGCGGCGACATGGGGTACAGGTTTCCAAATGGGAATTGATAGTACTGATAATTTCTATGCCTCTGTTCGTGAAAATGTTGTAGGAAGCAATAAAAGAGTTACTAGTACAACATCGGCAGTACAAGATCAATGGTTTCACTTTGCTTTAAGTTATTCTGATAATGATTTTATACGTCTGTATATAAATGGTGTGCTAGAAGATTCAGTAGCGATTGCTGGTGCACCAACTAGTTCTAGTGCCTATTACATCGGTAAATCTAGATATTTAGAATCTGGAGGATATCATTTCTTTGATGGTAAATTAGATGAATTCAGGATTTGGCAGGAAGTACGTTCAGATTCTGCTATCAGAGCAAGTATGTTTACCAGTAATATAAATGCAGACCGGACCGAAATATTTGCTTACTGGCAAATGAATGAAGGCAGCGGAACAACTGTAGATGACCTTGCGAACTTTAAAGATCTTTCACTAGATGGACCTTCGTGGGTAACGTCAGGTGTTCCAATTGGAGGAGGAACTCCAAGTTCAACTTCAAATTTCCAAAGTGGATCAGTTAATGTTGGTAATGCAGCATTAAGTATGGCCGATGATTTCGACAATCCAGTTGACATACAGGTTACTGAAGTAACAGGAAGTCCAAATGTATTTCCTGCTGGCTTTACCAGTGGAATTGGTGGTAAATATTTTGTGATAAACCTATTTGGTAATCCCGGCACTTTCAGTGCAAGTTTAACTCTTAATTATGGTGCAGGTGTACTTACCTCGTCAACTTTATCTGAATATAAATTGTACAAGCGCGGTTCTAACTCCACTGGAGCCTGGACGGAAGTTGCAAGTACAGCTACTTCGGTTAACACCAGTACGGGTGCAGTAACTTGGAGTGGAATAACAGCATTTAGCCAATTCATGGGCGTACAAGCACAGCCTGAATTCGATATACAAATCACCGATGGCGCTGATGTAGTTGCTTATTTTGATAGCAACTTTGTATTCGGTTCTGATTTCTTCGACCTTACAGGTGATTACTCTGATTCAACACTTATTGTCACTCTTAAAGATGATCTGAGTGGAATCCTTTTTGTAGATACCAATGGAAATAATAGCTATGATGACGGAACCGATAATCAAGTTACTACTTCAGTAACACAAACTTGGGTTCCAACAAGTGCAAACAAATTGGTATATGATGCTAGTGGATATGATGCCCGAACTGCAAGTATAAAATTGACTCTTGGCGAATCTGCTGATTCTGTATCACTTGATTTCTTTAATGTGATGGGTAATCCATCCCTCGCAGGTAATACCGGAGAAAATGGATGGTATCTATTGGCTAATCCTTTCACCACAACTATTGGGGATCTGCTAAGCGAAGTTTGGACACAAGGTGCTATTAATTCCAGCGCACCAAGTGCTGACAAATCGATCTACACTTTTATACAAGATAGTGCACAGTATTTGGCTATATCTACCGATTTGGATACAACCAAAGTAGATGCCGGTGAAGGTCTATTAGTATACCTCTGGGAAGATGATGATCTCTTGGATGGACAAAGTGATGTGGATGGCGGCTGGCCAAAAACCTTAGCAAACTATGGGAACCCATTTGGGGTGGACGTTACTGTGCCCGTCAAAAACGTAGATTACGATGGAACCAGTGGAACCAGTGGAAGCGAAGGATTTGTACTCTTCGGGAACCCATATGGTTGGCCAATAGCTGCCGATTCGGTAATCGCTACATTAAAGCGTACCGATGAGCTTGCTAACAGCTATGTATATCGATGGAACCCAACGGCTAAAACCTATCAAATTGTTAGTTCTGGAGCGATTAATCCGTATGAGTCGGTATTTATTCGAATGATTACCTCAGGAGCTTCCGGTTCATTAGCCTTTGATTTTGACGATGCCGATGCTTCCATCAATGCAAAATCAATTCCGGACGAACGATTTAATTTCATGCTCTCGAAAGCTGAATCTAATCTGGAATCAGAATTTGCACTTCGTTTCGACGAACACGGTAATACAGAAATCGATCCTTATGATGGATATTACCTTGGAACATATGCTTCGAGCTTTGCAAATCTCTACACCTTAATTGGAGATCAGGGACTTTCTATCAACAATTTACCTTTAAATTTTGCGGGCGAAAAAGAGTACCCACTGTATCTGCACAGCTCAGAAACCGGTGAATTTACACTTACCTGGGATCAGGAAGCATTACCAGAGCAGATGCACTTTACGCTGGTAAATCAACGTACCGGTAAGGAAATCGACCTAAAGAAAGAAAGCACAACCACGTTCACATTAGGTGCGAAAACCAAATCAGCGAATAAACTTCCGTTTAATACTGTACTGGATCAAGCTAAATCGAAGCAAACCATTGAGCCAGTATTAGTTCTTCGAGTAACAGGAACTGCTGTTAGTAATGAGGATGATTTGGGTATTCCACGAGAAGTGGAGTTATATCAGAATTATCCGAATCCGTTTAATCCAAGCTCTGTAATTCGATATGGCGTGCCTGAACAATCACTTGTTCAACTTGAGGTATTTGATGTACTCGGCCGTAAAGTGATGACACTGATCGATGGTGAAATGAAACAACCCGGTCGTTACAATATTTCGTTTAATGCTCGTGATTTGGCATCAGGTATGTACATCTACCGACTCGTAATCGGCGAAAATGTACTCACTAAAAAAATGATGCTCATTAAGTAAAGTTTCGGGGGCAATCGTGGAGGTTTCATTATGAAGCTTCCACATGCTCTCAAAGTAAATCTAAAAAATGAACATTAAACGCTGCGATATCTGTAACTCGGAAGAAGGTAAACCTAGACTTGTAGGGAATTACATGGTCGAACTATCGAAATGCGAAATAGATGGGTTTACAATCATAGTGTGTCAGGGTTGCAAGCGAAAAGCATTAAAGAATTTAGAAACACAAACTCAGAATAAGATGAAAACTACAATCAAACAACGAATCAAACGTGCAATAAAAAGTATAGTTGGAATCATCATGTTCAGCCTAACAGTATCAATAGCGGTAAATGCTCAAGGAATTCCTGGTCCACCCGGCTTTCCAACAACACCGACAGATGCTCCTATTGATGGCGGTTTAAGCTTACTAGCGGCTGCCGGCGGAGCTTATGCCATCAAAAAGCTACGTGATAAAAACAAGTAAACTCTTCTCGCTTTCTTTTTCTGTTGATGGTGGGTTCCGTACCTTTGTGGCTCACTTAATCAACAGAAATGACTATCGTATTATTTGTACTTGGACTTGTATCGCTTATTGTTGGAGCTGAGCTTTTTTTAAAAGCGGTAGATCATTTTGGGCTCAAATGGGGCATTTCACCACTCATTATGGGGCTTACTGTGGTGGCATTTGCTACCGGAGCGCCAGAGCTTGCTATCAGTATTAAAGCAGCGATGTCGGGCAGTGCCGATTTGGTATTAGGAAATATCATCGGAAGTAACATCGCGAATATATTGCTCATATTAGGAATAACCGCCCTCATTGCTCCGCTAAACATCACCCGGCGCGTTGTAAGTGTAGACGTCCCCATAGTGATTGCGGCAAGCGCCTTAGTGTATGTGCTGGCACTTGATAAACAACTCAGCTCACTTGATGGGATTATCTTATTAGCTGGCTTAGTTGCCTATTCGTATTTCACCTTTCTTCAAATCAAAAAAAATAAAGACGAAACAGAAGTAGAAGAAGTATTTCAATATGAATCCAATCCCGAAGATTTAGCAAAAGGGGCCTTTTTCTATGTAAAAAATGTTGGCTTATTGCTGATTGGTTTAGCACTCATTGTTCTGGGTTCCGGCTGGATGGTAGACAGTGCCGTTACTATTGCAACCATTTTAGGTTTGTCGGAATTAGTAATTGGGTTAACCATTGTTTCAATTGGAACTTCACTACCGGAAGTCGCAACCTCTTTATCAGCAGCACGAAAAGGTAAAGCAGATATTGCCGTAGCAAATGTTCTTGGTTCGAACTTATACAATATGCTGTTAACACTTGGTTTAACCTTGGTGATTGCGCCTAACATTTTGGATGTTTCGATGGATGCAATTAATCTCGATCTACCTTTCATGTTGGCGGTAAGCATTGCATGTATTCCAATTTTTATTGCAGGATTTAATCTTACCCGACTTGATGGCTCACTCTTTTTATTTTATTACACGGCTTACTTAACCTATTTGGTGTTAAATGCGGTTCAATCAGAAATTGTGCCTATTTTCCAATTGGCTATGATGTGGGTAATTATCCCTGCTACAATTATTTACATGATTTGGCGAATTATTGACTACCGAAAATCGCTTGTACGCATGTAGTTATTTAAAAAACCGTTAATTCGTGCCGATACTACACACAAATTGATGGCAAACTCATATTTTCTACCCGTGCAAACACAAGTAGCATATCATATTTGTATACATAGAACAAACGAGCAATCAGTTTGTAATTCTATGCTGTTTACACCTTCACTTGGTTGCCATCATCACCATTTTGGTGAACGTTAAATCTGTTCCAAAGATTTAAACAATAGCTTTTCTACTTACAAACAAACGACCTTTAAAAATTTACTACAATGAGTTCTAATGGTACATCATCGCCACTATCTCCAATAACGGAGTTTATAAAAACCGAATCATTTTCGGGCTTACTACTCATGTTTGCAGCAGTATTGGCATTAATAGTTGCCAATTCTCCGCTCGCCGATTTTTATATGACATCCCTACAAACCAAACTCACTGTTGGTTTACCGGATGCCAATATTTCTAAACCTATTATCCTTTGGATTAATGATGGTCTCATGGCCATTTTCTTTTTATTGATCGGTTTGGAAATAAAACGAGAGCTCAAATATGGTGAACTTTCTTCCTTTCAATCTGCTCTGCTTCCGGTAATCGCAGCGATGGGTGGAGCCGTTGTTCCAGGCTTAATCTTTTTTGGCTTCAATATGGGCACAGAATATGTAGATGGCTGGGCAATTGCCATTGCCACAGATATTGCCTTCGCAATTGGAGTTTTAGCGCTTCTAGGCAGCAGAGTTCCTTTATGGGCAAAAGTGTTTTTAACTGCGGTAGCTGTGGTAGACGACTTAATTGCGGTATTAGTGATTGCCGTATTCTATACCAGTAAAATATCGATGGCTGCACTTGGAGTAGCCGGAGTAACCCTGGCAATTTTGATAATTATGAATTTCTCGAATATTCGCTCTATTGCTTTCTACTTAATTGTAGGGTTAGTGCTTTGGGTAGCAGTATTAAAGTCGGGTGTGCATGCAACAATTGCCGGTGTTTTATTAGGATTTCTAATTCCAGCCACACCGCATAAGCATAAAGATCAATTGCTCATCAGGATGCAAAAAGGTGTAGACATGCTGCGCGAGGCGGTAAACGACAAAGATAAAGAGCTGAAAGAGACGGCCATGCATGAGATTGAAGCGAGTGTGGAAAAAATGGAATCACCCTTGCATAAACTCGAGCATAAACTGCATCCGCTGGTTGCCTATTTTATAATGCCGGTGTTTGCTTTTGCTAATGCAGGCGTAGCACTTTCGGCCGAACAGTTCAGCGCTGCATTTTCGAGCACACTAACCCTTGGAATCTTATTCGGACTATTCGTTGGAAAACAAGTTGGTATTATGTTATCTGTATTTATTTCTAGCAAGCTCGGACTTATCACCTTGCCTAATTCCGATAAAGTGTGGACGATCTTTTACGGAATCGCTTGTTTAACCGGTATTGGTTTTACGATGTCGCTATTTATTAGCGGACTCGCATTCTCTGATGCCCAATCCATCGAATACTCTAAGGTGGGGATTTTCGTAGGTTCGCTATTTAGTGGCTTATTGGGTTATTTCTTCCTAAGAAGTCGTTTAAGTCCCAATCCGGTGAATGCATAATCGATAAAAAATGTACAAAACCCCTTAAGTTTGTCTTGAGGGGTTTATTTTTTCTTCTTTTTCGCCCGTTCTTCTTTTTCTCGCAAAATGTAATTCACAAAGAGAAATTCTAAAGCTGATGATTCATAACCGCGCCAGTTTTTGGTAATCGCAGCAAAATCTTCATCGCTACTGTTATCAGGATCAAGCCCATAGCTCCACAGGATCCATCGCCGTAAGCCTTTTTCTTGTCCTTTTGTTTTGTTTGATGGAAACACCGCATCGGTTCTGCCACGCATCATAATTAAATCTTGGGCCGCAGTTGGACCAATGCCTTTTACTTTTACCAAGGTGTTGTAACAGGTTTCGGGATCGGTGTTAGTTAAAAATTCCATATCACGTTCACCTGCCACAATGCTTTGAGATAATTCTACCAGATATTGCCCTTTACGTAATGTGGGTCCTAATTTTCTGATTGCCGCAGGATCAGCTTTCATCAATTGATGGGGTTTCGGCCAACCGGCTAAGGTGCCTCCTTTGTATTCGATGGCCGTTCCATATGCTTCCCGAATAGCATACATCATTTTCTTTGCTGTGGGCTTATGATTCATCTGCATCTCGACAATTCGATTCTGAATATCTTCAAACAAATTGGCTCGAGTCATACGCTTTAGCCCATACAAAGCAGAGAGTTTATCACCCAAAACCGGATCATTTGCAGCTTGATTATACAACGGACGATTGTCCATTTCTGTCCCAAGAATCTTCACCAAACTTTTATTCGCCGTCTCAATTTCTTCTTTCGACAACGACTCCTTGCACTCGATATTAAATTCCGGAGCATCCACATCCCCATTAAAGAAAGCGGTAACAATTACATCGCGATCTCCAACAGATACCGGGCGAGTAAAACCCTCCTCAAACATAGTTTCGGGATGATGTTCGTGATCGAAGTAAGATTCAACATCAAGGCATAAATACCAATCGTGCGGAGGGGTAGAGGATAAAGTCCAATTACTCATAGTAATAACTTAGATTTAGAATGCTTCTAGCTTAGGTTCGGTTTATAATACGTACACTTAAAAACAACTACAGATGGAATCGTTCGCACTATGAGTAAAAGATTATTTTGCCTGTTAAGTTTATGCATTATTTGGCTTTGCATTCAATCGGTTTCAGTATTCGCTTGGCAAGCTGAGAGCCTATCTGATCGCATATCAACCAATGTTGTGTACACTTCAGATTTGTTCGCAAATACTACCGGAGGTTTCGATACGGGCATTCGTTATTTGGATAATCTCGATCTAATCATTCAGGCTGATTGGGATTACCTTACACTTTTTGCTTACGGATTAGCCAATCAAGGCGGAAATCTATCTGAGCTGTCAGGTGATTTTCAAACTGCTTCAAACATTGAAGCTCCAAATTCCTTTCGGTTGTATGAAGCGTGGGCCAATATTCCCATTAAGCCTATTAAAAGCTCGTTACTTATAGGATTATATGATCTAAACACCGAGTTCGATATCACAAATACAGGTAGTTTATTTATCAATAGTTCGCATGGCATAGGTCCTGAATTTGCGTTTTCTGGAAGATTTAGCCCCTCCATATTTCCTTATACTTCTCTCTCGGCTCGACTTAAAGTGAACATTGTCCCAGGAATTTCGCTAAAAGGTGCAGTATTAGATGGAGTGCCTTCAGATCCTGCTGTTCCATCCGGTACGAAAGTTCGATTGCGAGAAAGCGACGGTTCGTTGATGGTGGGCGAAATCGAACTATTTAGTCCAAGAGTGAGTGCTCCCACCGAAAGAAATGTAGTAACAGATTCACCTTTTCGGATAATTGCCGGAATTTGGCAATACACGGAAGAACGACAAGGATGGGAAGGAGACTTACAGATTGATGCCGGGGTTTATGCAATGGCAGAAGCTAAAGTGCTAAATGAAAAAATGGATCGGGCTCAAGGCTTATCTGTATTTGTGCGCTATGGCTTAACCAACAGCCGAATTAGCCGATTTAGTGGATATTTTGGATCGGGACTGGTGTATCAAGGCTTGTTTCCGAATCGCGATCAAGACAGAATTGGACTAGCTATCAGTTTGCCGATGAATAGTGACGAATTTGTGGCGACGCTCAATCAAGATCTTGCAGACGAGCAAACCACAGAGTTTACCTATCAGTTTGTAGCGATGGAAAAATGGAGGCTTCAAATAGATGCCCAGTATATAGCCAATCCAAATTTGGCTCTCGATTTGGAAGACGCAATTTTGTTAGGGCTGCGATCGATCATTGAATTTTGAGCTAAGTCGGAATGATGAAGCTCGGATTTCCACCCTGAGATTCCCTTTCCTTCTCCAATTTCTGCTGATAGAGTTGTTCTACATCTTTTAAAGTATCCGCATCGTTCGGGGATAAATCCCATCGAATAGCTTTAAATCGGGGTAATCTTAGCGTGTACTTGGCTTTAGTTCGATTATTAACCTGAATGTCTTCGAATTCTAATTCAACCATCAACTCAGGTTTAAGTAGCAGTGTTGGCCCGAATCGTTCTAACGTGATTGTATTGATTCGTTTATTCAGCTCGGCAAGTTCATCGTTAGAATATCCGCCGTAAGCTTTCCCGATCGGGATGAATTCTTCCTCGTAACGTTCGTCATCTTTCACTGAGATGCCTAAGGTGAAATCGGAATATGTACCGCCTCGTTTTCCACTTCCTGCATGAGCATAAAGTATTACAACATCCAGCGAACCACTCGGTTTCTTTACTTTTAACCACGATTTTCTGCGTTGCCCATATTCATACTTAGAATCCTTGCGCTTCAGCATTAACCCCTCGTTTCCATGAGCAAGTGCACGTTCAAATAGGCGTTCAACATCTTCTCGCGAGGTAATTTCCATTTGAGAAGAGAGCGGAATTTGATGCGTTTCAGCAATTTGCTCTAGCAATACTCTGCGTTCTAAAAGAGTGTTACTAAAACAAGGTTGATCTTTGTAATACAGAACATCGTAGCTCACAAAAATTACCGGATATTGAGTCAATAACTTATCGGATGGCTTTTTTACCCCCATCCTTTTTTGCAATAATTGAAAGGGAAGGATGGTATCGTTTTTGAATACACAAATTTCGCCATCTAACACAAAATCAGGGAGATTTTTTCCGCTGAAGAATTCAATAATCTCAGGGAAACTACTGGTAATTTCGTTCAAATCGCGCGAGTACAATGCTACTTTATTGTTCGAAATATGTGCCTGACATCGCATTCCATCAAACTTTTCTTCCGCGATATATTGATCAAATTCTTCCACGGCTCTGCTTTCGATAGGACTGGCAAGCATAAACGATAATGGATGAAACAGCTCAAAAGTGGCTTCACCGAGTCGGTTATTTTTCGCCAATACTGCAGTTTCTCCGAGGCTCCCTGTTATCATGTGAGCATAGCGCACTTTCTCGGCATCTTTTTCAAAAGCTTTTGCGATTGCAGACACTACACTACGCGTTTCAAATCCAATTCGAAGCGAACCTTGTCCCATTATTCTAATGAAGTACTTGACTTCAAGCGGAGACATTTTTGTCCAGATTTCTTTAATAATCTGTTGTTTCAGATCTCTTTTGGGTGTGATGTATAACTGCTCATAAACCTCTGCAACTTCATGCAGAGTCAGGTTTAGACCCTTCCATTTTTTTCTTGCTTCAGGTAGATTTTCGAGCAGTTTTTGGATGGTTTCTGAAGAAGAGCCTGTTACCGTTCTGCATTGCTTGAACACAAGATCGTAGTCAATCTCGCAAAACTCTGACGCTAATACCGCAATGGTTCGATGCCCTACAGAAGCTCGTTTGCCAGACACATCAGAAAAAGCACCCTCACCTAAAAACTGTGCTGCTAATCGGAGATCGTTTTCATCAGCAAGATCACCAAAATATTCTGCGGCTAATTTGATTTTGGCATTATTACCACGAGTTTCGAAGATGGATTGAGCCACTTCACAAAGATTTTTAAAACTATTGGGCTGAGTTTTTTGGTCAATCATTTGCAGATGCCTCCAAATCGAGAAAGCCTGATGTAATACCTTTTTTCGATAAGAAATGCTCTACCACTTTCGGGTTTGGTGTATGCGTGATCCATACTTTTTTAGGGCGAATGGCTTCACACAAATCGATGAGTTCAAAGAAATCAAGATGATCGGATAGCGGAATTAATTCATCCGCTGTTAGTTGAGTTCGCCGTGCTTCGTTACTGGCCCATCCGCTACAATAAGCAGTTCGAACCTTTTTGAGATTACTGGCAAAGCCGGATTCCGGAGCCGAGCTTGGAGCAATTAAAATCTTACCCTCACAATTCTCCCGCTGATAGGTTTCATAATCGCCAAGATCGAATCCTTCTTCTTCGTACACTTTGCACAACTTGAACCCGGCGCCATGAATTTGCATAGGGTGATTTAGTTTTTTTAGCATAAACATCAATTCTTGCGCTTTGCCAAGGTTATAGGCAAGAAAAATGGGAGTATAGCCATCCTCTAAAGTCTGTCGCGCAAATGTACAGGCTTGCATGGCTAGTTCATCATGCGATTTCCATTTATAAATGGGTAAGCTGAATGTTGCCTCCGTAATAAATTGGTCGATAGGAGCTTCCGGTATTTTAAAACCTTCAGTAGCCGGTGAGGGTGGAGTCCGATAATCACCGGTGTACAAAACCGACCCTTTATCACTTTCAATAAAAGTCATGGCAGAGCCAAGTATATGTCCCGCAGGGAAAAGAGTGATTCGTGCATGATCTGTTTCCAACGGTTGCTCGAAGTCCATTTCTATCATCTTTCCGGTGAACCCACGTAATTTCATAAATCGGGAAGTTGGTCGGGTGCAATACACGGTAAGTGATCGGTTCCGTGGCATATGATCAGCATGTGCGTGGGATATAAAAATGTGGTCCGCCTTCGATCCGCTGTAGTCAAGCCCGATGTTGAGTTCCGGTAACAGAATCCCGTGATGTCCTGCTTTTGTGATAGTAATCATAGTAAAAGAATGACTTTGTCATATGTATCATTCATAAAAAGGCTCAAAAATGTACGTTGAAAGGGTGACAAAGTATGGCACAGTAACAAATACTTTGTTCATTAGAATATGGGGTCAAAACTTAACTGTTTAGGGCATAGAGTCGAAAAGAGTAACTACTACATTCTTAGCGTAAGTAATGCTTTCACATAAACTTGAAATATATAAAGGGAGTCAGTCCGAAAAAGGACATCAAAAAAAGGTAGACTTTGAAATAGAAGTGAATGGCGATTTTGTGACGGTGTCACGAAAACGTTTAGATCACTCGAATATGCTTCAGTCCAAATCATTTAAGGTGGAACAGGATGTTTTGGTCATTATTCAAAATTCAAGAAATAATCTCTATTCTGTTGAACTTGACTGGTTGTGGCGCGAGCCAACAAGATTTGATAATCTGACTCTAAAACAAGCTGAGGAACTTAAACAGCTGGTAGAACAGCTAGCTCAAAGTAAAAGGGAATTAGAGAGTCAAAATCTCAACCTGAAAGGGATAAAAGTTGGTTCTCAGGTTTGGAGTGAGAGTAACATTGATATTGATGTGGGATTAGATTGTAGTTTTCCTGTTTTAGAAGGTAGAGTTTTAAAAAAAATCGGGCGTTTATATACGTACGAAGGCGCTAAAAATGCCTCTGAACAATATAGTAACTGGAGAATACCAACCGAGGAAGATTTTCGTCAATTGTTCTCATTCTTCCCTGAAAACGCATGGAAAGAAGTAACGGAACGAATGAATTTTCATTTTAGCGGTTTCGGTAGTAAGAGATTGGCTCAGGAAAAAATTGATAAGTTTTTAGAACAAAATCCTGCCTTAAAAATTCCAAATTCAGGCTTTTACTGGACAAATGAAATAACCAGTTTTAATGACGATACCGGACTTCCAAAATCTATCAAGTATTTGATGCTAAATAAGTTTAGTAGCCGATCTATTTTTAAAGAGGCGCAATGCTCCAATCAAAATATGTTTAGTCTTCGCCTTATCAGAAAGAATTAGTAGCTGCCTTCACACAAAATTCACACCTTTGTATTTAATTGGTGTTGTAACATTAATTAATTCTGAGGTACATCATGAAAGTGCTGGTTGTTGGAGGAAATTTTGCAGGATCAACTGCAGCGATGGAGATTAAGCGAAAGCTTGGTAAATCAGTCGATGTGACATTAATCGACAGAAACCCGGATTTTATCTACGTGCCATCTTTGATTTGGGTGCCTATCGGTAGGCGAGAAGTAGACGATATAATGGTTCCCAGAGAAAAAGTGTTAGCCAAAAAAGGCGTAAAGTTTGTACTCGATACAGCAGTTAAAGTTGATACCGAAGCACAAGTAGTACATACCGAAAAAGGAAAATATGACTACGACCACTTAATAATAGCTACTGGGCCTAAAGTTCGCTTTGATGTAGTTCCAGGCTTAAAAGAACATACGATGTACATCGGAACTCCGGTGGGTGCAATGCAAACTCGTGAGAAACTCGAAGAGTTTAAACGAAACCCGGGGCCGATCGTAATTGGTGCCACACAAGGTGCAGGATGTATGGGAGCAGCCTACGAATTCCTGTTTAACTTGGAAAAATGGCTTCGAGATCAAAAAATCCGCAAAAAAGTAGATTTGCACTGGATTACTCCGGAACCTTATCTAGGCCATTTTGGAATAGACGGAATGCCATTGGGCGAAGCAATGCTCAAGAAGTTTATGGATCTGTTTAATATCACCTATCACACCAATGTTGGGGTTGAAGAGATAACAGCAGAAAAAGTAGTTTTAAGTAACGGCTCGGAAATAGAATCTCGATTTAAAATGCTGATGCCTCCGTTTACCGGTGTTGATTTCATCGAAAACTCACCCGGCTTAAACTGCCCGGCCAATCAATTTATACCAACTTTACCTTCGTATCGTCATGAAACGTTAACCAATGTATGGGCAGCTGGATTAGCAGTGAATGTGGCCCCAACTTTCGAGCAAGGTGAAGTTCCTTTTGGCGTTCCTAAAACCGGATATCCAAGCGATGTAACCGGTAAAGTAGTTGCTCATAATGTAATAAATACGATTAAAGGCATCGATAAAATGGAAGAAAAGCCATGGGGCGAAATTCCGGGATTATGTGTGATGGATGCCGGCGAAAAAGAAGTGATCATTTTAAGCAATTCTTTATTCAAACCGAGAGTATTCGCTTTAATGATTCCAAACGTCATTTTCGATTTCTTTAAAGTATTTCTCGAAAAATACTTTATGTGGAAACTCAAAAGAGGCCTTTCTTATCTGCCTTAAAGTTAACTGATATTGACTAATCCGGATTGCTTAACGCAGTCCGGATTTCTTGTTCGTTCAGATTGGGAAAATATTGAAGTAACAAGGGAATATATTCATCTATTTGACTACTACCCGATAGTTGAATTTGGTTCGCAATTAATTCCAGCTCAATTTCTTTTAACGTCTCAGGCTCAAAACGTTCGTTGATTGTTGGTATAACAGTTTCTGAAATATCAGCTATGCGACTCAATATTCGGTGTCGATCGACAGAGCGATCAATGAACAATCGGAATTTATTCCGATTTTGAGCTTTAATAATTTCAAGTTCTTCCGAAGCCGATATATTATTCGGAATCGCTTGATAACTCATGGCAATTTCGGTGATCAGTAATTCAGTATGTCGAAGCTTTTGCAACTCTTGATAAACTTCGGCAACTCGAGTGTGTAAATCATAGTCGATGACGTCTGCATCTGCATTAAGTGCGTATTCTAAAGCGGTATAATCGTATTGGGGTTGGATAAATCGCCAGCTGGAAAAATCATCAATGGCATTGGAGCTATAAACATCATTCCAGTTTTGTACTAATCGTTCTGCATTGCTCGAATAGCCCGGAAAGAACAGTCGAAAGTATTCTAAATCAGCCTTCAAGCCAATTAATACTTTAGTTTGCTCCGATTTTATGTATTGGTTCGCGGTGTAATTTTGAAATAAAAAAGCCAGATACACTCCCAAGAAAATGACGACGAATTCAAGAATCAGGAATTTGGCTCCCTGGCGGCTAAATAGTTCAAATGACTTTTTCATGCGCCCCATTTTAATCTAACAACAATTCCGGCGACTGATCTTTAAGTGAATCCGGGATTGTATTCATAATCGTAGATGCTAGAGCTTCTATCAGATTATTCTTTAGATATTCGCGGCTGTACACCATCCGAATTTTTCGCGTGGGGATAGGATCATTGAACTGCTTAATTACGCCATTAGCACATCGCGTATCGTGGTCTTCCATCGACAAGAACGGCATTAATGTAACCCCAAAATCCTGCTCTACTAAACGTTTCAACGTCTCTAGATTACCACTTTCAAATACCACATTTCCTTTGTTCACTTTTTGATTTTCTTTGCGACAGATTTTCATCACTTGATCTCGGAAACAATGGCCTTCGTTTAATAACCACAGGTTTTCTTCATATAAATCTTCTAAAGTCAGTAGGTCTTTGCCGGCGTATTTGTGCCCAACCGATACATACCCGAGAAACGGCTCTAAAAAGAGTTCAGTTTCGAATAGATTGTTGTTGGTAGATGTCGCAATGATTCCCACATCCAATTCATCATCATGCAGACCTTCGAGTACATCGGCAGTTAATGCTTCTTCGAAAGTCAGGTCTATCTGTGGATAGGTTTCGACGAAGGTTTTTAAAAACAAAGGCACTAAATATGGTGCGATGGTTGGAATGATGCCAACCTTAAACGAACCTTTCAAGTCGCCATCTTCAACAGCGGCAATATCTTCGATGTGTTTAGCGCCACTTAAAATTACTTTTGCCTGATCGATGATTTTGGTTCCAACATCTGTAGGTATTACGGGTGATTTTGATCGATCGAAAATTAAAACGCCAAGTTCATCTTCCAGTTTTTGGATTTGCATACTTAACGTAGGCTGCGTGATGTAAATTTTTTGAGCAGCGGTAGCAAAATGGCGGTACTTGTCTACGGCAACGATGTAAGAGAGCTGTGTTAATGTCATTAGAGTAGTGATAAAAGAATTTCGGTACGTTAAAGAGTATCGAATCCGATATTGATACTCAAGCGGGAATTATTAGGAATTTCCATCCCATTCCTTATAGAATCGATCAAGATACAATTCCATAAATTGATGTCTTTCTTCTGCTATTCGTTTTCCGGTTCGAGTATTCATTCGATCTTTTAATAATAACAGTTTTTCATAAAAGTGATTGATCGTCGGGCCGGTATCGCTTTTGTAAGCTTCAAAGTTTGAATGCTCGGTAGGAGAGAGTTCAGGGTTATATAGTTCTCGTTTTTTATAACCGCCGTATGCAAATGCTCTTGCTATGCCGATAGCGCCAATTGCATCAAGTCGGTCGGCATCTTGAACCACCTTACCCTCAATAGTTCGCATGGGAGTTTGCACGCCGGCCCCTTTAAAAGAAACATCGCGGATAATTTCTTTCACGTGATCGATAACAGATTCATCTACCTGAAGCTGCTCCAGCCAAGCACCGGCAACTTTAGGACCAATCGTTTCATCCCCATCATGAAATTTATGATCTGCAATATCATGTAATAAGGCGGCTAGTTCTACTACAAAAACATCGGCCTTTTCTTCTTTGGCCAGTGTTAACGCTGTATTCCGAACACGATGAATGTGCCACCAATCATGCCCACTCCCTTCGCCTTCTAGTTTCTCACGAACATGTTGTTCTGTTTTTAAGACAATATCCTCTAAAAGGTCAGGCATGTACACAAATCTTCGATCACTTCTTTCTTCAATCGTCCAACACGTGCAAGCGCGCTGTCAACTCTTGTTTCATTAATTCGTCCTTCGGCAATGCCTTTCTGCATAATTGTGATGGCTTTTTCGGCAATATCTTCATCGTATTCGACTAAATTTCTAAATAATAGAATGTCAACACCGGCATTCAGTGCTTGTTCTATTGCAGTTTCAAGCCCATATGACTCTAGAATTGCTTCCTCCTGCATATCTTCAGAAAAAACTACTCCTTTAAAGCCAATTGAATCGCGTAATAAATCTTGAATAGTATTTTCAGAAAGGGTAGCTGGCCACATAGAGTCGATGTTTGCGTTATAAAGATGACCAGCCATTACTGCATGTATGGTTCGATTTTCTATTAATTCCTTAAATGGTTGTAATTCATTTCTTTGCCAAGTGTTAGTGATGTCAGGAATTCCTTTATAGGTTGCATTAGTTGCACTTCCTTGGCCCGGAAAATGCTTGATAACCGACAAAATTCCTTCCTTATCGAATTCGTCCAATACATATCCTGCATGTTCTACCACTTTATTGGGATTAGAAGAAAAACTACGTTCTAAAGCTCCAATATCGGGGTTATCAGGATTTAAATTTACATCAACTACCGGCGCAAAGTTGGTATTTACTCCAACAACCATAAATTCCTGAGCAATGCTGCGCGCATAGTAAAGTGTTGAATCTGGATTGTCGATTCTTCCCAGATACTCGGCACTTTTCGTGGGTGGAAATCCATATTCCTGCTTTAAACGAGAAACATTTCCACCTTCCTGATCGATGGCAATGATTGGCGGATTTTGGCTGTATGCAACCAAAGCCGAAGATAATTTTAATAGCTGATTGGCATCAACAATATTTCGACCTGTTGCTCCAGTGGCATCATCAATATCAGTTAATATTACGCCACCGATATTGTATTTCTTTAAATTTTGTACAATTGGTGATTCAGTATTTATTTCAGTGCCTTTGAATCCAATAACAAGTAATTGACCAAGTTCTTGATCGGTATATTTTGTATTGAAGGATTCTTTCTCGGAGGAAGCTGAGCACGCCAGATTGCAGATCAAAAGTGTAAAAACTGCAATTTTTTTCATTCGTTTGTTATTTAGGGGATTGATGATGAATTAGTAAACTATCCAAAACCTCAGTGAAGTTAAAGGATGGACGCATATCATTATACCGAACAATGTTACCTTCTGGATCGATCAAAATATAGAAAGGAATTCCACCACCTTTGTAGGCTTTAAATGTTTCCTGATTGAATCCGTTGCCTCCATATAACTGCACCCAAGGATTATCAAAACGTTCTATATCCTGTATCCAAACAGATCGTTCTACCTCAGTAGAAATCCCAATAATCTCAAGTTCTTCCCGCTTATACGAGTTATAAATATCCCGCATGTAAGAAAACTCCTCTAAACAGGGTTGACACCATCCCGCCCAGAAATCAAGTAGAACATAGCTTCCTTTAAAGTCGTCCATGGTGTACAGGGTGCCCGAACTGTCGGGTAATGAAAATGGAATTGCGGGCTGCCCCGGAGAAACACTTTCAATTTCTGAATAGAACCAGGTTAAGAAACTCGTGTATTCTTCATACTCAGCATATTCGTTTAAGTAGCGTTTGTAGGATGGAGCTGCTTTCTCAAGTGGAATCTCACCAATTCTCTCAGCCACCAAAAAGAGTTCAGCGTATGCTTTTGCGTCACGTTCTTCGATGTACTCTATTACTTGCATGCGCTTCTTATTTAATTCTTCATACGCAACCTGCTTGATGTCATATTCAGCTAAGGTAGTACCAAATGCTTGATTTACAGAATCATAAATTCCGAAGGTGCGAGCATAATAATGTGTGAAATCACGAATTCCTGCCCGTTGTGCAGTTAAAGTTGGTAGGGTAAAAAAGTTAATTTCTTTAGCATAATCAAAAAGCTCTTGCCGAGCTGAATCAGCATTATAATTATCGTAGTGGCGAGCTGAATATTCAATAGCTCGTATTTGTAGAACAAGATCTTCACCCAAAGCTTTTAGGTAAAGATTGTTGAAGTCAGTGTCTTTTAAATGATTTTCTGCCATTTTAACCTTCTCTGAACTCAGTTCCAGCGCTTTATTGTCGTTACCAACTTTAAACTTATCCATCTCCGCTTTTATTTGTGATTCCAATCCGTCAATGGCTTGTAAATATTGCTGGTAAGCTTTGTTAGCATTGCTTCCGGATCCATCAACTCCAAGTTTTTTGGGGAAATCTGCGCGGCCTATATCAAGTGATACCGTTTCTCCCGGTGTTACATAGATAGGATATTGTTCGTCTTGTATGCCTAGATAAATGATTTGAGGTTCAGTAATATTAACTTGGGTACTGAACTCAGAATCAGTAACGTTGATAGGAATTCGAGTCTTTTCGGAGTATTTATAATGTAAAGGAATGGTCTCTAGGTAGATATCAGCATCTCCCAAATAATCTATATTTCCTTTAATAAACGTGCGGTTTTGTGGTGTGCACGCACAGAAAATTATAAAAAAGGTGATTGAGAGTAGTAAAAACGATGTTTTTTTATTAGTCATTTCTAATGAAATTATTGCTAAGTAAAGTACTCTTATAACTGTGTGACAAGAAGTTACATTCGTACTTTTAATAGTGCGAAATATTTGAATTTTTTTTTGATGAGGATGTAACAAAAGCATAAAAGAATGCTCCTTACATGGTAACAACAAAATGTAACGCAGGGTTTATTGTTACAGTTGTTGGAATTGCAGAATAGGGTATAGAGTAGAACCATGCAGAGTAGTTCAAGGTACGTTGCTCGCCGTTACAATTCCTTTTATTGAAAATAAATTGTAGTAATCATCACTTGAACGATAAAATATTATGATCGAAAGTAACTTAAATAAAGATCTTGAGAGAAAGATTGATCTTTATATCAATGGAAAATTATCCGAAGAACAGGTAGACGAGCTATGGGCGGAGCTGGTACAAAACGAGTACTATTTAGATTACACTAAAAGTGTAGCTAATTTGAAACAAGTAATTCTGGATAGAAGGAAAGCCGACGAATTGCCAGCAACTTACCGATTACGAAAAGTGGCAAGTTACGGTGTGGCTGCAGCTATAGCCATAATCATTGGGGTTATCGGTGTGTTAAACTATACAGCATCAAACGGCCCGGCAGAATTAGACGCTCTAGCTTGGATTGAATACGATACTTACCGTAGTTCGAACGATTCTCCGGCCATCACCAATAACGAAGTGATAAAAACTGCAATCAGATTGGCAAACGATGGCAATACAGAAGAAGCCATAGGTTTGCTGGAAAAAGAAATTTCGGAAGTTTCTGATACTGAAGAAATTGCACTACTCTCGCTAAGTTTGGGGTCTATACAATACAATTATGGTAATTACTCGGATGCATTAGAGAGTTTTTCCAATGTAATAACCAAAAACGATATCAATAAGCTGATTCTTGAAAAAGGCTATTGGTATCTAGCGAACACCTACGTACAGTTAGAGAAATTGCCGGAAGCTGAACAAGCTCTACAAAACACTATTGAACTTGATGGACAATATAGCAGAGTGGCAGAAAGCTATTTAAATGCCATTAATAAAGTTAGATAGCAATTACTCTTCGTAAGTAAAAACTAACACTTCCTATTAATAACAATAGTATTGGATACAAAAGACCGGCATTTGCCGGTTTTTTTGTTAACGGACTCTGGTTTCCTGTAAGCATAAAAGCGCCCCAATAGTGAGGATTAGCATTTCCGGATTCCAACAAATATAGTTTAGCTTCCTTCATCGCCTGTGATTTCGATTTTCCATCATTAATAGCTTCATAAAAAACACCTGCAAACTCAAAAGCTACCTTATCATTAACTGCCCATAAATTTAATGCAAGGCTTTTTGCCCCTGCATATCGCATGGCGCGATTAATGCCCATAATTCCACTTCCTTGCAGATATTCTCCCGATCCTGAACTACATGAGTTCAACATGATAAGTTCACTGTTAAGCCTTTTGTCAAACAATTCATAAGCATACAAAGCATTCGTAGAGGAATTTTCTTCATCATTATTTAAAAAGATCGTTGAGAATAATGGATCCTGCTCCGATACCTCACTATGAGTTGCAATATGAACAATTTTGCTTTCGCTTACTTTTTCGATGAAGTTATTTTTTGTGGCTTCTGTTTCAAGAAATATCGATTTATCGTCGAAAGTATATAATACTTCATCAATCACCCTAGCTTCTTGCGTGGCAAAAGGTAGTGATGGTAAGTAATTACTCGAAAAATCAGTGAAATCTGATATCGCAAACACAGAAAGGTCTGTTTCAAAGGTCTGATAATCGTGCCTTGAGTTAGCGATGTATTCTTGTAGGGACCCGAAATACTCTATATCGAAGTCCTCGATCAAATACTCGGTAGAGCCGTAACTTACATTAGAAGTAGGGCGCTGGGTTGGTAAAATATCGAGTGGGATTCGGTACAGGTAGTTATCAGGGATGATTATTAAGTTGCTGTTTTCGCTGTCTATTATGCTATCCAATTCTAGCATTTTATAGATCTCAAATAAATCGATTAAGTTGGTGTGTGAAAGCGCAATATTATTAGCAACACCATCAAATAATGCTTTTTCAGAACTCTTAAATTCGATTGAACGGATGTTTGTTGCTTCCTCGGTAATGCTGGTAATGTATAATTGATCACCAACTTCGGTAAAATGCAGGAGCTGTTGATCTTGATTTATAGATTGTACAGCCTTCCAAATTGGGAATGTTTTGGGACGATTAGTGTTCCGTATTTTATTTGCAATTTCTTCTCTTTGAGCTGCTAATTGATCAATTTGGTTTTTTATCGCAAGTTCCTCAGCTGAACCTTGTGCATTTAGGTAGGTAGTACGTAATTCTTGTATTTGTTGATTAAGTAGGCGGTCGTTTGCTAGATCTTCTTCACTTAATCTGTTTGCTCTCAAAATAGGACTGTTATAAAGGGCAACATCATTTATCGTTTTAATGTCATCCAGTAGCTGAATAGCCTCTAAGTTATTATTCAAGGCTAGATAAATTTTCAGTGCAGAATTGAAAGCTTCAACATATTCTCTTTCCTGAATCCAAAATCCGGTTTGGCTATCAATACTAGTTCTTGCTCTTTCTAATACTTGGGTTACAACAGGTTTAATTCTATCGTAGGCTAATCTTTCCTTGCCAATGCTCAGTAAATACAATGCGTTAAGTGTATTGTATTTTACCAAGGTCTCAAATTCTAGATTTGATTTCTGATAGATGTCAATTTCGTCGAGAAGAATTTTTGCTTGCTCCACATCCTCTTTAATCAAGGATAATTCGAGTAAGCCAATCAGCGACTCTAGATAAGCGTTCGTATTAGAGTTTTCCGCTGATAAATCTTTTAGATCTATGAGAATGTCTTCTGCTCGGTTGAGCGAATCGAGCTCAATGTAAATTTGAGAAATAACTTTTTTTGTTCTTGAGAAATCAAAGAAATCAGTGGTAGGGTCAAACACTTCCGATGCGACTTTCATTTCTTTTAAAGCTTTTTGTGCATCATTTTCAGATTGCCAATAAAACACACCGGTAAATGCCCTAATACTTGCAATTTGATAGGAGTCGTTACTTTCAATAGCAATTTGTTCTGCAAGATCTAAGTATTCAAGTGCGGTTTTCTTATCACCTATACTGGAATAGTAGAAAAAAAGATTACTTAAAATGGTGAGTCTTACAATATAAATGTCATCATCAGAAGCTTTATCATAAGCTTCGAGTAAATAGTTTATGTACTTATTCTTTTCACCTAGTCTTAGATAACAAATACTCAGATTATTAAATAACTGTGCACTACTCACTTTCGGATCAGATTTAGAATTCAACTCCTCAAAAATGATTTTTGCCTCATTAAATTTGCCAAGTGACAAAAGATTCACCCCTTGGGTAAACTTAGAATCGTCTATATTCTCATCTAAATTATAGAAAATAGAGAGTGGGTAAATGATATTCCGTTGAAGTTTTAATGAGCGATCATACCTGCCAATGGAATAATTTGCAAATGAAGCTGCTCTCGAGTAACGTATTCGTTGATCAGTAAAAGGGAATATATGATCACTTATAAGTTTGTCTGTTTTTTCGCTGAGTAAATGATATCTACTCTCATGAAATAGCATGAAAGATTGAAGAGCGTCATAGATAGATCTATTGAAATAGGAATCGGTGCCATCAGATAACTGAAAGAATGTATTTGCGTCTATATTACGGGAATTAGCTAAATACTTTTCCAGATGATCATTAAATACGATTTCAAATAGAATTATTGATCTGTATTCAGGTGGGATGTCCGATATTTCGAACTTAATTTGATTTAGTAACGCTGTGAGAAAAGTTAAATCTTTATCATCAATCAGAATTTCAGATTTAGTAACTCGATCAAGATAAGTTTCTATAATTGCTAGTTTATCGTAAGAAATCGCATAGTAAGCAATCAGTCCGGGAAGTTCTTGTGCTACAGCAATTTCAAGAATATTACTTTGAATTCTGTCAGAATCTATTGGATCTGAACAATCACTGTTCATAAAATACTGTTTCAACTCAGAAGCACTCAGCGTTGATATTCTCTTACGGATCAACGCGCTCGCATCACAAGATGAATAGTAGAGTTCCAATAAACCCCAATAATTTAGAGTTTTTTCATTTCCGTCTGATATATTTTCGGCATAGAGATCTACTTGTTCATTAATCTTATTGTTTAGATCAAAAGTAGGGGCTATTTGTAATAACAGTAAGAGTGCAACAATCATACTCAAATATATCGACCATCATTACAAAAGCAATAAGTTAGTAATTAGATTTTTGGCTTAGTAAGGATGGGTTTTCCGCCGCAGCAGTTATCAGCCTCGTCCATCCAAGGGAAGGCAGCTTCATCGGTAGATACTTCGGTGGCAGGAGCCGGAGCTTCGGTGATTGGGGTTTCGGCTACAGGAGCGCAAGCGAAAGAAACAGCAAGTAGAGTAAGTAGGGCGAATAGAGATTTTACGTTTTTCATGGTGTGGTATAATTTGGTTGTTATAAAGTGTTGATTGAGGGAGAATGAGTTAGATTTTTGGCTTAGTAAGGATGGGTTTTCCACCGCAGCAGTTATCAGCCTCGTCCATCCAAGGGAAGGCAGCTTCATCGGTAGTTACTTCGGAGGCAGGAGCCGGAGCTTCAGTGATTGGGGTTTCGGCTACAGGAGCGCAGGCGAAAGAAACAGCAAGTAGAGTAAGTAGGGCGAATAGAGATTTTACGTTTTTCATGGTGTAGTAAAGTTTGGTGGATTATAATTTATTTTTTAGGTCCAGATATAGAGTTCTTATTGTCTGATTTGTTACAAAATTATTATTTGTTTACTGCTAATTTTATAACATAATTTTTGTCAAGAATAAGAGATCATTATCTAATTTTTGTTACACGATTAACCTAAACTATTTTTATGTTTTGCTCAAAATGAATATTAAAATTTACTAATTTTCCTCTCATATTTGCCGATAATAGCTCAGAAAAGGCTATCCTGCGCGACTGTTAGAAACATAAATTTGAAGGAATGTCTATCTGATTTATCGTTAGATTCGGGCAGTACTAAACATAAATTATTGATTAATTCTTTTGACGAAATCCAAGGTTGATTATTCAGATTTAGTAGAAGCTCTTCAGCAAGGGGATGAGAAAAAGGCTAGGAATTTGATAAATGAGATAATTCCAAGGCTAGAGGATTACCTTTGTGTTGTAATGAATGCTAAACGGAATGCAGCCAAAGAATGTGTTCAACAAGCCTTTTTGGACGTTTTTGAACAAATACGAAAAGACAAAATCAAAGAGAGTAAATATATTTTTAGCTACTTCATCAAATCTTGCAGACATGAGTATCTGAGATATTCTAAACGCGAACATAAATTTAATTACGAAGAAGAAGCTTTAAATAATCTTTATGAGCCGGAAGAGCAATTCCAAAACTTATTGGATAAAGAGCGGCAGCGTATCCTAAAAGAATGTCTTGAAGAATTGCAGGAAAAGTCGCGCTCATTTATCGAATATTTCATCGATAAACCGGATGCTACCACCGACGAAGCAAAAGAAGAATTCGGATTGTCTGGGGCGAACGTAAGAACTAGAAAATCCAGAATACTTGGGCGACTTCACCATTGCTACAAACGGAAGTCTAACGAGTAGTTAAAAAGCAATCGATAACCCGTTTCCTGTAAACGTAATATTTTCTGTAATCTGAAATAAGCCTTTTGTGTTGGGAGAGTGTCGCAGATAAAGTGCCAGATCAAAAATAAATAAAAAGCCTCCTTGCAAAATTACAGATCTCCCATAACCGATGAATCTATGATTATTGTTTTTTAATCCTCGCCGTAATAAATACGATCCTACCCCAATATACAACACGTCTAAACCCGCATTGATTAGTAGAATACGATCAAAGTTTCGCATCTCAGAAAGCATTTCTGCATTAGTGAGTGCGCTCGACATTTCCGGAATGCCAGAAAATCCGATAGCAGCAATTCCAAGATTAATAACATTCCAAGCTGCGTTCATTTGGAAAAAATACTTCGTTTCATTTTTGAAATAAAAATTACCTCCCGCGCCTGTTAATAAATTTAAACCGGCCCAGCTACCGAGCACAATCATACCGGTTTTTTGGATCTGAATTGAGTTTTCGAAGTAAAATTCGGGGTCAAAATCATTCATTTGTGCGTGTAACAAATTTGACCAGAGAAGCACAGTGAATAGAATTATCGCACTTAAAAAAATTTTTTTTCGGGTGTAACAAATCTGAGTATTCATGTATTAATTTCGATTATTTGATCATCAATGATAGCGAATACCTGATCATCTGACCTTGGTTTAATTGTAAATGAACCGGTAAGGTTTCCAAAAGCAGGCATAAGCAATGATTGTGAGTGAATATGAAAACATGGTAGCCGAAGTTTTTGTCGTCCTTTGCCTTTCATTTGTATCGCAGGATGAATGTGTCCTGATATGCAAAAGTTTTTATTTTCGGAAATTGATAAATCGCTTTTGTCGTGCACAAGTTTGATTCCTGATTTTAAAAAAGATTCATAACACTTAATACCTAACAGTTCATATTGTGACTGCGGATATATTTCGTGATTGCCTAAAACCAAAATAAATTCGATATCACGATGAGATTTCCGCCACAGTTTAAAAGCATCCCATTCATCATTTTTTTCACTATGAAAGAGGTCACCCAAGAACAAGAGACTATTAGGTTGATATTCTTCAATTAAAAGATCGATTCTGCTTAGATTCTCATCATTCGACGATTTTGGTAACGCAATTCCATGCTTTCGAAAATGCCCGGCTTTACCTAAATGCACATCTGAAATCATAAGCATCTGCTCATTTTTCCAAAAAAGAGCCTTTTGGGCAAGTAGTAAAAAACTTTGATCTGAAATTGTGTATTCGAATTCCTTTTTAATCGTCACTTCACGTGTTTTTCGAGTTGTGCCTGCATTTTTCGAACTCGGTCTATGAGTTTTTCTGAACTTAATTTCCCCCGCAAACGATCAACCATTATTGGAAACGCATAGGGAGTAAACCTCTCAGTATGGTTTAAGACAATTTCCTGGTTTTGTATTTTGTGTAACACTTTGCGCAATCTTAATTCGTCTAATTGGAAAAATAGCACTTCTTCGAATGCTTGTTGTACTAATAAATGATCTGGTTCATATTCAGTAAATACATCAAACATTAAACTGGTTGACATTCGGAGGTGCTTAGTTTTTCGTTGCTCACCCGGAAACCCATGAAAAACTAGTCCGGCTACTTGGCCAATTTCCCAAAACTTTCTTTTTGCTAATTCACTGTTGTTTAAACTAGCGGTGATGTCATCGATTAAATTATCCGGGGAAAATAAATTATTATCTAATGCTTTTTCGATTGGGATATCCTGATCGGAGAGTAATTCAAATCCATAATCATTCATCGCGATCGAGAAGGTGATTGGAATCATTTTCGATATTCGGTGTGCGACTAAGGCCGACATTCCCTCGTGCACGTACCGCCCTTCAAATGGATAGAAAAAAACATGGCAACCTTCTCGTGAAAACGATTTTTCAATTAGAAACTGATTTTCACCAGGCAATATTGACCAGTTTTTTTGTACATCTAAGATGGGTTTAATGGCTTCAATTTCCACAGATTGAATAGTCCCGCTAATGGCTTTCTGCATAGTATTTCGCAGTAACTTGGTCATATTTGATGACAATGACATTCGTCCACCTTGCCAGCTCGGAACTTTAGATTTCGTCCCTTTCGCCCGTCGAACATAAGCCGTCATTTCTTTGAGCTGAATCAATTCAAGATTTCGGCCAGCAAACCAAAATTTGTCGCCAATGGTCAAGCTGGCAATAAAAGTTTCTTCGATAGACCCAAGATTACCGCCCGATAAATATTTCACCCTCATCATTGAGTCGGATGTGATGGTACCGATACTCATACGATGCCTTCGAGCTATTTTTCGGTCAGTTACTCTATAAATTCCGTCCTCATCAATAATAACTTTCGAGTATTCGGGATACTTTCCCAATGATGTACCACCCGTTGTTATGAACGTGAGTATCCAATCCCATTCATGAACTGTTAGTGTTTGATAAGCAAATGTCTTTCGTACTTCATTAAATATTTCATCAGGCTTAAATCCATCAGAAACAGCAAGTGTTACAAGATATTGAACCAACACATCGATGGGTTTTAGAATGGGATCCCGACTTTCCAATTCAGATTCATCAACGGCACTTTTTAATGCTGCAGCCTCAACCAGTTCAAGCGCATGGGTAGGTACGAAGTAAATTGAACTCGTAGCACCGGGGCGATGCCCGCTTCTTCCTGCACGTTGCATAAATCTGGCAACTCCTTTTGGGCTCCCAATTTGAATTACTGTATCAACTGGACGAAAATCGACACCAAGATCTAAACTTGAAGTGCAAACAACAGCTTTCAAAATTCCTTCATGAAGCGCCTGTTCTACCCAATTGCGTACTTCTCTGTCCAACGATCCATGATGTAGCGCAATCTGACCTGCATAATCTGGCCGGGCTGACAATATATTCTGAAACCAAGCCTCTGCCTGTCCACGCGTGTTAGTAAATACCAGTGTAGAAGTATGCTCATCTATAATAGGAGTGATTTTATGGAGTAAATTGAGTCCCAGATGTCCCGACCAAGGAAAAGTTTCCACTTCATCAGGAATTACCGTAGAAATTTTCATCTCTTTTTTGATATCAGCTCGGATAATCGTTGAATTCTCACTTGAATGATCTTCTCCCAGTAATACTTCCAACGCCTCTTCCAAATTGCCTATGGTGGCTGATATTCCCCAAATCTGTAATCTTTTCTGTACCGATTTTAGCCTGGATAGTGCGAGTTCAGTTTGAATACCACGTTTCGATCCCAGAAGTTCGTGCCATTCATCAACAACAACACACTGTAGATTTTTGAAATGTCGTGCATAGTTTTTTTGAGCCATTAACACATGGACACTTTCCGGCGTTGTGATAAGAACTTCCGGCATTTTTCTGTTTTGTTTTTGTTTTACAGAAGTGGAAACATCACCGGTGCGTCGACCAATTTCCCAGGGAATACTGAGGTCATCAACAGAAGTTTGCAGTGCGTTTTGAATGTCTTTAGCTAAGGCACGAAGTGGAGTTATCCAAAGTAATTGTAGTCCATTATTCTCTAATTTCTGATATTCTTTAGGATGAGTATTGATCCATTTTATAAGCATTGGAAGCCATAATGCATACGTCTTACCAGATCCTGTTGGAGCATTTAGCAGGCCATTCTGTCCATTTAAGAAGGCATCCCATGCATCTTTTTGAAATGGAAAAACTTCCCAGTTTTTTCGGCCAAACCAGTCAGTAATTTGTTGATATCCGGGTGTTTGGTTCATTTTGAATCAAGAATGTAAAAAAAACGCTTTTCTGAACATTATGCACATTATTATGCTTGCAACTTCGAATAAAAAAGGTCAATATCGAGCCGAATTATAATCCTTAAAGCGAGTAGAACAATGTGGCTGAATATTAAATCGTTCAATGAATATCATGAAACTTTTGAAGAAAGCGAGAAAGAACGGCTAGAATTCTGGGATCATGAAGCCGGCACATTCTACTGGCGAAAACGATGGGATAAAGTACAAACCGGAGGCTTCGAAACTGCAGATATCAAATGGTTTGAAGGCGGAAAACTAAACATTACCGAAAATGCCTTAGATCGTCATTTGAATACCATTGGTAATAAAACTGCCTTTATTTTTGAACCCAATCACCCTGATTCTTTTCGAAGAACTATTACCTACAAACAGCTACACGAAGATGTGTGTCGATTTGCGAATGTGTTGGAGGAAAAAGGAATTAGAAAAGGTGATCGAGTTTGTATATATATGGCAATGACTCCAGAGTTGGTGATTTCTGCCTTGGCGTGCGCTCGTATTGGTGCAGTACATAGTATAGTTTTTGCAGGATTTTCAGCCCAATCACTTTCAGAGAGAATCAATGATTGCGAAGCTAAAATGCTGATTACAAACGACGGACTTCGTCGTGGTGATAAACATGTACCATTGAAAGATATCTCGGATGAAGCACTTGAATCATGTCCTTCCGTAGAGCATGTAATTGTTTGCCAGCGCACAAATCGTGATATCAACTGGGTAGAAGGTCGCGACAGATGGTGGCACAATTTGATTCGAAATGCATCCAAACAGCATGAAGCTGTAGAAATGGATTCGGAAGATCCACTATTTATTCTCTACACATCCGGGTCGACAGGCAAGCCGAAGGGTGTAGTTCATACTTGTGGGGGATACATGGTATATACCAGTTATTCGTTCCGGAATGTATTTCAGGTAGGTGCCGATGATGTATATTGGTGTACAGCAGATGCAGGTTGGATTACAGGGCACAGCTATATTATTTATGGACCACTATTTACCGGAACGACCGGAATTATTTTTGAGGGTACCCCAACCTATCCAGATGCAGGAAGATTTTGGGAAGTTGTTGAAAAGTATAAAGTAACACACTTTTATACCGCCCCAACTGCCATTCGGGCTTTGATGAGTTATGATATGGATTTTGTGAAAAAATATGATTTAAGCTCATTGAAAGTGCTGGGAACAGTAGGAGAACCCATTAATGAAGAAGCGTGGCACTGGTATCACACACATATTGGCGGAGGTAGATGTTCGATTGTTGATACTTGGTGGCAAACAGAAACAGGTGGAATTATGATCTCCCCATTAGCCGGTATTACGCCTACCAAACCTGGATTTGCGACCTTACCTTTGCCCGGTATTTTCCCTGTTTTGATGGATGAAAATGGTAATGAAATTGAGGGCAATGCCGTAGAAGGAAATTTATGCATCAAACATCCTTGGCCATCAATAGCGCGAACTGTTTATGGCGATCATGAACGATATAAGCAAACTTATTTATCAACCTACAAAGGTTATTATTTTACAGGTGATGGCTGTCGTCGCGACGAAGATGGATATTATCGAATTACCGGACGAGTAGATGATGTGTTGAATGTTTCCGGTCACCGATTGGGTACAGCAGAAATTGAAAATGCACTTGATGAGCACCCGAAAGTAGTTGAAACCGCAGTTGTTGGATATCCGCATGATATTAAAGGTCAAGGAGTATATGCTTTCATGATTTGTGATGAAGAAGTAGCAGATACAGCTGCCTTTAAGAAAGAATTATTGGATTTAGTTGTCAAAATAATTGGCCCCATCGCTAAGCCCGATAAAATCCAGATCGTACCGGGATTACCTAAAACACGATCGGGTAAAATTATGCGACGTATTCTCAGAAAAGTTGCCGCCAATGATCTCGAAAATGTAGGAGATACTTCAACATTACTTGATCCTAGTGTAGTGGAAGCAATAAAAACAGGCAAACCGATTTAGATCTGGTTGTGAGTTAAATTTAATTGTTGGTTTGATTTCAGGGACTAAAGTCCCTGCTTGTTTATGATCTAGGTTGAAAATATTTAGGGAATCAAGGTTTGCAAACCAAGCAAGATAATTAGCAAGAGAGAGCTTCAGCTCTTGGTGGTATTGGAATAGATCATGATCCAAATTACACATTATTGGTTTTGGAAAGGAAAACAGGACTAAAGTCCATGCTTGTTTATGATCGAGGTTGAAAGTTATTTAAGATTCAAAATCTGCAAATTTAACAATTGATTAGAACTAAATTAATTTACAATTTTAGGCGTATCTCGGTTTTATATAATAAAAAAATGATGTTTTATATAGATTGATCATCATATAAGTTAGCAGTTAAGAGTTAGGGGGATGTCGAATAATTTATCAATAATCTGGTTGCACGCAATTTGGAGTACAAAGGATAGAAAAAGGATTTTAACCAAAGATTTTCGGTTCAAAGTTTTTAGGCATATAAAAGAAAATGCTGAAAGACATCGAATTCAACTTGATATAATTAACGGTGTTGAAGATCATGTGCATTGCTTGTTTCGTTTGAGAACTACACAAAATCCTGCAGAAGTAATACAACATATAAAAGGAGAATCTTCACACTGGATAAATAAAAATGTCATCTTAGATGAAAATTTCGAATGGCAAGAAGGTTATGGGATTTTTTCAGTTTCACATAAGGACGTAATGAGTGTCAGAAAGTATATTTACAATCAGGAGAAGCATCATCGTAATAATAGTTTTGCAGAAGAAATAAAGAAAATGATGCCAAATAGGATGCGGGACTAAAGTCCCTGCTTGTTTATGACTGAGGTTGAAAGTAATTAGGATTCAAAGTTTGCAAATCTAGCGAGGCCATAAGCAAGAAAGAGCTTTAGCTCTGGGTGTTCATGCAAATTTACGTCTAAATAGAAATCAAATACCCGACAGGCAGAAAAATCAAGCTAACGATTAGTAAAATTAGTCGAAATCGCGTACTGATAAGTAGATCATTATAGAACAAACCGAAACTGAAAGGGCGCTCGGTAAGCCATTGGTAGTAGTTTAAGCGATGGAAGGAACCAAGAGCCATTGTAACGTGTCCATGAATAATGGTGAGCGTAAATGGAAGTGAAAATATAAATGCTCCTAAATAACGCAGAGCTTCTCCCATTCCAACCAATTTAGCGGCGTAATAGTAGGGCCAGGCAAACAATACAATTAATGGTAGGCTGAGTACCCAATTAATCATACTAATGCGCTTAAAATTCGAAGGTGATAACTCGCTCATAGTTCAAAAATGGTTTGAAAAAGATCTAAATTTGAGAAGCTATCAACATTTCGATTTCTCGATAGGGCATTTCGAACATCTTACTAAGGGATTTTTTGGTAAGATGATTCTTATACACATAAGTACCATTTCTTAGAGCAACATTATCCCATAAACATTCCTTAATTCCTCCTGCTTCCCCGATTGCCAGCACATAAGGCACCAACACATTGTTTAAAGCATTAGTCGCTGTTCGGGCAACGTTGGAAGGAATGTTCGGCACGCAATAATGAGTAACATCATGCGCTAGAAAAATTGGGTTCGAATGCGTAGTTGGTCTGCTTGTTGCGATACATCCACCTTGATCAATTACGGTGTCTACTATTACACTCCCGGCTTTCATGCTTGCTACCATTTCGTTGGTAACCAAACAAGGTGATCGATCGCCCTCGGCCATCACTGCTCCAATAATAACATCGGTAAATTTTAAAGCATGGCTGAGATATTGGGTATTTGCCACTGCGGTAATGATTCTTCGATCCAAGTCATTTTCTAGTCGACGAAGTGCAGCCAAATCGTTATCCATTACAAAAACTTGTGCACCGTAGCCCAACGCAGTTCGAGCGGCATACTCGGCAGTAATTCCGGCTCCTAAAATTACTACGGTTGCGGGTGGTACTCCTGAAATTCCACCAAGCATTACTCCCTGACCACCACTCAGGTTTTCCATGTAATGCGCAGCGATTTGTACCGACATTGAACCGGTAATTTCATGCATCATTCTTACGATCGGAAACTCACCATCTGCACCTCTAATGAATTCGTAACCGATCCCAGTGATCGATTTTTTAGTTAAGGCTTCAAAATATTCCGGCTTTTGATTACCGAGGTGAAGGGCTGAAATAATCGATTGATTAGGTTGCAAATACTCGATTTCATCATCACTAAGTGGAGCAACTTTTAAGATCAATTCAGATTTTTTGAATACATCTTCGGTACTAAATGCAATTTCTGCACCTGAATTAGCATAATCTCGATCTGTGAATTTGGCTTCATCACCCGCACCTTTTTCGATGAATATCTCATGCCCGTTTGCTTTTAAAATGGCTACGCCACCCGGAGTTAAACATACTCGACGCTCATCATTTGAGTGCTCGCGAGGAATTCCAATTTTAAGAGAAACTTCACTTCGGGTACGAATGAGATGTTTTTCGAGCGTTTTTAACCCAATCTGTTCAGTATCAAGAGGATTGATGTCCATGGTACACTAAAATTTACGATTGTCGGAAGATAGACAATTCAGAATGGAATTAAGAATCCTGATATGCGATGTTATAGATTCTGTAGAACGAAAATCATTAACTGGAATCGCTTTGTTTAAAGCTTTGCACGAATCAAATCTAAGAATTAATGTCTTCGCCTAGATAAGTTAAGAACTGGTCTTCATCCCAAATGGTAATTCCTAGATCTTGCGCTTTGGTAAGCTTAGAACCGGCAGATTCACCGGCTAATACAAAATCGGTTTTCTTTGAAACGGATGAGGAGGTTTTTCCACCATGTTTTTCAATAATTTCAGAAGCTTGTTTTCTGGAAAGCGAAGGCAGGGATCCGGTAAGAACTACGGTTTTACCTTCCAGTTTGGAGGAAGCCATTTCTTGTTCTTCCATTTCGAATTGTAACCCTGCGACTTTAAGTCGATCAACTATTTTTTGATTAAACTCACTTCTGAAAAACTGAATAACCGATTCGGCAATTCTTGGCCCTATAGAATCAACAGCAAGTAATTCGTCCTCTGAGGCAGTTTGTAATTGCTTTATGGATTTAAATGCTTTAGCTAAATCTTTTGCCACGGTTTTGCCCACAAATCGGATACCTAAGGCATACAAAACACGTTCAAATGGCTGTTCTTTTGCTGATTCAATCGCTGAAATAAGGTTTTGCGACGATTTTTCAGCCATACGCTCAAGAGGAATGATTTGCTCAACGCGTAAATCAAACAGATCAGCATAGTTCGATATCAAACCCTCCGAAACAAGTTGATCAACAACAGATTCACCTAGCCCTTCAATATCAAGGGCATCTCTTGAGGCGAAATGTTCGATTTTTATGCGAACTTGCGGAGGGCATTCAGGATTGATACAGCGCCAAGCCACTTCGCCTTCATATTTAATGAGTTTTGCATTACATGCCGGGCATTGCTCGGGAAAAGAAAAGGGTGCGTTTCTATCCGCTCTATCTGCATCAACCACAGAAATCACTTGTGGTATAATTTCACCGGCTTTTTCTACCAGCACGGTATCGCCAACACGGATATCTTTGCGTTGGATTTCTTCTTCATTGTGTAAAGATGCTCGTTTTACGGTTGTACCGGCCAATAAAACGGGTTCAAGCTCGGCCACGGGAGTAATGGTTCCCAAACGACCAACTTGCAGTGAAATGTCATTTAGTTTCGTTTGTGCTTGTTCAGCTTCAAATTTGTAAGCAATAGCCCATCGAGGAAATTTTGAGGTGCTTCCTAACTGATCTCTTAGATTTGCTTGGTTGATTTTAATGACCACTCCATCCGTTTCGTATGGCAATTCGTGGCGTAATGTGTCGAATTTGTGAATTACTTCGAGTACATCATCAATGGTATCACAAACGGTGGGATGTTCATTAAATGGGAGACCGAATTGTTGAATAAGCTCGTTTTTTTTCCATTGCGTAATGTCCGGGTCTTCGTCATCGAAGATTAAATCGAAAGCAAAAAAGCGAATCGGGCGTTGAGCCACGGCTTTAGGGTCCTGCATTTTTAAAGAACCCGCAGTCGAATTTCGTGGATTGGCAAACACATTTAGTCCTTCCTCTTCGCGGCGCTCGTTCATTCTAGCAAAGGCTTCGCGCTCCATGTACGCTTCTCCCCGTACCTCAACTACTGCAGGAAAGCTTCCTTTTAATGTAAGAGGGATGTCTTGCACCGTTTTAAGATTTTTAGTAATGTCGTCGCCTTTTTCCCCGTTGCCTCGGGTAGCGCCAAGTACAAATTCACCATTTTCGTAGCGTAGCCTAATGGAAGCTCCATCAAACTTTAATTCAACCAGATAATTGTAATCGGTGTGACCGAGTATTTTCTGTACGCGCCCGTCAAAATCCTTTAATTCCTGTTCGTTGTAGGTGTTATCCAAACTGAGCATAGGAATTGGATGAGCTACAGTTTCGAATTGTGAGGAAGTTTCGCCACCAACACGTTGAGTGGGAGAATCGGGGGAGGTTAAATCAAATTTTTGTTCAAGCGCCTCTAATTCTTTAAGCGATTCATCAAACTCTTTGTCGCTCATAAACGGTTTGGCATCCTGATAGTAAGCTTCGTTTGCTTTATTCAGAATCGAACGCAGCTCATCTACCCGTTTGATGGCTTCTTGCTTGTTCATAAAACTTTAGGATTAATTCGACAGTGGAAAAACTAAGCTATCCGGTGGACTAACCTGATTTGGGAAGGTAGCGTTTGGCTGAACGAAGTACTTTTGATCACCGAGAATGGATCGAGTTAGCATTATCGAGTCGAACGATTCATCGTAATAATTCTCGAAAGGTTCATCGATAACATGGCCGTTAAACATTAACAACATACGGGAATATTGTCCGCGTACTAATACGGTATCAACAAAATTGAAATTGAACGCTTGACCTTGCTCCATCCAAAATGGATTCGTTCTCCAATTAAAATCCGAAGTAACCCTTACAGGTTCTAATTTATCGAATGCCGCGTATACTGTGATAGTAAGGGTATCGGTAAGTGATTGGTTGAAAGGCAGGTTTACTGCTCTTGGCCCTTGTGGTGCAGCATCTTCGGTTTCGTCATCGTTTTGAGTTTCCTCAGGAATAGATTGGGTGATCGCCTCTTCATCCACCATTTCGGTTGGACTTAATGCAGTGGTATCAATCAGAGCATTATTAGTTAATGGTTCATTCTCACTTTCGATAATAGCTTCTGCATTTTCAATCGGTTCATCTTCCGAAAATAAGCCCATAATGGGTGCCCGATAAATAAATATTAAAATCGCTAAAATTATGATTACCAATGCAATAACAGCAGGAAGGATAATTTTTGTACTTGCAGTGGGTGCATTAAATCGTTTACCCAAATCTGCCCAGTTTACATTCTCAACGGTAGGTGTTGGTTTTGGGTCTTTTTCTTCAATGTTGGGCTTTTGAAGAATGATTTCTGACTCATCAGATGTAACCGGACTCTCATCACTTTCTGCAGCTTCTTCGGCAGTTAGTGCAAGATCGTCATCCAATAAAGTGCCCGGGGTGTATAAACCAGCTTCAATAGAATCTAAAGCATCTACGATTGCCTGATCGTGTATTCCCAAAGCTTTCGCGTATGAGCGCACAAAACTTCGGGTGTAGGTTTTGTTCGTTTCGATTTGTTCGAAAATCGAATCATCTTCGATTGAAGCAATTATATGTGTTGGGATTTTAATCTGTCCTTGAATCTCCTCTAATGTGAGACCTAATTGTTTTCTTTTGGCAGCTAAATCTTTCCCAAGCGACATAGGGTACAGCGTAAATTTCGGCGTTGTAATTTTGCTAGCAAACTAAGTAATTAAAGCATTCAGCAAAAGCAAAGAGAAAATTAAAATTGGGGATATTTTAAAATTTAACGACATAACAGGTGGAATCAGAGAGGTGTTATTTCCTCATGTTTGTGAACTTTGCGGGCTTCAATTACCCGACACGTCAGAATTTTTGTGCTCAACCTGTTTGAAGTCCAAGTTTGAATACACCAAATTATCTGCCGGTAAAACAACATCCGATATTTTTTTGCCCGAATTCATTTCCTTTCAATACGCAATGTGGAATTTTGATAAAGGTGGTTTTCTGCAGGATTTATTGCACGATTTAAAGTACAATCAACTTAGCGGAGTAGGTATTGATTTGGGGAAAGCATTAGGCACAGCAATGCGTAAGCGTAAACTTTTGAGTAAGCAAAAGTGGCTAATTATCCCGGTTCCTCTTCATCAAAAAAAGAAAAAGAAAAGAGGATATAACCAAGCGAGAAAAATTGCGGTAGGGGTGAGTAAAAGTACCCGATTATCTCTGATTGATGAAAACATTGTAAACCGAGTAAAATTTACCGAAACGCAGACGGGTTTTACTCTCGAGAAAAGAAATATTAATGTTGCCGATGCTTTTTCGATAAGTGATCGCAACAAGATTAAAAACAAAGCCTGTCTGATCATAGATGACGTATTTACCACCGGTGCAACCACATTTGAACTTGCAGAAACCCTGCGAAAAGCCGGAGCTCAAAAAATAGGAATTGCAACTGTAGCTCAGGCATGAACCTTAACTAAGAGTGTTCTATATTTGGAGCATGAATGCACGCAAAGTTGGTCGCTCGAATTGGCAAATGTTGGAGATGCCGGATGGTATTTCTACTTCGAATGGAAATTGGTATCACATCACTCGAAATCAAATCGAAGAATATGTGCCGGGTTTACTAAAAAAAGTACGTCTTGAACGAATCATTCAACAAGCAGATGCATGGGTGGTAAGCCCCGATTCTTTAGCATTACTTCTGTATTTCGTTCTGCTTTATTTAAGTTTAGCTCCTTTGTTTGCATTTACTCTTGCGGTGCTTTTCTATCTGGTATTTTATTCAAATACGCCTGCTTTTACATCCGTTTGGGCATCCCGGTTAATACAAACTTTTTCCAACGATAGTTTTTTATATGGAGTGTCGGCTCTGTTGCTGATTGGTATTTCATTTAACCTTGATGGTACTTTACCCTTTGTACCGTCGGGAATGGCAGCAGTTTGGTATGGTGTTGGATTGGTGTTTGTATTTAAAGTTGGGTTACTCCGCTTATTACTGAAATTTATTGCTAGTAAACGCCAAAAAGGAGTAGACCGACAAGATCGGATTCTAAATATGTTGCTTATCCGCTATGGGTTGAGTGAGGGCATATTAACTAAAAACATCAACGAGATGCAGGATGAGCTTATCCGGCTTCAAAATTATCATAAAATCAGAAAGAAAAAGTGAGTACTAAGCACTTCTATCTAATTCGTCATGGAGAAACAGAATTCAACAAAACTAAAAAATTACAGGGCAGAGGAATAAATGCTCCATTAAATGAAACAGGTAGAAATCAAGCTGAATATGTTGCTGAAGCCTTACAGGATGTAGCTATTTCTGAAATTATTACCAGTAGTTTACTCAGGGCTAAAGAGTCGGCAGAACCGCTTAGTAAGCTCAAAAGTATTGCTATTGAAAGCTATTCAGCTCTTGATGAAATGGATTTCGGGGAATGGGAGGGTCAACCTTTTGATGATGTGATTGATCAAATCAAAGACATCCAAAGCAAATGGAAAGCCGGGGATACGCATGTACAAGTTCCGGGCGGAGAGTCACCGGATGAAGTATTTACTCGATCGGGTGATTTTTTAAAAAAACTTGCTAAAGAATCCCAACACAATAACATAGCAGTTGTTATTCATGGCAGATTAATCCGCATTTTATTAGCAGGATTATTGGGAATTGGACTAAAAAATATGCATCAGATAAAGCATCAGAATGGAGCCATCAATCATCTTGCTTGGCATGAAGGTGTATTTAGAGCAATTGAACTACATAGAGTGGATCATTTACCAAAAAGTGATTTAGTCTGGGACAAATAATTCATCTACTGGATTCAAATAACTGTATCTTTCGAATCATTAAGAACCATTTTCAGCACAGATTGGTTAGCACACCAAAAAGTAACAAGATTTATGAGTGAAAAAGTACGATCGATGTTTGCAGACATCGCCAGCGATTACGATCGCATTAATACCGTGTTATCGTTTGGAGTGCATCATGCTTGGCGGGCTAAAGCCATTAAAGAAAGTAAAGCCAAAAAGGGCGATCACGTTTTAGACTGTGCCACAGGAACGGGAGATCTTGCCATTGAATTTAAAAAAGCCGTTGGAAAAGAAGGATATGTGATGGGCACCGATTTTTGTGCCCCTATGATTGAGCCCGCTCCCGATAAAGCCGCAAAAAAAGGTTTGGAAATTGATTTTGAAGTGGCAGATGCCATGGATCTTCCCTACGAAGATAATCGATTTGATATAGCCAGTATTTCTTTCGGAATTAGAAATGTGGATGAACCGGTAACAGCTCTTAAAGAAATGGCACGAGTTGTAAAACCCGGTGGTAGAGTGGTGGTTCTGGAATTTGGACAACCCAAAGGCTTGATGAAGTTTCCTTACGAATTATACAGCCAACACATTATGCCGGCAGTGGGTGGCTGGTTAAGTGGAAATCGAGAAGCTTATACCTATTTACCCAGAACAAGCGCAACATTTCCGGCCGGCAAGAACTTTTTAAAATTGATGGAAGAAGCAAACTCATTCATCGATTATCGTGCTGTTCGCTTAACAGGCGGTATTGCATACATTTATGTAGGATTAGTGCAATAATTGTATATTCGACACAACAACAAAAAGACAAATTAACTCATGCAAATAGAAGAAATTAAGAAAGTGATACCGCACAGGTATCCATTTTTATTGGTTGATCGGGTACTGGATTTAGAAGAAGAAAAAATCATCGCAATTAAAAATGTTACCGTGAACGAAGAGTTTTTTAACGGGCATTTTCCGGGAGCTCCAATTATGCCGGGTGTACTGCAGGTTGAAGCATTGGCACAGGCCGGTGCAATCCTTTTGATGCAGCAAAAAGTTGAAGATCCGGAAAAAAATCTGATGGTGTTCACCGGAATTAAAAACTGCAAATTTCGCAGACAAGTAGTTCCAGGCGATCAATTGAAACTTGAAGTAGAATTAGGTTCCATGCGTCGCAATTTTGTGACTATGATTGGTAAAGCAACTGTGGATGGAGAAATAGCTTGCGAGCTTGAAGCTTCAGCAGCGATTGTACCGAAGGAAGGATAATGAGCACACAAACGGGATCGAATAAACCGGCTAAAATTACAACACAAACCGTGGTAGAAATGAAGCATCGGGGTGAGAAAATCTCGATGCTTACTGCTTACGATTTTACGATGGCCCAGATCGTCGATCAGGCAGGAATTGATATCATATTGGTTGGCGATTCTGCCAGCAATGTGATGGCTGGTCATGAAACTACCGTTCCGATGACACTCGATCATATGATTTACCATACTTCGTGTGTAGTGCGTGGAGTGAAAAGAGCCCTTGTAATTGCTGATTTACCGTTTATGAGTTATCAGGTTACTCCAAAAGAAGCGCTGATTTCTGCCGGGCGTATGATGAAGGAAGCCGGGGCACATGCCGTAAAACTTGAAGGTGGTAAGCCCATCACTAATACAGTAAAAAAAATTGTAGATGCAGGAATTCCGGTAATGGGACATTTAGGGCTTACTCCGCAAAGCATCTATAAATTTGGAACTTATAAGGTTAGAGCTCAGGAAGAGGAAGAAGCAGATTCATTAATCGCAGATGCTAAGCTATTAGAAGAAGCAGGTTGTTTTGCGATTGTTTTGGAAAAAATTCCTGCAAAACTCGCTGCAAAAGTTACAGCTGAATTGAGCATTCCAACTATTGGTATTGGAGCCGGAATTGATTGTGATGGACAAGTGTTGGTGGTTCATGATATGCTTGGGATGAATAAAGGATTTAATCCAAGATTTCTTCGCAGGTACGCCGATATCCATTCTATAATGACCGGCGCAGTTCAACAGTACATCAAAGACGTAAAAGACAAAGATTTTCCAAATCAAGACGAGCAATACGGAGCTTAAATGAGCGATAAAAAACCACTGATACTGGTAAGTAACGACGATGGAATTTTTAGTAACGGAATCAAAGCATTGGCTGAAGTCGCCGCTGAATTCGGAGATGTGATTATTGCAGCACCCGATCGCCAGCAAAGTGCAGTTGGGCATGCTATCACTATTGAGGAACCTCTCAGATCTCAAAAGCTAAAAATCGCGGATCGTTTTGAAGGAATTTCGGTAAATGGAACTCCTGCTGATTGCGTAAAACTTGCACACGATCAATTATTAGATCGAAAACCTGATTTAGTGCTAAGCGGGATAAACCACGGAAGTAATGCAGGTATAAATATTTTGTATTCTGGTACGGTTAGCGCAGCTACTGAAGGTACGGTGCTAGGTTATCCAAGTATTGCGGTAAGTTGTACTGAATACGGCCATGATGCTGATCTTACAGGTTGTCAAGAAGCAGCTCGTCGGGTAGTGAAAATGGTTATGGAAAAAGGGCTCCCGAAAGGAGTTACAATGAATGTGAACGCTCCGGCAGGCCCATTTAAGGGAATAAGTTGGGCTCGTATGGCTGATAGCCGTTATGTTGAAGAGTACGAAGCGAGAAAAGACCCCTTTGGTCGACCATATTATTGGCTAACCGGAAAGTTTGAATTACTTGACGACGGTACCGATGCCGATATTCGTTTGTTAAACGAAGGATTTGCAACGGTAACACCTATTCAGTACGATCTCACCGATTACGATTTGCTTCGAAAATTGGCAGATGAAGATTTTGAGTAATCTTAAAGTTCTTCCGCTAATATATATACCATCGTCTTAATTGCATTTCGGTAATTACCCAAACGAAGGTTTTCATTGGGAGAATGCTGATTATTATCTCTATTCACGGTAGGAACAGTTACTGCCGGTAGGTTAAGCGTGTTCACAAAAGGTGAAATTGGGATTGATCCACCGCTCATTCTGATCATTACCGGTTCTTGATTATAAGCAGTTTGAATTGCTCTTCTCAACCAAAGACCAACTTCAGAGTCAAAAGGCGTTCTGAATGATTGATAGGAAACATTACTGGTAAAAGTGGCAATTTTTGGATGAGTTAACCGCTCTTCTTTAGTTGGAACTCGGTCGAGTACCAAATAACCCTGTTGTTCAATATGCGTTTTAATAAGATTAAGTAACCGATCAGGATCAGACTCAAGTACAAGGCGTACATCAATTTCGGCACGTGCCCAGCCGGGTATTATGGTTCGCACTTCGTCATTAATCCATCCGGATTGCATCCCACGCACATTTAGCGACGGGAATTGAATCGCTTCTTGATAAAACCTACCCACTTTGTCGGTCTCTGCAATTTGCAGACGCTCTTTAATTCCTTCTTGATTATCAGGAACAGCTCTTAAAATAGCTTCAACTTCGAACGATATTTCAATACCATCGTAAAAACCGGGAATTGTAACCAATCCATTTTCATCTTTCATCGATGTAAGTAAGCGTGCTAACCTAAATGCAGGATTTGGAGCGTAATTACCGAAATGTCCGCTATGCTGAGCAACTGCCGGCCCATAGGTTGTAAGCTGAATTGTTGCTATTCCACGTGCTCCAAAAGTTAAGGTTGGGTTTCCTGAAATGTGGCTCGGGCCATCAAAAATGATCAGCATATCGGCCGCTAATAAATCGCTGTTATCTAGCACTGCCTGAGGCAGTGGAGGAGATCCAAGTTCTTCTTCAAAATCCATGATAACTTTGATGTTATAGTTTGGTTCAATTCCTTCATGTTCAGCTAAATCGAGGGCAGTAAGAAAAGCGGCTACAGGTCCTTTTGCGTCGCTTGCCGAACGGGCAAAAATCCGCCAATCCGGGTTATATTCATCAATTCGATCCCAACTTATGATCTCCCATTCTCCAGATTCGTTCTCAGCTTTAAGTACGGGCTGAAAAGGATTGTCTTGCATCCAGCGGGATGAGTCTACGGGTTGCCCATCCAGTTGTAAGTAAATGAGAACGGTTTTATTCGCACCCGATATTTCTCTTTCTGCAAGCAATAAAGGAAGAGATGATGTTGATATTCGTGTGAGAGTAAATCCACGCTTAGAGAATTGTTGTTCACTCCATTGGATATTTTTTTCGATGTCGCTCGGGTTATTGGCATCGTTGGGAATGCTAAGTAATTCCCGAAAAAGATTGATTGAATTAAGGGCATATTCATCAATCACTGTTTCAGAGACGATGGATTGTTGAGCTCTTGATTCTGCGGACAAAAATAAAACGCAGATAATGAATATTGTGATTCGCATAAGTAAGGTTGGTATGAATTTTTGATCAAATTTATGAATTTGAGTTAGAAATCAAATTCCTAAAGATAGACTGTTGCTCTGATAGGCTAGGCGTAATCTCGAATAATTTGCCCTGTATTCGCACCAAAAATACTTTTAAGATAAGCATTGATAACTCGTGAAGTAGCTACCGGGTTATGTCCCGGGAAATAATCCTGATACTTCTCATAAGCATCTTCAACTACGCCAAGCGAAACCGCATTTATTCGCGCATGGGATAACTCCAAGGCTGCTGCCTTCACAAAACTATGGATTGCCCCATTAACCATTGCGGCACTTGTGGTGTTAAGTACAGGATGATCGGCTAAAATTCCTGTTGATAATGTAAATGAACCACCTTTGTTGATGTAATCTTTACCAATGCGTACAAGATTTACCTGACCCATTAATTTGCTACGAATTCCAACATAGAAATCCTTTTCGGTAAGCTCAGAAAACGGAGCCCATTTAGCTTCTCCTGCAATCGAAACAACGGCATCAATCTCAGAAATCTGTGTGTACATTTCTTCGATAGATTGCTCGTTCTCAAAATCAACAATAAAGTCACCAGAGCTTCGTCCGGCAGTTATAACATTATGTTTTTCCTGCAAGGCTTCAACAATGCGGCTTCCAATGGTTCCATGGCCACCAATAATGAGAATCTTCATATCAAAATCCCTTTTTGTGCAGATTGTCGATAACCCCGGTCCAAAACTTGAAGTAAATTGGTTTCGCTTCTTTCCAGACCTGCACGTTTATTTGGTTGAGATGCGAGAGGTTAACACAGCCTAAGTAAGTTCCCCATTTAGCGCTTTCCACCGATACAAAGGAATCATTTTCGCCTTCGCGTTCAAAAATCTGCGAATTCTGAAATTTAAAGATTGGATTCAGTGGATAGTTAGTTCCTTTACCTACACTTGCCGAATATGAAAAAATAGGTACTTCAGGATTGTCAGGGGTTTCCTTATTAAAACAATCGTTTATGTAGCCAATGGTGAGTTGTTCTACTGAGCCGATGGCATTACTTTTTTCTTTTGGATATACATTATTGCCAAACCAATCTACAACCTCACTTAACCGTTCGGTTAATATTTCTGGTGTTTTCAGCACTAAATCGGCCAAATATGTGCCATGATGCGGTGTAGCGACAGTTGTTAATGAAGCTATGCGATCCGAAATATCGAGATGACACAGAGCATGGCGCATATCCAAACCACCCATGCTATGCGCAACAACATTCACTTTTTTATAGCCATTTTCATCACAGACTTGTCGGATTAATCGAACCCAGTTTTTTGCCCGAGTTTCAATCGAAGCGTATGGTACTACATTTGGTGCGAATGCAATAATGCCGTGTTCGCGCATCAACATACAAGGGTCGTGCAAAGGAGAGGGCTTTACAAGCGCCCCGATAGCCCCAAATCCATGACATAGAAATACCGGATATTTGGTGTTTAAAATGGGAGGCTGAGGAAATTCGATCAGCTGGAAACGTTTTAGAAGTAAACTCTCTGCCATGATCTCTCAATTATTATTTGTGGTAATTCGAATAGTTCGCCAGACGGTATCATTATACAAAATATGGATATGCATGTCTTCGTCAGGGAAATAAATCTTAGCCGGAACTTCTAATCCATAGGGAGAAATTGCTTTCTGAAGTCGAAGATGAAAAGATGTTTTTGAAAACCCTTCAGGAACATTCATTCGATAAATCTTACGCGAAAAACTAGTATCAATCGCTAAGGCTTGGCTTCGGAATTGGGAACGAGTTATGCCGTAATCAGAGAAAGCAAGTTCAATTAAAGAATCGACTTCGGCCTCGGTAGTAATGGTTTGAACCTTTAATGGCGGGGCCGTTGCTAACAATATGGTTGACATTACACATGCCAAAAATAGTAGTATGGTTAAAATGAGTCGGCTTTTGATCATCCGATTTTAAACTGATCGTACAATTACATTCAATACTTGTTCTGCAACTTCATTTTTAGTGCCACTGAACGTGTGATCACTCGAAGTATTCAACAAATGTACTGTATTTGTATCACTCTCAAAACCGGAAGCTTTTTCGGTTAAGGAATTTGCGACGATCCAATCGGCATTCTTCTTTTTTAACTTTCGATGAGCATTTTCAAGCAGATGTTCGGTTTCCATCGCAAAACCAATGAGTATTTGGTGCTTGGGCTTACGTTCACCCAGCCAGGCAAGAATATCTGTTGTGCTCTTTAGCTTAATTTCTGATTCCCCCTGATCTTTCTTCACTTTGTGATCATGCACTTCTACCGGAGTAAAATCAGATACAGCGGCTGCCATAATTATCATATCAGCCTCAGCATACTCCTGAACGGCTTTAAATAAATCTGCCGCGCTTAAAATCGAAATTTTATGAATTTCCTCGGGTAGGGGAATTGAAACTGGTCCGTGAATTAAGGTTACATCAGCTCCTAATCGTTGAGCTGCCTTCGCCATCGCCACACCCATTTTTCCCGAACTCGGGTTGGAAATAAATCTAACAGGATCAATGTGTTCTCGGGTAGGGCCGGCGGTAACGATCACTTTTTTACCTTCTAGTGGACCTTGAATTGAGCCAATTATTTCACTGGATTTATCGAGAATGGAATCAAATTCCGGGAGTCTTCCTTTTCCTTCAATACCGCTTGCCAAAAAACCAGATTCCGGTTCCAAAATGTGATATCCAAAATCTTGAACTCGCTTTAAATTCTGTTCAACAGAAGGAGAATCATACATTTCACCATCCATGGTGGGGCAAATTAGCAGGGGACAGCGAGCAGCCAACACTGTTGCAGTGAGCATATTGTCCGAAATACCATTGGCAATTTTAGCAAGTGTATTTCCGGTGCAGGGAGCAATAACAAACAAATCGGCCCATTCGCCCCAATAAATATGACGTGTCCATTCATCAGCACCTGCTTCTTCGGGGAAAATTTCGACGGCAACATCATGGCCGGAGAGGGAAGCAAAAGTTTCTAAACCAACAAAGCGAGTAGCCGATGGGGTCATGGTAACCCTTACTTCAGCTCCCGCTTTTTGATATTCTCTAAGTAAAAAGACAGCTTTGTAAGCTGCGATTCCTCCGGTAACACCAAGAACTATGCGTTTCCCGGAGAGCATGAATTAGTCTACTTCAGGCTTTCGATAGTAAATCTCATCGTTTTCCATTTCTGCAATGGCGCGACGAGTAGCATGTGGAAGTTTTTCGAATGCTTTTGAGATTTGCTCTTGCTCTTCGTTGAACGAAAATTCGTCATCATCTTCGAAGCCTTCGAAGTATTGTAGCTTCTCGTCTAATTCTAATTTTTCCTGAGCAGCAATCTGACGAGCTCTCTTTGCCATGATCACCAACAATTCATACTTATTGCCGGTTACTTCTTTTAATTTTTCAATGTCGAGTGTTTGGATAGACATAGATGTAGTTATGAATTCATAAAATCTGTTACAGCTTCCTTCACCTGTGCGTAGGCTGTGTCCAGATCGTCATTAATAATTATCCGATCAAACTGATCAGCATATTCAAGTTCTTCTTTTGCGCGCTCGAGCCTAAGCTGCAATGTTTCTTCCGATTCCGTGCCTCGGGCTATCAGGCGCTGCTTTAACACTTCAAATGAGGGCGGTTTGATGAACAATCCCAAACATTCATCCCCATAAATACGCTTCACGTTCAGCGCACCTTTTATTTCGATGTCAAGCAGAATAAAATAGCCTGAATTCAGCTTTTTATCAACCTCTGAACGTAATGTTCCGTAGCGAGTTCCACCGTAGAATTCTTCCCATTCCAGAAAGGCTTTTTCATCTATTAATTCATCAAATTTAGGACGCGGTAAAAAATGATAATGGATGCCATCTTTTTCACCTTCTCGTGGGGCACGTGTGGTAGCCGATACGGAAAATTTTAGATTATCGAAATCCTGAAAAAGGCGTTTTGCTATTGTACTTTTACCACCGCCACTTGGCGCAACCAGAATAATAACTTTCCCTTTTCTCATCGCTCACTCCTTAAGACTCAAGGCCTGATCATTCCACATTCTGTACTTGCTCTCTGATCTGCTCCAGCATTTCTTTTGCTTTCACCACATGATGTGCAATCTCAGAATCGTTTGCCTTAGAACCGATGGTATTTAACTCTCGGTTAATCTCCTGAGTTAAGAAATTAAGTCTACGACCAGCAGGTTCGGGCTGCTCAATAGCTTCAACAAAAAACTTTAGATGCGCGCGCAACCGAACTGTTTCCTCGGTGATATCCATTTTATCAGCTAAAATAGCCACTTCCATTTCAAGGCGTTCTTCATCAATATTTTCGTCCTCAACCAATTGCTTAATTCGCTCATGCAGCTTGACTCGAACTTCTTCTGCACGACCTTCCGTAATGGTTAAGATTTCTCCAACCGCATCGTCTATACTTGCAATGCGCGATAATAAATCCTTTCGAAGCTGACCCCCTTCCTGATTTCTCATTTGCATCAAGTTTCCAATGGCGTTGTGAGTTGCCTCAATGACCAGTTGCCATTTTTGGTTGATGGACTCCTCATCATCTTGTTGAGAAACAAATACATCACCAAAATTTAAAATACTTTTTATACTGATGGGTTCCTCAATTCCAGCAGCTTCACGAACTTCATTCAATACTCTTGCATAAGTACGAACTTTGTCCTCATCAACTTTAATGTTTGGTTCGGTATTATCTTGCTGAGTAAGATTTACCGACACATTTAGTTTCCCGCGATTAACACTTTTTTGGAATAGTTCTTTGAGCGCTAATTCTTTGTGCTGTAATATTTGTGGCAAACGAATGCTTACATCCAGATATCGGCTATTCAAAGTTTTTATTTCTACAGTGGCGTTGAGGCCGTTTCCAGCAGCCTCACCTCGCCCAAAACCGGTCATTGAGATAATCATGTATCTTGATTGATAGTGAAAAATAATAGACTTGAAAGGTACGGAACTAAGCAGGCAATAAAAACAAAGTGGTTGGGAGAAGTTTTGGTTTTACTATCTTTGGACAACTTCATCTACTCTATGAATATTCTCGGAATTTCGGCTTTTTATCACGATTCAGCTGCCTGCTTGGTGCAAGATGGCCGTATCGTTGCGGCTGCTCAAGAAGAGCGTTTTACTCGCAAAAAACACGATGCCAATTTCCCGGTTGAAGCCACTAAATATTGCCTTGAACTGGCAGGTTTATCCATCGGTGAATTAGACGCCATTGTATTCTATGACAAACCCTTTTTGAAGTTCGAACGTCTTTTGGAAACCTATTTATCATTCGCTCCAAAGGGTGTTCGCTCGTTTATCACCGCTATGCCCGTGTGGTTAAAAGAGAAAATGTTCCTCAAAAAACTCATTTACGATGAGTTGAAAAAAGTGGGTGATTACTCAAAACCTGATGTTAATTTGCTGTTTCCGGAACATCACCTGAGTCATGCTGCGAGTGCCTTTTATCCTTCGCCATTTGAAGATGCTGCCATTTTAACGATTGATGGAGTAGGGGAATGGGCAACAGCTACAATCTGCCACGGTAAGGGTAAAGAAATCAAATTATTGCGCGAGTTAAAGTTTCCGCATTCCTTGGGATTACTGTATTCGGCTTTCACTTATTTTCTAGGCTTCAAAGTAAATTCAGGTGAGTATAAACTGATGGGTTTGGCTCCTTATGGAAATCCTGAATCGGAATTGGTTACTGATTACATCAAGAAAATTAAATCCACGCTGGTAGATATTCGCGAAGATGGCTCGATTTGGTTAAATCAGGAGTATTTTAGCTATGCAACCGGACTTAGAATGACCAGCGAGCGTAAATGGGAAGATTTGTTTGGATTTGCCCGAAGGGAAGGAGAAGCTGATCTATTACAACACGAAGCAGATCTGGCTTTGGCAATCCAAAAAGTCACAGAAGAAGTGGTTTTAAAAATGGCTTCGCATGCGCGTGAACTTACCGGATCAAAGAATATTTGCCTTGCCGGGGGTGTTGCTTTGAATTGTGTTGCCAACGGAAAGCTTCAAAACGAAGAAATTTTTGAGAATCTTTATATCCAACCGGCAGCCGGTGATGCAGGAGGAGCCGTTGGTGCAGCACTTGCAGCTTATCATTTATATTTTGATGGAGATCGAAAACCGGAATCTCCTGATTCGATGCAAGGTGCTTATCTCGGACCTGAGTATTTACCCATTGATATTGAACGTGCAGTTAGAAAGTTTAAGCCTGTTTATCAGGAATTTGTTGATCAGGAGCTATTTGATAAAACAGCAGAGCTTCTGGATCAGGGAAATGTGGTTGGCTGGTTTCAGGGTAGGATGGAGTTTGGACCGCGAGCGTTAGGAGGTCGTAGTATTATTGCTGATCCTCGGCGTGTCGATATGCAAAAAAAGCTGAATCTGAAGATCAAATACAGAGAGTCTTTCCGACCGTTTGCACCTTCAGTGTTAGCTGAAGATGCGGCTGAGTATTTCGAAATGAAATCGGATTCACCCTACATGCTTTTGGTACAACCGGTTGTTGAAAATAGACGTAAAACGGTACCAAAAGGCTATCATTCTTTGCCACTTCGAGAGAAGTTAGCAATAGAACGATCAGACCTCCCGGCAAGCACGCACATTGATTTTTCGGCGCGAGTTCAAACGGTGCATAAAGAAACGAATCCGCGTTATTGGGAGATGATTCAGGCATTTAAGAAGCGAACGGGCTATGGATTAGTAGTAAATACAAGCTTCAATGTGCGTGGCGAACCCATTGTTTGTACTCCTGAGGATGCCTATCGTTGTTTTATGAACACCGAGATGGATTATTTGGTGATGGGTAATTACGTTTACGCCAAAACTGATCAACCCGAATGGGAACAGAAACTGGAATTTGAAAAGGATTAATTGAGTGACAGAGTTACAAAGATATCGAGTTACAGAGTCATACTGTGGCTGCCGCCGAAGGATTAACAATTTTATTAAACATTCAATGGAACACTAGATACCTTACTTGTGGAATTTAGTGGCGAAAATAGAAATATGGATTTATTAAAAGACTTATGGGGCTTTATGAAAGAGCGGAAGAAATTCTGGCTGGCCCCTGTAATCGTTGTATTACTACTTCTCGGATTTTTGATAGTGATTGGTGGTGGGTCGTCCATCGCGCCGTTTATTTACACTTTATTTTAAAATCGGATGCTTCCCAAGCGCAATTTTAATTTCATAAAGACCGATCCGGAAACTCCCAAAACACAATTGGTGATTGTGGTGGGGTTGCTTGTTATCGCAGCTATTTTCGATAACGAGTATATCGCTTATGCTTCATTATTTATTGGTCTGATTTGTCTGATCATTCCAATCGCCGGTCACGGAATTGTTTGGGGATGGTATAAATTGGCAGAAATATTATCCCGGATTGTAAACCCCTTTGTTCTTGGGTTACTGTATTTCTTGTTCATCACTCCCATCGCATTGATGTTCAGATTATTCGGAAACGATCCTCTTGATCTGAAAAAACCCAGAGGCAGTGTGTTCGACTTTCATGAGAAAGTCTACACTAAAAAGGAACTCGAAAAACCGTGGTAAGCTATTCGCAGGCGATTGGAATGAAAAACATTAAACCGTAGAGGTTTTTTGGATTCAATACCGTTCTATTTATCCAGCAAACGTCGATGATAGTTAATCTGCCCGAGGTGATAGGTAAGGTGGCCATAAAGATGAAGAATAAACCATTCGGTAGTAACATCACCAAAAGCTTTCACGGGGAAGAGTTTACTGAGCTGCTCTTCTGTGATAGCTGCTAAGGTATCAGTTATTGCTTTTTCAGCGGCTTCTAGGTCATCTAATAATTCCTGTCGGCTTACTTTTCCACTAAACTCGAAATCACGATCACGTTCATAATCAGTTCCACCTAAAATGGTGCCAAAAAAGTGCTGCAAGTTCCCTGAAATGTGCAGACTTAAATTCCCTGCGCTGTTATTAATTCCATCCGATGTAATCCAAAGGGCATCTTCAGATTTATAGGCCGCAATTTCTTCTTTTACATTGGTGAGCTCGCGCTGGTAAAGATGGGTCAGATGTTGAGTTAACATGGTAGCTGTTTCTTTGAGAGTTACTAACTAAGGTAACAAAACTTTTTGAGTTGGTAAGTGTGGACATTTCGCGATACTCCCATACGATTCGCCCGCGCACCTACGTCAGCTTACTCAAATCAGTGAAAGGGTTACGCTTCTTCCTTAACCTTTTGTAGACTTAGTGCATTGGTACAATAACGAAGTCCCGAAGGCTCCGGTCCATCCGGAAAAACATGACCCAAGTGTGCATCGCAAGTATTACACAGAATTTCTACCCGAGTCATTCCGTGTGAGTGATCGGCTTCGTAAGCCACGGCATTTTCTTTCACCGGTTGACCAAAAGATGGCCATCCCGTACCACTTTCAAATTTAGAAGCAGAATCGAAAAGCAGAGTGCCACAACAAACGCATTCATATTTGCCGGGCTCGAAACGGCTACACATTTCATTCGAAAAAGGACGTTCAGTGCCTTTAAGACGAGTTATTCGGTACGTTTCCTCAGTAAGCTGTTTCTTCCATTCTTCAGGAGTTTTTTCGACTCTTCGATCCGGTTCGGGGTTCCCATTTCGGGCAAATTTTAGTACATCAATCCATTTTAGCATAATCGTTAGTTTAGAATGTCTACCGGGCGTGCAATCATAATTCCGGTATTCTTAGAATTGGGTTTCAGGAAAGACGAGATGGGGTCATCAGAAATTTCAACTTTCAAACTCGATTGAGAAGCATGCATCAAATGTAGTTTTCCATTTTGCTCAACCAACACTCCAACATGGGCAACATCCAGCCCATTTATGCTGGTGGTTAGGCCGATAATGTCGCCTTCCTTTAGCAAATGCTCATACTCGGGGATGTTCTCCTTTGATACATAATAGTAATTATTGCTATTTATTTTAGCTTCCTGTTGCTCGATAATAGAAACGTATTCAGGGTTCTGTTTTAGGTGCTTATAGCTATCCGGATTCGAACTCATAAAGCTCACTTTGTTTGGAAAAGGTGCACCAAAACTGTCGGCCGGGGTGCTTACCAAATTGTTAGCTCTATTATTGTAAATCCAATCACTGAAGTAGTGTAATCTTGATGGATATTCATCAAGTTGACCATCCCGATAACGGATTTTTTTGATCTCTTCGGCGAATTGTTCAAACGATTGATTCTCTGATTTCAGGGTTCGAGCGAGTGCCAACAGGTTTTCAGCATACGTAGTACAATCCAGTTCCCGTAAATTCACAATCAGTTTTTCTTCCTCGTTTACTTCCAGCGTATGCGCAACATATTCATTCCCCAAAAAATACTTCCCAATTTCAGGAATTAACACATTGATCGGTTGATCGGCCTCGTCTTGGAATCGCTCAACAATATCCGCAAATATGGCTGCATCCTGTTCAGTGTAAGTGATGTCTGAGTTTTCGAGTTTTACTTCAGATTTGCCTGATTGATTTTGAGCGCAGGCTCCTGAAGTAATCAACATCAAAAACAGGGGAAGAAGACTTAATTGTTTCATGGCCGTTAAATGATTGAAGTTACCTTAGCTGCAAATGCGTTGGCAGCATCCACAGATTTTCCTTCGGAATAAACGCGGATAATAGGTTCGGTATTTGATTTTCTAAGATGAACCCAACCTTCCTCAAAATCAACTTTAACTCCATCAATAGTGATCGGATTTAATGAGCTAAATCGTTCCTTTACGGTTTCAAGCACTTCATCTGCATCTTTACCAAGTTCATCCAACTGTATCTTATTCTTGCTCATAAAATAATTGGTGTATCTAGCTCGTAGCTCAGAGGCTGCTACTTTTTGTTCAGCCAGATGTTGTAACACGCAGGCAATTCCAACCAACGCATCTCTTCCGTAGTGTAAATCGGGTACTATAATTCCTCCACTACCTTCACCACCAACAACGGCTTCCACCTCTTGCATTTTTTTCACCACATTAATTTCACCTACTTTAGAGCGATGACAGATTTGCCCATATTTTTTTGAGATATCGTCCGCCACTCGAGATGAGGAAAGATTTGTAGTTGTTGGACCAGCTTTTTTTGATAGAATAAAGTCAAACACGGTAGCTTGAGTGTATTCTTCCCCGAATAACTCGCCTTTTTCATCAACTAAAGCAAGTCGGTCGGCATCCGGATCGGTAACAACGCCTAAATCTGCGTTAGTTTGCTTTACCAAATCACAAATTTCAGTGAGATGCTCGGGTAATGGTTCCGGATTGTGTGGGAAAATCCCATTTGGTTCGCAGTGAATTTTATGGATGGTTTCAACTCCAAGAGCTTCGAGAAGTTTGGGCACCGAAATGGAGCCTGCACCATTTACAGCATCCACTGCCACCGATAGTTGTGCATTTTTGATTATGTCTGCATCGATAAATGGAAGAGCTAAAATCTGTTCGATGTGATAATCGACTAAGGATTCATCATCACATTCTACACCAATTTTATCAAATCGTTGATAATTAAATGAACCGGAATCATTGATTTTAATCATCTCCGCACCTTGATCAGCGTCCATGAATTCACTCGTTCCATTTAGTAATTTAAGCGCATTCCATTCGGCCGGATTATGACTTGCTGAGATGATGATGCCACCTGCGGCTTTATATTTCAGCACGCCCATTGCAACGGTTGGGGTAGGTACGATCCCAACACGAACCACATCACATCCCACACTTTTAAGCGTGGCAGCAACTATGTCCTCGCACAGTTTACCGGTTACTCGGGTGTCGCGACCGAGTACTACGGTTCCACCGTCTACCCAAGTTCCGTAGGCAGCGGTAAAGCGTGCCAAATTCTCAGGAGTTAAATCTTCACCAAAAATCCCTCTGATTCCCGAAACGGATACCATTAATGCCATAATTATTGATTTAATATCGTTTGTAATTGTTGAATCCAAGCTTCATTACCCGGAAAACGCGGATTAACTTGGCGCACTTTTTGTGCTATTTCTAAAGCCTTACCGAACTGCTTATCAATACCGTAAGCACCGGATAAATTGTATAACATTTGTGGGTCGCTTGGATTTAATCGACGTGATTCCTCCAAAAAACGAATCCCTTCTTTAGCATTGCCTTGTTGAACTTCAATTGCACCCAGCATTTTGGTGATAAATGCATCTCTTGGATTTATCGCATAAGCTTTGCGAAGTAAAGGTTCAGCCGCATCAAAATCGTTTTGATCCAGATAAATACGAGCTGCAAAGATATAAGGTGATTCATTCCATGGTTGGTTACGAATCAAGCCCAAATATTCAGCAATAGCTTTTTCTTTTTGTCCTGTTCGTTCATAATGATCGGCTAAATGTACCTTTGCTTTATCCCAGCTCATATTAAAATGAACCGTTCTAAATGCTAAGCTATCCACAATAGAAATAGGGTCATAATCTACCTGATAAGGAGTTGGCTTTTCGCCCATCACAAATGGAAATCCTTGTTTAAGAGTTTCTACGCGGTGGTAAGCCACTCGATGGTCGAAGTCGGTAAAGTGCATGTCCTCGAAGTAATCATTTAAACGCTGCGGAAGTTGTGATTCTGGGATGTCCAAATAATCAAGTAAAGAGGCTGCGAAGGTTTTTCCGATGATAAAATAACCACGCTGATTGGGATGGAGGTGCTCCAGCATTAAGTCGAAACCGATAATTCCATCGTACGTGAATCGGGTTAATTCTTCTTCGCTTGGCACATAATACACCATTTCATTCGATTGAGTGGTTTCTCTGATGATCTGATTAATCTGAGTCGGTGCCCGAAATTTTAATCCATCTAAGTCTTTTGCAAGTGTGTATAATTCGTGTGCTTTATCAAGCTCTCGATTCTCATAAGCTGTGTTAGCCGCATCGTAGGTTTCCTGCGCAGAAGGTTGTTCGCCATCCTGAATATCAACAAAGGGTGCATGATCTTTAAGATTACTGGCAACACTACCAATAAAAACAGGAATGCCTGCTTTCTGATATTTTGCAATTATCGCATTCAGATTACTTTGGAACTGAATCATTGCCAATTCATATTTCGGACTGCCCATTTCAATAGATCGGGAATCTACAATTCGCTCCATCAAAGTAGCAGAGGCATCGTATTCAGAATCACCAAAAGTTTCGGCAAACCATTTACCGCTATCTACAATGATTGTTCGTAATAACATGAACGTTTTTAAGCGCTGCATGTTCAGATAAAAGCGAACAAAGGCAGGGAAACCACCCAGATTTTCATTTGAGCCTACACCCAATGCTCCATAAAATTCATTGTGGCCGGCATAAATAAGAACTGCATCCGGTTGTTGAGCAATAATTTCATTAACCTGATCGAACAATGTGTAGGTGCTTATGGCAGAAATTCCCACGTTAATAACTTCCACGGTTTTATCCGGAAGAGCATCCTGAAGTACATCGTTAACTACACGAGAATAAGTACCATTAAATCCATAAGGATAGCCCGCCGCGGATGAACCTCCCATCGCAAAAACACGAAAACCATTGGCTGGTTTTTCCGCTAAAAACATGTCCATCGAAGGACTTGGAACCGTGTTGGTATAGAAAAAATAGCGCGATGCAAAATTCGGGTTAGGGTATAGGAATTCGACATCAGGAATTTCCGGATCGATAAAAAGGTCGTTATTCCCTTTGTAGTCGATGGCTCGCAGGGCAACTTCAATTATCAAAAAGAAGAGAATCGGAATCGAAAAAGTGATCGCGTAAAAAAGAATCTTCTTTCGGTTCGATAATGGTTCTTTCGAATTTTTTGATGTCTTTTTTGCACTCATAGTTTAAGCAGGTATCCAGGGGATGTCATCTTCACCGGATTTAAAATTTTCGAAACGAGCAAGCATAAATAAAAAGTCGGACAATCGATTTAAATATTTGATGGTCCATTCGCTTACATAATCAACTTCGGTGCAAGCCACAGTTATACGTTCAGCACGGCGACATACTGTTCGGGCAAGGTGCAAAAATGACGCCGCTTTGGTACCACCCGGTAAGATGAAGTTTTTTAAAGCCGCCAATTGCCCGTCCATTTCATCGATATGTTGTTCCAGAAACGTAATTTCCGATTTAGAAATACGATCGATGCGTACCTCTCTACTGTGCGGAGTAGCTAAATCAGACCCTAAAACAAATAATTGATGTTGCACGGTGTTTAACCATTCGTCGATTTGAGCGTCCACATTATGAGCCCTAACCACGCCAATAACGGAATTGAGTTCATCCACGGTGCCATAAGCGTCGATACGCTTTTCGTTTTTCGCTACGGTTTGTCCGCCAAATAGTGAGGTTTGTCCTTGATCGCCTTTTTTCGTGTATATCTTCATGTTTGCTGTTGCTTCAGATTGCCATTGTTGAGGCAGAAGTAAAGATAATTAATGTTGAAGCGTTCCAAAGAAGAAAATACTATCAACCCGAACAACTTGCCCCACCAAGTACGCAAAACTGTGCGCAATAAGGATGATTGAGATACACTCGCTCGAAGGATTCTTTTAAGGTTGTGCCCATTTCGAATGCTTCATCGTAAGCAATTAATGTGCAAGGCAGAACAACTGGTGCATTAGTTCCCTTACGTTTTACAACCATGCGTTCGGTAGCACACATTTGTTGATGTGGATGCACGCCAAGAATATCCCAACAAGCCGTTGTTATTTCCGGCACGTCTCTCGACGTAGACATTTCAGGAAAAATGACAATGTTATTACCATCAGCCACTTTAAGGTTAATCTCATATTGATTTAGAATTCCCTGATATCCTAGCAAAGCATCTGTCCGAGATTCATCGGCCAGCGAGCGTCCTGCTATACTCACATCAAAACCCCAATCAGATAGTTTTTTGATGGTTTTAAGTGTTCGATCAAAAGTTTTTGGACCTCGTTCCTCTTCATGCACTTCGGCTGTGTAGTGATCGAGTGAAACCCTAAGACTTATTTTATTTGTGAATGCGCTATTCAATCGCTTTAGTTCATCGAAATGCTTGTCGATTGCTCGGTAAGCATTAGTTAAAACGAGCACTTCAAACCCTCTGGATAAGCACTCCTGCAAAATGGGAAGCATATCTTTATTTAAAAACGGCTCGCCTCCGGTGAAAGAAATTGTTGATGTACCAAGTTCCAGCTCTTCAATTTCATCGAGGTAGTTATCTACTTCTTGCTTGGTGATGAACAAAAGCTCATCGTTAGTAGGGGAGGATTCGATGTAACAATTCTGACACTGCAGATTACATCGCGTACCGGTATTAATCCAAAGTGTTTTGAGTTTAACTAAATCAACGTAGGCTCGATCTTCCCCTTTTCCGGTGATTTTTTCATCAACAAATTTACCTCTGGATGCAAAGTTCTCTGCAATTTCTTTTTCTTTTAACAGCATTGAGCAACTCCTTCAGCATTCATAGTTTCTGTTGAGAAAGGAGCTGATCCACCACATCCCTCAAAAATTCCATAATGCGTGGAGAAATCACCCCAAAAATCGAAGTGTTCTTTAAATCGGGTGTCATGCAACATCATATATGTATTTCCGCAAACGGTGTAAATACGACCAGTTTCAAAAATGTGATGATCATCGAGCATAAACTTGTCTTCTTCATATTCGATGGTTCCCTTGTATCGCACAGCCTGACCATAATCCTCGCAATCACTTTCCAACGCGGGGAGTTTCATCAGGCGATAAGTCACCGAGTAGAAATTGATATTCCCAACTAACTTTGCAATTCGCTCATCGTCGATAGCGATTTTATCAGAAGAAACAGAACGAGGATCGGTAAACCCGACTGATTTTGCAATATTCAGGAAGTCATTCCAGTATAGCGCCCCACCTAAGCACTCGCCATACACTTCAGGGTCATTGGCAACATGATTTGGGATTCTTCGATCTGCATATACATCGCTGAAATACATCTCACCACCTAATTTCAACAGATCAAACGCACCTTGTAGTACAGCACGTTTATCGGAAGCCAGATTTACTACACAGTTTGAAACAATCAAATCAAACGATGCTTCAGGAAGTCCTAACTGATCGAGGTGTTCGATGTGCCCTTTTATGAATTGGACATTCGAATAGCCGAATTTTTCAGCATGATATCCAATATGCGTATTTGCTGTTAATAATTGTTCGTCCGTCATGTCTACGCCAACTACAGCACCTTTTTCGCCAACGAGTTTACTTAGCACAAAACAATCACGCCCGGATCCTGAGCCTAAATCAAGAACATTCAAACCGTCGAGTTGAGAAGGAATGGTAAGTCCACAACCATAGTATTTTGAGAGTGTTTCGTCGTGAAGCTCAGATAAAATCTGTTTGATGTGCGATGGATACTCGATGTTTGTGCAACATGCCGATGTTTTCAGGTCGTTGGTAGAGGTAATAGTTTTTCCGTAGTAAGTAGCAACCTGATCGTGAAGATCGTTTTTCATAAATAATAATTTAAGCGCCGAATGATTTTTCTTAGGATAATGATATCGTGTATTCAATTCATCACAAAAATATGATCCAATAGTTCGAAGCTAACACCAAGATAGGAGACCGCTTCAAATAAACGTACGCAATCGTTTTCTTTTTGGATGGGACCTTGAATAATTTTCGTTACCGTTTCTGTGAATTCTTGCTCTGATTCAGTAAGCTTTAAGGTATGAATGATTTGCTTGATGTGTGACTCTTGAGCATAATCGTAGCTAATTTTGAGCCGAAAGACTTTTTGTAAATCTCCGATGGTAGCAATGTTGATGCACTCACTAATTGAAATGCTATAGGCATCAATTAATCCTGCTTTACCAAGTTTAGAGCCTCCATAATATCGAACTACTACTGCCCCAATGTTAACAAGCTCTGCAGATTTTAAGGTATTCAAAATAGGTAATCCGGCAGTACCGGAGGGCTCGCCATCGTCGTTCGAGTATTCAATTATCTGCTCAGAAATTATTCTGTACGCACTGCAGTGATGTGTTGCATCGGGGTAGTGGTTTTTTAACTCTTCAAGTTTGAGTTCAAAAGAATCGACAGAATTACAAGGAAAAAGAAATCCGTAAAATTTTGAGCCTCTTTCTCTAATGGTAGATTCTGTTTCGGTTTGTATGGTTTTCATGATCTAAATTGAATGAGAAATGAGGGAATTGTATAGCCGTAAGATAGGATAAAACTGCACTTATTTAGTCTGATTCTACCTTGTAATTAGAACATAAAAGAACGATTTTCATATCAAAATTTATCGGAACGTTCTGTTTTCAATTTTTATTGAAACTTAGTAAAAACCACCGATACGCACCTTAATAAAACATATTAACACCTATGCCATCTTATTTAAAAGCGATTAATTCGCAAGTTGGACGCAAATTTATGACCGGTATTACCGGCATTGGTTTGATGCTGTTTCTCATCGGGCATTTGGGCGGTAACCTTACCATTTTCGGGAGTGCTGAAGCCTTTAACATTTACACTGATAAATTAATGAGTCTTGGACCGTTGCTTTATGTAATTGAAGCCGGTCTTGCATTCTTCTTTTTGTATCACACAATTTTAGGAGTCTCAATTTGGCTTAACAAAAGAAAGGCCCGGCCAGAAGGATATAACGAATACAAAACGCGAGGCGGAGCGAGTCATCAAAGTTTAGCTTCCAGAAGTATGATTTACACCGGAACCATAATTTTAGTGTTCTTAGTGCTACACATCATTCATTTCAAATTTGGCGCTGATTACTCAACCGTTCTTTCTGAAAGTGGAAAAGAAGTTAGAGACTTGCGCAGATTGGTTATCGAAGAATTTCAGAAAACATGGGTAGTAATTGGTTATGTAGGCGTACTTGGGCTGGCTATTTTACATTTATCGCATGGTTTTTGGAGTGCTTTCACTTCGTTAGGAATGAAGCATGGCGATACCTCAAAAAAAATTCAAACTGCGGCTTATGCCTTTGCAATTGTAATAATGGCCGGTTTCATATTTATACCACTATACATTTACTTCACAGGCGGTGAAGGGTCATTAATAGCATATTAGATTCTGCCACTAATGCTCAAAAACACTGAAAAATATGAAGCAATCCCAGCAAGGCTAAACCAAATTGGTAGCGTATTGGTGGATTGTGCTTTTAAAGTGCACAAAGCATTGGGTCCGGGATTGTTAGAAAAAGTGTATGAAGTTTGCCTTGAACATGAATTAAAAAAACAAGGCATGCAGGTTGAAAGGCAGGTAGTTTTGCCGATTAACTATGATGGATTAATATTTGAAGAAGGTCTTCGCCTAGATCTATTGGTGGAAGACAGTGTGATTTGCGAACTGAAAGCTGTAGATATCGTAAATCTTGTTTGGAAAGCCCAAGTTCTGAGTCATTTAAGATTAACTAACAGAAGACTTGGTTATTTGATTAACTTTAACGTTAAAAATATAGGACGTGGAACTACTAGAATCGTCAATTAATTTGTGATTTTGTGTTTCTGTGTCAAAAAAGCTTATGAAATTAGAATCGAAAGTACCCGAAGGCCCACTGGAACACAAGTGGGAATCGCATAAAAAGAATATGAAACTTGTGGCGCCAAATAATCGCCGCAAATATGAAGTAATTTTTGTAGGAACCGGACTCGCAGGTGGCGCCGGTGCAGCTAGTTTAGCAGAAATGGGCTATAATGTTAAAGCATTCTGCATTCAGGATTCAGCCAGACGTGCACACTCTATCGCAGCTCAGGGTGGAATTAATGCCGCTAAAAACTACCCAAACGATGGTGACAGTATTTATCGCTTGTTTTACGATACCATCAAGGGTGGCGATTACAGATCACGAGAAGCTAATGTGTATCGATTAGCCGAAGTATCAAACAATATTATTGATCAGGCGGTTGCTCAGGGAGTTCCATTTGCGCGTGAGTACTCTGGATTACTTGCAAACCGTTCGTTTGGTGGTGCTCAGGTTTCCAGAACTTTTTACGCTCGTGGCCAAACCGGTCAGCAGTTATTGCTTGGTGCTTACCAAAGTATGATGCGTCAGGTTGAGGAAGGAAATATCGAATACTTCCCACGCCACGAAATGCTGGATGTAGTAATTATTGATGGTGTAGCACGTGGTATTATTACTCGCGATTTGGTAACCGGCGAAATCAAACGGCATGAAGCCGATGCAGTTGTTTTAGCAAGTGGTGGATATGGAAACGTATTTTATCTGTCAACTAATGCTAAAAATAGTAATGTTACAGCCGCTTGGCGTGCGCACAGAAAAGGCGCGTTATTTGCTAATCCATGTTTTGTACAGGTTCACCCAACGTGTATTCCGGTATCCGGCGATTATCAATCGAAATTAACTCTTATGAGTGAGAGTTTAAGAAATGATGGTCGAGTTTGGGTGCCACGGAAAAAAGGGGATGATCGTCATCCAAACGATATTCCAGAAGAGGAGCGCTATTACTACCTGGAAGAGCGATATCCAAGTTTTGGAAACCTTGTACCACGTGATGTGGCTTCCCGAAATGCGAAATTAGTATGCGATGAAGGCTTAGGAGTTGGAGAAACCGGTTTAGCTGTGTATCTCGATTTCCGCGATGCCATTAAGCGCGATGGTGAAGATACCATCAGAGCCAAATATGGTAACCTGTTTGATATGTATGAAAATATTGCAGGCGAAAATCCATACAAACGTCCAATGCGTATTTTCCCGGCAGTGCATTACACTATGGGTGGTCTTTGGGTAGATTATAATTTGATGACCAATATCCCGGGCTTATTTGCAGCAGGAGAGGCTAATTTCTCTGATCACGGTGCAAACCGTTTGGGAGCTAGTGCTTTGATGCAAGGATTATCGGATGGTTATTTTGTGCTACCTGCTACTATCGGAAATTATTTGGCTGATGTGAAACCGGGTACTCGATATGGAACCGATCACGAAGCCTTCGACGAAGCTGCGAAGAAAGCTCAAGATGACATCGACAAATTACTAAGCATTAAAGGAAAGCGTACCATCATCGATTTCCACCGGTCTCTAGGTAAGATTGTTTGGGATAAAATCGGAATTCAGCGTTCGAAAGAAGGTTTAGAGTCTGCAATTAAAGAGATACAAGCCCTTCGTGAAGAATTTTGGAAAGATGTGTATGTACCGGGCGAGAAGAACAACTACAATAAGTATCTGGAATTTGCTTTCAGAGTTGCTGATTTCTTCGAGTTAGCAGAATTGATGGCTAAAGATGCACTCGACAGAGAAGAGTCTTGTGGTTGCCATTTGCGTGAAGAATATCAAACCGAAGAAGGTGAAGCGCTCCGTAATGATAAAGAATTCTCTTATGTATCAGCATGGGAATTTAAACGAGTGAATGGACAGCTTGAAACTGAGCTGCATAAAGAACCATTAGAGTTCGAGTTTGTTGAGTTGAAACAAAGATCGTATAAATAAAAGCCATAAAATCACAAAAGCACGAGAAGAAAGTGTTTCCGTGTTTTTGTGGCAAAAGTTAAAGTTATGAGTAAGAATTTTACCGTACATCTGAAATACTGGAGACAAAACGGCCCAACAGCCAAAGGGTATTTCGAAGAGCGAACATTAGACACTGTAAACGAACATATGTCCTTTCTTGAAATGCTTGATGTTCTGAACGAAGAACTTCAGCTTGAAGGAAAAGATCCTGTCGAATTCGATTACGATTGTCGCGAAGGTATCTGTGGTTCCTGTAATTTGGTGATAAATGGACAGGCGCACGGACCTAAAAAAGGAACAGCGTGCTGTCAGCTTCACATGCGTAATTACAAACATGGAGATAAAATCACCATTGAACCTCCACGTGCAGCGGCTTTTCCTGTAATCAAGGATTTGGTGGTAGATCGATCTGCTTTTGATCGAATCATTGAAGCCGGTGGTTATGTATCTGTTAAAACTGGCTCGGCACAAGAAGCAAATGCTCGTCCGATCGAGAAAGAAACCTCCGACATCGCTTTTGATTATGCAACCTGTATTGGTTGTGGTGCTTGTGTGGCAGCGTGCCCAAATGCATCGGCATCATTATTTACTGGTGCAAAAATTGCGCACCTAAGCCAACTACCGCAAGGACAGGTTGAGCAAAGCCGCCGTGTTGTTGCAATGGTAGATCAAATGACCGAAGAAGGATTTGGCGACTGCTCGAATTACGGCGAATGTGAAGCAGTTTGTCCGAAAGAAATATCAATTTCAGCAATTGCTGAGATGAGAAAAGATTACGTAAAGGCTGTATTTAGCTAACATCCAAGTGAGCAATCACTGGAAAAAAGCCGCTCTGATTAAATTCGGAGTGGCTTTTTTATTTTTTAGTGGTAAATGAAGATAAAAACCATTATTTACAGGTAAAATTTCGGGTATGATAGACTATTTACTTGCCGATTATAACACACCATTCTTAATCGCATTTAGCTTTGTGGCTGCTGTAATGGTACTTGAAGTCGGTTCTTTACTAATTGGGGCGGGGCTTTCTCAGATCATCGATAATTTATTTGATGCAACTGATGTTGGAATTGGTGCAGATTCAGATGCAGATGTTGAAATCAATGATAACTTCATCTCCAAATATATAGCCTGGATTAAAGTGAAAAATGTACCGCTCTTAATTTTAGCAGTGGTATACGCAGCATCATTTTCGATTATAGGGTATGTGGGGCAAAGTATGTTGGTAAGAACAATTGACAATCCAGCCCCAACATGGGCGGCAACCATAGTAGCTTTTGTAGGGGCAATTCCAGTATATAAAATGATCTCTGAGTTTTTGGGGGCTAAAATTTTTAAAGAAGTAACTACCGCTCTTTCTGAAAAAACCTTTGTAGGCGAGATTATTGAGATTAATACCGGCACTGCAAAAAAAGGCCTTCCTGCTGAAGGGAAATACAAGGACCAATTTGGGCAACTTCATTATTTCATGGTAGAACCGGAAAACGATACCGAGCAGTTTGAACAGGGTACAAAAGTTCAATTAACCGGGTACGATCAATCAATATTTAAAGCAATAAAAATCGATTAAATAGAAACTTATGGAATTATTTACGTCAAACGACTTCATTTTTATCTCTGTAACTGTTTTAATAAGCCTTTTGGTAATAGGGTTAGTTTTTGCCCGATTATTTAAAAGAGCCTCGAAAGAGCTTTCTTTTGTAAGAACAGGTTTTGGTGGACAAAAAGTGGTGATGAATGGAGGGGCATTGGTATTTCCGGTGCTTCATGAGGTTATCACTGTAAACATGAACACACTTCGTTTGGTTGTTTCGAGAAAGAATGAACAAGCACTGATTACGAAAGATAGAATGCGCGTTGATGCTACGGCAGAATTTTACCTTCGAGTAAAGCCGGAAGTTGATGCCATCGCTTATGCCGCCCAAACGTTAGGTCAGCGTACAATCTCACCCGATCAGTTAAAAGAATTGATGGAAGGTAAGTTTGTGGATGCACTTAGAGCCGTAGCCGCCGAAATGGGCATGGAAGAGCTTCATGAAAAGAGAACCGATTTCGTTCAAAAAGTGCAGAATGCGGTAAAAGCAGATCTTGAGAAAAATGGATTAGAATTGGAGACGGTTTCACTAACCGGACTTGATCAAACGGATAAACAATTCTTTAATGCCAACAATGCGTTTGATGCCACAGGCTTAACGAAATTAACCGAAACCATCGAAGAGAAGAAGAAAGTTCGAAATGATATCGAACAGAATACATCGGTAGCCATCAAAAAGAAGAATCTGGAGGCGGAAAAAGAGCGCCTTGAGCTAGAACGAGAAGAAGAGTTCGCCCGAGCAGCGCAGCAACGCGCAATTGCAAACCAAGCTGCCGTAGAAGCAAGCTCAATCGCCAAAGAAAAAGCAGAAAACGATAAACTCGCAGAAGAGGCTACAATTGTTGCAGAAAAAGAAGTTGAAACTGCGAGAATTAAGGCAAATAGAGAGGTAGAGGAAGAAAGAATCCTGAACGAGCAGGCGATTAAGGAGAAAGATATCGAGCGTGAAAAAACGGTTGAAATAACCGATCAGGATAGAGATATCGCGGTTGCTAATAAATCGAAGGAGCGATCGAAAGCAGAAAAAGAAGCTCGATTAGCTGAAGCCGAAGCAGTAGCTGCTAATGAAAAGGTTGCTACCGCTAAAGAGACTGAAATTGCAAATAGGAATAAAGAAATTGCAGTTATCAAGGCAACCGAAAAAGCTGAGCAAGAAGCTGTAACGGTTAAAGTGGCTGCACAAGCAGAAAAATCTGCAGCGTTAGATAAAGCCGAAGCTATTAAAACAACCGCAACAGCAGAATCTGAAGCAATTAAGATAAAAGCAAAAGCCGATGAAGAACGCTACGCGGTTGAAGCAGAAGGTAATGAGAAGCTGAATGCGGCTGAAAATGTACTTTCGGAAGATATTATCCGTATGAGAATTCAGCTTAAAACGATTAAACATGCAGCTGCTATTATCGAAGCTTCTGTTAAGCCGATGGAGGCAATTACAGATATGAAGGTGATTAACGTTGGCGGACTCAGTGATTTCGTTGGTGCAGGTCATACTAACGGGGCTGCAACTGCTGGGGGCAACAATGGGAATATGGCCGATCAACTGGTTAATAGCTTGCTCAAATATCGTGGGTTAGCTCCTGTTGTTGATAATATTTTAAACGAAGTTGGATTGGAACCGGGCAGTATCAAAGGTTTAACCAAAGTTTTGGATACGAATACTGATGATATAATAGTTCCCAAATCATCAACAAATAGTGAAGAGGTAGTTAACAAAGAGATAGCGAAAGTATCGTCAGAAACTACACCAGAGCAAGAGCCTTCAAGTAATCAAAACCCACAAACTACACCGCCAAAAACTTAGACTGTTAACACTAATTTGAAGTAGTCACGATGAAATCTGACAGTTTGGATATTTTAGGATTGCAACATTCTAAAAACTAAACCTAGACACATCATGACTACATCAGATAAAATAATCAAAACTAAAGTAGGATTACTACAGCTCGCCACGCATCTGAATAATGTTTCTCAAGCCTGTCGTACGATGGGATATTCAAGAGATAGTTATTATCGGATCAAAGATTTGTATGATGCCGGAGGAGAAGCGGCCCTGCAAGAGCTCTCGCGGCGCAAACCTAATCATAAAAACCGAGTGGATCCTGCTATTGAAGCTCAGGTAGTGGAAATGGCTTTTGAGTTTCCTGCCTACGGGCAAAAGCGAGCGAGCAACGAACTGGCCAAACGGGGCGTTACTATTTCCCCAGGCGGGGTACGTAGTATTTGGTTGCGCCATGAGTTGGAAACCTTTAAAAAGCGCCTGAAAGCTCTGGAGGCAAAAGTTGCTCAAGACGGAATAATCCTGACGGAACCCCAGTTAGTGGCGATGGAAAAAGCTAAGGAAGCCAAGGTGGCTCATGGGCAGATCGAGACGCATCATCCAGGGTATCTGGGAGCTCAGGATACGTACTATGTGGGCACGATCAAAGGCGTAGGGCGTATCTACCAACAAACCTTTATTGATACGTATTGTAAGGTGGCCGAGGCCAAACTTTATTCGGCTAAGGACGCGATCACCGCTGCGGACCTGCTCAACGACAAAGTCTTACCCATGTACGAAGAACAAGGCATCCGCCTGCTTCGTATTCTTACAGACCGGGGCACCGAGTATTGTGGTAAACTAGAAAACCATCCCTTCCAACTCTATCTGGACCTGGAAGATATCGATCATACCCGCACCAAGGCGAAATCTCCGCAAACCAACGGTATTTGTGAGCGATTCCACCGGACCATTCAGGAGGAGTTTTATGCAGTAATCTTTCGCAAAAAAGTGTTCACCAGTATTGAGGAGCTACAGTGCGAGCTTGATGCGTGGCTCGGATGGTATAACACCGAGCGCACACACTCAGGCAAATATTGTTACGGGAAGACTCCGTGGCAGACCATGCAGGACTCTAAAGAACTGGCTTTGCAAAAACAACTCGATCAGCTACCTTGGCAATCAAAGAAACACACGAAGGAGCTGTTAGAGCCAGAAGAATCAAATTCAAAAACCATCGTGGAACAAGATCAACATCTGAGTACCACTAACCCGACAACAAATCCTAATTTTTAACCCCTGACTGTCAGATGAAGTCGTGGCTATTACAACTAATTATTGCAGAAAGGGCCACTTTGATTAATTTTCCAAGTGGCTTTTTTATTTAACTCTTGCAAGCGATACATTATGGCGTTTTAAACCCATCATCTACTTACGAACATCATGGTTAATATCAATCCAAAGAAAGTTGGCTTAATATTTCTTTTTGCAGTGGTTTTACCGGCACTTTTCGCTTTTTTCTTCTTCACAAGGTTCAATTACATCCCCGTACAACTAACAATTGGTTCGTGCAAAATGGACTACACAGCCATGCCGACCTATGATGAGCGATTAAGTCCTTTAGAAAGCCACGGTTTTAAAATAAAGGGCTGGGAAATGTTGATGTGTTACGGTCAACCATCGCTCAGAAGCAGAAAAATGATTGGAGAACGTGTTCCCTATAATGAGCTTTGGCGATTAGGGGCTAATGAGCCAACTCGGTTTTATACCACGGCGGATGTTGATATGGGTGGTATAGTATTACCAAAAGGGAGGTATAGTTTATATGCGATACCAGGTAGATTCGATTGGGAAATCTTCGTGTCGAAATCAATTTCGCACTGGGGCAACGACATTAATGCAGATGTGAGAAGTCAGGAGATCGGAAGTTTTAAAATTAAACCAAAATTTCTTCAGCAACCTGTTGAGAGTTTAACCATACATACCGAAGAGTCTACCGTTGGAGAAGACGAACTAGATCTATTTATCGAGTGGGAGCAAACTCGGTTGGTAATCCCTATAAAGAACTTAGAAGTTGAAGATAAAACAGATACAAGCTTAAAAGGATTAATTCAGGAGTATTCTAAAGAAGCCGAAGAATCAAAAGACAAAACTGACTTTGAAGTTCCTCCGCTCAATAATAACAACAATTAATCAGCTTTAAGAGTTAATCAAAGCGTTGACTAAAGCATCCATGTCTTCGCTTTGATTATATATTTGTGGTGAAACGCGAATGCAATCGCCGCGATAGGATACAAATACACCGGCTCGGGTAAGGCGTTCTTTTGCTTCATTCATGGAAATGCTATTTGGTAAACGAATTCCAAATAAATTAGTAGCCCGGTATCCCTCATCTTCGATCCAGTATCCATGTTCGCGAAGTATATCAACAGCGTTTGATATAAGAGATTGACAGTAACTTTGGATGTTTTCAGGTTTCCAGTTATTCAGCATTTTGAGGGCTTCTAACAACATTGGTACAAGAATGAAATTGCTGTGTTCACCTACCTCATATCTCAAAGCTCCGGGTTGATAACGCTCGTTGTAGTTTACCAGATTAGCAAAATTCTCGCTTTCATACCGGTTAATCCAGTTTTCTTCGATAGGAATACCATCATCAAATGCAGAGCCATAATAGGCCATTCCAATGCTATACGGTCCCATCATCGATTTATAACCTGCTGCTATTAACGCATCGGGTTTTATTTCGGCGAGATCAAAGGGAAGCGCTCCAATACTCTGTGTGCCATCTATCACAAGAAGTGCCCCAACTTCTGAGGTTCTTTTTCGGATGGAAACTAAATCAAACAGTGTGCCATCTGCCCAGTGTATTTGACCACAAGCTACGAGCTTGGTCTTTGTAGTTATAGCATCTAGAATCCGTTGATTCCAAATCTTACCGCGATTATCAAGAACTTTTGGAGGCAATATTGTTTTAATGATAGCGCGGGCTTCTTTTGCAATTCTCATCCATGGATACACATTACTCGGAAATTGCTCATCCACAATCAGTATCTCATCACCTGGCGAAAGCGAAATATTGTTTGCCACATTAGCCATTCCGTAGGACACACTTGGAATAATGACAAGTCGATTGGTTTCTTTACAATTAATCAAGCGCCCAAACTCTTCACGCAGTTGATCGCTCTCTGTAAAAAAATCATTACCCAATACCTGATTTGGCTGAAGCTTACGACGAATTCCTTTAATTCCGGCTTCCTCTACTGATTTCATCAATGGCGACATATACGCACAGTTCAGATAGGTAACCGAGGGATCTAAATCAAAAAGATGTTTTTGGGAGGTCATTAGTTCTATTCGTTTACAAGTTGGAGAGCGCGATTATATAACCGGTTTGAAATGCGAAAACCTTGATCTTTAAGCTGATCTAAAAGAGGCTTCAAAGTAGAAATTCTGTTAAGCTGTTTAGCCTTGATTAATATCCCAAGTGTACCGGTTATTTTTAGATTGTATTGTTGAGCTATTCGACGACCTTTTAATTCGTCAAAAATTAAAGTGGCTCGCTTTTCCTTTGCCAATCGAATGCTTGTGGCTTCTCCAGAGTCTAATTTATGGTCAAGTTCAGGTATTAGCTTTGAATTCGATTCTGAAATATGAATCCATTCCGGTAGGGTTTCGGAATATTCAATAGCGACCTCAGGAGTTATCAAAATCTTCTCGAAAAGATCCTGCAAGAGTTCAAGCTGTTCAATTTTACTAAGTAGGATTAAGCAACTTGTATCGGATACAACAACATCAGACATTGTCGACATCTGATTCAAGCTCACTTGGATCGTAATCAATCACAGGAATATCAAATTTTGAAAGTAATTCAAAAAATTCCTGCTTCGAAAGATTTAGAAGTTCGGTGCATTGGCCAGAACTCAATTTACCTTGTTGATAAAAACGAGTAGTTAAAGCCTCTAAAGCTTCTCGTTTATCAACATCCAAATGCTCAGGTATTTGAAGTGTGATTGTTTTCATATCTGAATAAACAAAAAATATCCCACAAAATTATGCTCCTCTAGATGGAAGGCAACAAGAAGATCAAGTCAAAAACCTAAATAGTCTTGGCTGGTCATTCACGTATTCAAAACTTAGATTCTTGGTTTTCATTCGTTCAATCAACGGCTCTAGATCGTGCTTGTCTTGCAACTCTAAGCCAATCAAGGCCGGACCTAATTCTCGATTGGTTTTTTTCGAATACTCGAAATATGTGATGTCATCATCCGGGCCAAGCACATCACTCAGAAATTCCATTAAGGCACCCGCACGTTGCGGAAAATCAACAATAAAATAGTGTTTCAACCCCTGATACATTAACCAGCGCTCATTTATTTCTGCGGTTCGAGTAATGTCGTTATTGCTTCCTGATACAACACATACTACTGTTTTGCCTGTTAATTCCTCTTTTAAGATTTCCAGTGCACTAATGGCCAGAGCTCCGGCCGGTTCTACAACAATGGCTTGCTCGTTGTACATTTTAAGAATAGTGCCACATATCATGCCTTCCGGAATGGTAATAACACGATCCAGCACTTCACGGCATATTTCAAAAGTGATGTCACCAACTCGCTGTACTGCCGCACCATCCACAAATTTATCGATGTTTGGCAGGGTAATTATTTCGCCAAGTTCCATCGATTTTTGCATTGCAGGAGCGCCAGCTGGTTCAATACCAATAATCTTGGTATCCGGCGAAACAGCTTTAAAGTAGGAACCCATTCCGGCCGAAAGTCCACCACCACCTACCGGAACCAACAAATAATCGATGGGCTCTTGCATGTCCTCAAGCACTTCTTTGCCAACAGTTCCTTGTCCGGCAATTATTTTGGGATCATTGAAAGGTGGTATAAAAGCAGCGCCTTTTTCGCTACAAAAGGTAGCTGCTTTTGCAAAAGAATCATCAAAAGTGTCGCCTTCCAAAACAACGGTAACAAAGTCTTTCCCGAACATTTTTACTTGTTTCACTTTTTGAGCCGGTGTGGTATTCGGCATAAAAATGGTGCCATGAATCTTCTTTTTGAAACAAGCTAAAGCTACTCCTTGAGCGTGGTTGCCGGCACTTGCACATACAACACCATGCTCGAGTTCTTTTTCCGAAAGGCTTTGAATTTTGTTGTAAGCACCTCGAATTTTATAACTCCGAACCACTTGTAAATCTTCCCGCTTCAGCCAGATGTTCGCACCTATTTCATCAGAAAGTAAAATATTTTCCTGAACAGGAGTGTGGGTCGCAATACCACGAAGCGTTTCAGCTGCTTCGTCTATTTCTTGGGTGGAAATAAGTTTTGATTCTACGGAATCTGCCATACAAATAGTTTCTGAGTGAGTGGCTGAATATAGCAGATTCGAAGTACATAGGATAACATGAAGTGCTTTAGCCTAAAGAAAATCCTTCATTTACCATTTGTTTCCGATTTCGGTTTTATAGAAGTAGAACGAATCCTACATTCTTCTGATGTAAGTAAAGAAAACCCAGCAACCATTGATGTTAATTCGTCCCGTAAAACATTCCGATTTATCTTCGATACATTCACTAAATGAACAAGCTCTTCCTCATGTAAATAGTATTCCAATCAGCGATTTTGAAGCTTTTATGAGGATAAGCTCGTTTTTTTTGGTAGTGGAGATTGATAATGAACTAGCAGCATTTTTGATTGTGCTCGGGCCTGGAAAAACCTATGATTCCGAAAATTACCGATATTTCTCAGCGCACTATCAAAGCTTTGATTATGTAGACCGAATTGTGGTAGCAGAAGAACACCAAGGAAAGAAAATTGGCTCCAAATTGTATGCATACTTGATGGAACATAGCGACGAAGAGCGAGTTACCTGCGAGGTAAACTTAAAGCCCCCAAATCCAGGTTCGATAACATTTCATCAAAAATTGGGTTTTAAAGAAGTTGCTCAGCAATCTTCGGAAGGAGGTAAAAAGTGGGTAAGTTTAATGGTTAAGAATCTAAACAAAGGCTTATGAATATGGCTTGTCGATGGAGAAGTTTACAATGCGTGCTATTAATTCTGATTACATCAGTTGCATGTAAAACCGACACAACCGGGCCCGAACCTTTGCCCGTAGAAGAAATTCCTAAGATAAGTATACTCACTGATGGACAAGAGATCGTAGATGAGCCAAAAATTATGGCTACGATGAATGTGACCGTCGCTGAAGAAATGATTTTCACCGGAACTATTGGGATAGAATTAAGAGGCTCGACTTCTCGGCGGCTTTTTGATAAGAAATCCTTCGCAATTGAAACCTGGGATGAAAATGGCAATGATATTGATGTGAGCATTAACAGCTTGCCCGAAGAAGAAGACTGGGTATTATATGGACCCTACAGCGATAAAACTTTGATGCGTAACATACTAATGTACGATCTGGCTAGAGAAATTGGAGGATATGCGAGCCGTGGTTTTTTTACAGAAGTCGAGGTGAATGGAGAGTATGAAGGTGTGTATGTTTTTATGGAAAAAATAAAGCGCGATGACAACCGATTGGCATTATCAAACTTAAGGCCATCCGAAAATTCCGGGGAAGACTTAACCGGTGGCTATATTCTGAAAATTGATAAAACTGCCGGTGATTCTGATGATGAAGATTGGTCGGGTGATCATGAATATACACAGGAAATAAGCTTTAGATCGGAATATGGAGTATATGGGAATGAGTTAGAATACTCGGCTTATGGAGCTAAACGAGGGGAAGAAACCTATTATCTGTACGAAGACCCGAGCGCCGCTGACATCACTGCAGAGCAAAAAAACTACATTCAAACATATATCCAAGAATTTGAAACAGCCATAATCAATAATGAGCATCAATTAGCTTATCAGAACTACATCGATATCGACAGCTTTGTAGATCACTTTATTCTGAATGAATTGAGTGGAAATCCGGATGCATATCGTTTGAGCACGTATCTGCATAAAGACAAAAGCGAAAAACTGAAAATGGGACCCATTTGGGATTTTAACATAGCATTAGGGAATGACGGACGAAGTGCTACCGAAGGTTGGGTGATTGACTACAATCAAAATTATCCCGACGATTTATGGTTGATTCCATTTTATTGGGAAAGCATTTTTTCTGATCCGAGCTTTCAAAATGCATTACAATCTCGCTGGAATAGTTTACGATCTAATACACTAAGTGTAGCAAACATTCATGCAAGAATTGATAATTATGCAAACGAATTAAATAGCTCAGGTGCAATCAAGCGGAATTTTGAGCGATGGGATATTCTGGGAGAGCAGGTGGTGTTTAACTCCTTTGTGGGAGAGACCTATGAGGACGAAATTGAGTATATAAAAAGCTGGATTGAAGCTCGCATTGAGTGGATGGATTCTCAGATCAATAATTAAGTTTACCATCAGAGATAGTACATTGGAATGATTTGCAAAACATTGTGGGTTGATCAGATAATCAAACTTTTTCTGTGTCACACCCCGTACCCATACTTTCTATCAGCGTTGAAGATCAAATTGTAAGATATTTACACGCGAAAAATGATAGAGCCATCGAACTTATCTTTGAAAATTATTCATTGGCAATGATGAATGTAATTCGATCGGTGGTTAAAAATGAAGCCGTTGCCGAAGATGTACTTCAAAAAGTGCTGGTAAAAATTTGGGAGAAAGGGGATTCATTTAATCCGCAAAAAGCTGGTTTATACACATGGTTGATACGAATCAGTAAAAATGCTGCCATCGATGAAACACGGGGAAAAGATTTTTTACGATCTAGGAAATCCGAAAGCGTAGATAACTTCGTATTTAATGGTGAGGCTATTCATCAGAAGAGTGTTCAAGAGCGAAAAAACGGCGTTTGGGAGTCGGTGAATCAACTTCCCGACGCTCAACGCTGTTTAATTGATATGGCATACTTTCAAGGATATACTCAAAAAGAAATATCACAAGAATTAAATCTACCACTTGGTACTGTAAAAACAAGAATGCGTAAGGCAATTAGCACACTTAGACGTATTTTCTAACTCATGGATTTCAAAGCCTACATAGATTCCGGAATACTGGAGCTTTATGTGAGCGGTTTATTATCGGAAACCGAAGCTCAACAAGTTGAAGAATACGCAACACATCATCCTGAAGTAAAACAGGAAATCGATGCCATTCGTAGTTCGATAAATAATTATGCTCGACAAGTTGGTAAAGCACCATCTTCTTCAATTTTAACTAAAGCACTAGCTGATATTCAGAAAGAACCCTCTGAATCTGAGGCATCAAGAGAAGCTACATCAACCAATACTGAAAAAGCTGAAACAGTTTCCAGTACAAGAGACTGGTATAAAATAGTTGCTTCTATCGCTCTACTAATTAGTGTTGGGGTTAACGGATACTTTTTTAACGAGCTTCAAACTGTTCAAAATGAACAGGCTCAGGCAAATCAACAAATTGCTACTCTTTCAAGCCAATTGGATGTTGTAACCAGCGCGGCTAACATGGAAATTGCTCTTTATGGACTGGATGTTTCTCCAAAATCGCATGCAACGGTTTATATCAACGAGCAAACACGCGACGTGTATATCAAAATAGGAGATCTTCCTGTTCCGCCGAGTGGGCATCAGTATCAATTATGGGCAGATCGTGATGGACATATGCACAATATTGGAGTTTTCCATCATAATAAAAGCTTGCAGCATCTTACTGTATTCGAAGGCGATTTTGAATCGTTGAATGTAACGCTCGAAGAAGAGGGCGGCTCTGAAACAGCCACCGTGGAGCGCGCCTATCTAAGCGGAAAAGCAACTTCATAAATTTTTTTTGTTCTAGGAAATCCAAACGGGGTGCGAGCTTCGTACCTACAGTAACTTTAACCTAGAACAACTAAAACTATTCATCATGAAGTTATCTAAAATCACCGCAGGTCTGTTTGCATTACTATTGGCATTCAGTCTTTCAAATACACAAGCTCAAAACAAAGACATCGTAGAATTAGCTGTTGGAACCGAGTCTCTTTCAACATTAGTGGCCGCAGTTCAAGCTGGCGGTTTAGTTGAAACCTTACAAGGCGACGGTCCATTTACAGTATTTGCGCCCACCAACGAAGCATTTGCTAAGCTTCCTGAAGGAGTTGTAGAAAATCTACTTAAGCCGGAAAATAAAGACGCTCTTGTAGCTGTATTAACGTACCACGTAGTGCCGGGCAAAGTAAAGTCTACCGATTTAAGCGATGGAATGACCGCCAAGACAGTTGAAGGCAGTAAAATTACCGTAGATATTAATTACGGAAAAGTAATGATCGATAATGCGAATGTTACTGCTGCAAATATTATGGCAAGCAACGGTGTAGTACATGTAATTGACACCGTAATTTTACCACCAAGCATCAAAAAAGCTTTAGCATCAGCTAACTAAGAATACACTTCGTTACTGTTTAAATGAGAAAGCCGATGTGGAAGCATCGGCTTTTTTTGTGAATTTATAGAACTTCAAAGAGTTCTAATTCAGCTCCATTCCAATAGCCAATCAGCGATTTTCACAGGAATATCGAAGTTGAATTAACCCATTTCCATATTTCTTAGGCTCATGAGCATGTAGTGAGAGAAGACCGGAATCTGCACCGGGAAATAATCGCTTTCCCTTGCCTAAAAGAATAGGTAACACTGTAATGATGAACTCATCAATGGCATCGATTTCTAAGAGTTCACGAACTAAGTGTCCACCACCATCGCAATAAATATGTTTGCCAGATGAGTTTTTTAGCTGATCAATAAGTTCATTTAAGTTGCCATTGTAATAAGTAATGCCATTTTCTGAGCCACTCCGTGATTTAGATAGTACATAGCACTGAAATTGTTCAGCAGGAGGGAAAGTGCCACCGGTTAAGGTGCAAACTACGTCATAGGTTTTACGGCCAACAAGGTAAGTGTCTACGGTTGAGGTGAATTCTGAGTACCCATAATCTTCACTATCAATCATAAATGGATTCAGAAATTCAAGAGAATCATCGGGGGTAGCAATAAAGCCATCCAGACTCATAGAAATGTAAAGAATCAACTTTCTGGACAATACAATAATCCTGATTATTGGTGAGGTAAGCTATCAAATAATGCCTTTTTCTCGTCCATCCATGTTTCGAATGCTCCCGGTTTTTCAGCCATTTGTTTCATTTTAGCCATCATTTTTAAATGGGCAACATCTTTCTGTTCAAACATTTCCATGCCATGACGTTTACTCAATTCCGCGATTTCTTCAAAAGATTCAGCACTGAAGGTAAGATCGCAAGCGCCACCTAGTTGTTTGCAGGTCATCGTTTTCATAGTAGTCTTTAAATTAGTTCACTTTAAAGCTTGAATGCACAATTAAGTAAATTATCGGTTAAAGTTCGAAGTAGCGTAGGTGAGTAGGAGTAATAGATGATTAACTAATTGATAATTATAATCCCAAAAAGGGTAAATCTTTCAACTTTTTGTACCTCAACGCAGCTTCGAGGCAGCGTTCGAGTGGTTCACGGGAGAGTGCTAAGTTGATATCGAAAATAAGTCCACGATTTCCATCCAAAGTAAAAACACCGGGAAATACTTTTTGGAAGGTCTCAACCAGTGATGTGGAACACACGAAATAAATCCCAAACTGATCCGGTCGTTTACTACTCCATCCGAACCTTACCGGACTGCCAATATTAGATTTATAGCTGGGTTCACCCCATTTAATCTCTTCATCAAGCCTTTTTAAATCTTCGATATTGGACGCTACTTCTGTGATTAATTGCCTGAATTCTTCAAATCGAAGCTGAACAGATGCCGGATATCCATTTACAACGTTTTCGATAAGGGAGGGACTTCTAAGATCCAAACTTCTAAGAATTGATTAACCGGCAGCATCATAAGCTTGTTTGATCCAGCCAAGTAATTCTGAATCAATTTCATCAGTTTGTTCAATACGAACCCGATGTGTACACATACTCCCAAATGGGCCTGAGTTTTCAAGGCGATTGGTTAATTCATGATCTTTAAGTTTAAGCCCCAGATCTACTCGCGTTTTCGTAGCGGGTTTGAAAAGAGCGAACTGCTTTTTTCGAACGAAAGAAACGGTGGTTTTCTTAGGCACAACGGTAATATCATCACCAATTTTTAATACCTCTGTCTTAAAGCGTTCGTAAATCGGGCGTAAATTTTCTTTCCCTTTAAACTGAGCTTCCACTAAATCAACTTCTTCCTGTTCATCATTTTTTGATAAGTGAACAATAGTATTGGCAAAACCATGAGAAACACCGTGTTCTTTCTTTAGATAATTGAGAGCTTCACCATGTTTTGCAAAGCTTTTTTCTTTTAAAATGGATTTCCATTCATCCAGAGATTTGCCTGTTTTCTCCGGCATGTTGTTAATCATGGTTTGTAGTTGTTGATCCATTTGGTACCTCGAATTTTTTTGAAAGAACGAAAGCTTTCTTCGATTTAACAAACAGAAAATTTGCCACAGAAACTTTTGAGAATATGCTCCGTACTCGTTTCAATCACATAGTTAACACAAGGAGAACATCATGGAAAAAGGTACTGGAATGGCAATCGGAATTGGAATGGGCGTTATGATGGGCGTAATCTTTGGTGGTATGGGAATCTGGATTGCATTGGGTGTGGTACTTGGCGTACTGATCGAGAATGGAGAATTAGATACTTTAGATTTTGATTCGTGGGGATGCAGTTCGGACGATTAAATGCCTACACAGTAAAAACAAATGAATAAAAGCCTCCAAACAGAGGCTTTTTTAGTTTGCATGCAAGATTGTACTTTCTCAACATGATTAAATCGTTTATAAAAGTCACGCTACTAATCTGTTTACTCCCGGTTGCTGCTTCGGGACAAACTTCCTTTCCATTAGTCGAGATTTCAGAGGTTGCACCAACCATGATCAAAGAAATTCGATATGCAGGGCCTCATAACTTTGTAGGGGAACAAGTTGATGGTTACGGTGCACCAAAATGCTATTTAACGGAATCTGCAGCGGTGGCACTAGCTGCAGTTCAGGAGAAGTTGTTAGCGAAATCCTTGTCACTTAAAGTATTCGATTGTTACCGACCCCAACAAGCCGTAGATCATTTTGTGCGATGGGCAGCAGGAGAGGGAGCCTCAAAAACCAAAGAGTTTTACTTTCCAAATGTTCCGGCAGATAGCCTGTTTGCCTTTGGTTACATCGCAGAGCGTTCGGGACATAGCCGCGGTTCTACCGTTGATTTGACGATTGTTCGTTTGCCCTATGTTGCTCCTACAAACTTCGAGTATTCTTGCTTGGATGAGAATGGATACCAATTTCGTGGAAGCGAACTAAATATGGGCACTTCCTACGATTGTTTTGATGAACGATCGCATACTTTTTCATCTCTGATGCCGCATAGCATATTAGCCAATCGAAGGCTATTGCTTGAAGCTATGCAAGCTGAAGGATTCGTAAACTACAGCAAAGAGTGGTGGCACTTTAGCTATAATCCCGAAGAATTTCCCGATACTTATTTTGATGTGCCCATAGAGTGACGTTTATATTGCAACAGAAAGTAAGCTATCCCGTAATTCAGTTATTGAACAAAAAACAGATGGACAAATCGATGAAAAACAAAAAAGGAAGTGGGTTCGCGTACGGGTTAATTATTGGCACGGTAATCGGGGCAATCACAGGCAATATGGGTTTATGGTTGGCTCTGGGAGTTGTTTTTGGTGCCGGTTTTGAGGCAAAGTCGAAACGAGAAAGCGCAGAGTCAAATTCATAGACTGAAATAAAAAACCATACAGAAAAGCCTCCATATGGAGGCTTTTTCAGTTCTTAAATACAAACTAAGTCATTCCCGCGAAGCATGCAGTCCGGAGCTTTATGCAAAGGAGTGGCGGGAATCTAGAACTCTTTAAAAATCAAGAATTTTGTCATTCCCCAAGTTCCCAAGCTCCTGCTTGTGTAACGCATTCTAGAAGCTCTAGCTTCGCAGCTACTTCCAACCCGAACATCGGTCAGACGGGAAATCCGTCAGACCGAAAACCGAATATATTATCAATTACTTGTAACTTGAATGTTACTTCATCCTTAATTGATCATTGAACCATTCTAAATTGAATTACTTGTATTCAACCACTCTTCATAATTTATTCTCAAATATATCATACACTTATTTTAAGCGAAGTGCTTCTAACGAAATGAACACACTAAATGGGGGTAGCTATGAAACGTACATTATTATTTATGTTACCAATCTTGGTATTCATTGGACTTGGAAATTGTGGCATTCTAGGGGGCGAAGACAAAGAAAAACCCATTTTGTGGGAAGAGGAGAGTTTGGGTGAAAGTGTATTATATACTTTTGGTATAGGCTTTGATACACTCGCCGTAATTGATTTAGAAACCGGTAGTTTTGAAAAGATTAGTCACTTTAAAGGAATTCGCTCTATTGTTTCTACCATTGACGGTAAAAAATTATTTGTAAGTACAGCAGCAGGTATTTTTGGCTCAGGCCCTGGTACTATCTATGCAGTTGATCCTATTACATGGGAGTATGAAGCTATATATGAAAAAGCTGCTGGATTAATAACAAATCTTTCTGGTGAAATTTTCTTTTTTACAAAATTGGAATACGATGAATCAAATTTATACCCAATTTCGGAGGAACGTGTATTTGGGGAAATTGATGTCCAAAGCAATAAAGTTTCAGAACTAGGTCGTGTGTATATAGATTCAAATGATGGCAGTGGAAGTGAACATCTGGCAATTGAATTACATCCCGAGCTTCCACTTCTTTATGCGGTCGATTCAAATTATAGATTTTACAAGTACAATTACGAAACTCAAGAACGCACCTACCTCTTTGAAGAAGTAAATTTTAATCCTGCCTCTTACTTTGTCTTATCCAGTGATGGAAATACAGCGTATTTCCCAAAAGGACCCGTGCTTGATCTAAAAAGAAATCGACAAATGGGTTCTATAAACCTGCCTTTTTTCGGCACAGCCGCAGTAAGAAAAGATAATAAAGAAGTGTACATCACCGACTATGGGAATGCCATTGCCCCCGGTGATACTGAAAGTTTCTATGTGTATGATCCAGAATCTAATAGTATAAGTGACACCGTTTTTTTAGGGAATAATACTGATTTAGTATTTCTAACTCCTAATGAGCGATATGCAATAGTAAATACATTAGTCAGCTACTATATAATAGACTTAAGAGAAAGAGAGATTTTTAAAAAATATAGTTATTACAGAAATGGAAGGAGGCAAATAAGTACCGAGAGAATCTACTTGGCACCTAATCCAAACAACTAAATAAATGCCATGAATTTTTCCCCCAGTTCCCAAGCTCCTGCTTGAGAATCTTAGTCTAGAAGCTCTAGCTTCGAAGCTACTTCCAACTCGAACATCGGTCAGACGGGAAATCCGTCAGACCGATTTTGAATTTATTTACTTCTCAGGGATGACCAGATAAGAGATTTACCCGTTCTCTGGTCTCAAAGTTCGAACCGTTTGTCCGGCTTGCCACATTTCGGATTCTCGTAATTCTTCGAGTTCTTTTTCTAGTTTTTCGCGGTAATCATGCTGCGAATTCGAATCGATTGAGCGCTGAGCTTCGTTTCCGGCAGCTACTTCGCTATACAATTCTTGGAACACGGGCTTACTTGCATCCCGGAATTTCTTCCACCAATCCAGTGCACCACGCTGAGCGGTAGTGGAGCAGTTGGCGTACATCCAGTCCATTCCATTCTCTGCAACTAATGGCATCAACGATTGAGTGAGTTCTTCCACCGTTTCATTAAAAGCTTCCGAAGGGGTGTGACCATTTGCACGCAATACTTCATACTGAGCAGCAAATATTCCTTGAATGGCACCCATCAACGTACCACGCTCGCCGGTTAAATCAGAATATACTTCGCGTTTAAAATCGGTTTCGAACAGATATCCGGATCCTACTCCAATACCGAGTGCGACCACACGATCTAACGCATTTCCTGTAGCATCCTGGAAAATGGCGAAGCTGGAATTTAACCCACGACCTTCTAAAAACATGCGTCGAAGGGATGTTCCTGAACCTTTTGGAGCAACAAGAATCACATCTACATCTTCCGGTGGTATAATTCCGGTTCGTTCTTTATAGGTGATGCCAAAGCCATGAGAAAAATACAGCGCTTTTCCGGCAGTAAGGTGCTTTTTAACCGTTGGCCAAAGCGTGATCTGACCTGCATCAGAAAGCAAATATTGAATTATGGTTCCACGCTCACACGCTTCTTCAATTTCGAACAGGGTTTCGCCGGGAACCCAGCCATCAGCTATTGCTTTATCCCAGGTTTTAGATTCTTTTCGTTGTCCTACGATTACATTAAACCCATTATCGCGAAGATTTAATGCTTGTCCGGGACCCTGAACTCCATAACCAATCACTGCGATGGTTTCCTCAGCCAGAGTTTTTTGTGCACGTTTCAGTGGAAATTCTTCACGGGTTACTACTACTTCTTCGACCCCGCCAAAATTTAAAATTGCCATATTAGATAGTTGTTTTGATTATTTATATGAATAAAAAGTGTTTGAACCCTTTCACACAATTAGTGTGACTTTTTTGGTGATTTTACGTGTTCGTTTCGGCCTGTAACAATTCGCGAACTTCTGCGCCGATTCCATGCTCAGCTCGGCTTACAGCCACTCTGCCTGAGAGTACAAATTCTTTGATTCCAAATGGTTTAAGTTCGTCGAATAGGGCAAAAGCTTCGCGTCTATATCCTGCTTTTTCAATCACCACAAAATTCTTTTCGATGGTTAAAAAACGAGCTGAATGTTCTCTGACGATCCGCTCAACTTCTAAACCATTTGTGAGTGATTCGGTAGCCAGTTTATATAATGCTAGTTCCTGCTGAACCACTTCCTCTTTTTTGAAATAAGCGGCTTTATGAACTTCCACGAGCTTTTCAATTTGTTTTACTACTTTACCGACCAATTCTTCGGTTTCAGTAACCGCAATTGTAAACCGGTAGATGTTTTCCATCTCACTTTCAGAAGCGGTAATACTTTCGATATTGATTTTTCGCTTAGTGAAAATGATGGTAATTCGATGTAGTAATCCAACCGTGTTTTCGGTGTAAGCGGTAATAGTGAATTCTCTTTTTTCCATAATTAATAGAGCTTTAGAAGCTGTGGATGAAATTCGAAAGTCCGTTCTAAGAGAACGTTGGAGTTTAGGAATATATACTCTCTACAGAGCGCGCTCGGTTGACTAATCAGTTCCATATTGTCACTCCAATCTGATTTCTGCAACGCCGCTTCCGCTGGGAACCATTGGAAATACATTGTTTTCTTTTCCGACCATCACTTCCAAAAAGTAAGCGCCGTCATGATTGATGAATTCAGTTATTGCTTCGTCCAATTTATCCCGTTCGGTAACTTTGTTGGTAGGGATATGATATCCTTTTGCAATCGTTTGGAAATCCGGGTTGATCATTTCAGTTGCGCTGTATCTCTTATCAAAAAAGAGTTGTTGCCATTGCCGTACCATGCCCAAAAACTCGTTATTTAATAGGAGAACTTTCACTTTTGCTCTGGTCTGGTAAATCGTGGCAAATTCCTGAATGGTCATTTGAAGACCGCCATCACCAATTACGGTAACCACAGTTCGATCAGGCGCTCCAAGTGCTGCTCCCAATCCTGCAGGTAAGCCGAAACCCATGGTACCTAATCCGCCACTGGTAATATTACTTTTCGATTGGTTGAATTTAGTGTATCGGCAGGCAACCATCTGGTGTTGGCCTACATCGGTAACTAAAATTGCATCGCCATTGGTTTTTTCGTTAATAATTCGAATCACTTCGCCCATCGACAATAAATCGGTGGTAGGATGCAATTCGTTTTGAATCACTTTTTCCTGTTCCATCGCATCGCAATCTCTGAATCGTTGCAGCCATTTATCATGCGATTTTGGTTCAACCAATTTAGTCAGCTCTGTAAGCGACTCCTTACAATCTCCCAAAACTGCCACATCGGTATTCACATTTTTGTCGATTTCAGCGGGATCAATTTCCAGATGAATCACTTTAGCCTGCTTGGCGTATTTGTCCAGATTTCCGGTTACCCGATCATCAAATCGCATCCCAATGGCAATCAATACATCGCATTCGTTGGTTAGTAGATTAGGCCCGTAATTTCCGTGCATGCCCAACATCCCAACATTTAGTGGATGATCGGTTTCCAAAGCGGAAAGCCCCATTATGGTCCATGCCGAAGGGATTCCGGTCTTTTCGATGAAGGTTTTAAATTCTTTCTCGGCATTCCCTAAAATCACGCCTTGTCCGAATAGGATGTAAGGCCGTTCCGCATTATTAATCAAATCAGCGGCTTCTTGTACTTTGGTTTGATCCAATTCCGGTACGGGAACATAACTTCGAAGTCCGGTACATTTTTCGTAATTGAAATCGAATTCCTGGAACTGTGCATCTTTGGTGATGTCGACCAACACCGGGCCTGGTCGCCCTGATTTTGCGATATAAAATGCCTTAGCTAACGCCTCGGGAATTTCTTCGGCTCGTGTAACTTGTGTATTCCATTTGGTAACCGGCATAGAAATTCCAATTACATCGGTTTCCTGAAAAGCATCCGATCCTAATAAAGCAGAAGGAACCTGACCGGTGATGCAAACCATAGGAGTGGAGTCTATTTGGGCATCGGCTAAACCTGTTATCAAGTTGGTTGCGCCCGGACCGGAAGTAGCCAGACAAACACCAACTTTACCCGAAGCTCGCGCGTAGCCTTGAGCAGCATGAGTTGCACCTTGTTCGTGGCGGGCTAGTACGTGATGAATTTTATCCTGATAATCGTACAAAGAATCATATACCGGCATAATCGCACCGCCGGGATATCCAAAAACAAGATCCACGCCTTCTTGCAGCAAAATCCGGACAACAGCATCTGCACCGGTAACTCTTTCGGTGGTTTTCGTTGATTTTGTTTCCATTTTTGAAGGGGCCTCTATGGTATTCATAATTGTGTGCCGTTTGGATTAAAACTCGTCGGTAACGCAGCCTTCGGATGCTGAGCTAACGGTTTTGGCATATTTATACAAGGTTCCACTTTTTGCTTTAAGCGGTGGTTCTTGCCATTGTTTTCTTCTGGATGCGAGTTCTGCATCACTAATTTCAATTTCAATTTCATTGGATTCTGCATCGATACGAATAGGATCGCCGTCTTGCACTAAGGCGATGTTGCCACCAACCTGAGCTTCCGGAGTTACATGCCCAACTACAAAGCCGTGCGATCCACCCGAGAATCTTCCGTCGGTAATCAGTGCAACTTCCTTGCCAAGTCCAGCGCCCATGATGGCGGAGGTTGGTTTTAGCATTTCAGGCATTCCGGGACCACCTTTAGGCCCCACATAACGGATAATTATTACCTCGCCTTTACGAACTTTTCCGTTTTGGATGCCCTCATTGGCTTCTTCTTCGCTGTTAAAAATCCGGGCAGGACCGCTAAATCGAACTCCTTCTTTTCCGGTGATTTTGGCAACGGCGCCTTCTGTGGCGATATTCCCATACAAAATCTGGATATGGCCGTTTTCTTTGATCGGTTGATCCACAGGTCGGATTACATCCTGATCTATTTGTAATCCGTCCACTTCGGCTAAATTCTCAGCAATTGTTTTTCCGGTAACGGTGAGGCAATCGCCATGCAACATGTTGTTTTCAAGCATGAATTTCATTACCGCCGGAATGCCGCCTACTTTGTGTAAATCTTCCATCACATAACGCCCACTTGGCTTCAAATCACCTAAAAAAGGAGTTTCGTCGCTGATTTTCTGGAAATCCTTTAAAGTAAATTCGATGCCAGCTGTTTTTGCAATAGCCAGTAAATGAAGCACGGCGTTGGTAGACCCACCAAGAACGGTGATTAATCGAAAAGCATTTTCCAGCGACTTTTTGGTGAGAATGTCTTTCGGTTTTAAATCTTTTTTGAGCAACTCTATTAAGTGTGTTCCAACTGCTTCACATTCGAGCACTTTTTCGGCAGCGTTTGCAGGATTGGACGCATTGTAAGGGAGTGCCATCCCCATTGCTTCTATCGCCGATGCCATGGTGTTTGCGGTGTACATTCCACCACAAGCTCCAGGTCCGGGGCAGGCATTCATCACAATATCTTTGAATTCCTGATCATCGATGGAGCCTGAAACTTTTTGTCCCCAAGCTTCAAATGCCGAAACAACATCTAGTTTTTGTCCATTATGATAGCCCGGCGCAATGGTTCCGCCATACACTAGAATTGCGGGTCGATTCACACGCAGCATGGCCATTAAAGCGCCCGGCATATTCTTATCGCATCCAACAATGGCAACCATGGCATCATAGCTCATTCCTTCAACCACCGATTCCATCGAATCTGCGATGATATCACGTGAAGGGAGAGAATACCGCATTCCGGGTGTTCCCATCGAAATGCCGTCGCTAATTCCAATGGTATTAAAGATCAAACCGGTTTGTTGATTGGTGTTAACACCACGTTTTACATGTACTGCTAAATCATTAAGGTGCATGTTGCACGGATTACCTTCGTAGCCTGTGCTTGCGATACCAACAAGCGGTTTATTCAGATCTTCATCACTTAAACCGAGTGCATGAAGCATTGCCTGTGCAGCCGGTTGTGAACCGTCTTGAGTTATCTGTTTACTGTATTTATTTAATTCCGCCATAGATGATGCATGTTCAAAAAAAAAGCCTTCCGTTCCGGGAAGGCTCATTTTGTAGTAATCGTAACATTAACAAATAGCATTCCCGGATCGGTTTATGTAACCAATAACGTTAATAATGACCACAGGAATGACAGAGTTCTTCATGAGTGAGTTTTTTATCTGAGAGCAAAGAAATAGCTATTCGTTGGGAATCGCAAAGCAAATAGAGGATAAATCTGAATAAAAATGGGATGCCCAACCTTTTACTTAGATCATTATCTTCGATGAAAACGCTGTTTAATGATGTCCTGAATGGGTTTTCCATCAATTTTAGATTCCAGCCATCCTATGATGTCCAAGTACAAAAAAGCCCGGCGCTGATAGGGTTGATCCTGAATTTGTTGCAATCGATCTCGAAGTTTGATGAATTCTTTTTTTAGATAATCGGGACGAACGGAGCTTAGATTTCGTAGGAATTTGAGAATCTCTTCCTGAACCGAGTTCAGATCATTCATTTTTCGAATAAAGCGGTAGGTGCTTCGAACCTGATACTCTACCAAGATCTGATTCCCAAGTTCAAAATGAGCAATCAGGCTTAATATTCGGGCAAAGCAATGGATGTCTTCACGGAGTCTGGGATCAGGATAGTTGATTATTTTATTTAGATAAGTGATACAAGTTTTGAATTTGCCGGCTCCAAAAAACAAACAGGCGATTTTGTAATAAAAAACGAGAACGCGATGTGAATCTATTTTGTGCTGATACTTTTCAATCTGTTTCTCCAATTGCGTGACTATGGATAAGCCATCAACGAACTGCCCATTCATAAAATAGCTGTTGATCTTACTCGTGTAATAGTATTGGAACCCTAAGGTTTCAAGATTTTCATTAGAACGAACCGGTGGGTTTTGAACAAATTCCTCCAGTTGATGCATTACTTCTTCATGTTTTTGCGGATGCCCTAAAATGAACAAAGCTTCGAGTAAAACGTGCATGCCTTTTAAGTACCAAATCGGCTCCAGTTCCAGCATGTCACGATTAGTGTGAAACAGCTCTACCCATTTTTGGGCGTATCGATACTGCATCAAAAAATCCTGTACGATCAAACTGTACCAGGCATGCGATACATTGTAGTAGAGCTCATCGAAAAAGTCGGTATCATTTAGATCGATTTGTTTAAGGGCATTCTCGAAGAACTTCTTAGTGATGTCGTAATCGCGCTCATTTCGAACATGTCCTGCTTTTATGTAAATCCCGTATAATCGCAACGAAAGATTTGATAGTGCATGATACCTCTCCACCGATTTTACCGATTCTTCGGTTTGTTCGATCAGCTCGTCGGCCCGATTTCGCAAACTTCGTGTGATATACTGCGATTCGATAAGCTTTTCGAATCCCAAAATTTCAGTAGTTAAAGTAATCCGATGATTTTGAGCTGATAGCTGCTTGGCTTTATCCAGAATTTTAAGGCTCTGTTTGTACAATCCTTTATCGTACAGAATTCTCGCATAATCGATCTGCTCGCGTAATTGAATATCAATATTATGATTGGTGTAATTGAGCCGTAGACTCGTAAGAATCTGTTTGTAGAGATGTGCTTTCAGATTCGAAAACTGGGCTTTTTTCAGATCATTGATCTTAGAACAAATAACATCCTCGTCGTATTCTTTCGCTTTATCAATCGCATCAAACAACTGAATAAATTTCGCATCAGAAGAGCTTGTGCGAGTGGCATAAATCTTAAATGACCGTTTTTCAGCCTTAGTAAGCGATTTTATTAACTGATAAAGATGGTCGTTTGGTTGGTTGGGCATTGTAATTAATTAGATATAAAAATATCTATATCCAAAATAAAATGAGTGAGTTAACAATGGTGTCCTTCATCATATACCAATTTGGGTGTTGTAATATAATTAGATTGCGGTTTCGGATAATTTAAGAGCGATTCTAATTTCGGCGACAATCACTTACACCTCAAACGGTAAGTAGAAGTTTAAAAATCAGCAATCAACAGACAAATGCCAAACAAACGCATTCAAATATTCGACACCACACTACGCGACGGAGAACAAGTCCCGGGCTGCCAGCTCAATACGGACGAAAAGATCGAAGTAGCACTGGCGCTGGAAGCGTTGGGTGTAGATGTAATGGAAGTTGGATTTCCGATTTCAAGTCCGGGCGATTTCCATTCTGTTCATAAAATTGCTCAAATAATTAAAAATACTACCGTTTGTGCTCTTTCGCGTGCTGTACCGAAAGACATCGAAGTAGCAGCTCAAGCATTACAAGGAGCTGCACGACCACGCATTCATACCGGAATTGGAACCTCTGATAGCCATATCTACGATAAACTTAAAAGTACCCGCGAAAAAGTAATTGAACGGGGCGTTGCTGCTGTAAAATTGGCTAAAAGTTTTGTAGAAGATGTAGAGTTTTATGCGGAGGATGCCGGAAGAACCGACAATGAGTTTCTTGCGAAAGTAATTGAAGCTGCTATTGCTGCCGGCGCAACCGTCGTAAATATCCCGGATACTACCGGTTACTGCTTACCATGGCAATACGGTGAAAAGATCAAATTCCTAAAAGAGAATGTGAAGGGTATCGACAAAGCAATCATTTCTACTCACTGCCACAACGATTTAGGCTTAGCAACTGCCAATTCGATTGCCGGTGTTGTGAACGGGGCTGGTCAAATTGAGTGTACCATAAATGGTATAGGAGAACGTGCCGGAAATGCATCGTTAGAAGAAGTGGTGATGATTATGCGTCAGCATCAGGATTTGAATCACGACACCGGAATTAATACACGTTGTTTAAAAGCAACGAGTGAATTGGTAGCTACAAAAATGCGCATGCCCGTTCAACCCAACAAAGCCATCGTTGGCTCAAATGCTTTTGCACATTCATCCGGAATACATCAGGATGGAGTCATCAAAAAACGAGAGACTTACGAAATCATAGATCCGAATGAAGTTGGGGTAAATGAATCTTCTATCGTTTTAACCGCCAGAAGTGGCCGTGCGGCATTGAATTATCGTGCTAAAAAACTTGGGTTTAATGTCACCCGAGAAGACATGGAAGGGTATTATCAGGAATTTCTAAATATTGCCGACGAGAAAAAAGTAGTGCAGGATGAAGATCTGATTTCACTATTTTCAAAAACAGAGGTAAAGTCGGCTTAATCTATGGGAAAAACACTTTTTGAGAAAGTTTGGAACCGTCATGTTGTGTCGGAAGTGGATGGCGGACAAGAGATTGTTTACATTGATCGGCATTTTATTCATGAAGTAACCAGTCCGCAAGCATTTGATGGAATTAGGAATCGAGGTATTGGTCTATTTCGAAAAGATCGAATTGTTGCTACGGCTGATCATAACGTACCCACCAAAGATCAGCATCTGCCCATCAAGGATTTTTTAAGCAAACATCAGGTAGATACTCTAACCAGAAACTGCGAAGAATTTGGAATCGATTTGTACGGACTTGGTCATCCTTTTCAAGGAATCGTACATGTAATTGGCCCTGAACTTGGAATCACCAAACCGGGAATGACCATTGTTTGTGGTGACAGCCACACGTCAACGCACGGAGCTTTTGGAACCATTGCTTTCGGGATCGGAACGTCGCAGGTTGAACAAGTGATGGCTACTCAATGTTTGTTACTTCAGCGCCCAAAAACGATGCGAATCACCATTGATGGAACATTGCAGAAGGGAGTATTTTCGAAGGATTTGATTCTCTACATCATTTCGAAATTGGGTACAGCCGGTGGTACCAGATATTTCGTGGAATATGCCGGATCTGCCATTCGTTCGCTATCGATGGAAGCCAGAATGACGATTTGCAACATGAGTATAGAAATGGGCGCAAGAGGTGGAATGATTGCCCCCGATGAAACTACATTCGACTATATTAAAGGCCGGAAGCACGCTCCGAAAGGAGAACAATGGGAAAAAGCTGTAGAATATTGGAGCAGTTTATTTTCGGATGAGGATGCTGTTTTTGACGCAGAATTTAATTTTGATGCGGGTGAAATTGAACCGATGATAACCTATGGAACCAACCCTGGAATGGGTATCGGAATCACTCAAAAAGTCCCAACTTCATCACAAGTTGCTAGTCCGGAATCTCTAAAAAAGTCGCTCGAATATATGGGACTTAACGAAGGAGAAACTCTGATCGGGAAGTCCATCGATCATGTTTTTATTGGCAGTTGTACCAATAGCCGAATCGAAGATCTTCGGATTGTAGCGGAGTTTGTTAAGGGAAAAAAGAAAGCAGAAAACGTGACAGCCATGATCGTACCCGGTTCGAAACAGGTAGAAGAACAAGCCCGGAAAGAAGGATTACATCAAATTCTGGAAGAGGCCGGTTTCGAATTACGAGAGCCCGGTTGTTCGGCTTGTTTAGGCATGAACGACGATAAAATTCCGAAAGGGGAATATTGCGTTTCCACATCCAATCGAAATTTTGAAGGACGTCAAGGGCCTGGCGCTCGAACTATGTTGGTAAGTCCGCTAACAGCTGCGGTAATAGCCGTAGAAGGTAAAATATCTGATGCCCGAAACTTTGTTGGTGTGGAGGTACCCGCCTGATGGAAAAATTCGGAATACTAGAATCCACGGTGGTTCCTATCAAAGTGAAGGATATTGATACCGATCAAATCATCCCTGCTCGTTTTTTAAAAGCGACTTCAAGAGAAGGATTTGGCGAAAACTTATTTCGGGATTGGCGCTTTGATGAGCAAGGAAATCCAAAGCCTGATTTTGTACTAAACTCAGCTCGATATTCCGGATCAATTCTTGTAGCTGACGAAAATTTTGGATGTGGATCAAGCCGGGAGCACGCAGCATGGGCTTTGGTAGATTATGGGTTCAGAGCTGTTGTTTCCAGTTATTTCGCGGATATTTTCAAGGGAAATGCACTAAATAACGGTCTACTTCCTGTGCAGGTGAGTCCGGAGTTTTTGAAAGAGATTTTTAAGCATACTGAGGAAAATCCTCAGCAATATTTGCTTATAAATCTACCCGATCAAACCATATCAATATCAGAAACAGAATTTTCTGAGCAATTTGAAATCAACTCATACAAAAAAATGTGTATGCTTAACGGCTACGATGATATTGATTTTTTATTGAGCAAAAAGGCCGATATTGAGGCATTCGAGAAGCAGCACATAGAATTTTAGGAGCATGGACAAACGGATTGCAGTGTTAGCGGGAGATGGAATTGGTCCCGAAGTTGTAAAGCAGGCAATTAAAGTACTGGATGCCATCGGGCATCGGTTCTCTCACAATTTTACTTACGATATAGCCTTAGTAGGCGCAGCAGCCATCGATGAAACGGGAAGCCCATTGCCTGATGAAACTATCGAAGCCTGTAAACTATCGGATGGAGTACTTTTCGGAGCAATTGGCGATCCAAAATATGATAACGATCCTTCGGCGAAAGTACGTCCGGAGCAAGGACTACTCAAATTGAGAAAGAGCCTTGGATTGTATGCGAATATTCGTCCTGTACAATTATATAACTCCTTAATCGAACGATCTCCATTAAAAGAGAATCGCATTGTAGGAACGGATTTAGTGGTTTACCGCGAGCTTACCGGTGGGATTTATTTTGGAGAAAAGGGGAGAATGAATAATGGAGCTACGGCCTTTGATCATTGCGAGTATAGCGTTGAAGAGATAGAACGTGTTGCTAACTTAGCTTTTGAAGCCGCACTTCGGAGGCGTAAGAAACTTACATTGGTAGATAAAGCGAATGTGCTGGAAACATCACGTTTATGGCGCGAAACAGTTCAGAAATTAGCGAAGAATTTTCCATTGGTAGACGTTGAATATCTGTTTGTGGATAATGCTGCTATGCAGATTATACAGCGCCCCAATGAGTTTGATGTGATTCTCACTGAAAATATGTTCGGTGATATAATCAGTGATGAAACGAGTGTAATTACCGGTTCTATTGGGTTGTTACCTTCGGCTTCGGTAGGTGACAACACCGCATTATTCGAGCCCATCCACGGCAGTTATCCGGAGGGAGCGGGAAAGGATATTGCCAATCCTGTGGCAACTATTTTATCGGCTGCGATGATGCTCGATCACTTCGAAATGCACGAAGAAGCGAAGCTGGTTCGCAGTACCGTAAAAAAGGTTATAGATAAAGGCTTAGTCACTCCAGACCTTAACCCGGAGAGTTTTATAGCCTGTTCAAAAGTTGGGGATGTAATCAGTTTGCTTATTGAATCTGATCTGGAAGATGAAAACGCCTTTGATAACCTATTTGAAGGAAATTTACCTTTGATTTAACTGCTTTTATGGATATATATCAGAAATAAATTTTTTTGATATGTACGTATTTAAAGTTCTTTTTTGGGGTTTATTACTCACCTTACCATTGCACACTTATGCGCAAGATGAACTGAAAAATCCAAGAGAAGTTATTGCTTCAATCCCTATTAGTGGGAACACGGTCGACATAACCGGACACGCAAATCATTTAAATGTTTATGGCGGCGAATTCACGTTGGATCGATTTGAAAATCAAGATGAAGCAATTCTACTTGACGGATTTAATGACTGGGGCTCGATTAGGTATTCGAAAAGTTTAGCGCAACAAGGCGAAATTACAATGTCGATTTGGGCAAAAGGAGCTTCCTCGACGTCCAATTTTACTTCACTCATTGGCAGAACATCGTTTCAGAATGAAGTTAGGGGCATGGACCCAATTGGAATAAGTATAAATGATGGTTCTGTAATACACATTTTTGTGGCTGGAGAGCAGTTTGTGTTGGATGAATACCTAAGCGTTGATTTAGATAATGATAATTGGAACCATTATGCGATGAGTTATAAGCCCGGTGAATATGTGAGTCTATTTGTTAATGGGAAGTTGGTTAGAAAATTTGAAACGGATATTCCTCAGATTCTGCGTGAATCACAAAATGATCTAATTATAGGGGCATTATCTAAAGCAGAGGTTTTCGGGCGTACATTCTTTCAGGGAGCAATTGATGAAATATTAGTCGTTCAAAGAGCATTAACACATACTGAGATTAAAGAGATTTATTCAAAGGGCGGATGGGGAGCGGGAGCTCAAGATCCAATTCTAGATCCTAGTTATGAACATTTAGTAGCGTATTATCCATTTAATGGAAATGCGGACGATGAATCGGGTAACTTGAATGATGCTAGAGTCATTGATGCAAGACTTTCTTCTGATCGTTTTGGTAACCCGGTCTCATCCTACTTTTTTGATGGTGAAGGAGATTATTTAGAAATCGCACACAGCAAAGAGTTAAGCTCTGATTCTAAAACAATCAGCTTTTGGTTTAAGAAAGAAAGCAATGAGATTGAAATAAGTAGTCCCGGCTACCACCTGGAATCTTTACTGTATAAAGCATTTGATACAAGTTATTTGCGTGAATACAGTTTTATCATTTCTAGTTCCTCCTCACCTTTTCACTTGCTTTATCAAACTGGGAATGAAACAGATAATAGTTTAGCTCAACTTAGATTAAATGATTCTATCGAGGCTTTTGAATGGTATCATATTGTAGGAATTATTGATTCTACTGGCTATAACGCACTTTACATTAATGGTACGTTAACAGATGAGAGTTACACTAATTTTGAACCCGTTAAGAATAATGCACCTATTGTGATTGGTAAGGCTTCTTCGTCATCTTCGAGAGCAAGGTATTTTTTGGGAAAGATTGATGACATACGGATATATAATGAAGTTCTTAACTTAGACAATATTCTCTCGTTGTATAATGAGCCAGGTTTTTTAGAGAACTCAATTTCAGAATTCAATACTTCTACTGATGATGAAATGGAGGATCAGCTTAGAAATATTAGATTATATCAAAACTATCCCAATCCATTTAACCCTTCAACTACCATTCAATTTAGTTTGCAGATACAATCTTTAGTCAAATTAGAGGTATTTGATATCAAAGGTCATTTGATCGAAACAATTGTTGAATCTCAGCTACCGATGGGTATTCATAGCTATACATTTGATGGTAGCAATATTGCATCGGGGATTTACTTCTACAAATTGACTACCGATGATCAATCAATAATCAAAAAACTGACATTGGTGAAATAATTAGCCCTGCTTTTAGAAAAAAATGGCTTTCATTAATATGAATATTTGCAAATCTGATGTTCTTCTCTATTATTAGAGGGGAAAACACAACAAATTGAGGTGTCATCATGGTTATCAGTTATAAAGCCGCTCAACGAAAAGAGCCAAAGTTTAAAGAACAAGCCATTCAGGTAAAGGATTTTATGACCACCAAGCTCATTACGTTTAAACCGGATGAGTCGATGCATACTGTTATTGAGACTTTGGTGGCAAAAGGGATTTCCGGGGCTCCTGTGATCGATGACGATGGAAAACTAATTGGTGTTGTTTCGGAAGGGGATTGCCTTAAACAAGTTGTGCGCGGTAAATATTTAAACACTCCTGAACTTATTGGTTCGGTGGTAAATTATATGACTCCGGAACCCACTTGTGTAGGACCTGAAGAAAACATTATGGAAGTAGCGAAGAAATTCCTTGAACTGAGAATTCGCCGGTTTCCGGTACTAGAAAATGGGAAACTGATCGGGCAAATTAGTCAGCGCGATGTTATGGCCGCCATTCAGAACCTGGAGCAAGAACGCTGGAAATAATTCCGCGGCCAATTCATATCTCACTTTAAAAAAAATCTGGCTACATTCAGCCGAAATCGAAGTTAAATTTATCATTCGGCTATGAAGAATTTCTGCTCAAAGGCTCTATTACTGTTCTTATTTATTGGATTTGCGGCTTGTACTCAAAACCAAGAAACAGGTAATGATGATTACTACTTACCGTGGGAAGAGTTAGGCGAGCTATTCCATGATGTTCAAATGGAAGGGATTTTCCCAGATTCAAAAACTTTTGTCGATTACACCCCCAAACGAGCACCTCAGGCAATTGTGGCGGATTATCAGGCGAGTAAAAACGACGAAAATTTTTCCTTAGCAGCATTTGTTGAGGAAAACTTTAATCCACCTTTCCAACCCGGCGCTATTGATGTGGATACCTCTAAACCAATGATTGAGCATTTAAATACGTTTTGGGCTAGCCTAACCCGAAGCAGTGAAGATGCCGGAGCTTACAGTACATTAATTCCTTTACCTAGCGAATATGTAGTTCCTGGTGGACGATTTCGCGAAATTTATTACTGGGATTCTTATTTCACGATGATAGGATTAGGAGTTTCTGGTCGCGTAGATTTAATCGAATCGATGCTTGATAATTTCAAGTATCAGGTTGAAACGATCGGGTACATTCCGAATGGAAATCGCACCTATTTTTTAGGGCGAAGTCAGCCACCATTTTTCGGAGCCATGGTTAATTTATACGCACAATATACTTCTGCAGAAGAAGCAGCGAAGTATTTGCCGGCACTTCAGGCCGAATACGATTTCTGGATGGATGGGAAAGATCGATTATCAGTCGAAAATTCCGTCTACCGAAGAGTAGTAAAAATAGGTGATTACATAGTTAATCGATACCATGATGATTTACCTGAACCCAGACCTGAATCTTATCTCGAAGACGTCGAACTGGCACATGGTATGTCGGATGAACGAGCTAGTAAATTGTTTTTAGATTTACGCGCTGCTTGCGAATCCGGATGGGATTTTAGTGCACGTTGGTTCGAAGATGGAAATGATTTTACCACCATCAGAACCAGCGAAATAGCCCCAATTGATTTGAATTCGATTTTGTATCACACTGAGAATGTACTCGCTGATTTATATGCAGCAACCAGAAATGAATCCAGAGCGGCTGAGTTTGCCTTACTTGCACAAAAAAGAGCTGATGCCATTAATGATATTTTCTGGAATGAGGATTCGGAACTTTTTATGGATGTGCTATGGGTTGATGGAACATTTACGGAAAGAATAACTGCTGCTAGTTTTTATCCAATGTATTTCAAAGCAGCAGCAGAAGATCATGGAAAAGCACAAGTTTCACATTTAATGGATAAGCTGCGAAAAGATGGAGGAATGCTTACTTCTGTGTATAAATCGGGACAGCAATGGGACGAGCCAAACGGCTGGGCACCTCTACAGTGGATTGCTTACAAAGGATTAGAGCATTATGGGATGAAAGCTGATGCCGAGAAAATGGCAAAAGACTGGTTGGCTGTTAACAGAAAAGTGTATGCATCCACCGGTAAAATGATGGAAAAATATAATGTTGCCGATACCACTTTACTTGCCGGAGGTGGAGAATATCCTACACAAGATGGATTTGGCTGGACCAATGGTATTGCTTTAGCACTAGATGCTGAGATTGATAAGTATTAGCCTCTCGGTTTGAATGACACTACGCAATTATTTAAACAAGCGGAATCCAATTTAGCTAAGTATTGGGGATATTCGGGGTTTCGTGATGGACAGGATACAGTGGTCAATTCTGTATTCGCGAGTAAAGATACTTTGGTTTTGTTTCCTACCGGCGGAGGGAAATCGTTGTGTTATCAAGTGCCGGCAACGGTATTTGAAGGAATTACTCTGGTGATTTCCCCTTTGGTTGCCTTAATGCAGGATCAGGTAAAACAACTCAAAGATCGAGGGATTTCGGCGACTTTTATCAACAGTACCATTCCCTCTTATGAAGTTGAACAACGTTTAGTGAATGCCAGAAATGGCATGTATAAACTGCTTTATTGTGCTCCGGAGCGACTTCATAGTCCGCTCTTCCAAGCCGAAATTCAAAAAATGAATGTGGAATTGGTAGCTGTTGATGAAGCTCATTGTATATCGGAATGGGGACATGATTTCCGACCTTCGTATCGAACTATTCGTGAAGCTTTGAGGATCCTTCCGGAATCAACACGTTGGCTTGCACTTACGGCAACGGCAACGCCCGAAGTAAGAAAAGACATCCTCGATAATCTGCAATTTGTTGAACCGGCGGTAATTTCGAAAGGATTTGCCCGGCCAAATTTACTTTGGTGGGTTATCCAATCAGAAAATAAAAAACCCGCCATTGAGCGTTCGATTTTGAAAGCTTCAGAAAAGGGTGATGGATTGATGTATGGCGGGACCAGAAAAAATTGCGAACAGTGGGCACACAGATTAACTCAAATTGGCTTATCAACCGAAGCTTATCATGCCGGAATAGAATCAGAAAAAAGAAAACAAATTCAGCAGCGTTGGATTAGTGGAAAAACCCCAATGGTGGTGGCTACCAATGCATTTGGGATGGGAATCGATAAGCCCGATTGCAGGTTTGTAATTCATGAAGAAATGCCATTTTCTATCGAAGCGTATTATCAAGAAGCTGGACGTGCCGGGCGTGATGGTGCTGAAAGTTACCCAATTTTGTACTATCGGGAATCGGATTACATTCGAGCCAGAAAACGAATTCAGGATAACTACCCTATGTGGGAAGAACTCTCTAAAATTTACAATGCTCTGTGCGACGATTTAGGCTTAGCAATAGGCTCAGATTTAGAGACCTTTACCTCACTAAATGTTGAAAGAATCAAAACCAGATCCGGGCTTCCGATCTCAATCATTCGATCGGGTATAAAATTGTTAAGCCAATTTGAGGTATTGCTGTTGCAACAAGAAGTGAAGCCAAGAGTGCAACTACAGTTTGTATTGAGCATGGAAATGATCGGGAAATTCAAAGAACGCTGTGAAAATCCCGATAAAGCTGAATTTCTGGATAAACTTGTCCGATTATTCGGCCACCATGCTTTTTCTAACATGGTCGAATTAGAGACAGAGTTTCTTCTCGATCGCCTCAAGATAGGACGAAACGGACTTATCAAAGCGTTAAATGTTCTTATGCAACACGATCGTGTTCTGATGTACACGATGCTGGATGATAACAGTTTAGTTTGTTTGATCGGCCCCAGAATGCATCAGTTACCCATCCCAAAACCCCAAATTGAAAACTATCGAGATAATCTCCTTGCTAAATTAGATTACATGCACGGATATGCAGTAACCGATGTATGTAGAGAAGTGTATCTGCTAAATTATTTCGGGGATGTTCACGCTACGAACTGTGGAAAATGTGACAACTGTAAGAGAAGCGGGAAAGAACAAATAGAACCAACTCAACAAGAGATTAATGCGCTGTATGAAGGGTTGAATTCGGAAAAACTATCTGTAACAGAAATTCAAAAACAGTTAAGCTGGACCTTCGAGCGAGTACACCTAGTGCTTTCTTATTTGATTCGCGAGGATATTGTTGAGCCGATTACTGAAAAACCCGGTTATTACCGCTCAAAGAATCATTAAGAACCCGAGTTTCATTTAGAGCATCCAACGATCGTTTTAATCGATTGGAAATAGAATCTAATCGAACGGTTTGTTGCATTGGTTGGCTCTGATAAAAAGCATGACTTTCAAGAAACTGCTGTTCAGTTACTTCAAAATGAGCATACAGAGCCAGCCTTAAACTGTCTTCATTCGCAACACTATCTGCAGATTGAACCAAAGCATTGAATAAATGCACTTCGGTTAAAACATTCATGTAGAGCTGTTCGGGTAGAAGGTCAACGGGCGGTGAATACACGGGTTCTTCTTCACATCCTGCAAAAAAAAGGGCTGTAAGCAGCAAAATCAGGAATCGCATATCCTACTTTTCCGGTGGTTTAGGATTTAACGGTCGCATTGTAATTTCGTTGATGAGGAAATTATCAGGTGTTTCCAATACGTATTTGAGTGTTTTTGCGATATCAACGGGACGCATCATATTATCGTGTAACTCTATTGCGTCAATTCCATCAAAAAATGAGGTAGCAATGGAGCCTGGAAAGAAGCAGGAAACTTTAATACCATCATACCGAAGTTCCTTAAAAAGAGCTTCACTAAATCCGCGAAGACCAAATTTAGTAGCGTTATAAGCAGAAATTTTAGGATTCCCCATCAAACCGGCAACAGAAGCAATATTTACAATGTGGCAAACATTTGGATTTTGCTTCATTTTGGGCACTACAAGATGTGTGAGGTAAAACACTCCGGATAGATTGACGTCCATCATTGTATTCCAATCTTTCACGCTCAGTTCATCTACATCACCAAAAATTCCAAGACCGGCATTATTCACCAAAATATCGGGTTGTTGATCATCAAAGGTAGAAAGTACCCATTCTTCAACATCGTCGTATTTGGTAACGTCCATGGTTACCGGGATAAATGAATTGCCCAGTTGCTTCTTAATTTTTGTTAGTTTGTCGGTGCTGCGGGCTAAGCCATATACGGTGCATCCGGCTTCGACCAGAATTTTTGCAAATTCGGTACCGATTCCACTACTGGCTCCTGTAACAATGGCAATTTTAGACGCTAAATTCATAACAATTGATCAATTATTTAAACTATTATTCTTTAGAAGGTAATACAAATTCATGAGCAATATCGATTCCATACCCGTGGATAAAATCGCATTTCTTGACGCAGGAAATAGTTCATTTAAAATCGGAGTTCGGCTGGAAGATCAATGGGGGATAACTAGTTTTAAAGAACCGGATAAACTCGCTGAATACATAAAGAATCAACGTATTGATTATGTAATTACGATAAGTGTTAAACCCGATAATTCCTGGCTAGATCAACTGGTAGATCATACACAAATTGCCGTACTCGAAGTAAGCGATATCCCCTCAGAAATGCTGAATTACGAAACGCCTGATACTCTTGGTTTAGATCGATTTTTTGCATGTTTAGGAGCATTTCAATGGGCGAATAAAGCAGTTTTAGTAATTGATGCAGGAAGTGCATGTACTCTCGATTTTATGGATGAAGATGGTGTATTTCAAGGCGGGGTAATTATGCCGGGCGTTCAAAGTTTGCTCAAAGTTTTTCTGCAATCGGCCCCCAATCTTCCACGCTTTCCTTTTCAGATTCCAGATTCGTTTCCCGGAAAAAGCAGTAACGAATCTTTGCAATGGGGACTTTCTCAATTGTTTGTTGATGGAATCAATGCAAATATCGTTCGTTATCAAGAAAAGTATACTGATTTCGAAATCTATGTAACCGGTGGGGATGCAGAATTAGTTGCTCAATACATTGAGCAAGAATGCGTAGTTCGTCCCGACTTAATTTTCACTGGAATGGAAGCTTTGCTGAGTGAATCTTAGGTAAGTTTTCGCTCGATGAGCGAGATCACCATCTCTCGTGCCACTTGATTTTTGCCCCCTCGCGGGATAATGATATCAGCGTAGCGTTTGCTGGGTTCAACAAATTTTAAATGCATCGGGCGTACAAACTGCTCGTACTGCTCAAACACACTTTCCACGGTTCGTCCTCTTTTGTTGATGTCTCTTTTTAGACGTCTAAGCAGTCTGATATCATCATCGGTATCGACAAAAATTTTGATATCCATCAGGTTGATGAGCTGGGGCTCACTGAAAATCAAAATACCATCAATCAGAATTACCTGTGTTGGTGTTGCTGTAATGGTTTCATCTTTTCGAGTATGCTCGGCAAAATCATACACGGGCACTTCAACTGGATAGCCCTCCGATAAAGCTTCAATGTGCCGAATTAATAGTTCGGTTTCCAGCGAGGCAGGATGATCAAAATTCTGTTTAACGCGTTCTTCTAATGGCATGTGCTTGAGATCGCGATAGTAGGAATCGTGTTCTAAGCGCAGAATATTTTCTTTACTGAAATGCTCGCAGATATAATCAACAACGGTGGTTTTTCCTGATCCTGAGCCACCAGCCACACCGATTATGAGTGGTTTTTTATTCGACATAATTAGTTTGAGGAAGTAATTTCTTGACTTCGTTCGTATTCTTCTTTGTAATCTCTGATTGACCTGAAAATTGCGGAAGCCATTATGGATTGGCCGTACTCGCTTGATAAAAATCGTTGTTCGCTGGGATTGGTTAGAAAACCAACTTCCACTAATAATGCAGGCATTGATGCTTCATATAACACCACAAAACCAGCTTGCTTAACACCTCTGGATTTTCGGTTAGCCCGTTTCGAAAATTGGTGATCCATCATCGAGGCAATGCGTTCACTGGTTGAGATGTAACCACTATGAGCTAATTCGTAAATCAATAATTCTTCTTCGGTTAATTCGCGCACTTCTCGTTTGCCATCGTTAAAAATCATGTTCTCTTTCTTCATGATTTCCAATGAACTTTCACTACGATGGAGCCCTAGGAAAAATACTTCAGTGCCACGAACCGAAGGATCATGAAATCCATTAGCATGGATAGAAACGAATAAATCACCTTCATGCCTATTGGCGATGCTTCCCCGATCGTACAAATCAATAAAAGTGTCATCCTCGCGGGTATAAATTACGTTTACATCGGGTAAATACTCTTCAATATATTCTCCCAATTTTTTAGAAATTGCGAGAACTACGTCTTTTTCTTTTGTGTGCCTGTAGCCAATATTTCCGGGGTCTTTACCACCATGACCTGCATCAATTATGATGGTATCAAATTTCAATTTATCGGCAATCTCATTGTAGTCTTCATCCGGTTCCGTGGCCGGTATCATGGTAATATCGAGTGCATTATCAGGATTTATATTCAGATACCAGTTTTTGGCAAGAAACTGCTGGGTATATACTTCCACTTCATAAGCGGTGGATTTGGTCATAGCTAAAAGAAGATCATCTGAGGCTTTATCCGGATAAGCCGTTGCCATTACATATACATTTTGATCCAGATAAATATCAACTCCAAAGCTGTCTTCGAGTTTATAAAGGCGAACTTCCTGAATTTTACCACCTAGTTCGGGTAATTGAATACCGGTTGTATCGATGTTATTGCCAAACAATTGCATCTGAATTAAATCGGAGGCAGGCTGAATAACTTGAAAAGAATCTATGGGCTGATCAAAATGAAAACGAACTACGTAACCAAGCCCATCGCTACGCTCGGCTTTAGAAACCCGATCTAAATGTATCTGTGCATACGAACTTTGAGTAAAAGAGAAAATGATACCAAGAACCGCACAAACACGGAGAAAAGCATACCCATTCATAATGGAAATGGATTTAAAATTAACGGCCATTTTTCTGTAGATGATTAATCGAAGATAATGCAATATTTAACCTTATGAAAGTTTGGATTGTTGCCTAAATTTTTCGTTTAAAGCCAAAAAACATAGATTATAGAGATTTTATTACTACCATTTATTTGATCGAAAAATACACATCATCTTAAACGTGCAAACACAAAAAAGTACAGAAAAAGAATATTGGGGATCTATACAACCGGAAGTAGATCAATGGTTTACTAAATGGGGAGAGGCGCAATATAGTGCTATAAATCAAGTATTAACGGAATGCCAAAACGATCTAAATAAAGGTAGTTCTAAAGATGCACTCACTCGCTTAAAAAGTTATGCCCGCACGTTAAACAAAAATGAAGAACCTGAATGGTTTAATGAGCTTGAGCAAATTTCCGCTCAAATTCCCGAAGTAGTAATTCTTCCTCAAGAAGAAAGACACTTTAATGTAGAAGAAGATGATACGGCTTATGTTCGCTTTGTAAAGTCATTCAAGCGTATTCGCCGCACATTACGTAACTCTTTCTTTGCTGTTAAAAATACTTTTCTAAAACTCGCAAAAAAAGAAGCTGTCGAAACTCCTGTTTTTGAACGAACAGTACCATTTAGAAACTTGGTGCTTTTACAAAGTATTCATTCCGCGTACATCATTAAACGGTGGCATAAAACGATATCAGCTGTTAGCTCTTATTTGCTGATTGATTGCAAGAATGAACTGTTAACCCATTTATCTGATGCAAAACAAGAGCGCCTAAGCACACTTTTTGCCCAAAGTTTAGAAGTTGTTGATGCATTATTTCAATCATTTAAAGAAGTATCTGAACAGGAACGCCAACACCTGCATGAGCGAGTGGTTCAACGGCTTGGTGTAGCAGGTACGGTCACATTAAGTGCAAGTAAATTAAGCGACGAGGTAATTCAACGAAGCAAACAAAGCTATATCCTAGATTGGAAAGAAACCGCATCTATTTGGGTAGCATTGATAGGGGCCAATGCTAAACAGTTGACCGCGGCTCAATCATTAATGTTGGTTGAACAAGAGCTAATCAAAAGGGAAGGGTGGTTGAAAAATGATTTCACCAAAACGATTACAGATTCGGTACTTCCACCTCACGCTGAACTAATTCAGTATTTGGAAGGGGAATTAGATCGAGTTAAAAATAAAGAGCTTAATTCAACGAAGCTCACTAAAGTATGTGAAGAAATTCAAGTTGAGACCGCAGAGATTATTGAAGAAAGAATTATCCCAAAACTGGATAAAGCCACCGATGAGCGAACTCTAAGTACTTTTCTGGAAACCTATGCTGCAGATGTTGCCACGTTAGCAAATCGTGTAGAAACGCGTTTACCCTTGATAGAAGACATAGGGTTCAGAGAGCATCATCCGGAATACTCGATTAAGGATATTGAATGGCAGTCGCTGTTCAGACGATTATTAGGTGATGAATATCTTTTGGAATTACTTCCAGAGCAACTAAATCCGGAGGAAGAAGTAGCGGAGCTTGCAGAAGAATTTGCAGAAGTAGTTCAAATCATTAAAACGAACCTTTCCATCGCCTCTGAGGCCGACAATTCGGAGGAAGAGGGTCCATTAGAAATTGTAACTAAAGGTATAGAACTGGCGCTGGTTAAACTCAGTGATCTGAAACAGGATGCCATATCAATTGAGGAAACCTTAGAAAAAGAGTTGAATAAACATCACGCGGAGTTGATGGAGCGTGTGAAAAGGCTACTCCTGAATCAAGATGCCGGACAAATAAAATGGGCGGATACTCAAATTCGAGTAAAGGAATCGGCTTCAGATTACACCGAGAAAATTGGAATTTACTGGGCTAAATTTACCGACCGTTTAGAGATTATTCGTCGTTTCGGGGTCGGAAAATTCAATGAGTTTGCGGATGTAATTCGTAATTATTTCGGATTAGTAGAGGTCGAGCACATCAATGTGCAAAAAACAAACATTGCCACCTTACTCTACGAAACCGATAAAAAATATCGACAACTTCCTTATATCTATCGCCGGCTGTTTGATTACAAACGATGCCCGGAAGAAGCATTTTTTATTCGAAAGAAAGAACATTTCGATCAGGCTGAACGTGCGCATCAATTATGGACAACCGGTTTTCCATCTTCACTTGCGGTGATTGGGGAGAAAGGAAGTGGCAGGAGTACGCTTATTAATTATTTGGAACAGGAAGTACTAAATGGCGAACGAATCGAACACATAAACATAGAAAACTCAATTTCTACAGAAAGTGAGCTACTGGAAATTATCTGCAAGCATCTCAAAATTCAGCCAAAAGAAGATATCACAGACATCATTGATCTGTTAAACAGAAGACGAAAGAAAACTGTGATTGTGCTCGAAAATATGCAGAACAGTTTCCTGCGTACGGTTCGGGGTTATCATGCGATTAGTGCACTTCTATACCTGATTGCTGAAACTAAAGAGCAAGTGCTTTGGATTTGTTCTTGTTCAAGATATGCGTGGAATTTTCTGAATGTGGCGGTTAAAATCAGCGATTATTTTTCACATTCCATCGCGGTAGATTCCTACAACAAAGAAGAAATTGAAGACCTGATTCTCAAGCGCCAAAAAGCCAGTGGTTATCAATTGGAATTTATACCTGATGATACCACAGCAAAAAGCAGATCATACAAAAAACTGCTCGACGACCCTGAGGCTGCACAGGATTATTTAGCTACAGAGTTTTTTAATGAACTTTCTAAAATGGCCGAAGGCAATGCCACCGTAGCTATGATCTATTGGATTCGATCGATTCAAAAAATTGAAGGTTCGTTTATCTATTTGCAACCGGTAGAATTTCAGGGTATTCAGTATTTATCAGAATTGGACTCCAATACCTTATTTGTACTTAATGCTTTTGTGAAACATGACGTGCTTACTGCCGGCGAACTCGCCGGTGTGATGAATATTTCTAAGGTTGATTCCGAGACCATCATCTCCCGATTATATTCGCGTGGTTTATTGGTTAGGGATGAAAAAAAGTACAGCCTCAATGATCTAATATACCGTCAGGTTGTTCGCTTGTTGAAGTCACGAAATTTTATAAACGCCTGATATGAAATACCTGCTATCCTTTATTTTTTTATTGATTGTTAGTGCTGAATGGGCTTTTGCGCAAACTACGGCTGCAGCAGACACTACAAATGCAGTCGCCGATCCTGACTCGAAAATCGGGCAGATTAAAGACCTCATTTCGGTGGGTAAAATTATTTACTCCTTGTTAGTGCTTGGTGGAACTTATCTGTTCAATCGCATTGTCATATTTTTGCTTGGTGCGCTAGCTGAACGTCAGTCCTCCTATCGATTGCTGATTAAACGCATAGTGCCATTTCTAAATGTATTTGTGTGGTCGTTCGCTATTTTTATTGTGATTGCGGGAATCATTTCGCCACCTATGGAAACCGTGGTTGCGGTAGGCGCATCCATTGGTATCGCCGTTGGTTTTGCTTCGCAGGATATTCTGAAGAACATTTTTGGCGGATTTATCATCATAATGGATCGACCGTTTCAGGTAGGAGATAAGATCGAAGTGAACAGCCATTACGGCGAAGTAATGGAAATTGGATTACGTTCTACACGCATCGTGACTCCGGATGACTCTGTTGTTTCCATTCCTAATGCCGATATCGTAAGTAACTCGGTTTCGAACACAAACTCAGGTGCGCTTGACTGTCAGGTGGTGATTGAAGTTTTCTTGCCGGCAAAAACGGATATCGATCAGGTAAAAGAAATTGCCTTTAAAGCTGCGATTTCATCGCGCTATGTGTACTTGAAGAAGCCGATTGTTGTGATGACAGCAAATCAGGTGCATGAGCAAAATTATGTGATGGTATGCAAAGTAAAGGCTTATGTGTTAGATATCAGATATGAGTTTTTACTGAAAAGTGACATCACCGAATTGATAATGAATGAGTTGAATGCACGTAATTTGATTCCTGAATTTCAAAGTAAATAACTCAAAGCACTGCAATTTATTAATTGTGGTAACTTCATCATTCCTTCATCTTAGCAAGCCACATTCCACTTGACATTAGTGCTCAAGGCAATTACAATGCGAGGGCTAATCTTTCATTTATTTTAAGAAAAACTGTAGGAGGAATATTATGAATGAGGAAATATTTCTTGACGCCGCTGAGAATGGCGACCTCGAGACAGTAACCCGATTCCTAGCGGAAGGAAATAACGTAAACACCAAAGATGAACACGACCGAACCGCTTTATTAAAAGCAGCCAAGCACGGTCATAAACAAATAGTAGAGGCACTGGTAAATGCTGGGGCAGAAATCGATCATAGGGATAACCGTGGAACAACAGCTTTGTATTGGGCATCCACGAACGGATTTAAAGAAATCGTAGAATTATTGATTGAGCATAAAAGCGACGTTGATGTACATGACGATCGCGGTTGGTCGGCACTCGATCAAGCAGTTGCACAAAACCATAAAGGCGTAGCTAGTATATTACAAGAGGCCGGAGCGCACTAATAGCTTAAAACCAACATTACCAAAAAATCTAAACCCTCTTCAGGAAACTGTTGAGGGTTTTTTATTTTCCGTATAGAATGAAGATAGTCGGGCGTTTATGCAATTCAGGAAGCTTGACACTGTTCCACTCACCAATTTCTTTAGATTGAATAGACTCAGTTTCTAAAGTGATATCGCAGGCAATGCAAAGTCGAGTTTCGGCTTTGCACGTATCCAGAATACTTTTTAGCATTTCGTTATTGCGATAGGGTGCTTCCATAAAAATTTGCGTGCGATCATGTCGGCGAGATTCACCTTCCAGCTGAATCAACATCTGTTTTCTTCCTTTTTGGTCGATGGGGAGGTAGCCGTTAAATGCAAACGATTGCCCGTTAAAACCCGAAGCCATCATAGCTAAGAGAATACTGGATGGACCAATAAGTGGAACCACTCGAATTCCATTTTGATGAGCCATTTTGACGAGTTTTGCTCCCGGATCAGCAATTCCCGGAGCTCCTGCTTCCGAGAGAATTCCCATATCCCGACCGGCTTTAAGTGGCTTTAAAAAAGAAAATATTTCGTGATCGGGTGTTTTTTTGTTTAGTGGATAAAAATCGATATTGTATTCAGGAATGGTATCACCAACCCATTGCAAAAATTTCACCGCTGATTGGATATTTTCAACGGCTAACGCATCCAGTTTTCGAACAACTTCCAACGTGTATTCGGGAAGAGCGTTATTCGAAGTGGTTTTACCAAGTGTAGTTGGAATCAGATATAAAGTGCCTTTTGAGCTCATACATCCACCCGTTCGATTGAGAATTTACTGGATTCACCCGCAGCCCTTCGATTGGCATATTTGGTTACAAAAATCATCACCACACTAAGGATACTTAATCCAATCAGTGCTATAATCATATTCATGAAAGAGGTACTTCGCTGCAGATCGTAAGTCGGAATCATAACAATTTCCTGGTAAGCCCCTTCTTTGTAGCGGATGGGAATTACAGCGGTATCCATAATCTTTTGTGCCATTTGAACTGAAAGTGAAAGTCGACGCTCAACGGTTTCACCTTCCGGATCAACAAATTTCAAATCAACGTAGCCATTGCTTTGTGCAGCAATTTGTTTGATGTCGAAATCGGTGACATCAGCGGCAATACTTTCACCGTTATTGTAGGTGTAGATGGTTCCGCGATATACGTTGAGTTGTTGAATGGAGATAAAAGCTAAATAGCAAGGAAAAAGCCAAAGCAAATATAACAGGCGAAATTTCATAGTGGTTATTTAATCCAAATTTCAGTTTTCAAATTTCAAACAATCGATAACTCTCAATGTTCAATTGTTCTTTTCGATTTGTTTGATGGTGGTTTCATAAAGAGCAGGATCCCAGATCAGGCGTTGCTGGTAATCTTCCTGCATGTGATTGGAGGATAAGTGAATGAAAAATGCAACGGGTAAGTCATCAAAAAATACAGCCTGAACGGAAGTATGTCCGTCGTAAATTGAAGTGCCAAAATCGATACCACTTAGCATGCCCATTCGGTTATCATAAATAGCTCCATAATCCGAAAACGAACGTTTAATCGGCTCAGAATCCATCGGCCAACGAAGTTTATTTTTAACGGCCTCACTTACTTCCTCACTTATAATTTCATTATTGATGAGTTCAGCAAGTAATCCGGTAATTTCGCGGGCTGTAGTATGTGGAAGTAACTCGAGCGCATCCCGCTCTTCAATAAATGACATGGACAAGCGCTCGTCTTCAATAAATTGCTTTCGCAAAGCATTTTGCTGTTCATCATTTATGAATGTGTAGGCGGTTTCAATCATCTCCGCGAACATGCTATCACGATGCATGGCAGAAAAATAATCAAGATTTTCACGAGCATCTGCACTTACCGTTGGCGATACATGTGGCGCGATCACGGAATAATATCCAGAAAAAGGAACGGGCATTTCTGTGTGCTTTAAATTCAGATCAGCCATCAAATTGCGAAGATTTTCTTCACCAAGCTTAAACCAGAAGTAATCTGATAAAGCCAGCGAATTATATTCTAACATTGCCCGCATTGCGTTGTCGTTGGTTACCGGAACTTCCTCGGCAGTAAGGTATTCCATAGCACCTTCGTGCGCATTTTGGTTAATTTGAGGCAGAAGATATTTTTCAATCTCTTGCAGGTTTACCAACGCATTAGGATCTAACAGACCTTCCGCAATTTGGCGCTCATATTCGATCAGCAAGAAAATATTCCCCATCGAACCCAAAGTACTTAGCTCGTCCGGATTGTAGAAAATACCCGAATCAGGATCGTTAACATTGTAAGATACAATAGAGAAGAACTCAGGCTTTTCGCCAATAAATTCGGTGAGTGTTTTTAACGAATATGTACTTTCGATGTATTCATATCCATCACGCATTCCATCATTGTTAGCATACAATGTTTTAAATGCAGAGTAATTTGGGATAATGACTAAGGCATACGTGGCTAAAGCTACGACCACGAACACCGCTAGAAATAGAAATGCTCTCTTCAAAAATCTCGTGTTTTAGAATAATTCAAAGACTTTAAAGATACGCAAACCAATATTCAATTATGAGCATTCATCTCATAAAGTATCGGAAATTACAGATGCGTCGCGTGTAAAAATTTCTAGCTAACAGCTTGCATTATAATTCCGCATAACCATGCTCCAAAGGTGCCTACCCCATAACCCAGCACAGCAAGTAGCACACCTACAGGAGCAAGTGATGGCGAAAAGGCTGAAGCTACAATTGGTGCCGATGCAGCTCCACCAACATTAGCTTGAGATCCAACCGCGGTAAAGAAAAACGGCGCCTTAATCAGGTATCCAACGGTTAGAAGTACAATAACGTGAATGATAATCCAGATGAAACCAATGATAAAAAAACCTGGAACTTCGGTAAAAGCACCAAGATCCATTTTCATCCCGATGGTCATTACCAAAATGTAGAGAAACAGACTTCCCATCTTCGAAGCACCTGCGCCTTCAAGCTCACGTTGTTTGGTGAAACTCATTGCAAAACCACCTAATGTTGCGGTTACAACAATCCAGAAAAACGACGAGTTAAAACTGAGTCGGCTTAAAAGCTCAGAATTATCGTTAACCCACGGAGCTACTAAATCTCCAATAACATGACCTAATGCTGTGATCCCAAAAGCAATCGCACCCATTTTTACAAAATCTACCAGTGTAGGAACTTTGGCAATACTCGCCTGATAATCAGCTACACTCTTTTTTAATCGTTCGATGGCAGATGAATCCGCTTTGAACCATTTATCGATAGTTCCACTCATTCCGGCGCCATAAAGAATAAAAGCCATCCAGATGTTGGCAACTATAATATCGACGGTAATCATAGCACTGAATAGAGTGTCGCTCGGCTGAAATACCTCGTACATCGCCGTTTGGTTCGCACCTCCACCGATCCAGCTTCCGGCCACGGTTGAAAGTCCACGCCATACTTCTTCGGGACCTGCACCTGCTGTAATTTCCGGATTGATAGCACCAACAATCATTAATGCAATCGGTCCACCTATGATGATTCCAGTTGTTCCGGCAAAGAACATGGCTACGGCTTTCCATCCAAGATTCATGATCGCCTTTAAATCAATACTTAGTGTTAGCAGCACCAAACTTGCCGGCAGTAAATAGCGCGAAGCCATGTAATACAAATTCGATTCATTCGGATCAATTACCCCCAAGGATGTAAACACTGATGGAATAAAATAACACAACAGTAATGACGGGACGATGCGATAAAATTTCTTTAAACCAGGCTTAGAACTGTGTGAAGTGACAAAAATAGTAGCCAAAATGGCCATCAGAAGTCCGAATACAACAGCATCGTTAGTGATTAATGGCATGATCAATGATTAGATTATGAATTGCCGTTGAGGATAAGGAGAAGGGAGGAAAGGAACAAAGGCATTGAATATTCAATAACCAACAAGAAATAAACAATGCGCCTCAAAAAGCACAGCCTTACTATAACTTTGCAACTCTGGCACTTTGTAACTCTGGCACTCTGGTACTTTGCAACTCTGGCACTCTGGTACTTTGCAACTCTGGCACTCTGGTACTTTGCAACTCTGGCACTCTGGTACTTTGCAACTCTGGCACTTTGGTACTTTGCAACTCTGGCACTCTGGTACTTTGCAACTCTGGCACTTTGGTACTTTGTAACTCTGATACTTTGTAACTCTTCTACTCCCCAAAAAATTGAATCAATATATCATCAAGTTGAGTTCGCCAGGCGCCCCAAGAATGACCTTCATTAACTTCCAGATAAGTGAATTCAAGGTTTTTTTCTTCGAAGATGGTTTTCATCGTTCGGGCATCAATTGTATTATCGCCAATGGTGCCAACGCTCATGTAAATGTTTATATCGTCTACTTCTGTTTGCTTAACGAGCTCATAAATCTCTTCCCGATACCAAAATGCTGGTGCCTGAATGGCTACGTTGCCAAAAATATCAGGACGAGAAAAAGCGAAATAGGTAGCGTTTAGCCCGCCGAGCGAAGTTCCCAAAATTGCACGGTCTTCTTTTTTGGGTGAGACTTTGTATTCACTTTCTATAGTTGGGATGAGTTCTTCAACAAAAAAGTTCAGATAATCTTCGTTGTTGCCCATCTCATCCATTCGTCGGTTAATATCAGGATTCGAAGGATCGAGAGGATTCACAAAAACAGCCATTACAGGTTTAATAAGCTCTTTATCGATCAAATTATCCAACACAATTACCATCGAACCTAGATTATCATCGCTGTATTCTTGTCCATCGGTTACGTAAATAACGGGCAATTCGTCAGTGTTTTCATATCCATTTGGGATGTACACCTGATAACTCACAGTATAGCCTAACGGCTGACTTTCTAACATCTGAGGCTCCCATAACAAACCTTTGTTAGTTTCCGGCGATCGAAATGTTAAAGGCTCCGGCTTCCAATCCGGCATTCGAAGTTCTGAATTTGGGCCAAACCCGCTCCACTGTTGATGAGGATTTGCAGGATCAAGTATCCAATCAGATTCGTTGAGAGTGATCTTATAATCCAATCTTGCATCGGATGGGAATTCGGTAGTTGCCACCCATAAATCAGTGTTTCCAATCTGTTCTCCGGTTATTTGTACCGATTTATTGCCTCCCCAAGAATTGAAATCGCCATTCCAGCTAACGGTTTCTGCTTCGCCTTTGTAGAGAAAAATTACGGTGGAATCGCTGGTATAAGGAATCTGATCAAGTGAAGCCAGTTCTTGCCAAAGTTCATCAGCTTTTTGTTGTGCCTGTTCATCATCAGTGATTTGTTCGATGTCATTTATTCGTTGCTGAACTTCATTGGAAGAGTTCAGATTATCTCCCGAGCAACTGATCAAAATAATAGAAAAAAGAAAAACACAGAATAAACGCATGGATAAAAGTGATTGAGTGTTGGCAAACTGATACTTCAAAAATACATAATGGATTCATCGAAACTCTCATTATTTTGTGTGTTCATCACAATTTCACTCATTCTATATGATCGTTTCTAAATTTGGCGGAACCAGTGTTGGTACGTATGAAGCTATGGTTCACAGTGCAGGCATTGTTGCCGACAATCCCGAGCGCAGGCTGATTGTGATAAGTGCTACCGCAGGAACAACGAATGATTTAGTAGCACTTGAAAGTCCGAATCTGACTTCAACCGAGCGCGAACAATTGATTCACGACATAGAAAATCGGCATCTAACGATTATCTCTAATCTTGAGAATCGAAAAATTCTGATTTCAACGCTACAGCGACAGTTATCCGAATTACGGGCTCATCTCGAGCAATTTGGTAGAGATAAACGGTGGAAAGACAAACTGTATGCTTTTGGCGAGTTGATAAGTACACGAATCTTTACCGAAGTATTGCGGCAACATAGCGTTGATGCAGAATGGTTGGATGCGAGAAAAATTATTAAAACAGATTCGACTTTTGGAAACGCTGCTCCCGATCTCATGATGATTAAAAAGAAAGCAGATCAGTTTTTATCCACCGATAAGGTTTATTTAACGCAGGGATTTATTGGATCTGATATTTTTGGAAGCACCACTACACTTGGACGTGGAGGCAGTGATTACTCGGCAGCCCTTTTTGCAGAAGCAGTGAAAGCAGATCAACTAGAAATATGGACCGATGTAGCCGGGGTATACTCAACAGATCCGCGTTTAGTTAGAGAGGCAAAGCCCATTTCAGAAATTAGCTTCGACGAAGCGGCTGAGTTATCAGTATTTGGTGGGAAAGTACTTCATCCTGCCACTTTAAAACCTGCTATGCGATCTGCGATTAAAGTTCGGGTGGCAGATAGTAAACGCCCGGAAATTCCAGGAACCTTTATCGTAACTAACACCAAGAAAGAACCGGTTGTCAGAGCTATTTCTTTGCGGAAAGATCAGACGTTATTAACAGTTAGAAGCTTGGCAATGCTTCATCAGCATGGATTTTTAGCGAAATTGTTTAGTGTGTTGGCAGAGAATAAAATCTCGGTCGATCTGGTAACAACTTCCGAAGTGAGTGTATCGCTTACGCTCGATACTGCGATGAAAGCTTCAAATAAGGTGGAATTAACAGAAAAAGTATTCCGGCAGCTTAATGAGTTTTGTGATGTGGAAGTGGAAAAAAACCTCTCACTCATCGCCCTAATTGGAAACCGCCTGAATGTGACCTCGGGAATAAGTGGACAGCTATTCAGTTTGCTTAAAGAGTTTAATATTCGATTGGTATGCCATGGTGCCTCTGCGCATAATCTGTGTTTTTTAGTGGATGAAAATAAGGCGGAAGAAATTGTTCAAATTATCCATAAAAAGTTTATTGAATTGTAAAAGTGATCCCAACACTTGTGCTCATCCCTCATCCCACAAACCTTATACCCCATACCTAATCCTAGCTCATGAAAATATCTGTAATTGGTACCGGTAAAACCGGAAGTAAAGTCATCGAGTCATTAGGTGAGCGACTATTGCATACCTTTGATGATTCCAATCCTCCTACCAAAGAACAACTAGCTGAGGCGGATGCAGTAATTATTTTTGTCCCCGGTGATGCTGTGAATGATATCTTAGAAACCGTGTTAGCTTCCGGAACTCCTGCCGCATGGGGGAGTACAGGTTTCGAATGGCCGGAAGATCTTGACCGCAGAGTTCAGACATTACGAACTAAATGGGTGCTGGCTACAAACTTTAGTCTGGGGATGAATCTCATCCGAAAAGCTATCCAAAGTATGAGTGCCGGCGCGGGTGTGTTAAAAGATCCGGCATTTCATATTCATGAAGTCCATCACATCCACAAAAAAGATGCTCCAAGTGGTACTGCGATATCATGGAAAGAATGGCTTGATCAACCCGTAAACGTAACTTCTGAACGAGAAGGGGATGTAAATGGAATTCACGAGCTTACCATAAAAACGGCTACCGAGGAAATCACTCTAAAGCATGATGCACTTGATCGATCGATCTTTGCAGAAGGAGCAATTTGGGCTGCAGAACAATTAGTTCACAATGAGCATATAAGCGATGGAGTTCATACCTTTGGTGAACTTTTTGATCGCGTAACTCAAACTAAATGATGTCACCACAATTTCCTCTATGGACCGCCATAGTTACCCCAATGAACGATTTCGCAGAGATCGATTACGATAGTCTGGAGTCGGTTATCAGAGAACAAGAAGTAGCCGGAAACGGAATTCTTATCTTGGGAAGTACCGGTGAGGGATTAAATCTCTCTCTGGAGGAAAAACAGGAAATAGTAAAATTTACGAAAGCATTAAATCCTGTTGTTCCGGTGATGGTGGGAATAGGAGGATTCAATCTAGAGGCTCAAATTGAGTTCATCAAATTTTGTGATGATCAAAAAGTAGATGCTTTTTTACTCGTTCAACCCATTTACGCCAAACCTGGAAAAATCGGGCAGTACACATGGTTTAAATCTTTGATGAATGAGACAAAAACACCGTGTATGATTTATAATGTACCGTCAAGAGCGGGGCGTAAAATGGATCCCGAGGTTCCGGCGATGTTGTTTAAAGAATTTGATCACTATATGGGCTTGAAAGAGGCGAGTGGAAGCATCGCAGATTTTAAGGCTTTTAGGGATGCAGCTCCCGAAGCTCCACTCTACTGTGGCGATGATAATTTAATTAAAGAGTTCGTAGAGCTTGGTGCTGTGGGACATGTTTCGGTTGCTTCAAATGCATGGCCAAAGCAAACAAAAACGTATTTCGAACTTACTGTAAAAGGGGAGACTACAAAACTGTTTGATGAATGGGTGGCCTGTGCCGACTTACTGTTCGATGCTCCAAGTCCGACACCGGTAAAAGCACTGTTATTTCACAAAGGATGGATTAACACCGATCAAGTTCGATTGCCTTTAATGCGAGAAGATTTATCTATTGAGACAGAGGAAGCACTTATTGAAGCCGATCGAAAGATAAATCTATGGTTTGATGACCTCTTGGATTAATTTTTTTAGACTGGACTAATCAAAGCAGTTGGTGACAGAGCTTATTGTAAAAAACCGTTGTTATACAAAATTACTGTTCAAAATGATAAGCCACTTTAAGGTAAATTTGATGGTATGAAGTAAGATCTGAGCTTGAAATTGTTACCTCATTCCCAGCTTCACCTGATTTGCAAGCAGTTTCAACACTTTCTAAGTCTAATTTTGGTCCAATTTCTTCCCAAGTTAGAGATGCCTCAGAACTTGTAGCTTTAAAATCAAATTTGGGTGTTGCAAAATATTGGTAATAACTTTCAGCCGATTGTTCATCAGCTTGGACAGCAATTGCCCATGTTTGGCATTTTTTATTGGTTTCAAAGGTTAGGAACTTATTTGCATGTCTAATCTCACCCTCGTGTTCAACATGCATAGATACACCGACAATAAGATTTTCTTCTGCAACTTCTGTATCGTTCGAGTCGATTTGGGCTATGTCATTACACTGAACTCCGTATGCCACTACTAACAATATCAATGCAAAAGTAATATTTTTTGATGTGTTAAACATTTTGGTCCTCTAATTGGTATGGGATTTGTCAAAGAAGCTTACTGCTAAGCTACTCACTTAAATATCAATATTTACGCATATAACACAAAAATATTATTTTGTGGCTTTAAATAAATTAAATTGGATGCTTAGTTTTAAAGTTCAATCATACGGTAATTGACCAATTCTACACCGTTAACAACTTTAATATTCTCTTTTATTACTTCAAATCCCTTTGCTTGGAAAAACGGACGTGCTGTAATACTAACATCAGACTGTAGTTTATAAAATCCTTGTCGTAGGGATTCCAGCTTTAACTCATTATACAGTTTAGATGCAACTCCTTTCCGAAAGAAATCTTTGTTTACGTAAAGAAAATCGAGATAATCGCCATCATCAAGAGCACCAAATCCTACAACTTCATCCTCATAGGTTGCAACCAAAGTGTATTGATAATTTACTAGTCGTAGCCAACGATCTTTATTTTCTATAGAGTCGGTCCAAGCTTCAAGTTGTTTTTTCGAATAATCGGGAGAGCAGGTACTACGTATCGTATCTTGAAAAAGAGACTGCAGTAAAGTTAGATCTTCGGAATTCGATTTTCGTATTTGTATTTCCATTGCGGATAATACACTTCCTTATGGCCAGATAAAATCTAAATGAACAGGGTTTAATAGAATATCAAAGATTGCTGACTTTTGATCAGAGGAATGGTAGAATGCCCAGCCGACACGGAAAATTCTTTATGGCTGTACTTTAATCTCTTCTTCAACAAACATTAGCGTTGTACCAATACTTACGCCGAGTCCAATACCTAAACTTATCCACAGCGCGGGTTGCTTTGTTATAAAACCGATAACGAGTCCAGTAAAAAAGCCTATCAGCAGTGAGTGGAGTACATGTTTTTCAGCTTTCATTGAATTGTGTGCTATTGAGTTGAAGTGTTGAAGCTGCGATTATTACGGCAATACAAACCCGAAGTTCCTTTAGTTCATTTTTTTCTTAAAACTTAATGTGGCGATGCAATTTCATGATTCTTATGTTCGCCAAAACAGCATAGAATAAATTGAACAATATGAACCGTAGAGAATTTGCTAAAAAAGTTGGTCTAGCTTCGGGCGTGCTTGGCTTCGGGGTAGGACAAAAAGTAAAAGCTTCATCAACAAAAAAGTCTATTCATCCAGATATCACTATTACTCCAGAATTATCCGCCCGAATGTACGATAAAGCACTTTCGATCACTAAATCGAAGGTGAGAGGAGGAGAATCCGAACCGTTCTTTAAAGAACCATTTATTGATGCGGCCTTTTCGGAGAATATTTTCTTGTGGGATACTGCTTTTATGTGCTGTTTTGCGAAGTATCATATGGATGAACTTCCGGTTTATCAGGCATTAGATAACTTTTATGGCAGGATGGAAGAGGATGGATTTATTTGCAGAGAATATCGGGCAAATGGTGAGCCACTTTGGCCAAAAGATCATCCCGTAAGTATAAACCCGCCGCTACTAGCTTGGGCCGAAATCGAAATATTTGGCGTAAATAATAATATAGAACGTATCAAAGAAGTATATCCCATCCTCAAAAAGAATTTCGAATTTCATGTGGAGCGTTATCAGGGAGAGGAAGGTTTATTTTGGGGCGATACCTTAGGAATGGGAATGGATAATATTCCGCGATCGCCACGAAATTGGGTGCCTGAGCGCGGTAATGGAATGACTCATCACGAGCTCGGCGCGAAATTAGATGGCATGGTTGGGGCTTCACCCCAAGAAAAGCTAGAAGTGTTTATCACCGAATATGTTGATACCAAACAAGGCGTTTGGAACAAACAAGGTAGATTAGTCGATTTCACCGCACAAATGGCCATGTTTTCGCTGCAACTCAAAGAAATGGCAGCCATTGCCGGGGAACTTGAGGACATTCCGCAGTATGATGCATTTCATAATCGTGTAAAATTAGCGATCAACGATTTATGCTGGAATGAGGAAGACGCATTTTACTACGATTTGGGATTTGCCAAACAGATTGAACGCCGACATATAGGAATGTACTGGACTTTAATGGGTGATCTTGTACCTGAAAATAGGCTTCAGGCTTTTCTGGCTCACCTTACCGATCGTGATGAATTTTATCGCTTAACACCGCTTCCTGCACTTTCAGCTGCTGATCCCGATTATATCGGATTTGGAGATTATTGGTTAGGAGGGGTATGGGCTCCAACAGTGTACATGACTTTGAGAGGCTTAACCAATGTTGGAGAAGAAGATTTAGCGAGAATGTTAGCCGCAAAAATCTATGAGAATGTGGCCATTGTATTCGAAGCCACTGATACTTTCTGGGAGAATTATGCCCCCGATCTGATCAGTTATGGGATGCCATCAAAGAAAGATTTTTGCGGATGGACAGCACTAATTCCTATTTCTATCTACCGAGAATACATCATGTGATAGAAACACACCTCATTCCTCACTCCACAAAACTCAGACCTTCTCATAATACCGAACCCAATCAACATGCATTTGAGCGGGAAACGGCGTAGTGTCGTCAGGTCGACCTGCCCAGGTTCCGCCAACCGCGATATTTAGCAGGATGAAGAAATCATTCCGAAATTCGGAGTACACTTCGTCGGTTATAGAAACGGAAGCAAATTGATTTCCATCAACAAACCATTTTAGCGAGTCAGCGCTCCATTCGAGTTCGAAAATGTGGAAATCATCCGAAAAATTTCCTTCAGAAAGACTGTAAGGGACTGCTCCCATCATGGTATGTTGCTCATTTTCATCGGCGTAATGGATGTTCGCCTCAATCACTGCCGGATCTTTGGATCCGTATAATTCCAGTATGTCAATTTCACCGGATTGAGGCCAAGGTGTATCACCACCATTCTCGTTTATATTAGTTCCAAGCATCCAAAATGCTGGCCAGATTCCTTCTCCTTTTGGTAATTTGATGCGAGCTGCAATCTTACCGTATTTAAAACTTTGTTTGCCTGCTGTATTTAATCGCGCCGAAGTGTATTGATCCACTCCATGCTCATCGGATTCATGAATAGCATTCAAAATCAAAATACCATCTTCAACATGTGCGTTTTTTTCGCTGTCGGTATATCGTTGCCATTCATCATTAAACCGTCCTGCTCGAACAACTTGACGGTTCCAATACTCGGAATTAAGCGTTTCTCCATCAAATTCATCGGCCCAAACCAAGTTCCATTCTGATTGTTCTTCTGAGCTTTTTTCGGATTTCATATTCGACTCATTGTTTGTACAGGCATTGGAAAAAATTCCTGCAACTACGATGAGGAGTATAATTCGAAGATGTGGGATCATTTTTTGCCGTTAGTTTATAATTAATGCTGACAATAGTAGCATTGATTTTTTAGAAGGGCAACGACAAGATAGATTCATAATAAAACAATGATTTTGGATTGTGATTGAGATTGGTGAACGGCAAGGGTTATCTTATCCGTTGAAACAACTAAAGACAGTTTTTCTGTCGTTAAATAAAAAGTTTATCACTCACTAACATGACTCACGAAGAAATCTTAGATCAACTTGAAGAAGGAATCGTACGCTCCGCAAATACAACCGAAGATGGTGGTTGGGAAGCAAATATTGAGGTTAAAAAAGCAATTCTGGCTGCCTTTAAAAATGGAGTAAACGCCCAATTTGAGGGAGTTTATGATGGCTTTGTAGATAAACATAATCTACCACCACGATTTTTTACGCCCGAAGATGGCGTTCGTTTGGTGCCGGGTGGTTCGTCGGTTCGCAGAGGTGCTTATGTTGCGTCAGGTGTCATAATCATGCCACCGGCTTACATCAATGTGGGTGCTTATGTAGATGAAGGTTCGATGGTAGATAGTCACGCTTTGGTAGGTTCATGCGCACAAGTTGGTAAGAACGTGCACCTATCGGCTGGTGTACAAATTGGTGGAGTGTTAGAACCTGTTGGGATGAGTCCTGTAATAATCGAAGATGATTGTTTTATTGGTGCCGGCGCAGTAATTGTAGAAGGTATTTTAGTACGAAAAAGAGCGGTAATCGCTCCCGGTGTCACTTTATCTAAATCTATTCCAGTTTATGATGCCGTTAATGAAGAGGTAAGAGATCGCGGAACAGAAATTCCGGAAGGTGCAGTTGTTATCCCCGGAACAAGACCTATGAACTCCGATTGGGCAAAAAGCGAAGGCTTGAGCATGGCTTGTCCTATTATTGTGAAGTATCGGGATGAAGATTCAGATGCTTCCCTTGAGCTTGAGGACGCGCTTCGATAATAATATTCGATTAATCTACACAACAGCCTTCTGTTGAGCACTGGCAGTATTTCTGATTATAAAGATGAACTCCAATTAGAAAACTTGCAGCCAGATACGAGAAAAACTCCGGTAGGTGAATCCATAAAAATTGCTCATTTACAATTACTGCAAAAAGCAAAAAATAGGTTACCCAAAAAATGGGTTTAATAGTGTTGTTTGAAGTCGTTTTTACAGATTGCAGTACAGCGAAAAAGGCAACAACCAAAAATGTGTAATTGATGGATATCCACCAGACAGGAGCTTCTACACCATGATTAGCAGAGCCTGCAACAGCTATAAATAAAAAAGGTGTGGCAATGCAATGCAACAAGCAAACCATTCCTGCTAATGCACCGATTAAATCAGATTTCGTGGTAGTAATATTCATCAAATAGATAGTGTTGTAATTTCAAAATCAAATATACGGAATAACTTGCTATTGCAACACAGTTGCAGTAAAATAAATATATGGGAATATCGAGAAGGACCAAATCGGTAGATTTAATTACGAAAGAGTTTGAAAGCATTTCCGGTGCGATTTCAACCACTGAGCTAATCGATCGCTTATCAGAACAGATCAATAAAACCACCATTTATCGAGTGTTGGAAAAACTTGAAGACGATGGTTATGTGCACTCTTTTCTTGGCAAACAGGGCATTACTTGGTACGCGAAGTGTGATAATTGTACCGGGCATTATCACCACGATGAACACCCACATTTCCAGTGTACTGAGTGTGGAAAAGTAGATTGTTTACCGATTACTGTTCAGATTCCAAAAATTGAGAATCGAACAATCGATAAAACCAATGTGCTGATCCTCGGGAAATGCAATATGTGTCTTTAATTCGAAACTTTATTGCTGAATCATTTTATCACCGGTTTCAAAATCTTTAGCGATAACTGCCCGATCGTATTCCTCGCCTAACACGGTATACGCTACGTAAGTTAGCGTATTATCTTCAACGGTAATTACCTGATAAAACTGAGTATGCTCACCAACTTCAATGTTTTCATAGCCATCCGCTTTATACTCTTCCATCTGATCTTCGTCTACCGCGTACTGCTTTGGTCCACTTACCGAAGTTACATACATGGTTTTGATGCTACCAGTTGCGCTTTTATCTGCCGTTCGAATGGGAACATGACCACGAGCGTATGTATGGTCATGGCCGTTGAGTACTAAATCAACTCCATACTTATCGAACAATGGTTTCCAGTTGTCGCGAGCAAATTGAAAATTTCGACCTTTAGCCGGCGAGAACACCGAATGGTGGCAGGTTACAATCTTCCATTTTGCGGTACTATTCTTCAATTGCTGCTCTAAAAACTTAGTTTGTTGTTCAAGCTGATCGGTAGAATTTAACACGATAATATGAATATCCTGATAATGCACAGAATACACCGTTTCATGAAGTTCCGGATCTAAGTCGGTTTCTTCAGGAAGAGTGAATTGAGGTCTCCATTGCATCGACAGTTCACGTGATTTTAACATGCCTTTCCGCATGAACTCGTGATTCCCTACAACAGGGATAGCGGTCCATTGGCTATGGATAAATCCGCCGGCTTTAAACCATTCGGCCCATTCTAAATCGCGGTGCGCATAGTTAACTAAATCGCCTGCATGAATTACAAAAGACGCATCCGGTGCGGTTTGGTACGCCATGCGAATTAAACGTGACCAATGCTCTAGAATATCATTTTGAGCATCCCCAAAATATACAAACTGCGTAGGATTGTAGCCCTGTTTTGCAGTTCGAAATTGAATCCACTCACTCCAGTGCTCATCGCCATCGCCAACTCGATACGCATACAATTTGTCGGGTTCTAAGCCTTCAAAAACAACGCTATGATAATGCACTATCAACGAATTATTATCTTTGTACTGCCCTAAATCGAACTCCTCTAATTCTGCATTGATGGTAATTGCTTCCTCTACGAACTTTGAGTTAACCGAAGCTTCCGCGATTTGAGCAACACCGTGAGTAATCGATGTATCGGTTCGCCATGTTACAGCTCGAGATGTTGCAGGGTCACCTTTAAACGTAAGGATAATTCGATCCGGATCTTTACTTGGAATTTCCCAATGGTGTAAACCCTCATGATGATGGTGATGCTGCTGCTGAGCACAAGTAGTTAAACTTCCAATTGCTGTAACTAAAAATGTACAACACATTAAAATCTTGAAGGTTGGGCCCGATTTAATTGTTTTATTGGAAAATATCATAGAAAAAAGATGAATGAATTTGCTGCCAGCTCTAAATTTGTAATTCTAGGGAAAGAATCTGGAATTTAACTCGGTGTAGCTATTATCGTTTTAAATGAAACTATTGACGTTAGTATCTCTACGAGTAAAAACACACATTTATTAATCAATCGAATCGCTGATCAATTAACGGAATTCTTGTCTAATACTAATTAAACAAATGGTAAAGATTGCTGTCCTGATCAATAACATAAAAAAAGTGGTAAATAATAGAATTAAAACCCGTACCCAAGCGAGAAGTAGATAAGTTCAGGAAAGCCAACACCACCACGTAGTAGCCAGCCTTTTTTGGGTTTTTGATAGCGTAGTCCAATTTCAAAATCTGGGAAAAGTTCGGTTTCCTCAAAACCTATACCAACCCCTAGGCCGGATTCAAATTGGATATTGCGCCTTCCAAGCAACCATTGCAGCGAAACTGCAGAATATAGCTGAGACGATGAATCATAAATTTCACCTATACCAACGTTTGCGTACACGGTATTAGCCCCTTTTGTTGTTAACAGTTTTTCTGCGTTAGCTGAAGTAGTAAACCCACCGGCACTTACATAGAAAAGTAGATCGGATTTATTCTGTGCAGCAGTGTTTTGTGAGATAAAAAGCAGAGCAACAAAAGTAAGTGTTGATAAAATAGTTTTGCGCATTATCTATTCTTTAATTTTTTGATTGGCGGCGAAACTACATCAAGTTCAATATGAATGGCAAGTTGTTGAAATTAAATTATCACGATAGTAAGAAGTCTACCAAGCTAATATCGTAGAAAGCACACGGGCAAAATCTTTTCCCATTCGGATGTACCCATCACTATCGTAGTGCCAAGGATCGGCATAATTGTAGAACCGGGTATCTCGAACAATAGCGGCCTGCTGATCTTTGCGTACAAATTTTTCCTGGGCATGTTGAATGAGCTCTCCGTAAGTCCATACTTTGCCATTTTCTCCTTTCCACGATTCCGATATTTTACCCAGCACAATCGGAATGTCATCATTATGAAAGCTAGCGCGAATTAAACCCAGTAAATGCGAAAGGTTTTGATAATAGTCGGCTGCAATTTCTTCGGTAAAAACAGCATCACTTTCACCTTGCATCCATAGAATACCCGACGGAATAAGTATTTCTTCGATCCCGTCTCCGTCAATATCTGTGTTAGCTAAAGCACCTCTTACGGTGGTCAAGAAATGATCGTATTGGTTAATGCCGTTATTCTCATCGTATTCAGGATCCCAAGCTCCGAATTCATCCGCAGCTCGTTGATCGATAGAAGTTCCACCTTTTGAATACTTGATGAGTGCAATTTTTTCGTTGGGATAGAGAGCTTTTAGCGCTTTAACAAAGCTCAATTCCATACCAAAGCGATTGGAGTAGGCATTTTTGCTTCCATCCGAAGAAAAACCGACGCCATGACCAGGCTGAAGGGGAGCCCAAAGGCCAAGTCCGCCTGATTCATTTCCATCATCAGCCGGGTTTCCGTGATAAATCCAGACATCATCAAAACCTGTAGTCAGTGTATCCGGTAATTCACTGTTAAATCCATATCCATCCATGTTTGATTGGCCGCCAAGGTAAAAAAGTCGGTAACTGTTTTCGTCTAAATCTTGTGCAGTATTAGGCATAGAAAAGAAATATAAGAGCGTGAGAAAGATCGAAAATTTTTTCATTTCTACATCTTGTAGTTAAGATAAATGTGCATTTAATGAGGGAGATCAATTTTATGTGAACGCCATTTTAAGAGGTCGATTAATTACCGCAATCCTTTGATAAGTTCAACTATTAAATATTGAATAGTTGCGAATGGTTGATAGATTCAAAACTTCTATTTGATTGGCTCAGTCACAATAATCATCATATTTAAATTCTGAATTATCCTTGTATATTCGGCCAAACTATTGGCTATGAGAATATTATCACTACTTGGTTGTATCGGTTTTTTATTTGTTGCTTGCGAAAGGTCAACCGATCCATTAACCGACATCATAACACAAGATGAACAACTCCAAGCGCTTGCTTCTGATCCCTTTCATCAAGTGCAGGTGATGTATACCCAAATCGATCGAGATAGTGCAAACCGACCTACATTTACTACCTATCAATTTAACATAGATGATGAGCGCTATTTCTATCCGGCGAGTACGGTAAAACTTCCATCGGTTCTTATCGCTTTCGAAAAGATGAAGGAGCTTGGAATTCCGATCGATGCACGAATGGAAATCGACAGCGCCTATTCCAGGCAGTCGGCGGTACGGGTAGATTCATCAGCGGCAAATTTAGAGCCATCGGTTGCGCATTATGCTAAGAAAATTTTATTGGTTTCAGATAACGATGCTTTTAACCGCTTGTATGAATTTATCGGGCAGGATGCCTTTAACGAGATTCTCGAGCAAAAAGGGTATCCAAAAACAAGAATTACGCATCGGTTAGCTATTTCGAGAACAGCTGATGAAAATGCTCGCACTAATCCGATGCGGTTTTATGTAGATGACGAGTTAGTTCATGAGCAGCCACTAAAGATCGCTTCTTCCGTGCATAGTGCAGAAGAACCTATTTTGATGGGAGAAGGCTATTTGAGCGGGAATGAAATAAAAGAAGGACCCTTTGATTTTACGGCGAAGAATTTTTTCCCACTCACCGAACAACATCAAATGATAAAGGCACTCATTTTCCCGGAGGAGTTTCCTGAGCACGCGTTTGATTTACGACCTGAAGATCGGGATGAGGTACTAAAATATATGTCGATTTTACCTCGGGAATCCGAAATCAATAGTTATCAGAATAGGGAGAACTACTGGGATTCATACGTAAAATTCTTGATGTATGGCTCCAGACCTGAAGTTATAATTCCTTCGAATATCCGCATCTATAACAAGATTGGCGTTGCTTATGGTTTTACAACTGATAATGCCTACATCATTGATACTGAGCATAACATTGAGTTCTTTTTAAGTGCAACCATACACACCAATCCAAATAACATTTATAATGATGGAGTGTACGATTATGAAACGGTCGCATTTCCTTTTTTGGAGAGATTGGGAAATAGGATATACGAATTCGAATTAGAACGAAACAGAACTTTTAAACCAAATTTCACAGAATTACTGTCTGATTAATTTATGGACCAACCACACATTTCGGGTAAAGCAGTTATCCTTACTGCAGGCACACTACACACAATAAATGCCAAAACTGCTCATGGTTTGCTCCGAGTATCCAATCGATTCGAAATTATTGGAGTTATCGACGAAAATAATGCGGGAAAAGATGCCGGTGAAGTAGTAGATGGCAAACCAAATGGAGTTCCAGTATTACCTTCAATTCTTTCATTTATTGAGCTCCATGAAAAGCCAAAATATGCCATCATCGGTATGGCTACCAAAGGTGGGGTGCTTCCTAAAGAATTATACCCGTTGGTGAAGCAAATTTTATCGTTGGGGATTCATATCGTAAACGGATTACATCAACCAATTTCCGAAATCGAAGAATTTAAAAGTGTAGCCTACGAACACGGCGATATTATTTATGATATCCGAAAATCCCGTTCATTTGATGACTTACATTTCTGGACCGGGAAAATTCAGGAAATCACAGCTACAAAAATCGCTGTATTGGGTACCGATTGCGCGTTAGGAAAGCGAACGACTTCCAAAATGTTAGAAGCAGAGTTGAATAAACTCGGCCATAAAGCGGAGATGATTTATACCGGTCAAACAGGGTGGATGCAAGGCGCTAATTATGGCTTTTTATTCGATGCCACCGCCAATGATTTTATCTCGGGCGAATTGGAACACGCAATGTACGAGTGCTGGAAAAATGAACAAGTTGATGTTTTAATTATGGAAGGTCAGTCGGGATTAAGAAACCCGAGTGGTCCGTGTGGCTCAGAGTTTATTATTTCCGGTGCGGCGGATGGCGTTATTTTGCAACATTCTCCGGTGCGCACTCGCTTTAAAGGACTGGATCATTATCCCGCAGAAATGCCGGATATTTTAGATGAAGTTGAATTGATTGAAAAGCTCGGAGCTCCGGTAATTGGTCTCTCCATCAACACACAAGATATGACCAAAGCAGAGCTTGAACCGTATCGCAGTGCACTATCAACCAAAACCGATTTGCCCATAGTTTTCCCATTCTTCGAATCAATCGATCCTTTAGTAAAAGCAGTAACCGCTTTAAAATCAGACTCTAAATGAAGATTAAGGAAGTTAGGGCTTACATAAAGGATTTGGGAACAAGTCGCCCTTACAGCATTGCTTACAAAACGGTTACAGAAGTAAAAAATACCTTTGTAGAGATTGAACTTGAAGACGGTACGGTGGGAATCGGAGCCTGCAATCCTAGTGAAAAAGTAGTCGGCGAAAAAGTGGATCAAGCCTACGAACATTTAGATTCTGCCGATTTTGGTTATCTGATAGGTTCGGATATCAAAACACTTCCTGCATTGTTATCTCAGACTCAACAGCGATTTAGCAAGTGGCCGGGATCTCATGCAGCCATTGATATTGCTTTGCATGATGTCTGCACCAAACAGTTGGGAATTTCTTTGGGTAAATACTTCGGAGTTGCTCATAAACAACTTCCGACATCCATAACTATCGGGATAAAAAATGTTGAAGAAACGCTAAAAGAAGCTGACGAATACCGGCAAATGGGATTCAGATGTTTGAAAGTTAAAACGGGCTTAAGTCCGGAAGAAGATGCTGAGCGAATACTCAAAATCCACGAAAAATATCCCGATTCTGTTTTAAGAGTGGATGCCAATCAAGGGTATAGCCCAGACGATTTAGAAGTTTTTGTTCAAAAAGTGCGTGGCGTAGAACTTGAACTTATTGAACAACCATTTCCTGTTGATTCCTTTGCAGATGATTCAGCAGGCTTACCGCAGAATGTGTCAAAGTTTTTGGTTGCAGATGAATCCTGTTGCAATCCCCAAGACGCATTATGGCTGGTAAAAGAAGTTCCAAATTGTCCGATTTTTAACATCAAGTTGATGAAATCGGGCGGACTTTTTGCAGCTTCACAAATTGCCACGATTGCCCAGCACTCCGGAGTGGATTTGATGTGGGGCTGTAACGACGAATCCATTGTAAGCATTACGGCAGCAATACATTTGGCCTTCAGCTACAAACACACTAAATATATTGATCTGGATGGTAGTTTAGATTTGGTGGAAGATGTTGTGGATGGAGGATTTATAATCGAGGAAGGAATAATGCGCCCAACCGGTGGTTCAGGTTTAGGCGTACGCATGGTTTGAAAAGTTAGCAACTCCATCAAAGAAAGATCATTTCGAGAAGTAAGTTAGTTACCACATTTCTACAATAATGTGGTGTTTTTGTGATTCTGTAGCTTAAAAATTCTACAATTAAATTTTATATGCTGCATTGATTTTTCGTTCTTAAGCTATACCATTGAATCAACTTTTAATTTTTTAGAATTATTCATTCATCATGCGAAAATTCCTATTCGTAACCTATAGCGGACTTATTACAGATACAGCTTGGCGTATTAAAATGGAGGGAAATGAAGTTCGTTTTTACATTCGCGATGAGTCGGAGCAGGAAATTGGCGATGGTTTTGTTGACAAGATTGATGAGTGGGAATCTCATGTAGATTGGGCTGATGTAATTGTGTTTGACGATGTACTCGGGATGGGAACCTGGGCGAAAGATTTGCGCGACCAAGGTAAGGCAGTAATTGGCGGAACTCCTTACACCGACATGCTGGAAGACGATCGGGAATTTGGACAAAATGAATTGAAGAAATACGGAATCAATATTATTCCAAATCAAAACTTCACCTCCTTTAAAGATGCCATCACCTATGTGAAAAACAATCCAGGCCGGTATGTAATTAAGCCAAGTGGTGAAGCCCAAAACCTAAAAGGATTGCTATTTGTTGGGGAAGAAGAGGATGGAAAAGATGTGGTTCAGGTGTTGGGAGAATACGATAAAGCATTATCGGATACGATTCCTTCTTTCCAATTGCAGAAAAGAGTAACCGGTGTTGAAATGGCTATTGGAGCCTACTTTAATGGGCATAAATTTTTGGAGCCGGTGAACATCAATTTCGAGCACAAAAAACTATTTCCTGGAAATTTGGGACCATCAACCGGTGAGATGGGAACCGCTATGTTCTGGACAAATTCTAATCGCATGTTCAACAAAACTCTAAAGCGATTTGAAGAAAAACTGAGAGCTGAACAATATGTGGGTTACATCGATTTGAACTGCATTGTGAACGGTAATGGAATTTACCCACTGGAGTTCACAGCTAGATTTGGCTACCCAACCATTTTTATACAGTCTGAGGGGATTATTATGCCGATGGGAGAGTTTTTCTACAAACTAGCGCATGGAGAGGACTTCAGAATTAAGACCAAAACCGGTTTTCAAATGGGCGTACGTGTGGTTGTTCCTCCGTTTCCTTATTCCGATCCCGAAACTTTTAAAGTGCGCTCCAAAGATTCAGTAATCTACTTTAAGAATAAAGTTAAGCCGGATTCAGATCCGATGAAGCAATACGAAGGCATTCATTTTGAAGATGTGAAGCAAGTAAACGGCGAGTGGCTGGTCACCGGAAAAAGTGGCGTTGTATTAACGATAAGCGGATCAGGACCTACCATGAAACAAACTCAACAACAAACCTACTCTCGGGTTCGCTCAATAAATATTCCGCATATGTACTACCGTACCGACATCGGAAATCGTTGGTACGAAGACAGTGATAAATTGCACAACTGGGGATATTTACGAGAGGTTTAGAAGCAATTTCCTAATCTTAGTGTTGCCTATATACAGTTGGATTATTCGAGATTTTGTTTGCGATAATTGGTTATTAAGTGATCAATAAGTCCCTGTTTATCAGTATGTATCATTGCATTACTTTCTTGTAAAATAGGATGTAATTGTCGCAAATTTTTATCACTCCAAATAGCTAATTCTATGATTATCGGAGTGGAAGAAAGTCCTTTTTCTGTAAGACGATAGATATTTACTTTTTTATTATCCGGTAGCTTTTCTTTGGTGATAAGATCAAGACTTTCCAGCCATTTTAGTCTTGTCGATAAAATATTTGTAGCTATACCCTCATCAGCTTCCAGAAAATCTTTAAATGTTCTGCGGTTTTCCAGCAGCATTTGTTTGATTATCACCAAAGTCCATTTATCTCCAAGCAGATCTAAAGCAGAAGAAATAGGGCAGTCGCATCTAAAAGTCACGTCGTTCATACCCAAAAATACAACATTACTTGCAAATTGAAATTTAATTTTAAAATCACTTGCATTTTAAAAGTATAAATTAGATTATTACTTGCGATTTGCAAGTAATTAAATAAACGAATCATGAAAACTATTCTACTTTTGGTATTTACGTCGTTGTTATGGACTCAAAACAATGATGGAAATACCGCCAATACTAAGACCACCACCAAAATTATTAATGAAACCGAAGCTAGAAATATGAAAACCGTAGAAACATTTATAGAAGCTGTAAACAGTCGAGATAAAGAAACCGTGAAGAAGTTAGTCCACCCCGATTATATCCAGCATAATCCATTTATTCCTACAGGCAGAGAGGCATTTATCAACTTGTTTCCGGTTTTGGAAGAACATAACACGTATGCAGAAACTGTTCGCATATTTGCAGATGGGGATTTTGTAGTATTACATAATATCTGGCACAATGCAACGCCATTTGGAGCACAGAAAATGGTTTCTTTTGACGTCCTGCGAATAGATGAAAACGGATTGATTGCTGAGCATTGGGATGCGTTAACTCCGTTTGTAGAGGAAACGGCCAGCGGAAGAAGTCAAACTGATGGACCAACTACCATCACAGAAGTTGACAAGAAAGAGGCCAATAAAGCACTTGCACGATCTATCATCGAGGATGTACTAATGGGCAAAAATCCTTCTAAAATCACCGAATACATCAGCTCCGAAAAGTATCATCAACATAATCCTGAAATAAAAGATGGATTAAGTGGAATTGTGGAAGCTGTAGAATATCTGACTACTCAAAATAATATGTTTCAGTACAAGAAGATTCACAAAATTTTGGGTGCGGGTAATTTCGTATTAACCATCAGCAGTGGAGAATGGAGTGGAAAGGAGCAAGTTTTCTACGACTTATTCCGATTTGAGGATAACAAAGCAGTTGAACATTGGGATGTTATTCAACCAATACCAACCGAAAATCTTGCTAATGAAAACACCATGTTTGGATTCTGAAATCCGCAAAAAGTAATTTGTCAGCAATTAAAGGGATTCTTTGTGAATCTCTTTTTTATTTAAAGAAATCAAGCCTAAATAAAGCTTATGCAAAATTTATACTGTTCAATTTTTGGATTTATCAAATCCCAAGCAGATGTATTCCTAAGCAACCAACGCTTTATTTGCTATGGCTAATCCTTTTACAAAAGCCTGCACTACAGCTTCAATCGTATCGGGAGATGCACCTTTTGAGGTAAAGGTATGATCTTCTTTGCCAAGCACTAAAGTAGCAATAACGAGTGATTCAGTATCCGGTGAGAGTATTTCTACTTCATGACTGAGAACTTCTAGGGGCAAGAACTCATCCGTTTCTGCTTTGATGGCAGTTAACACAGCATCCAGTGGTCCCACTCCCTGATCCAAAGATATGATCTCTTCGCCATTCGGTAATCGTAATTTAACTGCAGCACTAACTAACCCGTGCATGCGCATGGTAAGCTTGTAATCGAGTACTTCTACAGGATATTCCAGTTTTGTTTCCTCTTGATAAATAAGTGAAGTGAGGGCTTTAATTTCTTCTTCTTTAAGCGTTTTTCCTTTTTTATTACAGCTCTGCACATACTCATCATATAAGCGTGAATGTTCTTCATTTAATGAAGTGCTGCCCATAATCATATCACGCGATTGTCCCCAGCTTTTACGCTGCAACTCAGAAAAGCCTGAATCAATATATTGTTGAACACGCTCGAGTTTAGGCGAAAGTACAGGAGATGAAAGGGAATATTTAGCAACAACCTGTGCACTTTTTAAACCGGTTCCGGTTAGTACAAATAAGCACTTTTTCCCTCTAAATGTATTCAGGTTATTTTTGAAGCAAGCTAATGGAATCGCGCATGCAGGTTCAGTAAAAAAGCCTTCCTGTACAGCCATCTCTTTCATAGAGCTGAGGAGCTCATTTTCGGTGGCAGTAAAAGCTAGTCCATTCGTTTTATTAATACCTTCCAGAACTTTGTAGAAATCGAATGGATCACCAACAGCTACGGCATCAGCCATCGTGTTTACCTGATCTTTAACAATTTTCTCTTTCTTGAAAATACCTTCAACAACCGGTGAACTTTGTTCGGGTTGAACGGCAACAAAACTTGGGATTTTTTCAATTTCTCCGGCTGCTTTTAGTTCTTTAAATCCTTTATAAATAGCTGCGAAATTAGTACCGGCACCAATCGGCACGAAAATATAATCGTAATCAATCGGACCTTGTTCAAAAAGCTCATAAGAGAAGGTTTTTTGTCCTTCCTGCCGAAACACATAATCACCGGCGAGATAGTAGTTGCCCGACTTAGCAAATTCCCGGCATAGAATTTCACAGGTTTTGAAATCACCTTTTATTTTGATGATGGTAGCATCATAAATGGTAGACTGGGCTAGTTTTGCTTCCGGTGTTTTTTCAGGGACAAATACAAAGCAGGGAATTTTAAAATAGCAGGCATAAGCAGCCACAGATGCAGCCATATTACCAGTAGAAGCTAAACAGATTGCATCTGCGCCCAATTCAATAGCTTTTAGTACTTCAATATAACTTCCACGATCTTTAAAACATCCGGTTGGATTCTCAAATTCGAGTTTCGCATAAAGCTCTGCTCCATACATCTCTGAAAGTCGAGAAAGGTATTTCAGCGAGGTGGGATTCGTTTTAAGCGGATCTGGCTGGATTTCTTTTAACGGTAACTGTATTTCTTTGCGTGCTTCGTTGTAAATCACCTCTAAAACACTGCCACACTGCGTACAGTAGGTACTGGTTTCTTTTTCGTTATTAATGGTGTTGCAGGAAATACAGCGAACTATGTAGCCGGTGTGTGGACTTGTCATGGGAAACTCTATCAAATTTTGCCCAAAGTTACGAAGCTGTTCGTTATCAAAAAACTATTAAAAAAGCGCTTTTTTAGTGCTGTGGAAAAAGAGAATAACTCAAATATTATTCACCCAAAGTGATGAAATAATAGCCCAAAAATTTTGCGTATTCGAACTTAGATCACATTTTTCAACACTCAACACTCAACACTCAACACTCAACACTCAACACTCAACACTCAACACTCAACACTCAACACTCAACACTCAATTAAAACGGCAAAAATATAATCTCTTCAAAATCCATATCAAGTTCATCGAGAATTGGGCCGGCAATTTCGACAATTTCATCCTGCGAGTAATCTTCCAATCCTTCCAGTTTGATATATAAAATCTCATTCATCTCGTCGATGTGGTACTCTGCATCGGTACTTTCGAAACTCTCTTTTATGGTTTTGATCAGAATTTCGAGATCATTTTCGTAAGCATCGTAATCAATTTCTTCGGGAGCGCTCATAACAAGTGGATTTGATTGGTATGCAAAATACTCCGAGTTTTGGGGATGAACAAGCAACTACTTCGACTTTTAAAAATCGCTGAAAAAACAGACCGAATCATCATAGGTTTGATGTCGGGCACTTCCATGGATGGTCTTGATATCGCGCTCTGCCGATGCACGGAATCGTCGATAACCGTGGAAAATTACCAGAGCGTTGAATACGATAATCAGCAGCAAGAAATACTTCATTCTCTGCGAAGCAAAAGCAATATTTCGATGCCCTTACTCTGTCGATTACATACCTTAATGGCTCACTTTTACGCCGATCAAATTTTAAACTGTCTCTCAAATTGGGGAGTTGCTCCTGATCAAGTTGACGTGATAGCCAGCCATGGTCAAACCATTTATCATGCTCCGGATGCAGAGTTATCAACCACCTTTCAATGTGTAGATGGTGATCATATTGCACAAAAAACGGGAATTATAACCTTGTCTGATTTCCGCCAAAAGCACGTAGCGGCCGGTGGTGAAGGAGCGCCTTTAGCAAAGTATTTGGATGAGTTTCTTTATCAGGATGAACATCGCACAAGAGTTGCTTTAAACCTTGGCGGCATCGCAAATTTCACAGTTATCCCACCTAAAGGATCTGATCAAAAGGGACTTAGTACGGATGTAGGTCCGGCCAACACTTTGATGAACGAAGCCATGCTAAAATATTTTGGAAAGCCTTTTGATGAAAACGGAGCAGTTGCTGCATCGGGAACTATCCATTCTGAATTAGTTAAGTATTGTTTGCTGGAGCCTTTTTTCCGGCTAGAATTTCCAAAAACAACCGGGCAGGAGCTATTTAATCTGAACTTAATTGAGGCGTTGATGGAGAGCCATGGGATTACACTTCAGCCAAAAGATTTGGTGGCTTCATTAACCGAATTAACCGTAAAAGGCATTGTGCGAGCTGTTGATGATATTTTAGGAACCAACGCCTTTGATATGATTGTGAGCGGTGGAGGAGCGCATAATCGTACACTTATGAATGCTCTTAAAGAACAGCTTCCACAGGCTCACTTCCTTAATGCTTCACAGTTCGGAATATCCGGAGATGCAAAAGAAGCCGCATTAATGGCTTATTTGGGAAATGAATGGTTTGCTGAGCAGGGTTTTGCGGTAGCTGATCGTTCCAATATTCACTTTGGTAAACTCAGCTTGCCCAATTAAAAAAGGGGAGCGGCCTGCCAAACACACTCCCCCTGAGTATTACGGTATGTTAAAATCCACTCAAATCGGTGTCTAATTCTAGAATATCGTCTGAGTTAACGTTCGATAATGCAGGCTTCCGATATTGGTTATAGATACTTTGAGATACTTTTTTTCGTGACTGATTTTGGTTTGAAAACCTTTGATAGGAAGTTGAATCAGCTTTAGACTGCTGCTTTTTATCTTCAATCATATCTAAAAGTGAGCCGACAACCATCGTTAATTCATCGGATTGTGCAGAAAGCTCTTCGGCAGCACTTGCTGATTCTTCCGATGCCGACGCATTATTCTGAACCATTTGTTCCATGTCATTCATCACGGTAGTAAGTTGTTCGATACCAACGCTTTGTTCTTTAGATGCTGTTGAGATTTCGGAAATCATTGCATCAACCTTCAAAGCACTTTGTGTAATCTCCTGTAGATATTTGGAGGCAGAATCTGCGATTTCTACACCATTTTCACTTCGAGATCGAGACTTTTGGATAAGCTCAGAAGTACTTTTTGCAGCTACAGCACTTCGGCGTGCTAAATTGCGAACTTCTTCTGCAACTACAGCGAATCCTTTTCCGGCCTCACCGGCTCTCGCTGCCTCTACGGCTGCATTTAAAGCCAATAAATTTGTTTGAAAGGCAATATCGTCGATGGTTTTGATAATTTTAGTAGTTTCGATCGACGATTGTTGAATATCTCTCATTGCATTGGTTAGTTCTACCATGGCTTCCGAGCCTTTACCTACTATTTCTTTTGCTTCAATCATAGCAAGTTCAGCATTTACTGTACTGTCTGTATTCAGTTTAATCTGTGATGAGATTTCCTCAAGGGATGATGTTGTTTCTTCCAAATTAGCTGCTTGTTCGGTAGAACTTTCGGCCAATTGTTGGCTGGAGGTTGCAACTTGGAATGATGCGGTATTTACTTCGCTTGCTCCATTTTCAAGCTTTAGTATGGCTTCTTTAAGTGTGGTATAAATATTTCTGGTAATGGCTACTGCTAATACAATAGAAAGTAAAATACCAATGCCAAACACGATCATCGTTGCGAAGCGAGCTTGTTTCGACTCCCTTAATCCATTGGCAGTTTTAGCTATAGTTTGAGCTCGATTTTCGCTTACATAGGCTAATAGAAGTTGATCGATTTCCTCAAATATATTAGTGCGAATCGATTTTGATTTGGATGCCATCTGAGTCTGAAGCTCTTCTTTCAATAACTCATTATCTAGGTTATTGTCGTACTTTTTGGATAAGGCAATAAATTCTTCGTGTTCCTCTTGCCATTTGCGAGATTGAGCAACGAAAGTTCCCCAGGCTCTTTTTTCCTCTTCAGTAAACTGATATTGTGTTATTTCATCCTTCGCGTTATTGAATTTGCTCCACCAGTTATCCAACTCAGAATAAAATTCATTCCGCTCATCGGTTGTAAGTCGATTATTTAATAGAGTTTTTTCAAGCCCGTAAATATTCGACATACTGTTGTTTAGAATAGCTAAGGCCTGAGACTTTGGAATTAGTACTGTTGCAATATTATCGATTACTTCTTCGCTTTGTAGCGACGAAATAGTACCGGAGACACCGATTACTGTGGTTACAATGAATAGAATTAAGAAAGCAGCTTTTATTTTTTTTATGATGGTCCAGCTACTAATTGAACCAAAAACCACCGAATTGTTTGAATTGTTTTTCACTTGACGTAATACTGAGTTTTTTAATTTTAAGTGTTGAGATTGATTACATCTCAAAATTAAAAACGAATTGTATTACAGGTCTGCCATAAAGATTTACAAATCTGACAAAATTCGGACTGAATTATAAAAAACGGAAATTATAGAGCGAAAGAGAGTTGAATCACTTCTAAAAAATAGCCACTGTATAAAAATAGCACGAGTAGGAGGGTACTTGTGATAAAAAACGATCCAAGGGTGAGCATCAAATAACTAAATCTGCCGCGTACTAAATATTTAGAACTATCAAGGGATGCGAGGATAAAGCTCATTATGGATACCAATAGAAAAGAAATGAAAAGCATCGTAATATAAGCAGTGGAAGTACCCGTGATCACTTTTAAAACAGCAAAACTTACAATCAGAAAATTTAAGTGGAACAACCAGGTGTATAAATTAACCGCCTGACTAAAATGGTTCATCGATTTACTTGGTAAGTAGATCAACAATAACCCAACGAAGTGCAAAAATGTGCTTAACAGCACAGAAAGAGCAAAAAGAGAAAAGTAGTTTTGCCCAAAAATTCCTAAATATGGAAGGTGATGGTAAAACGCCTTCAACCCAATCTCCGAAATCGTAGTTATGCTGAATGCATAGATCATTAAACCGGATAAAAAAGCATTCTGAATGAGGAGAAAAATCCCCGATACCGCCGATCTTTCCCGATAACGCATCACATCATCCACAAAAAAGCGATGATAGGTAAAGTAACGAAAGATTAATGGACGATAAGTTGGCACGATGAGCATATGTATCCCTACACTAAACCAAAGCAGGATCAAAAAGATTATAGGCCAATCAGGAATTCGTCGGTATTCTTGTGCTTGATCAGCGGTATATAAAAATGAGTCACCTTGAGCGTAAGCAATCAATGCTTTTTCAAACAATTGGGACTCTTCGCGCGCTTTTTGTAACCAATTCCAGTTCATCAAAATTAGTGCAGTCTCATCATCAACTAACTCTGAAAAATGACTAAGATCTTTTATAATAAACGTTTGATCAAAATAGACATAATCAGCATCGCTGAATGAGTTCTTGTTTGCTGATAGTGTTGATATAATAGCAGCATTTGGCATAGTATGATGCTGATAGATATTTATTTGAGATGAATCATTCAGTAATTCCGTAATGGTAGTTGTAAGATTGATTTTACCCACTCGGCTAAAATTGAATATTCCTAATGCCTGAACACTTGGATTTCCAGAGTATCTATCTAAGAAAGGCTTGAGGATTTCGTTTTGGATTGATTCTGAGCGTAGTTCAGTGGGAGTCAGGTAATTCAAGTTACTCCGAACGAAAAGCTGAAATCCTGCCGATGCTAGTGAGTCTAATAGGGAAGGAGAAACAGGATCATGAATTTCAATCACCTGTATTCCTAATCTTTTGAGCTGTGCCTGATTATTTAAAATGAACTGATCCGAAGCTTCAGGACCGAATGAAACTCCTAATACCGTTCGATCTGTGGGCTGAGCATATACCAAGTTGCTCATACCCAACATTAACGCGCTAGAAATCAGGCAAAAGATCGTAATGTATGCGCGTATTTGATTCACTTATGCTTCTACGGCCACTCCGTAATATTCAACCAGTGTGGTTTTCCTGATTGGTTTCGCCTTGAGTGTGGCGGAGGTTGAATCGGTAATTTCAACTTCAACATAATCACCTTTTTCAAAATCCATACGATCGAAAATCACGATTTTATTGGTATCGCTTCGTCCGCTCATTTGCTCTTCTGAACGCTTTGAAGTGCCTTCAACCAACACAAGATGTCGGTTCCCGATTTCTTTCAGATTACGTTGTTTCTGAATATCCATTTGTTGATTAATGATTTCAGTCAACCTTCGTTTTTTAACTTCTTCAGGCACATCGTCTTCGAACTTTCGGTAGGCAAGTGTTCGCTCACGTTCAGAATAAGCAAACATATAGGCTAGGTCGTATTCCACTTCCTTCATTAGCGACATCGTTTGCTGATGCTCTTCTTCAGTTTCGCCACAAAAGCCTGCAATAATATCGGTAGAAAGTGAAAGACCTGGAATTATTCGCTTCATTTTAGCAATCAAATCGAGGTATTGCTCGCGAGTGTAAGGTCGGCGCATTCGTTCGAGCATGCTATCCGAGCCTGCTTGTGCCGGGATATGAATATAATTACACAAATTTGGCCGTTCTGCGATCAGATGGAGTAAATCATCCGGAAAGTCCTTCGGATGTGGGGATGAAAAGCGAAATCTGATTTCCGGATTTACCAGACTAGCCGCATCCATTAACGCTGTAAAGGTGTTTTCACCATCTTTGTAAGAGTTTACATTTTGTCCTAACAGCGTTACTTCTTTGTAGCCTTCGTCGCTTAGTTGTTGAATTTCTTTTAAAATACTTTCCATTGGCCGACTTCTTTCACGACCACGTGTGAAAGGAACCACACAAAACGAGCACATATTGTCGCACCCGCGCATGATACTCACAAAAGCAGAAACGCCATTACCGGTTGTGCGAATTGGCGCGATATCGGCATAGGTTTCTTCGAGTGATAGCAACACATTTACTGCTTTTCGACCGTCATCAACCTCAGCTAATAAGCGCGGTATATCTCGGTAAGCATCCGGACCAACTACGATATCAACCAGTTGCTCTTCTTCGATAATTTTGTCTTTGATGCGCTCGGCCATACACCCTAACACACCTACAGTTAGGTCGTTATTGGTTTTCTTAAGCGATCGAATTTCTTTGAGACGGTTCCAAACTTTAGTTTCAGCGTTTTCACGGATGGAACACGTGTTCACTAAAATAACATCGGCTGTTTCAGCGCTTTCTGTGGCTGTCATTCCCTCTTCGATCAAAATAGAATTCACGATTTCGGAATCCGCGAAGTTCATTTGACAGCCATAAGTTTCTATAAAAAACTTCTTATTACTCAAAGTAATACCTCTTCTTAAATTTAAACTAGTTCGACCAGGTGTCTGGATTTTTACGCCAGCTGGAAAGCAACTCTAAATCAGATCCGGTTACGAATCCTTTCTCAATGGCTACGTCCACCAAAGTTGTGTAATCGGTGAGTGTGTAAAGTGGAACATTCACTTTTTCGAAATTGGCATTTGACACATCAAAACCGTATGTGAAAATTGAAATAAGTGCGTCTACTTTTGCTCCAACAAATTGCAATGCATCGATCACAGAAAGTGCACTACCACCGGTAGATACTAAATCTTCGATGACTATGGTCGACTCTCCTTTGGCAACGCCACCTTCAATTTGATTTCCCATACCGTAGCTTTTAGGCTTAGCGCGCACGTAGGCCATTGGTTTATCCAGTGCGCCGGCAACCCAGGCAGCATGCGGAATTCCTGCGGTTGCTGTTCCTGTAATTACATTAACGTTAGGATACTTTTTTGAAACAAATTCAGTGAACTCTGCGGCAATTTTTTTTCGTATTTCCGGATAATGCAGAGTGAGTCGGTTATCGCAATAAATGGGCGAATTCCAGCCAGAAGCCCAAGTAAACGGCTCTTGTGGTCGCAATACCACGGCGTTGATCTCAAGTAAATGAGCGGCTAATTCGCGTGCAAATTCTTCGTTTATAATCATAAGTCTTTTCTACAGCTTTCAGGAAGGGTGTAATTATATACCTGAAAAATAATTAACTAGAAAAATAAGAGTTTTCAGGCATAGAAGCGCATAAAAACCTGCAAGTATATCATCCAGTAAAACGCCCCAATTTCCCTTTAATTTTTGGATCTGATTTATGCCCAGTGGTTTTAGGATATCGAAGAATCGGAAGAGTGCAAAAGCAACAAAGATCCATACCCAATCTTGGCTGTCGAAAGTTGCAGAAAAGGAAATAAACACGATGGCTTGCCCGGCGAATTCATCCATCACTAATTTGCCCGGATCAGGTCCCCAAACTTCAGAACAGGTGTTTCCAACCCAAAAGCATAGCACACTGAACAAAAGCATGCAAAAAATTGGACCAAATATCGGGTGTATTCCCAACGAGAAGTAGACCGGAACGAGAGCAAGTAGGCTTCCAAATGTACCCGGAGCTATTGGCGTATAGCCTGAACCAAAACCGGCACCAATAAAAAGCTTTAAAGCTTTCATTTGGGATTGGGTTTCATGATCAACATGCGGTTCACGTACAAGTATTCAAGTCCGGAGTATACCGTTACAGAGGTTACAAAAATCATCAAATACAGCATGATGTCGGTGCTAAGTATCCACTCCACCCAATCGCCGGCAAAAAAGTTGACACCCTGAAACAATCCCACCACTAATCCTAGATACAGGAAAATCATCTGGATGGTGGTTTTAATCTTGGCTGTAAACCGAGTTACCATCGTTGTTTTACGACGTTTCATGTATACTCTTAATACGGTGATAACAGTATCGCGAATGATGATTAAAGCAATAGCCCACCAAGGGAATTGGTCAAGAGCAATAAATGGCAACACAATGAAGCCACTGAAAGTCAGAAATTTGTCGGCTAAGGGATCGAGGAAAGCTCCAAAATCGGAATACACTCCATACTTTCTGGCGAAGTATCCATCATAATAATCAGTAACCGCTGCAATTATATAAACGGCTAAACCGATTGCCTTTAACAGGAACTCATCCTGAAACCAAAGAACCAAAAAAACGGGAGCCAACACCATTCTGATCCCGCTAAGAATATTTGGAAGTTTATGCATGCGGCAAAGATAGGAATATTTTTTACTTGATTAAGGGAATCTCTTAATAAATGCGTGTAATGCGTTAGCATTTCCATCTGCGAAAGCACTATTTTTAGTTCATGAGAGCTCAAATAATTTCGATCGGAAACGAATTACTTATTGGTGATACTGTAAATACGAATGCCTCGTGGATGGGGCAGTTCTTAAATGAACTAGGTGTTGATGTACAACGTGTGCATACCATATCCGACGATAAGCAGATAATCTCAAATACGATTCGCCAGTGTTTGCAAGAATCGGACTTGGTGATTACTACCGGTGGACTGGGACCTACCCACGATGACATCACCAAAACCACCATTGCGGAATTATTTGGCGTAGAAATGCGGCAAGACGAAGAGGTACTCATTTACATTAAGGAACTTTTTGCTTCACGTAATATTCCTTTCTCTGCATCGAATGCGTGGCAGGCAATGGTTCCTGAAAATTGTGAGGTGCTATTTAATAAAGCAGGAACAGCTCCCGGGATGTGGTTTCACGAACAAGATTGTTTTCTGGCTGTTTTACCCGGAGTACCTTATGAGATGAAGTATCTGATGAAGCGGAGAGTTGCTTCAAAGCTTAGAGAGCATGCTAAAGATATCGGGTACATTCATACCAAATATCTTAAAACAGCGGGAATTGGTGAAAGTACATTATCTGATCAAATCCTTGGTGATTTAAGCGAGTATCTAAATGATCAAGTTTCGTTGGCTTTTCTGCCTTCATTTGGACAAGTAACCCTACGAATTACAGGCAAGGGCGTGTCAAAAGAAGAAGCTGTTTCGAATACGGAAGCTCTGATTGCTTTAATTCGTGAAAAAGCGGGTAAGTATATTTATGGAGATGATAAAGAGCATTCGTTAAGTGAGCGTGTAGGGGAAATTTTAATGGATCAAAAAAAGACTATTTCCACTGCAGAAAGTTGTACCGGTGGTTTGATCGCAAGTACAATTACAGATATTGCAGGAAGCAGTGCCTATATGTTAGGCGGCGTGGTTTCGTACGCAAATGAAGTGAAAGTTCAGGAATTGGGTGTTTCTGAGAACGATCTTGAAGAAGATGGAGCGGTTAGTAAGAAAGTGGCATTGCAAATGGCTAGAGGTGTGGCCGAAAAACTCGGTTCGGATATTGGAATATCTACCACAGGCATTGCTGGTCCGGGAGGAGGCACCCCGGAAAAACCCGTTGGCACCGTTTGGATTGGGTTTTACAGCAAAGAACAACATTTTGCGGTGAAGGCGTTGTTAACCAAAGATCGCTTAGTAAACAAGCAAAGAACAACCATAATGGCATTGGAAATCATCCGCCGTATGTTACTCGGTATTGATGAACTACCTTATGCACTAACCAAAGAAATGGCTTGAGACCGAACAGCTTTTTATTCTCTGTTTTTTTGATGTTCAGCCTATCCGGTTTGATTCAAGCTCAAATTCCTGATGGCATTCTTGCCGATCCCAGTCAATTTGCCGAAACAGATACTACTAAAAGAGAAGCAATCTATATTGAGCCATGGAAGAAAATTAATCCATTTGGATTCCAAAACATCACCAGCGATAGTTTACTCCGATGGCAAAACTGGGCGCAATGGGGCGATTTTCTAGCGTATCGAGCAAATACTATTTCGTACCGACAAGGAAGCAATGGTCGTATTGATGCCTTTGATATTAATGGCTATGGACCTTTAGAGCAAGAAGTGACGATAAATGGAGTCAGTTTAAAAAATCCGATTACCGGATTGGTTAATTATAATTTCATACCGACATATAAAGTGAATGAAATGTGGGTTCAACAATCGGGGAGTTATAAGGCAGATATTCGGTTGAAGGATTACTATATCATCAAGCCATTGAGCTACCTTACTTTTGATGAAGCTGATTTCAATTACCGGAATCTTGAATTTATGGTTACCCAAAATTTCTCAGAGAAAACCAATGTAGAGCTGTCTTTTTGGGATCGAAGAGATGGCGGTGGCTTTCCTCGAAATGATGTGCAAGGAAGTCAGATCTTCTTTAAAGGGTATCATTTTCTTTCACAAAATATGCAGCTCCGGGCTATGATAATACGCAATCAGTTCGAGCGTGAAGAACCTTTTGGTTACGTAGTTGGTGATCCTACCACATTTGCTTTCAGCGAGTTTAGCAGCCAACCGAATGAGTCGGGTGTTTCATCGGATGTATTGCGAAGCGACATCAAAGTTGGGCTGTATTCTCGATCGGATTCACTATCGAAACAAAACTACGGGGTTGAGATCTATCGCACAAAAAACGAATTCGATCTCCCTTTTGATACAGATACGCTACATTGGGATCTGCGTTCTTGGACATTGAAAGGGATTGCAAATACTCAAGCTGGAAAAGTAGCGGTTTCAACGCAGGCTGAGTTGAAAACACATGCCAGCAAGTCGCTTAGTGGATTAACAAAGAGTAGTTGGAATGAGGTTTCAGTAAGCGGAAATTTCAATTTGCCAATTACGAACAGCTTAGAACTTTTTTCAAATAATTCATTCTCGCATCGATTTGATGGTTTTCAGTCGTATAATTTGGGAGCTAGTGGAAGTATCCGATTTGGCAAAATAGGATTACGAGCGAACGCCTCCCTTTTCCAGAGGATGCCAACTATTCAGCAATTATACTGGTCGGCCTCAGACTTTACGGGCAATCCTGATCTTCAAGAAACTAAGGGGATTTCTATTGCTCCGGCAGTGGATTTCGAACTAAGTAATACACTCACTTTTGGTTTGTCCGGTAGGTATGCTTTGTTAGATAAGGATGTGTTTATCGGTACAGATAGTAGTTTTGTGAACGCTGAAGCTTATGACAAACTATCGGCAACAGTTTTTGGTGAGTTTGAGAATCATCGATTCGAGATTCACAGTTCTGCTACTGTAGATGCCGCATTGGCTACTGAACCGACTTCAGTTTTGCAAGCAAATAATTTGCATGATCGTAAAATCTGGCTCAGAAACAACGCATTTATTAAAGGGTATGTGTTTGATCGGGCTGCTTACGTTAAAGCCGGGTTACGTTCAACATTGTCTCCAATCCCATATCGCACAAGACGTTTCAATACAGGATTACAATATTGGGAAAATGCTGCTTTGGAGGAATCAGAAATTCCAGCTTTTTTCCGATTGGATGCCGAACTTTCGGCTCGGGTCAGAGCAATTATGGTGTTAATCCGATGGGAAAATACACTTGACGGATTTGGACAAGCAGGCTACTTTGAGGCGGCTACTTTACCTATGCCGGCACGACGATTAATCGTAGGAATACGGGCACAATTCAGAAACTAAAGAATGAATCTTTCATACATCATCAAAGAAGGCTTTGCCGGAATTAAACGAGCAAAACTTGCAGCAACTACTTCTATACTGTCTTTATTTATCGCAATCCTACTCTTAGGGATTCTATCGCGAGTGGCTTACAATGTGTATGTGCAGGCGATGTCGTTCAAAGAACTTATAGAAGTGGAAATTTTTCTGTTTGATATCGATGAAAATACACGCGCACAAATTCAGGAATCTCTTAACGAAAATCCTCTGGCTCTCGAAGTAACTTACATATCAAAAGACAGTGCCTCTGCGATAATGCGCGAGGAATTTGGCCCCGGCGTAGAAGAATTAGTCGCTCTAAATTTTTTACCCGCATCTTTTAAAGTAAAGGTGGATACCGAAGCAGGTGTTGATGAAATTTCAAACTTTGTATCTACAATGTTAAATCAGCGTGGGGTAGATGAAGTAAAATACAACGAAGGGCTGCTTAGGGTGATGGAATCAAATCTGAATTTATTTACCATGATGGGAGCAGGTCTGGGATTATTGATTTTGCTTGCCGCAGTCATTCTTGTGTACAATACCATCCGATTAACCATCTACGCGAAGCGTGAACTCATCCGAGCGATGAAACTAGTTGGCGCCACTAACAAATTTATCCGAAGTCCATTTATCGTTGAAGGCATTTTGCAGGGATTTGTAGCCGGGATACTCTCGGTGGGTTGTATTTTCCTGATTTTCGAATTTATTCTCCCTCTGTATCTTCCGGAGATGGGAATCCTAGGATGGCCGTACGGGCAATGGTATTTCTTGGCAGGAGCGATGTTTGGCCTCTCAGTTTTGATGGGCTGGTGGGGAAGTCGACTTGCTGCCCGCAAATTTATTGCGGAGACGTATATTTCGGGATAGGAAAAAGGAGTAAGGAATAAGGAATCAGGAGAAGGGAGTGTTTGGGAAAGGCAAAATTCGGGAGCTCGATATCCGGGAGTGAACTTCCTGCTTGTTTATGATTTTGGTGGATTCACAATCTGAAATCAAAACTGTTTTAACTTTATTTCAATTTGCGATTGATTTTTTTATCTAACCTCGATCATAAGCAAGTAAAGGCTTCAGCCTTGGTGGTTCAAGAACGGTAAGTAGGGCAGGAGAAAGGATTAAGGAAACAGGAGAAAGGAATCAATTCGAGAGCCCGATATCCGGGAGTGAACTCCCTGCTTGTTTATGATTTTGGTGGATTCACAATCTGAAATCAGAACTGTTTTAACTTTAATTCAATGTGCGATTGAATTTTTTATCTAACCTCGATCATAAGCAAGTAAAGGCTTCAGCCTTGGTGAGTCAAAAACGATAAAAAGTACAGGAATCAGGAGAAAGGAGTACTTTGGAAAGGCAATAATTAGGAAGCTTAATATCCGGGAGTGAACTCCCTGCTTGTTTATGATCTTAGTGGATTCACGATCCGAAATCGGAACTGTTTTATTTTTAAATCAATGTGTGATTTAAATGTTTTTATCCAACGAAGGTCATAAACAAGTACAGGCTTCAGCCTTGGTGGTTCAAGAACGGTAAGTAGGGCAGGAGAAAGGATTAAGGAAACAGGAGAAAGGAATCAATTCGGGAGCTCGATATTCGGGAGTGAACTCCCTGCTTGTTTATGATTTTGGTGGATTCAGAATCCGAAATTAGTTCGGTTTGTTTTTGATTCAATATACGATTGAATTTTTTCATCTAACCACGGTCATAAACAAGTAAAGGCTTCAGCCTTGGTGAGTCAAAAACGGTAAGTAGGGTAGGAAAAAGGAGTAAGGAATCAAGAGAAGGGAGTGTTTGGTCAAGGCAAAACTCGGGAGCTCGATATCCGGGAGTGAACTCCCTGCTTGTTTATGATCTTGGTGGATTCACAATCTGAAATCAAAACTGTTTTAACTTCATTTCAATTTGCGATTGATTTTTTTATCTAACCTCGATCATAAGCAAGCAAAGGCTTCAGCCTTGGTGAGTCAAAAACGATAAGAAGTACAGGCTTGAGAAAAAAGGCAATAATTTAGGTGCATAATTACCGAAAGTGAGCTCCGTATGTTCACTGAAAATTGCTTGTTGAACACTGCACATTGAAAAATCTATTCCAAGATTTTGTGCGTCCGTGGTTAATAATATGAGTTTTCCCTTGACTCCTTACTCCTTACTCCTGATTCCTTTCTCCTTATTTAACCAAATCCTTCTTTCCGCTATTTGCTTTGCGGTGTTCACAAGTTTCAATATCCCGGCACCTTCCATAAAAGTGGAGCGAATGAGATTCGATTTCCATTCCGTGAATTTTTCCGATTAAATCCTGAATTTCACCAATACGCGGGTCGCAAAACTCCAGTACATGTCCGCATTCGTTACAAATAATATGATCGTGCTGTTGGTAAGCGTACGCTCGTTCGTAGTAGTATTGGCTTTTACCAAATTGCTGGCGTTGTACAAGTCCGCATTCAACTAAAAGATCGAGCGTGTTGTACACGGTTGCGCGGCTAACACGAGTGCCTCCATCCTGCATGCGAAAGAAAATATCATCCGCATCAAAATGGCCATCCGCACGATAGATCTCCTCCAAAACCATAAAGCGCTCAGGGGTTTGCCGTTGATTACCTTCTTTGAGGTACGACCTGAATATTTCTTTTACAAGCTCAATAGTGTCTTCGTGTGCGGGATGTGCCATGATGGAATTTTTTTCTAAATATACAACTTGTTATACAGGTTATGAAACTCGTGCTTTTGCCATTAAGAGTATTATATTCCCACCGGAAAAACGGAATAAACAGAATCACACATGCCTATAATTGTACCTTTTGAAACTCTTACCGAGTTATTCAAAAACCTATCAAATAAATATGCAGGAAAACAAAAAGCTGCCTTCCATCATAAATTAGATCCAAACGGAAGCTATGAGCCGGTATTTTGGGATCAGGTAACCGATGACGTACAATCCATTGCGGCGTACTTAGTGGAAAAGGGAGCTAAACCGGGTGATAGAATTGGTATCCTCAGTGAAAACAGATACGAATGGGCTGTAGTTGATCTTGCAATTCAATTAATTGGTGGGATCAATGTATCGCTTTATACCACCTTGCCACCGGCGCAATGCGAGTATATTTTGAAAGATTCTGATACAAAAATATTCTTCGTTTCGACAGGTATTCAAATTAAAAAAGCGGTAGAAGTTTTCGATAACTGTCCCGATTTGGTAGAAGTGATCGCTTTTGATGAACCGAAAGTTAAATCCTTACTCGATCATGAGTATTTGAATCTTTTTTCTGATGTAATCACAAAAGGTGCCAAGCTTTATTCTAAGCATAAAGAAACCATCAATAAATATTCGAATGCGGTAGAACCCGAAGATATCGCAACCTTAATTTATACAAGTGGAACTACCGGGAATCCTAAAGGAGCTATGCTTACGCATCATAATATCGTGAGCAATGTAAAATCGGCTACTCAGCATATTTATTGGGATGATACCGATCGTTCGCTCTCGTTTTTACCGCTCTGCCACAGCTTTGAACGTACAGGTGGTTATTACGCGATCATTTCCTGCGGAGCTGAGATTTATTACGCGGAAAGTGTGGATACCGTTTCTAAAAACATGCCCGAAGTTAAACCCACGGTGATGGTGAGCGTGCCACGTTTATTCGAGAAGATTTATAATCTCATCATAAAAAGTGTAGAAGACGGCAGCGATACCAAAAAAGCGATCTTCAACTGGGCAGTAGAAGTTGGTAGAAAATATTCTGAAGGTCAGCGTGGATTGGTTGCTCTCCAAAAAATGATTGCCGATAAACTGGTTTTTGATAAGCTCAAAGAACGCACGGGGGGACATGTTCGATTGTTCGTTTCAGGTGGAGCAGCACTGCCTCCGGATATCGATCTGTTTTTCCGATGCGCAGGTCTCACTATTCTTCAAGGCTATGGGCTCACCGAAACTTCACCGGTAATGGCTGCAAATAAACCCGGAAATGAAGTTGTAGGAGTTGTAGGTAGAGTTATTCCCGGAGTAACTGTAGGAATTCAGGATTTAAACACAGGTGAAATAATTGCACAAATTAGTGGAGAAGATTATCCCACCGATTTAACCAGTAAAGAAGGTGAAATCTTAAACCGTGGACCAAATACCATGAAAGGGTATTGGAAAAATGAAGAAGCCACCAAAGAAATGATTGATGAAGATGGCTGGCTTCATACGGGAGATGTGGGTCGATTTGTAAATGGAAATCTTCAAATTACCGATCGAATTAAACACATGATCGTGAATGCAGGTGGTAAGAATATTTATCCGGGTCCGATCGAAGATATGTTCAAAACCAGTAAATGGATTGATCAGCTAGTGGTAGTAGGTGAGGCTCAGAATTTTATGGCGGCGCTGATTGTACCGGATTTTGAAGCTTTACAAAAGTTCGCGAAAGAAAACGGCATCGAAGAAAAAGATCCTGCAAAACTTGTTAAGAATGATCAGATAGTAAACCTCTTCAAAAAAGAAATGAGAAGCTTCTCAAAAGAGCTGGCTTCTCATGAAAAAATCCGGGATTTCCGATTACTCGAAAATGAATTTACTGTTGAAACTGGTGAAATAACCCCGACGCTTAAAGTGAAACGCCGGGTGATTTCAGAAAAATATGCCAGTTACATCGACGATATTTTTAAAGACGACGCTGCTTAATAAATACTAAGCAGCATCTGCGCGGCGGGCTGCAATAAATGAGCGAACTGAAGCAATAACATAGACCAAGCACATGGTAAACATGGCTGCTTGGGCGTAAACTGCAACGGGGCGCTCTACTTCACCGCCACCTAATATTTCAATAACACCTGGAATACCACGTGCTGCACCAAAAAGGCTTACAACTGCAAGTAAAACCGCAACGTGCATTACGTGTTTTTTAATTTTTTCGATGCCGGCTAAAGCACCAAGCCCGGTGAATACCAACCCGAAAAAAGCTGGAATCAATGCGGTGATGCTTTCGCGGCCCGTTCCGAAATAAGAAGCCAAGCCAAGTACTATGAGCAATATACCCAGCGATAACGTTAAGTTTTTCATGGTTTAAATTAGTTTGAGATCTGTTTTTTGATGTGTTTTGTAAATTTTTTCACTCTCCGATTATTCACTCCCAAATCGTAATAGCCTTCGCGACTAGCGCTGCGAATAAATAAGAGGGTTTCGCTGCCTGATGTTCGAACGGCTAGATCGAAATCATCCAGAAAGCCAAAAACGGGTATTTTGAATACAGCATTTAATTGAGTTGATTCCGTATTCCATTCAATAGAATGAGCATCCATATCGCGAAGCACGGCATCTGCAGCATTTAGAACAGTAGCAGAATCGGATGCAAAAGTGAGCGTGGCAACAGCACAATTTGGAGAATCGGGGCAGTCTGGTAGTGGGTTCGTTTGAGCTTGAACCTGAGTGGGTTGTTGTGAGCTAAAAAACATGAATAATACACCCAGTAAGATGAAAGTTTGCTTTAATTTTATCATGCCCTTAAAACTCCAATTCCGAGCGTATCATTTCAGCTGTATCTTCGAAATTCGATGTAATGGTGAAAAGATTATGAATAGAATCCCGTAGAAAATCCTCGCTTAAACCACGGGAAATGAATTGTTCAAGGCCGTCAAAATAGCCGTTTTTGTTTACCAGAATTATTGGTTTGTTGTGATAACCTAATTGTCGCCACGTAAGAATCTCAAAAAACTCATCTAAGGTTCCGAAACCTCCCGGTAAAACTATGAACAAATCAGAAAGAGATTCAATCAACGCTTTGCGGGTATGCATATCTTGCGTTTCGTGAAGTTCGGAAATTCCGGTATGGGCAACTTCCATTTCTTTTATGGCAGTTGGAATCACCCCAATCACTTCTCCTTGATGTTGCAGGCAGGCATCTGCAATGATTCCCATAATCCCAACTTTTCCACCTCCATATACAAGAGAGAGGTTTTTCTGAGCCAAAAAAGCTCCCAAGTTTTGTGCTAATTCTACAATTTCCTGATCCTGTGGGACTCGAGATCCACAATACACCGCAACTCTTTTCATCAAACTAATGCAAACATTCGATTGAGTACACCATTCAATTTTTCAACCAAAAAGTGGATGTCTTCTTCGGTATTCTTTTTCCCAAAACTGATACGAATACTCGATTTTGCAACTCCTTCCTGTAATCCAATTCCGGTAAGTACGTGCGAAGGCTCCATCGCACCCGAAGTACAAGCCGAACCGTTTGATACACAAATCCCTTCAATATCCAGATTTAACAACAGCATTTCGCCATCCACGCCTCGACCTTGATCATCCATAAATGAAATATTGATGATATGCGGCACGCCGTTTTCCTCATTCCCATTTATTCGATAGGTGCAAGAGGTGAGCTTTTCATTTAATTGATTGATGAGTAAGGATCGCAGGTGCTTAAAGTGTGCAGTGTTTGTTTCCATCTCATCGTGAGCTAATTCCAATGCTTTTGCAAAACCAAGAACCCCGGGCACGTTTAACGTTCCGCCACGTCGACGACGTTCTTGCGAGCCACCGGTCATCCAAGGCAGCCATTTGGAGCCATTTCGAACATACATGATGCCAATGCCTTTTGGGCCGTAAATTTTATGGGCACTTCCTGATAAGAAATCCAATCCAAGATCTTTCACATCAACCGGAATTTTACCCAAACTTTGAACGGTATCAGAATGAAAGGGGATATTTCGTTCGCGGCACATGGCAGCGATCTCTTTTATCTCGTTGATGCAGCCAATTTCGTTGTTCACATGCATGATGCTCACCAAAGCCGTTTCATCACTCAGTTTGTCGGCAACCGCTTTAGCTGTGATGGTTCCACAATCGATGGGTTCGGCATAAACGGGTTTAAAACCTTGCATCTTCGACATTTCGATGGGATGCAAAACTGCATGATGCTCAAGCTCGGACGTAATTACTTCACTTTTCTTTCCTTTTTGAAGGGCGAGTACGCCTTTAATCACCGCATTGTCGCTTTCGGTTCCGCCACTAGTAAAAATGATCTCAGCGGGTTCTGCATTTAAAAGTTGAGCTACTTTTTCGCGTGCATCTTCCACTTTAACTTTTGCCTGTTGACCCAAATGATGGGCTGAATTGGCATTTCCGAAATTCTCCGTCATGTATGGCAGCATTACTTCAAGCACTCTTTTATCGAGTGGGGTGGTAGCTGCGTGATCCAAATAAATAGTGCGCATTTTCCTTACTCCGTTATGCGGCAAAAGGTAGGGAATCGGGCAGCAAAAATCAGACTTAGTGATGTTTGCTAATAAATTTCATTTCTTCATAGGAAATACTTAAAGTAGTGCTATGATATTGAAAGTTAATAAGTAATAAGGCTTAGTATCCTGATCGGGTTTAATGGGTATACACAAAAAATTATTTGACGAAGGTTTGATCGAACGGGGTCAATACAACTATATAGAGATGATTAATGATAAATCGAAGGTCTCTGTGTTCTACGAGTTGCGTTCTCTGCTATATGTTGGAATTCTTTTCTTTACGGGTGGGGTTGCTTACTTCGGTTATAATCATTTCACTCATGTCGGACACTTATTAGCAATGCTTTCTTTGTCCGCCACACTTATCTTTGTTCTTTATAAAGTATTTAAACTATCTCACCCATTCTCAGCTAAAAAGGTGATTGTCGAACATAATTATTTCGACTATTTCGTCTTGTTTGTGGCCTTACTTTGGATATCGTTGTGGACATATATACAGCTTTATTTTGGTTTGCTCGAGATTCTGATCAGACCGTTTTCTTTTGTAAGTACCCTACTATTTTTTGGATTAGCTTATCGATTTGATAATACAGCAGTTTTAGTGTTGGGGATCACAGCACTTGCCGCATCGGTTGGATTAACAGTATCTCCGCTTGACTGGATCAACGGAGGGTACGTTTCACTTAATTCCCTTTATTACAGTAGTATAGTGCTTGGGTTAGCACTAATTCTGATTTCTTATGTTACCATCCTTCGTGGAATTAAAAATCACTTTAGATCAACATATCTGCATTTCGGATACCTGCTTTTAATATCTGGATTATTAGTAGCAGAGATTGAAACTGGCAGTTGGGGATTTATAGTGATGAATATTCTTATTGGAGTTCTAATAAGTTTTTATCACTGGAAGACGAGAGAATTTCTATTTTTTTTCTATGGTAATTTATTGTTTTATATAGTGTTTAATCATGCTCTATATAAGAGTTTAGGCATGGATTTCTTCATTCTTGGTCTATACCATTATCCGTTAACATTGCTAGGCTACATCGTTTTCATTGTGAGTAATAAAAAACAATTTTCTGATGATTGAACATTTAATCGCTTATAAAATAGAAGAGATTGAGAAATTGATTCGCGTCATTCAAATCAAAGATTGGGTGCGATTAGGAATAATCACTGAAGAACAATGGACTATAATTAAAGAGGACTATTCGTCGAAGTTGTACGCTCCATCAGTATATATAAAACTTCCTTTATTTCTGATTACACTAATTGGTGTTCAATTGCTAGTAACTTTATTCTTTGGGATGTTGATCATGGGTTTGAATAATGATTTAGGAATGAGGTTAATCTTTTTACTAGTTGGAACTGGTTTAATTTTAGTATCAGAATACCTCCTAATTCGCGAGTTTAAGCATTGTAATAGTGGAGTTACTGAGGCAGTAATATATATCGGGGCTGGCTATCTTGGAATTAGTATTACTGGTTTCGGTTTTGAAATTCCTTGGTTAACAATGTTCGTATATACTGGAATCGCGGCCATAATTGCAATAAGATACCTTGACCTAATTGCTACAGCTATTTCCTTTCTCTTCTTTTATTTATCGCTATTTCTATTGTTAAACGAAGCAGGAGGCGTATTTACAGCAACACTTCCATTTATGGGTGCAGGAGCTTCTTTGGCTATTCTTCTTATAACAAACAAACTTTTTGAAAGTAAATATGAGAAGATTTTTCGATACCAATTAACCTTATTGAAAACGGCTTCCTTAATAATGATTTATGTGTCGTTGAATTATTTTGTTGTTCGTGAGTTAAGTATTTCCCTACTAAATTTGCAGATTTCTGATTCCGAGGAAATACCATTCGCTGCAATATTTTATTTCTGTACACTTTTTATCCCGGTATTCTACTTATTAATAGGAATCAGGAAAAAATCACTTCTATTTATCAGAGTAGCTTCAATTTGCTTTTTAGCGTCCATAGCAACATTCCAAGTTTATTGGTTTAAGGAGCACGCAGTTCTATACTACTCAATTATTGGAGTTTGTATGATTGTATGCGCACTCTTTCTTTATAGGTTATTAAAAAACAAAAATACAGGATTTGTAACAGATCGATTTCAATATGAGAGTTTGAAAGTGAATAGTATCGTTGAGTTGGCAGGAAATAAGGTTTCGGATAAAAATCTCGTAAACAATATTGGAGAGAGTGAAATTGGTAGATGGTAAAAGTAGTCACTTGTTCAGGATACATCGATTTAGCATCAGTTTAATAACTATTATATTGGTTTGTAATTATGTGCAGGCCCAAGTTGCAATCACCGCTTTACCCTTTCTAGAAATAAACAACATTGCCCAAAGTGAGGCTTTAGCCATTGCAGATGTTGCTGATTGGAACTCAGTTAGTGGCTTACATTTAAATCCTGCGCTTTTGGGCGGAGATGAAAGTGTAATCTTTTCAACGCCATTCTATTTTGAAGATGGGTTACGAGCAGGAACCGACTGGTTGCCAAATATAACTTCAGGGTTAAGGATTCAAACACCTTTTTTGGCTGTTAATTTTGAGAAATTTTCTATAGGATTTAAACACAAAAGATTAACAAATAATCAATTTATAACACCTGATGACTCTCCGGAGGTGATCGGGTCTTTTGAATCTGAGGAAGTTAGTAACAGTTTGGTCGCTTCACTTCAGGTATCTGAAAATTCGAAAATAGGGTTGAGTTATAACTGGTTCAAGAGTGATTTATATGCCGGTTCTATGGTGGGAGGTAACGGAAGAGTGGTTGCAAAAGGTAGAAGCTTTGATATTGGAGTTGTACATAGATTTCCCTCAGAGTCGAACTACTTTTTATCACACCATCCGTCGCGCTGGCAATTAACGATATCGGAAGAGCTATAAATTATGGGTTTGGTGAAGAAGCATTGCCAACAACCATTCGGGCTGGTTTTGGTGTGAACTTTCAATCAAAGAATGAAATTTCGGGCTTATCAACAGTTTCGGTGCGTACATTTGGAGCGCTATCGAATAAATTAGCCGGATTTGATGAAGATGGTAATCCTTACGATGGAATTCAGGCTCTTTATAAAACCTGGAAACCTCATAGATACTTTAACGGAGTCGAGTATCGCGAGCTTTCTGTGAAAGAGCAATTTCAAAGCCATTTGGGAATTGAATTGTCTTTTTTAGAGATTTTGCAAATTCGGGTAGGGAGATATTATGAAGACGAAAACAATGGAGATCGGAATTATATAAGCAGAGGTTTTGGGCTTCATTATAAATTCATTTCAGTCGATTACACTAGAATATATGATAAAAGTGAATTGCTAAATTTTGATATGGACTTTTATCAACTCTCAGTTACCATTCCGTGGTAAACCAGAAGCCAAACCACCCTTCGGGCAAATGAATTCCGAAGTATTGATCTATAAACCGTATCTTCAAACCTGATTTTTCAAACAAAATACATTCAGCTACAATGGCAAAACTCACTCTCAACGATATCGACGTAAACGGCAAGAAAGTAATGATGCGCGTAGATTTTAACGTGCCCATCATCGACGGGAAAATCACCGACGATAACCGCGTACAAGCTGCTTTACCCTCAATAAATTATGTGCTGGAAAATGGAGGATTACTCATTCTTACCAGTCACCTTGGCCGACCAAAAGGCGAGCGGAACCCTGAATTTTCTTTAAAACCGGTTGCCGATCATTTGGCAAACTTAATCGATGCACCGGTACATTTTGCCGATGATTGCATTGGCGAAACCGCAGAAAAAGTAATTGCTGCAGCCAAGCTCGGAGAAGTGGTAGTACTCGAAAACGTTCGATTCTATAAAGAAGAAACCGACAACGATGAGGCGTTTAGCAAAAAACTTGCTGCTCATGCCGATGTTTTCGTAAACGATGCGTTTGGATCTTCGCACCGTGCACATGCATCGGTTGCTGGCGTTACCCGTTACTTACAACCGGCAGCATCAGGATTCTTATTAGAAAAAGAAATCAAGTACTTAAGCGATAGTGTTAACGATCCTGATCGTCCTTTTGTGGCTATTCTAGGAGGTGCGAAAGTATCGGATAAAATTCCGGTTATTGAGCAACTCATCACCAAAGTGGATACCATCATCATCGGTGGTGGAATGGCGTATACTTTTTTGGTAGCCAATGGTAAATCGGTAGGGAATTCTTTGCTTCAAGAAGAAATGGTGGACACTGCCAAAGAACTAATGGAAAAAGCGAAAACCGCCGGAGTGAATCTAATGCTTCCCTTCGATTTCGTGATTGCCGACGATTTCAGTAATGATGCCAATCAGGAAGTAGTAGACGAAGACAATATCAAAGATGGCTGGGAAGCGTTGGATATTGGTCCTGAAACCGCAATTGCTTTCGGGAATACCATCAAATCCGCAAAAACCGTAGTGTGGAATGGTCCTATGGGTGTGTTCGAAATGCCAAGCTTTGCGGATGGAACCAACGCGGTTGCCGAAGCATTGGTAGAAGCTACTAAGTTCGGAGCTACCACAATTATCGGTGGTGGCGATTCTGCATCAGCTATAAAAAATGCAGGACTAGCGGATCAGGTTTCTCACGTTTCCACAGGTGGTGGAGCGAGTCTTGAGTTCTTAGAAGGTAAAGAATTACCCGGTGTAAGTTCTTTGACGGATAAGTAATTCGAGTACTTAATATGGTCAAATACTAAAGCTCCGGAGGTGTTCTTCGGAGCTTTTTTTGTTGAAACGCATAAAATTAACACTATCTTAGCATGTTGATTTTAAATACACTTAATGAATATGTTTTTTCGGGTAATTAGTGCAGCATGTATACTTTGCTTGTGTGCACATTTGTTGGGTAATAATGCCTTTTCGCAGGTAAGAGAATTTGGGGATGTAACGGTTAAGGATTTCAGCGATTACGACGCTAAATACGATTCTACCATGCCGGCGATCATTTTGATGGATTACGGTGTCGCATCTTTTGATAATGATTTAAACACGTATCTCACATTACACAGAAGAATGTTGATACTGCAAGATGAAGGACTGGATTATTCCGAAATCGAAATTCCATATTTGATACAAAGAGAGCAAAATGTAGACAATATTTCTGCGGCTTCTTACACGATTAGTGATGACGGAGTTATTGATAAATCCGACCTCGAAAAACAACATATTTTTGTTGAAGAGTTCGACGATGATATCCATATCGCTAAATTTCTAATACCCAATGTTAAGAAAGGATCCATCATAGAATTCAAATATCGAAAACGAATGGGTGGACCGTTTTTATTTCCGGATTGGGAGTTTCACGATTATTTGCCGGTAAACTGGAGTGAGTACAGGATGATTATACCTGTAGGGCTCGATTATCAGCTAATCTTGAAAGGCAGCGATTCACTTTTTATCAACGAATCAGTTAAAATCCTAGCATCAGAAGTCTATAACAATGATAGTGGTTCCATTGCCTATCAACTAGCGAAACGAAATCTCCCACCAGTAGAAGATTTGCCTTTCCTCATAAACAGAGACGATTACGTCACAAAGGTGATTACTCAGCTTAGAGAAATTCAACTTCCGGGATATACTCGACAGCGTTTTTTTAAAGATTGGAATATGATTGCCAAAGAACTAAACCGGAGAGAGGACTTTGGAAAGCAAAAATTGAATGGCGAAATGAAAGAGATCGTCGATGGACTGATTGAAGGGAAAGTGAGCGACTACGAAAAAACCAAAGCCATTTATGAATATCTCTGGCAAGTAATAGAATGGAATGGGTTTCACCGGATTCTTACCAAGAAAGGCATTAGAGATACGTTCAAAGAAAAAACGGGCAATACCGCCGATATAAACCTCACATTGATCGAAATGCTACGACATGCCGGGATTAAAACGAGTCCCGGATTAATCAGCACACGTTCTAACGGTACAGTGATCACCAATTATTCGCTCATCAATCAGTTTAACATGGTAGTGGCAATCATAGAAATCGAAGAAGGCGCATTTATCTTAGACGCGACCTCGGGATTAAGAACTATCACTACGCCTCATCCAAAGTTGTTGTATCGAAATGTGTTTGTGATAAGAGAAGATGACTCGAATGGCTGGTTGTTTGTGGAACCGATGGATAAAAATACGGAACAGTACAGCCTCAATTACTCATTGAACTCGGAAGATGAGATTGAAATTGATTATAGTGGAAAACTATCAGGCGAATTTGCGGCCCAGACTCGAGCTTCGGTTGATGTATTTAACCAAAACGCATATTGGGAAAATTATATCGATGAGTATGAATCTCTAAAAGTAGATTCTACTACTTTCGATAATTTACTCGGATTTCAATCGGATGTACGATTCGACGCTAAACTCACCATTCCTGCCGATGAAATTATTGATAAGAGCAGCGATTATATCTATTTCAATCCATTTCTGTTTTTGGGGATGGATGAAAATCCCTTTCAACGCGAAAGCAGAGATTTCCCCGTAGAGATTGCTTACCCTTATAAACAGCAATACATCGTTTTTGTTGAGATACCGGATGGATATGAAGTAGATGAAATGCCCGAAAGCTCTCTTGTTAGGCTTCCCGAAAAACAAGGTCATTACCGCTTTATGGCTACTCAAAATTCCAACATCATTAATTTTATGGCGGAAGTGAATTTAACTACCGCATATTATCAACCTGAAATATATCCCGAGGTAAAATCTATGTTTCAGGAAATAGTTAATACGCAAGCTTTTACCGTTGTACTTAAAAAGACGGTTGAGGAGTGATCAAATTAGTATTAAAAAGCCTCATTCTTTTTAGAGCGAGGCTTTCTAGTTTTAGAATAAATTGAGATTGAAAATTACATCGATTCCATCTCAGCCAAAACTTCCAGCATTTGATTTGTATGACGTTGGCCATGTGCGGCAACCAAAAGATAGATTTGATACGCATCAACAGTAGCTACAGGAAGTGCCATTTTATAGTGACGTAAATCATGATCGGTCGAGTTTAAATATTCTACCAATTTAGATCGTGATTCTTCCAAGGCAGCCAGCATTTCAGTTTTGGTATTCCATTTACCGGAAGGTTCGAAATTTTCAGAAGTACGTACTGCGGTTCCCCGGTTATTGAAGTTTCCAATTAACACGCCATCGGCCATCGAGTTGTTGAATTCGTTATCAGGTTCATTTGAACTCACCGCTCCTTGAACCATCCCATGAAAGGCCATTTCGGTTGATAAGATATGCTCAAGGCAATTTGCGACCGACCAGCCGCCATCAGCAGGCTTCCAATTGAAGGCTTGTTCATCAAGCTCAGAAACGGCATCAATAATGTACTGCTGCGAGGCAAGTAAATAGCTTGATGCAAAATTACGTTCACCTTCGCTTAGCTGTGCCAATGCAGATACCGAACAAAAAGATACAATTAGCAATAGTGTGATTTTCCTCATCATATTAGTACCCAATTAGTTAGAGATTTAGTGATTTATGATAGTAACAAATTGAAATCAGAATATGGGACAAAATTCTAACCATAAAAAAGGCGCCCGAAGGCGCCTCCCACTTACAGTGTATGTCAACTAAAACTATTGCGTTGGAAACCAAACATATCGCCCGGTTTTATCGATGTAGCCTATTTCTTCCTCTACCTCGTTCTCGTCATTCAGGGTATAGGTAATTACTCTGGCTAGTCCATGATTAAATGGTTCTACTTCGTCAAATTTTGGTTCGGTAATTTGGACACCATCCAAGGAAATGAACGTCCATTTATCGCCAATGCGAACTGGTGCATACTCCTCATGGAAAGAACGAACCTCATCAAATTGCTCAGATATGACGAAAGTGCCGGTCTTGTCGATAAACCCAAATTGATTGCTGTTTTTACGTGCGGGCGCTAACCCATCGTTAAATGTGCCTGCGCTCACAAATTGTGGAGAAATAGAAATCGTACCCATCGGATTAATGAAACCCCAACGATTACTGATCAACACTGCTGCAAGTTGATCGGAAAAGGGAAGAGCCTCAGCATATTGTAAATCGATGATCGTGTTCCCGGTAGGATCGATGTAGCCGTATAATCCGTCTTCAAGAACTAAGGCGCGTTCTTCAGTAAAACTCCCGCTTTCTATGAAATCCATGTCACTGGGCATGTTTAAAGCGTCTAGCGAGTTGCCAAATTCATCGATATAGTAATAATCGCGGTAATCTAAACTACGTACAAAAGCACGATTATTGGAAAAGGGTGTAGCTCCACGAAATCTCGGATTAATGATGAAATCTCCATCTAGATTGATATATCCCCAGCGGCCATCCACCCGAACAGCGGCTCTGCCTTCGCTAAATGATTGCAAATCTTCGAAATAACCATCAAACGCTTCTTCACCGGTTTCATCAATATATTTCCATCGCCAACTTTCGCGAACAACGGCTAAGCCTTCGCTAAAATCATAGGCACGCTGGAAACGAGGTTCAATCACCATTGCTCCTTTTTTGTTGATGTAGCCCCACTCACCATTTAATAGCACAGGGAAAAGCTCGACCTCTGCAAGGGTGGGTGTTTCCTCTTTTCCGGTTATTCCATCCACCACTTCACAAGCAGATGAAAAAAGGAATCCAAGTAGCAAAAATTTAATGATGTGTTTCATAACTCTGTTAGCGTGTGGGGTACCAAATGTATTCACCTTCTGTGTTGATGTAGCCATATCGAGCGTTTTCGTCGTCGCCAATACGTACTCTTGCAATTCCATTTCGGAAGCTTTCGGCTGCATCAAAAGGCTGATTAAAAGCAATAGTGCCCGTTTCTGCATGGATGTAATACCAATCGCGACTTATACGCACAGCGGCAAAATCTTCGTTAAAGGCCTTGACCTCAGCAAATTGGTAGGGAATCACTGTCTCACCGGATTGATCGATATAACCGAAATATTCATCGTCCATCACCCAAGCTAATCCTTCCGAAAAACTTCCGGCTTGTGTGAATTTTGGATTTATCACCGGAATACCATTTTCGTCGATGTAACCCCAGCCGTCGTTGGTTTGAAGTGGAGCTAATCCCTGAGCAAAATTCCCGGCATCTGCCACTTGAAATCCGGTGTTGATGGCTACAGCTCCTGTGTTATCTATGTATACCCAGCCTTCGAAGGTATCCACGGCAGCATAGCCATTTGAAAAGGCTTTGGCCTGACTGAATTCCAAATTGATAGCAACGTTTCCATCCGTTGAAACATAGCCCCATAAGCCATCGGAGCGAACAGCTGCCAGGTTTTCGTTAAAAGAGCCGGCAAACTCGAATTGCGCTTCAATGGCAAAATTTCCGGTTGAATCGATAAAACCATATAACTGATTTGGGAGTTGAGCAAGGGCTAATCCGTTGGAAAAATCTCCGGCTACACTAAATTGAATCGGAATTGTTAACGATCCATCGGTTTCAGAAATATATCCCCATTCGGTGTCTTTTCGAACAGCAGCAAAACCGCCTTTAAAATCCTTTGCTTCATCAAATTGAGGTGCAACCGACATTTCTCCGTTATTGGTGATATATCCCCATTTTCCATTTAAAAGTACAGGATGCAGTGTTTGGATTTTTTGTAAATCGTCGGGTTCATCTGTTCCTTTGATGGCATCTACGGCATCACAATTGCTCAGCATAAACAGGCTGACAATAGAAATGATGAGTGCCAAAAAGCGTATTCGTTTTGCCATAGTTATTTAATTAAAGTCATTTTTCTGGATGCAGCCCCGTAAGGAGTTTCCAATCGATACACATAGGTTCCGTTAGAAAGATTGCTTCCATCGAACCGGATGTTTTGCTCTCCGGCGGGTACGTTCCCATCAATAAGCGTTTGAATCAATTGCCCTTGAATGTTGAACACTTGTAGACGAACATTTACAGAAGCCGGTAAAGTAAACTGTATGTTTGTTGACGGATTAAATGGATTCGGATAATTTTGATGCAGTTTAAAGGCGAATGGTTTGCTATTCGGTGATGCATGTGTAGCCACATTCAGGAAGCCTAAATCTTCATATTCACCATCCAACACTGCGCTCATTCCGGCAGATTCTAATTCGAACCAATTATCCAAAATATTGGCGTAGATATTTCTGTAATCCAGGCCATATACAGGATCACCGGAGCGGTCCAGATCGATTAAATCTGCATGCTCGCCATAAATACCACCATTTACAGGTCCAAAAACCATTACCGGCGCCGATGAGCCGTGGTCGGTTCCGGCTGATGAATTTTCATCCAAGGTTCTGCCGAATTCAGAAAAAGTCATAGTTAAGGCACGATCATTCAATCCATCCGAAACCAAATCAGCATAAAATGCTTGTACAGAATCGGCCACATCACGTAATAAATTAGCATGACCACCTTCCGTTGAACCCTGATTATTGTGGGTGTCAAATCCACCTTTCGAAACCAGAAACACTTTAGTTTGTAAACCACCACGAATTAAGCGAGCAACTACCGAAAGACTTCGAGATAATCCGGAATTTGGATACTCATTCAAATTGGTGGAATTATCAGCAGCTTCCTGAATGGCTTCCAGATATCGAAACGAGGAATTCGCAATTTTACGAGCAAAGGAAAGGGAACGTCCGAAATCGTTGTCAGGGGTATTTTCTTCGTTATAGAAACCTCCCTGTTCCAGAAATTGAGCGAATTGGGCTGCACCTCCAAAGGTTACTCCGAGATTACCAAACTCACTTTGGAATAGGGTTGAGGAACCACCAATACGAACGCCCAAAGGAAATTCAGGGGGATTTGCGATTAAATCGGGATTGTCTTCCACCAAAAAGCGACCGGCCCAGCCCGTTCCCATCATTTGATCGGAATCGCTGGCTGATGTCCAGATATCAGTAGATCGTGCATGCGAACGATTCGGGTTTTCGTAGCCTACATTATTGAAAACGGCCATATTCCCTTCGCTCCACATTGGCGATAAACTCCCCATAGCGGGATGCAGTCCGATATCATCGCTCAAAGAAATGGCTTCGTTTTTAGTGATGGCGATAGTAGGACGTTTCTGGAAATACACATCATTTTCTACCGGAATTACGGTATTGAGTCCATCATTTCCGCCACCCAGTTGAATTAAAATTAACACACGATTATTAGCGGCAGAAGCCAATCGGTTTAGGAATTTTGTACGCGCCATGGCATTTACCGGAGTGCCACCCAGCATTAAACCCGAGCCAAGTGCTCCAATTCCCAGAGTGCTTAAGAAACTACGTCGAGTCCACGATTGATGATCTTTTTCATGGGCTTGGCCGTGTTCAAGGCTGCTTCCATGGCGGTTTTTGTGCGATGAATGTTGATTACACATGCTGAGTCTCCCTTAAATTAATTGATACGCCGGTAGTTGAATGATGTACGAAATGTATTGCCGAAGTGCCTCGGCCAGATGTTCTTCGTAATACAAGTTACCATCGTTATCGGTATTAGCCGTCCATTCGTACCAGGGAATGGGACCCAGCAAAATCTTAGCAAGATTGATTTTATACTCAGGGAATGAGCTTAAATCAGGTGCAAAAGCAGGATCTCCTGTAAAATCTTCTTCAACTTCCCGAACACCCACTTGATCAAGTGGAAGTGACAGCAGATGTTCTACAATGTCTTCAGCCAGCGTAAATGGATTTCGGGGATCAGATACTTTCTCGGCAATGCGCATGGGGTTGTACAAATCACCGGCGCCATTGTAGCCGTAAATCATATCAGTGATAGTACTCCAACGAGCCGGAAGCAAATTCGTATTCAGCCAGGTGAAATGGCCGGGAGTTCCGTCCGAATCAGGCGGATTATAACCACTCCAGCCAAAAACGGTTTCAGGGCGCAGTAATTCTTCATTTAGTTCAGGCATTTGAACTCTGATGAATTCTTTAATCTCTGGGGTTGGCACAATCTCAAACTGACGAAGGAAGCCGAGATAGATTTCAATCGGGCTTTTGATGCGGGCACCGAAAAATCGCTCTTTGTAAAAGTGTTCGGAGGCAAGCAAGTTTACAAGTACCGCAGAGATATCGAAGTTCACACTTAGGCAGTAATCGGCCAATGCTTGTACTAGAGCTTCTTCCGGTTCTGCACTAACAAAAAAGGTGTACAACTTCTTTGATAAGAACCATGCTACTTTTTCCGGTTTTTCATCAAAAATTAAATCCACCACCGAATCCATGGTGTAGTTGTCCGAAATCCCAAAAATTGTTTTCGAGGTAGCATCAAAACGATCTTCATCAAAAAAGCCGGATAAATTTGAGTTATTTACCCGCCAGCCGGTAACGGCTCGGGCTACTTCGGCTACATCTGTTTCGCTGTAATTATCAGCACCGTTTTTATCGGTAGTGCCGAGAGTAAACAACTCTAATAATTCACGGGCAAAATCTTCGTTGGGCTGCCCGGCGCGATTGTTGTAATTATTAAGGTAATACAACATTGCCGAGTTCTTGCTCACTTTTTTTACGAGTTCTTTAAAATCACCAAATCCATCAGTTTGCAACAACTTCACATACTTGAACATGTGGCTGGCATAACTGTTTGGTGCTTTGCCCGGCAAGTCATTCATGTTTTGATAGGAAACCGCAAAATGGTTGGTCCAGAACAATAACATCTTCGACAGAAAACCACCTTGGTACATGGCATCCATCCAGCGAAACTGAATGTCGTACATATCAAGGATATTCCCCGAATTGTTATTGGCGAACCAGGAAGGGGCGTCCGGCAAAACGGCATTTTTGGCTTCATCAACCAAAGTTTGAGCTGCTTCGGTTGCATTTGCAAAAGCCCGAACTCGATTAAGGTCGCTTACTTTGTTACCAAAGTGTGTGCGGCGGACTAAATGCGATGCCTGCGCTTTGCCCCAGTTACCGGTGTATGCCGGCAAGCCGGTGTGTTGTTGTGTGAGTGAGTGAACAATCGTTGGAGATGAATTCATGAAACTGCGTTAATTCTGTGCTCCTGTTATCGACGGTGATGCGTCGTAGTGTAAGAGGGGAAGTTACATTCGATTGTTACATTAAATGTTGCCAGCAGCCCTTTTTAAGAGAAATCTGAAAGGATTAGTGAGTGGAGTTTTTGTTGATTTAGGAATAAGAAAAATGTTACTTTGCTGAACATTTTTAATTAGTTAAATATAGATGAAGGCTTTTTTCGCGGTATTATTTTGGGGGCTATATTTTTTTCCTCTTCAGGCACAGGTTCAGAAATTCGGAGACATATCCCGAGCAGATTTAGAGATGGAAGTATACGATCTCGACAGCAGCGCAAGTGCAGTGGTGTTGTTCGAGGTTGGTGAGTCGGAGTTGAATTATGTGAATAATCTATTTCAACTATCGACCAAAATACATCGCAGGAGTAAAGTATTTACCGATGATGCATTAGAATTAGCAGACGTTAGCATTGGGTATCGTACTGGTGATTCTGAACAGAAAATAAATAATGTTAAAGCAAGCTCGTATTGTTTGGACGATAATAACGAAATTGTGGAGTCAAGTATTGGAAAAGGCGATACATTTACTGAGAATACTAGTAGTAGCTGGGCAGTTCTTAAATTTTCTATACCCAACGTTCGGTCAGGATGCATTATCGAGTATGAATATGATAAGAGGTCAGAAAATCCGATCGATTTCCCAGATTGGTACTTTCAAGGAGAATATCCTACGCTTTGGAGTGAATACAATACCCAAATACCCCAATTTTTTAAGTTCCTTACGGTTACAAGAGGGTATCAGGAGTATTTTTTTCAAGAAAGTTCAGACTATAACGAACGATACACTATCAGGCCTTCAGCAGGACCAAGTGTAATGGCAGGGCAACAAAATGCGGGAAGGTCAAATCAGGGAATGCAAGATTTTATGGTTGAAGGAATTAAAAACAGATACGTAATGAAAGATGTTCCTGCCATACAAAGCGAGCCTTATATGAAAGCTAAAATTGATTATTTAGCACATGTGAGATACCAGCTTGCAGGAGTTGAATTTCCGGGTTCGATGCCTGAAAGAATTATAAAAACTTGGGAGGAAGTAGTTGCAGGTCTTGACGAATATAGAAACTATGGGGATCGACTAAAAAGTAGTAGGACGCTTAAGGAAGTAGCGAATAATGTTGTTGAAGGCCATGATTCGAATCTGGATAAAATGATTGCACTCTATAATCATGTGAAAGAAAAAATAAAATGGGATAAAAGCTATCGCTTGTATGTAGATAAGAGTTTAGAAGAGTATTACAACGAAGGATTGGCTTCCAGTTCTGCTATGAATTTTATACTGATACAGCTTTTACGAGAAGCTGGTTTTCAGGCTTATCCGATATTGGTAAGTACTGCCGGAAATGGTGAAATAATTGGATTATTTCCTGAGCATGGTCAATTTAATACTACCATTACATACGTTGCAGTTGACGAGAATTACTACTTATTAGATCCAAAAAATGAGTACCACCCTTACACCATATTACCCTCAAATATTATCGGTACAGAAGGATTAATGCTTTATACCAAGCAACTAGTTTGGTTGCCCATCGATCAAATAGTAAAAAGTACCTCGTTTAAAAATATATCAATCGATATTTCACAGGATAGTATTCGCGGCGATGCATCCGTCCAGTTTAAAGGATTATTTGCTGTTAACGCAAAAGAATTACTGTCAGATGAGCAGCAAGAAATTGCGATTAGAGACAAATATTTTGGATCAAAATCTGAAGTAAATCTGTCTAAACTAATTGTAAATAATGCAGATGTAGTGCAAGGTGTAGACGTCAATTTCGAATTCGCTAAGAAAGGGCTTGAAGAGTATTCAACGTTTTATTTCAATCCAATGATAATGGGCCGAATTTCGAGCAATCCTTTCAATCTTGAAAACAGAACCTACCCCGTAGATTTTGATTATACCTTCGATGAAAATATGGTTATGACCATTACCATCCCTGAAAACTGGCAAGTGGATGAACTCCCTACACCGGTTTTATATCGGTTGCCGGGTAGAGCCGGCGAGTTTCGAAGAATCATCAAAGCCGAGGGTAATACCATCACACTAAACTATCGGTTTAAAATCGATAAAATGCGCTTTATGCCCGAAGAATACGAAGTTCTGAAAGGTATGTATGATCAAATGGTAGTTAGCCTAAACGAGAATATTGTATTTACTAAACTATAACATATGCAGTCACTTATAAAAAGAGCTGGTGCAGTTTCAACACTTCTTATCCTCACTCTGATATCACCAAATAAACTATTCGGGCAATCTACCACAAATGTATTCGATTATGGAGATATACCTCGATCGCATCTGGAAATGACAGTATATGAAGAGGACCCAACTGCAGATGCAGTGATACTTTTCGATAAAGGAAATTCTGAAATCAGATACTCCAACCGAAAAGGATTTGAGTTAATAACCAGCAGACATAAACGAATAAAAATACTGGAAGACGCCGGTGTTTCTTTGGCAGATATAAGCATTCGATTTCGGCATGAAGATCCGGAGCAAGAAATTGACAAACTTAAAGTTACCGCTTACAATGTGATAGAGAACGGAGATGTTGTTGCAACAGAAGCATCCAAAGAGAACATTTTTGAAGAGGAGGAAACAAAAAACTGGTCGGTACAAAAAATTTCGGTGCCCAATGTAAGTAAGGGTACCATCATCGAAGTGTACTACGAAATGACCATGGAATTTTCCTACTGGTATCCAACCTGGTATTTTCAAACAGAGATCCCAACAATTTGGAGCGAGTATACAGCAAAAGTACCGGAGTACTTCGTTTTTAATTATCAAACGAAAGGGTATGAGAATCTTTTCTTTGAAGAAGCGAATACCTACAACAGCCGAATGGGAGATGATTTTCAGACCGGAAAAGAGCTCTACTTCGCCATGAGAAATGTAAAAGCCCTGCCCGATGAGCCTTACATAAAATCTAGAAAAGCTTACGAAGCGCGACTGGAATTTCAGTTTACAAGTGTAAAAGTGCCAGGCGGACGAACCTACATGTATACCCAAGGTTGGGAGCATGTAATCAGCGACTTGCTAAAGAGTAATTATTTCGGAAAACGTTTGAAAACTGATAATGCAATGGTTGCAGAAATGCAATTGGAAACCTACGGGTTAGAATCGGATCAAGAGAAAATGCGAGCACTGTATAATCTTGTTTCTAAAAGAATGGAATGGGATGGGTACAGCGGACTTTTTATGGATAAAAACACTGCGAAAGTATTCAAAGAAGCAAAGGGCTCGGCAACAGAAATAAATATGGTGTTGTTGCAACTACTTAAGGAAGCCGGCTTAAATGCCTATCCGCTAATTACCAGTACTCATAAAAATGGAGAAATAAATACTTTGTTGGGTGTAATCGATCAGTTCAATTATGCATTGGTTTATGTGGATTTAGAAGATGATGCATTTATTCTAGATGCAACAGATCCCGATCGGCCATATAACTTACTTCCTGAATATGTACTTAGAACGCAAGGACTATTGATTTACGAGGATCAAGTAATCTGGATGCCCATCAATAATGTAAGCCAAAACGCGAGCGTAAAAACAGTATTAGTAAACATCACAGAACAAGGGATAACGGGTAGTATCAGAGATCAGAACACTGGATATTTTGCTAAAGAATTGCGAAGTGAATATTTAGCTTCCGACTCGGTAAACTCGTTGCAAGAGTTGGTTTTTCAAAATAACTCGTTTAATAAAGTCACAACAGTAACAGGAGTTCAGGATAATGAAGAGCAGGGGTTTACGTATCAACTGGAATTTGAACAAACCGATGCGGTTGATTCGGACGTAATCTACTTCAACCCAATGGTGGTTGAGCAAGTGAGCCGAAATCCGTTTACTATGGATGAGCGGTTCTTTCCGGTAGATTATTTGACACCATTTCAGAAAATGGTTTCTATGAATATTTCAATTCCGCAGGGATGGGTAATCGACGAACTTCCCAAACCCATTATTTACAGAATGCCCGATAATTCCGCCGAATTTCAGCGGATCTTGCAGGCAGGAAATGGTGCTATTATGATGAGATACATCCTTAAGGTGAATAAATCACAATATTCACCCAACGAATACGCAGCTTTAAAGGATATGTACGATCAACTCGTAAATACGCATGCCGAACAAATCGTATTGGTGAAAGAGTCATGAAATATAGCCTGATAATTGTTACTACCTTTTTATTTCTTGCATGCACCCCACCTCGCTTTTTGTACGAGTTCAGTACTCAGAATTATTATAATACGCCAGCCGATTTATTAGACGGAGCACATTCTACCATTCAGGAAAGTGATATCGAATTGATAATTCACGACCGATCGAAGGCTACTTATCGCGAGCGGGTTGCAGTAACCATACATAACGAAGAACATCAAAAGTATGCTGATGTTTACGAATTTTATGATCAGTTAAGTAGCATCGAATACATGAACGCCCGACTGATTGACCGCAACGGTAAGATTGTTGAAACCTATTCGATGAAGGATGCAGGAGATTACAGCGTAAACGATGGAGTATCATTTTTTTCAGATAATCGAGTGAAAGTGCTCGAGTTTTATCATCCAACTTACCCCTACACCATCGAGTATGAAATTGAGAAAACACTATATGGTACGCTGAATTTACCGGATTGGTATCCAATGCAACCCGATCAATCGGTGGTTGTGTCAAGATTTAGTATCACAGATTACAATACCGGAGTAAGGACGCATCCGGTGGAATTAAACTCCGAAGTAGCTGTAATTGAAGGGGGCGAGTATACAACGTACCGCTGGGACTATAACAACCAAACTGCAATAGAAACGGAGCCTTATTCTTCGGTTAGAGATAATTTGCCCCACATGTTGGTAGCTCCGGGCGAATTTGAAATTGAAGGCACGGTTGGTGATGCCCGTACTTGGGAAACATTTGGGAAGTGGTATTACGATTTAGGTGCGCAAACTCGTGCCTTACCCGATGCCGCAAAAGCCGAAATCGACGCCTTAGTTAAAGGAGTAGAAAACGAGCGAGAAATTGTAGCAATTCTATTCAATTATTTGCAAGAGAAAAACCGATACGTAAGTATCCAACTCGGAATAGGTGGATGGAAACCCTTCCCGGCTGAATTTGTTTTTGATAATAGCTATGGAGATTGTAAAGCGTTAACAAATTACATGTTAGCCGCTCTGGAATATGTTGGTATTGATGCGCATGCGGTATTGATTAATGCATCCGCCGATCGACCATTAATCGAAGACTTCCCTGGAAATCAATTTAATCATGTTGTATTGCGTGTTACCCTCGAAAATGGAGAAGAAATTTGGTTGGAATGCACCAGTAAATATCTGCCTCCTAATAATTTGGGTAATGGGTATTCGAAAAAAGCCTTGTTGGTATCTGCCGAAGGTGGGACGGTCGTTGAAACGCCTGATGTAACAAATCAAAACAATAAAAAAGTAAGTGTGTACTCGATTAATATTGATGAACAGGGACACGCAAAAATAGAGGGTGAATTGGCCTATCAAGGAGCGTCTCAAGGCAGAGTTTTGTATCAATTATTATCGGTTAGCGAAGCCAAAAAAACTGAGTGGCTTGAGGATATGCTCCCAACAGATCATAAAAGTATCGAACTCGCCGATTTCAGTGGGGTAGATTCAAAAAAGGATATTACCAGCATCAAATACAAAGCGCAGCTAGATCATTACGCACGATCGTCTAGTAAACGGTTATATGTACCATTAAATAAATTGAACCGTACGCGCATTGATTTTAAAGATGTAGAAACGCGCAATTTACCCATTCGGTTTCGATATGCTTATTCCGAGAGCGATTCGGTACTTCTAAACTTTCCCGAAGGATACGAAATTGAATCAAGGCCTTTATTTACTAACACAAGTACAGAGTTTGCTGCATACACCCAAAAACTGGAGCGGATTACAGGTAACACCTATCTATACATTCGCACTATGGAGTTGAAAGAACGAGAAATTGCTCCTGAACTTTACGATGATCTCAGAAATTTCTATCAAGACCTTCGAAAAGATGATTATCAACAATTGGTGTTGGTTCGAAAAGATTCGTAATTATTAACAACCTGATAATGTTCAAATTTATACTATAATTGCACTAACCTACAGATTGTGCAAATGAAAGAGTATCCACCGGCTATTCGTTATTTGGTGCGCATTGCATTGATTTTTGCGATTGCAGCCATTTTAAGTATCACCAAACAACTATTGGTGCCTCTCTCTTTCAGTATTTTTTTAGCCTACCTCTTGTATCCAAGTGCCCGAAAGTTGGAAGAGCTTAAAATTCCTCGCATAGCCACGAATTTTATCGTCATTATTGTATTTATGGGCGGAATATTTACGCTTCTGTTCATTCTTTCCCAGCTATTCGAAGGCCTGTCTGAAGATTTACCCGAATTACGGGAGTCATTTTCGGCAAGCATTAATATGCTACAGCAATCAGTAGATCAGGTATTTGGACTAAGCATTGCTCAACAAAACGATATTATAAAAACAGCTGGGCTAAATAGTGATTATTTCGCAACAGTAATTGAAGCTGGAAAAAATCTGTTTATTACCCTGGCTCTCATTCCGGTGTACACTTTCTTGTTACTCTTTTACCGCGATAAGTTTAAAGACTTCGTGTTTATGCTGGTGAGCGATGAAAAGTCGCAAACGGTAAAAGAAATAATTCTTAAAGCAGCGGATGTAGTTCCTAAATACTTAAAAGGTTTACTGGTTGTTTGCTTTCTTTTAATTGGATTGAACACATTGGGCTTTTATCTGATTGGTGTCGAATATTTTCTTCTTTTTGGATTGGTAGCCGCCATCTTTAACCTGATTCCCTATCTGGGTACGGTGCTTGGTTATGGAATCGTGGTATTCTTTGTGTTAGGTACTCAATCGCCAACGGTAGCTGGCGCCGTTGTTATTCAGTTTTTCATAGTACAGTTTTTAGAGAATAATATCCTTACTCCAAATATTACAGGATCTTATGTTCGTATAAATCCGCTAGTAATTATTTTTTCTCTAATTGCGGGTGGATTAATCTGGAATTTACCCGGTATGTTTCTGGTGATTCCAACCTTAGGTGTACTCAAAATTATTTTTGAAAGCGTAGACGAATGGAAGCCCTATGCTTTTTTATTAGGAACTAGCGGAACCGAAGAACACTCCATTACCATTAACTCGCTCAAAAAAAGATTTGGCTGGGAATAAAAGCCGATTCAAAAAAATTATCATTAAGTAAAAACTTAATGATAGAACAAGGGAGAAAAAATTTTTTGTAAGGAATTCAATTGGCAGGCGTCTTACCTTGCAAACAAACATTAATTATAGACAGTAGGATACGTAATGAGTTCACTAAACAAAGTAATGCTAATCGGCCGATTAGGTCAGGATCCGGAAGTAAGATACACCCAATCTAACACCGCAGTTGCCACTTTAAATATGGCAACCAGCGAACGTTATAAAGATGGAAATGGCGAAATTCAGGAAAAAACTGAATGGCACCGAGTAGTTGCCTGGGGTCGTTTGGCCGAAATTTGCCAGCAATATCTTCACAAAGGTTCTTTGATTTATATCGAAGGTCCGCTACAAACACGCCAGTGGGAAGATAACCAAGGCCAGAAGCGCTATACTACCGAAGTAAAAGCGCTGCAAATGACCATGCTGGATAGCCGTGGAAGTGGAAATAATTCCGGGCAGCAAAATCAGAACCAGAATCAGCAGGCTCAAAATCAAAAGCCTCAAATGTCGAGCGCTACTCCAATCGATAGTTCATTCGACAACATGGACGATGATTTACCATTCTAGGTAATTACCAATAATTCTAAGAAAGCGACTGTCTTACCGATCGTCGCTTTTTTATTTTGTAGCAACCTTTAGCCTGATTAAATTTGCACAAACGCTAACAATTCTACCTTTATCGAAGACCCATTTAGTTATATCAGTTTGAACTTGCTACATAGTTTTGGATTTTTAGCCACAGGTGGCGAATTAGACATTTTTGTTCTCTCTGTACAGATTTTTATAATGATTCTCGGCTTAGTCTTTTCTGCTTTCTTTTCGGGATCGGAAGTCGCTTTTTTCTCACTTTCTACAAGACTTGAAGATTTACAGCAAGACGAAAAAGGGCATTCTGCAGATTTTCGCATTCTTCAAATGCTGAGTAAACCCCGCCGGTTGCTCGCAACCATCTTAATCGGTAACACTTTTTCGAACATCATTGCATCGGTGTTAGCAGCAGTTATTACCGGTAGTTTGTTAGGATTAATCGAAATATCAGAAGTGTTGATTTATACACTCGAGGTAATTGTATTAACCTTCACGATTTTGATTTTGAGTGAAATCACACCAAAACTCATTGCAATAAATGATCCTTTGGGGGTTTCCAGAAAAGTAAGCGGTCTTATCTATGCGCTCTATATTTTATTAAAACCGATTGCTGTTTTACTAGCTGAAAGTGCAGTTACCCTTGAACGACATTTACCCAAACCAACCTCAAAAATGACTTCCGACGACATCAAAACAATGGCGGTGGTTTCAGAACAGGAAGGCTCTTTAAAAGAAGACGAGCGAGAAATCATCGAGAATGTAATTGATTTCGGTACTACTACTGTTCGCGAAATTATGACCTCAAGGGTAAATGTTGTAGGTGTTTCGGTTGATGATTCGCTTGAATCGGTTCTTGCATTGATCAAAAAAGAAGGCTACTCGCGAATGCCACTGTACGATAACGATTTAGACACTATTTTAGGCGTTATTTATGCTAAAGATGTATTACCATTTCTGAAAGATGTTGAAGCAGAGCCGGCATTCAACTGGAAGAACATCGCTCGAAAAGCATTATATGTGCCGGTTACAAAAAAACTGGATGATTTATTACGTGATTTTCAGCAAGAAAAAACACACATGGCTGTAGTAGTGGATGAGTATGGCGGTACCGAAGGTATTATCACGATGGATGATATTTTGGAAGAAATTGTGGGTGATATCATCGACGAAGAAGGCGAAGATCCCGATATGTATACTCGATTTAAATCCGGTATCTACATATTTGATGCACAAATCGATCTGGATGATATGGAAGACATTCTGGAGTGTGAAATTGCCAGCGATAGTGATGAGTTCGAAACACTGGGCGGGTTAATATATCACACCACCGAAAATCTGCCTACAGTTGGAGAGCGGATTAGTTTTAAAAACCTAGAGTTAACGGTTCATTCGGTTCAAAATAACAGGATCAAAAAAGTGCGGGTTAAAGTAAACGACACTACCGAACCTCAACAGGTAGAAGAATCCTGAAAATGCCTGAACAAAACCTACGTATTTCAAAAAATGTAGATCTTTCTTCCTTTGCCACCATGCACGTTTCTGCAAAGGCAAAAACGTTGATTGAAATTGACTCTCTTGAAGATTTGATTCAAGCTTTGCATGAAATAAAACGAGAAGAAGCCAACTTCTTAATTCTTGGTGGTGGTAGTAATGTTCTGTTTGTAAACGATTTTGATGGAGTAATCTTGAACATCAATTTAAGAGGTATTGAGATTCTCGAGGAAACGGATGAGCAGGTTTTACTAAAAGTGGCAGCCGGTGAAAACTGGCATGAATTGGTATTGTATTGTGTTTCTAACGGATGGGGAGGGATCGAGAATCTGGCATTAATTCCCGGCAAGGTTGGGGCAGCTCCTATCCAAAATATTGGGGCTTATGGGGTTGAATTATCCCAAGTTCTTGTGGATGTTGAAGCTTTGATGATTGAATCGATGACTTTGGAAACGTTCTCAAATGAGGAGTGTAAATTCGGGTACCGGGAAAGTATTTTTAAATCCGACCTCAAAGGAAAAACGGTGATAACCTCGATTACTATTGCATTATCGAAAAATCACACTCCTAATACAGAATATGGTGCACTCAAATCACTGCTATCGGCGAAGGGAATTGAAAATCCTACCATAAAAGATGTATGTGATACAGTTATTGAAGTGAGAGAAAGTAAATTACCTGACCCCAGTGAGTTAGGCAATAATGGGAGTTTTTTTAAGAATCCGGTAATCGATGTGTTTTTATTTAACGAGCTAAAGAAAAAGTACAAAGATCTACCCGGATATCCGGTAACAGAGCATTTAGTGAAAGTGCCTGCCGGTTGGTTAATAGATACCGCGGGTTGGAAAGGATATCGAAAGGGTGATGCCGGCGTGCATGAAAAGCAAGCATTGGTGCTCGTGAATTACGGAAACGCAAGTGGTGCACAGATTTATAAGCTCTCTGAAGCGATTAAGCAGGATATCCATCAGAAATTTGGAATCGAATTAGAGCGAGAAGTAAATATTGTTTGATGATTATTCCGAATTGTTTTCTCCAATAAAATCGATGAAAGCCGTCTGATAATTTTCGGCATCTTTCAGTACTTCAATTTCAATTCTGAAAACTTCCTGAGTGTTTGTGAATAAAGAATCAAATACCTGATAATCCATCTCATTATTTATTTCGAGTTCCAGTTCAAGTATTCGGTTCGGGTTTAGATGAAGAAAATTGTTGGTTTGCTTACCGGTTACGAAGTTAGCATCGGCAAGAAAAATCCCATAGGTAAGAGTATCGTAATAATTCACGGCATCGATCCATGCAGTTGAGCCTTGTTTGAAGATAAAATCGCTGTTATTACGGTGGATCAGTGTCATCTGCAGGTTCTTGCCTTCACGTTCCATTCCTAAGAGTTTGAATTCGACTCCGGCATTTTCTGCAGTAAATTCACTGTTATTTTCTTGTGCATTTACCAGCGCTAACAAGTACCCAAGGGTGATCATGATATTGAGGCCAATCAGAAAGAAAAAGGAGAGGATACGTTTGAAAAAGTGTATTTGTTCGATTTTTAACACTCTTGATATCAAAAACGCTGGGAAAATGGCGAGCAACAATCCGTACAGAACGATTGCAACTTCGAAATCCTCTACCAGATTCATAATCTCGAATATTTCCAGAAACATAGCGGTGGCATAAATACCATAAAGTAACAGCGCCATAAATGCAAATGCTGAACAACTGAAGCCGATGCTGTATAAATAAGCAGACCCAAACGCAGCTTCAGGCTTTTTAAAAAGTTTTCGGTAGATAACTTCAATGATTTGCGAAATCAAAATAAAGAACAAAATGGTGGGCAAAAATTTCATGATTATCGACGTAGTGTTTAAGCTCACTAAGTCGTTCTGAAGGTTAGAGAACATGCCCTTTTCGTCACCAAGTTTGTCTTGCCCCGCTGCCGATCTGCTGCCTTCATTTAAACTGTATTGCTCGTTCGCATAGCTTTCGCTATAATATTCTTCGTAGGGAATTGAAACAAGTTCTAAGCCTAGCAATAATAATATGAAGCTGAAGAGCAGGTAGTTAAACGGTCGAACGATCTTAAGATAATCTTGGTCTTCATGTTTGAGTTCGATAAACGACCTGAAACGAAATAGAATAATCCAAAATGTTCGAATATATCTAACTAAAAAGTCGTAAATATCGTCGATGGTTTCATTCACCACCTCAAACAATTTAAAATTGTTAGCACCCATAACCCCGAACTAATTATATTTTTAAGTAATTACCTGATATTGAGCAACAATCGCAGGAAATGTTACAAAAGCTTTTTAAACCATGAATATACTTACCCACCGATTAAAATCTTCATTTTTCATTGTATTAGTGTCAGCTTTAATTGCTGCATCGGGCTGCGTTACCATACAGACAAGCCCTGTTTCGGGTAACAAGCGCGTGTATGGCTACACATGGCAACAGGAGTTAGAAATTGGAAAGGAAGCCGATAGCGAGATCATTGCGCAGTATGGAATATACGATGATCCCGAACTTACCGAATATGTTGACAGATTAGGACAAGAGCTTTTGGAAGTAAGTCATTTTAATCGTGAAGACACACCGGCAGAATATCGAAATACACCTTTTACTTTTCGTGTGTTGAATAGTCCCGTTGTAAATGCTTTTGCTCTGCCTGGCGGTTATGTGTACGTAACGCGTGGTTTACTTTCACATCTCGATAACGAAGCCCAACTGATGGTGGTTCTTGGGCACGAAATAGGGCATGTTGCCGCGAGGCATGCTTCCCAACGAGCCGCAGATCAGCAGTTTGGACAGTTGGCGGTAATTGGCTCAGCAATTATTGGAGAAAGTCTGGGATATGATGGCGGACAAATTCTTCAATTAAGTGGAACAACCGCTCAGCTGTTATTTTTGCGGTATGGTCGCGATGATGAACGCGAATCTGATCGATTAGGAGTTGAGTATTCTGCTATGGAAGGATACGAAGCTGCAGAAGGAGGGAAATTCTTTACATCCTTAAAACGAATCAGTGAAAAAGCAGGATTCGATATTCCTTCTCATTTATCTTCACACCCGGATCCGGGCGAGCGCGAAGAAAATATCCCAAGGTTAGCCGCTGAGTGGGAATCCGAGGGGTACGAACAATCCATTATTAATCGCGATGAATTTCTGAATATGATTGATGGGTTGATGTATGGCGAAAATCCACGCGAGGGTTATGTGGATGGAAATACTTTTTATCACCCGGAGCTAAAATTTCAATTTGCTGTTCCTGCCGGGTTTGGTGTAGCTAATCAACCATCAGCAGTAATTCTATATAACGAGGCTCAGAACGCTATCACACAATTCTCCATAGACGGAGAAAATTCGAATCCCAAGTCGTCAGTGAATGCGTTTACTAGTCAGGAAGGAATCAATCTGGAAAATCAAAACGAAATTGTGGTAAACGGTTATTCCGGACATACAGCACTAGTTAATACCACCACACAGGATGGTACACCTGTTAAAATTCAGGTGAGTGCTGTGAGTTATGATGGTAAAGTATATCGGTTTTTAAGCTACACCACTTCCGACCAATTCAGTACCTATGCCAACGATTTTAGTTCGGTGTTTACTTCTTTCGATGCAGTAGATGATCCCGCAGTACTGAATGTTCAACCGATGCGTATTCGTTTGGAACGAGTACGACAAGGAGGTGTTTTCTCTGAATTGATTCCTCAAAATCTACCCAGAGGAGTTGATCCGTTAGATGTGGCTATACTAAATCAGGTTAATCTTGATGACCGAATTGAACGAGGGGCTGTGTTAAAAATTCCTGCAAACTAGAGATCACTAACTACAAAAAGGGAGCTTATCACCACAACAAGCTCCCTTCATGCAGTCAGAGAATGGCTAAAGCGAAATGCCGAAAAACAAAAAGCTTATTTCCTGATAAGGATTGATGATATAGCTTGTGAATACAGGCAGTGAAAATGACTCAGTAATGGTGATTTCCTTTGAAGCAGAAAGCCCAATTTCCTGAACTGCTGCCGAAGTATTACCGTACCAGGCACTTTCGCCGGGAATGAATCCAAGAAAAGCCTCCATACTTACATCTTCTACTTCAAATGGATATGAAGCACTCAGATAGATAGAATTATCCGGATCGTTGAGTATGTTCATATACGCTGTAAATGAAAATACTCCTGAATAACTGAGAAATGGTTCGATCACGTGGTTTCCATCGGTATCGAAAGTTGTGAACGTTCCCGGTGCGGCTGGGAAATAGTAATCGGTAACTCCTATCGATAGAGATGAAGCATCATCCAAATCGAAAGAATAGGAGGCATATAAATCGAGTTCGTTGGCAACACCAATATCGTTTGCATACGATCCCCATGCGCCTATTTCGAAGTTTCCGCTGGCATAAGCAATTCCAGGTTGGAAGCTAAGTGATTGTCCAAAATCGATGCCACGCCATACATAACGGCTTACAACATCGGTTCCAAAACTAACTTGCGCAATTGTTTTTGTGCTTCCGGCGGCAAGAATAAATGCCAGTGCAAGAAGCGTAATTTTACTAAGTAACTTCATAATGAGTGATTGTGTGAGTGAGGAGTGAAATATGAAGGAAGAGGGAGTGAAGCTCTTCCTTCATTAGTTGAGAGTGAAAGTTGCCTAGACGTTAAGCTGGTGCAACTGAGTTGTCGGGTGTAAATTCTGGATAGGCTTCTGCATCATGCTCGTGCAAATCTAAGCCCATTTCTTCGAGGTGTCCATTTACACGCAACGGAATTAATGCATCGATTCCTTTAAAAATGAGATAGCTAACAGGGAACGTCCATACAAAAGCTGCTAAAATACCAATAGCTTGAACACCCATTACCGACCAGCTAAAGCCGGCTGAATCGAAGAGGCCTGCGGCTAACGTCCCCCAAACACCACAAACTCCATGAACAGATACTGCGCCTACGGCATCGTCAACATACTTTTCGATAAAAATCATCGAATAGTGACAAAGTACGCCAGCAATAGCCCCGGCAACAATTGCAAAAGCAGGCGATAAATTAGCGCAACCAGCAGTAATACCAACTAGCCCGGCTAAAACTCCATTAAGTGTTACTGCGCCATCCGGCTTACCGGTAGATATCCATGAGACTACCATCGCCGCAAATGCACCGGCACCAGCTGCCAGGAAAGTATTTAAAGCGATGAGTGCAACGGAAGTATCTCCGGTAGTGGTTGATCCGGCATTAAAACCAAACCAGCCTAACCAAAGAATAAATACTCCTAACGCAGCCGTTGGCAAACTGTGTCCTTTTATTGGCTGTGGTTTTCCATCAATGTATTTGCCAACGCGAGGTCCTACAACCAGTGCACCGGCTAAAGCAGCCCAGCCGCCCACAGAGTGAACCACTGTTGATCCAGCAAAATCGATAAAACCGAGTTCTTCTAACCAGCCACTACCGTTAAACAAACTACCCCAAGCCCAAGAGCCGAAAATAGGATAAATAAATGCCGTAATTACGATTGAGAAGATGAGATACGCATTAAAAGCCGTGCGTTCTGCAACGGCACCGGAAACTATGGTTGCTGCTGTTGCTGCAAAAACCGCTTGGAAAAAGAAGAATGTATACGACCATTCTACCGAATAGTCGCCTATGTTCATAAGCATAAAGCCATCTGTTCCAATCCAGCCACCGGCACTTGTGCCAAACATCAGGCCAAATCCGATAAAGAAAAATGCGAGTCCGCCTGCCGAGACATCCATTACATTTTTCATGATAATATTTAAGGCATTTTTTGCCCGTGTAAAACCGACCTCTACCATGGCAAAACCTGCTTGCATAAAAAATACAAGACAAGCTGCCACAATGGTCCATATATAGTTAAGATTATTTTGTACCGTCTCTGCCGCTAATTCCTGAGCCTGCACCGAGTTCAGCGTCATAAGAGCAAGTACGCATAGAATTATTTTGTTTCTGAACTTCATTGATTGATTATTTAGTGATGAGTAAGGTGAGATTGCTCCCGGCACTAACTTAGTTAGGTGAAAAGTAAAATCAAACAAATAATATTTAGTAAAAATATATTTACCGAATAATTTAAAAGGTGTAAGCGCTTTTTTGATTGAATAATATAGGTGAAAACGCTTTTACGCTTAATTCGTTTAATTAGCTAAAATCTGAATTGGAGTAGGTTATTTTGAAAGAAATAACATTAAATCGATCTACAAGAAGAGGAACAAAGCTGTATCTTAAGCGAAAATTTTAAAGGAAGTAGTTAGCTATGATTTCGAGATACGCACGCGAGGAAATGTCGGGGATTTGGACCGAGGAAAATCAGTTTAATGCCTGGTTGGATGTAGAATTAGCAGCTTGTTGGGCTTGGGCGAAAATCGGAGTAATTCCGATGGATGATGTTGATGTTTTATATGAAAAATCGGCCTTTAAATTAGACCGTATTAAAGAAATCGAAGAACAGACCCGCCACGATGTAGTGGCATTTACCCGCGCGGTTTCGGAAAGTTTAGGGGATGAAAAAAAGTGGATTCATTATGGACTAACTTCCACAGATGTTGTGGATACTGCTTGGGGAGTTCGATTAAAGCAGGCGAATGCAATCATTAAAAAAGATCTTGAACGCATTATTTCTGTATTAGCTGAGAAAGCAAAAACTCATAAATACACTGTGATGATGGGACGAACCCATGGTATTCACGCAGAACCGACTACCTTTGGATTGAAATGTGCGTTATGGTACGCAGAGATGAAGCGGAATCTTGAACGCTTCGAAAAAGCCGCAGCAGACGTAGAATTTGGAAAATTGTCGGGTTCGGTTGGAACTTTTGCCAATATTCCGCCTGAAGTTGAAATGTATACATGTGAGAAATTAGGGTTGACTCCGGCGCCTATCTCCACCCAAACCTTACAGCGTGATCGCCATGCACATTATGTGTCTACCTTAGCTTTGATTGGATCTACGCTGGAAAAAATGGCCGTTGAAGTCCGACATCTTCAACGAAGTGAAGTTCGAGAAGCAGAAGAAGCATTCAGAAAAGGACAAAAAGGCTCCTCAAGCATGCCACACAAACGAAATCCGATCAGTTCAGAGAATATTTCGGGATGTGCACGGGTACTTCGTGGTTATATGGTTACGGCTTTCGAAAACATCCCATTATGGCACGAGCGAGATATTTCACACTCTTCTGCAGAACGTATAATCCTGCCGGATGCCACTATTTTGCTCGATTATATGCTACATCGTTTTGCAAATGTGATGGAGCGATTGGTAGTTTTCGAAGATAACATGGAAGCAAATATCTGGAAGACACATGGGCTGGTATTTTCACAACGTGTATTAAATAAACTGATTGAGAAAGGGATGGTTCGGGAGCAGGCATACGATGCGGTACAACCTTTAGCAATGCAGGCCTGGGAAAATCAAATGCCATTTAAACCGATTGTTGAGGCCGATGCATTTATCATGTCGAATTTGAGTCAGGAAGAGATTAATGACGCCTTCGACTTGAAACATCATACCCGTAATGTGGACGTGATTTTTGAAAGGGTTGGGCTGGGGTGATTTTAAGAGTTATATAGTTACAGAGTTACAGAGTTACAGAGTTACAGAGTTACTGAATTGTGGTGAATGTTACTACAGTGAGTTATTTAAGTGTGTCTGATTGGTTTAACCAGTTGAGCCATCGCTAAATACTTTGTTTGAGGGTTATTTTTTTGAACGATAGCTAAGTTTGTAAGTGTTGGGAGGTTCGAAAACACAATAATTACGAATGCTTGCACAACTGCTTATCGATTTCGGTTTGGTGATTCTCATTTGGATGACGCAACTCATCGTATATCCATCATTTACAAAAATGAATTCGGATAATTTATTTGCCTGGCATTCTTCCTACACCGGCCGCATTTCTATTCTTGTGATGCCTTTAATGATTGGTCAATTAGGTCTTCATATTTATGGACTAACACAAACTTTAAGTAGCGGACAAATAGCAGCATTCCTATTCGTAATTCTAGCGTGGATCAATACTTTTTTCTTCGCCGTACCATTACACAATCAAATTGCAGGGGGTAAGGAAATAGCTCAAGCCGCGAAGCAATTGGTTAACGTGAACAAGTGGAGAACAGCTTTCTGGAGCTTCGTATTTATAATTGATGTTTTACTATACACCCAAATACTCTGATTTATGTCGACAAAACAAATGTCATTTACTCTAAAAATTGCCGCTATATACAATTTGATTTGGGGTGCGTGGGTAGTGCTGTTTCCCAATCACTTTTTTGGGCTGGTAGGTATGGAAGCTCCATTGCATCCAATGATTTGGCAAGGCATGGGCATGGTAATTGGCGTTTATGGATTGGGATATTGGTGGGCAGCTCAAGATCCACTTACACATTGGCCTATTGTTATGGTAGGATTTCTAGGAAAGATATTTGGTCCTATTGGGTTTTTGGTGAACTACCTGAGCGGGGCGGTTCCATTTGGGTTCTTTTTTACTCTAATCACCAACGATTTTATATGGTGGATACCATTCTTCTTGATCTTGAAAAAGGCATACAGCCAAGGAAATATTAAATGGATTTGAAGAAAGTTAATCTCTTCTTGCTTGGTGGATTTTACATCGTTGCCGGTTTTAATCACTTTATAAATCCAGAATTTTATTTGGCTTTAATTCCTCCTTACCTTCCATTTCATGAATTGATAAATGTATTAAGTGGCGTAATTGAGGTTGGCTTAGGAATCGGTGTTTTGGTTGAAAAAAGCAGGAAATGGTCCAGCTATTTACTTGTCGCAATGTTGATCGCGTTTATTCCTGCACACGTTTATTTTTTACAGATAGGCAGTTGCATTGATGGCGGATTATGTGCTCCCCAATGGGTTAGTTGGGTGCGACTAATAATCATCCATCCCTTACTTATATGGTGGGCACTTTCGGTTCGAAATTACTCAAAGTGATTAAATCATCCCGTTATCGTGCGCCATTGTTTCCGGTACTTTTTGAATGGCATCCCAGTGCTCAACAATTTTACCGGATTCGTTTACTCGGAAAAAGTCCATGGTAACATATTGTTCGTCGCCCGGCCAATGTTGTAATGAATGTAGCGCCACTAACGCCCCTTCGGCAACGCATCGCACAAACTCGATACTTTTTTCAGGGAACTCTGCATGCATGCGTTCAAAATAATTGATAAAGCCTTCTTTCCCATCTTCAACCACCGGATTATGCTGAATATATTTTTCCCCTACATAACGCTCTACAGCCTCACGCGGATTTCCATGAAATGCCATTCTATAAAACGAAATCACATTTTCTTTATGTCTATCTAAATCCATTGATAAAGTGTTTTTTTAATTTACGTGATCGTTCAACTCACTCGATTTTTGAAGCCCATACTAATTCAATCATACGGTAAAAATCCCCTTGATTAAATGTGTATGGTTTTTCAGTATCTACACGATGTATCACCACCATTTCAGAAGCAGGGTAGACTGCTAAAAAATGTACACCATTGCCGGTATGATAAAATGACTTACTGGTTCTTTGCTCAGTTGGAACAAGTACATACCACAGCATTCCATATCCAATTCCATATCGTTCATTGGTTATCGAATATGCTTGAGTACTTAGTTCAATCCATTCCTGCGTTATAATTTGTTGTCCTTCCCAAGTACCGTTATTTAAATAAAGCTGACCAAATTTTGCCATATCTCTGGCTGATAATCGAAAATGATAAGCCGGGAAATTAGATTTTGAGGGCTCAAGTTGATAGAATCCATCAGTATTTGGAATTTTTGCATCCGGATCTTCTCCATTGATGGTTGCAAATTCACCATTGTAGTCTTCCATCCCGATTTTTTGCGCGATTTCATCGTGAAACAACTCATAGACTGATTTGTCGGTTTTCTGCTCCAGAATGGCACCCAAAACGTTGAAATCCCAGTTATTGTAAAAGTAAAACTCTCCGGGATTATAGGAGTTTCTGGGCGGGCGGTTTGCAATCATACCACGGGAATTTGCCGCGGCATCATGATATACACCCGATCTAGATTTAAGTACATCAATCAATCTCGCAGAACGCTCTATTTCGCTTAAAGAGTAAATATCATCAATATTTAAAGAGTTAAGTGTTTCTGAGGTATCGATAATCCCCTGTTGAATGAATATGCCGTAAAGGGCACTTATTAAGGGTTTTCTGATCGAATGAATGGTATGTCGTCTCGTTGTTTCTCCCCATTCGAATACAATCTTTCCTTTTGATAAAATTAACATAGAAGATGAGCCCGCTTCCTCGAGGAATGTAGCAAGGGAATCGAAGGCTGCAGATGAAAACCCATATTCCTCAGCAATTTTTTGATCATTATAAGGAACAATAGGTTGTGCGCTGACAGAATGAATCGTAAGCAAAGCCAAAAAAGCGCAAGTAATACTGAATTTCTGGAAGAATTTAGGGTACTTTCTAATATCTGGGAACACGAACAAATAATAGATTAATAGTTTGAGTCGGTTTTAAGACGTCCTCGTTACGAAACCGTTTAAAATGGTTGCAAAAATCTACATAGGCTCGTGGCCTATTTCTTCGTAGTTCCGGGCAAATTTCACCATTTCTTTAATCAGAGATTCAGCTTCTGCTCCTTTCTTAGTTATGCGATATCCCACTCTGGGTGGTACTTCTCCGTAATTCTTTCGATGGACTAAGCCCGATATCGCTAACGTTTTTAATTCCTGGATCAGCATTTTTTCGCTGATATCCGGAATCAATTCTTTTAACTCGAACAAACGAAGTTCTGAGTTCATAATAAGTTGTTGCAGGATAATTAGTTTCCATTTCCCGCCAATCAGTTCAAGAGTGGTTCGAATAGGGCAACGTGCAGTGACGTATATTTTTTCTTTTTCCATACTTACAAAAAGGTTAGTACAGCTAATATAGTGAGTGGTATTATAAAGAATTATCTTTTCAAAAAATCACAACAATACTCAATCATCATGAAGAAAATTGCCTTATTTGGAGCGACGGGACAAACCGGAAAACACGTATTGAAATTAGCCGTTGAGCAGGGTTATCAGGTAAAAGCGTTAGTTAGAAATCCTGATAAGCTTGAGTTTCACCACGAGTTTTTGGAAGTGATTAAAGGCGATATTTTGAACCTTTCTGATGTAGAACAAACGATAAATGGATGTGATTTTGTAATCAGTGTGTTTGGGCATGTAAAAGGCTCCCCGGAATGGCTCCAAAAAGGTGGTACGGTTAACATCATTGCTGCAATGAAGAAATACGGATTGGAAAAGATTATTTCATTGTCGGGTGGTGGATTGCCTTTTCCTGAAAAAGATGAGCCTAAATTTGTAGACAAAATAATCCGGTTCATTATGAAAGTCGCAGTTCCAAAAATTCTTAATGATGCTATTGCCCATCATAAAGTACTAGAACAAAGTGGCTTGAAATGGATAATTGTCCGAGGTCCAAGATTAACAAATGAGCCAGCTAAAGGATCATACAAGGTTAGTTGGGTAGGTGTTAACTCCGGTACTTCGTTAGGTAGAGAAGATCTTGCAGATTTTATTCTAAAGCAGGTAGAATCGGATGAATACTTATATCAAATGCCGTTTGTTAGCTACTAAACGAGAAGAACGATCCTACAAAAGGGAAGACAGGATTCTTAAAAAGACTTAGTAGATTACTTTTTAAGAATCTTCAATAGTTCTCGTCGTTTTACTTTACCGGTTGCAGTTTTAGGGAGTTGATCAACAATGCGTAGTTCTTTGGGTAATTTGAAATCAGCGATTTTTCCTTTTAGCTGATTTTTCAGCAAATCGAGATCCGGATGCATGCCGTTAGCAAGTGTAACAACGGCAACCACTTTTTGTCCCCACTCATCATCTTCCACACCAAGAACTGCAGCTTCCTTGATTTCTTTTAGTCCCTCAATGGCTTGTTCCACCTCAAATGGATTAATATTTTCGCCACCGGATACTATCAAATCAGTGCGGCGGGATTCGATAAATAAATGCCCGTTTCCATTTAAATGACCGTAATCGCCAGTACAAAACCAGCCTTTTTCATCAAAAGATGCATCATGCTGTTGGCTGCCATAGTATCCATCAAAAACTTGTGGACCTTTCAACCAAATTAACCCGGATTCATTCATGGGTTGGCGCTTTCCGTGTACATCTCGTATTTCAAGAGTATTGGCTGAGAAAATTTTACCTACACTTTTGATTGGAATATACGTACCGGAGGGCACCAGCATTGGATTCGCAACAATTTGAGCACATGTTTCCGTCATCCCATAACTTGATATCATTGGAATTCCACGCTCAACAGCTTTTCGGAGTAGTGTTTCGTTGGAAGGCCCACCACCTAACAACACCGCTTTGAAGCCGGGATGCGTTCGGAAAAAAGGATCTTCAAGTAATCGTTTAAGCATTGTTGGGACCAACGAAGCGGCTTGAAATCGCGTATTTTCCGCCAAAAATTCCTTAATCATTTCCTCATGAAAAATGTCTAAACGATAAACTCCGGTTCCATAAATCAATGAACGTAGGATGATAGAAATGCCACCAATGTGATTGAGAGGTAAACATAACAACCAAAAGTGATTAGGATCGGGCCGTAGATTGCGAGCCGATGACTTAGCCGCAGAGAACATTTGTCGGCGTTTTAGCGGTACAATTTTTGGTTTACCCGATGTGCCGGAAGTAAAGAAATACCCAAAGCATTCTTCTTTATCAATTTTTGCAGGATTTGGGAGTTCAACATTTCGTGCATCAAATGTGAATGCATTGATAAAATAGTTCTCATCCATGTGGATGACATCATCTCCGGTTAATCGGCTTCGATTTTTAGAATCACAAAATATCAGGCTTGGACTAAGTGATGCGATTTGTTCCTCAAGTTCGGCCTGGGGTAGTTTTGGATCTAGAGGTATAAAGGGAACGCCGAGTTGCCAACACGCTGCAATTGAGAGCACCAGCATGTCGCTGGAGTCAGACAAAAAAGCGACGGGCCATTTCAAAGAATCGGATTTCCGGATTAGGATATCCTGGAAGTAAGCTGTGAATTTTTCAAGATCACCATACGTATACATTCCATCCTTCGAAGCCAGAAATACATAATCTGGAGTGGATTTTTTGAATTCAAATATGTGTAATCTTGATTTAAACACGTCAGGCTATTTTTTTGAAATAGGATAAATCTATGGAATGAGTAATTCCCGCACCATCTGGCAGTACGTATTTGCCAGCATGAACCTCATTCGGTAATCTGTAGGGTTCATTAAGAAACTTGCTGGTAGCTAAGCCATGAGCCCTGTTGTCGGAACCCAGACCCGATGCCAATACTGCGGTTATTGTCCTTCCTATAATACTATCAAACGCTGTTGTTAATACAACGTGTATGGAATGAGTGTTAGCCCATTCTTTTGTTACGATCAAATCTCCAATTCTGCCGAATAAAGCGGGTTTAAGTATCAAAAGGTTGCAAGCTTTTTCTTGAATCAGCAATTTAGCGTCGCGAATAGAACGAACAGCTTCATCTGCCGCAATAGGAACAATATGTGATGCCGTAATTTTTTTCATGCCATCGATATCATGTTTATCTACCGGTTGCTCGCAATACTCAATATTATACTTCGAAAAATCTGTAAGCTTTTTAACGGCTTCTTCTGTTTGCCAGGCTTGATTGGCATCAATCCGGATTTGAATCTCCGGAAATTTCTCTCGTAATCTTTGAATTAACTCAATCTCTCTCTTATGATCGGATCCTACTTTAATTTTAAAAGTACGGAATCCATCATTGTAGATGTTATCGGCAGATTTGAGTGCTTTCTCAAGGTCTTGAATGCCTAAGGTTGCATTTACTTTTGGAGAGACAAAGGGCCGACCAAAGAGATGCTCGCATAATGAAACTCCTGCTTTTTTTGCAAGGTAATCCGCTTGAAGGGTATCCAATCCAAATGAAAGCGATGGAATTTTATGAATACTATGCAATACGGAAAGCAACTGACCGCTTTCACCATTTCGGAATGCGTTATCAAGCTCACGTTGATTTTGTAAGAGTACAGTCAGTATTTCCTCTAAAGATTCGCTTGAAAAGCCGGGCAGGGGAGCTACTTCTCCGTAAGCAGTTACATCTCCATCCGTAAAAGAGAGAATGAGGCCTTTGCGAGTCTCAAAGCGCTTACCCGCGAGTTGAAAAGGAGAAGAAAACGGAATCTTGTAGGCGTGCACAGAAAACATTAGCTAAGAATTACCCCCATCGAAAAAAGGATGCCGTATATAGCCATCAATTGTGCTGTTTGTTCCAAAACTTTATTCAAATTTGGCTTATGAGTTTCTGTCCAAACTTTACGTAAATGAAAGAGCGCTAAAGGCAAAGAAAGGAAGGGTAAATAGATCCAAATAGCATAATCTAATTGAACGTGAAAATGTGGAGGAATTGCAAACGCAAGGGCCAGCATTAGGGTGTATTCAAACTTTAAAGCAGTTTCGCCAAATAAAACACCAAGCGTGCGTTTGCCTACTTTAGCATCTTGTTCTACATCACGCAAATTGTTGATAACCAATATATTTGTGCAAAGCGCACCAACCGCTAACGATGCCCAAAATGTTGCTTCCGACCATTCCAGAGCATTTACATAATAGGTAGTCATCACAGCTACAATTCCGAAAAAAATAAATACAAAAACATCTCCTAATCCATTGTAACCGAGGGGAAAAGGCCCGCCGGTATAAAGTATTCCGAAGATGAGAGATAAAACTCCGATAATTAGAATAGTCCAGCCGCCAATCCATACCAAATACAAACCGGAAAAAAATGCGACAGCCATTACCAAAATAGTGGCTTGCAACATCGTTTTTGGAGCGATTAATCCGGCAGCAGTAGCTCGCTCGAAGCCAATGCGTTCGTCGGTATCGGCGCCTTTAATAAAATCGAAATAATCGTTGGCAAAGTTGGTTCCAATTTGAATCAGAAAAGCACACCAAAGGGCTACAAAAGTAACAATAGCCTGGAAAGCGCCATCATGCAATGCAATAGCTGCGCCAATAAGTACAGGGGTAAATGCAGCTGCAAGTGTTTTCGGGCGGGCAGCCTGAACCCAAATATTAATCTTAGATTGCGTAGTAGAAGACAATTACTCTAAAGTTTGATGTGAATAAGTAGTAAAAAGATAGAAAGCTTAATTAAGTAGTTAAACCAGATTATTTAGTAAAAAATGCCTGATCTAGGCTGAATGATGAGGTTGAATTTATTAAGTCTTGAAAAAAAATTGGCTATGAAAGCGCTTTTATGCCATCATTTTTAATATGTGGAAAACTAATTGGTTAATTTAATTGAGTGTTTTAAAAAAAGTGCGTTATATTTGTTTTGATTTTTTAACGAATCTCATAAAAAAATAAAGTTCACATGGCGTTCGCAAAACTCGAATACATTTGGTTGGATGGTTATAAACCCACTCAATCGCTAAGAAGTAAAACTAAAATTGTGCGTGATTTCAGCGGAAAGTTGGAAGATTGCCCGGAATGGTCGTTCGACGGGAGTTCTACCCTGCAAGCTGAAGGAGGAAGCTCCGATTGTTTATTGAATCCGGTTGCTATTTTTGAAGATCCGGAAGTACGTAACGGGTACTTGGTTATGACCGAGGTACTAAATGCCGATGGCACTCCACATGAGTCTAATGGCCGAGCTACTATCGACGATGAAGACGAAGATTTCTGGTTCGGTTTCGAACAAGAATATTTTCTAATGGATTTGGATACAAATTTACCATTAGGCTTTCCGGCAAATGGATATCCAAGACCTCAAGGTCCATACTACTGTGGCGTTGGCGGGCAAAACGCCTTCGGCCGTGCCTTTAAAGATGAGCATTTAGATATTTGTTTAGATGCCGGCTTAAATGTTGAAGGTACAAACGGTGAGGTTGCTGCCGGACAGTGGGAATGGCAGATTTTTGCTAAAGGAGCGAAATCAGCCGGTGACCAAATCTGGGTTGCACGTTTTCTAATGGAAAGACTTTCAGAAAAATATGGTCTTTACATTGAATATCACCCAAAACCACTAGGCAAAACTGACTGGAATGGTTCGGGAATGCATGCAAACTTCTCGAACGAATATATTCGTACTGCTGGATCGAAAGAAAAGATCGAAAAAGTATGCGAAGCATTCAGAAATGTAGTAGATGAGCATATTGCAGTTTATGGTGCCGATAACGATCAACGTTTAACCGGAGATCATGAAACGGCAGCTATCGATCAGTTCTCATATGGTGTATCAGATCGTGGTGCTTCAATTCGTATTCCTGTTTACACAGCTACACACGGATGGAGTGGTTATTTGGAAGATCGCAGACCTGCATCCAATGCAGATCCATATAAAGTGGCTGCTCGGATAATTAAAACAGTAAAAACTGTTACCGACTAAAATAATCGCTTACTTATCGAAGTTATTAGCCTGTCTTCTATTTTAGGAGGCAGGCTTTTTTTGTAACATTGTTACTAAGAAACTATCCTTTAAACAACTGATTAACTATAAATACTATCACTATGAAATCAACAAAAATAGGGGTCATTTGTGTACTTCTGGGCCTGCTATTAAGCACAGGAATTGAAGCACAAGAAAGAGGGGACAAGAACACACGTGGAACGCAAAAAATAATAGAGAAATTGAACAGTGCTCCTTTAAGTTCGATACTGAAACAAAAGAGTAGTATTGATCGAGGGATTAGTAGTTTTACGGTCGATTATTTTAACAATAATGAGTGGATGGTTTTTGAACGCCACGATCTAAGCTATAATGAAGATCGAACAGTAATTACAGATGAAACTTATTTCAAATCCGGTGATACATTTGTCAAGGTTTCGGAGAGCATCATCAAACTAAATAGCAATGGTCTGCTCACTGAGTTTGTAGAAGAGTCGGTTGAAGGTGGGTATAAATATGAGCAGAAATTTTACTACAACAACGATTTTTCCATGCTGGATTCTGTGGTAATTGTAGAAGATGATGGAGAGGATTTCTATTACGATCGTGTAGAATTTGTACCTCATACCGCTGATAGTATTGAAATTATAAACTACTACGACTATCCGAGTGAGGGGGAATCTGGAGTGATTGCCGGCGACTACGCCTTGCTGAGAGATGGTAATTATATTGAGCACTATATCTACGCAGAATTTATCGATCGATATACCTATTTCGATATTACCGTTGTTCAATTATTGCAATTCGCATTCACCGATTTCCAGTTCTTCGATGTATACAATGATGAATATTATTTTGCGACTGAAGAATGGATACCATTCGAAAGAATTACCATGTTCAAAAACAATGATCAGGTTGTTGAGCTGCTAACAGAAGGCTGGTACGATACGGAGTGGCAGGATGAAGAGCGGTATCTATTTGAATATGAAGATGGCGAAATTTCGACCAGAACGTATGAATATGCAAGTGGCAATGCTTTTGAGCCGGAATCACGAAGAGTGTATACCTATGAAAATACTACATCTTCGGAGCTGAATAATGACCAACCTAACTCATTAAGTCTTTCTCAGAATTATCCAAATCCATTCAATCCTAGTACATCTATTTCTTTTAACGTACAGCAAACCGGATTAACTAAGCTCGCCATTTATGACATGTTAGGTCGTAAAGTAACAGATCTTGTGAACGAGATAAAACCGGCTGGTTCGTATCAGGTAAGTTTTTCGGCAACAGGCTTATCAAGTGGTTTATACTACTATGTATTGGAACAACCAGAATTAGGAATTCGATTGACTCGCTCGATGACTCTAATTAAATAATTAACTAGTTCTGATAGTTCTACCGAATAATGAAAGAAATCTCTTGGCAAGAATTTGAGCAAGTAGAATTGCGGGTGGGGACAATCATCAAGGTTGATGATTTCCCCGAAGCCCGCAATCCTTCCTATAAATTAATTGTAGATTTTGGGAATGAAATTGGCCAAAGAAAATCATCGGCTCAATTAACCCATCATTATTCGAAGGAACAGTTGTTAGGGAAACAAGTTATAGGGGTAGTTAACTTTCCTGCGAAGCAGATTGGGCCGTTTATGTCGCAATGTTTAATTACCGGATTTTACGACGATAATGGCCATGTAATACTTGCTGTTCCGGATAAAGAAATTGAAAATGGGAAGAAATTACTATGATAAATTACTTATTATGCTATAGTTAATTAGTAAATGTCATTGTATGAGAATTTTATTCTGTTTATTTCCTTTTTTAATAATCGGTTGTTCAACTTCATCGCTTTATAAAGTAACAGAACCATCAACTTTGTATCATAATGAAGAGTTGAATGAAATTGAAATCGAAGAGTATAATCGCGCTATAAATGAATATGATTTGGGTAATTATCGAAAAGCCAAGGATATATTCTCTGAATTGCTCGAGGCAAACCCAAATTCATCAGAAGTAATTTATGAGTTGGCAATGACTGAAAGTACGCTCGGTAACTCAAAAACAAGTTTAGAGCTTGTAAAAAGAGGGCAAACTATCGATGCACCAAATAGAGCGTCGTTTTATCACATACAGGGCATTGAACTGGATCATGCAGGCTACCCGAATCGAGCAAAAAAGGCATTTCAAAAAGCAATACTGTTAAATAATGAATTCCATTTAGCGCATTACAGTCTTGCAATTACCTTATTGAATCTAGGGGAAGTTGATGAAGCAATAGTTAGTCTACAAAATGCAATTCGAGTAAATTTTGGCCATGCTAGTAGTCATTTATTATTGGGTAGAATTTATCACGACCAAAGAAATCATATTCCGGCATTATTTGCTTATACATATTTTATCCAAATAGAACAAGATTCTCCTCGAACACTTCAAACGTATGACGCGATACAGGCTATATTCAATCAAGCAAAAAAGAATGAAGATACTGGTAGAATAGAAGTGAATTTATTCTTAGGAGGGGCTATGGATAGTGGATTTACGATGTATGAAATGTTGTTGATGGGGTTTAGTGCTCAAAAACATACCGAAGGTGAGTTTGAATCGGAAATAGACTTTATAGCAAATGGTTATTCAATGATTTTGGAACAATTGGCTGATCATGATAATAATGGTTTGGATTCATTCTTTGTGGAACAATATTTACCATATATGGTGCAAGTTTATCAAAATGATTTTGTTAAGCCGATGGTTTATTTGTCTTTTCAAAATTCTATGTTACCCGAAGTAACCCCATGGATTGACAATAATCTGGTTAAGTGTGAGGAGTTTTTAGCTTGGGAACCAGAATTATAATTCATTCCTACAGAATGATTTGCCCAAATTTAGAGTTGCAATTCAAAACTAACATTCATCAAAAAATATCGCGAGAGTGCAATTGAAGTTGAAGTCGAAAATGATTCAATTCATTTTATTATTTGTGGGAATCGTTGGATCCCTAAATTCAGATAGCGTGGCGCAAGAACGCCCAGACTATATTACTGAAAAAACAGCGAGCTTTTATTTAACCGTAGAAGGTTTGGCAAAAGCTGAGGGTGAGCTCAGAATTGCGGTATTTAACTCTCAGGACACATATACCGTAGATCCAATGTATGCGGTAGTTTTATCAGTAGATAGCACCGTAGTAGATTGGCAAGTAGATGAGCTACCATTTGGTGAGTATGCAATTGCCGTGTATCATGATAAAAATGCGAATGGTAAACTCGATACCAATCTCCTAGGGATTCCAAAAGAGCGTTACGGTTTTTCAAACAATGCTCGTGGACGGTTTGGTCCTGCTTCTTGGTCTGATTCACATTTTTCTTTCAATGCAGAGTTACATTCGCACACCATACAAGTGAAATAAGCCGAAACAGAAGTAATACAGCTTCGTAGTCGATTCATCAAAATATATATTCGATGAATCAATTTTTTAATTCTGCCCGCATCGCAATAGATAATATTCGGGCTAATCCATTGCACACATTACTTTCAACGTTAGGTATAATAATCGGGGTTGCCGCTTTGGTAGGTATCCTTGCCTTAGGTGATGGATTAGAAAAAGCAGCACGTGATCAACTCTCCAAAACCACTACGGTACAATCATTTACAATAAGTTCGAACGCACGAGTTATGCGAAACGGGATTAGTGTAGCAGTACAAAACCGGCCAAAATTGAGCTACAAGCACGCCCGCTACATCGAAGAATTGTACGATACCAAAGCCATTGTTGAATATGTAGCTATGCGAACTACTGAAGCCTCCATTCAGGATTCTACCATTGGTCTTTTTCTGCATGGATCGTTAGATAACGCCGATCAATTACTGCCGGATTTTGAATTAATAAATGGGAGAATGTTTACGCGTTCAGAAGTAGACTCTGCTGCTAATGTGATGTTGGTTAACAATCATTTTGTATCCAATTTAGCCGATTCTAATACCGTGATTGGGGAAATAGTCTCCATAAACCAAACGGATTTTAAAATCATTGGAACTATACAATTACCAATGGAAAGTCCGCGGGCATTAATACCAATTACAGCATTTGATGCCTCCGGCCAAGCGTATCCGTCAATCACCATGAAAGTTGCAAATGTAGAAGAAATCCCGATTATCGAGCAGGAAATTAAGCAATGGCTTGATGAGGAATTCGACCAAGGAGCTGAAGCTTTCAGTTTGATAAAAGATGATTTTTGGGTAGATCAGCTGAGTGAGGGAATCTTATTGTTTAAACTGATAATGGGCGCAATAACCGGTATCTCTGTGCTTGTAGGAGGAATTGGTATCATGAATGTATTATTGATATCAGTAACCGAGCGTACCAAAGAAATCGGTATTAGAAAAGCGAGTGGGGCTAAAAGTAAAGATATTGTCATGCAGTTTATGTCGGAGTCGATTACCATTTCTATGGTTGGTTCATGCCTAGGTTGGATTGTTGGTATGCTTGGCGTATTGATTTTTGTTCCGTTGGTCAACTCACTTGTAAATATTGAATTTAGTGTAGTGGTGAATCCTCTGTCGGTTCTCATTATCTTGATTTTAGCAGTGATAATTGGAGTAACTTTTGGAACCTATCCGGCCTGGCGTGCAGCGCGATTAGATCCTATCGATGCCATTCGTCATGAATAAATTCTAAGCAAAGCAGTTGTGCAAGTGTAATTTAGAAGGTGCATATTTGGCTCGAATGTAAATCCAAGCAATGGCCAAGTCAAAGAAAAACGTTTCATTACTGATACCTCTATTTAACGAGCAAGAAGTACTCCCTTTATTAGTAACTGAGATCGAAAAATTCAGAGTAGAACGACCCGAAATTTCAGAAATAATTTTTATTAATGATGGGTCTTCCGATAAGACGGTCGTACGTGTTTTAGAGCTTACCACTTCTCTTGAGGGTTATAAACTAGTTAGCTTTTCGAAGAATTTTGGCCATCAACTTGCTGTAACTGCCGGGCTCGATTTAGTTACCACCGATGCTGTGATCATTATGGATGCAGATTTACAAGATCCATTAGAAGTTGCAGGGAAAATGATTGACGAATGGAAAAAAGGGTACGATGTTGTGTATGGTATCCGAGAAAGTAGAGAAGGTGAAACGTATTTTAAGCGGATAACGGCCAAAGCATTTTATAGATTTTTCAAATGGCTCACAGATTTGGATATCCCATTAGATACCGGTGATTTCAGATTGCTATCTCGTCCGGTAATTCAGGCTTATCAGCAGTTAAATGAACAACAACCATTTGTGCGAGGCTTGGTTTCCTGGCTCGGTTTTAATCAAACAGGAATTCACTACCACCGGGAAAAACGAAAAGCCGGAAATACAAAATATCCGCTTTCAAAAATGCTTCGTTTGGCAACTCATGCTGTAACTTCCTTTTCCGACAAACCACTTCGTATCGCTACTCATTTAGGAGTTTCAGTTTCGATGTTAGCGGTTGTGGGCATAATTTGGGTGTTTTATGCGCGATTGATTTTAGATACAGCCGTTCCGGGTTGGGCATCTTCGTTAGTAATCATCCTATTTTTAGGCGGCGTTCAAATGCTGTTTTTAGGATTGATTGGTGTATACTTATCAAGGATTTACGCTGAGGTTAAACAACGACCTCGATATATTATTAAAGATGTTTGGCAGTCAGGAGAGAAGAAAAAGCATATTTCTGATGAAGTATAATTTGTCATCTGACTTTCTTCAAAATCACCTGGTAATCAGTACGATATTACTAGTTGTGGTGTATTATTTGTTTTCAATCTTTTCGGAAGGATTTTACCAGCATGATGAAGCAGCGCATTTTACAAACATGCTTCAATTCTGGCATCAACCGGAAGTAATTATGGGGAATTGGGGAAAGCCGGGCTTTAAGCTGATATATGCTCCTGTTGCTCTTTTAGGATTAGAAGCGGTGACGCTTTTAAATTGTCTGTTTGCCGCGGCCTGTAGTTTCGTTGCCTACAAAATTATGGAGCAACTCGGTTATTCGAGGCCCTGGCTGGTTTTCATATTTCTAGCAACTCAGCCATTTTGGATAGAACTTTCATTTCGAACATATTCCGAAATTTTAACCGCTTTTCTGTTAGTATCATCTGTTTGGGCTTTTTACGCTAGAAAGCACTGGCTTGCGGCGCTTTTACTGTCGTATATACTTACCATCCGGCAAGAATTTTATCCCATCGTTGGATTATTTGCTCTATATCTCGCCGTTAAAAAAGAATGGAAGTCGGTTTTATTAATTCTTGTATTTCCTTTCACTCAGCACATTGCCGGTTGGATTTTATTTGGTAATCCATGGTATCTCTATGATGCAATTTTTGGCTTCAGTGGTGCCATTCAAAGTGCTTATCCGCGACAAGGTGGCGAACACTATTTTCTAATGCTATTACCTGTTATTGGTGGGGTTACATTTACCTTTTTAGTAGCGTTTTTTGTGCAAGGATTGATGAAACGAAAGACTTGGTATTGGCCTATTCTGTTGCCATGTGTAATCTTTTTTACAATACATGTGTTGTTTAGCATGGAAAGCATAAAAATTGGTCCATCAACCGGTGGAAACCTAAGATACCTTATGGTAATAGCTCCCTTGCTAGCAATATTGGCTGCAATAGGGGCAGAACGAATTTATGAGCAAACGTCGAAAAAAGAACGGTTAAAATATTTATGGGTATTTATACCACTTATCTTGATAGCAATATTTTTTATGTCTTTCGAGCACAATCATCTAAAATACACCTATAAGCGGGATTTTAGCCACATACTAATTCTGATTTTAACCTTCGAGATAGCAATTCTTGGGTTAAGCAAGCAATGGATAAATCGTCTTATTATAGGTGTAAGTTTATTGGGAATATTGCTAACTGTTCGTCCAAAAAATCTCAGTGAAGAAGATCAAATAGTTAAAGTTGCCTCAGCATGGATCGATCAAAACTATACCCAAGGTACACAATGGATATTTAGCCACACGTTGATCCCATATTATTTGAACAAGGTTCCACAAGATTTCGAACCTAATTCAAAAAGGGTAAAACTTGATGCTGTGCAGACCGCAGAAATTGGTTCGATCATCGTTTGGGACGCTCATTATTCTTACCGCCCACGCCGAGACTCAAGTACATTACCTTTGGACTATTTCCTCCAAAACCCCGATCAATTTGAACAAATCAAAGATCCGATTTCTACTCAAAATCAGGTTTTTAGTATGTATTTCTTTAAAAAAATATCAAACTAGATTAGTAATTACAGTAGTTTAGATGGTTTATGATTTGCAACTCACATCAAGATGTGAGTAACGAAGGGCGTAACTCAGCGTTTTATTGGTGTAACGAGTTCAAAAATAAGGAGGCACCATGAAACGCCTGACAATACTATTCATTTTTAGCATAATTTTTACTGCACAATCAAGCGCACAACGTTATTCAGCGTATCATAACAACGATCGCACTAATTACAGATTAGATCGAGAAGAACTAAGGGATTTCGAATACGATATAGAGCAATTATCGTATGCGATGCTCACAGAAAATGCACGATTAGCTCGAACTACCAAGAGAAATATATTAAGGGATATGGAACGAGAAATTGAGCAAACCGAGCGAACATTAAGAAGATTTGATCGTCAACGTTATCAGCAAAATGGTTATTACCATTACGATTGGCGAACTCCCAAATTGCATTCGAAAAGGAATGGAGTACATCAAGAGAAACGAACAGTCAGGAGTGAATATGCTGAATTGGTGCACCGTTTAGAAAAGCAAGAGCGGCTGTATTATCGGTTTTCAGAACTACGATTAGTAGGGCACCGAAGAGGAATAATTAATGAGAACGAACACCGACGAATTATGTATCGGTTTTCTGATACTATGAGAGAGGAACTAGTAGAAAATCATAGAACCCGACCCAACCCAAGAAGAGGGAGATAATGGAGAAATCCCGCGTATCGAAAAATGCGCGGGATTTTTTTTGAAATTTATTCAGCTTGCACTGCTGTACCGGAAACGGACACCATCAACATACTGCCGTTAGCACCAATCGTTTCGTAGTCGATATCGATGCCAACTATTGCATTTGCACCAACTCGACGTGCTTTTTCCTCCATTTCGGCGAATGCTAAACGCCGTGCTTCCTGTAGTTCTCGTTCGTACGAACTGGATCGCCCACCAACAATGTCTCTGATTCCTGCAAATATATCTTTGAAGATGTTTGCACCTAAAATAGCTTCGCCGGTTACTACGCCTAAATAGTTGCTGATTTCTTTGCCATCCAAAGAATTGGTTGTGCTCATTACCATGATAAATACCGTATTAAGTGATTAATTTTTACAGATTGCTGATACTAATTCAACATGATTTAGTTACCAAATTTTTGACATAAAAAAAGCCTTTCTGAATAGAAAGGCTTTCAATGTAAGAAAATAAAATTCTTATCTGCGGTAGCCGCCTCCGCCGCCACCACGATTGTTACGACCACCGCCATTTCCGCGATCTTCACGAGGACGTGCTTCGTTTACTTTAACCGAACGTCCGTCAATTTCTGCACCATCCAATTGGTCGATAGCAGCATTTGCTTCAGCGTCGTTATCCATCTCTACAAATCCAAATCCTTTAGATCGTCCAGAGTATTTATCGGTAATTACTTTAGCAGAACTTACAGTTCCGAAAGCTTCAAATACTTCTCTTAAGTTGTCGTCAGAAACCCCATAGCTAAGATTTCCTACATAAATGTTCATATCAAATATAAGTGTGTTATCAAGTTATACGGAACAAGTCAGAAACATAGCCTCAGGTCAAAAATAACTTGAACAAGATGATAAGCTCAGCGTTGTATCCGCGGATAAAATACATCGAATTCTTGCGATCAACAATTAATTGTTTAAATCGCTGTTTTATTAAACCATTAATACTCGCGCGTAAACATTGCGCTCATCGCAGGTTGCAACTGATCAAGTACCCGATTGTACATCGTCCATCTATATTTGTCTTCGCCAATAAATTCCAGTGATTCAATAATATTGACACCTTCTGCCGATCCTCCGTAACCAACAATACTGTTATTCATTCGTCTTGGATCTGTAAACTCGGTGGAATAATCGAAAAAATTTATATGCTCGTTTAGCAAGTTGCCATAACCTTTAATGGTTTGCATCCCCGGATGCCAAAACCAAGTAATCTCACCATTTAGTGTAGTATCAGCGCCATTGATAATATATAACTTAGAGTGGATTGATTGTTTGCCAACGCCCCATTCGAAAGTTTGTAGTGTTGTTGGAGTTCGCCATTCACCACCAACTAAAAACTCGAAGTGTTGCAAGGGATTATCAGTCTCAGTATCAAATTGCTGAGCGTGTAATGTGGTTGCAAGAAATAATGCGAAAAATAGAACGAATGATCTCATAAAGGGTAATTTATTCAGAAGCTTTTTGATGATAGTATGACTGAAGTACAAAATACGCCATTTTCTTTTCACCGTTATTTCCAATTAAACCTTTACGATTCCATCCATCCTGAATAACAGACAACTGTCGGCGTGGAGATTTAAAATCCACCAAAATCCATGGCGACATACCACGTAAATTCTCGATTTGAGAGAGTGCATCCAGTGTTTTTGTGTATAGATCAGCCTGATATTCTTCACTAAATCTAGTTAAAGTATCGGCATGAAATCCTGCTTTCGCTCCAGCTCCGAATTCCGAAATAAATACGGGTTTATTGTAAGGTACTTTCCATTTTGATCGCACCACCTTTTCCGGCGCGCCATTATACCAGCCTACATATTGATTGAAGCTAACGAGATCCACGTAATCAGCAAGCGGATCACCTACGATATACTCATTAGGATCATCTTCAAGATGTACTTCCATTGCCGCACTAAGTAATCGAGTATCATCCAACGAGCGGGCAGTATTAGCTAGCTTTACAAGAAACTCTGTCCTTGCTTCACTAACCGGTGTTTCGTTAGCGAGCGACCAAATGATGGTTGCCGCACTGTTTTTATGGCGATGAATCATCGCTTTAAGCTGATGCTCTGCATTGGCATAGGTTTCCGGGTTTTCCCAATGAATAGTCCAGTAAACGGGAACTTCTTCCCACACCAGTAAGCCGAGCTCATTAGCAAGGCGAATCATGTGGCGGTTATGTGGATAGTGGGCCAATCGAACAAAATTGCAACCAAGATCCTTTGCCCATCTAAGTAATAATTCAGCATCTGCTTCTGATCTGGCTCTGCCTTCGCGATAAGGGTTTTCCTCATGGATCGAAATTCCCCTTAAGAAAATAGACTCGCCATTTAATAAAATATCGGCGCCTTTTGTTGTAATTGTTCGAAAGCCAATTTGGTCAGTTATTCGCTCATGCTCCGTTTCAATAATTACTTCATAAAGCTTAGGGTTTTCGGGGCTCCAATACTCGATATTGTTAACCGTGAAGTTGAAAGCACCAACCCTTTCTTCAAGAGTGAAACTCTCGGATACAGAAAGCTCCGGAATTGAAATAGTAGCCGTTAAGTCTCTATTGAATCCATCCGTGTGAATATACCCTTTGATTTCATTTGGGTTTTCCGGATTCAACTGAATCATATAATCGCTTACATATTGTTGCGGCGTTTCGATGAGCATTACATCTCGTGTAATTCCTCCGTAATTGTACCAATCGGTGTTTACGGTAGGCACACCTTCGGGCTTGCGATTATTGTTGACAAAAACCACGATAGAATTTTCATCCTGAATTAAATCCGTTACTTCAAATTGAAAGGGAGTAAATCCGCCGGTATGTTCCCCAACTTTCTCGCCATTTAAGTAAATCTTGGAATGATAATTAATAGCCCCAAAATGGATAAATACCCTATTTGATGCCTCTGATTTTTGGTAGCTGAATTTTTTTCGATACCAGATGGTCCCTTCATACCACTCTAAATTCTCGAACTGATGATTCCAATCTCCAGGAACGGAAATGGAAGGAGAGGTATCCCAATCATATTCTAATAATTCGGTTTTGTCGGCCGGTTTAGAATCGGTGAAATAGGCACTTTTTGGCGGATTATCCATCTCATCGAAGGGCTGTAATCTGTAATTGTAAAACCCGTTTTCATAGGGATCAATTAAGTACTTCCATTCACCGTTTAAGGAAGTTGATACCCGGTTGTCGACGGTTGTTATTTGCAGTGATTGAGCCAAAATTTCATTGGTAAGGGAAAGACTGGCAAGAATTAAAAAATACTTCTTCATTTACATATCATTATTAGATTTTGATACTGTACGGATAATCAAACAAGTATAAACTATTTCAAGAAAAGTATAAGACTATAAATGACTTATTTAATCGTAACAATCATAGTTTGGATCTTTGAGATAGGCATGCCTTACTCGCATAAAAACCACTTCATCATTCTGATTGATAAGTGGTGCTGTTACATATTCTCTGGTATATTCAGCGAGTTCCAGGTTATTGAATTTTGGAAGATCTGTGATGGAAATTTCACTTTCCATTTCAAAAGTTTCCAAATTAAAAATTGCGATGCTTTGGAGATCGCTACCGGTAAAAATGATTTTTGAATCTGAGACAAACCCTTGATAATAATTACCAAACGTCTGTTCTGGATCGAAAACATCCTTAGTTTCTAAGTTAATAAGCTTATTTCTGGTTAATGCAAACTTCCCGTTTGGGCTTATTTGTTTAGGAAGATTTCCTTCATATAAAGGTTCAGATAGTTTTTTTTCGGATTCATTCAAACGATAGATTACATCACCTCTTTTAATAAAGATGCCATGAGGAGTTACCTTGTAATAAAAATCATATTGCGATTGGAAATGAAATATAATGGAACCTGAAAGTGTGTCGGTAGATGTGGGAATATTGTATAATGTATCTATTTCATTAAATGAATTAATAGCAATAAGGCTAGGATTTAATACTCTTTTTGGGATGTCATAATACGCAGAACTCCAAAGTACTTTGGTCCATTCTACATCGGATTGAAGTGTTGCAGATATTACAATTGCATTACCTTCGGAATCATACTGCAGATCATCCAGAAAAATTGCTTGAGTAGACATAGAATCGGTGAAAAAGGGCTCATAACCAACTACAATAGTATCGCTTTTTGATTCAAACAAGTCATTAACTATTAAATCATAATTAGAGATGTATGAATCAGCACCATTTAAATGAGATAAGCTGAAAGTGATACTGCTTAGATCTATAAAACTATATGATTTTCCATCAGGCGAAATAGACCCGTCAATAGTCTTTATAGGTCCAAGATCACGGCTGAAGTCGTCAAAATAAGGTCCGTAGCGTAATACTTTATTACCACTTGGATTTTCATAACTAAAAAAAGTTGAATACTCACCATTTATGGAAAAGTTAAAATTGTACAGATCACCATCAAATGGGATAAATGAATCTCCACGATCTAATTTTGTTTTCCTAACAACTCGAACATTACTAAAGTCGGTGGCAGCAACAATCTCTAAAATCTCAGTTTGAGCAGTTTCGTCCGGGAATTCCAAAAAACAATCACCGAAATTAAAACAACTTACTTGACTGATCCAAAACGCTGTTAAAGCTAGTATGGTCGATATTTTCATAACCCCTCCCTAATATTAAACAGTTTACTATACTATTTAAATTGTACTAAATCAATTAGAATCAGTTGTAGAGGGGGTAAAACCCTAAATTAGATTCTCTGTCTTCTTTCTGGATGCTACAGCCATTTCTTCGTGATAAATATTCAGTTTATTTGCTAATTCTGCATCGGTTGTACTTAAAATTCTTGCAGCAAGTAAGCCGGCATTTTGAGCTTTCCCGATAGCAACGGTAGCAACCGGAATTCCATTTGGCATTTGAACAATGGAGTATAAGCTATCCACGCCACCTAACGCCGAGGTTTGGATAGGAACACCAATTACCGGTAATGTGGTATGGCTAGCCAACATTCCAGGTAAATGAGCTGCACCGCCTGCTCCCGCAATGATTATCTGAATTCCACGAGCTCGTGCTTCTTTGCCATAAGTTGCCATGTCATCGGGCGTGCGATGGGCGGAAACCACTTTTTTTTCGAAGGGAATACCAAAGTGGCTTAGAATTTCTGTGGCTTGTTTCATGGTTGACCAATCGCTATCACTGCCCATAACAACGCCAACAAGGGGAGAATTACTCATTACTCAATATTTTTAGTTTTGGGTAAGGTAAGAAATCTGGCTTTTCTTACTTAAGATTCTTGATATCTCGCAAAATAAAACAAGCCGAGTGTTCTTCCATCCCGATTTTTGGATAATAGCTAATTGCAGCCGGAGCAGATAGCAAGATTAGAGCAGCATCAGGGCTGGCTAGTTTTGTTCTTCGAATCAACTCCGTCCCAATTCCTTGGCCTTGATAATCAACATCAACAGCTAGATCGGATAAATAGGTGCAATAAGCAAAGTCTGTGACAGAACGAGCAACTCCAATCAATTTGGAATCTGATCTGGCAGTAATAATTAGTTGAGCATTCTGCACCATCTTTTTGATCCGCTCTTCATCGTCGATCGGTCTTCGGTCACTTAGTCCGGACTTTTTTAATACGGTAATAAACTCCCGGAAATCTAACTGTTCCTCAACCTGATACCTGATCATTAAATCTCAATATCTTTGGTTAAGAGCTTAGCTTTTTGGTGTGTGGATTCAAGATCATCACCTAATAATGTAAAATGCGCCATTTTACGGCCAATTTTACTTTGAACTTTGCCATACACATGTAAATGACCATCTTTGGTAGTAAGCGCATCGGTGACATGATCCGCTTCTGCCGGGCGACTGTGTGTTCCAAGTAGATTTATCATAACAGCAGCAGGTTCGGTCATTTTGGTTGATGCCAATGGTAAACCAAGGACTGCCCGTACATGATTTTCGAACTGTGAACCAATACAACCTTCGATGGAATAATGCCCCGAATTATGCGGACGTGGAGCAGATTCGTTCAACAAAACCTCACCATTTTTTGTGAGAAAAAATTCGAAGGCAAAAATTCCTTTACCATTAATAGCTTCTGTAGCCTGAACGGCTAACTCTTGCGCTTTCTTTTGGATTGCCTCATCAACCGGAGCAGGAGCCAATACCGCAAGACAAATATGATTTTCTTGAACGGTCTCGCAGCATGAATATACGACCGAACCCGTTTCGTTTCGTGCAACTTGCACGGCCAGTTCGTGGGTGAAATCTACAAATGCTTCTGCGATAATATCGTGACCTTCATGACCTCCAAGAGCTTCAAATGCTTTGGCCGCTTCTGTCAAATTATGAACGGTTTTATTACCGTAGCCATCGTAGCCCCCTTTACTGGATTTTAAAAGAAAAGGCCAACCATATTTTTTTCCGAAATCGGTAAAATCAACACTATCCTTTACCAACTTATAGGGAGTTACCGGGATGCCTGCATTCTCAAAAGTTTGTTTTTCGATAAGCTTATTTTCGATGAGGGCAAAACTATCGGGGCTTGGGTAAATCGGAGTTCCGCTTTCTTTTTGAACCTTGCGTAATACACTTGAATTTATGAACTCATTTTCGAGGGTGATCACATCGCAAGATTTGGCAAATTCTACCATTTTGTCCACATCATCGAACGACCCATTGTAGGAATATGGAGTCATAAATTGTACAGGTTCATTTTCCGGCCGATCAGAATAAACGGCTACCTGTATACCAAATCGAAATGCTTGTAGTGCGCTCATTCTGGCAAGTTGTCCGGCGCCTAAAAAACCGAGCTTTGTGGATGCTTTTATTGAGGTTGTCAATGATTCAAATTTCGTTTTTATTAAAGGGTTAAGATATGTGAAGATTTGAGAAAATAGTATTTAGAATAATAGAATTTAGAATCTAGAATAATTTAGGAGATAGAATGAATCGTATTCCAGCCTCAAGTTTTAAAGACCTATTAGTTTGGCAAAAAGCACATCAATTTGTTTTAAGTGTTTATAAGATGAGCGAGCAATTTCCTAAATCAGAAGTATACGGGCTCACCTCTCTATTACGAAGAGCAGCAGTATCTATACCTGCAAATATTGCTGAGGGATTTAGGAAACGAGGAATAAAAGACAAAGCAAGATTTATGAACATTGCAGAAGGGTCGCTTGAAGAATGCCAATATTATATGATTTTAGTACATGATTTAGGGTATGCCAATACCGAGAAACTAAAGCGAGATTTAACTGAAGTAAGTAAAATGCTGAGGTCTTACATATCCAAAATTCTTGAAAGCTAAATTCTAGGTCCTACATTCTATTGATTGAACGATTCATTAACTTCACAACCAAAATACAGACCAGCACGAAATCTCAACATGGATATTGAAAATAAGCTCAAGCAGATAAAATCTAGATTTGAAGAAATAAATGCCGCGATGAGCGATCCGGGAGTTTTTGACGATCCCGATAAATATACATCCCTAACCAAAGAGCGCAGCGAATTAGAAGAGTTAGTACAGGATTATGACACTTGGATGGACCTGAAAAACAGGCAAGAGGGAAATAAAGAACTCATCGAGATGGATGAAGATCCCGAGATTACCGAAATGGCTAAGATGGAGAACGCAGAAATAAAGGATGAGTTATCGAAATTAGAAAAAGAGATTAAGATCAAGCTCGTTCCCAAAGATCCGGAGGATTCCAAAAATGCCATCATTGAGATTAGAGCAGGAACGGGCGGAGATGAAGCCGCAATTTTTGCAGGTGATTTATTTGATATGTATCGAAGATACGCCGATGCTCAAGGTTGGAAAATGAGTTTGATGAGCCTGAATGAATCCGAGAAAGGCGGGTATAAAGAAATTGCCTTTGGCTTGGAAGGCAACGAAGTGTTTGGAAAAATGAAATTTGAATCCGGTGTGCATCGGGTTCAACGAGTTCCGGCTACTGAAAGTCAGGGGAGAGTACATACTTCGGCTGCTACTGTAGCCGTGTTACCGGAGGTAGAAGAAGTTGATATTCAAATAAATACGGCTGATTTACGCATTGACACCTTTCGAGCTAGTGGAGCAGGAGGGCAGCATGTTAACAAAACTGACTCAGCCATTCGAATTACGCATGAACCCACCGGAATTGTAGTTGAATGTCAGGAAGAGCGGTCGCAACATCAAAATAAAGAGCGGGCAATGACGATGTTACGCTCCAAAATGTATGATATTGAGCTCGAGAAAAAGCAAAAGGCACGTGCAGCAGAAAGGAAGAGTCAGGTTTCTACTGGAGATCGATCCGCTAAAATCCGAACCTATAATTATCCTCAAGGGCGATGTACCGATCACAGAATAAATCTCACGCTTTATAATTTGGATAACATTATGAAAGGGGATATCGGCGAAGTAATTGATGCACTTCGCGTTCAGGAAAACCTAGAACGCATGCAGGAAATGGCTGATTAATTGCCTAAAAATTCAACCGGACTTACAACCGGTATGCGAGAAAGTGCGTAGTCTTTCTTGTTTCGGGTGATGATGAGATTTATATCATTCTCTTTGCATGTGAAATATTGTAGAGCGTCTTCAAAATCATTAAAGGAAGATTCTATAGCTTTGACTACAGCATTTTCTGATGTTGGGATTACCCCGAAAGATGATAGATAATACGCCAATTTAGATTTGGCAACTTCAGATCCAACATGTTTTGAGTAGATGTAATGAATATTACTGATGCATATACTCGATGTATAAATCTCAATATCGCTCGATTTCGCACATAGATCATAAAATAGTGCTGAGCTCTTTCCAAAAAAATTGCGTTCTAAAAAAATGTCTAGAAAAATATCTGAATCGATAAAAAACTTATTCATGAGTACTTTTTAATTAGATACTGATATCGTTCATCATCAATAACTTTATCCTTATCTAATGAGCCAACCATATCACGTACTACAGGCGATAAAAAATCTTTCCATGAATCATCACTTTCCTCAGAATCAGACAGTTGCTCGAGATATTGCTCCACTATTTTTGAAATAGACGTGTTATTTGCTTTAGCGTAAGCTTTAGCTCTTTTCTTTATCTCTGGGTCGATGCTTAATGTGAGCTTTGTATTCATACGTATGAATTAGTTAATTTATACGTATCAATGTATCTAATTGACCCAAAAAAAGAAAGCCCGCTGATTTCGTTCAACGGGCTTTTCTCATCACTAAATAACTAAATGCTTAGTTACTATTTCACAAATTTATAGCACTCGAGGTGCAGCATTAAGAATTTCCTTACTGCATTTATCCTCAAACTGCTTAAAGTTTTTGATAAACATTTTAGCAAGTTCATCAGCTTTGTTGTCATAGTCACGTGCATCTTGCCAGGTATATCTTGGAATTAACACTTTAGAAGGAACTCCATCCACTTGAATAGGAACATCAAAACCGAAAATCGGGTCTTTTACATACTCTACCTTGTCCAATCCACCGTCTATAGCTTCTGAAAGCATTTTACGGGTGAATTTAAGTTTCATACGTTCGCCAGTTCCAGCCGGTCCGCCGGTCCAACCGGTGTTTACCAGCCAAACTTTAGATTCATGTTTACGAATCTTTTCGGCAAGTAATTCTGCATACACTGACGGATGTAGTGGCATGAAAGGAGATCCGAAACAAGCCGAAAAAGTAGCCTGAGGTTCTGTTACACCTCGCTCTGTACCTGCAACCTTTGCAGTATATCCACTGATGAAGTGATACATTGCTTGTTCGGGAGTTAATCGGCTGATTGGAGGCAATACACCAAAAGCATCACAAGTAAGGAAAATTACATTTTCTGGGTGATTTCCTTTTCCGGTTTCGCTAGCGTTAGGTATGAACTTAAGTGGATATGAACAACGAGTGTTTTGTGTAAGACTTACATCCTCAAAATCGGGCTCTCGATTTTCATTTAGAACCACATTTTCGAGAATAGTACCCGGCATTTTTGTGGTTGCGAAAATAAGAGGTTCATTTTCTTCAGTTAGGTTGATGGTCTTAGCATAACACCCGCCTTCAAAATTAAATACACCTTCATCGCTCCAACCATGTTCGTCATCGCCAATCAGCGTCTTGTCTGGGTCGGCAGACAAGGTAGTTTTTCCTGTTCCTGAAAGCCCGAAAAAGATAGCCGTTTTACCATTTGCATCATGATTGGCTGAACAGTGCATAGCCATTACCCCTTTTTTGGGTAATAAGTAATTCATGATAGAGAAAATGCCTTTTTTCACTTCACCGGAGTACATTGTGCCTCCAATCAAAATGATTTTCTTGGCCATGTTCACTAAAATAAAGGTGCTGGATCTTGTGCTATCAACTGCAGGATCTGCTTCAAAAAATGGGGCAGCCATCACTGTAAATTCAGGAACATGAGCGGCAAGCTCTTCATCGCTTGGATTGATAAACATGTTGTCTGTAAATAAAGCGTGATAAGCTACCTCAGAAACAACACGTACTTTTAAGCGATTGTTTTCATCTGCGCCACAAAATACGTCCTTAACAAAAAGGCGTTTATCGGATAGGTATTCCTGTACTTTTTTGAAGAGATTGTCGAATACGTCTTCTGTGGTAGGTTGGTTGATGGGACCCCAATCAATTTCATCCATAATTTCAGGTTGTTCAACCACAAACTTATCTTTCGGAGAGCGCCCCGTAAATTTACCGGTATGTACCAGCAAGGCATGATCTTTAGTTAAAATTGCTTCCCCGTGTAAAATTGCATGCTCGTAAAGTTCAGCCGGTGTGAGGTTCCAATACACTTCTGTATTGTTTTCTAATCCCAGATAATCCAGTCCAATATGGCTTCTGGGGTGTACATCGTAATCCGCTTTCATAGCTCCTGTTTCTATCGGTTTATATGGTCCTTTTAAGATAAGCATATGAGTACCTGTTTTACCCTCAATTTATGAGATTGATTTCTGTTTAAGCATTTTAGTGATACTGAAAAAGCGCTTTCATAATTTAAGCTGATCAGTGCACCACATTAATTATGTTTATCTAAAGTGAAGAAAGTGTGAAATAAGATCAGCTAAAAAAAAGGTGTTGAATTTTAGCAAAAAAATTGAACCGCAATAAAGCTGTGCTAGAAATGAAAATGTGGCTCTATGTTTTAGAAAAGCGGTTACATTAGTGATTTGCTAATCAAGTAACCTACGTTTACTGTATATGAAATTGATTCACAGATTTTTCTTTTAGTTGTGGGCTTAGAGTATTTCAATTTGATAACCAAATTTGTAATGTTCTGTATGAGAATACGGTTAATTTTACTGCTCTTGTTCCTAATACCGGTTGGTGCTAGTAGCCAAGATATTTTTAACGGAACATTCGATCAATCATTTTATCTACCGGGATTAGATGGTCCAATAAGTTCAGCAATTGTTTTTGAAGGTGAGTTATATATTGGTGGCACCTTTTATACATATAATGATCAAATAATTAACGGAATAGCAAAGTGGGAAGGGAATGGTTGGGTAGCACTTGAAGATGGAATAAATCTTCAAAATTTTGAAGGCGGGGTAAATCAACTAATTGTTATTGATAACAAACTTTACGCTGGAGGTTATTTTACTTATAAGGGGGATGAGCGTATAAATAATATTGCTTATTGGGATGGAGAAAAATGGAATAGTGTTGGAGATGGGTTGCCTAATGCTGTTACTGAATTGGTAGAATATGAAGGTGATTTAATTGCTTACGGAGCATTTCAGAAAGAGGAAGAAAACAATAAAATAGATAGGATTAGTAGATGGGATGGTGAATCATGGCAACCTTTTGATTTTAGGTTTCCAGCGAATGAAAACATAGTTTCTCTAAATTCTATGGATTCATTATTACTTTTTAGTGGTGATATTGATCAAATCGCGACATATAATACTATTCCAGATGGTATGTTTACCGGAGAGTATGAGTTCACACAAATTGATACTGCGTTTTATAGAGGGGACAGTTCTAAGTGGTGGTTACTAGGAAATGGTCAGAGAACATTCAGGTCAATAATTGTTCAAGGGTCTATGAGCTCATCGGGTGTAACTTATGGTGATAGGCATGTTCAAGTGTGCCCAGATAATCATGGATATTGTCCTTCATTTTGGTTGTCCTTTTCAGATACTGTTGGCGGATGGGGTCAAAACGTAACTATAGATACTTATATCAATGATTATTGTGTAGGGAGAGATAACACTTTAGGGCCAACCAACTACTTAAAAGGTAGCTTTAATTCAACTGATGACAGTGAATTCATATTAGCTATTAGAGAAGAAAACTATAACTGTGTTCAAGGTTTAGATGAAGAGATTCGATTCCAAGTACAAAAAGTCAAAAACTCAACGAATGCAAAAAAGGAACTTCCGAACAGAGTGGATAATATCTTTATATGGAATGGTTCAGAAATTCAGTCATTTCCGCGATTTCCGGTTGATTCTAATGTTTATTCAACCTTTCACAATGGGGAGATTTACGCAGGTTATAGTGATAATGTATCTGATCAAACTGTGAGTAAGATTTTTAAATGGACCAATGATTCTTGGGTACAGATTGGAGATGAAATCACTGGTTTTGTTAGTTCAATTACATCAATTGATGAAGAACTAATCATTTATGGGAATATAGAATCTATAAGTGGTCAATCTATTCATGGCGTGGCTATATGGAGCGATAATTCTTGGTCACAATTAGGTAACCATGATTTCCCATTCATTGTAACTACAATAGCTAAATTTGAGGATGGCTACTTTATTTCAGGAAGGTCAGATAATGAAAGTACCCAAATCACTTCTGGTTTTATTGATTATCAAAATAAATTTCGCAGAATTGATTCACCTCAGTCTGGTCTGGGTTCCAAAGGTCGTTATACGTATGCCAAAGAAATAGATGGGACCTTATATTTATATGGAGCATTTGAACAAGTAGGTTCATTCGATTTCAATAACTTTGCTTTCCACAATTCGAGAAATGGATTGAGGGCATTTCCTTCTGAACTAGGTGAATATCAACTATTCTATACCGACTATATAACTTCCGTATTAAAAAAAGATGGCGAATTATATGTTAGCGGTTATTGGACTCAGGATGATAAAAGTATCATAGGAGTAGCAAAATGGGATAAGGATGAATGGGTGCAAATCGGTAAACCCTATAGTGGAGGGCGTATTGTTGAGTTACATGAATTTCAAGATACACTTTATGCTGTTGGTTATTTTAGTATTCAAAATGATCCGAATGGAAGTTTTTCGGATAGGATTTATGCATTTACAAAGTTCAATGGTAAAGAATGGGTAGATATTCGGTTGCCTGATATAGATTTTGATTCACAAGCTTTCTACGACATCCTCACATTTGAAGACCAACTGTATATTTCTGGAGAATATAGTAATCAACCGTATATCGCGACATGGGATGGGGATGAATGGCTTAAATATCCTATTGAAGGCCTTCCAAGAAATTCTAGTTTTGATAACATTGCATTTTATGATGGTATACTTCATGCATCTATATCATTTGAAAATCGAGAGGCAAGAAGAGATAATTCACAAATTGTAAGATTCGTTGATGGTAGTTGGGAGCAACTTGGAGCTGATTTTGATCATTTAGTCTGGTTTATAATAGAACATGACGGGCATCTGGTTGTAAGTGGAGAGTTTCAGAAAAATGGAGACAATGAAATAGGTCCTATTGCAATATGGGATGGTGAAAAGTGGAGAGGTTTACCTTCAACTGTTCAAATAGCTAGAGATTTTGGTGGGCGCGTTTATCAGATGCAATCAATAGATGAGGGGATTCTGTTTTCCGGAAACTTCAGATATGTAGATGACATTCCAACTAGAAATGTTGGAATATATATTACAGACGGGTCAAAGAATTATCTAAATAAAAGTGGAACCAAAGATGACTTTAAACTATCTCAGAATTATCCAAATCCATTCAATCCAACAACAAATATTAACATTACTTTACCTGTTTCGAGTGTTGTAAAAGTTGATATTTATGATATGCTTGGCAGAAAAATTCAGTCTGTAACCAATCAAAGATATTCTGCTGGAACACACACAGTCACTTTCGATGCAGGGTCTCTAGCTTCGGGTATCTATTTATATCAACTAAATGTTGATGGAGTAATAGAAACCCGAAGAATGACTCTGTTAAAATAGATCAGTTTTCAAAATCTTCTGAAGAATACTCTGAATATCCACCCAACAAGTTATTAACGTTTTTAAACCCAAGTTCTTCGGTCATTAGTTTGGAGGCAGCGGAAGAACGTCCACCGCTTCGGCAATACACTATGTATGTTTTTGAAGTATCTAATTTGGCTACTTCATCAGCAAAGTTCTCACTTCTGTAATCTATTTGAATAGCTCCATCAATCATGCCTTCAGCAACTTCAGGATCGGTACGTACATCGAGTATAACCACATCTTCGGGAAGATTGGATTCCATGTTCTTAAACTCATCCTGAGTGATGTCGGTATATGAAGATGTTACAGGGGCAAGGGCAGGAGTAGGTTCGGTTTGAGGGGCTTTCTTTTCGGCTTCACAGGCGGTGGCTAATAGGAGAAGTGAAAAGGCGAAAGTGGGAAGGGTAGCTTTTTTCATATTTGGTCAATATTTAGTGTCCTTATTGTTTCATTTGATCAACATCATTTTTTGAGTGATGCGTTCGTTTAAATCCTTAGCCTCTAATACATAAAAATACACCCCGCTGGATAAGGAACTGGCATCAAAAGTAACTGTATGCGTTCCAGCCTGTTTGTAGGTATTCTCCAGAGTTTGAACTTCTCTTCCTAGCTGATCAAACACTCTAAGTATTACTGCGCTGCCCTTCGGAATCGAATAACTAATGACAGTACTCGGATTAAATGGATTGGGGTAGTTTTGGTGGAGGGTGATTGTATACGGTTGATTTTCTTGTATCTCGTTAGTCACCGGTAGTACCTTAAGAACAATTAAATCCGTAGTCGAGAGATTATATTCAAACATTTTCTCACTGGTTAATACAAATACCAACTCTGAGTTTGGCTTTTTATACAAGCCTGTTATAGGGGCATCAAAATATTCAATAACATTAGAACTGTTTCCAAAATCGTTTGAGTGATGCAACTCATTTTCACTAGAAAAGTAGAGAGACCCTGATTGGCTTTGATCTAAAGTGATAGTGTAATTTTCATGATCAGTACTAATAGACTTGTATTGCCAGGTATCGTTAATTTGTCTTACAAGGTATATAAGTGAGCTTGGTAGGTTTCTTGAAGATGCCTCCGAGTAAAATTTGAGGTAGAAACTACTTGAGTCTGCATCAAATAAAGTTTCATCAAGAAATGGAATTTGTGGTAGTAGCTCATCAGAAGCATAAAAATCGTACAGTTCCCAATTATGAGTTGTAATCCTTTGAAATGATTGACCATAATCGGTTGATATTACAATGGATGAATCTTTGAAACCCACATAATGTCCTTTTTTGTATGGGTTTATACCTGCAACTAAAAAGTCTAGATATAATGAATCAGGTACCTCAGAAAAATTAGTAAAATCATGCCATGAAGTATCTTGTAGGGAATAACGAATTGAGTTGCCGAAACCTTTCGCATAATCTTTATCAACAGCTTTTATGATAATTTCCGATGTTTTTCCGGTCAGTAAAAAAGAGTTTAAGTTTTGATCGAAATTGACACCTAAAGGATTTCCAAATCCAAGCTCAAAGACATTATAATCTTCTGTTTGCAACGGGAAAAAGTACCCGCCTGATAGTCCGCCATAAAAGAATTCTATTGCGAATACTGAATCGGGATGATTATCGAAAAAAGTATATTTGTAAGTACCACCTCTTGTACTATAACAATCCGGGTAGTGATGAGTAGTATCTGTAAATTTTAAAGTGTCGACTTCAGTAGCAGTTTCGAAATGATACACATTATTATCAACAGTTCGAGCAGTTGACGGGACATAACTATCAGACTCACTATCGTAATACGAGCAGTCAATGGTCTTTTCTTCGAAGACTCGATAAAATAAATGAGTAGCACCATTTGAATCCTCCATTCCACGCAAATCATGGAAGTATTTTTCTTGGGCTGAAATAAACGTTGATGCACCAATCATAAGAAAAAGTAAGAGGGAGAGTCTTTTCATTTCATTATTTAATAAGAGTGAGCTTCTTCGTTAATACTAGTCCGTTTGTCTCTAATTGATAAAAGTAGATTCCACTCGAAAGTGAACTGGCATCAAAAGTAACAGAATGATTACCCGCTAATTTAAATCCATCCTCCAAAACAGCCACTTCTCGACCCAAAGCATCGAAAATTTTAAGCTGAACAAAGCTGTTCGATGCTAACTGATAACTGATGACTGTACTCGGATTAAACGGATTGGGGTAGTTTTGATGGAGGGTGATTTTGGTTGGTTTATTCGGTTCAGCTTCATTCGATACTGGAAGTGATTTTAATACCTTTTCTTCCATTGTGTTCAGATTAAACTCTATAAGATTTTCTCTGGTAAGTATATATAAATGACTTGTTCCAGCTTTCTTATGTAAGCCAGTTATCTTGATTTCTGTGGTTGTAATTTTTTCGAATGATTTCCCATAATCCGAACTTTTGAATACAGCATTATCAGTGGCGACAAAAATTTGACCAGAAGCCAATGCATCTGTTTCAATAAATACTAGACGATTTCCAGACTCAGCTTCATAAATATCAGACCAGGAATTTGGCAATCCTTTATCTTCTGAAATTGAAATACCCGAAATGTAGTTGTCATTGATCTTTTCCGTAACTAATGCATAAACGGTATTCGGATCCTTATCAAAAGCTAATTTTCTAACTATTAGAGTTGAATCCGCTGTTTGAAAATCTTTGCTGTAGCGTTGGCTAACAATCAGATTCCAATCATTATCTTTTGAGTAGTAAATATTTTTGAAATGTGGATTAATTGCGAAAACAGCAGGTCCATCCGCAAGCGTGTCAACTAGTTCTTCGTAGTATAAATAGTCATCATTATTAAACTGAGGATAAATACTATCAGAAATCGTGAATTTGAAATTGTGATCGTTATACTCTAAAAATAAGCTGTCCTGAGGCTCATTTAGAATGAAAGTATACTTACTACTCAAATCAAACTCTTTTGGGTGAGCTTTGGTGATACAATAACTTGGTAAATGAGTACTTCTACTTTTGTAATCCCAAATACTCATACCCGAGCAACCAGCAAAGCCATTCGCGATCCATTTAGTAATATCATTATCAAAAAAATTATAGTCGATCACATTTTTGACTAAATCGAACCCAGTACAGCCACCACTTAACGAATAATCCTCAAGAAACAGCGTGTCGGAGTCTTCCGATAAATCTAAATGATAAACGCTATTCCAAGAGGATTGAAATGTCTGTTCATAATCGTCACAGGTAAATGTATATGATTCAAACTCATACATGCGATAAAACAAATGAGTAGTTCCCGTAGAATCTTCTAATCCACGCAAATCATGGAAGTATTTTTCTTGACCGAATCCAATGCTCCAAATCAATGAAGAAATGCATATCAGTAGTACAACTCTCATAACCCTAAATAATTGGTTCGCAGTAACGTAGCAAATACCAAAATCAAAGTCATATTAAACTTACTATCTCATTCTCAACTTGAGTATCTTCCAAGCTCTTAATTCATCGACGAAAACAAATTTTTTGAATGAGTACGATAGCTCACGAGCGTTTTGAAGCCGTAATCGGGTTGGAAGTCCACGCCCAGTTACTAACTAACAGTAAAGCCTTTGCCCCGGTAGCACCCATTTATGGCGAAGCCCCGAACACCATGGTAACTCCGCTATGTTTAGGTCACCCCGGAACCCTTCCCGTTGTTAACGAAAATCTGGTGCGATACATCATTAAAATGGGCTTGGCTACCAATTGTAGTGTAGCAGAAAAATCTATTTTTGCACGCAAAAACTATTTCTATCCTGATTTACCCAAAGGCTATCAGATTTCGCAATTCGAAACGCCCATTTGTTTCGATGGTTTTATTGATATCGAGCTCGCAGAATACAACAAACGCATTGGTTTAACCCGCATCCACATGGAAGAAGATGCCGGGAAATCCATCCACGATCAGGATCCATATAATACGCTGGTAGATTTAAACCGTGCCGGAACACCGTTGATCGAGATTGTTTCGGAGCCGGATTTACGTACACCGCAAGAAGCGTATGCCTACCTCACTAAAATCAAGCAGATTGTTCAGTATTTGGAGATTTGTGACGGGAACATGGAAGAAGGTTCACTGCGCTGCGATGCCAACGTTTCTGTACGTCCGCGAGGCAGAGAAAAGTTCGGAACTCGAACCGAGCTCAAAAACATGAACTCGTTCCGTAATGTGGAAAAAGCCATAGAGTTCGAGATTTACCGACAAATAGAATTAATCGAAAGTGGTGGAGAGGTAGTGCAACAAACCCGTTTGTGGGATACTTCCAAAATGCAGACGCGCATCATGCGATCGAAAGAAGAAGCGCACGATTATCGCTATTTCCCCGAGCCGGATTTGCCACCAATCATAGTAACTTCCGAAATGCTCAGCGAAATTAAAGAAGAGTTGCCGGAACTGGCCGATGTCCGCCAAAAACGCTTTGTGTCCGATTACGGAATGAGCGAAGTAGATGCGGTAACCATCACAGAAGATCGTTATCTGGCAGATTTCTTCGAAGAAGTTGCTGAGGCAGCAGGAAATCCAAAGGCAGCACTAAATTTGGTGTTGAGTGAAGTGCTACGTGTCTTGAATGAGCAGAGTATCAACATTAAAGAGTTTGGGGTTAATCCGGCGCGACTGGCGGAGCTTATCAAGCTAAAAGAAGAAGACAAAATTAACTCATCGGCCATGCAGAAAATTTTCGATGCCATGCTGGATGAGGATAAATCGGCCGAAGAATTAGCCAAAGAAATGAACCTGATTCAGGTTTCTGATACCGGATTCCTTGAAGAGTTGGTGGATGAAATCATTGCCAATAATCCGGATGAAGTAGAGCGATTTAAAGCCGGGAAAAAACAACTAATGGGCTTTTTTGTAGGACAAGCGATGAAAGCCTCTATGGGGAAAGCGAACCCGAAAATGGTAACCCAAATGGTTACAAAAAAGTTAGAAGGATAGATTTTGATGCAAAAGTTTGGCTATTCAGTACTCGTACTGATTTTAATCGTTACAGCTTGTTCAAGAACTCCCGAAAAACTTGAGGTGCACTTCGAAGCAAATATCTCGGTAGCTGATTCCATCGATCAAACCGGCGATTATTCAGGGTTTTCTTTTTTGGTGTATAACCGACTTTCGGTAAACGATCCCATCGACACACTTTTTTATGGAGTAACTGACACTGCCGGTGTTTTAAGCGGCATTATTCCATTTGAAGAACCAGGAGCATATCCATTACAAATTTCCAGGAACAGAGTGAATTTGTCATCGATGCGATTACTGCTATCCGACGATGATACCATTCGTTTTTCAGGGGAATTTCCGGATTTATCGTCAACGCTGGATATTGATTCGCGCGAGAATAGAGCCATGGAAGTATACGAACGAGTTGATAATGGTTTTAATCGTGTGAATTTATTCATCCAAACCGGACAAATAGCCGGCGAGGAAATTCCAGTGGAATTGCAAAAATGGGTGGATTTATATTGGGATGTATACGAAGAAAAGAAAGGAACATTTGCATCTAAATTTGCCCTTGAAAGTGCAATTACTTTGCTCGAAAAATTCGATCGAAAGCAAATGTATGATAAGTTGAATCAGGCATTTGACGAAGAGTACGCTTATGCCTTGGCCGTTACGTACGGTAAGGACTTTGTGGCACAAGTTCGTGGTTTTGAGGCCGCTGTAAGCTACTTAGATTCTGTAAAAGCTTTAACGAAAGAAGAAAATATCCATCAAACTTTTGATAGGGCAAAAATCAAACTACACCTCGATAGTGCCTATGTAGAGCAGGCCCGCTCGCTACTAAGCAGATATGAACGAAATTATGAGGAAGAAGACGATTACTCATTCTGGTATAAAAATATTCGATTCGAATTGTACGAGCTGCCACCTGGAAGTGCGATTCCTGATTTCAGTTTTGTAACCGCTGCTGGAGATACAATCTCCCGAGAGAACATGCTAGGACAAGTGTATGTGTTAGAATTCACTGAAATGGCAAGCCGCTTGTACCAGCAGCAGTATGATGAAAGTACGGTTGTTTATCAGTTGTATGGTCCAAAGGGATTGAACTATTTCACTGTACCTTTCGATGCAAGTGTTAATACAATTTTAGCTTTTTACGAGGAAAGAGACCGGTTTTGGCCGATCGCCGATCCACCTTCATTTGATAAGGAAGAACTGAAGGATGATTTTAACATCCAATATTTTCCAACTCGAATTCTTGTTGATGAAGAAGGAAATCTGGTTCGAAAATACATTGGAGAAGAATTTGACGGGATTATACCCGGAATCACTAAAACATTAATGAATAACTAAGGTTATGCGCCGATTTTTAATAGCCGGAAACTGGAAAATGAATTGTGGTCCTGTAGATGCAGCGGAACTGCTGGAAGGACTAAAAAAAGAAAAAGCAGAAGTAGCGGAGGATGTTGATGTACTCGTTTGTCCGCCTTTTGTAAGCTTAGGGATGAGCGTTAATTACCTGCAAGATACCGACATTCACGTAGGAGCTCAAAATATCCATTTCGAAGATAATGGAGCTTTTACCGGGGAAATCAGCGCAAGTATGCTAACAGAATGTGGCTGCTCTTTTGTGATTATCGGGCACTCTGAACGAAGAGAATATTTTGGTGAAACCGATTCTTCCGTGAACAAGAAAATCAAAAAATCGCTCGAATTTGATTTGGTTCCTGTGCTATGTGTGGGTGAAAGCCTGGACCAACGTAAGCAGGATATTCACTTTGATTTGGTGAAAAATCAAGTTGCTGCAGCATTTGAAGGTATTTCGAGTAATGAAGCGCTGGATGTAGTTATCGCGTACGAGCCTATTTGGGCAATCGGAACGGGTGAAACAGCTTCTAAAGAACAAGCACAAGAAATGCACGCATTCATTAGAGAAGTAGTTGCAGAGTTATACGATCAGGAAACCGCCGATGGAATTCGAATTCTGTACGGTGGAAGTATGAAGCCTGCAAATGCCGAAGAACTGCTAAGTCAACCCGACGTTGATGGCGGTCTGATCGGCGGTGCTTCACTTGATGCTGCTAGTTTTGCTGCAATCATAACCACTGCCGAGAAGTTATCATAACCCTGATTTAACGAATGTAATCCTGAACCGCCAACCGGCGGTGAAGGATCTGCATAGTCAACATTAGGCGACAAAATGCTGTGTAGACTCTTTGCTACGCTCTGACTGACTCACAAAATTATTATTCAAATGTCATTAAACGTACTTCTTATTGGCTCCGGTGGGCGAGAACATGCGCTAGCCTGGGGAATTGCAAAATCACCATTATTAGCCACGCTTTACATAGCACCCGGTAATCCGGGTACGGAATCGCTGGGTGAAAATGTCTCGCTAGATGTTTCAAATCATGCAGAGGTTCAACAGTTTATTGAAGATAATAATGTGAAGCTGACAGTTGTTGGTCCTGAACAACCTTTGGTTGAAGGTATCGCTGATTATCTGGAAAAAGCCGGACATAAAGTCTTTGGTCCCAAGAAAGCAGCAGCCATGCTCGAGGGTAGTAAAGAGTTCGCCAAAGATTTTATGGCGAGGCACAACATCCCAACAGCTAAATATGAAGTATTTGATCAGGATGATTTTGATGCTGCTGCTGCCTACATCAAAGCGCAAAATTCATATCCGATTGTACTAAAAGCGGATGGACTTGCTGGTGGTAAGGGCGTATTGATTCCAGAATCGGAAGCCGAAGCGATGGAGGCTCTGGAGGAACTCAGATCAGGTTCGTTAAGCGGAGCCGCTTCCCGATTAGTGATCGAAGAATTTATGGTTGGTGAAGAAGCTTCGGTGTTTGCCATTTGCGATGGAAACACCTTTAAAGTGATCGGTAATGCGCAAGATCACAAAAGAGTGGGTGAAGGAGATACCGGACTTAATACTGGCGGGATGGGGGCCTATTCGCCAGCACCAATTCTAACTGCAGAATTGCTGGCAAAAACCGAGAAAGAAATCATTTTGCCAACTATAAACGGTATGAAATCGGAAGGCTATCCTTATACCGGTTTTCTTTATGTTGGGTTGATGATTACGGAAGAAGGACCAAGAGTTGTAGAATATAATTGCCGTTTTGGGGATCCTGAGTGTCAAGTGATAACTCCGAGGATGCAGTCAGATTTGCTGGAAATTATGTTAAACTCAGTGGATGGCAAGCTCGAATTAACCAACATCAATTTTGATGATAAGTATCGATGCACGGTGGTGTTAGCATCGGGTGGATATCCACAAAGCTATGAAAAGGGAAAAACTATTTCAGGTTTAGATTCTGTAAATGATGCCATGATTTTTCATGCAGGAACCAAGCAAGAAGGAGATCAGATTGTAACAAATGGCGGTCGCGTCTTGAATGTGGTTGGCGCAGGAGAAACACTCAAAAAAGCCATCGATCAAGCTTACGCCGATATAGAAAAAATTACTTTTGAAGGATCGTTTTATCGGACGGATATAGGTGCGAAAGGGTTGAGGCACGTTGATTAGGAGTAAGGAGCAAGGAGTAAGGAGCAAAGGGAATTTTGTATTAAGTTAGAAGTTTAATGAACCCAAATCAGAACATATTTAATGATATAAGTCTCAGAAAAACTGAGCGATTTGGGTTATGTATTATTTTGTTCTGTTGTTTGATATCTACTACAATTTTTGCTCAAACCGCCCAGGTTATTTATTCCGGTTTGGTTAATCCGACCTCGATTTATGCAACTCAAGATCACCTATTTGTGGTGGAATCGGGAAAACATCGGATTTTGAAGCTCAATTACGATGGAGATGTTGTAGCTACACTCGGGGGATTGGGATCAGGTGATTATCAATTTGACAGGCCCATTGATGTGGATGCCACCAATGGACTCCAGATTTACATTTCTGATAACCGAAACATGCGCGTTCAGATTTATGACCGCCGTTTCAGATTTCTTAGCTCTATTAAGACGGAAGTTCCATTCACAAATCGTCAAATGAAGCCGACTCAAATTGTGGTTAATGACTTTGATGAATTGTTTGTGTTTGATGAAGTTTCAAAATCTATTCTAAAATTTGACGAAAATGGGAATTTCATCGATAGCTTTGATTTGGATGGAATTGTCCCAGCCAATCTTGAGGTGGATGGCGACCGATTGATTATCACAGATCGTGTAAATAAACAAACAGTGATACTAAGTCAGAACGGGATTATTGGTGAGCGTTTTCCGTTAGTTGGGTTCGGGCCAAATATTTTCCAAGAGGTGGAATTTGGAGTTCATACGTTTAAGCTGTTTAGCGATCGCATCGACAAGAATACTAGACAGTAAGTGATTTATTCCATTATAAGGTTTTAATAAAAATTGGCTTTAAACTAGCAATAGTTAATGATTGATTTTTTTGTAGTTTTGCTTAGATTCTAACATCTAAATTGTCTATACAAATAATCATTGTGGCGTTAAATTTAAAGCACTTATTACCGTTATTTATCCTTCTTATATCTATTCAAAGTTGTGATAATCCATACGCGATTACTCCAGGCAGTAAAAACATAGTAACCGGAATTAATATCACCGATGAAGCAAGCCCCTGGGGTTTTGCAGTTTGGGGAAATCCTAATTTCCCAGATGGTATTGAAGTAGAACCAGAGACCATCGACTGTCCACAAGACGAGTATTGTTATCAAGTTCCTGGTTATTTAGGAATGGATAATCCTTATCCCAACCCCACCACAAGTGGGTCAACTATTCAATTTCATTTGCCGGTGACATCCAAGGTTTCAATATGGATTGAAGAAGCTACATGGGGCTCATCGGGTAAAGAACCGCTATTACCATATCATGCCACTGGATCTTTTTATCGTAAAGTATTAGTGGATAATGAAGAGAAAGTTGCTGGAACGCATTCAATACAAACAATGACAAGTAATACTTGTTTTGGCGGGGATACTCCACCCGGGTTTTACCGAATTTTTTTTAAAGTTGGTGATCATTTGTTTTGGAGAGATTTATACATGATGGGACCTACAGGTTCAAATCCACCAGGATTAGAAGAAATGAATTTTGAACGCGTTACAGAATGTGATCCAAATAATTATAACGAAGACTAAATTTGATGACTTTATTTCAAATTTCAGCAAAAACAAAAACAAATTATGCGCAAAAAACTTACTAGTCTATTTGTACTATCCATATTGACAATAAGCTATGTTCAGGCTCAATCAACAGAAGAAACGGAAAGGGGTTCAGGGGTAACGGCAGTCATTCAAAGTGATCAGTTAGAATTTCAGATTCCCATTTGGACGAATAACCAAACTATAATTGCTCCGGTTATTGGTGCTGTATATGCCCAGGATATTGGCACTGATTTAACTGTCGGCTTGGTATTAAAAAAGTTTCAAAAGGAAACGGTAGGTGCAGTTCCTTTCTTTTCTATTAAAGGTGGTGCAGTAATTGGAATGCCTAAAGAGGGGGATACAATCACTGATTTTGTAGTGGGTCTAGGTTATGGAGGAGAGTATTTCTTTAACCCAAATTTTAGTATTGGAATTGAACTTCAGGGAAATGCTTCCATTTCGGATGAAGGATCTTTTAGATTTGGAAATCCAGGAAATGTGAATTTTAATACAGCCACACTGATTTCTGCGAGTATATATTTTTAAGTTTTGAGTTTGCTAAATCCATTCGATGCATCTTTGAGCTTCGAAGAAAAAGCTCTTCAAATCTTCGAATTTCAGAAGAAAAATAATCTAGTATATAAACGATTTTGCAAGGCACTAGGTGTTGGGGCGATAAAATCCACCGATGATATTCCATTACTCCCAATCCAGGCATTCAAAGATGCTACGGTGATTTCATCACCGAATTCAAAATTCAAAATTCAAAATTTAGAATTTTTTCAAAGTAGCGGAACGTCCGGAATGCAGCGAAGTAGGCATTATCTCATCGATACTGCGGTCTACCGAGATTCCATCATCCTTGGAATGAACCATTTTTATGATCTGGACGAATATGTGATTCTTGCATACACTCCCGGCTATAATGCTAATCCTCATTCTTCCCTGGTTTGGATGTTGAATGCACTTATCGAAAACGATCAATCAGGATTGAGTCGCTTTTTGCCTCTTGGTGATGTGATTGATTCAGACTTGCTGGATGAGATCACATCAACCGGAAAAAAAGTGATGCTATTCGGCGCAGCTTTTGGACTATTAGATTTGATTGAAATGGGATCACCATCCTTACCGAAACAATCTATCATATTAGAAACCGGTGGGATGAAAACCCATCGTCGGGAAATGACGAAAGAGGAACTTCACGAACAATTAGCAGTCGGGTTTGGACTTCCAACATCCTCGATTCACTCCGAATATGGAATGACAGAATTGTTGAGTCAGGCTTATAGTCAAGGTTCTTTATGGTTTGAATGTGTGCCGTGGATGCGAGTTTCGATCAGAAATCCTCAAAATCCATTTGAAATTTTACCTAGCGGCAAGGAAGGACTCATTGGGGTGATTGATTTGGCAAACCTATTTTCTTGTTCATTAATCCTAACCGGAGATAAAGGGATTCAACGTGAAGATGGTAAGTTTCAAGTGTTAGGGCGCTGGAATCCAAGAAACTTGCGCGGCTGTAACTTTTTGATCGACGACTAATTTAGTTATTGTCTTTTCGAACGAGTGAATAAGAGAGAAATCTAGGGGAGTGTGTTGGTGGATGGCTTTTTAGATCTCTACCGTTGGTCGAGATGGCAAAAATGGTGCTTTGCGCTAGCTAACTGTTCCGACTTTTGTCTTTTCGAACGAATGGATACGAGAGAGAAATTTAGGGAGCTGTATTATTGCCAATCTTACTTTGTAAAAAACGATAAATTAATGATCTTAAAGGATGCCATACTATGTATACATAACAACAAATCAAACGAAAAGTACAGTTTACATTGGAATGACAAACGATTTACCCTCGCGTATTTTGGAACATGGTTTAAACGCTGGGAAACCAGAGACTTTTGCAGGTAGGTACTACTGCTTCAACTTGACCTATTATGAAGAATATAAATACGTAGATGAAGCTATTTATCGTGAGAAACAGATAAAAAAGTGGAGTAGGTCGAAAAAAGATAAACTGGTAGCTACAACTAACCCAGAGTTTAGATTTCTAAATCAAGAGCTTGGTTTATATCCTTTTGGAGATTATTCCGATGAGAGAAATATTAAAAACAGAAGATCTCATTACTGAGTTGTTAGCCATTCTCCTTTCGAACGAGTGCATACGAGTGAGAAATCTAGAGGGTATGTTGGTGGATAGCGCTTTAGATCTCACTCGTTGGTCGAGATGCCAAAATTGGGGCTTTGCGCTTGTAAACTGTTCCGGTCTTTGTCCTTTCGAACGAGTGCATACGAGTGAGAAATCTAGAGGGTATGTTGGTGGATAGCTCTTTAGATCTCTCCCGCTGGTCGAGATGCCAAGAATCAAGGGTATTTGGTTGTAAACCGTCTCGGAACTTAATCCTTACTATAGATGTGAGGTAATTCGAGGACAAAGTCGTTACTTTACCAGAATGACAATCACAAACCACATAACCCTCATCGAAGAAACCACAAAAAAGTGGTTTCGCCCGGATAATACCAAACTCAAAAAGGCGATTGAAAGAACGGTAGCAGAAGGATTGTTCACTTTTGAGGACATTAAGTTTGCAATTCTTGCACTCAAGGAAAAAGTGGATACCGGGCAAGTATCGGAATGGGCTAAGCGAGCTGAGCTTAGTGATGTATACAATCAAATGGATAAAAAAGTATTGTGTTTACATGCCGGTAATTTGCCATTAGTTGGATTTCAGGATGCTTTGGGTACGATACTTTCCGGTGCAAATTACTATGGAAAACTTTCAAAAAAAGATCCCTATCTGTTAGCAGCCTTTTTGGATTCGCTTCAAGAATCAGGTCTATTTAATTCGATCCGATATTCAACCGAATTGGACTCTTTTGAAGGAGTACAGGCTGATAAAGTACTCTTTGCCGGGTCGGAATCGTCCGTTGAAACTGTAAAAAAAGAATTGATAAGGCTTCAAGCGGTTAATGAAGAAACGGAGTTTACGATCCGAACCGCCAAGTTCTCGATAGCGTACATCACCAGCGAAGAGCCGGAAGTTGTAACCGATTTAGTAGAAGCCATTTTCCGTTATGGCAGTCAGGGTTGCCGATCGGTAGCCGTGGTGGTAAGTCCAACCCGTTTTTCGAAATTAAAATGCCATTTTCAGGATTACATAGAAGCTTTTTGGCTGAAAAATCCGCCTACCAAAAAACCTACCGATGCTATTGAATATCAGTTTGCTTACAACAAAGCCATTGGCCGAGATCAAGCCTGGCTCGATCATTTCTTAATTCAGGACAGCGAAGACTTTCCGGAACTCGATGCCACCTTACATTGGGTGGAAGGGGATGAGGAGAAAGTGAAAGAATTATTAAACAAATATGGTGGGGCTGTACAAACGGTCTACACCGCCGGGGAAAAAATCGAGGGCGTAAAGACTGAGTTTCTAAGCATGGCTCAACGACCACCGCTGTGGTGGGAACCGGATGGGATTCCGGTTATTTGAGTTTTAAGATGTACTACCAATGCTAACAGCAACTAGTATGAGTAGGTGTTGTGTGACCAAATCCGATTGCTTGATTCAATTCTAACGTTTAACAAAGATGTGTTTTACGTATTTATTATCGATCAATGAAGAGTAAAATATGGAAGCCGTAAAAGTATCACCAAAATTTCAAATATCAATTCCTGCTAAAATCATGAAGTCATTGAATATAAAAGCAGGACAAAAGGTCTTAATGATTCCTATTGATGGTAGAATCGAAATGGTGCCAATCAAAGATGCTAAGTCATTACGCGGAATAGCGAAAGGAATAGAACTAAACATTGAAAAAGAAGCAGATCGACTTTGAATGTTATAGATTCATCGTTTTGGCTCGAGTATTTCATGGAAGGATCTCATGCAGATATTATCGAACCCGTCATATTAAAACCAGATTCAATCATTGTTCCATCAATCTGTTTTCGCTTTTCCATATCTTATAGTCCAAACCAGATGGAATTCCTTACAAAAAAAATTCTGAGTCATTCCTATTTTAAAAAAATTAATTTCTGCCGTCGTAAGTAAATGTTCTAAACCCTGAACTATAGGTTCTGATTCTAAAATGTTCAATATATGCTGGTGTTATATCATCAATTATATATGAATTAACTCCCGCATCTAGTTCAGCAATAGTACTATAGCTGCCATAATCACCATTTCTCCGATCCAAAAAATACTTATGGGTAAATTCTGGAGGATTAGCATCTACCCAACTAATACGAATTGTTTTTTCTGCTATTTCCTCAATTTGAATATCTTTAGGCGGTGAAGATCCTGGTGATTTTGTAGCTACTCCAGATCGAGTACTTTCAAGCCCATTATAGTTAGCAATTAAGCTAAATTGATAATCTCTATTGGTTGTTTTTTTAATTTTAAATCTTCCATCCTCTTTATTTAGCGTATCCGCAAATGCCCAATTTGAGTATGGATAGCTAGAATTCCTTCTACTTCTTTGATAGACTAAGATTTGGTCGTCGAAAGGTGAATTATCTTCAAATTCGATTTTGGCAATAGCTTCATTTTCAAATAAAATTGAGTGGATTCGAGGTGTATTATAAAAAATCTTACCGGTTGTATTTGAGTGTATAATTTGTGGCTCATTATTGTGATTGATCAAAAGCGTGGACACCACTAATTGTGTAGAATAATCCTCCTCAAGATTAGTAAACTGAAATGATTCGACTTCTCTATTCAAAGTATCCAAAATTTCCGATTCACTATTTTGGTAGATTCTATTAACAGTTACAAAATCAGAGATGATGGAAGTATTATCCCAGTACAATGAAATTATATTTCCTTCTCTATTAACAGTTAAATCTTCGATACCTCCTGTAAAATTGATTAATACATTTTTACTATTTAAAGAGTCATAATTTGATACATATTCACTTTTAGCCGCTAAGAAATAAGTAGTAATTTTATCAAGTTCTCCCGATTCATCAACATAATTAGTTTCATTTGCGTCTAATTCAGCAAGTAATATTTTATCTGAATTATCACCTAAACCTTTCCATATCAGATAACCGGATTCAAAATCACTTATATCATTCCAAGACAAACGGACTGTTTTATCGGAATTTAAACCTGAAAAAAATCTACCAGTTTTTGGTGAAAAAAATTGTGATTGAGGGTCATTTGCATTTACCCTCTCAAACTTCGGTTCTGTACCACAGCCAGAATAGAAAAGTAATAAGAGTCCAAAAATAGGTAGTAGTTTAAAAGTTGATTCTAACTGTCGCATCACTGTCTATTTCGAATTCTATGTTAAAATTGTTAGTTCTGTATCCGCCTTTTGGTTTAGAGCGAAAAGCGTCGAAAACATTCAGGGCATATATACCGATTGTTGTGCCTAACAATATGTTCTTACGAGTTTCTAAATCTTTGATTTCTCCCTGAAGGGTTTCTATTTGGTTTCCAAGTTCGAAAGCGGTTTGTTCGTTCCGGGTAGCGTTATATTGCAATACTAATTCATCAAATCGGTTTTGTTCTCTCGAATATTCATTAGCAGTATTGAAATAAAAATTCATCGAAATCAAATTAGTGGCCAAAAAAACACCGCCCTTCAAATATTGCCGTTTATAAACCTGACTTACTCCCGGTAGTATAGATAAAGCTTGTGTCGTAGATTTTTTCGGTTGGCGGTAATGTTCCATCACTTGAAAAGTTGACTCACTCGTAAATAGTAAAGATTTGCTTCCGAAATAGGGATTTTCAAATTTTATATAACTATTTCCATCTTTCGGGAGATCAACAAGCGCTGTTCCAGTGCCTATAAGTTTATCATACTGATAGATTTTGGTAGTACTATCGGTAAAAACTAATCCATCCTTACCAAAAAATTCTTTGGTAGAAGGATTCAAATGCAAATTTGAAATAGGAATTCGATTGGATTCCGGAAACTTGCCGTAAAAAGTTATGGTGTCACCTCGATTAATAAAGATATCTCGAGGCCGAACAAATCCGAGGGGAGTACTTAGTTGTATGAGATGTGAACCGGGTTTTAATTGTACTATCGTCCCATTGCTAATAGATCTGGCATTTTCCGTATCCAGATCTACAATCAGTAGTACAGAATCAGCATTCACATTGAACCGGATATAGCCATACTGCGCTTGAAGATGTTGAGATAAACTACCAAGGATTATCAAACAACAAAATACTAGGTATTTAAAAATCATGAGTAAGTACCAACGTTGGGTAAAGAGTATTTTCAAAACCTGACGAAACCAAACTTGTCGTAACTTTAGTACGATAATAGCGAGTTGTCCCAATATTCATACTGTCCCAAACGCTGAATCCGTAAATTAAAGCAAGTCCCGCGCCGTACCAAAGTGCTTGTTTTCGGGCTTCAATCATTGATTCTCTTTGTGCGTCAGCATTTTCTCGGAATCTAATTGCATCCTGCGTATTTAGCGTTTCATTATACTGCGATTCCCATTTTTCGAAACTCGATTTGGCGTCGCCGAAAGTTGCCATTTCATCGATGAGTGGCCCCGATATTAGAGCTAAGGCTGAAACTGTTAGTATACTTTTAACCTTCTTGCGATGGTACCAATAACCGGCTCCGGGAATGAAATAAAAACTCTTACTTTTTGGGTGAATTTCAGCTATTTCATAACTGAATTCAGTGAATGTTCCTGCAGTGATCATCACATCACGACTTTGCCAATTTCTCCCGTTTCCAATTTCCATTTTATATAGTCCGGGAGCTAAAAGCGTATCGGTATAATTGGCAGATAAAAGTTTACCATTTATTCGGAAACTGCTTTCCGGAGTACCTCTAAGTTCAGTATTAACTTGATTAAGCAAAGTTGTATAAGAACTTCTCATTAGATTTTGATTTCTAAAGGAAAAACTAATGCCTGTATTTACGGTATCGCCGGGGATGACCGTAACCTGGGTTTGCCAATCGTTTATGGTATTCCAAACCAATCGAAGTTGATTTTTCCCGGATGCTAAAAGCAGATACTCGTTATTATTGAGAAGTACAGGATTATAAAAATCCTCATTTATCACAACGTAGAACTCATCCAGATTGGTAGTGATTTGAACCCAACCGGAATCAGCATTGGTTTTAGTAGATTGAGCATTAGAAATAGTACTTGAAAAAAGAAAAATTATTAGCAGAATTAGAAATTGGAAGTGTTTCAATTTAATATCAGTCATTAGTTTGTACCCAGTCGTTGCCATTGAAAGTAACGGAAATAGATTCGGTAAATACAATAGGTTGCCCGAAACGGATAAACCCAATTTTATAGGTGAAGTCATATTGTTGATCTGGGTAAGACCTGCTAAAACTATTCATTGACGAATCCAACCATCCTACATGTTTAAAGGTATTTTCGGAAGATTTCTGTTCAAATAGAATCCCATAATCAAAACAAGGGATTTCTTCAAAACTTAGTACGTGAATCCAGTTTAATCCACTTGGTTTACTGTGGAAGTTTAAGTTAGAAGGAGCAGTTAGTGCGTTCGGATCATTCGTACAAGCACTCAGACTATTTGATCGAGTATCCCAACCTTGTGAAATCTCTCCGCGACTACTCATTGCTTGAAATCGAAAGATTCCATCAAAGTCATAGCCCAAGGTGCTTATATAATTAGGAATATATCCACTACCAAGCTTAAGTTTTACAGATCCTAAAACACTAAAATTGATCGAGTCAGATGCATAACTGAGCAACAGAGAAGCATCATTAAAGAAATTATGTTTCCAATTAAGCCATAATTCTCCACTTCTATTTTCAAACCAAATATCTGAGACTTCCTGCACATAATTAAAACGTACAGTATCTGAAAAAACACGATAGGAGGTGGCATCATTAAAAGTTCTGGAAGTTACGTATACACTGGATGATTGTAGATGAGAAATGTCAGTATCTGATGGTAATTCAATAAAGGAAGCAATGGCTAATTGGAGATCATTAATTTCAGATGTATTAATTGTGTTAAAAAAACCATTAGGTTGTACTCGAGTAAAATTATCCAAATAACTGAAGCCATTCTTAATTTCAAATATCGCGTAACCGTCTATATTTTGCTGGGGACCTTCAGTAAACTCAATAAAATTAGTCACTGCATCGATAGACCTCACCGAAGGCTTGGATAAATGAAAATCAGGATTAGCAATATCAACTATATTTCCTGTTGGAGTATCCGGTACGCATTGAACTAAAAAAAGTATAGTCAACCCAAAAAAGAGAAATGGTAATAAATTATTCCCCATCTTTCACCCACTTTCCATTTTCGTAAATCATTATTATTTCGTCACTTTCGAACGAGGTAATTCCATGACGTATACCAGCCATTTTTATTATGTAAGTATTTTCGGTGGATGGAGGTTCTATAACCGTGGATGAAGGACTCAAATGCAATCGTTCTATGACCTGAAACTCGGAATCATTCTCAGTTTTTAGATATATAAAAATTTCGTCGAAACACTCGTTTTGTACACTAAAATTGATGAAAATAGCATTTGTATTGAATGGCGAAGCCCTAACATCAAGTTCTGGTATCTCTGTTGGGGTAGGGGCATCGGCACAGGTAGAAAATTGTGGATCGGCAGTACTAACATAATCCGATTCGATACCTTGGTAAATCAATTTATGACGGATAATACCATCGATATCATTATCAAACTCTGTAAAAAAATCGTCATAAATGATTGAGGATTGAAGGTTAGCAAGGCGATTTTCCAAAGTAATGAAGTTCACTGAATCGGGCGCATATTCGAGTTCAATTCGAAACGAAGGATTTACGAATTTAGGATTATAACTCAGCTGATTGGAAGATTTTCGTGCATAAATGATTCCTAATATGTCTCTCGTAGGAAGCGTTGCATAAGCAAAATCAGAATAATAGCGGATGGCAGCTTCCGGTGAATCTTCATTATTAAATTCAAAATAAGAGCGTGCAGCATAGGTTTGTGGAAATTCTAAAAAAGCCGGACGTATAAATCCCAAGCCACTAGTTGCATCTACTTCGATCATATACTGCTCGAAAATTTCACCATCCTTAACAATAAATACTTCTTGCCCGGTAATATTAAATAAAGATTGTGGATCCATAGTAATTCGCAACTGTCCGTTTCCCAGTTGTTTGAATTCAAGATTTTTTGGTGGTGGAAGAGTGTAGATCGATGATAAAGGATCAACAACATTTCCTGTAGGAGTATCCGGAATACAAGCCACTCCGGTGAAAAGAATTATCAAAAAAATTACAATTCGCTCTTTAATCATTACTGATCCAAATAAACATCATCAATGTACTCAACAGGTTCGGATTCTTGTCCATCTAGGCGTAAAAATAACTCTAAATTGAACGGCTCTGTAAAGCCTTCCAAATCACCAAATGCCGTGTAGAATGGTGTATTTCTATCGAAAGAAATAGTTCTGTTCTCAATAACGGATTCATTGTTATCTCTTAGAATTACTCGATAGCCATCTGCTGAAATGTTTTCATCAAAATAAACGTAAATAGAATCCATTCCGCCGTACACATTTGCGTATTGCGGAGCGCTTAAGTCAAACTCTAGTACTCTTGAATCAGAATAAACGAATTCGGAATTATTTAAGTCGTTAGAAATTCGTGCCCGAAATCTGATACTATCTCCAAGGGAAAGATTTATATCATCCCAAAAAAATTCTGTACCCACTTTTACTTGAGTTACCGAGGTATAACTTCCGTTATTTATTTTTTTCTCAATATCTGCGGTAGAAGAAGAGTCATTACCTATTACACTCGAAACTTGTAGGAATAATTTAACATCAGAGCTATTCAAAAATTCAACATTTAGCAGATCTATCTTTGTATCAACTTTAGTGATCACATCACTTACAACCCATTCAGAATAAATAGTTTCGAAATCATCACCAGCAAAAAAGGTGCGTACCCGAAATTGTTCTCTTTCATTTTCAATATTTAGTATTTGTAGGAAGTAAGTTTGTTTACTGAAAATCTCAAATTCTTGAAATTTATTTAGATCAAAATTGAATCGTTCTACTTCAACGCCGTTAAAAACACCATATGGTTTATCTATGGGTACACTCCATACTAAGCGGTAGTCCAAACTCCCGCCAAATCTTCGTGCGTCGATCACTAAAACATTAATATTTATGGGTGGCGCAACCTGAAATTCAGGACTTAAAGGATCAACAGGATTCGCTTCGAAAGTCGGGATTTCACGACATGTGATTGATAAGAAAGCGATGGATATAAACAGTATCCGATGGTATGTATAATTACGCATCATTTACCCCCTCCGAATCTTAAATTTAAAGAAATTGCCGCGCTCATGGATATCGGGTCTACAGTGGGAGAAACATTCACTTTTCTGCTGTAATACCCACTTTTAGGCTTCATGAATCCATGAATAGTAGTTGCAATATATAGAGCAGCCATACCGGATAATATCATAGTACGTGTATTATTCAGTTCTTGCATTTTCGCTTTTGGGGACTGCAGTTCATTGCGTAACTGAACAGCAAGCAGAGTGTTATTTGTGGATTGATAATTGGTGTAGATCTCGTCGTATTCGCTTTTTTCCCGTTGATACTTGGAATTATTACTAGATAATAAAACCCCTAAGCCTATGAACGCTGAATAAGTGACAATTGCATGTTCATAGCGCTTTGCAGAAAGGTAACCACCTCCGGGAAGCAGTTTTAGAACGCCCCAATCATCCGGGTTTCCGTGAAAACGGTTAATGTGTGTTATTTCAGTAAGATCAGAACTGAATGAATATTTGATTTCACCTTCTTTGGGATGTCTTACAATCAACTGATGTTTACCTGGTGCTAAGAATACTTCAGCGTAGCCGGTACCCACATAGTTACCATTCACGATTAGATCTCCATCAGTTTCGGTAGTGAGAGTGGTATTATAACCATTTTCCAGTACTTGAAATGAAGTATTAGCATCACGTCTAAATTGTCTAAAATTATAGAATTTATAGGTTGTTTCATCTTCATCAACCAAAGCATAGGAGATCACATCATCCATCACTTCGTTCACCAAACGCAACTGTTTATACCCAATACTAACCTGAATACTGTCACCGGATTTTACTTTATGGCGGTCTTCATAATTATTGTCAACCACCACGTATAAATAATCGAGGTTAAACTCAAATTCTATCCATCCTTTAGGCAATTCGGACTCATTATCTTGGGCAATAGCTGAGTTGCAAAAAAGAAAGCAAAGAATGGATGTGATATATAGGATATGAGCAATCAAAAGTTAGAAGTTAAATTAAAAATTGAAGGTAAAATGAAGTTGTGGGGCAAGCTGACCATTACGATTAAGTGCTTGAGCGTTGAACTGTACCGGTGGTGTTGCATAACCACCTTTTGGGCGTTTAAAAGCCTTGTAGGTGGTAAAGGTGTAAATCAAACCTGCACCTATAAGTGAAAGGGTAGAGCGCCGTTTATTTTTCCTGATATCTTTTTCGTAGTTGTCTAATCGCTGATCAGCACTTGGCCCCGGTACATATCCGCGAAAAAGAAAAAGGTCACGGTCTTGGCGTATTCTTTCCACTTTCTTCTGTGAGTAACTACTGTAAGCCAACAAACTACCGATACTTGCAACAGTTAGAAAAGCTTCTTTTTTTTCATCATTAATGAAATAAACAAGCCCGGGCACAAAACGCACAACATTTGGGATGTTTCTGTAGTCGTTGAAATAATGGTGCAATTCCTTCTGAGCTTCTAGAGTGCTTTCAAATTTGTCGGTTAATGTTCCAAACTCTGGATGATTTATAAATAGCTCGTACGAGTTGTCAGGTAATAATAATGAAATCTGTGAATAGCCAATCAGAACCTGATCTACAAATATCTCTGCACCTTCTTCCGAATAGATCGTCACATTGTAACCATTAACTATGGTTTTATAAGAACTTCTGGGGCTAACATTCTGTGGCTTGTTAAAATTAATTTGCATTCCGCTTGTTTGTTCGGGATAAATGGTACCCTTGAATTTAGTATCGTGATAGCCTTGCTGAATTCCCCGAAATGCATAAGTACCTGACGGTAATTCGAGGGTGTCACCGGAACTTAGATATAGCGGATTATCCAAATCATCGTCGATCAGTAAAATGAAATTTTCGATCTTACTTTCGATAACAAATTTACCATTAGGATTTTCACTTTCAGATAATTGTGCAAACAGTGATGGCATCCCCGAAATGAACAATAATAAACCTAAAAGAAGTACCCGCATGAACTCTGATAATATTGACTTTATTTTCAAATTCGAAAATAGAATAATATTCATTAAATAAAATAAGCAGATTGATTTAGTTGCTAGTCATCAAGCTGGATTTGTAGATGTACTTTGGTTTATTTTGTGATGTTATATGCGTTATCCGTATTTGTTTAATCTGTTTTAAACCGGTCCCTGTCCCATTTTTGGGGATTCCATTAAATGTAATTCGAAATATTCAGGAATGATTTTTGATCACGGATGATATGCTCGTAATAATTACGTTACCAAACGGATGTTCCGGGTGTCTTACGGATAGGAAACAATTTCGATGATTCTATGCATATGAGTTGGCATTAGAACCATTGAATTTAATTTTAGATGGTTTATGAGTTTTCAAATCCAAACCAATAATCATTCGGTAAATGGCAAAGAATAGTGGTAATTTTGAAGCTTGTAACATTGATTTAAATAAAGATTACTCGCTAAATGCACCCTTACAGACCCGCAGATATCGAACCGAAATGGCAACAATACTGGCTCGAAAACAAGACCTTTAAAACGCCTACCGACCGTACAAAACCAAAGTTTTATGTGTTGGATATGTTTCCGTATCCAAGCGGATCTGGGTTGCATGTTGGTCACCCCGAAGGATATACGGCAACCGATATCTTAGCCCGCTATAAGCGAATGAACGGATTCAATGTTTTACATCCGATAGGTTGGGATGCGTTCGGACTCCCGGCCGAGCAGTATGCGGTAAAAACGGGCACGCATCCGAAAATTACTACAGAGAAAAACATAAATCGTTTTCGCGAGCAGTTACAAGCTATAGGTTTTTCTTACGATTGGGACCGCGAAGTTAACACCACAGATCCGAATTACTTCAAGTGGACGCAATGGATTTTTCTAAAATTGTTTGAACAAGAATTGGCGTACGAAGATGAAGTTGCAGTTAACTGGTGCCCGGAATTGGGAACCGTACTAGCGAACGAAGAAGTAATTGATGGAAAGAGCGAAGTGGGTGGTTATCCGGTTATCCGCAAACCAATGCGCCAATGGGTGTTAAAAATTACGGCTTATGCCGAGCGATTACTCAATGATCTCGATGATTTGGATTGGCCGGAGTCGCTAAAAGATATGCAGCGAAATTGGATTGGGAAATCCATCGGTGCGGAAATTGATTTTAAGATTGATGCTTATGATGAAACCATCAGAGTATATACTACTCGTCCTGATACCATATTTGGAGCAACTTATATGGTGCTTGCGCCTGAACATCATTTGGTAGCAAAAATCACTACAGATGAACAAAAGGATGCGGTTGGGGCTTATCAGGAAGAAGCGGCAAAGAAATCTGATTTAGATCGACAGGAACTCAATAAGGACAAGACTGGTGTGTTTACCGGTGCTTACGCAATTAATCCTGCGAATGGAAAGAAGATTCCAGTTTGGATTGCCGATTATGTTTTGGTGAGTTATGGAACCGGGGCAATCATGGCAGTTCCGGGTCAGGATGAACGCGATTGGGAGTTCGCAGAAAAATTCGATCTTCCGATAGTTCGAACAGTTCAACCTGAAGAAGGTTTTGAAGGTAAAGCATACACGGGTGAAGGTGCAGCCATTAATAGTGATTTTTTGAACGGTTTAGAAATTACTGAAGCCAAAGCGAAGATTATTGAATGGCTGGAAGAACAAGGAGCCGGAACCAAAGCAGTTAATTACAAATTGCGTGATTGGCTGTTCTCTCGTCAGCGTTACTGGGGCGAACCTTTTCCGATTATTCATGTAGATGGGGAAGCTAAAGCGGTAAGTTATGATGAACTTCCGCTTGAACTCCCGGAGGTAGAAAAATATCAGCCAACGGGCGATGGTGAACCACCGTTAGCGAATGCTACCGATTGGGTGAATACAACTGATCCTGAAACCGGAAAACCGGCAAAGCGTGAAACCAACACGATGCCACAGTGGGCCGGTTCGTGTTGGTATTATCTGCGTTACATTTCACCCGATTGGGATGGAGGTCCGGTTGATCCGGATTATGAAAAATACTGGATGCCGGTGGATCTTTACGTTGGTGGTGCAGAACATGCCGTTCTTCACTTGTTGTACGCTCGCTTTTGGCACAAAGTATTGTTCGATTTAGGAGTTGTATCCACCAAAGAACCGTTCCAAAAATTGGTGAACCAAGGGATGATTTTAGGTGAGATGGAATTCACCGCACCCGATGGTTCTAAGCTTGCCGAAGATCAGGTCGAAAAACGTGGAGATGCGTTTTATCAAAAGGGATCGGATATCAAATTGGATGCACGAGCCCATAAAATGAGTAAAAGTCGTGGCAATGTGATTAATCCCGATCATGTAATCGAACAATTTGGTGCAGATTCACTTCGCTTGTACGAAATGTTTATGGGACCACTAGAGCAGGTTAAACCTTGGAGTACCAAAGGAGTGGATGGCGTAAACCGATTCCTAAACCGTGCTTGGCGTTTGTTGGTAGATGAAGATTCAGGGAATCTAAGAACTGATGATGTTGAGGCGAATAAAGATCAGCTGAAAGTTTTACATACAGCCATCAAAAAAGTGACGGAAGATGTTGAAGCGATGCGCTTTAACACGGCAATTTCTGCATTGATGATTTTTGTGAATGAGGCCAACAGTTGGAAGTCAGTTCCTGTTTCAATAGCTGAAGATTTCCTGAAGTTGTTAAACCCATTTGCACCACATATTGCCGAAGAACTCTGGAATAAGCTCGGAAACAAGAACACTATTTCGTACACCGAATGGCCGACATTTAACGAGGAATACCTGAAAGAAGATGAGATCATGTATCCCGTTCAGGTAAATGGAAAAGTTCGTGCAGATATCTTTATTCCGGCAGAAAAAGCCAAAGATAAAAACTATGTGTTGGATGCGGCTAAATCGGAAGAGAAGATTAAAAAGTATCTGGATGAAGGTAATCTGGTAAAAGAGATCTTTGTACCAGGTAGAATTGTAAATCTGGTTATTAAGTAGATTCATTTTTTGACCAAGACAGTCTTACCAAACCAAAAAAGGCTTCTAAGTAGTTAGAAGCCTTTTTAATTTCGTGACAAATCAGTTTATCGGTCGCCTAAAGCTGGGTAAGGTTTGTTTTTCTCACCCACGTACAAAGCACGAGGTCGAACCAAGCGGTTGTTTTTAGACTGCTCGATAAAATGTCCGGTCCAACCGGAAATTCGACTCATTGCAAAAATACAAGTAAACAAGTCGGGCTGAATACCCATTGAGTAATACACAGTTGCAGAGAAGAAATCTACATTTGGATCGATATTTTTTTCGCTCTTCATGGTGTTTAGCATATCCATCGACCACTTATACAAACGCTCATGGCCGGTTTCTTCGCTGAGTTTCTTAGCCATTTTTTGGAGGTGACGAGCTCTTGGATCAAAGGTCTTATACACGCGGTGACCAAAGCCCATGATTTTTTCTTTCTTCGCTAATTTATCTTTGGTAAATGCAACGGCATCAGCGTTTTCACCCTGCTCACCCAATTCAAGAAGTGTATTCATTACGGCGGTATTTGCACCTCCGTGTAATGGACCTTTTAAAGAGCCAATTGCTCCTGTTACTGCAGAATACATATCAGATAAGGTTGCACAAATTGCGCGACATGTAAATGTTGAGGCGTTCATGCCATGCTCAGCGTGTAGAATTAAACACAGATCTAAGGTTTTTTCGGCTTGCTCACCCGGGCGTTCACCATTCAGCATGTAGAGGAAATTATAAGCAGTGCTTCCTTCACTTAGGGGAGCAACCATTTCTTCACCACTTCGGATTCTGGAAAAAGCAGCTATGATAGTTGGCATTTTTGCAGTGATGTTGATTGCTTTTTCGTAAAAAGAATCATCGGGTAGGTCAATATCAGATTCGGAAAGCATGGAAACAGCAGAACGAAGTACCGACATCGGGTTCGACTTCTTATTTACTGTGTGTAGATAATCAACAACTACTTTTGGTAATTCTCTGCGCGACTGTAATTTTTCCTGTAAAGCTTCTAATTCTTCTTTATTTGGTAAGCGATCGTTCCACAGCAAAAAGCAAACTTCCTCGAAAGTGCTGTTCTCGGCTAGTTCATCAATATTATAGCCTTCATAAATCAGTTCACCGCTTTGGCCATCAATACTGCTTTTGGTAGTAGAAAAAGCAACGATACCCTCAAGTCCCTTATTTATATATGGGTATTTCGTTTCATCAAAGCCAGTGTGTAGGTCGTTCGACATTGTTTATTCCTTTAAATTTAGTAGTTCAATACAGGATATGTTCAGACAACAGGAATGCTTTTCTTGACCAAAAAATTTCCCGATTCCGATACTTTTTAAGATTAGGAATTTACACAAACAAGGGGAAAATATTAAACAGTAAAAAAGCGGTTTTTTCCATTTGTAACCTCAAGTTGAAGTCAACGTAGCTTTATAAGTATTAAACGAAGGATTATGGATACTTATCAATTTGATTTTCTTGGCGGATTACATTTTTTATCAGCTATACTAGCTATGATTTTAGGCGCTTTTGTATTGTTCAATAAAAAGGGAGGTCAAACACACGTACGTGCCGGTTATGCTTACGCAGCAATGATGTTAATTCTAAATATTACGGCCCTATTAATCTACAAACTATTTGGAAAATTCGGCCCTTTCCACATTGCAGCTGTTATCAGTTTGGTAACTTTATTGGGCGGTATCATACCTGCTTATCTACGAAAACCCGAAAAAACCTGGTTGGAATTTCACTACGAGTTTATGAATTGGTCGATTATCGGGTTGTACGCAGCCTTTTAGCCGATTTTTTCGATTTGCAGGATTTTGGGTGCTAGTTGCCACAGCTACTGCCTTAACTGTAGCAATTGGGGCATATTTCTTAAAATCACGAAAAAAGAAAATACTCGAAAAGTATAAGCCCTTAGCTTCGGGAGCCTAACTATATAGTTGACTTGCTTTCTTCCCAGTATCGGTCCATTTCCTCTAAACTGGCTTCTTTAAGTGGTTTTCCTTCCTTTTTTAGTGATTCTTCCACAAATCGAAATCGGGTTTCGAATTTTTTATTAGTAAGGCGCAAACTGTCTTCTGCAGTTAACTCAAAAAAACGAGCAACATTAACCAAGCTGAAAAGTAAATCACCAAATTCATCGGCTTGTTTTTCTTTGGGAGACGATTCCAACGTTTCACGAAACTCAGCAAGTTCTTCTTCAAGTTTATGCCATGCTTGTCGCCATTCGGGCCAGTCGAAGCCAACATTAGCGGCTTTTTCCTGCATGCGTTGGGCACGAATTAGCGCCGGTAGGTGAGCAGGAAGTCCATCCAAAGTCGATTTTTTTCCTTCTTTCAATTTGATGTTTTCCCAGTTTTCAGCTACTTCATCTTCCCCTTTTACAACCTGCTCGCCAAAAACATGTGGGTGTCTTGTAATCAACTTATCCATGAGTGTGTAAATCACATCACCTATGTTAAATGCCGATTTTTCGTTGGCCATATTGGTGTGAAATACTACATGAAGTAATAAATCTCCAAGCTCTTTCTTAAACTCATCAAAATCTTGATTGTCAATAGCCTCAATTGCTTCATAAGCCTCTTCAATCAGGTTATCTTTGATGCTTTCGTGGGTTTGTTTACGATCCCATGGGCATTCTTTTCTCAGGATAGCTACTAGTTCAACGAGATCTTCAAATTCACGGCTTGGCTTCATTAAAATTTAAAATGAAAGATTCAAAATTTAAGATTATGGTAAAGATACCATTCTTAATTTTTCATTTTGAATTTTAAATTCAATTAGGTTTTTCTCTTTTTCTTTTGCGCTGCCGGGAATAGAATGTTATTCAGTATAAGCCGATATCCGGGGCTGTTTGGATGAAGGGCTAAGTCTGTTGGAGGATCATTCACACGATGCGTGTAATCTTCCGGATCATGGCCGGCATAAAAGGTGAATGTGCCATTTCCATAATTTCCATGAAGATATTTCACTTGATCTCTGCCGGGTGCTTCGGCTAAAACCACAACCGATGATTTCACTTTTTCGGTACGGAAAGCGGTTGTTTGTCCGTAAAAGCCCTTAATGCTACTCACGTGATTTTGTGTGAGCATAGTTGGAACAGGATCCCATTTCGCTGAAAAATCGAATAGGGTGAAGAAGTCAAGACTTTCATCAACTTCTCTAATCGCAACAGGTACGTCCACATCGGCGTGTTCGTACTGGTAAGGACTTAATTCAATATTAAAGTCTTTGAAGGCAAATGTTTTATCGTAATCGAGTCTTTCCTGGGCGTCAGGATCTACCGGGTCACCATCGAAAGGAGAGGGTGCAATATCCACTCCTTCTGCAGCAAGTGCGATATCAAAAGTATCGGTGCCGGAGCACATCGCAAAAAGAAAACCGCCATTACCAACATATCGCTTAATTTCGCGCGCTACTGCTTTCTTTTGTTCACTCACTTTAGAAAAACCAAGCTCAGTGGCCATGGCCTCCATCTGCCGAACTTGAGTAATGTACCAAGGTGTATTTCGATAATTTCCCCAGAATTTTCCATACTGTCCGGTAAAGTCCTCATGATGAAGATGCAACCAATCGTATTTATCCAGTTCACCGGCAAGAACTTCAATATCCCATATTTTATCGTATTCCACTTCTGCATAGGTGAGGGCTAGAGTTACAGCATCATCCCAGGGTAGAGCTTGATCGGGCGTATACACCGCAATATTCGGTGCTTTCTCGAGATTAACCACGGAAGTGTTGGAGCCGGGAGATTCAACCTGATTGACGATCGATATAGCTTCGGATGAACTTACCATTTGCAAACTCACATTACGCAGCCGTGATTTTCGAACAATATCATTTTCGGCTACAATCAAGAATGAACCCCCTCTATAATTCAATAACCATTTTGCCTTAAATCCATCTTTAATGTGATTAAAAACCACACCATAAGCTTTTAAGTGATCGGTTTGGGAAGCATCCATTGGTATTAACACCTGCTGCTGCGCCATCGAAAGAGAAGAGGTGAATAAGATGAAAGTGAGTAAAATGAATTGATTCAACATATCAAGACGAAATTTTTGGGAGGGATTGTAACCTTTGGCGGGCATAAGGGGCATAGAAGCCATCAGGATATTCCAGAATAATTTGTTCGTACAACTCTGTGGATGAAATAGTAGGAACAGGTCTGGTACAGGAGCTACTAAAAAAACAGCTTGCTGCAGTAATTACATCTACAGAATCAGTACCTACGGGATAAGCACCGAAGGACTCTGATTTACGAGCTCTTACCCACATTAAATCTTCTCTAAGTGGTGTTTCTTCCCCAGAATCCAAGAAATTATTAAGATGGTCAATAAATTCAGGGTTCGTTCCATCGGTAAATTCTGCCATTGCGAGTAGGATGTCATCTTTAAATACGGTTTGTGGAAATTGCTCCAAAAAATCGTACATGGTTTGAAAGTTGAATTCATAAGGATTCGATTGAAGTTCTTTAATTCCGGCAGCAAATAGACGTAATTCTACATTAGCTGAGTCGATATTGGAACCTTCTTGAAGCCATAATCGGAGTTGCAGGGCATCATTGGCATAGTAAGAGGTATTTTTCCGCCCAAGTGTTTTTAGCTGGATGGTGGCGAATTCAAAATCACCAGCATAAAAATCGGTTAATGCTAAAAAGTAGCGCGACTTCTCTGCCAGTTCACCTGTTCCTGCTTTCCGGTTGGCTCGCGTAAAACTAACCCGTGCCTGCGTGTAGGCTCCATCATGTAAGTAGATTCTTCCATCCAGATAGTCGGCTTGAGCCGATTCCTGCATACCGGGAAATGTTTTAAGTTGAATAATTGCTTTTTTTGCTTCGTCAACATCATATACCTGATCTAAACTTAGCTCAGCTTTTCTTAGATACACTCGATCAATACTTCGATAATTTGGAGCAGTTGTAATTAGAGTGTCGAGGTAGGCTATCGATTTAGAAAATAATTTTCGGCTTTCGAAATCCTCATCTAAGTTATAATCCTGCAAGTATTTCCCCCAGCGAGCATACACATCGGCTAACTTTTCATAAGCCATCCATTGGATATTTCCTTCAGCATTAGTACGGTAGAAGTGGAAGGCATTTGCAGCAAGTTCGTACTGATTATTATCAGCCAGCTGGCTGCCTACCAGATCTAAAGCGTAATTATATTCGGTAGTAACTTTTTCGTATTCCAACGCAGAAGCAAAGGCACGACGATACAGTTTGTTCTCGAAGAGCAACCAAATTTGTAGACGAAAGAGCTCACTATAAGCAGGATGTGTTACCGCCATATCTTGCAACATAAATTCCAGCTCAGCAATGCTGTCGTCAAATAACAAAGGATCGTTGTATCGAATCAGTAACCGTTTGAACAAGCTGGATTGATTGGGCTGATCCGCAATAAATTGAAGCCATTCACCCACTGCTTCCTGATATCTGCCGGATTGCATGTACACATTAGGTATTTCGGTTCTAAATAGATCATCATTTTGAAATACTGTTCGTGCTCGTTTGTATACTTCTATTGCTCTGTCGAATTCACGGCGCTCCGTCATTACTGTAGCGGTGTTGATATACAATTGAAGCAAGTCTGGAAACGTATTCAGATTTTGCTGCCAGATAGTGTAGGCTCTTGTAGTGTCGCCTTTAAGATGAAAAAGTTTGGCAGAAAGTATATTTGTAAGCCCAACATTACGATTTTCATTCAAGGCTTTATTTACAACAGCCATTGCTCGATCATACTCTTTCAACTGAATGTTGCATTCTACTAAACGCTCCATGAATACATAAACCTGTGGCTGTTGATTATGCAAGCTCTGCAAGATAGGTAGCGCATCTTCATACCGCTGTTGCTGCATCAAACGGGTTGCAATCTGGAATGAATTATCTGATTGAGCATGCACCGAATTAATTGGTACAATCATCAAAACGAACAAAACAAAACAGAGTAAAGAATAGGATATTCGTTTCACGAGCTAAAAATATTTGGTTCAAATTCCTTCATTTCTCGGTAAAATCTATTTAGTGGGAAGCCTACTACATTGTAGAAATCGCCTTCTATTCGTTCTACAAACACAGAGCCCCAATCATCTTGGATGCCATAGGATCCGGCTTTATCCATTGGGCTGCCTCCTGCCACGTATGCTTCAATTTCTTTATTTGATAATGCGCTAAAAGTAACGATCGTTTCTTCCACAAAAGTATGACTTTTAACCACCTTTGATTCACTATTTGTGGCAATCAACGCAACGCCGGTAAACACCGAGTGTTTTTTGTTACTGAGTAGTTGCAGCATATTAATGGCGTCTCTTTCGTTTTCCGGTTTGCCGAGTATGTTACCTTCGAATACAACAATAGTGTCTGCGCCAATAACCAACGATTCTGAACAGTTTTTTGCCACTTCTTCCGCTTTTTGGAAAGCTAAATCCGTAACTACTTGCTCAGGAATATCTGAAGTTACAATTTCCTCCGAAGTACTTGGGATTATCTCAAAAACTAATCCAAGCTGGGATAATAATTTTTTGCGTCTCGGGCTTTGTGAAGCCAATACAATTTTTAGCATACTCTGTTCGTCTCTCCTTTGGAGTTGTTCAATAATTAAATAACTTCACAATCCGTTTCAAACCGAAATTTCGTAAAGTAGTTTTAAAGTTAACATGCCAAAAGCAAAGCAAGCTACCGATTCTAAACCAATGTTTTTTTCTGCCTTCAATTATCGACTGATTGGATTAGCCGTGTTGTTAATTGTAGGTGGATTTACCGCCATGCTTTTAGAGAATGAAGTTAAAGGGTTTATCTCGCTTTACGTTTCACCGATTGTTGTGATGATCGGGTATGTTGTGGTAATTTTCGCAATCATGAAACACGATCGGGTTGAAGATACACCCGAAGATAGCTGAGTACAATTGTGCTCGATCGGCAACTAAATATACTTTTCTTTTTTGCTACTGTTTTCGTTTTTCTTCTGTTCTCGGAAGGTTTTGAGCAAACACGTTTTTTTGTAGCAGTTTTTTTATCCATTCTTTTTGTAACCATTGCGTTTGTTTTAAACTGGCTTACCATTGATGGTGCGTTATCTGCATTATTGTTTGGTATCATTTCTCTTGGTTTTGGAGGACTTTCAGCAGCAACTGTTGTTTTAGTATTTTTTGTGACTTCCTCACTGTTATCTAAAAGTGATAAAAATGACGATCTTTTTACCATTCCGTTTAGGCGTGATGGATATCAGGTGTGGTCGAATGGCTTTTGGTTTGCACTCTGGCTCATCTTTTGGTTTACCACCGATGCATTAGTTTTTGAAGTAGCCGCAGTAAGTAGTATTGCCTTTTCCACCGCGGATACCTGGTCGTCAGAAATTGGAGGTAAACGTGTTAAAGGCACCACGTGGATGATTGGAAGTTTCAAAAAAGTAGAGCCTGGACTTGATGGAGGTGTAAGCGTAGCAGGAACAGCTTCTTCATTGGTTGGTGCACTTCTAATTGCCTTGATTTATTGGGCCTTTAATTCTGAGTTATCTGTGGGAATAATTGTATTAGTAATTCTTGCAGGAATTGCGGGAAGTTTGATTGATTCTTTGCTTGGTAATTATGTGCAAGGTTCTAAAATTCCTAGGAAAATAAGTGTGCTATTTAATTATCAGATTACCAAGTTTGACAATAACACTACAAATTGGGTATCGGCGGGTAGTGCGTCTTTGCTTGCAATTTGTATCTTCCTGCTCGTTTTTTAACAATCAATAAACAATAGATTAACTGTATGTGGTATAAAAAATTACACTGGCAAATTGTGATTGGTCTGATTTTAGGTCTCGTTTATGGATTAATTTCCAGTGTAGCCGGGCTTAACGATTTCACGCTCGAGTATATTAAGCCATTTGGTACCATATTCATCACTTTACTAAAGTTAATTGCGGTTCCGTTAGTTTTGGCGTCGTTAGTTGCAGGGGTAACCAGCTTAAATGATACCACAAAACTGTCGCGAATGGGTGGAAAAACCGTACTCATTTATTTGTGTACCACTTTATTTGCGGTTTCGATTGGATTGCTGGCCGTTAATCTAATCCAACCGGGAAAATCCTTGCCGGTAGAAACCCGCGATAGCTTACAGGAAACTTACAGTGAATCTATCGAAGATCGGGAAGAGTCGGCCAAAGCAGTTAAGGAACGAGGTAATCTGGATATTTTAGTGAATATCGTTCCGGAAAACTTCTTCGAATCAGCTTCTAATAACTCCAATATGCTTCAAGTAGTGTTTGTGGCAATTTTGCTGGGTATTGGAATTATTCACTTGGGAGGAGAAAAAGGCAAGCTCTTGGTTAATGTGTTTGATGCGTTTAACGATGTCATCATTTTGATTGTAGACCTGATCATGAAGACAGCACCGTACGGTGTTTTCGCCCTAATGGCCGGACTAATCGTAGAACTTGCCGGTGATGATTTAGGAAAAGCCTTAGAACTGCTAGGTGCGTTAGGGCAATACAGTTTAACACTATTAGCCGCCTTAATACTACATATTTTGATTGTATATGCAGGTATGTTTAAATACTTCAGTAAGGGGAAGTTGAGTTTACTACAATTTTTCAAAGCCATTCAACCTGCTATGCTGCTTGGTTTTAGTACCAGTTCTAGTTCGGCAACTCTACCGGTTACTATGGAACGTGTAGAAAAAAACCTTGGGGTTGATGAAGAGGTTGCAAGTTTTGTACTCCCTGTAGGTGCTACCATCAACATGGACGGAACCAGTGCCTACCAGGCTGTTGCAGCGGTGTTTATTGCGCAGGCTCTTGGACTTGATCTCAGCTTCACTCAGCAATTAATGATTGTACTTACTGCTACCGCAGCATCTGTTGGAGCAGCTGGTGTTCCGGGAGCCGGAATCGTAATGCTTGTAGTAGTTCTGGAGTCGATTAACGTACCAACTGCAGGAATTGCACTGATATTGGGAGTTGATCGGATCTTAGATATGTGCCGTACCGTGGTGAATATTACCGGAGATGCCGCCGTTTCGTATGCTGTGGCCGCATCAGAAGGGAAATTGCATGAGCCAAATTTAGTAGATTAAAATTTCGATAATCGGAAGAATTAATATGGCATTTTGCAGAATAAGCCGTTAATTCTAGTACTCTCTATCGCAAATACTTGCCTATGGGTTGTATGCTACAATCAAGAGTATTAAAGTTAATACACATAGTATCGTCTCTGCTACTTCTCTGGGTTTTACTCGGAAAAAGCTATGCACAAACTACATTGCTACCCGGCGATCTGTTAGTAGTTACTGCCAATACATCTGTTAACGAGTTCGAACTAATTCCGTTGATTGATCTCGAAGCGGGAACTCAGCTGCGATTATCTGGTGCGGGTGAAAAAAGCTCATTCGAGCCTGTTACAATAATCATTGAGCAAACAGTTACTCGTGGACAAAGAGTTTCGGTTTCAAATGAGGAAAATGATTTAATTAGTCTTTCGGCACCAATTCAAGTTGATTTGGAAACGGGGATGATTATGTTTTCGCAACCCGACGAAGGGATAAATCGCCTACTTTTTGGTATCACTTGGGGAAACTATGAAAGCGATCTTATCAACGCTTTTGCCAACTATCCATCGGTGCCCATGTTACGTTTTGATGAGCGTGGCCACTATCAATATCATCTGAAAAATGGAGCCAGTGGCACTACAAACATGCTCGCAAAAATGGTGGGAAATCCTGCAAATTGGAAATCATCTACCACACCGTATTCCAGCTTCCAAACTTCATTAAGAATTCTAAATGGCCCGGTAATTGTATTCGATCAAAATATATCCACTGTATCCGAAAGCGATAGTATTCGATTGAATGTTGCAATCTATGAACATGATGGCTCTAAGCTAACAGTTGATGCCAAATTCCATCACGAATACAGCACTGCCGACACTAACGACGTGAATCAGTTTAAAAAGTACACCTTCAATTTTACGGGTTTGATTGGCGATGCGGTGTACGAAAAAGTTGTTCCAATCACGGATGATTCCTTTTTTGAAGACCGAGAGACTGCCTTCTTTGAATTAGAGAATTTATCCTCCGGTCAATTCGGCGATTTTATTAGCCATGCAGCATTTATTTTAGATAACGAGATTCCAGATGTACAAATAACCGCTAATCAGGAAAAAGATTTCAAGCTACCAATATTGTCGATTACTAATAACGAACGTGTTTACTTAAACATCAACGATTGGCAAATAAAGATTGATGAATTAGTGATACCTCTCGCTGAATTGATAGAAATCGCTCCGTATGAAAATCAACAGGTTATTCTTGATGATTTTGTAACCCAGCAAATGTTGGAAAGTCTCCGAAAGCCTTCACTAAATACGCTTCAAATATTGGATCGGGAAGGACAATTAATTGATGAACTGAGCTTGAGTAAAAGCAATGATATCGCTCAATCAAAACCAGCTAAAATCAAACGAAATAATAACGATATATCGCAGGATGTTGGAGCTAGTAGCGAGCTAACGATTGAATCGGGAGTAGTAAATCAAATTAACAGCGAAGCATTTGAATCGAATAAGTCGGATTCGATTTCTACACCGATTAAAGGTTGGAGCCCTTTTACTGGAGAGTTAACTGACACATTCAGTTCAGATGTACATTTTTGGGATCCGTACTCTCAATCTTTTCGTATTGTGAATTCTGCCAATCAAGATTCAATTTCAGGGAAAGGTTTATTCCATTTTGTTGATCATTCAATAGATAACATGAATGATTGGGAGGTATTAAAGGATTCATCGAATTCCATTCAACCTGAAGTTTCATCTACGCAAAGTGATTGGGTGATTTCAATTACAGCCTTAGATCGAAACGAGAACTCAGTAATCGATGGGCTGGAGGGACTAAATCTACTGCAAAATTCATCCGGCGCTGAGATATCTGTGCAGAATTTACTTACAGCTATTACCGAGCAAATTGGGGAAGGTAAAGTCAGTCCGTATGTGTTCGATTTGAATTTTCAGCAATTGGCGGTATATGAAGAAAACACTTTAATCAAACCAAACGAATTGTTTTGGATGCTCGCAGATTCGATTTTACCACAGACTGATATTGTAATCAGTCCTGAACAGTTAAATAATTCGATTACAGAGTTTGAATTACCTGTCGAGCCGGTCTCAACCCTTGAACTCAGTCTTCAATCCGAAATTGACATAAAAACCACTCAGATTTCATTATTTGATGCTGAGACGGTGATCAAAAAAAGTGTTCCTAATCCAAGTATTAGCTTTTCCGAGTCGGACATACTCAATAACGGACTCCAGTTTGCTTTACAAGCCGAGCAGCGATGGATATCGAGCTTGAATTTGGGATATACTTCAGATGTGATGTACTCTATCCCACTTGGAGTAAGAGATACCGTTTCCGGTAAAATGACTCTTGAGATTACAGATTGGAATTTAGAAGGCGGTTGGCAATTATTTATTGAAGATTTGGAGATGGAAGAGCAGCTCGAGCTTCTTCCAGGGGTTGCCTTTAATTTCGAATATTTTGCCAATGATGAGCTCAACAATGAACCTGAAAATCAATCACAAATCAATCAGAGATACCGATTATTGATGGTACCTCCCGGAGTGGAATTACAGGATGAATCGATTCCGGAACAGATCGAATTATTTCAGAATTATCCAAATCCATTTAATCCGGCAACAACTATTTCTTTTTATTTACCAGAACCTGTAGAGGTTTCGCTTTCGGTGTTTAACGTTGTTGGCCAACCCGTTACTACCTTAACCAAAGGCGTTTTAAACGCCGGAGAACATCACTTTGAATGGAACGCCACAGGCTATCCAAGTGGTATGTATATATACCAACTAGAGGTAGGTACAAAAGTATTGACTCGAAAAATGACGCTAGTCAAATAAACAAAATCTAAATACAAACCATTAAATACAGAATTACACTTCTGAAATGAACTCAAAAACTATTCAAGGGGTAGACGTTCCCGAAATCGGAATTGGAACTTTTAAACTGATTGGAAAAACCTGTGAGCAGGTAGTTAAAATGGCACTAAATATGGGTTATCGTCATATTGATACAGCTCAAGTCTATAAAAATGAGAGAGAGGTTGGTAATGCTATAAAAGCAGCGCACATCGATCGCGATGAGTTATTTATTACCACTAAAGTAGATCGGATTAACTTAGATGCTGATAAACTGCTGAAATCGACTGAACGTAGTTTGCAGGAACTTGATGTACCTTATGTTGATTTGTTATTGATCCACTGGCCAAATCCGGAGTTCGACCTAGAGAAAGCGGTAGAAGCGATGCTCACACTTCGGGATCAAGGGAAGGCGTTGAATATCGGAGTGAGTAATTTTCCTATGAAATTGCTTCAAGAAGTGAACGATGAAATGGCCGCTCCAATTTTTGCAAATCAAGTGGAATATCACCCACTTTTAGGGCAGTTTGATTTATTAGACTACGCCGCAGAAAATGATTTGATGGTTACGGCGTACAGCCCGCTGGGACAAGGACAGATGCTTGAGAACGAGCTCTTGATAAACTTAGGGGAGAAGTACGGAAAATCTCCTGCACAAATCGCTTTGCGATGGTTGATTGAGCAGGAGCAAGTAACTGTTATTCCAAAAGCTTCATCGCGCGAACATCTTGAAGAAAACATAGATATCTATGACTTTGTATTAGAAGATGATGATTTCTACGCAATTGATGATCTGCCAAAAGATCACCGTATTGTGAATCCGGATTTTGCCCCGGAATGGGATTGAATTCGTTAACTCAAAGTGGCTTCAGCTACAGCGATCACTTTACCGTTTTGGTTAGTAATTTTGAACTGTAAGTGCAAAGCATCAATGTGTTTACACGATGCAGTGAGTTTGTCATCTACAAAGGTTTCCATCATATAGATTAAGTCGATGTTTGTGAGTTTTTGAACCTCATCTAAGGTGATGGTTTCTAACATCCATTCTAAATATCGCACGTTATTCACATGATTATTCATATCTAAATCGGCACGACGCACGATGATGGTTTTGGAATTACTAGCCTCAGCATCATCGAAAGGGCGAATGCGATTCGACTTTACCTCAGTTACATGAGGTCGGTCGGTTAAGCGAGTATCTAATACTTCTTGCGGAATTCGGGTTGGTCTTCGAGTTTCTAAATTCATTACCATCCAATAGCTGAGGCAGTGCCCGAATTCGTCGCCTTCTTCATCAAGCAAACGATAATTCCGATAAGCACGTATGGTATCTCCGGCGGCGGGCCAAGTTTCCACGGTGATGCAATCTCGCCAATTTGCTTTGCCAAAAATGTGAATATCCATTCGATGGAGTACCCAAGTAAGATTTTGCTCGTGCATATCGGTGATGTCGAAATTCAAATCTTTGGCATTATTTCCGGCCACTTCCTGAAAGTAATTGCAAATGGCGGCTAAAGAGAGTGATCCGGTAATGTCGACCTCATTCGCACGGATTGTAAATTGCTCAGTGTGGAAGGTGTTTTCCATAAATTGAGAGGATGTGTAGATTATTGTTTATTTGTGGGATGAATAGAAACGTGGGGAAATATAGACAAAAAAGTCGACGAGCGAAGAGGTGGGGTTATTCGAAATCAGTTTAAAAAAGATCGTGTTTGTCAATATATCCGAGAGAACCCTGCAGATTGGGGTAACTCAAGCAAGAGAATTCCTATAAAATGTTTAGGCTTATTTCAGCAGAATAACCAGTATCTCCATAGCAAGCTACGGAGATACTAGAACGGAAAAAGATTGGAAAGTATTGGTTTTTTGGAGAGTATTACCTTTTAATCTCAGACATCACACCTACACGCTGTCTCCAGATTTTAATATCGTCGAGGATGATGTAAATAGAGGGCAATACTATCAGAGTTACAACAGTACTGAATGTTAATCCACCAACGATAGCTCGAGCCATTGGGAAGTAGGGAGGACCATCACCACCGATTTGAGTGGTTCCGATACATAGTGGAATTAAACCAAGAACGGTTGTTGCAGCGGTCATCAAAATAGGACGCATACGATCTTTTCCACCTTGAACCACAGCTTCACGTCGACTCATACCTTCGCTTCGCAGATGAAGAATATGATCTATCAACACAATTCCATTATTCACCACAATTCCCATCAAAATAAGAATTCCGATGATTGCCATTAGATCGAAGGTGGTTCCTGTGATGAAGAAAAACCAAAAAATACCTACCACACCATATAGAATACAGGTAAGAATACTTGTTGGGTAAATGAGTGATTCAAACAGGGAAGCCATTACCAAGTAAATCAGGAAAAAAGCGACTGCAAGGTTAAATAACATCACATTTAAGGCCTCAGCATCATCATCGAAACTTCGACCATAGCCCCAGCCATAACCGGCGGGATACACAATCTGATCCATAACCTGAGCGATAATAGGTCGGGCTTCATCCATGGGTAAATCATCGAGATTCACGGAAATACCCAAAGAAGTTTTACGATTTTCACGGAAAATTCGTCCGGGACCTTTAGTCTCTTCAAAAGCAGCTACACTTGAAAGTTTGATACTCTGATTATCACCAATACTTATCGGAAGTTCACGTAAATCTTCTACCGATTGGCGATCCGCATTTTGTAAAGCAAGTACTACATCAATTTCGGATTGTTCGCCACGAATTCGTCGTAGATTCATTCCTCGAACCGAGCTAGAAACTGTTTGTGCAATTACGGAAGAAGTGAGGCCATAATTTCGCGCGCGTTCATGATCGATAGTTAGTCGAACCTCATCGCGACCCATTTCTGCGTCGGATTTTACATCCGATAAGCCATCAATTTGATTTAGTCGCCATTCAACTTGTTCTGCGAGTTCTTCGAGTACATCCATCGATTCGCCATGAACAAAAACTTTCACCGCTTCGCTACTGTTTCTGTTTCGGAACTCGAAACTAGGCTCACCAATGGTAACTAGTGGTAAATTCTCCTCGATTTCTTTTTTGATGGTAGGAACGGATTTCTTTGCGTCTTCTTCCTCGATCAGAATAATCGTGGAGTTTGCAAATTCAGGCTCGTAGTAGGTGTAAACCGATTCAATCTCAAAGCGATCCTGATTATCGTATAAATACTGCTCCACTTTATCTACCGTTTCTTTTACTCGATCGAGCGTGTAAGAGGCATTCAGGTTATATCGTAGTTGAAGTTCTCGTTGTTCCACACGCGGAAACATGTCCACATTAATCATACCGGCGGGAATAACTACACTGAAGAATAAAGCCGTAATACCAATAGTTGAAACCCATCTTCGATCGATGAACCATCCTAAGAATCGTGCATACACATCAGCGAGTTTATCTATAACCGTTCGTTTTCGAACTTTAGGAACCGGGATTTTAGAGGTCAGCAACGGAATTACCGTCAATGAAATCAGTAAAGAGGCGATGAGCGAGATGATGATAGGCATCCCGATATAATACATGTACTGCTTAATGAAACTCTCATTCACAATATTCGGCAAAAATACTACAACCGATGTTAGTGTTCCGGCAGTTACAGCAATCCCAACTTCACGCGCTCCCCATATGGCAGATTTTTTGCTATCAGCACCTTTCCGCTGATGCCGATGGATGTTCTCTGTTACCACTACCGCATTATCAACCAGCATACCTACGGCCAGCATCAACCCCATCATAGAAAGGATGTTTAGCGAAATGTCGAGGAAGTAGAAAAACCCAAGAGTAACAATCAAAGAGAAAGGAACCGCTGTGGCTACAATCATTGTAGTGCTGAACTGACGTAGGAAGAAAAACAGCATTATGATGGAAAGTCCCGCACCTAAAATTCCGGCATTAAACAATTCTCTGAGTGAACTCAGAATCCCTTCGGCCTGATTGTTCATTTCGAAGATCTTGATGCCTTGCATCTCCGGAAGCTTGTTGATTTCTTCAATCTCCTCAAGTACTCGGTCAACCGTAGCTACCGTGTTGGCCGATGATTCTTTTACGATATCCAATCCAATCGCATATTTCTGATCCAAATGACGAGCATAGTTGCGAACCGGTTCGGTATAGCGCACATTGGCGATGTCTTTCATGCGAAGATTATTTGCACCGATAATCAGATTTTCGATATCCTCAACACCGGTAAGTTCTCCCATCGGACGAACATTATATCGAAGTCCGGCATCGGTAATTTTACCCGCTGATGTAGAGAAATTAGCACGCTGAAGAGTCTGGGTGAGTTGCCCCAAATCAATCCCATATGCTAAAACCCTGTCGTTGATGAGCTCAATGCGGATTTCTTTTTTCTCTACGCCATATAGCGTTACTTGTCCAACTCCATCAATGCGCTCAATACGCTGTTTCAAGTTTCGATTCAGTAAATCGTAAGCGTTGGATAAATCACGTTCGCTGGAAATTCTGAGCTGAAGGGTATTACCACCACCATCCTGAAATTTGAATATGTTGTAGTATTCAAAGTCATCGGGCAGCTGATTCCTTACACTTTCGATCTTCTCTTTTATTTCGATGGCTTTAAGATCGATGTCGCTTCCTTGCTTAAAAATCACCTGAATACCGCCATTATTTTCACCGGCATTTGAGTTGATGCGATCAACACCAGAAATAGTAGCAAGCACTTCTTCCATCGGTTTAATTACCTGCTCTTCAATTTCCTCCGGCGAGGCATTAGGGTAGGGCACCTGGACAAAAGCGCCGGGAAATGAAATGTCCGGGAAATACTCTAAGGGTACTAATCGGGTTGCGATGAGCCCAACCACAACGAGGCTTACAAACACCATCATTGTGGTTACCGGTCGGCGGACAGATAGTTCGGTTAAGCTCATGATTCTACCGTTACGGGTTCGAGATTATCATCCGTGCTGTAATTCTTGAAATCAAGGATAGAATACATCACAGGAATCACAACCAACGTTAGTAATGTACTTACCAATAGCCCGCCAATTACTGTGATTCCCATCGGAGCACGTAATTCTGCGCCATCACCAAAGCCAATGGCCAAAGGCAATAAACCCAAAGTGGTTGTCAGAGTTGTCATAAGAATGGGGCGAAGTCTGGATTTTCCGCCTTCCATAATGGCTTCCATTTTTGAAGCTCCTTTCTGGCGCATTTGATTAATTAAGTCGATAAGAACGATGGCGTTATTAACCACAATTCCGGCCAATAGTATCAACCCGATGAACACGACCACCGAGATGGTTGTACCGGTTACATACAATGCTAAAATTGCTCCAATCAATGCTAATGGAATAGTAAACAGGATGATAAAAGGATGAAGCAACGACTCAAACTGTGAAGCCATCACCAAATAAACCAGAAATACAGCAAGTGATAAGGCAAAAATCAACGATTGAAAGGAGTTCGACATTTCTTCGTTCTGGCCGGCGATTCGGGCATAAGTCCCAACAGGCATACTAGTCCCGGCAATCAATTCCTGCACATCTTCGGCGGCTTCACCTAAATCGCCATAGGTTAAGTTGGCGGTAACTAAAGCAACACGTTGTTGAGAAGCCCTGCGAATTTCACTTGGTCCATTCGCAACTCGTACATCTGCTATGGCACTTAGCGGAATAGGGCGCTCAGCATTTGGATTCACAACGATTTGCTGAATCTCTTCTACTGATGAACGGTCCTGTTCACGAGCTCGAACCAATACATCAATTTTTCGATCTCTGTAAGTATACCTTGTGGCAACATCACCACGTACGTTACTCACCACCCGATCGGCTACTTCGTGCACTTGCAAGCCAAGCGCAGCAGCACGATCTCTGTCGAATAGAATTTGAATTTCAGGAGATCCGATCTCCATGGTATTTTTGACATCCGCAAAGCGAGGATTTGCATCCATTTTGAGGGATAATTCATCACTTACTTCTTTCAAATCATCCAAATCAAAACCACTTACTTCAATTTCGATTGGGGTGGAAAAGGTGAATAGAGAGGGTCGTGAGAATTTGTATTGAAGTCCGGGAACCTGAGCCAATGAACTTCGCATTGCACTCATCGTTCGTTCTTCAGTGTCAGATGAAGCACCAGAGGCTAACATCACATTCAACTCACCGGAGTTTTCGCCACCCTGATCGGGGTTAGCATCAATTCGATTTCCCGTTCCGGCAACAGCAAAACTGGAACGAACATTAGAGTTCGAATTCGTTGCTGCTTGCACACTTCGTAAAGCCGCGTCCGTTTGCTCGATTGGTGTTCCGGGAGGAAGTTTAAACTCTACTTTAAATTCACCTTGTGATAATTGAGGAATTAACTCGATTCCAATTCGGGGAATCAAGGTCAATGATCCCGCAAAAGCGATAATCGCAATACCAAGCACAACTAAACGATGATTTAGTGCACCACGAAGTACGCCCACATACACACGCTCGATCGCGTTATATACGGCATCAAAGCCTTTTAATGGGAAATAGAAAATCCCTTTAAAAACCATAGAAATTCCGGCAACGATGTACTTAAAAATCTTTGTGAAAAAAGCAGGAATACTGTAAAAGAAAAACAAGCGGAGAGTGCGAGCGCCTTTACCGAATTTAGTTTTCGGTTCTTTTAAATCGAGTGGTGCAATTTCTTTTTTCTTGCCACTCAATGAACTCATCATCGGGATTAAGGTAACCGCAACAGCAAGCGAAGCTAAGAGCGAAAACGTAACTGTTAAAGCCTGATCACGGAATAGTTGTCCGGCAATTCCATCCACAAAAACTAACGGGAAGAATACAGCAACTGTGGTGAGTGTGGAAGCGATAACAGCGGTTCCAACTTCACCAGCGCCATCCTGTGCGGCTTGAAGCACACCTTTACCCATTTCGCGATGTCGGGCTATATTCTCCAACACCACAATGGAGTTATCCACCAACATTCCAATACCGAGTGCAATACCACCCAACGACATAATATTTAGGGTGATGTCGTTCCCATACATCAAATTGAAGGTTGCAATGATGGAAACCGGAATGGATACCGAAATAATAACGGTACTCCAGAAATTTCGAAGAAAGAAGTAAAGCACCAATATTGCGAGAATACCACCGATAATTCCGGCATTCTTAACTTCATTTACAGCCGAGGAAATAAAAATGGATTGGTCATACACTTTTTCCAATTTCATGCCTTCGGGAAGCGTATTGCGAATTCGGTCGATGCGATCTTCAACTACTTCTGCTACGGCTACAGTATTTCCATCACCTTCTTTATAGATGGCAACCTCAACTGCTTCCATTCCATTTAAGCGAGTTATAGCTTCTCTCTCTTTATAAGATTGCGTTACATCGGCGATATCTTTCAAGTAGATGGTATTTCCGCCTGTGGTAGATACAATCACATTTCGAATTTGCTCAATGTTTTGAAATTCGTTGAGTGTTCGAACCAGATATTGCTGGGTTCCTTCCTCTAATCGCCCACCGGAAAGATTCACATTTTCTGCACTCAGAATATTGGTTACTGCTTCGATGGGAATATTGAGATAAGAAAGCCGGCGTTGATCCAGGTTTACTTGTATCTCTTCTTCTAAACCACCACTAATTTTTACCGATGCCACACCATCGGAGGATTCCAGATTTTTCTTTAATAACTCATCGGCGATAATTCGAAGTTGTTTTAATTCTGCTATCGCATCTCTGCTGTTGATGTCGGTGGTTTCGGATGCATAATCAACTTGAACATCCCGAGTGTTATCTTGTTCAGCTTCGGTGTTATCATAATACAACGCATAGCGCATTACCGGATCCAGCGTAGGATCGAAGCGTAAGGTAACCGGTTTTTTTGCATCCAAAGGGAGCTGCAAAGCATCCAACTTAGCGATTACATCCAGGTTGGAGATATCCATATTACTGCCCCAGCTGAATTCCAGCACAACATCAGACTGACCGGTTCTGGAAATAGAGCGCACTTTTTTAACACCTTTCACCACACCAACGGCTTCTTCAATTGGTTTGGTGATAAGATTTTCCACTTCAAGTGGAGCGGCACCTTCAAATTCGGTTCTGATTGTTAGCGTTGGGTAACTGAGATCGGGAAGGAGGTTTACATTTAAGCGCGATAACGAAACTATTCCGAATAACAGAATAGCAACGGTAAACATGCTTATTGTGACCTTACGTTTTATAGAAAAATCAATGAGTTTCATGGCGAATCCTCAATGCCGACTTAAAGTCGAACAATATTAACTTTAGTGCTGTCGGTAAGGCTTCCTTGGCCTGTGGTTACTACCATTTCGCCGTCTTCCAAGCCATCGATAACTTCAATACTTGTTCCGTTAATGTAACCGGTTCGGATAGTTTTACGGAAAGCGAGAGAGTCCTTAATTACAAATACTGATTGAGTTTCATCTTCAGAAATAATGGCTGCTTTAGGAATCATTTTGGTGTTTTCGCGAGTGTCGTACACAATTTTAACGCGACCAAACATACCGGGGCGTAGGAAATCTTGATTTTGATCCATGTAGATGGTCACTTTAAATGTACCGGTTGTTGGATCGATGGTTGGACTGATACGCTCAACTTTTCCGGTAAATAAAGTTCCGGGAATGGCATCAGCTAACAATTCGGCACGTTGCCCTTTTCTGATTTTTGAACGCTCGTGCTCAGGAACATATAAAATGGCTTGGATGGGATCGAAATCAGTAACCCGAAACACTTGTTGATCGATACCAATCATGTTTCCCTTTTTAACCATTCGCTCCGAAATCACCCCGGTTATCGGCGATTTGATAGAGGTATGTTGATAGTTCAGTTGCGCCAACTCGTAGGCTGATTTTTGAGCCTCATACTCAAAACGAGAGTTTTCGTACACTTCGGCGCTAATCAATTGTTTGTCGAACAGCTCTTTGTTTCGTTGAAAGTCGTTGAACATGCGATCGAGCGTGGCTTTAGCTCGTTCTGCTTCAATTCGGTACTGATCGTCTTCAATTTTCGCGATTACTTGTCCGGCACGAACTTTATCACCTTCTTCTACATTAATTTCTTGGATGATGCCCCGTACTTTAGAAACGATGTTAGCTTCTTCTACAGCTTCGAGGGTTGCTGTGTTGGAGTAATAAGCTGAAATAGTTCCCCGGCTTACGTCCATTACTTCAACAGGAATAACGAGCGTTGAATCGGCATCGTCGTTCATGTTTTCGTTGTTCTCTCCATTGCTGCAAGCAGAAAGGGAAGCGATTGATAGTGCTGCTGCAGTTAAAAAGGTGCCTAACTTTTTGGTTTTCATTCTTCAAACATTGATTTAAGGGGTTAAAGCGTGCGCTTGATACGCCCGCGATATTTCAATGTTTCGCAAGAATTTTTGCCACAACTACAAATTAGAGCAGTTACTAATTGATATTAGTTAGCTTTACGGAAAACAATATTTCCATAAAAAGCCGATGCTGTGCTTTTGGTATTATCGGTATCTGTCATGATTGCAATGCCGTTTATGCGCGGCGGTTCTTCGCCAAAAGCTGTTTTATAGTCTTCGTAAATATTTCTTGAGTACGACAGCCATTCTGAAGTGCGTTCGTTGCCACTTTCAGAAATCACCATCATCACCCAATTGGTATAAGCATTGGGAGCAATCGTGTCTTTTTCTGCATCGTTTGCCCAAATGTAATTGATGGCACGGAGTGGAATTTTAAATCTGCTGAAAGTCCGTATGGTTTCGTATTTGATACGGTCACCTAAGCCAAGATTCGATTTATCGTAATCGAAAGTGATGTAAATTCTGGCGGCATAATCGTCTCCTTTTTTTGATCGGAAATCCCCACCTTCCACCAAATCATCCACCCTCCATTTCCATTCTATGATGGGGAATTCAGCCGGATCAATATCAACTTTATACACCAAACCGGATGCACTATTCTCGCTTACTGCTTTTATCGATACCATCGAATCTTGTTGATGTAAAGAATACTCCGTTTTTGAACGGCGGGGTAAGGTGAGTTCGCTCCATATTGGGTTTTCGATATCCTCATTTTCTAGTGATTCGGGATTAAAATCAGTAACAGGAATTGTAATAGAGGATTGGCTTTGTACTTTAACAGTGCAAAGGGTCAGAAAGATGATTAATAAGCTTGAACAACATCGAAAGAACATATTTTGTTGAGTAATTTGTGGTAACATATTTTAAAGTACGAGGATAGTGTCAGATTAGATTGCCAAGAGGCACGATTTGATCAAAATGTGATACTTATTAGAAGTGCACTAAGAATTAGTTTAAACACTGCTCATTTATTTAATAGAAAAGAGATTGGGTGAGTGATAGAGTGCATTGCCTAAGATTAATATTTTATTATGTTAGATTTAACATTGATTGTTCCTCTTTGAATTAATATGATTACTAATGGGTTAGAGCTGAATACAGGCACAAAGTCTTTCCAAGAACTTGGATTAAGTATTCAGTGTATTGCCGATAACAAGTTATACAGAGGGTTTCATCAAATTACCTAACAATGGATGTACAGAATAATGAAAACGACCACTCCGACGAGTTGAGTGGTTTAGATCTATTTAAAATTCTCGCAGATACCGATACAGATTTGATTGCTTTGCATGAATCTGATGGAACCTACAAATATGTTTCTAAGTCATTTACAAAAAAACTGGGTTATGGAATCAGCGATTTACTAGGCAAGGATCCTTACAGTTTTTTCCATCCGGATGATGTACAAGCTATAAAAGAAGTACATGCAAAGGTGCTTATACAAAATGAAGATCCGGGCATCGAGTATCGTTATCGAAACAAGAGTGGTGAATACAATTGGCTTTTTACCAATACAATACCGGTAAAAAATGAAGCCGGTGAAACTCTTTTCATTCAAACACGCTCTCGGGTAATCGACGAAAAAAAGAAGAAAGAACTGCTGGTACAGCGTTCGTTAGTAATGACAATGGTAGGCGCATGGGAATTCGACTTGAAAACGCAAGATTTATACTGGTCGAAAGAGGTTTACCAGATTTATGAGTTACCAGACAAGGAGCGAATTACCGTAGAAAAGGCTTTTTCTTATTATCCTGAAAAAGCAAAAAATGAGCTTGAACAGGCATTTAACAGAGCGATTGAGCAAGGTGAGCGTTATGATATTTCTATTCCATTTATTTCGGAATTAAATAATTACAAATGGGTTCGGGCTATTGGTGAACCTCAGTACGAAGATGGGGAAATAGTAAAGGTTTCCGGTGCTTTTCAGGATATCACCGAAATAAAGCGGAATGAAGAATTGTTCAAAGATGCCCAACAAATGGCTAATGTGGGTGGATGGGAATATTACTTGGAATCCGGTGAATTGTATTGGTCGGACGAAGTGTATCGTATTCACGAGGTAGAAATTGGTACACCTGTAAATATTAATGATGGCATTAGCTTTTATCCGGAAGGATTCTCACGCGATTCGATTACCGCGGCAGTAACTCATGCCTTAGAAACAGGGGAAGGCTGGGATTTAGAGCTTCCTTTTGTTACTGCAAAGGGAAATGAACTTTGGGTGAGAGCTAAAGGTCGAGTTGAATTTATGCAAAATAAGCCCATAAAGATGCTGGGTACTTTCCAGGATTTAACCGAACATCACGAGCTTTTATCACAACTTAAAAGAGAGAAGCAGTTTTCTGAAAAAATTGCCAGTGTTGGTCCAATGGGTGTGTATATCTACGACTTTACCAAATCGCTGAATTCTTTTGTGAATGAACAATATGAGAAATTGTTAGGCTATACCATCGATGATATAAATGCGATGGAACAAACAGAGTTTTTTGGGTTATTTCATCCCGATGATCACGAAAAGCTTGGTGAACACATGAAGTATCTAGCTTCAGGAAAAGGGGAGCATGCCATTGAATACCGGTTTAAGCATAAAAATGGTAATTGGATTTGGTGTTATTCTATAGATAGTCCATTCGAGCGTAATAAAGAAGGTGAAGTAACCAGTTTCATTGGGATGTTTCACGACATCACCGAAAGAAAAAAACTGGAAGAAGAGCTAATAAAAGCTAAAGAAGAGGCAGATCTCGCGAATAGAGCAAAAAGTCAGTTTCTGGCTACCATGAGCCATGAAATACGCACCCCGATGAATTCCATTCTTGGCTTTACAGAGTTACTTACAAATCGAATAACCGACGAGGAACAGCTCAAATATTTATCGAATATATCAAGTAGTGGTCAATTACTATTGAAGCTGATCAATGACATTCTGGATCTTTCTAAAATTGAAGCCGGGGCTGTTAAATCGTTACTTGTACCGGTGAACTTAGTTCGAACGCTGCAAGAAATAAAAGGAGTATTTGATCTCAGTATCGGCGAAAAGAATTTGGATTTTGAAATGCAGATTTCTGAAGATCTACCTTCGGCTCTATTATTGGATGAAAAACATTTACGGCAAATTGTGTTCAACATCGTGGGGAATGCGATTAAATTCACCAACTCCGGATCCATAAATATTAATGTGGAAGCCAAAGAATCCATTCACTCAGATAGTAGAATTGATCTTGAAGTATCTATTTCAGATACGGGTATTGGAATAAAACCGGAACATCGCGATTCTATTTTTAACGCATTTGAACAACAAGGCAGGTCAATTTCGGATGAATACGGCGGAACGGGTCTAGGGCTGAGTATCTCAAAGAAACTTGTGGAGCTAATGCATGGCGAAATTCAAATCGAAAGTGAATTTGGTGTTGGTACTACGTTCAGGATTTTGATTCCGAATGTGGCCGTTTCCACGATAACTTCTAAAGAGGAGAACTATCAGAAAAATGAGATTAGTTACACCCTAAACAAATCCAGAATTCTGATTGCGGACGATGTAAAAAATAACCGAGAATTACTCGCAGCCTGTCTTATCGATCAACCGGTTGAAATAGTAATGGCAAATGATGGGCAAGAGGCGCTGGACAAAGCAAAAGAAAGTAACTTCGATTTGGTTTTACTTGATATAAAAATGCCGAAACTTGATGGCGTTGAAGTGATGAAATCACTTCGTGCGATGAACTATAAATCTAAGGTTGTTGCACTTACGGCTTCTGTAATGGTGGGTTATGAAGAAAAGGTGATCAATGAAGGATTTGATGAGTTTCTAAAAAAGCCCATTAGCTATTTAGATTTGATGAAATCGTTACATACCCATTTGGGTGGCAAAATTAATAAAAAGAAAGATATTCATGTTGCTGAGGGAATACCGAAAACTTCAGGCTCGAAGTCAATAAGTACCCATGATCTTGAGAAATTAGTGCAGCATAGATTTGATGAACTCTATGTGCAGTTTAACCTGATCGATAAAGAAGCCATAGAAATGGATAAATGCGAAGAGTTTGCACGAATGCTTCGAAGCGCAGGTCAAACCATTAGGAGTAAATGGTGCATTGATTTAGCCTCAGAAATTGACTTTGCCGCAAAAACCTTTGATACTGAAAAAGTACTCGCTGAGCTTAAGAAATTCGAAGACATTATTGAAAGCGCCATAAAATTAAAAGGAACTCAGAATTAAATAATGAAAGACGGAAAGATTCTAATTGTAGATGATACCCCAGCCAATCTACAATTATTAGGTATGACGCTACGCGGAGAAGGATATCAGGTTATAGCAACTTCTAAGTCTACTCAAGTAGTGGAAAGTGCCAAAAAATCAAATCCCGACCTGATTCTTCTCGATGTAATGATGCCGGTACTCAATGGGTTTGAAGTTTGTGAACAATTAAAAAATGACCAAACCCTAGTAGAAATACCGGTGATATTTCTCACAGCAAAAAGTGAACAAGAAAATATTAACTATGGTCTTGAAGTAGGCGGCGTAGATTACATCACTAAACCATTTAATAAACAAGAACTGCTTTCTCGGGTTGAAACACATATTTCGCTGAAATTATCTAAAGATGAAATAGCCCGCCAGCGCGAAGAACTAGCAAAAGCAGTTGATTTTAAAAATAGAATATTTTCTGTGATTGGGCATGATTTACGCTCGCCGGTTAGTGGAATCAGCGGAGCACTGGAATTAATATTAGAAATGCTTAAAGAACAAGTCAAAGACGAATTCGCATCTATGAAACAAATTGCGAGCCTTTCACATTCTGCATCCGTTGAACTTGGTGCTATGTTGGATGATTTACTAAGTTGGGGGCAATTAGAATCTGGTTCATTTAAATCCCATCAACATGCATTTAAGCTTTGTAATGTTTTAGAGATGGTGGAAAAACTTAATAGCTATCAGCTATCTTCGAAAAAAATAGAAATCATCTCAACTTGCGATCCGGGGCTAGAAATCTATTCAGACAGAAGAGTAATCGCCACAATAATCAGGAATCTGCAATCCAACGCCATTAAGTTCAGTAACCATGGCTCAGAAATTCATACAAAAGTTGAGAAGTATGAGGATGAAATTCGAATTTTAGTACAGGATTTTGGACAAGGTATGCCCGAGGAGGTTCGAGATGCCATGTTTAACGAATCTCATCATCCCAAAGACTTCAGCATGAAAAACAAAAGCGGGGCAGGGGTTGGTTTGATGATTTGTAAACGTTTAGCAACTGCCATTGGTGCAGATATTACCGTTGAAAGCAAGGTAGATGAAGGAACAACTTTTACGCTTATAATTCCTAATGCTGTGCAGACAGAGAAATCAAATACTGAATCATAAAGTAAGCTAGTCTATAATTAAAATATTTCAGTTTTGATCATACTTACTGTGTGTTTACCTTTTAGCACTCTTTGAAATAGTGATGGTTCTCGTAAAGAGATGAAAAGGGAATCCGGTGTAAATCCGGAACTGTACCCGCAACTGTAATTTCGATTCCGGCCATACCGCCGGGCTTGTTAACATCCACTTCATGCCACTGTTACGCCACGGCGTTACGGGAAGGCGATGTTAAGCGAAAAGTCAGGAGACCTGCCATCGATCAATCTATTTCTCGGGAAGCTTTCGGGAGTTAAAGTTTCTGAGGTAATTATGAAATCAACCTATGCACGGGTAATAATAGCCTGTGGTCTCTTACTATCGGTACAAAAAACTATCGCACAAACCGCCACCGACTCGCTGTGGATGGATGAGATACGAGTGCAAGCCACTCGTGTGGATGTTGAGGATTCTTATCAAGCTGTAGCTGTACAGCGAATCGATTCGTTGCAAATTCAGCGAATTTCTACAACCAATCTGTCCGGTCTTTTACAAGCACTAACCCCAATTTACGTTCGGGATGCCGGTCCGGGCGGACTCTCCACTTTTTCTTCGCGTGGATTTTCAGCCTCACAAACTCAGGTAATCTGGAATGGATTTCCACTCAATCATCCGATGCTCGGTGTTACCGATTTAAGCCTGATACCAACAATCGCTATTCAATCGGTGGCTGTAAGTGCCGGTGCTTCAAATGCATCATTTGGGGAAAAGGGAGGCGGAACCGTAGCTATCAAAACCGCGCAACCAACAAAAGGTGTGGGAGTGCAGTATTCAACAGGAAGCTACGGCACCAATGCGTATTCGGTGAAGGCCGGCCAACAAATAAAAGATTGGAACGTGCAGGTTTTAGCCGGTTTCCGAAATGCAGATAATGATTTTGAATATCAGACCAGAGTATTCAGCAACGAAGCCGTTGGTTTTGTTGATGTTAAAAAGAAAAGAGAGCACAATCGAACAGAATCGGCTACGGTAATCATTGGTTTAGAGCGGGAAGGTGAGCAAGATGTGTTTTACACAAAGCTTTGGATGTTGGATTCTATAAATCAGATACCAGGCGGAATTTCTTCACAAAGTAATTCCGCACAACAAGACGATCGTTTTGTCCGATGGGTAACAACATGGAAGCGACAGTTTGATAAACAGAGGCTAAGAATTTCTTCCTACGTTTCAACTCAAGATCTCGATTATGTGGATGATGCAGCACAGATAAACAGTTTAAGCTCTACCGATTTATTTTCTTTAGACGCCTCAGTGAGTAGCTCCATTAATCCAAAATTGCAAACTATTGGAGCTATTCAACTTAGCAGGGCAGAAGTTCGAAGTTCTGAGTATCCCGCTGATGTTGCCAGGAATCAACTTTCGCTTAATCTTCAATCTGTTTGGATGCCGGTAAAGCACCTTTTCATATATCCGGGCGTTCGATTGGATTCCTATTCTGATTTTGGAAATGCTCACACCGCGCAATTAGGTGCGAATTATTCGCTAATAAAGGATCAGTTATTTTTGAAATCCACGGTAAGTCGAAATTTTACCACACCAACCTTCAACGATTTATACTGGCCGGTGCTGGGTGATCCAAACTTGCAGCCCGAAACCATGATTAAAGCAGAATCCTCGATTGAATTCCGCTTGAATCGGCAGCGGGTTACATCGAATACTGAATTAACCGTTTATACTGCCGATGTAAATAATGGCATTCGCTGGCTCCCTCAATCAAACGGGCAGAGCGCACCACAGAATATAGAATCGTTAGCTATTAGCGGGGTAGAGCTTACAGTTAGTTCACAAATCGACTTAAATCCAGTAGAAATTCTACTGGGCGGGTCATTAAATCAGGCACTGGCATCCATCAACCAAGCGCGATTCGAAAATGATCGTGCAGTCGATAAACAATTGATTTACACCCCCGAAAGGCAGTATAAAGGCCATGCAACCATCCAAGTAAAGTCATTCTCGGCTACGGTTCTTTTTGCGTATATCGATGAACGTTTCACGACAAGCGATCATAGTTCACCTTTCGATCCCTTACCTGCTTACAACACGCTGGATGTAACAGGTAGCTTATCAGTTGAAACGTCATTAGGTAAACATCAAATCTTGCTCGGTATCAGGAATCTGCTTGATGAGCGCTATTCAATAATTCGGGACTATCCCATGCCGGGTACTCATTTTAACCTAACTTTTACAACTAACCTCAAAACAAACTAACGAATGAACAAAGCTACTTTTTTACTGTCTGCTTTCTTGTTGATATCAACATCAGTGGTAGGCCAACAAACGCTTGAACGGGTACTCATTGGTAATGAAGGGAATTTTGGCTCCGGTAATGCTACCATCACCGCTTTTGATTTTGCCACTAAAACTGCAACCGATGGTGTATTCCTGAATGCAAATGGAGTAGGGCTCGGGGATGTTGTTCAGTCAATCACCGAAATTGATGATCAGCTATATATCGTGGTGAATAATTCACAAAAAGTAGTAATCACCAATCCGGATACCTTTCAACAAACCGGACAAATAACACTTGGAGCCGGTTCAAGTCCGAGAGAAATACTTCCAATCGGAAACAATAAAGCATATATCACCGATTTGTTTGGAAATCATGTTTTGATAGTGGATTTGAACACAAAAACTGTATTAAGTGACACTATTAAAGTGGGACGAAATCCAGATCAAATGCTCCGAGTAAACGACTTTGTATTTGTGGCAAACAACGGCTTTGGTGCCGACAGTACTATTTTTAAAGTAGATATCACCACACATACCGTTGTTGATACGATCATAGTGAGTAGAGGTCCGGCTAGCATGGTGCTCGATAATGAAGGAATGCTATGGGTGGTGGCAACCGGTTATTCTGGCGATTTTGACGACGATTTTAATTTGATTCCGGGCACTTCACGTCCCGGTGGTGTTCATAAAATAAATCCAAGCACCGGACAAGTGGTGGCTTCAATAGAGGTTTCTTCTGCGGGAAATGATCTTGCCATCGTATCAGAAACTAATAATCTCTATATAAATAGCGGTGGAATCAGAAGAGTAAATCTTGATGATCTAGAAGTAGTTGCAGACACTTTGATTGCAGGAAGTTTTTACAGCTTCAATTACGATGCGGTAAATAACTTGTTCTTTACCGCTGATGCAAAATCATTTACCAATGCCGGTGAAGTTCGATACTACTCAGAAGATGGATCGCTTGTCGGAAGTTTTGATTCCGGAATCATACCCGGCGATATCCATTTTGATTACGAAATGTCTACTTCTATTGCCGAAGAATCTACACACCCTGTGGATAACTTTGAGCTCCATCAAAACTATCCGAACCCATTTAACCCGAGCACCACTATCAGTTTTTCGCTATCAGAAACGGGACAAGTACAGCTGTATGTATTTAATGCAGCCGGACAAAAAATTGCACAGCTTGTTAATGAAAGATTGAGTGCAGGAAATCATTCCGTAACCTTCGAAGCAAGCTCAATTTCAACGGGTGTATACTTTTACAGGCTTCAAACAAGTCAAGGTATTATTACAAAAAAAATGATGCTTATTAAGTAAAAAATATTATATAATAACAACGTATTTTTTATCTAAATATTATTATTAAAAGCAGAATATTTAATCAAAATATTCTGCTTTTTTTATTATATAAATATACTATTCATCTTTGCAATGTGGATAACTATAATGTTTGCATAAGTAAGAAAAGCATCACAAATTGTATCAAAAAAGGGGTTTTAAAGAAAGGTGGTAAATACGATTTTGAGTGAACATCGATAAAAAAATATAATTTTAATTTTACCATTTCTTCGATGTGGCTTTTAAAATTTTACTAATGTGGATAAGTGAATCTATTTGTGGAAAAGAAATGCAGATTTAATTTGTGAGCATACCTGCAGGCGTATATATTTGGTAGCACTTCTTTAGGAGTTTTGGCTCATTTTATTACAGGGATAACACGCCCGGAGCATCATCTATCAATAGTAACCATAGCGAAGTACGCCCATGAATTTTTCCCGCTTTTATACCAAATCAGACTGGAATACCCCGTATGATAATATCAATTTTGTAAGTAGAACTTCTGAGATCAAAAATCCGGATGGCTCTCAAGTTTTCCATATGGAAAATGTGTTGGTTCCCGAGAGTTGGAGCCAGGTTGCTACCGACATTATCGCCCAAAAGTATTTTAGAAAAGCGGGAGTGCCGGCAGCACTTAAAAAAGTGAAAGAAAAAGGAGTACCGGTTTGGCTGCAACGCTCAGTAGCTGATGAAAGCAAACTAAAGGAATTGCCCGAAAATGAGCGCTTTTCTCATGAGGTGGATAGTCGCCAGGTGTTTAACAGATTGGCGGGTTGTTGGACATACTGGGGCTGGAAAAACGATTACTTTGCATCCGAAGAAGATGCCAAAGTATTCTATGATGAACTTTGCTATATGCTTGCTCAGCAGATGGCTGCACCAAACAGTCCACAGTGGTTTAACACCGGTTTGCATTGGGCATACGGAATTAACGGTCCGGCCCAAGGACACTATTATGTAGATGCCAAAACTGGAAAACTGACCCGTTCAAAGGATTCTTACACTCACCCGCAGCCACACGCATGCTTTATCCAAAGCGTGGATGATGATTTGGTAAACGAAGGCGGAATAATGGATTTATGGGTCCGTGAAGCTCGATTATTTAAATACGGTTCCGGTACAGGAAGTAATTTCTCTGATATCCGCGGAGCTAATGAGCCTCTAAGTGGTGGCGGTCGCTCTTCCGGTTTAATGAGTTTCCTCAAAATTGGTGATCGCGCTGCAGGTGCCATCAAATCGGGTGGAACGACACGAAGAGCAGCGAAAATGGTTACTCTGGATTTGGATCACCCGGATATTGAAGAGTACATCAACTGGAAAGTTAAGGAAGAGCAGAAAGTAGCTGCCTTGGTTGCCGGATCAAAAATCACCCAAAAGCACTTAAAAGAAATTATCAAACTTTGCCATACTCCTGTTGAAATTGAAGGACGTACCTTCAACGGAGCTATGAGTCGCGACCCCCTAAAAAACAAAGAATTAGGTAAAGTAATCCGCCAAGCTAAACGCGATCAAGTTCCATTGAATTATATCGAGCGCGTAATGCAATTAGCGGCACAAGGCTTCACTGATCTGGAATTCGAAACGTTTGATACCGATTGGAACTCTGAGGCGTATGCTACTGTGGCCGGACAAAATTCTAACAACTCCGTTCGCGTACCTAACTCGTTCATGAAAGCGGTTAAGGATAACAGTGAGTTTAACTTGTACTGGAGAGTAGAAAAAGAAAAAGCGGCGCTTGAAGGTCGTGAGCCGGAGCCATGCAAAACACTTGATGCTAACGAATTATGGGATCAAATAGCGTATGCAGCGTGGGCTTCTGCCGATCCCGGAACTCAGTATCATGATACCATCAACGAATGGCACACCTGCCCGGAAGATGGCGAAATCAGAGCGAGTAATCCGTGTTCAGAGTACATGTTTTTGGATAATACTGCATGTAATCTGGCTTCATTGAACTTGATGAAGTTCTTCAAAGATGATGACTACAAAGAGTTTGATGTAGAATCGATTCGATTTGCCAGCCGTATCTGGACCACCGTTCTGGAAATTTCCGTGCTAATGGCGCAGTTCCCATCCAAAGAAATTGCTGAATTATCGTATGTGTTCCGCACACTAGGACTTGGTTATGCAAATATCGGTGCTGCATTGATGGTGCAAGGGATTCCATACGATTCTGACGAAGCAGCGGCTATTACAGGTGCAATCACATCGATCATGCATATGAAAGCCTATGAGACGAGTGCAGAATTAGCCGGAGAGTTAGGCGCTTTTGAAGGATACGAGCGAAATAAAGAGCACATGTTGCGCGTGATGAGAAACCATCGTCGCGCTGCTTACAATGCCGATCCAAATGAATATGAGGGTTTAACTGTAAAACCGTTCGGAATCAATGCAACAATTTGCCCTGATTATCTGCTAAAAGCAGCACAGGAAACTTCGGATGCCGCGGTTAATTTAGGTGAGAAAAATGGCTACCGTAATGCACAGGTAACAGTTCTTGCACCTACCGGAACAATTGGTTTGGTGATGGATTGCGATACAACGGGTATCGAGCCTGATTTTGCGTTAGTGAAATTCAAGAAACTTGCCGGTGGTGGATATTTCAAAATCATTAACCAGAGCGTGCCGGCCGCACTGAAAAATCTTGGCTATTCTCCAAAAGAATCAAAAGCCATTATTGATTACGCAAAAGGTGCTGCAACTTTGGAAGGATGTCCACACATTAACCCACAGTCACTTGGCGAAAAAGGCTTCACCAAAGACAAAATTGATGCCATTGAAGCAGCACTTCCAAGCAGTTTCGATATCAAGTTTGCCTTCAATCAGTTTACGTTAGGTGAAGATTTCTGTAAAGATGTGCTCGGTATCACTGAAGAGCAATTGTCAGATTTTTCTTTCGATATGCTCCGACATCTTGGGTTCAGCAAAGAGCAAATTCAGGAAGCTAACGATTACGTTTGCGGAACTATGACTGTTGAAGGTGCTCCATATCTGAAAGACGAACATCTTGCGGTATTCGATTGTGCCAATAAATGTGGAAGAATTGGAACACGTTATATCGCGGCTTCCGGTCACATTAAGATGATGGCTGCTGCGCAACCATTCCTATCGGGTGCTATTTCTAAAACCATTAACCTGCCAAACGAGGCAACGGTTGAGGACATGAAAGACGCTTACATGCTTTCGTGGGAAATGATGTTGAAAGCAAATGCACTATATCGTGACGGTTCTAAACTCAGTCAACCACTAAACAGCATGGCCGATGTGTTTGAAGAGCTGGAAGAAGAGGAAGAAGTTGTTGATCAGGCTACCACGGTTGCTCAGGATAAAGTGGTAGAAATTGCAGAGCGTATTATTCACAAATACGTTGCTCGCCGCCAACGATTGCCATTCCGACGCGAAGGATACACCCAAAAAGTGAAAATTGGCGGACAAAGTGTTTACCTGCGAACCGGGGAATATGAAAATGGTCAGCTTGGTGAAATCTTCATCGATATGCACCGCGAAGGCGCTGCATTCCGAAGCTTACTAAACTGCTTTGCTATTTCGATTTCGCTTGGTTTGCAACATGGTGTACCACTCGAAGAATTTGTGGATGCCTTTGTATTCACCAAATTCGAACCAAGTGGTATGGTAAATGGCAACCCTCATGTGAAAATGAGTACGTCGGTAATCGATTACATTTTCCGTGAACTAGCAGTTACTTATTTAGGAAGAGAAGATTTAGCACATGTACCATCTGATCAGATCACGACACGTGATCTTCGTCCGACTGATGAAGAAGAGTCTGCACAACCGGCAGCTCCGGTTGCAGCCGTTGCTCCGACACCGGTTCCGGAACCTGCAGTTGCACCATCAGCGCCGGCTCCTGCGGTTGCTAAGGCTACATCCAGCTACGAAAGCGAGTACGATAAAGCCAAGCAACTAGGTTACACCGGCGATGCTTGCCCGGAATGTGGAAGCATGACAATGGTTCGCAACGGAACGTGCATGAAATGTATCACCTGTGGTTCTACATCGGGTTGTAGCTAACACACTTTGAAAGACATGAAGGGCCTTTGAGAAGCTCAGCCCCCTTCATTGTTTTATTGAAAACTGATTTTCTTTCATGGAGAAACAGGATAATGCCTCACCAGATTGATTTCGGTGGGGCATTTTTTATTGAGAGTATTATTAATGATTTTTCTTTAAAGATTACGGGAAATCATAGTGTTGGAAAAATCTCCCAGCAAAAGCTGAGACTGGCCCGGCAGTCAAAAATGAAACAATGGGACAGGGAGTCCATTGCAACACTCGTGGAGGGCCGGGAGCCTCTCCTTTTAAAGAATGTTGTAAGGAATTGATTTAAAAATGATCTAATGGGTATGAAGAATAAATACCCAAACCGGAAATCCATTCGCCTTGCTTCGTGGAATTATGCTTGGCCAGGCTATTATTTTATCACCATTTGCACGAAGAATATGGAGCATATATTTGGTGAGGTGCAGGATGGAATTATGAAATTAAACTCCTTTGGCGAAATTGCGCTGAGAGAATGGATCAAGACATCAGAAATAAGAGATAATGTAATCTTGGATGAATTTGTAATCATGCCGAATCATATGCATGGGATTATTCGGATTATTGATAAAAGGCAAGATCAAAATCCAGCAAAGGCAAATTGCAATGAAAATGAAATCGTACGGGCGTATCGCGATACGCCCGTACTCCCTAATCGCGATACGCCCGTACTCCCCAATCGCGATATGCCCATACTCCCCAAAAGCAATTTGCAAGCGCCTGGCGAAAGCGATTTGCTTGCTCTCTCAAAAAGAAATCTGCCTCATAGCAATAAAAGAGAGCCAAATATTCCGAATGGAAATCAAATCAATAATCAATTCGAAAAGCGCTCATTCCGATCGCCTTCAAAAGATCTGGGGGCTATCATCCGTGGATATAAAGCTGCTGTAACCACAAATATAAATAAGAGTCGGAAAGTGAAAGGCATTCCGGTATGGCACCGCAATTATTACGAGCATATTATCCGCAATGAAGATGCATTAAATCAAATCAGATTCTACATACAATCTAATCCCAGAAAATGGGGTGAAGATCGATTTAGCAGATTCACTTAATCAAAGTCATCGATTTGGTAGTAGTTTGTCCACCGGCGGTTAATGAGTAGAAATATTGTCCCGACGGTAAGTTACCGGCATTAAACGGAATCTGATGATTTCCTGCACTAAAGCTTTGATTGATTAAAGCGCTCACCACTCTTCCCTGAATATCAAACACCAGCAACTTCACCCGAGATGCTTTTTCCAGCGTGAAACTAATTGTGGTAGCTGGATTAAAGGGGTTTGGATAATTTTGATGTAGTTGGAAATCAGCAATTTCTTCAGATGCTTCTTCTACCGAAACAAACTGACCTTTAATGCTTTCAACCGCTTCAGAAAGCGTCAGGTATTCGATGTTATCGCCGTAATAGTGGTTTAAAGAATCCATCAATTCAACCATCCAGTCGAGTACAATACCGTTCGAGTATCCACTTCTGGTAAAATGATCGTGCAGCATTAATCCGTAAATACCGGTTTCTGAAGCCGCCATTTTAATGTCAGCCAACGCACTGTCTAAGTTCTGTTGATACATTTCCTGCGATAATGCCCAAGTATATTCTTCATTTATTGGAAAGTTGAACACATTGTTGGTCATGAATTGTGCTTCTGTATCATCAGAAAACGAGGTTAAATTGAAATCAGAAAGCACTTCAAAGGTAGTGGCATCGGTTACATGTCCGGGAGGAATAAACGAGGTTGGTACAAAATCCAGATGTTCGGCAAACAAGGCCAACCCGTCTTGAATTAGTGCTGTTTGTTCAGCCTTGGTGAAAGCCTCATTGTGTGTGGTACAATACATCTCATGTCCCCAAAAGGCTGCACGAGGTGTACTTTCGCATCGATTACAAATATGATCGAACCCATGAACCGAGACTTCATGTCCGCGCGTAATGGTAGCTTTTAATTCTTCGGCAAGAACGCCATCGACATTAGCTGTTTCTATCAACCGATGTGGAATTACACCCCAAGTTACTTTGCCTCCGCGTGATTCCACGCTATCCTGAAATGGAACAATAGATCGAGGAAGAATGGTAGTATTTCGATTTAAAATATCATCAACCCGAATGATGAATTTTAGTGATTCAGTTTGTGCAAATGTGAGTGAAACCTGACAAAAAGCAATGATCAGGAGTAATGCTGTTTTTTTGAACATGAACAATGAATGAGGATTTATGCTAAGATAAGTGCCTTAGGTGGGGAATAGAAATCATGCACATTCTGATCAGTGACAAATCATTTGGGTTTATTTTAGTGTATTCAACACAGAAGAAAGTTTAAGGTTTTGTAGTGGGTTTCTTATCCCAATCCATAAATGCCATATTCCAACGATGCCCATCCGGATCCTGAAAACCAAAACCGTACATCCAGCCTTGCCAAGTTTCAGGTCCGGCGAAAATGGTACCACCTGCTTTCCTGACTTTCTCGACCATGTCATCTACTTCTTTTTTCGATTGAGCTTCCATCGATATAAGAAGTTCACCTGAATGGCTCAAATCAGCAACTTTAGCTTGAGTAAACTGCTCGAATTGAACGTAGCTAAACATCATTACCTGAACCTTATTTTTGCCCAAATAAATACCGAACATTTCATTGGTCTCATTCTCCACAAAAGTGGCGCCTAATTCTTTGAAGAATACCTTTGAGCATTGGAGGTCTTTTACGGGCAAATTAAACCAGGCGGAGTTTGTCATAGTTGTTGATTTACGTTTCGGCTAAGTTGAAACAAATGGGCGGTTAATTCATCTTGATTACAGTAACAAATTTAGTAGAAAAGCAGAATTAGGAATTTGGGTTTTGCTTTAATTTTCACACCTTCTGCAAAGGTACTAATTATTAACGGGTTAACTTTACGGGAACTAACTATGGCTGATCTAAAAAAAGCATTCGAAAACCTGAAATCGAATATCGCTGATAAAGTAAACGATGCTGTTTCGCTGGATGTGGTGACATTTTCAGGCAATTTCAACATCAAAGTTGGCGATGTTATCGGAAATGATCAGAATAAATTCGATCTGGAAAAAGTGCTGAACAGCATGAAAGCCGATGTAAATGCAGAATTGAATGTAGTTGCTTACTCAACCATAAAATTGGACGGCGATCAGGTAAATATTGTGAAAGAAAATCTGAGTAGCGAGCAAATGGAATTGGTGAAATTCCACCGCGAAATGATTGAGGCGAGTCAGAATTCACGCAAAGCCATCGTAGATATGATTAAAGGGTTGGTGTAAGCCAAAAGGTGAATGGCCAGCTCAGAACATCTTGACCTATTACTAAAAGAAGCCGAACAACAAGTTGCTGATTTCGGAGATGACTCAGCAGAGATAATTCAACATTTACGTGATTTAGGATATCTCTCACAGCTTCCGTTCAATGTGATTAATAAGGAATCAACCTATCAGAAAGCTCTGGAAGAATTCGAGTATGATCTTATACAATCTAAGTTGTTTTCTGACAATGCAATAAACTCTTTAAGAGCATTGTATAGTGAAGATTTAGCCGAAGAAATGCTTCGGAAATTAATGGATTTAGACGAAGGGATTGCTCTAAGAAAATTACCGGAAATGGGTGAGCTTTCATTGAGTTCAAGAATCCTGCATTATCGCCTTTTGATGTATGGTTTATACAATTTTGACGCCACTCGAGCTTTTGGATTCGTCTCAGTTAATGCAATTCAGTCCTTAAAACATTATTTAGCCTTGCAGAATGGTTTGGATGCCGTGAATGCATTAGCCAACAAAGAAGGGGTTCTAAAGCGTATTCTTTCGATATATGGAAAAGAGCGCTGTTTAATGTTTATACATATCGCAAAGTCAGCATTTAATACGCTCGAGTTTGATCCCAAAAAACTTAGATCGGCAAGAGATTTTTATAATCATTTAAGTACGGATTTTGACTTTAAGCCTCGATACCTCGCAGGTTTTAAGCGTGATATTTTGCCTAGAAAATCTAAAGATGTAAAATGGGAATATGTGAAGGGTAGAAGTACCGACGAACTCACTAATTTTATCATCAAAGTGCTGCAAGTTCACCAATGGATGGATGGGTTTTATGATGGGAAAACAGACGGGGAGATTGGGAGTGTGAGTCTGAATTCAATCGCTGATTTACTGAAGTTCTACAATGCTGCCTCCAAGAACGAGTTGAATCTCGATTCGGTGTTGTATTACATAGGGGATGGCTATTTCGTGTTTAATGCACTTTCATTAATCAAAAGGTATGTAATTGAGCAAGTGCCCGAAACGATGGATGAAGAACTAATCAAAAAACTCACTATCCAATCCGGTAGACTAAAAGAATCTGAAAAACGAACTTTTGAGGATAATTTATCGAAGGTGTTGAGTTCCGCTAAAATTGAGCTTTCCCAAGATCAGCAGAAACAAAAAATGGGAGTAGGTAAGCGAATCTATTTTGGTATTCGAAGCTTTCTCAAAAAACTGTTTCGAATAGGCAAGCGATTGGTAAAAACGATTCTTCATCACCTGAAAAAGATATTTAATCAGCTTAAAGACTTTTTCAAACGAGTACTCGAATATGGGAAACGTGCTCTCAAATCATTCATTCAAGGCATTAAATACATAATTGGAAGGTTGCCTATTGTAAGTGAATTTGACCGAAAAGTAGCGCTAAGTCATAGCGAATTTATGGGCGATACCTTATCCATTTTTGATAATGAACTTTCAATCGAAGGTATCCATCAGCATAAACGAAAAGTACGGGAAGTTCAGCGCAGTTCTCAGTTTAGTGTAGCCATTGTAGGCGAAGTACTAAAGCTTCTGAAGTTTATGATAAAAGGATTTGTAGGATGGCCCATTCTAATCCTGCAATTGGCAAAAGCCACACGAGTATTATATCAAAAACATCAATTAATCTATCAACAATAGGAGTTATTATGGCCGGAACAACAGGGGAAAGTACATCGAAAAAAGCGATTCAGGATTTTCTTGATAACGCTAAAGATGGTGTGAAAAATTTGACAACATTGGAAATCAAAACCATCGTTGGTGCCATTGAATTTGAAAAAGATGGAAGTCTGAAACCACCTTCAGGCGATTTAGAAGGTATAGTCAGCAAAGTACAGTTGGTTTCAGGTGATATCACCACACGAATCACCCCGAATTTTGGAAAGAATTATGCGCAGCTGATGGAATACCATCTGGTTAAGGAAAATCAGGGACAGGAAATCGTTCGGAAGAACCTGCAGGTGGTTAAGGAAATCGGCACAACCTTGGTAAGCTTGCTAAATAACGACGACAAGCTAAACGAGGATACATAAGCTGAATGGCTAAGCATATTGAAAAGGTAATTCGTACCGCCGAAGACCTCACAACGCTTGAGATAAATACAATTGTAAAGCGAAGCATGACCGGCGGAAAACAACCCGACGATGATAAAGAAGCGCTGTATAAATTGGCAGGGATTTATTCCAGTGAGCTTGAACGGCTTGGGAATCGATATGCTAAATGTTTGTCGGAGGAAAGCGAGTTCTATCAGAAAGTGGTGAAAACCATGTCCGATGAGGCAAACCTATTTCGTCGAGTCAGCATTTTTAAAGGTGGTGGAGTGTTTTCCTTTCGTGAGATCGGAATTTGGGCACGATATGCAGATGAATGGCTGGAAGATTATGACGAGTATCTGATCAACGAAGAATCCGAAAGAATAGACGATCAATATCAGCTAAAACGAATTGCAGCAAAGTGTCTGGAAATGTCTAAGATGATAGAGGCGCATTTCTTCAAAGAACGAGATGGATTTAAAATTCTGGAAGGTGGAATCGTGAAAGATTCCATAAAAGAAGAAGAAATCGGGACTAAAGAAGGGCAGAATTTACACCCGTATTTCAAAGAGGTAGAACAGTTATCAACGTTTCCGGAAACTACCAAAGAGCATTTATTGGGGTTGATGAATCGTTATTTGGAGTTAAAACCTCATGAACCGGACGGCTATAACTGGGTAGAAACCGATCCGGTTAAATTTCAGGATAATACCGAGAATTTTCAGTTTGATTTAAGGCACCGGCTTTCACTTCGAAAGTCAATCGATATTGGCGTTGAGAAAATTTTGATGCAAACCAGAATCGGAATGGATGGCGACATCACCACACGTTTAACACAGTCATTTAGCGAGGAACCCCAGCAATTTATCCTCGACATCCATAATACCTCCATTCGCATATCGGTAGATTTCTGGGAAAAGATTTTTGATGCGTTGATGTCGCTGCTGCATAATGTGTTAAAGAAGCGATGAACAAATCCGCTCAAAAAGAAAGCTTGAGAATTTTTCGAAAAAGACTCATTCCTAGAGTCAATCGACTAATCCCGTTTCCCATTTTAAAATATGGGGATGTTTTATTGCAAAGCATAAATCCCATTTTCTGGATAAGAGCAGCTAAGGCTTTAAAAGAATTCTGGAAACTGATGAGAACCCAACGAGTAGAGTTGAATAGGTTTGCCCAAACTCACGGTTTAAGTGCCATCATGTATTTTACCGGAGATATTTCAATCTATATCCATCATCAAAAAATGGAAGATTTAGACGGTGATGTTGTCGAAAAGTTTACTTCTGAATTAAGAAAGAAAAGTCACACCATCACTCGCTTACCGTCTGTTATTTTCACCTGGATTGGCCAATTAATCGGACTTTTAAGCTATTTCAATTGGGCAAAAATTGAATCAACGGCAATTCAATTGTATAATTTCTTACAGTCATTTTTTGGATGACATCAATAAGGATCGCTAGGGCACAATGAATTTGATTTGCACCAATGCGCGAAAAAAGGGATAATCAGCCACACACAAACGAAGAGGTACAATGAGCGAACGCGATTTAAAAGGGTATTGGCGAAAAAATCTGCGCTATTTATCCATCTTGTTAACAATCTGGTTTACTGTTTCTTACGGTTTTGGAATTCTGCTTGCCCCTATGTTAAACGAAATAAAAATGGGTGGATTTAAACTTGGTTTCTGGTGCGCTCAGCAAGGTTCTATTTATGCGTTCGTGATCATCATTTTTGTGTATGTGTATTTGATGAACAAACTTGATCGCGAGTTTGGTGTAAGCGAGGAGGATGCCTGATGGATGTACAAGTATGGACATACATTTTAGTAGGAATCACCTTTGCAATTTATATTGGTATCGCAATTTGGTCGAAGGCAGGGTCAACCAGCGAATTTTATGTAGCTGAAGGTGCAGTTAAACCATTAACAAATGGCATGGCAACTGCCGCCGACTGGATGTCGGCGGCTTCTTTTCTTTCCATGGCCGGACTTATCTCATTTATGGGCTACGACGGCACGGTTTACTTGATGGGATGGACAGGAGGTTACGTATTACTTGCGTTACTATTGGCTCCTTATCTCAGAAAATTTGGGAAATTTACCGTTCCTGATTTCATCGGTGATCGTTATTACTCCCAAATCGCCCGAACGGTGGCGGTAATTTGTGCGCTCATCGTTTCATTTACTTATGTGGCGGGACAAATGCGCGGAGTTGGCTTAGTATTCTCAAAGTTCCTCGAAGTTGATATTTTTTGGGGAGTGATTATTGGGATGGCCATCGTATTTTTCTATGCGGTTTTGGGTGGGATGAAAGGCATCACCTACACGCAGGTTGCTCAGTATTGTGTACTCATTTTTGCTTTCATGGTACCGGCATTTTTCATTTCGATGCAGTTAACCGGAAGTCCGATTCCTCAAATCGGATTTGGTTCTCAGTTGAGCGATGGATCAGGAATGTATTTGCTTGACAAACTCGACCAACTTCATACCGAACTGGGTTTTGCAGAGTATACATCCGGTACAAAAAGTATGCAGGATGTGTTTTTTATCACCGTTGCATTAATGGTTGGAACTGCCGGACTTCCACACGTTATTGTTCGCTTTTTCACTGTTCCTAAAGTAAAAGATGCTCGAGTTTCGGTAGGTTACGCCCTTATTTTTATTGCGATTTTATACACAACTGCCCCAGCTATTGCAGTTTTTTCGAGAACCAATCTCATCGATACAGTAAGCGAGCAACCTTATGCCGAAATGCCCGAGTGGTTCCACACCTGGGAAGAAACGGGATTACTTGCCTGGGTGGATAAAAACGAAGATGGACTGATAAATTATCGTCCGGGCTCCGCTATCGATGGCGCACCCGATTTGGTTCGGTTAGATGGTGAAATACAACGTGGCGAAAATGGCGAGCCGTTATTGAATAACTATCGCACGGATTCACCCAATGAATTGTATGTAGATCGGGATATTATGGTGCTTGCTAACCCCGAAATTGCCGGTCTCCCAAACTGGGTGGCTGCTTTAGTTGCAGCAGGCGGATTAGCTGCCGCACTTTCTACCGCTGCAGGACTTTTATTGGTGATTTCAACAGCTGTTTCTCATGATCTCATCAAGAAGCAAATTAACAAAGACATATCTGACAAAGCAGAATTACGATATGCTCGTATTGCGGCAGCTGTTGCGGTTGTTGTAGCCGGATATTTTGGCATCAATCCCCCGGGATTTGTAGCCGAAGTTGTTGCCATTGCCTTTGGTTTAGCAGCGGCTTCATTCTTCCCGGCGATTGTTCTTGGGATTTTCTACAAACGTATGAATCGTGAAGGGGCGGTAGCCGGAATGGTAGCAGGTTTGTTGTTTACCTTGGCCTATATTGTCTTTTTCAAGATTCTGTATCCCGAGTATAATACTCCCGATTATTGGTGGTTTGGTATCTCTCCGGAAGGCATCGGAACGCTTGGTATGATCGTGAATTTAGCGGTTTCTCTTGCAGTAGGAATGATATATCCTGATCCCCCGGAGGAAGTACAGGAAATGGTTGAATCGATTCGATATCCAAGGTGAGTCATAAATGTTAAGTGTTAAATGGTCACATTTAACATTCAACACTTAACATTTACCATTTGTTAAGCAGGATCACTAATTCCGAATTTATCTTCAATTACTTCTTTAAATGTGTGTTTTGGTAGTGCACCTTGCGCCATTTGTGGAGCTCCATCCATTGGTATAAATAATATGGAAGGTATACTTCTGATTCCGAAAGCTGCGGCTAATTCTTGTTCGGCTTCGGTGTCAATTTTGTAGATATCCACTTTTCCGGCGTATTCATCCGAAAGTTCTTCCATCACAGGGGCAATCATTTTACATGGACCACACCAATCAGCGTAGAAATCAATAATTGCAGGTCGATCCCCCAAAAACTTCCACTCTTGCTCGGTTTCGAAATTGAAGATTTTCTCTAAAAAACTCTGTTTGGTTAAATGCTCTGTTGCCATATCGCTCATCAATTTAATGTTTCAACAAAGGTACGGATTAATCACCGGATGTCATGACTTGTTATGATAGGTTTTGAGGAAAGGTACAAAGGAGGAAGGAGGAAGGAGCAAGGAAGAAGGAGAAAGGAAGAAGGAATTGAAAAATAGTCATCGACGCGGCAATACCCGAAACAACGCCCGACTAGAGCTCACTTATTCTTAGTTGACTAAAAGCAGATGGCAATAGGACAACGAGGCTACAATTTATTGCAATTCTGATTTTTATCTTTTCGATTGATTTAGCTACCATAGAACATTCGCGATTAAAAATCGTCTTCTCTCTTTGTTTCTATCAATTCAAACAAACTCGGGTTTTATGAAATCATTGTTTTCACTGGTAATAGCCAGTTTATTATTCCTTTCAGCTCAAGCACAAATCTCGCCGGAATGGGTTCGCTATCCGGTTGTATCACCAAATGGAAGCACCATCGCTTTTACTTATAAAGGTGATATATACACTGTAAGCGCAACAGGAGGAGAAGCAACGCGACTTACTTTCCACACCGCTCACGATTACATGCCGGTTTGGAGCCACGATTCTCAACATCTGGCATTTGCATCAAATCGACATGGAAACTTCGATATTTTCGTGATGGATGCCAAAGGTGGAGCTGCAACGCGACTTACTTTCCACTCCAACGACGAATCGCCGTATTCCTTTTCTAATGATAATGAGTCGGTAATTTTTGGGGCACATCGACAGGATTTAGCCACTCACCGGCAACATCCAACCTCTAGCCAAACAGAATTGTACTCAGTGCCGGCGAATGGTGGTAGAGTTGAGCAAATATTAACGGTTCCTGCAGAACACATCAGTTTGAAAAGAGATGGTTCAGGATTTCTATATCAGGATAAGCCCGGTGGTGAAAATATCTGGAGAAAACATCACGAAAGCTCGGTAACTCGTGATATCTGGATGTACGATGCTAATTCCGGTGAACACACAAAACTAACAGAATTTGGAGGAGAAGATCGCAATCCGGTTTGGTCGAATGACGAAACAGCCTTCTATTATTTAAGTGAGCAAAACGGCACGTTTAATGTGCATAAAATGGAATTAGCTACCAGCGAAATAACTCAGATTACCGATTTAGATACTCACCCAATACGCTTTTTAAGCATGAGTAACAACGGGTTAATGGCTTTCAGTTATCATGGCATCTTACATACTTTAAGAGAGGGACAAGATCCAAAAGCTATTGAAGTAACCATTCGCACACAAGAGGTAGAAAACCCTGAGGATTTGATTACCATTAATGGTGGTGTTGCTGAAATGGCCGTTTCACCTGATGGAAAGGAAATTGCATTTATTGCTCGTGGAGAAGTATTTGTAACCTCAGCTGATGGAAATTTCACCAAGCGAATTACCAAAACTCCAGCAACCGAGCGATTCGTAACCTGGAGCGGTGATGGGGATGCTGTCATTTATTCCAGCGAGCGCGATGGAAAATGGAGTATTTATCAAACCAAAAAGGTGCGAGATCAAGAGCCTTTTTTCTATGCAGCTACTTTATTGAATGAAGAAGTTGTTCTCGAAAATGAGTTTGATAATTACTTGCCCGAGATTTCTCCTGATGGGAAGAAAATGGCCTTTATCGAAGATCGAAGAACGCTTAAGGTGATGGATTTGGAAACCAGAGAAACGGTAACCTTGCTAACTCCGGATGAACTATTTCACATGCGAGATGGTGATAAATACTTTACTTGGAGTCCGGATAGTAAGTGGTTACTCGCTAGTTTTAGTAGACTCTTAAATAATAGTGATGTGATTTTATTGGATGCTTCGGGCGAGCAAGAAAAGCGAACCTTGGTTAAAAGTGGGTACTACGATCATACGCCACAATGGGTGAACGAAGGCAAGCAAATGATCTGGTTTAGTAATCGAAATGGCTTAAAAAGCTACGCAACAAGTGGAAGTACGCAATACGATGTGTATTCCATGTTTTTTACGCAAGATGCCTGGGATGAATTCAATCTTAGCAAAGAGGAATACGAATTAAACAAAGCCATCGCGGAAGCCAATAAAAAGAAAGAGGAAAGCGATGAGGAGGATGATAAAGACGAAGATGAAGAGGATAAAGATGAGGAAAAATCGTTAACCTTTGAGTGGGATAATCTGGACGACAGAACCGCTCGATTGACAATTCATTCTTCGAGTTTAGGTGATGCGGTGCTTTCGAAAGATGGTAGCAAACTCTACTACTTAGCTCGTTTCGAAAAAGGCTTTAATCTGTGGACCACCGATCTACGCACTAAAGAAACCAAAATTGCAATTTCACTCGACGCTTCATCCGGTAATTTGATGTGGGATGCTAAGATGGAAAATCTGTATCTCCTAAGTGGCGGGCGAATTGCTAAAGTGGATCCGGAAAGTGGTAAACGAACCGGTATTTCTATCAGTTCTGAAATGATGTTAGATGGAAACGCCGAGCGAGAGGTGATGTTCGATCATGTAGTGTTGAGAACAGAAAAAATCTTCTATGAGCCCACTTTTCATGGCATCGATTGGGAAGCTATGGCTGATGCCTATCAACCAAAAGTAGCTCATATTGGAAATGGATTTGAGTTTGCGGAGCTATTGAGTGAATTACTTGGCGAGCTGAATGTTTCGCATGCCGGAAGTGGATATCGTGGTGGTTCTTCGGATGGAGATGCAACGGCATCGTTAGGTATTTTTATGGACTACGAACATGATGAAGATGGCATCAAAATCGTGGAAGTGATTGAAGGTGGTCCGTTAGATAAAGCAGATTTCGATATCAAACCGGGGATGATCATCCAGAAAATCGACGGTGAAGTGGTATCAGCAAGCATGGATGTAGCCATATACTTAAATCGGAAGGCGGGTGACTTTACGTTGCTTGAAATCACCGACGAACGTGGGCGTGATAGCCAACAGATTACAGTAAAACCTATTTCTTTGGGTGCTGAATATCGATTATTGTACGATCGTTGGGTAGATAAAAACGAACAAGAAGTACTCGAACGTAGTAATGGCCGATTGGGCTATGTACACATTGCCGGGATGAACGACGGCCAATTCCGAAATGTGATCGAGAAAATGCTGGGCGATCACTATGACAAAGAAGCCATAGTTGTGGATACCAGAAATAACGGAGGTGGAGACTTAGTTGCTGATCTTCAAATGTTCTTTACCGGCGAGCGTTTTCTTACTTACGCTACCGAAGCAAAAGTGGTAGGTGGCGAGCCTACTTCGCGCTGGACAAAACCCGTGATTGGCTTATTCAATGAAAGCATGTACAGCGATGGTCATTGCTATGCCAGCGGTTTTGAAGATTTGGATTTAGGAACATCGGTTGGGATGCCGGTGCCCGGAACGTGCAGCTTTGCAGGATGGGAAGGTTTACCAAATGGCAGTTATTGGGGAGTAGTGCCGGTTAGCGCCAAAAATAAAGCAGGTGAATGGTTAGAGAATAATCAGACCAATCCCGATATCATCGTGAAGAATATGCCGGGCGAAATTGACTTCGGCAAAGATGAGCAGCTCGAAGTAGCTGTCGATCAAATGCTGCGTGAGCTCGATGGTCAATAATATCAAAATAGCTTAATGCAAATGGATGGTGGTGTAAGGGCGTACGGATACACGCCCTTAGCCTACCTGCCACTTCCTGAAAAAATCATTAAGCTCTTTTACTTTTCAAAAATAGCCAAGCCAAAGTAACACGGCTCAACGGAGCAGGAATACATCGATATTTCGATCTGATATCGATTTGAGCTGGTAGGAGAGAAATACATCAAAGGGAAGTCATCGTCCTCGATATCACTATCGAGTTCCTCGCCCGAATTATCCCTGAGATACAAATCCAGATCGTTGCAATCTTCATCGCAAAAGCCCCGAATTAAGTACTCTTTGCTGCTATCTAAGTAAAAAGTCCAGGTGTTGTCTTCATCTTCACCAATTGCACCGATAATGTAATTTTTCATTGCATATCCATCGCTGGATGCTGATTCAAACGAATTCTGAATTTGTGTCCAAACAATCTCGGTATAAGATTGAGCGTAGCTCGGCACAACGAATAATATGGATAAGAAGATTGTCGCCAACAGGTTTTTCATAAACAGCCTCGGTGTTTAGGTGATTAATTTAAGTTGAGAGGGTGTTACGAAACGCCCAAATCTTTGAGTAAAACAGTGATTTTAGTATCGAGTTTTTCAGCTTGAGTTTTGTAATCGGTGCGAGACGAAAGCTCACCATTTACACTGCAGTAAAATTTAATCTTAGGTTCGGTTCCTGATGGCCGAGCAGAAACAATGCTTCCATCTTCCGTGATAAATTGCAATACATTCGATGCCGGTAGATTAGTCGGCTCTGAGGTTTCTGTATCCAGATAATGCACGGTTTGTGTTTGATAATCCTTCAACACAGTAACCGGTGAACCGCCCAACATTTTTGGTGGATTTGCCCGGAAATCAGCCATCATTTGCTGGATTTCTTCTGCGCCTTCTTTTCCTTTTTTGGTGACGGAAATTAACTTTTCACGGAAAAATCCATGTTCTACATAAACATCTAATAAGGCTTCAAAAAGACTGCTTCCCTGATCTTTGTAATAGGCAGCCATTTCAGCAATAATTACCGCAGAAACCACGGCATCTTTATCACGGGCATGTTCACCAACCAGATAGCCATAACTTTCTTCTCCACCCGCAATAAAGGTTTTCTTTCCTTTTAAATCAGTAATCAACTCGCCAATATACTTGAAACCTGTTAGAGTATTAAAACACTCTACTCCGTAAGCTGCCGCAATCCTATCGATGAGGTAACTGGTTACGATGGTTTTTACGATGTACTCATTTCCGGTTAATTTACCGGCTTCTTTCCATGCGGTTAGCATGTAATTGATGAGCAAGGTTCCGGTCATATTTCCATTAAACAACATCCATTCGCCTTGGTCGTCTTTTACGGCAATCCCAACGCGGTCGGCATCCGGATCGGTAGCCATAACCAACTCAGCGTCGATTTCTTTGGCTTTGGTCATCGCCATGCTTAAAGCTTCTTGTTCTTCAGGATTGGGATATACAACGGTAGGGAAGTTTCCATCAATCACCATTTGTTCTTCCACTACATTAACATTGGTAAATCCGTACGCTTCAAGAGCAGGGATTACTGAAATCCCCGTCCCGTGGATGGGAGAAAAGACAATGTTTAAATCGTGTTGTCGCTTAATAGCATCTTGCGAAACCGACAATTTTACCAACTCCTCAATATATCTCTTGTCAATTTCTTCGCCGATGGTTTCTATCAAATCCGGATTTCCTTCGAACTTAATCTCATCCACAGAAGCAATTTTCTGTACTTCTTCCATCACCATTTTATCGTAAGGAGATACAAATTGCCCGCCATCACTGCCATAAGCCTTAAAGCCATTGTATTCTTTCGGATTGTGGGATGCAGTTAAAACCACACCACTCTGGCAATTCAATTCTCTGATTGCAAAACTAAGCTCGGGAGTGGGGCGGAGACCATCAAAAAAGTACACCTTAATTCCGTTTGCTGAGAATACATCGGCTACAACTTTGGCAAGCGTGTCCGAGTTATTTCTGCAATCATGCGCAATGGCAACTTTAATTTCTTCGCCTTCATATTCCTTTTTCAGGAAGTTTGACAAACCTTGTGTGGCCATTCCAAAGGTATATTTATTTACCCGATTGGAGCCAACCCCCATAATTCCGCGTAATCCTCCGGTACCGAATTCTAACTCTTTATAGAAGGCATCGGTCAATTCGGTGTATGCTTCTTTTTCTAATAAAGATCGAATTTCAGCTTTAGTTTCTTCGTCATAACCCCCTTCGAGCCATTGCTTTATTCTTTGTTCAACTGATGCTTCCAGATTACCCATTGAGCTAAATTTTTATTGATTAACGGATTGGTGCAAATATATAAAACTATGCACTATTTGATAGCTGTGAATCAATATTGAAATGTAAAGTTTCGGTTATTTTGAATAAGTCGAAGCAGTTTTTGTAAAATGGTTATCCGATTTAAATTGATGTGCTGATTTTTTGCTAAAATCGGGGCTTTTTGGCTACCTTATTCCATTTCTAATTGTATTCATTTTGAACTCCCAATCTTGGAACCAATGAGACGTCTTTTTACGAATCTATTATTACTCACTTTCTCAGCTACGGTAATGATGGCCTGCAGCACGTCTAAGCCCACAGCTTCAACAACTTCTTCAAATGCAGAAGCAGAAAACAAAGAGGAAATTGTATTAAACGACACCAGAGATGCTGCAGAAATTGAAAAGCTTTTCTGGGCTCGCAGAGATAGCACCACTTTAAATTACGCCAAAGCGGATGTCGATTTTATGCAAGGGATGATCGCCCATCATTCTCAGGCGTTAATCATGTCGAGCCTTGCAAAACCTAATAATGCGAGCAAATCGGTACAAACGCTGGCCGCTCGCATAATCAATGCGCAGAAAGACGAAATTGCTATCATGCAGCGCTGGTTAAGTGATCGCGATGAAACAGTACCACAAGTAACTGTTGATGGATTAAACTTGATCATCACACCGGGAAAAACCCCTTCGCTATCATTTGATCAGGAATCGGTTGTTCATAGAGCACATGAGCAAATGGGACACGGAGATCATCACACCAAAAAACCGGAAGAAAAACCCGAAGAAATGCGTGATAAAATGCATGCAGAAATGGATAAAGAATTAAATCACTCTTCGCACATGGGGCACATGGCCAATAACGGTACAGGTGGTGGTAACATGGATATGGGCGGAATGATGCACGATCACTCCGATATGGCCGGTATGTTAAATCCAACGCAACTCGAAGAACTTGCCATGGCCAAAGGGAAAGACTTTGATCGTCTGTTTCTACGCTATATGATTCAGCATCATGCAGGAGCCATTACCATGGTTAACGATTTGGTTCAAACGGATGGCGCTGCGCAAGAAGTAGGTATCGGGAAACTCGCCGGCGATATTAACGTAGATCAAAAAACTGAAATCGAACGAATGCGATTGATGCTCATGCAAATCATGCAGGCCGAGCAATCAGAATAATTCATCTATCAATTTTCAACAATCAACAATAACAAAAAGGACAAGTATGAATCATACTTCTACTAAAGAACGGTTGTTCGGGTACGCAAAATTATCCGCAATTGCCGGGGCACTGCTTTTCAGCTATGCCTGTTCATCGTCATCGGAAACAACGATGGCACCATTTACCGCTCCGGAAGTTGCTCCGGTTGAGGATGCAACTGTACCAACACCTGATCCTCGTGTTGGGCTAGAAGCCGGACTTTATGACGCCGGGCAAGCTTACTGGAATATGGAGCGATTATCACAAACACCTCCACCTGAGAAATTTGTTGGAAAAACAAATTCTGACCTCGCTTTTAAAGGCAATTACGTGTTTCAAGGAAACTACAACGGTGTAATTATTTGGGACATTACCGATCCTAAAAGCCCTGTTTTAGTTCGCGATTACGAATGCCCTGCCTCTCAAAGCGATGTTTCTGTTTATGGAAACCTTATGTTCGTTTCTGGTGAAGGTCTTGAAGGTCGCCTCGATTGTGGTACTCAAGGAGTACAAGCGGCAGTTAGTGAAGATCGTCTACGCGGAATCCGTATTTTCGATATTTCTGATGTGCAGAATCCCGTTTACGTATCAAACGTACAAACTTGTCGCGGTTCTCACACACATTCTGTACTGAAAGATCCTAATGACGACGAAAATATCTATGTGTACGTATCAGGTTCTTTTGTTGTACGTCCGGACGAAGAATTACCGGGTTGCTCTGATTTACAACCGGAAGAAGATCCAAATTCTGCGCTATTCAGAATTGAGGTTATCAAAGTTCCTCTCGATAGCCCGGAAGATGCAGCTATCGTAAGCTCACCTCGTATTTTTGAAGATCTGGAAGCTCCTCCAACTCACGGTTTAGCACCAGCCGATCTTGCTGCTTTGGAAGCTGCAAAAGCAGCCGGAAAATTCACTTTCGTATTTGGTGGAACGGAGCGTGTGCTACCTGATGGCTTTGCCAGAAACTTATTGAATTCAATTGTGCAAGAGCGTGGTGGCGAAGGCGCACCAACAGCAGAAGATAGTGTAGCACTTCGAGGTTCTTTACAAGCGCGTATCGATATGATGTTTGGCGGTGGTGATGATGATGAAACTCGTCGCCGTGGACCGGATCAATGTCATGATATCACCCTTTATCCTGAAATCGGCCTAGCCGGTGGAGCATGTGAAGGTTATGGTTTATTGCTTGATATCAGCGATCCTGTAAATCCTGTTCGAATTGATGCTGTAGCAGATTCGAATTTCGCCTACTGGCACTCCGCTACTTTTAGCAACGATGGTAGTTCAGTAATTTTCACCGATGAGTGGGGCGGAGGTGGCGGACCAAAATGCCGCGTTGACGATCCTTACGAGTGGGGAGCAAATGCAATCTTTACTATTGAAGATGGCGAAATGGTGTTCAAAGATTACTACAAAATGCCAGCACCGCAAACAGTGTATGAAAACTGTGTGGCGCACAATGGTTCTTTGATTCCGGTACCGGATCGCGACATTATGGTTCAGTCTTGGTATCAGGGTGGTATTTCTATTTTTGATTTCACTGATCCTGCTAATCCTACCGAAATCGCATTTCATGATTACGGTCCGGTTGCAACCGATGGTTCCGGATTTGGCGGAAGCTGGAGTGTGTACTGGTACAACGGCGTTATCGTTAACTCAGAAATCGCTCGTGGTTTAGATATTTTCGATCTGGAGCCAAGCCCATTCTTAACCGAGAACGAAATCGCTGCTGCAAAAACAGTAAGGTGGGATTACCTGAATGCGCAAGGTCAGCCAAAAATTGAATGGCCAACTACTTTCCACTTAGCAAGAGCTTATGTGGATCAGTTAGACCGTGATAACAGTGTTTCTGATGAAGCGATAAAAGCTTTCCGTCAGGGAATTGCCAATGCAGAAGCAACTCCGGCCAAAAAGAGAGGCAAAATGCTTACTCGCCTAGCCGATGAAGTAGCTGATCATTCTTCAATGAGTTCCGACTCAGAAAAAGTACAAAAGCTGGCAAACACATTACGCGATTTAGCTTCTATGTAATACAATGAAGTTGAACGGATTGTAATTAAACAGTCCATGAATCCCGCTCTTTGAATAAAGGGGCGGGATTATTTTATTGTTTAGAAAATAGGTAGAGGGTGAGAAAGTTTATAACGGTTTAGCTATGCGCAGTGTCCCGAAGGGCATTGCGTATAGGTGTTGTTGTAGCACGTTTTTATTTTAAATATCCATTCCATATTCCCACTTTTCTATTCCTTTCTCTTCGAGTTGTTTTTTTATGTCGTCTTCTAACCAAAAGAAAAGGTTTGTGTATTTAACAGTCGGTGATTTCAATAGAAATTCAATCGCTTGTTTAAATAGCTCTTTCCGATATGCAGCTTTGAAATTTTCTGGAAAGAATAGCAGAAATGTTTCCAAATTTTGAAGTTGATTGAGGTTGGTTATATCTGTCAATCGACTGTTGTTATCTATTTGGATTCTCTTCAAATTTTTCAATCCTGAAAGGTCTGGCAGCTTCTCCATTTTCGACATTCCTTCAAAATACAATGAATTGAGATTCTCCATAGACTTTAAAAAATCGTAGTTAGGAATTTGTCTAGTTCTGCTTATTTCAAGTGTTCTAAGGCTTTTCACATTCGAGATTGCATCCAAATTCTTGTAGCTTCCAAAAAGCAACCTTAATTGTCTTAGGTTTTCAAGATTGTTGATTAAGTCAAGATTATTCATTTTAACGCCACGAAAAGTAAGACGTTCAAGTTTCTTGAGCTTGGATGCATTCTCAAGTCCTTTCTTCATTCCGTCTATCCAAAGTGTCGTTAAATCTTTGAACTCACTAATAAAACTCAAGTCAACTGCCGTGGATTTAGTTTCTCCAATACCTAAGTCAGTAAGTAGTTTGTTTTGGAGTAGCGGTGTATAGTCAGAAGTGTGAAATGAAGAAATATCAATATTCCGTAATGCGGGCAATTGGGAATAGAAATCGAAATTCATTTGGTCATACCAAACTATTCTCAGTCCGATATTAGGGTGTTCTTTATAGAATGAATTCAATATGTCCCAAGTCTTTTTATTCGGGTTTTTGAATTCAAAAAATTGGAGAGAATGAATGTCTTTTTCCTGAATTAATTTGGGGATATCAGAAGATTTGAGGTCGTCATAGATATTAATGTTCCCATTAAAATTTCCCCACTTCTTCTTTTTTTTAAATATTCCCATTCGGTTTTTCTAATGTGCCCCAACATCGGAATATGCTGAACTCTATTCATTATATCCCAGTTTGATCTTTAAGTGTTATTCATCATATTCTACTAATTAATTAGAATATGCTGAATAAATCACATCTTGGGTTAAGAGTCAATATTCAGTTTGTTGAAGATGGGATTTATTCAGGATCTGGTAAGTCGCTCAATAACCTTTTTATTTTCTCTGCAGACTCAAGCATATCTAAAAGAAGTAGATTATTATCTCTCTTAGACATAAATCAAATCTTCTTTTATCGATTTGAGGTACTGTTTTTTCAATCCTTTTTTAGAGATTAGATCAACTTTTAAATCAATTAACTCTTCAAGCTCATCTGCCAGATCAATAAAGCGAATTCCAATTTTATCGTTGAATTCAACCACTATATCAACATCACTGGTTAATGATTGTTCATTTCTCGAAAACGATCCAAATATTGCCATAGATTCGATGGGATATGAACTATATAGCCTGGATTTATTCTGTTCAAGAGTGGTTTTTATTTCGCTTAAACTTTTCATGAGACAAAATTAACCAAAAAACCTTCAGTTATAAAAATTAAACGAAAAGTATATCGTGCTCTAGCCGATCAAATAGTTGAAAACATTCTGTGAAAACTCATCCCTCAACAAAAATTTTGATAAAACGGGAGTTATGTTTCTACCGAGTTAACTGCTCAATAACCTGTTTATGCATCGGATAATCCTCAACCAATCGTTCACGCTTTGCCAATTCAAAATCCTCAAAATCGAAGCCAGGTGAGACGGTGCAGCCAACTAGTGAATAATTACCGCCATCCACCACTTCCGAAGCAAACCAAACTCCTGCCGGTACCACAATTTGAGGCCGTTGGTTTTGCGCGAAATCCAGCCCAATATCCTGATACGAATAATTTCCTGATGCATCAATCATGTGCACACGCAGCGGATCCCCTTCATAAAAGTGCCACATTTCATCTTGCTTAATCCGATGAAAAGCCGAGAAATTTCCGGCCGTTAGCAAAAAATAGATGCCCGTAGCATAGTTACGGGCACCGTTAAAGGTTTTTCCTAATTCCTCTGCTGAGATGCTTCCTTCACTCCGATAGCTTTCTTTGTAAAAGCCACCCTCGGGATGTGGACGAAGCTCCAAATGGTTGACTATAAATTCTATGCGTTCCTGATGGTTCATAGCTGTTTACAGTTACAACATTCAACAAAGAACATTCAATAGACAATGCATTTAGAGTGTATAACTAACTTATTGAAAGTTGCCTATTGCTAATTGAATGTTGAATATTGAATATTCTTACTCTTCATTTCCTTCTTTAACCTGTTCGTTCACCAACACCGGTTTTCCAAAACCGAGCTCTTCGAGTCGGTGCATTTGCGTTTCGGCATCTCCAACAACTACATAAATCATCCTGTTTGGATTAGCATATTCTTCGGCCAATTCAGAGATATCTTCGATGGTGATGTCGCGGACAATTTGCTCACGTTCTTTCACATAATCCGGATCCCATCCATACGTACTAACATTGTACAACATGTTCAGTTTGGCACCCAATGTTTCAAATCGTCGGGCATTACTTTTTAGTAGGAAGCTTTTTGTAGTAGCTAAATCCGTCTCAGTAAAGGTTGTGGGATAATCTTCCAGTATTTGCTTTACTAAAGCAGCAGATTCTAAAGTAACATTGGTACGAACACCGCTCGAAATCTGGAAAGCTCCCGGCAATTCATTGCCGTTAAAACCGGATCGGATGCCATAGGTGTAGCCTTTGCCTTCGCGTAATTCTTGCGTTAAACGAGAGGCAAAACCACCGCCACCAAGTATGTAATTCATTACCGTAGCCGGATAATAATCCGGATCGGTTTCGGGCATGGCTAAATAACCGAAGTTTAATACCGACTGCTTTGCGCCCGGAACATCGTAAAAGTAAACGATCGGCTCAGTAATTGGTTCAGGCTTTACAAACTCAGGAATTTGCACCTCTGCGCCTTCCCAGCTGTTTTCTATGCCGGATAACACACTTTCTACCTTTTGTTGATCGGTTGCACCAACCACCATAAAGTCTGCCACGCTTGGACTTATATTCTTCTCATAAAACGCTTTCAGATCATCTAGAGTGATGGTTTCGACGGTGTTGATTGTACCAATTGGATTTTTGGAAAGAATATTCTCCTCACCATAAACCACCGAATTAAAAGTGTTACTTGCAATGGAATTCGGGTCGGCGCTTTGTGCAGCAATAGCACTTAAGGTACTTTGTTTTGCGAGGGTGAATTCTGTCTCATCCCATCTGGGTTCTAATAGCATTTCTTCAACCAATGCCATGGTAGATTCAAAATTACGAGCTAAGGTATTTCCAGAAATCGTGATGGATTGTCGCCCGGAATTAATGTTGATGGAAGCCCCAAGTTCATCGATGGCTTCCTCAAGTTCTTCGGGCGTTTTGTTGGCCGTTCCGCGTGTCATTATTTCTGCAAGTAGATTCGAAACTCCAATTTTATCCATTTCTTCCAGCATCAAGCCTCCCTTAATGCGTAACTGAAATTGAACCAGAGGAAGTTCTGTGTTGGTTATACCGTGGACCGGAATTCCATTATCTAGAGTAAATGACCATACGTCCGGCACCGCTAGTTCGGGTGAATCGCCATACGGTGGCTCAACAGTGCGATCAAAGCTGGAAGGAGTACGTTCAAAATCTGTTTCTTCCGGTACTTCAAACTGCTCATCTGCGCCGCTTTCGGTAATTACTTCTTCTATAACTTCAGCAGGTTCAGAGCCATCTAGCGCCAAGTCTGCCTGACCCAATGGAACAAAACTGGTTGCTATGTAATCTTTTCCATTTACATATTGATTGTACACGCGCATCACGTCATCTTTAGTAACAGCGAGTGTTTTTTGGATGTCTTCATTGATATACCCAGGATCGCCGGCAAAAATATTGTATTGCGCTAAGTTAAATGCCTTACCAAGTACGCTGGAAAGACCATTATAAAACTGAGTTTCGATACCGGCTTTTATCCGATCCAGATCTGCTTCACTAAAACCTTCTTCCTCAAAACGATCAAAAGCTTCATAAACAGCGCTATGCACCTCATTCAGATCAGTGTTTGGGAATGCTCGTACAATCAACGACATCTCACCGGCAATCTCCGAGTTGTTTGAAAAGAAGAATACATTTGAAGTAAGCTCTTGTTTATCAACCAAGACCTGAGTCATAGGCGCTTTTTTGCCTGATGCTAGAAATTCAGTTAGAATATTAAGTGCATAAGAATCTTCGTGATAGACGTCTACTCCCGGCCAGGTTAAACGTAGTTCAGGTAGACGAGCAAAATTATCCTCATAAAAGAGTTTTTTAGTTTCATCTAAGGATGCAGGTCGGTCTGCTAAAGGCTCGATTTCCTCACCACGTGGTATTTCATCAAAATATTTTTGAACCCAGGCTTTAGCTTGTTCAAAATCGAAATCGCCGGCAATTACGAGAGTTGCGTTGTTAGGCACGTACCATTTGTTGTAGAATTCTTTTACATCGGCCAGAGTAGCATTTTGAAGATCCTCCAGAGAACCAATAACTTGCCAATTATAGGGGTGATCTGCTGGATATAAGTTCTTGCCAACTACATAATTTACATGACCATAAGGACGATTATCTACGCCTTGACGTTTTTCATTTTTAACCACTTGTTTTTCTTTAGCTACTACAGCTTCAGTCACCGTGTTGATAAAAAACCCAAGTTTATCAGCTTCTGCCCAGATCATTTTTTCGAGGGCATCATTTGGAACGGTTTGAAAGTAGTTTGTTCGATCACGAGAAGTAGAGCCATTAGCTCCGGAACCACCAATGCGGCTACTCATTTTATCAAGACCACCTTTCCCCAGGTTTTCAGACTCCAGAAATAAAAGATGCTCGAACAGGTGAGCAAAACCGGTTTTGCCTTCTTTTTCACGGGCAGAACCAACATGAAAGGTTAGAGCAACTGCTACTACAGGATCAGATTTATCTTCATGAAAAATGACTTCCAAACCGTTATCCAGCGTGAATTTTTCGAAATCGACGGAAAAATCCTGAGCTTGAGTATTTTGGTTTATGAGTAGAGAAACTGCAAAAAGCAGAAACATTGAGATTCGTTTACTTACCAGCATTGAATTAGATTATGTTAAACACCAAATGAAAGTACGTGTACTTGAGTTCTTATGTCTTAAAAAATTGGTAATTGGTTAGTCATTTCACAATTTTAGAAGCAAGCAAATGGCACGATTATTGTATATTTGGATATGATTAAAGTTGGCGACATAATTCTCTCAGACGATATTGCGACACAAAAGTTCGCATGCGATACTCCCATTTGTAAAGGCGCATGTTGTGTGGTTGGTGATGCCGGCGCTCCGGTGTCGAAAGATGAAATCCCGGTTCTTCACAAAGCCTATCATACATTAAAAGATGAACTTCGGCCCGAAGCTATCGCTGTTGCAGAAAAGGATGGAGTGGTAATTGGATCGAAAGAAAAAGGATATGAGATTTCGTGCGTCGACAGTGCAGAGTGTATTTTTGTAAATTACGATGAGCAGGATGTCGCTTATTGCACCATCCAAAAAGCTTTTTTTGAAGGCAGATTTAATTGGGAAAAACCGATCAGTTGCCATTTATATCCGGTCAGATTAAAAAAAATTGGTGGATTTGAGTATGCCAACTTTGAATACATGCCTAACATGTGTTCAGCAGCCTGCGCTAAGGGAGAGAAAGAGGACATCTATTTAGCTGATTTTTTAGAACGCCCGTTGGTTAGGCGTTATGGGCAGGAATGGTACGATGAGTTTTTAGCAGCATGTGAATATGTAAGAGAGCATCAGGATGCTTAAGAATAGACAAAATATCGGTCAGAGTTTACAACAAGGGATGCAGCAAAAGCTGTCGCCCCAACAGTTGCAGTACATAAAATTACTGCAATTAAACACCATCGCTTTGGAACAGCGCATCAAAGAAGAGATGGAGATGAATCCGATTCTTGAAGAAGGGGATCAAAGCCTACAAAATGAACTTACTGAGATCGAAGAGTCATCCCCTGAAAAAGAAGAAGCACTGGAAAGCTTAGATGAGCACGAAGTAGATTGGGACGATTTCGATGAAAATACCGACTACGATGGCGAAACGTATTCAACACCAAGAAATCCTGATTTGGATGAATGGCGCGATCTTCCGAACGAGTATGAGGTAACGCTACTTGAAGAACTTGAGCAACAGGTTTCCTTATTGGATTTAAACGAAGAAGAAGAGCTGATTGCGGATCAGATTTTGGGTTCATTGGATGAAGATGGGTATTTCCGGCGCGAATTAATTGCTGTGGCAGACAATATCACCTTCAATCATGGGGTATTTATTGAAGAAGACGATGTAGAAGCGGTACGAAAGAAAATACAGCTACTCGATCCGATTGGGATTGCATCACGCGATTTGCAAGACTGTTTATTAATTCAACTCAAACACGCCGATGGAGATTTACCCGGACGTTCACTCGCTATTCGTATAGTTCGGGATGCATGGAATGCCTTCGAGAAAAAGCATTTTAAAAAGCTGATTCAGCGTCTCAATACCGACGAAGAAGCCCTTAAAGAAGCCTTTGAGGCAATACGACACATGGATCCACGTCCGGGTGCGTTGAGTGACGGGTTGGAGGAAACTCAAAATTACATTGAACCGGATTTTGAAGTGTATTGGAGAGGGGCCAATCAAACAGATAACGGAAAAGGGGAGTTTGTGATTTCATTGAACCAGCGGAATGCTCCTCAGCTGAAGATTTCTCCCGAGTACACGCAAATGTGGGAAGAGATAAAACGCCGAAAAGAAAAGCCCGATGCACAAACTCAACAGTTTATGCGCACTAAGATTGATTCGGCGAATTGGTTTATCGAATCGATTAAGCAGCGCCAAAATACTCTAATGAATGTGATGAAAACAATAGTGGCGTTGCAGGAAGAGTTTTTCAAATTCGGGGATGGCTTAAAGCCCATGATTTTGAAAGATGTAGCTGAGCGCATTGGGATGGATATTTCAACGATATCGCGTGTTGTAAATGGGAAATATGTGCAAACAAATTTTGGTGTTTATGAACTCAAATATTTCTTCAATGAAGGATTGACGACCGAAAGCGGGGAAGAGGTAAGTAACCGGGAAGTAAAAAATATTTTGCAAACCATCATCGATAATGAAGACAAGAGAAATCCATTAAGCGATCAGGCCTTAGCCGATAAATTAAACGAAAAAGGCTACAACATCGCACGACGAACAGTGAGTAAATACCGAGAGCAACTCAACGAACCGGTAGCACGATTACGTAAGCAAATTATTTGAGTAAGCACTCCGTCTATTGGGCGAATGCTCGGTTAAGGGTTTTGGTGATGCGCAGTTTGATTAATAAATCAAAGTCATTCCCACGAAGGTGGGAATCTGATGCATTTTACTAATATCTAAGCTAAATCAACGATCTAGATCCCTGCCACACTTTCGTTAAAACTACTGTGCGCGTGCTCCGCAGGGATGACAATAGGGGATTTACTCTGCACACCATCACACCGACTTCGACGAAATGATGGTGGGCAACTCAATGAGATTGATTACGACGCAGAGCATCGAAATCAGAAATAAAAATCAAGTAAATCCTGTAATCATTAGAATCACGGTCAATAAAATGGATTTCTAAACTGTTGTTCTTCTCTGATAATTGCCACCACATAAAGCTTATCGCCATCAACACGATAAAAAACGCGGCAAGGCGAGACTATGATCTCCCTGTAAATAGATACATCCAATTCATGTATTGTTCTTCCAGATAAAGGGTGCTCTTTTAATCGTTTTAGTTGATCGAAGACTTCAAGAACTAAATCTTGAGCAGCTTTTAAGTTATCTAAAGCAATTTAATCAGCAATTTCATCGAGTGATTGAATTGCCGGTTCCGTCCAGATTATTTCAGCCATCGGGAAAGGCGTTCCTTGGCTTGATCATTGGAAATAATTCGACCCTCTGAAATGGCTTTTTCACCACGAGCTAGCTTTTCGAGTAATGCCACCTTTTTTTGAAGAGATTCGAAATGTTCAACATCAACCAGATAGGCAGAAGGTTTTCCATGTTCGGTTATTAATACCGGTTCTTTTTGCTCTCTAAGTTCTTTTAGAACTTTCGTCGCTTCTCTTTTAAGCGTAGTAACTAATTCCGTTTTCATAGTGATACTAAAGTATCACATTTAATATCTGATGACAAATTAATCATAGCGTCATCTAATTTAAGGATGGCTAGTTCACAATAACTCTAAGTACAGAGAAAAACTTTGTCACTTAAAAGAACCTCCGTCTGTTGTGCTGCATGGCTGAGGGTTTTGGAAATGCCGCGGTTTGATTATTAAATCGAAGTCATTTCCACGAAGGTGGGAATCTGATGCATTTAACTAATATCTAAGCTAAATCAACGATCTAGATCCCTGCCACACTTTCGTTAAAACTACTGTGCGCGTGCTCCGCAGGGATGACAATAGGGGATTTACTCTACACACCATCACACCGACTTCGACGAAATGGTGGTGGGTAACTCAAGGAGATTGATTACGACGCAGAGCATCGTAATCAGAAATAAAATCATCTAAATCCTGTAATCAATAAAATCAAGGTCTAAAACCAATGATTCTTTCATACTCCTCAATCAACTCCTCCCTTACAGGAATTCCTTTTTCATAAATAGTTTGCTGTGCCTCCAGGTATTCCTTACGCCCGCTTTCGGTTTCAATTTTGATGGGTTCCAAACCATGTTCGCGTAAATCGTAGGGACTTGCTTTCATGTCAACCTCACGAGCTTCGCAGGCAAGTTTGAAGGCAGCAAAAACAGCATCAGACGCAATCCATGGAAAGCCTTTGAACGCCCATTTGTATAAATCCATATTCGAGTGGATGCATCCCGGTTGCTCCATATCTGCAAAGTTTTCACGAGATAGCATGTGTTTGTTTAACGGTACAGCTTCAGGAGTGAAAAAACGAAAAGCATCAAAATGAGTGCAAACTAAAGGTCGGGACTCTACGAATTCAGCAAGTTCTTTGTCATCCATTCGAAGCGGAACTTGTCCATGGCGGATTTCTTCAGATTTGTACACCATCGCCCATTCGTGCATTCCAAAACAACCAAAAGCAGGGCGACGATCTTTGGTGCTTTTCAATAGATGCAGTATCCAGTTGAAAGATTTGAGTCGCTTTTCAGGAATGGAGTTTGGAGTTAAAAAGGCGATTTCGTATTCAAATTCCCACACTTTTAACGGTGGCAAGTCTTGAATTTGGTCGAGTTCGAGACCAGCGCCAATCCCAGGACTCCATTTTTTTAGCCATGAAGGACGAAATGGATAATACTCAAACAGAAAATCCATCACCGGTTGTTTTATGCCCCGGCTTCGTTTATCCAAGTAGCCATCGATCAACAATGAAACCTCTTGCTGATGCGCAGCTTCTCTCTTCTTCCAGGCTGATCTTGAATATTGAGTTGTAATATGGTTTGGTAAATCTACGATGTTCGACTGCATAACCAAAGATAACACTTTGTGGAACTATCATCATTATTGAACAAATCAATCATTTGAGTTGAAAGGTGTTCGTAACTTGTTGGCTTATTATTATTTAATCGGCTTGGCCATGTCTACTATTAAAGAATCAGTTATTACCCACAAAATTATTGAGGAAGCCTTAGAGTATGAAGCTTTTAATTTGCTCACCAATACATTGTTTGATGAAAGTCGCACAACGAATGATGATAACTCTGAGGGAATGTTGGAATACACAAAGTTGAACATTCAACGAACCAACAGAATCGATAAACGTGGAGTTATTCGCGAAGATATTCAATCGTTGATCCGGCAAATCAGCGGAAACCAAATTTGGTTGGTGATAACGGAGGGATGGTGTGGGGATTCTGCCCAAATCCTACCCTACATTAAAAAAATGACGGAATTCGCTGAGAATATTGAATTGAGGATAATCCTGCGCGACAAATATCCCGAAGTAATGGATGCCTTTTTGACCGACGGAAAAAGTCGATCTATCCCAAAGGTAATTGTTTTAGATGCTCAAACTCTTGAAGTACTCGGCGAGTGGGGACCAAGACCTGCTCAAGTGCAAAAAAAATATCTATCAGAAAAAGCTGATCCCGAAATTGGCGCTAAGCTTGCTTCTCAAAATCTGCACACTTTTTATGCTAAAGATAAAGGAGCGTTGATTCAGGATGACTTTAAAATATTGCTTGAATCACTTGCATAAAAAAAGGCAGCGAAGTTGCTGCCTTTGTGAGATTTTATTTGATTAGCGTCATCGTTTTTGTCTGCCTGAATGGGCTTCCTCCATTTTGAGGAACAGCCTCTAATTGATATAGATAAGTTCCGCTGGCAAGGCTTGACGCATCAAATGTAGCAGTAAAGGAACCGGCTGCCATTTGACGGTTTGAATAAATTTCAGCTACTTTTCTTCCGTTTAGATCAAATACAGTCAAACTCACAGTCGCATTGGATGGAAGATTGAATGAAATATTAGTGGTTGGGTTAAACGGATTTGGGAAATTCTGATTTAATGCAAAATTGGAAGGCTGGTCGTTTTCCGGTAATTCTAACTCATTTGAAACGGCAGTACCAATTTTCCCAACAAATAAACCACGGCCATGGGTACCAACGGCTAAGGTTTGGTCTGATCGACGATAATCAAGCGATGAAACAATCGCATTTCCGATTTTGTCTTCGGCAACTCTCGTCCAAGCTGTCTGCGAACCATTTAATTGATCGGTGTAATACAAACCTACGCTTGTTCCTACAAAGTAGAAGGTTCCATTTTCGTTAGTAACAGCAATTGCACCAGAGCGAATAGAAGGACCGTCATCACCGGCTAAGTTTCCTTCAATGTCTGTCCAGTTGGAGCCGGCATTGGAGCTATGCCAAACACTTTTAACTCCATAGTTCGACATTACCACCATTAATTCATCGCCATTATCAGGATTTACTGCGATATCATTAACATAAGATCCACTGGATGCATTGGCGATTACGATGTTTTCATCGCCATTGTTAGCGGTTAAATCGTCTACCTTTTTGATAAACGGGATTTGAACATCCACAGCATCGGAAGAACCGTAATAGAGTCTCCCTGCCGGATTGCTGCTGCTGAAAGATACCGCAGTAATTTCATGATTCTCGGTGCCGGAGTCTAAATCTGTGCGATCCGTCCAACCTTCAGATGTTCCGTCGGAGTTAGAAGTATTTCTCGTTAATGTTAAAAGCTGATCATTCACCCATAATCGATCAAAAGCCGGGTACACCATAAAATTTTCGTCTGATGGATTTACAGCATATGGGTGAATAAACTGTTGGTCTACTGCTCCCAATGGAGAGATGTAAGAGAAATTAGTTAGATCGGTTCCAGCATAATCAAATTTTAGCAAAAACCCATTTTGAGATGAAGTAACTGCAAAATTATTTCCTAAATAAGTATGCGCGCCATCACCTGAAGAAGCATCTACCGATAAACTTGATTGCCCATCAAAATCAAAGATGAAGTACGGTGTACCATTATCCTGAGTACCACCACCAATGCGTCCATCGTCGGCATCAGGGTGAATCGAAACTGTATAAAACTGAGTTACATTGTAGCCTTGGTCCAAATCAACCCAAACCACTGGAGTTGCGGTAATGTCGTTAGTTAAACTTAAACCGCCATCGTGAGCGCTTATCGCTTTATTAGGATTTTCAGGATAGAAAATTAAGTTGTGCTGATCGGGGTGGTGACTTGGAAACTGGCTGATGTCATTGTCGAAGTCGTAGCCACCTACCCAGAACTTAGGTCCTTCGCCAGGTAAGGATTTCCCTTGGTTATCAGAAACAGGAGGATTACTGAATCCGGAAGTAGAACGGAATAAATTTGTTCCACCTACAAATACTAAATTCGGATTGGTTGGATGTACCTTCACCATTAAATTGTAGCCACCTTGAGGATCTAAATCACCCACAGGTTCACCAAATGTAGGAATTCCACCGGTTCTATCGCTCGTTTGCACATTAAAAGGCTCGCTGATATCAAATCGGTGCAAGTCCATTCCTTCAGGTCCTGAACCGGTATCGGTTAGCACATAAAATACATCAGGATCCGATTCGGAAACACCAATTACACTACGATTTCCATTATTTGGAAATGAACCGGGTGTTACATCCGACCAACTGATTCCATCATCGGTTGATACATACACGCCGGGATCAAAAGTTTGTTCAACACCTTGAAATGCCGTAGATAAAACAGCAATTACAATTCCATCCTTATTAACAACTACATCCGACCATACATGGTTGTTAACTTCACCTAAGGCGTGAATGGAGGAGGTAAAATCGTTGGTGGTTCGGTAAATCCCCAATGCATTACTAGCAAAAAAGATCGTTCCTGTTGTTGGGCTGATTGCGAGATTTACGATAAAGTCGTGTCTTGAATTAAATGCAGTATCACTATCTCTAGTAGTTTCGATCTGAGACCAAGTTTCGCCGTTATCTTCTGATTTAAAAATACCGGAGCCATAGAAACTTGCACCGGTTGCTCCCGCAGAACCGAAAAATTCTCCGGTTGAGTAATACCAATTATCCGGCGCTGTTGGGTCTTGAACTAAGGCCGTAACACCAAGATGGCTGTTGAGATCAGTTTTTTTACTCCAGGTTTGCCCACCATTGGTCGATTTCCAAATTCCACCTGAAGCTCCACCGGCAATAATGATGTCAGAATTGCGAGAGTCCATAGCCAACGCACGTGTTCTACCTCCGACATCATTTGGGCCTACTTCTTTCCATTCAAATACGTCGTTAACGGCCTTTCTTCTGTTCGGCTGTTCCTGGCTTAATTTTTCAGCAAAAGCAATTTCCCGGGCGTGTATACCATCCGGGATTTTCCCTAATTCTGGATCTTTGAGCATTTTATGGAAATACTCGGCTCTATCTTTTTGGGTGGTTTCCTTACTGATGATGGTGGGATTCTTTACAAAAGAATCGCCGCCAGACTGGTTAGTCGTTGTTTGTAAGTTTGTGCTGGTTGCTAAATAAAGCGTTCCTGCAACCCCTAAAGTCACAAAAACAGCAAAGGTGATGATTTTTTTCATTCTACTTGATGTTATTATTCTGAAATAATTTGTGTTATAGTCCAACTACCGGATTTCATACCCATACCGGCAGGTTGCATCGCTACAAGTGCGATAAAAACGTCACTTTCCTGCAGCATCTCTACTTTATCTACAATCGAATCGTGAACATGGAAAGAAACCGGTGCCGACCGACTGATTCGATCGGTAGATGCTCCATATTCGATAACTTCGCGAACAGAAGCTTGAACCAGTTCGTCTTCGTAGGCAATGAACTCAAGTTCAACTTTAGCTGATCCTACCGGGATCGGGATTTGTTTTTCAATACTTTCTGTATCCACGTTGGGCTGTTTTTGTTTGTTGGATGCACATCCTGTTGTTACCCCTATCAACAAGACCATCACTAACATGAAATGTATTCGCATTAAAGAATGGTTGATTAAATTAATTGTGTAATCAATATGCTAAATTTAACCTTTCAAAACACCTGTAAATTGTATAACACGTTGTTAATATGAACACCTTAGATCGATTTAAAACCGTAGTTGCTCAAACCAGTGATGCTCCACTTGGCTTAGAGATTTCAAACGCCGAAGGGGTTCATCTATATACAACACAGGGGCAACGATTTATCGATTTCATATCTGGGATTGCGGTGAGTAGTTTAGGGCATCGGCATCCAAAAGTAGTTGAGGCTATTCATCAACAGGTTGATAAACATTTACATGTGATGGTGTATGGGGAGTTTATTCAACAACCACAGCTCGAATTTGCAGAATTACTTACGGCACAACTTCCAGAGCATTTGGAACAAGTGTACTTTGTGAATAGTGGAACCGAAGCCATCGAAGGTGCGCTTAAACTTGCAAAAAAGCATACAAAACGCACTAAATTGGTTGCCTTTAAAAACAGTTACCATGGCGATACACACGGTTCGCTTTCCGTTACCGGAAGGGATGTGTACCGTGATCCATATTTGCCCTTGTTGCCGGATGTCCATTTTCTGGAATTCAATAGTTTTGAAGGATTAGATGCAATTGATGACGATACTGCAGCCGTTGTAATGGAACCGATTCAGGGTGAAGGTGGCATTATTCCCGCAGATTGGAAATGGTTGGCAGAAATCAGAAATCGGTGTAACCAAGCAGGAGCATTACTGATTTATGATGAAATACAATCGGGATTCGGGCGAACCGGTTCATTATTTGCCTTTCAGCAATATCATATTTGTCCCGACATTCTATGTGTGGCTAAAGCGATGGCAGGAGGAATGCCCATGGGGGGCTTCATTTCGAGTGCTACTATTTTCGAGAGTTTCATGTATAATCCTCCGCTAAATCACGTAACCACGTTTGGTGGACATCCGGTATGTGCCGCTGCAGCTTTGGCAAATTTGAAAGAATTGCTTTCCGGGGATTATTTAGAACGTGCTTCCCTCATCGAAAAGAAAATAAAAGAAACGCTGGTTGGGCCCGGAATCGTTGAGGTACGTGGAAAAGGAGCAATGTTGGGGTTGCAATTGGAATCTCGAGAACTCACACAGCAAGTTGTAGAAGAATGTTTCGAACAGGGAATTTTACTTGGATGGACATTGCATTCTAACACATTAATTCGACTTGCTCCACCACTAGTTACTGATGATGAAACATTATCAACCGTGATGGATAAGATCATGGAGAGTATCCAACGAAATTATAAATAAATAATATGTTACAGACGATAAATCCTGCCACCAACGAATTAGTAGGAGAATACAGAGAACACAGTTTTGAAGAAGTTGAACTGTTTATTCAAGAAGCAAATATTGCACAAAATGAATGGAAAACCACGAGTTTTGAATACAGAGGAAGTTTACTGAGTAAACTTGCAGATCTGCTTGAAGAGAAAAAGGAAGTTTTAGCCGAGCTAATGGCCGAAGAAATGGGGAAACCACTGAAGCAGGGAGTTGGAGAAGTCGAAAAATGTGCATGGCTCTGCAGGTATTATTCCAAGAATGCAGAGAATTTTCTAAAAAATGAACAGGTTGAAACCGATGCTTCGGCAAGTTATGTGGCTTTTGAGCCGCTGGGAGTGGTTCTTTCAATCATGCCCTGGAATTTCCCTTTCTGGCAGGTATTACGATTTGGTGCCCCGGCATTGATGGCTGGCAACGGAGTGATTTTGAAGCACTCAGAAAATACCACGGGTTGTGCTCTGGCCATCGAGCAAATCATCCATGAAGCTGGTTACCCCAAAGAGCTGTTTCGCACGATTGTTGTAGATAAAGACAACATGAAGCCCATTGTTCAGCACAGCGGTATTTCAGCTATAACCTTAACCGGAAGCACACGTGCCGGAAAAGTAGTGGCAGCGCAAGCCGGTGAAGTGCTCAAAAAAAACGTGCTGGAATTAGGTGGCTCCGATCCTTACTTGATTTTAGAGGATGCAGATCTTGAATTAGCAGCCAAAGTTTGTGCTCAATCCCGTTTAATCAACAGTGGACAAAGTTGCGTTGCAGCCAAACGATTTATTGTAGTAGAGTCGGTGCATGATGAATTTCTAAAACTATTCCGTCAAGAACTAAATTCGAGAAAAGTTGGTGATCCAACTCACGATGAGACCGACATTGGCCCTATGGCTCGGGGAGATTTACGGGATGAACTTCATCGACAGGTAGAAGAATCGGTAAAAGCGGGTGCAAACTTAGAATTTGGTGGAAATCTTCCAGCAGGTGAAGGAGCTTTTTATCCGGTTACTTTACTTACAAATGTTAGCTCAGGGATGCCGGCCTATCACGAAGAATTATTCGGTCCAGTTGCCGCCGTTATAAAAGTGGCCGACGAAACCGAAGCAATTGCCGTTGCCAATGATACAAATTATGGGTTGGGCGCTGCCGTATTCTCGAAGAATATTAGACGAGCGGAAAAGATAGCAGCGAAGAAACTGAATGCAGGATGCTGTTTTGTGAATACCTTAGTGAAATCTGATCCGAGATTACCCTTCGGAGGAATTAAAGATTCGGGTTATGGTCGTGAGCTTAGTCTGTTTGGGATAAGGGAGTTTGTGAATATAAAAACGGTGTGGGTAGAGTGAGATGGAAATGAAAAGTGAAAAATTTAAAATTTTAAATGATTTGCATTAACTAGCATTCGGGTGTCAAGATTTAAGTGTCAGATTCAACTGCTTTTAGAATTCGACCATCATTTAATTTCCATTCGGTTAATACTTTGAATAATAGTCTTAGTTGGTAAAAGAGTAATGAATTAACAGCCACCACAGACACTCTTCCAAGAGGTTGCTTAAGACGCAAACTCCCATATTCATAATTCTCCTATTCCTAATTTCTAATTCAAATCCCTTTAATCCACCCACCATCCACAGGTAGAGAAACGCCGGTTATATATGCCGCTCGTTGGCTGGCTAAGAAGGTAACGGCGGCGGCAAATTCTTCAGGTTGAGCTACTCTGCCTAACGGGACATCGTTGGTGAAAGCATCCCAATTGGAAGCATCACCACGCAGTTGAATGAGTCGCTCAGTTTCGGTGTAGCCCGGTAATACGTTATTTACCGTAATATTGTACTGACCAAGTTCATTCGACAGGGTTTTCACTAAGCCGAGGAGGGATGCTCGTACCGAGTTCGATAAAATTAATCCATTCACGGGCTGTTTAATAGCCTGAGATGTTATGGTGATGATTCGTCCCCATTTTTGATCTTTCATTCCCGGTAGCACACCTTGAATCATCGCTACTGTACTTTCAAGAAGTAGTTTGTAGGCTGCTTCCCATTGTTCCAGCGAATGATCTTCAAAAGAACCTGCTGGCGGTCCACCGGCATTGGTTACCAGAATATCTGTGCTTCCGAAGACTTCTTTGGCTTTGTTTAGGATGGAAGTCCGGCCTTCTGAGGTGGTTACATCACCAACCGCGTAGTGAACTTTACCTCCGGTTTGCTCGATTATTTCAGCCTGTGCGACTTGCAGATCTTTTTCGGTGCGGCTGCAAATCAATACATTTACGCCTTCTCGAGCGAGTTCAAAAGCTACGGCTTTGCCTAACCCTTTACTGGATGCCATTACCAGAGCTTTTTTTCCTTTGATGTGTAAGTCCATAGATATTTTTATGAGATTGCTTCGTGAGGAGTATAGGATTAATTACAGTATTATGTTTTTTCGACGTGGCGATCTCTAAATCTCAAAACCGAGATTGCTTCGTCAAAGGCTCGCGTTGGTTGCCGATTCCTCGTAAAGGTTTACTTCTTCAAATAGTCGTCAGTGCCATCGATCCAGTCGGTACGAGGTGGTGCCCAAGTGTCCGTTTCTTCCACATCACCAATCATCAAAGCTTTGTGAGGTAGATTCCCTGGAATAACCACCGAATCTCCGGCGTGTAAATCCATTGGTTCTGCATCTTCACTTTCGAACCAAAACCGAATGGTACCTTTCTGCACCTGAGTTATTTGTTCGTTTTCATGACTGTGCATCGGAACTACAAAACCATCTTTAAATTTCATCCGAGCAATCATGATTTTCTCACCCCAGATCATCTGGCGAATCATTTTCGGATTTACTTGTTCTTCGGGGACATCGTCCCAATTTATTTTTTTGAGCATATTTAAGTGATCAACTACGCTAAAGCTTCGTTGATTGAAAAAAGGTTAAAATTTAGAAATTAGACTATGGATGAGGTTTGAGAGTTCTCACTCCTCAAGGCTCACTCCTCAAAACCTAGTCTAAAGCATTCCAATTAATTAGCACATTCCATAGCAGACCGGAGTCGTGATGATTTAGGAATCTATTAAGTGGATTAAATGTGAAATAAACCACATTTCCTTCCCCAACAGGAGCATTCATAATTGCTGCGTGGCCAATAATTGCTTGTTGGTTGCGAACCATTCCCGAACGTACATAAGGCGGTGTTTTTTCCTTTTTCTGTTCTTTATTCATTTCCGGAGCTTTGCTTTCTGCCATCGAATCGTCGAGTGGTTCGCCCCAGGTTTCACCGGTATAGGGTTTTTCATCAGAAAGTGGTTCTGTACCAAATTGAAGCACCTTCATTTCACGGTCTCTGCGATTGGTATTTAGCAGATACCCATTTCCTTTAAATACATGAAAGGTTTCAGGGTATCCATATAAAATTGGGCTGGAATCGTTGTTCTTTTGTACGGTAACGATTGAGCCCGGATGAAATAAGCCACTCGGATTAAAGGCACTTACTTTTGGTGAAATCCCGAGTTCTGCAATCATGCGCGAAGCATTTGCCAAAGGAACTAAAACACCACCTTGTTCAACAAATTCTTTGAGATGTGCGATGCCTTCAAAACCTGGTCCTCCGGTTATGTCTTCACTTGCATCCGGTGTACCAAATGAAGGAGTATCATCTGTTTTTGTGTAGGAAATAGGCCCGAATGAGTCATCAAAACCATTTACAAATGAAGATGCATCTCCACGTAAATGTGGAATGAGTATTACATCAAACTTGCGATTCAAATTCCCTGCTTTCAGATCATCTTTATCGATTGAGGTGTATGGAATTCCTTTTTGTTCGAGCGTATATCGCGCCCAACCTTCAGCTTGAGTGTCGAACCAACTGTGATATACAGCAATTTTTGGCAAAGTAATGGGTCTGCCGGCATTTGTATCAAATTCGCCGGCAATCAGGTCTAATCCGTGAGCAGATGCTAGGGCATTGGCATCATTGGTATTTAAACCAGACATCAATACGGAGCCAGCAGCTAAAGTGTCTTCATCAACAATTAGTACTTCATCAATCACCGTGGCTTTAAATCTGCGGTATTTGTTTTCCGCATCATAAAGAGCAGATATAACAGAAGATTCTGCCTCGTAATTGATGGCAAACATATTTCCATCCCCAGCAACACTTCCTTGATAGGTAATGGGATCTGTAATAAGCGTTAATTCATCATTCGAAAAGTGCATGGAATCTACGGCGGTTACGTCAACGCCATACATGTAGCCTAAGGTCCAGGCAATAGCATCATAAGGAGGGAATTTTGCATCCTGAGGATATTTTTGCTCAGTGAGTAAATCGACCGCAAATTTGCTATACGGTTGATTTAAAAGTACCGCGTAATCCCCATTTTCAGCCTGATGAACTTCAATTCCCTGTCGTTGCAATTGATTCAATAAATATGCGGTCATTGCGGGGTCACGCTGATCGGCAGGAATATGAAACATTTTGATATCACCTTTTTCTCCAGTTTTGGTGTTGTTTACACTTTTTTGGTAAAAATTTCGGAGTAATGTTGTCGCATTGTCAGCGGCATAATGTAACGAAGCGAGAACACCGGCTTGCATATAATTGGTATTATTTCGGGCCGACCACCATATATTACCGGCAGGTGGTTCTGGGCGGTACCATTCTCTGGAAGTGGCAGGATCGCCCGCATATCTTGATCGGGAAATGTCACGCAGGTAAGTGTCGGCTCCGGCATTACCAAAGGTTTCGTAAAAACGGCCAATCGAATTATGATTGTTCGCCACCCAAATACCATAACCGGGCCACCATCCATCGTAAAATGCCCAATTGAAAACTCCGGGCATTCCTTGAGCGGCTAAGGTTGTCATTTCATGGTTAGCAATGGTTTGCCACTCACCAATGGTTATTGGATCCACGTTTTCGTTGTATGGACCTGTTCCGGTTGAAATATATAATAAAGGCACCGATTCATGAAGATCCAGCATTACCGTTGGATGCCATTCGAAATAGATATCGAAAATAGCTTTTGTAATCGCCTGCGAGATTTGAAGTCCGTCTCGGTTGTTATCATGAAATACATATTGTCCCCAATAAGGTGGAGTTCGGCGAAAACCGTCGTTCCAATCGGTGCGACCTTTGGTGTATGCATAATACCAATCTACTTGTTTGTCTCTGCCATCAGGTTCGGATACAGGATTGATTAGTATAATTGTTTCGCTGAGAATTTTTTGGATGTCCTCGGAAGGATCCGCAATTAAACGATAAGCCAGTTCCATAAGCATTTCGGGCGAGCCCATTTCGATAGAATGCATACCACCGTTCAGGTAATAAACGGGTTTTCCGTTTTTAGCAATTCTTTCAGCTTCTTCTTTTGAAGTTATTCTCGGATCCGAGAGTTTAGCCAGCATCGCTTTGTAATCATCAATGTTTGTGATGGTGGCTTCATCCGAAATAGTAATCAGGTAAATAGGCCTGCCTTCTTCACTGGATCGTACTTTTTCCATAACAAGGTTCGGAGAGGCGTTGGCCAGCACTTGGAAATACTCATAAATTTGAGTGGTAGTGTGCATTACACCGGGCTCTCCAATAATGGTCCCAAAATGATCTAAAGGTGAAGGGATGGTGGGGTGATCCGGTATTCGTTCAACCGAACTGCCTAAAAACCGGGCGTCGGTAGTGTATTCTTTGATTTTTGCTTCGTACTCGGTTTCATATGTTTGAGCCGATAATGTTGTAGAGTAAAGGGCAATGATCGTTGCCATCCCCAAAAAACGTAGTGATCCCATAAATCTTTAATTGGTTAGTTTAGGTGACGATACATAATTCGACTGAGATATTCAGTGAAATTGATAGGCTAAAACAGGAGATCAACCCCTGATTTACTAAATTTATCAAGAACTCAGCAGTAGCTTTTTCTGCAGCATACAATCAGAGGTTAAATACAAATGCCGATATATTTGAATGGAACAAAAAAAGGGAACCGATTTCGATTCCCTTTCTCTTTATTTAATTCAACTCGCAAAGCTAATGTTAGTACTTCGCAGGTGTGCCGGCAGGTGGTAATGATTGTTGGATAAATTCCCGAATATCCTGATTTGATAACTCCAAATCTTCTCGGCGCAAATACATCATATGTCCGCTTCGGTATCCTTTAAAGCTAAGTCGATCTTTCATTCTCCCACTAGGGTCTAATTGCCACATGGTGTATTTTGCATCGAAGTATTTGGTGGCTCCATCATAATATCCGCTTTGAATCATTGTGTGCAGATACGGATTCATAGCCATTGCCTGCCGTAGATTTTCACCAGTTTCATTTCCAGATCGATCCCATGGCCGAACCGGACCAAACATGTTGTATTTGATGTCGGTAACGTAGTTCAATTCATTCTGGAAATAATAATTGATTGCGGGGGTAAACGAATGCAACCATGAGGTGAGCTCAGAGTTGAAATCCGGTCGATCGCCGGCAACGGTTCGATCTAAGCCTTTATAGCGCGAATCTAATCTTCCGATCGTGTGACCTTCGTCTCTTAATAGTTCCTTCCAATAAAAGGAAGTTGGGACATCTAAATTATATTGTAGAATTACTTCCTCCGAAATCCCTGAAAACCTGGAAATCATTCGCGCTGCTTCGGCTTTTTCTTCATCGGATGCAAAGCCACCTTTGGCTAAAATCGGCATTAAGGTATTCATTGAATATTCTTCCGACAGTTCTAAGGCTTCAAGTAAATCCATGGCTTGTAAATCGGCGGGCAATTTTTTGTGGTACCAAGCCGCAGCGGTGAAGTAGGGAATCCGTAAACTCGCGCCTAATGGTCCGTCTCTTCGACCACCACTTGTATGGATACCCAATTCGGTGGGAGATACCAAAATTACACCGTTTAAGTACATCCAATGGCTGGTTTGTAGTTCTAAAGCTAACCCGGAAACGCGTGTTGTACCATAACTTTCACCAATCAGATATTTAGGGGAATTCCATCGATTTACTCTGGTTACGAACGTGTTTATCCATTCCGCCAGATACTCGATATCTTGATTTACTCCAAAAAACTGCTCGCGCTCAGCTTCAGGGTCTAATATGCGCGAATAGCCGGTGTTAACAGGGTTTACAAAAACGATGTCCGCAACATCTAGGATTGAATAGGGGTTTTCTTTCACTCCATAGGGTTGAATCGGAAAACCTTCGTCATCAATTTTTAAAATGCGGGGTCCGGTATATGCAAGGTGCATCCAAACAGAAGCCGAGCCGGGACCGCCATTAAAGGAAATGATTAACGGTCGGCGATCGATGTCATCAACATCTTCCCGTTGATAGTACGTATAAAACAGCGTTGCAATTGGTTTGCCTTTATCATCCCAAACGGGTTGAGTGCCTGCAGTTGCTGTATACTCTAAACGTTCGCCCAAAATAGTAGCAGTGTGCGAAGTAGTGACCTGCGATTCAGCTTCGATCATACGTTCCTGGGCCGAAATTAAGCCGGAACAAATCAATATTAACAGAATAGAAAGAGCAATATTTTTCATACAAACCTCGAAATTTTTATTGGTTTGTATTTAATCAAAACTAAAATGCCATTCTGTAAAAAATCATATTACAAATTTGATGGTGTCGGTAATTTGTTGGTTTTTTTAATGGGTATGGTCGGGATTAATCAATATTTTGTAGTGACGAGAGAAAAGCATCTACAGAATATCAACTGGTACAACTTATGAAATCGCGTATCTCAATTTTATTGGCAACATTTTGCATCATGCTGTTTACGGCATGTGGAAAAGATAGCGGTGGGGAGCCATCCATCGAAATGGAGTTAATTGAAACTACAACAGAACAACCTGCAAAAGTTCGGTTATTTTTTAAGGTAGATTTGGGCGAAGAGCATCTCTTTGAAACGCTTACCCAAACAGATTTTGAGATTTACGAGAACAACTCGTTGATTTCTAGCCTTGAATCGCAAGCAAGTATCAGAAATCAATCGGGTGCATATCTTTTCAGTTCTGTTTTATTGCTCGATTTAAGTGGAAGTGTATTAAACAGTACTGATTTGCCTCGCGTAAAAGATGCGGCGGTAAATTTCATCGAATCAGTAATGCCAACATCCTTTAATCCAGAGTTTGGTTCAAAAGAGATGGCAGTTTTTTGGTTCGATGGGGAAGCCGAAATACATGCATTAACCCCTTTTACTATTAATCGGGATGCAATTATAGATTCCATAAGAAGTATAGATACTGATATCAGCAGCGACAATTCTACTAATTTGAATGGAGCAGTTGTGCAGGGTTTATCAGCGCTTGAATCACGACTTACACAAACTAGTCAGGATCCAAATTTATCTACCGCAGGCGCTATGTTGATTTTCACAGATGGAACCGATCAGGCGGGACGTGTTACTTCTTCCACTGCAGAAGCAACCGTTCGATCTTTATCCAGCCAGTATTCGGTATTTACTATTGGTCTGGGATCCGAGATTGACGAAAATACACTTCGAAAATTTGGTCGCGATGGATTTGAGCTGGCTGTAAATTCCTTTGATCTCAATCAAGCTTTTCTTGATATAGCCAATCAAATTAAAAGTGCTGCAGGTTCTTTTTACGTACTAGAATACTGCTCACCAAAACGCTCCGGTGAGCATACTATTCAAATTCGGGCCAATTTTGATGATCGTTCAGGACGTTTTTCAACCAATTTTAATGCAACGGGTTTTACGGGTGGTTGTGTAATTAATTAGCAGACGCTTTTTGATTGATTTTGGCTAACCCTTCTTCCACACGAAGTTGAATAAATTTCTCGATATTCTCGTGAGGAAGAAGGGTTTCTCCCGACCATTTGTAATTCAATCCTTCTAAACGTTGTACGTATTTCTGTTCAACGCCACCACTTGCCAATAAAACCGGGATTACGATGGCGGTGCCATTATCATCAGCTTCTTGCACATGTGCTCTAAATTCCAATCGAGCTTTTTCATGAATGTCTTCCGGAGCGTCATCACGCACCGTTAATGAAATCATGTTTGCATAGGCTTTTCCTTCTGCAGACTGTTTGGCTTGAATTTTCTTTCCTAAGCTTTCTAACTTTGCCACCCACTGTTCATTATCCGCTTCTTGATTTGGGCCATGAGCTACTAATAAAATCGTTTCTTCACCCGGTTGAGTGCTAAGATCTTGAATGCGTTCATGCAGAATTTCTGCTACTAACTCATGATCATCCAACGGATCGGTTAATACGATGTCAGCTTTTACATCTAAAGGTTGTAGGTTTTCCGGCATTTTCATCGTCATTCGATGGTTTTCCATATCATGAACCATCATAGGCATAGGTGCATCTGCTAGGCGTTCTCTTAGGCCTAACAAATACTCGTTTTGGCGAATAATTGGGCTGAAAGAAGAGACAAATAATTGTACAACAACAATGTGATCAACGCCTTTAGCGTCTAGTTTTGTAAGAGCAGGTTGCATATTTAACGCATTTGCCATTCCCCATGCAATTTCAACAGTGTGGTTTTCTCGGATGGGTTCAACTGCATCTTCAATGGCATTATTCCAAGTTTTATCCATACTACCGTGGGCTAATACAAGCACACCAACGTTATCATTAGATTGAAATGCATAGCTCAAGTTGGTGAAGAGCAACATGAAAGAAAGAATGGGTACTATTGATCGTGATCGCATTACTGTTTGGTTATGTTAATTTAGACTGCATCTAAATTAAGAACATTGACAATCGACATCAACCAAAAAAATACTCGATCAAAAAAAAAGCCAACCCTCATTAAATAAGAGTTGGCTTAAAATTGAACTTTCAGAAAACTAGAGCTTCATTGCTTCTTCTACTAGTTTTTGTTGCTCAGCATCGTGCATGGCTTTCTGGCCGGCTGCCGGAGATGCTGAGGCTTGTCGACCTGCATAAATCAAACGTTGACCATCATCGAATTCTTCCATAAATCGAGTGGCAACAAATGTCCAGGCACCCATATTCTTTGGTTCTTCCTGACACCACACGATTTCTTTAACATTTGGCATCGAAGCTAGGTATTGCTTCACGTCTTTATCCGGGAACGGATAGATTTGTTCTAGTCGTGCAATAGCAACCTTATCGATTTCATTTTCCTGCTGATATTTCAACAAATCGTAATAAACCTTACCTGAACAGATAACCAGCCTTTCGAGCTTTTCGGTTTCTACATTGGTTTCATCTTTAATAAATGGTTGAAATCTACCTTCACCAAGATCTTCTGCTTTTGATGTAGCCATCGGGTGGCGCAGTAAGCTTTTTGGCGACATTAACACAGTAGGCTTGAACTTCTCCATCAATGTTTGTTTACGAAGCATATGGAAATACTGAGCCGGAGTGGTCAGGTTCATCACATACATGTTATCTTCGGCACAAAGCTGCAAAAATCGCTCTAGTCGTGCAGAAGAATGCTCAGGACCTTGACCTTCATAACCGTGGGGGAGGTTCAATACCATCGAACAGGTTTGTCCCCATTTAGCCTCACTAGAAGCAAGGAATTGATCGATAATAATTTGTGCTCCGTTGGCAAAATCACCAAACTGTGCTTCCCAAATCACCAAAGCTTCTTTTTTTGTAGCTGAGTAACCGAACTCAAAACCTAATGCAGCATATTCACTCAATAAACTATTGTGAATATGAAATTCGGCTTGGTCGTCACTTAGGTTATTTAGAGGAGTAAAGGTTTGATTGGTTTCGGTTCCATGTAACACTGCATGGCGATGAGCAAAGGTTCCACGCTCTACATCTTGTCCGGTAATACGAACCGTTCTTCCGGCCTTTAGCAATGTTCCGAAAGCAAGTGCTTCGGCAAATCCCCAATCAATTTTCTTCTCGTTGTTCTGAACAATTTCAGCCCGTTTAGCTAACTGACGAAGTAACTTCGGGTTTGCATCAAAATCTTTTGGAACCGTATTTATTTTAACGGCAATTTCTTTTAAGTCATCGATGGTTGTTGTTGTATCAGGTTGTTGACTCCAGTCCTCCTGATCCATTTCAACTCGATCGAAGAAAGCATCCTCTTCTTTTAAACTTGGTGCTTTTTTAGCGTCTTCGAATGCACCTTGTAGCAATTCATCAAATTCATCAAAAATTTGCTGCGTTTCTTCTTCGGTTAGCTCACCGGCTTTAACCAACGAATTTGTGTACAGATCGCGCACTGTTTGGTGATCGTTGATCTCCTTGTACATGCCCGGTTGTGTAAATGCTGGTTCATCGCCTTCATTATGGCCATGTTTACGATAACCGATCAGGTCGATGATAACATCCTTACCAAATTTTTGTCGGTATGCTAAGGCCATTTGAATAGCATGAACAGCTGCTTCGGGGCGATCTCCGTTCACGTGGAAAATCGGTGCCAGTACTGTTTTTGCAAGATCAGAAGCGTATTCAGTGGATCGACCATCTTCTGGCAGGGTAGTAAAACCAATCTGATTGTTAATTATGATGTGCACTGTACCGCCGGTTCTATATCCATCCAATTGCGATAAGTTCAACGTTTCGGCAACAACTCCTTGTCCGGCAAAAGCTGCATCACCATGCATTAACACCGGTAAGATTCGCTTTTCTGCATCCTCTTTTTCGTGATGATCGATTACCGCGCGTGCAGCTCCTTCAACAACCGGATTTACCGCTTCAAGGTGACTCGGATTCGGAAGTAACTCAATATCTACTTCTGCACCATTTTTTGATTTGTGCTTTCCACGTGCGCCTAAGTGATATTTTACATCACCGCTACCTTGAATAGTGTCCGGATCAACGTTGCCTTCAAACTCAGCAAATACGCGGTGGTAAGGCTTGTTCATAATATTCACAAGGATGTTTAAGCGGCCACGATGCGCCATCCCCATAAATACTTTTTCAATTTCTGCTTGTCCGGCTTTCTCCAACATGAAGTGGATCATTGGAATCAGCGTGTCGTTACCCTCGAGTGAAAACCGTTTGTGACCAATGTATTTTTTGTGCAAAAACTCTTCAAACGCCATGGCTTGGTTAAGTTTATGCAAAATCTCTTTTTTGTCTTCTTTGGTTAAATCCGGTTCGTTCCCGGTTGACTCCATATTTTCACGTAGCCAACGGCGCTCCTCCATATCCAGCAGGTGCATATACTCGGCACCGATATGTTCGCAGTAAGTATCACGTAACTTTCTGATAATTTCGCGCAAGGTTGCACGTCCTGAAGGGAATAGTTTGCCACAGAAAAACTCACGATCCAAATCCCAAAGCGATAAGCCATAATACTCAAGATCTAGTTCAGGATTATGTCCCGGTTTTTTCTCAAGTGGATCCAAATTAGCCAAAACATGCCCGCGCATGCGATACATGTTGATCAAACGCCAAACACCAACTGTACGTCGGTCTTCCATATCTGATTTGGAAGCTCCGCCAAACATTCCTTCGAATTTGTCTTCGCCGTAAGGGATAGGTTCGTATGGAATTTCAAGGTCGGTGAAAATGCCGGTCCAGAAATCTGATTGTCCGGTTAGTAATTGATTTACTTTTTGCAAGAAAGCACCAGACTCAGCACCCTGAATAATTCGGTGATCATAAGTACAGGTCATGGTCATCACTTTACTGATTCCCAAATGGTTAAGTGCCTGTTGCGACATCGCCTGATATTCTGCAGGATAATCAATAGCACCGGTGGCAATGATAGCGCCTTGTTTTTGCATCAATCGTGGAACTGAAGAAACGGTACCTAACGTACCCGGATTGGTAATACTGATGGTGGTGCCTTGGAAATCATCCAAGCCAAGTTTTCCATTTCGGGCTTTATCCACCAAATCGGCAAACGCATATAAGAACTCTTTAAAGTTCATCTTGTCAACGCCCTTGATGTTCGGTACCACAAGATTTCTACTGCCGTCTTTGTTGGGTAAGTCAACAGCTACGCCCAAATTCACTTGCTCAGGTACCGCACGGAAGTGATCTTTGCCGTCGAAGTAGTAAGAATGATTGATAGTAGGAAATTCTTTAAGAGCTTGAATAACCGCCCAGCAAATAAAATGAGTAAACGAAGCCTTGGGTTCGTTTCGATTAACCAAGTGTCTGTTTATGATGGTACGATCTTCGATCATCATTTTAACCGGAAGCACACGCAATGAAGTAGCTGTAGGCACTTCAAGGCTCTCGTCCATGTTCTCCACAATTTTAGAAGCAACGCCTTTGATCTTTTGCAGATCTGCGTTTTTCGGAGGATCCTGAATTACTTTACCTTTCGCAGGCATAACAACAGGATCTGCCGCTTCACTTCCATTAGATGAAGGCTGTGGAGTAGTTTTTGGAGTTGGTTTTTCGGTGGTACTAGTACCGGTTAGTTCATCGAAGTAATTTTGCCAGTGCGCCGGCACCGAATCCGGTTCGGATTTATACTGTTCGAATAATTCTTCTACTAGTGCTGAGTTTGGCCCAAACAGGGCTTCAAGTGATTTCAAAGGATATATCCTCTAGTGCGTGTTAATCTGTACTTAGCGTTGTTAAACAAATGCATTTATCGGCTAGATAGTTTCGCTTCCTAACCTTGGATGGAAGCGATTTTTAAGGTAAGCAGTTCACTATTAAAATTCGAATGAATAGAAGACGATTCTAATCTTGATGTTGACCAAAAATTCTGCTCTGCAAATATGATGTGTAATCAATAGATAAGTACTGTTTGGCACAAGAGTAAATGAAAAGTGTGTGAGATGTGATCAAAATGTATCAAAAAAGCGCTTGCATATAATTTGAAATTCGCATTATTTGAAAAGTATCAAACAATCAAAACAGAAATGAATAAAGAGCAAATAATTCAACAACTGATAAATTCCTATTCAGATGCCTACCAGAATTTGGGATACAGTTCATTAATGGGGAAGATTGTTGCGCTACTTATATCGGAGCCGGAGCCTGTGTCGTTGGATCAGATTTCCGAAAGTTTGTCGATGAGTAAAGGTCCGGTTAGTCAGATTTGTAGAAAACTTAAAGAGCATCGACTCATCGAAAAAGTTTGGATACCGGGAGAACGGAAAGATTACTACAAAGCTGCAGACGACATTTTTGGACAAGCGTTCAGTAATTACGCCCATTCAATGAAAAGGAATTTAGCTATTGCAGAACAATGCATGAATGAGCTTGAAAAGCTGTCGGGTCAAGATGAACAAACCGATCATTTAGAGGCTAGAATGCGAGAAATGGCAAATTTTTATAGAGCTATGGATCAGCACAACAAAGAATTTATTGAAGAATGGAGAAAGAACATTAAACCGGAAATAGTCGATGTAGTGAACTAATTCATCAGGCTAAAAAATTTTAAAACGAACATTTGAAAAATTTCAAACATAAAAAATATTAACAATGGATCAACAAGTTGTATTAGTAACAGGTGGAGCAGCAGGAATAGGAGAGGCAACCGTGCGGGCATTTCTCGAAGAAAAAGCTATTGTTTGCATTTGGGATGTGAATGAAGAAAAAGGGAGAGAGCTAACGGAAGAATTAACGGCTAAAGGGCATCAAGTATATTTTGCAAAGGTTGATGTGACAAGCCTTGAAAAGGTAGAAAACGCCGTTGCCCAAATTGTAAAGGATGTCGGATCTATTGATGTGCTCATCAACAATGCCGGAATTACTATGGATCGTAGCTTCTTAAAAATGGACGCTGCTACCTGGCAAAAAGTAATCGATGTAAACTTAACCGGTGTTTTTAACTGTGCAAAAGCGGTAGCTCCAATCATGGTTGAAGGCGGCAAAGGAGTGATTTTAAATGCTAGTTCTGTGGTTGGTTTATATGGCAATTTCGGTCAAACGAATTATGTAGCTACAAAAGCGGGCGTTATTGGAATGACCAAAACACTAGCGCGAGAATTGGGAAGAAAGGGAATTAGAGTGAATGCAATTGCTCCGGGATTTATAGCCACGGAAATGGTTCAAAAAATGCCGGAAAAAGTGATTGAAGGAATGGTTGCTAAAACTCCAATCGGAAGAATGGGCGCTCCTGAAGATATTGCAAATGCGTATGTATTTCTTGCATCTGATAAAGCAAGTTTTATCACAGGAACTGTGCTCAGTGTGGATGGGGGCGTTATTTCATGAGAAGTGCGCGAATAATAGCAAGCGGAATGGCAGTGCCGGATCGGGTGGTACAAAACAGCTGGTTTAACCAACAGTTGGGTGAAGATGTAGACACTTGGTTACAGCAAAACCTGACCATCAAAGAACGTAGGTGGATGACCGAAGGGGAGGCGATGAGTGATTTTTGTATTGAAGCAGCGGAAAAAGCTCTTGATATGGCCTCCCTGTCACCTTCAGAAATTGATTTATTGGTGATTTCGACCGATACACCGGATTTTATTTCACCTTCCACGGCATCGGTAGTTTGCCATAAAATGGGATTTGTAAATGCAGCCAGTTTCGACATAAATACTGCTTGTGCCGGATTCGTAGTTGCCAGCGAAACAGCAGCGAATTTCATCAAATCTGATCGCAGATATAAAAAAGCGCTGGTTATTGGTGGCTATGGAATGAGTAGATACCTAAATCTGGATGACAAGAAAACGGTTACCCTGTTTGCTGATGGAGCTGCAGCAGCCATACTTGCTGAAACGGAAGAAGAACAGCCTTACCACCTTGCAAGTGATATGCGTACCCGAGGCGAGTTTTACGATTACATGGGTATTTATCATGGTGGAAACGCACATCCAACCACGCTGAAAAGTATTGAGGATGGAAATCAGAAACTCGTTTTCGCAAAGAAATTCCCTAAAGAACTCAACCCGATCATGTGGACTGAAATGATTCAAGCCGTGGCAGATCGAGGTGGTTTTAAGGTGAGCGATATCAAAAAAGCATTTATGACTCAGATCAACATCAATCAGATCTGGGAAACCATGGACAATCTTAACCTGCCCAGAGAAACCGCTCCAGCAATCATGCAAAACTATGGTTATACCGGCTCTGCGGCAATTGGTATGGCTTTAGATATCACGGTTCGTCGTGGAGAATTAAAAAAAGGAGACATATTTGTAATGATGGGATCTGGTGGGGGATTAACCTTCGCTTGTAACGCATTTAAATGGTAGCCAAAGATTATGAATCTCGCTTCTGAACATATGATAATTGCCGGCTGGATTTTAATTCTGGCCTATGCGGTGGTGTTAATTTCCATCGTAATTAAAGGAGCGCGTAAAACAAAAAGCATTGATGATTACGCAGTAGGAAGCGTGATTTTTTCTCCTTACGCGGTTGGATTATCATTGGCGGCTTCCATCACTAGTGCAGCCACCTTTATTATAAATCCAGGTTTTGTAGCATTATATGGCATTAGTGGAGTGCTGAGCATGGCCATTGCCTTACCTATTGCGGCCATTATATCGTTGGTAATTTTGACAAAAGGGTTCAGAAAACATGGACAATCCGTTAAAGCGTTAACCTTAGCCCAATGGATGCAAAGCCGCTACGATAGTAAATCGTACGGACTTTTCTTTGCCTTTCTATCAATGCTTTTGCTCACATTTATTGTATTGATTTGTGTGGGATTGACTAAAGTAATTTCCAGTACACTTGCGGTGCCTGAATTCTACGCGTTGCTGGGAATTGTAATTTTCGTGTTTGGATACATGATGTACGGTGGAGCAAATTCGATGGTGTATACCAACACTATTCAAGCTGTGCTTATGTTGATAGTGGCCTTCATCTTGTTAGGATCGGGCTACGAGCATTTTCGGGAAGGTGTTTTTGGGTTTATGGAAAAGCTTGAATCTATTGACCCAAAGCTAATCCAATCCACAAACGATCAAAGTTTTCTGTTTCGTGATTTTTACGAAATTTTCGTAGCACAGATCATTGTTGGAGTGGCAATTATTTGTCAGCCGCATATACTTACTAAATCGTTGCTACTGAAAAACGATAAAGATGTAAACACATACTTGTGGGTGGGTGGCTCGGTACAAATGTTGTTTTTCCTGGTAGTAATTACAGGATTATATATTCGCATTGCCTTTCCTGATTTACAAGCAGCCGGAGAAGCGATCCCGATGGATGGATTAGTCTCAGCATATGTGGTAAGTGAGTTTCCAGTTTTTGTTGGACTACTTTTGGTAATGGGTTTGTTATCAGCAGGATTGTCTACCCTGGAAGGATTGATTCAATCATTATCAACCACCATCACTCAGGATATTCTAAAGCCTTTAGCACCCCGACTATTTGAAAAAGACGCCAATCGGCAAATTTTCATCAACAAAATGGTAATTGTTGCACTTGCCATAGCAACGATTTTTGTGAGTTGGGATCAATTGATAAACCCGAAACTTAGTGTAGGGATTTTTGCTCAAAATGGAGTTTATGCATACTTCTCTGCTGCATTTATTCCTATTTTACTTGGCACCTTTCATCCAAAAGTCACATTGAAAGCGGTATTTACAGCTTCAGTTACCGCGGTAGTTATTCACTTTTCGATGTACTACTTGCGGTTACCGGTGCCTTTTACCGAAGCAACCGGAGAAAATCCCGGTGTGGCTGCATCCACAGCAATTCTAGTCTCCATTATTGTGGCTTTTTTGGTGATGCATTTCGATCGATCTGAACTTCCAGAAAAAGGGCAGGAATCATGATCGATTCAAAAATCATACAAACTTCGCGAATAGCGCTTCACGTGCTTTCAAAATCAGGCGATTCAGATCAAATACCTGTGCTGTTCATTCATGGAAATGGATCATCATCGGTTTTTTGGAAGGATGTAATGAATCGCTTACCGGAAGATATTCCAGCAATTGCCCCTGATCTTCGTGGTTATGGTGATACGGAAGACAAGCTCATAGATGCAACTAGAGGCTTCAAAGATTTTTCGGAAGATTTACAGGCTTTACTCCTGAAACTTGGCATAAATAAAGTACACGCGGTCGGCCATAGTATGGGAGGGGGAGTTGTTTATGAACTTCTGGCAGATTGCTCCTCTAAACTTGAATCAGTTACGCTCATAAATCCCATTTCACCCTATGGTTACGGTGGTACTAAAGATGTAGATGGAACCCCTGTGTGGCCTGATTTTGCCGGAAGCGGAGCCGGTGTTGCGAATAAAGAATTTGCTAAACGAATCGAAATGAAAGATCGAAGTTCAAATGAGCCGCTGACTAGTCCACGCGAAATAATGAATACCTATTATTGGAAAAGCTTAGCGGATACGGATCAAACCGAGGACTTGTTATCAGGGCTCTTAAAGCAGAAAATCGGTCACAATAAGTATCCCGGTGATATTGAAACCTCAAAAAACTGGCCCTTTGTAGCTCCCGGAAAGTTCGGTCCTGTAAACGCAGCTTCCCCAAAATACAATCAAACGTTAGCGGATAGAATTCTAGAAGCGGATGACAAAGTAAAAGTGCTTTGGATTCGTGGAGCTGATGATCCCATAGTTTCAAATACCTCACAGTTTGATGTGAATTATCTGGGATTGACGGGGAAAATACCGGGTTATCCCGGAGTGGAAAAGTGTCCGCCCCAACCCATGATCGAGCAGACAAGACATGTTCTTGAGCAATATGCGACGCATGAATATCCCCTTCATGAAATCGTAATGGAAAATGTAGGGCATTCACCGTTTTTGGAAAAACCTGATGAATTTATGAACCATTTAACCCGATTTGCAGGATGGTTAGAACTGAAGAATTCTTAGAAGTAGATTGGATCAAGCGCTGGGCGCAATATGCAACTGAAAGTGTAGCGATTGAAAGTGTAGATCAGAATGTGACGATCACCTATTTCGAACTACATCAAAAAGTGGGTGTAACGGCATCGTGTTTACAGCATGAATATGGAATTGAAGCCGGTGACCGGGTAGCTGTATTATCTATGAATCGATATGAGTATATCGTTCTATTTTTTGCGCTACAGAAACTAGGCGCGATTTTACTTCCACTCAATTACCGATTAGCAGCCCCGGAATTAGCGTATCAGTTAGAGGATGCAACTCCATCACTTCTGATTCATGAAGAAGAATATGAAGCTACCGTCAAGAAAACAGAATTCGTTGGGCAAATCATACAATTTGATGCATTTATAAATGGTTGCGATAAGCACGAACCTAAAGCAGTCACATTTGCCGGTCATTTCGAATACACCTGCAAAATCCTGTATACAAGTGGTACAACGGGCCGACCGAAAGGTGCCATCATCACGAACAAAATGTTGTTTTGGAATTCCATCAACACGGGATTACGCTTAAACCTGACGCAGCAGGATGTGATTTTAACGTTTGCCCCCTTTTTCCATACCGGTGGCTGGAATGTGTTAACCACACCCATTCTTCACAGAGGTGGTAAAGTTGTTCTTCTTAAAAAATTCGAGCCGGATCAGGTATTAGAATTATGCGCCAAATATAAAGTCTCGGTTTTATTCGGTGTTCCAACAATGATGGCCATGCTCGCGGATGAAGCATCTTTCGAAAACACCGACTTGAGCAGTATTCGATATGCCATTGTGGGCGGAGAACCTATGCCGATACCACTTATCGAAAAATGGCATCATAAAGGAGTACCGGTGCGGCAGGGATACGGGCTAACAGAATTTGGTCCAAATGTGTTTTCATTAAATGAAGAAGACGCTATCCGAAAGAAAGGATCTGTAGGGTTTGCAAACTTCTACATCGACACAAAAATTGTAAATGATGATGGAAAAGAAGTACAGATTGGTGAAGTAGGAGAGTTATGGCTGAAAGGTCCAGTTTGTACCGAAGGCTATTGGAATAACCCGAACGCCACCCAAGAAACCATCGAGCAAGGTTGGCTGAAAACAGGGGATCTGGTTCGAAAAGATGAAGAAGGGTACTTCTTTATCGTAGATCGAAAAAAAGACATGTTTATTAGCGGCGCGGAAAATGTATATCCCGCTGAAATTGAGCAACTGTTAGTAAAACATAAAAATGTGAAAGAAGTTGCAGTAATTGGCGTGCCCGACGATACTTGGGGTGAAGTTGGAATGGCGTTCGTTGTGACAGAATTCGGGGAACTAACAAGCGATGAACTGTCGAGTTACTGCAAAGAACATCTTGCAAAATTTAAAGTGCCGAAGCACTTCGTTTTTATGGTTGAATTACCCAAAAGCGATACGGGTAAAATCCAGAAGAAAACACTGAAAGAATATATCAATCAAAACAAATCGTTTAACTAAACCAATATCGATAAGGTGATAACTATGAAAAATAAACTATTAACATTAGTACTAATTGCAGCCTCCATGTTTGCTTATTCATGTGGAGAAAGTAACAGCAGTAGCGTTGAAGTGGAAGTTGAAGCAATTGTTGGCGAATGGGTTTCTGAAGGCGCCAGCAATGTAGCGGTTGGCTTACAGGCGCTAACAAAAACAGCTCGAATTGATGCCGATTTCGAAGAAAACGGAACATACAATGTAGTTTCTACCGACAGTGCCGGCGCTCAGGTAACATTTACCGGAACGTACAGTTTAGGTGAAGGTGAAGCTGGTGAAATTCGAACCATCACTCTTACTCAGGCTACGCCAACATCGCTGACTTCTGCTGGTATTTTCCAGATTCAAGGCAATACCATGACTTATGAAGTAATCCAAACTGAACCAAATATTGGCGCAGAAGCACCAACGGTTGAAGGAGGTTTCGGAAGCACCTTAGTGGGTGGTTCAAGCAATGGAACCATTTGGGTTCAGGGCTTTGCACGCCAATAAATCTTGAGTTGAAAGAGGCAGAGTTTAATCTGCCTCTTTTTTATTCAAACAAACACCTCTACTTATGAAAAAACTGGCCATTATCTTACTGATGATGTGTTCAACATCGGTGTTCGCTCAAGAATCATTACACACCGATTCCACATCACAACTTGCAAAAGAACGAGCAAAAAAAGAGCGATTATCAGATCCAATTCCGCGTGAATTCCAATTCATTGGCTATTCTTTTTTCCGTTCTACTGCTTCCAATGTAACACCCACCAACGAGGTATTGCAAGGACAAGTAATTGGTCGGTTATTTGGGCCAAACTCTACTGAAACAGTAAATCGAACTGCTGTTTACACGGAGCAAAGATTTGTGCCTTACATGGTATATCAACCGGCTATTTTAGATGGGTTTGCAACCTTCAGAGGGCTTTTCAAAATCGATTACACTTGGGGTGATAATTCTTACGGTGTGGGTAATAACCGAGGTGGAGGAATAAGCGGTGGACAAGTAAATCTCCAAACGCTAATGGCCAATGTTTCTCTGCGACCTAAAGATAGTTGGTGGAATCTGGTTTTAGGTATGCAACGAATTTTTGATGGTCCTTATGATCCGAATATTACCCCGATCAGCCACTTTCAAACAACAGGCTACAAATTATCCTTTTGGGGAACCCAAGCTGTGGGGGCGAGTTGGTTTGCACGACCACATCAAGCAGTACATGCGCGATTAGGTTTTTTCCAATTATGGGAAAATCAGGTTAGTCGCGACCAAGACGTTTTTATTACGATGGCGGATGTATTAACAAGACCCACCCCAAAATTAGAATGGGGTGTAAATGCATGGTATTTACGCGATACTGCAAAAGGTGCAGGTGGTATTTCGGTACTTGGACAAGGTTTAACATCGCAATTAGCAGCATATAATGGCGCTACGAGGGTGAACTTTCCGGGTGGAAATCAGCGATATGCCGCAAATATTTTATGGCTGGGAACAACGCTACATTACAACAGAAATTTTGTTCAAGGTCCGTTGCAAGCAGATGCTTATGTAATTTCTAACCTTGGCACATTAAATCCAGAAAATGAAGATTTAGATAATGTTTCTGTATTTGGTACAACCGTAAATGCCTCGGTTGCATATCAATACGGGAAAACAGAAAATGATAAAGTTTGGGTAGAACTCATTTCAACAACCGGAGATGTTGACAATGTTGATGATGGTACCTTAAACAGTGTGTTAACCGGAAATGTGTGGGGATCGCCGGTTGGGATTTACAGTTCGCATCGTTCTTTGTTAGTTTTTCCTGATGCGCAGGTTGTAAGTCGATATTATTCCATGGTACACGACATTTCTAATGTTGGATTGGGTGTTACCGGCGGAACTGTAAATATTATGAGGGATCTGATTCCGTATAAATTAAGTGCAAAAGTCGGAGGCGCATTTGCCTACAGTAACTTCACTTTACCACAGGGCGGATCACATATCGGAACGGAAATAAATGCGGAAGTGAAATACAATCTCAAGGTATTTCTAACTCTGGGTATAAATGCGGCCTACGCTGTAACCGGCGATTTTTACGACGCCCCGGCTGCCACCGAACAAGGAATTAAGCCTACTAATCCTTGGGTGACATTTGTAACGCTTAGCTGGTTAATGTTTAATTGATGGTGATGAAAATGAAGAATAAAGCACCTTTACTATTTCTACTTATTGCAGCAATTCTGAGTCTTAATTGTGGTGGAATAAAACATGCACATAAAGAAGCGATCGCCTTCAGCGACATCGATTACGGCTTTGAAACTCAGGTTCTGGATGCATCTCCAAACATAGCCTACATCGATGAAGGCTCCGGTGATCAAACTATTTTACTGGTTCATGGTTTGGCGAGTAATGCCGGATTTTGGCGATATAATATTGAGGCTTTATCGGAGAACTATCGAGTAATTGCCGTTGATTTACCTGGATACGGGAAATCAGAAAAAGGCGATTTACCGTATGGGATGGGATTTTATGCACAAGTATTGGCAAATTTTATCACCCAAATGGATTTAGATAATGTTGTATACGTTGGGCATTCGATGGGTGGACAGATTGGGATTACGCTTGCTATTAATCACCCTGAAATGATTTCAGAATTAGTTCTGGCTGCACCGGCCGGTATCGAAAAATTTGATCGTGGAGAAGGAAAATGGCTTGCGAATGTATTTACGCAGGAAGGGATAGTTAAAGCTCCAGAGCCCACAATCAGAGAAAATCTGTCGCTAAATTTCTTTCGATGGAACCCTAAATGGGAGTGGATGGTCGAAGAGCGGGTTAGAATGGCAAAATCCCCTGAAATGAATGAGTTTGCCTACACCGTTGTACAATCGATAAAAGCGATGATTGACGAACCTACTTCTGATTATTTGCATCTGATAACTCATCCAACTTTCATTATCTATGGAAACGAAGATGGGCTTATTCCGAACAGATATTTGAATCCGGGACACACCGCTGATGTGTTCGAGCAAGGGGTTTCTAAGATTCCGAATGCAACTTCAAAAGCATTGAGAAAATCCGGACATTTGCTCCAGATTGAGAATCCTACTGGCTTTAATTCAGCACTTCTCGACTATTTGAACGATTGATATAACAGTAAATGGACTACGAATTCTAATTTGATAGTCCATATACTTGAGGATCAACTTTTTTTAGAGTAGATCATTTTATTGACATTAAGAACTCATTTCTGATGCACTAATCCTGATAGCGAATACATTTATTGGTGCTTTATTCCACTGCGCTAGAACTGTATATTCAATCGAAAATTAAAAGAGACTACATCTATGAGCGAATCTACAGAAAAGAAAGTAACCGGCGCAGAAAACATTCATTGGGATCTAAGTGATTTATATGCATCAAGTGATGATCCACAACTGGCCAAGGATAAACAAGACGTTTTAAGCGAAGCAGATGCCTTTGCAGAAAAGTACAAAGGGAGAATTGCAGATTTATCTGTTTCTGAGTTCAAAGAAATGCTACAGGCTTACGAGGCATTGCAAGATAAAGGCGGGAAGATTGGAAGCTTCGCGTACTTACAATGGAGTACCGACACCGGTAATTCTGAATTCGGAAAGTTGGTGCAGGAAGCCAATGAATTGGGATCAGAACTTAGCCAAAAGCTCGTTTTTCTGGAAGTAGAATGGTTAGCCGTTTCTGATGAGGAAGCTCAAAAGTTGATTGATGCCCCGGAATTGGAGTTTTATCAACATTATCTGGAATCATCCCGTCGATACAAAGATCACGTACTAAAAGAAGAACAAGAGCAGATTTTAAGTGCAAAATCGGTAACAGGTCGCAGTGCATGGGTTCGCTTTTTCGATGAAACTTTAGGTCAGGCCAAATTTGAACTAGACGGCAAAGAATATTCCGAGCAGGAAGTGCTTAGTAAGCTTCATGAAAGCGATCGGGAGTTACGAATTCGTGCACATGCTTCGTTGACGAACAAATTCAAAGAATTGTCGCATCCACTTACTTTCGTGTTCAACACGTTACTGGCAGATAAAAGCACAAACGACAAGTTGCGCCAATATCCAAGCTGGATTACTTCTCGAAACTTATCCAACGAAACCGACGATGAAACGGTAGATGCGCTTGTAAATGCGGTTACTGCCCATTATCCCTTAGTGCAACGCTACTACAAGTTAAAAGCAAAATTGCTTGGCTTGGATGAGATGTTCGATTACGATCGATACGCACCAATGATGAAAAATGAGGCCACCATTCAATGGGATTCGGCCAAGAAAATGGTGCTGGATTCGTACACCGAATTTCACCCTGAAATGGGAGAAATCACCAACGAGTTTTTTGAGAAAAACTGGATCGATGCCGCCATCAAACAAGGAAAACGAGGTGGAGCCTATTCGGCCAGCACAGTGCCTTCGGTGCACCCATATGTATTCATGAATTTTGATGGAAAGATCCGTGATGTACAAACACTCGCTCATGAATTAGGGCATGGTGTGCATCAATATTTAAGTCGGCAACAAGGACCGCTACAAGCAGGGACTCCGCTCACAACCGCAGAAACGGCATCGGTTTTTGGAGAAATGCTGGTATTCCAAAATTTGCTAAAAGAGCTTTCTGATCCCAAAGAAAAACTGGCGCTAATTGTTGGTAAAATCGACGATACCATTGCTACGGTTTTCCGCCAAATCTCCATGAATCGCTTCGAAAACGCTATGCATACTGCTCGTCGCGACGAAGGAGAATTGACCACGGAACGATTCTCTGAACTTTGGATGGAACAACAAAAAGCATTGTATGGCGATGCTGTTACTTTAACCGACGAGTACGGAATCTGGTGGAGCTACATTCCACATTTCTTACACACTCCAGGCTATGTGTATGCGTATGCATTCGGAGAATTATTGGTGCTTGCTCTGTATGAGGAGTTTACTCAACGTCCGGATGGCTTTGCTGATCGCTACATGGACTTGCTAAGTGCCGGTGGATCTGAATGGCCACACGATTTAGTTGCTAAAATGGGACTTGATATCCGCGATCCTGAATTCTGGAACAAAGGCCTGGCATCGTTCGAGAAAATGGTAGAGGAAGCGGAGGAGCTGGCAGAAGAGTTAGTTTAATTTTTCAATTACTTTTCCTTCATTTTAAGTATACATAAAGTAATATCTTCGAAGTAAATTTATTCCAATTAGATGACTTTGAGGGTATTACTTTTTCTTTTTCTGAGCGGTATTTGTTCAAGTTTAATTGCACAAGAATACACCATATTTGGTTATGTACTGGATGCTCAAACAGGAGAAGTTCTCATCGGGGCCAATATTTACAATCCCGAACAAGAAAACGGAGTAGCTACCAACCAATACGGCTTCTACAGCTACCGAACGAAGGCTCACAGCGTAACCCTTCAAATTAGCTACATTGGCTATGCCCCAAAAACCATTACTTTTGATTTAATTGCTGATACTTCTCTAGCAATCGAATTAGAGCTTGGAGATGAATTGGATGAGATTGTAGTAGAAGGGCAAACAGAAAGATTGAAAACGAAGCAATCATTAAGCTCTGCCCAGATTAAATCTCTACCAAAATTAGGTGGCGAAATTGATGTTCTAAAAGCGTTTCAAATGTTGCCGGGAGTTCAATCAGGTGTTGAAGGTACAAGCGGTTTATTCGTAAGAGGAGGGGCACCAGATCAGAATTTAATATTGTTAGACGGTGTACCTGTGTTCAATGCATCGCACCTATTTGGGTTTATTTCGGTGTTCAATATGGAAGCAGTGAACAACGTAGATTTTGTAAAAGATGGCTTTCCGGCACGCTACGGTGGTCGTTTATCATCAGTTGTTGATATAACTTTAAAGGAAGGGAATTTAGATAAAACACACGGTCTAGTCTCAATAAGTCCGGTAGCTTCATCGCTCACTTTAAATGGGCCAATTGGAGACAAAACAAGCTATCTAATTTCAGGAAGACGAACCTTTCTGGATTTGATAGCTCGTCCAATAATTCGATCAAGAAGTGGAGGTGAGGATGATGCCGGATATTTTTTTTATGATGTTAATGCGAAGGTTAACCACAGAATAAATTCCAACAATCGAATATATCTAAGTTTCTACGCTGGAAGTGATCGGGGATTTACACTATCAACTTCCTCTGACTCGTCCCAATCTGGATTAAGCTCTTCATTTGATATTTTTACTGAGCGTAGTTCTAGTTATGAAATTGAGTGGGGAAATGTGACCACTGCTTTACGGTGGAATCATATTTATGGTCCGCGATTATTTAGCAACCTCACATTAACTTACAGTAAATATCAGTTCGAGGTATCTGAAGAACTCGATGAGATTAAGACAATTGCAGTTGAGACAGATCAAAATTATTCCGCGATATCATATTCATCGGGAATTGATGATATAGCTATTAAACTGGATTACTTTTTTCAACCCAATCCTATTCACTCTATTAGATTTGGGGGTTCAACAATTTCTCATGCTTTCGATCCCGGGGTATTAGGTTATTCTACCGAGTCACAGAGAGATACCACATTGGGTGATCAACAAGTAAATGCCATAGAGTATTTTTTGTATGTCGAAGATTCATTCAAGCTATCGGAACAAATTAGCGGTAATTTTGGAGTTCATTTTTCGGGATTTGTGGTTCAAAAAAAGCGATTCACCTCTTTAGAACCGCGTTTGTCATTGAGTTATCGAACAAGAGCGGATGTATTGTTCACAACTACCTATTCTAAAATGAAACAATATGTTCATTTGCTTACAAATAGCGGAATAGGATTGCCCACCGATTTATGGGTACCATCAACAAAAAAGGTGAATCCTCAAAATGCTGATCAGTTTACAATAGGTGTGGAGAAAACATTTTTGGACATCAATTTTTCTGTAGACGGTTTTTACAAACAGATGGAAAATCTTATTGAGTACGAGGAAGGAGCGAGTTATCTCTCGGTAGATGAAAATTGGCAGGATAAGGTAGTAAATGGTGATGGCAAATCTTACGGGATTGAGACTTTGTTTAAAGGATCATTTAATAAATGGAACGGTTGGATTGGCTACACTTTATCTTGGAATAATAGAACATTTAGTAGTCTTAACTCAGGAGAATCGTTTCCATACCGCTATGATCGGCGGCATGACATTAAAACTTTTGTCAACTTTAAACCAAAAAAAGGGGTGAGCTACTCCATAACTTGGGTAATGCATAGTGGGAACGCCATTACCCTAGCAAACGATCAATTTGCAGTAAATACGGGTACAACGTTAAATCCGATACAACCTGTTTTTAATTACGAAAGTAGAAATGGATATCGAATGCCGGCTTATCATAGATTAGATATCGGTGCAACTTGGACTCGCCCAGTAAGATGGGGAGAACAGAGTTGGTCTTTTAACATTTACAACGCTTATAACCGCCGTAATCCTTTCTATATTGAACTTGAAAGTAAGCCCATATTTGATCCAAGTGCGAACCAATTCACAAAAGAGCTCAGATTTGTTCAGTATAGCTTATTCCCGATTATCCCATCCATTAACTATAGCTTAAGATTTTGATGAAAGGTGCTACAATTCTACTTTTCGTGTGGTGCCTGTTCACTTTAAATTGCGAACAGATTATCGAAATTGATATTAATCAAGCCAATCCAAAAATCACTATTCAAAGCGAATTAAATCCGGATAGTCTGATAACAGTTAATTTGTATGAAAGCATCAGTGTACTTTCGAAAGAATCATTTCCAGTTATCTCTGATGCGAGCGTTGTAATACACCAACATTCGTTGGATGAAAAATCTTATTCATTAATGCCGCTTGGTAATGGGGTATATCAGACAAATGTTTACCCAAAAGAAGGTGTCCGCTATTCAATTGAAGTTCAAAAAAGAGGCTTTCCACCTGCTTTTGCAAGTGATCTAATCCCAGAAGATACTGCAGAAGTAAATAATATAGAGCTGAGATTTCTTCGAAATGGAAGTGCTGAAATTGATTTTATTCTTCAGGATGAAATCGGTAATCATTATTACGAATTCTACATAGAAACTAGCTACCGTTTTGAAAACTCCAGTGAAACCGAAACTTCAATCGACTTTTTAACATCTGATGATCTGGTTTTTGATCATTTTGATGAGGCCGAACAGTTTATGTTTACTGATGATGTTGTTTTCGATGGTGTAAAGAAGTCTCTCACATTAAAAACCTTTTTCTCTTTTCCCAGAAGTCGCGATTCAAATGTAATTGTACCTCCAGGAATTGATGTCAAATCCACTCTATATGTTCGAACATTGAGTGAAAAACTATTTCGATTCAAAGAAACAGTAAAACTCCAACGTGATTTAGAAGACGATCCTTTTTCAGAGCCTGTTCCCATAAATAATAATGTTGAAGGTGGATTAGGAATATTTGGAGGATTCAATACAGCGAAATATGTCATTTTTGATTCTTCTGAGTAGTTTAGAATAAGATTCTAGACAAACTTCTGAATCTTTGTAATAGTCCCAAATTCCAAATTAGAAGTTCTGTTTAGTTTTGTACCTTCCACGTTGGAATTGAATAACGGAATTATCAGCTAAAGAATGAGTCTGGACAGACAGGAAAAAGCACTTCGCGAATTTAAGCAGATTATGACCGATCTGGTTCATCTGTTGCGGACATCCGCACGGGTGGAGCTTGCGTATTTGTGTTGGGTAAATCATGGGCGGCAACAATTTGTGTGGGAAAGCAACAGCACCAATCTCCCAAATGTGATGTTTAAGGATCGCGTTGCGTTCGAACACCACTTTTTGAACGATTACAAAGAGACCTCCGAAATTGTACAGCTTAGAATCGGGGAGGATATCGCCAAAGGAAAGCTCGGGCATTACTTCGATTTTGTGAACGCCAAACACATGTTAATTATGCCGTTCATCAACAAAGGAGAGACGGTTGCGCTTACAGTGTTGGAGTCGGAGGATGAAATCAACCTGCGTCAAATCAACGATCAGCTACATGCATACAATAATGCGTTGGTAAATGTACTCGATACCTATCTGGAAGTGGTAGATCTCCACGAGCAGCAAAAAGAATGGGAAGAGTACGAGCAATCGCTGAATGCGCTGGATTATCGCATGCATCGCGTAGATTTGCTTTCCAAGATGTTGGAAGAGATGCAGTTATTTTTACCTACTGGCGGAGCTTGTTTAATTGTACCGGCGATGGACAGTTGGACACTGGCAATGACCTCAAAATTTGCTAGAAATGCCCCGATGCTAGGACTTGCAATGGATGATAAATCGGTTGCTTACGATGCCATCGAAAAAGGTGAGCCGGTGTTTAGTATGCATTTCAACAACACTCCAAAATTGATCTCAAATCGAGAACGAAGAGTCGAAGGCGCAAGTTATGCAATCCCGATTTTAGTGCATGATCGCCGACAAGCGGTGGTGGTAACTTACGATCAGGATCCGTTGACTTACAAGGAATCTACCAAGCACAAATTGGCGAATTTAGCGCGAATAGCTTCTCTTTCTATTCAATCGGTGGTTAAAAAGACGGGTATGACCGAAGAGTTATTTACCGAAAATTACGGAGCGATTGTTACCGAGCTATGGGAAAACACCATCGACAACGAAATTAAAAAGGTACAAGCGGGTCGGGCTCCAATTACCTGGTTTGGTATGGTTACGCCACACGATTTGTCGTCTTTAAGAACCAAATATCGTTTAGAAGAGCTTCAACGAATACAGAAAGACTTCGTAACCTTTCTGAATCCTGCGAAACATGGTGTTCCCGGTTATATTGGCTTTAATTCTGACTATGTTTACTCATTCATCATTCAAAGTGATAAAGAATCTGCGGTGGAAGATTGGATGAACAGTGTGCGCACGAAACTCGCACATGGACTTAAACTTTCGCAAGGCGGGACCTTAGATGTAGCATTTAAAGCTGGGTACACACAATTAGTACCCGAAGATGCAAACGCTTATCAGGTACAAACTAAAGCAAAGAAAGCCCTTAGCGAAGTGGTCAAAAATGAAGAGTTGGAGCTTTTCGAGGCTTAATTAATTAACTCAGTCTTTTTTAAAAAGTCATCCTGAAACCGACTTTTGTCGGATGAAGAATCTGCAAAAAACATATCTGGCGTTGAACTAGTTTTTTGGATTCTTCACCGCCAGCAGGCGGATCAGAATGACAAAAGAATAATCTATGAAAAACTGTTATCTCATCATCATCGACGGTCTTGGCGTAGGAGCACAAGAAGATGCACATGTATATGGTGATGAAGGCGCGAATACCTTGGGAAACGTGAGCGCTAACACCGGAGTGGAGCTTCCAAATCTTGCTAAAATGGGGATTGGAAATATCATCCCACTTAAATCAATTCCGGCTATTGAAAATCCGAGTGCAGCTTTCGGAAAGATGAGGGAAGTATCGGGAGGAAAAGACTCAACAACCGGCCATTGGGAGATAGCCGGAATTCAGCTCGAGAAACCATTTCCGACTTACCCAAATGGATTTCCAAAAGAGCTGATGGAAGCTTTTTGCAAAGGAATTGGCGTTGAAGCAGCACTTTGTAATCTACCATATTCAGGAACGGATGTGATTAGAGATTATGGGGAAGAGCATCTTAAAACCGGAAACCCAATTGTGTACACATCCGCCGATTCTGTATTTCAAGTCGCTGCTCATGATTCAATTACTCCTGTAGAAAAGTTATATGAGTGGTGTGATTTTGCTCGGAATCATATATGCGTTGGTGAACACGAAGTAGGAAGAGTGATAGCCCGACCGTTTACCGGAAAGCCGGGAGCATTTTCACGTTTAACCGATCAACGCAAAGATTTTTCAGCCATCCCACCTAAAAACAATGTGGTACAAGCAGCTTTTGATGCAGACATTCACACACTTTCAATTGGAAAGGTAATCGACCTGTTTGCAGAACAGGGGTTTGCTGAGTATCGAAAGACGAAAAACAATGCCGAGGGAATCTTTACTCTTCTGGAAGCGATGGATGAAGTAAAAGAGACCTTTGTTTTTGTAAATCTTATTGATACCGATCAGTTGTTTGGTCACCGACTGGATCCTGAAGGCTATGCGGGTTCATTAAAAGAATTTGATTATGCCTTACCTGAAATTTTTGCAAAGATTGATGAAGATGACTTGCTGATTATCACCGGCGACCACGGCAACGATCCATGTTCTACTTCTACCGATCACTCCCGTGAGTTTGTGCCTTTGTTGGTATATCCGAAAACTTCAACCCATCACGAACCGAGCTTTAGTCAAGTAAAGCGATCTCAGATTTCAGGGCTCGAAAATAATATCCGTCAGACGGGGGATCCATCAGACGGAGAGATAGATTTGGGAACTCGCGAAACCTTTGCAGATGTGGCTTCGAGTATTGCTATTTTTTTCGGGCTTGAAAATACCTTTCCGGGGAAGTCTTTTCTTTAAAAGATTCAGTAGATCTGAAAACACAGTTATTAAAAGTCATACTGAAAGAGAAGCGAATGCTTCGACTGAAGGATCCGCAAAACCTCGTTCTAGCTAATTATTTAACTGTGCAGACTCCTCGGTTCCTCGGTGTGACTTTTAAGGCTCTTATTAACCAATATGATTAAGTTGTACATCTTTAATCAAAAATTGCGATTCAAAGACAACCCAATAAGTTTTCCTCAGTCCTCAGTCCTCAGTCCTCAGTCCTCAGTCCTCAGTCCTCAGCCCTCTTTCCAGATCCCAAGCCAGTCGAGGGAAACATCAACAAGATTTAATCAAATATTATGCGAAAAGATGCGTATATTTGACAGTTCATTTATTCAGGCCAATTGTAGTTACACTTTGAAGCTTAGAACAGACGGTTGCAACCATTCAGCTTAACACTATTCGCTACACCTGAATAACGCGTATGCGAAAAATTTCAATAAAAATATTTCACTGTGGCAAAAAGTTCAGGAATTTCGACTCGTGAATCGGAATCATTAGATAGATATTTACACGAGATCGGTAAAGAAAAACTCATCACGCCCGACGATGAAGTACGTCTGGCAAAAGAGATTCAGAAAGGAAGTCAGAGAGCACTAGAAGATTTAACAAAAGCCAACCTTCGTTTCGTTGTTTCTGTTGCGAAACAATACCAAAATCAGGGTTTATCATTAGGTGACTTAATTAACGAAGGTAACCTTGGTTTGATCAAAGCAGCCAAGCGTTTTGATGAAACTCGTGGTTTCAAATTCATTTCGTACGCTGTTTGGTGGATCCGTCAGTCGATTTTACAAGCATTGGCTGAGCAAAGCCGAATTGTTCGTTTACCGCTAAACCGTGTTGGTGCGTTAAATAAGATCGGTAAAGAGTTATCGAAATTAGAGCAGGAATACGAGCGACTTCCATCTGCACATGAGCTTGCAGAAAGCCTTGAAATGACCGTAGGTGAAGTTGCGGATACCTTAAAAATATCTGGTCGTCACCTTTCGATGGATGCTCCATTCGCACAAGGGGAAGATAACCGACTTCTTGATGTTCTCGAGAACGAAGAGATTCCAAATCCGGATTTCGAACTGATGGGTGAATCGCTCAAAGTTGAAATTGAGCGAGCTCTATCAAAATTGACTAAGCGTGAAGCAGAAGTAATTCGCCTGTATTTCGGAATTGGTCGAGAGCATTCGCTTACCCTAGAAGAAATTGGCGAACGTTTTGATCTCACACGTGAGCGTGTTCGTCAGATTAAAGAGAAGGCACTTAGAAAACTACGTCACCATAATCGTAGTGCGGCCTTAAGAGTTTATTTGGGATAATTTTTAAGATTATCCCACCGGAACCAAAACCCCGTTCAAGCAATTGATCGGGGTTTTTTTATGGTTCTAAAGTTGGTAAGTGAAACCAAACATTACACTAAATCCTTCACTTGGAATATTGCCGATACTTGTGTGTGTATGGTAGTAACGGTCGGTTAAATTTCTGAAATTTAACGATGTGGTAACGCGCTCATTGCTCCAGCTCTTTCCGATACTGGCGTGTAGCACCGCGTATCCATTGGTTTGATCTTCTATGGAAGATTGAGTGGCAATTCGTTGTTGTTTTGCCGCCCATTCTAGTGTAAATGATGTGAAAACATCTCCAAATCTTGCATTGATCAATGAGCTTCCGTTCAATGGTGGAATAAGAGGGATAGGTTCGTTAAGGGTTATATTTTGGGCGTACACGTAAGCCATTCTGTGGTCGAATGATAGCGTATTATTTACACGTTGAAGCACACGTAATTCGCCACCTGTGAAAACAGCATCTCCAACATTAGCATATTGCTTAAACTCCAATCCTTGGGCAGATTGGTCATCCAGTAACATTCCATCAATATAATTCAGGTAAAATCTCGAGAATAAAGAAAGAGAAGCAGAGAAAGCATCGCGTTCTACACTAACAGCAACTTCACCATTAAATGCATGTTCGTTCTTTAACCAGGGATTTCCATTGTAGAAGAAACCATCTACATAATTGTAGATGTAGTGACCATATTGTTCAATATGATTTCCGGTTCTTGCAGAATAAACGAAGGTATTGCTCAAGCTCCAGTCGTTGGACAACATGTGCAACAATGAAGCGGATACTGAGGGTAACACTTGTATGCGTTCAGAAATTTTTCTTTGATATAACCCTTCAAAAAACTCTACGTTTGAAGCATTTGAAGTGGATACACTCGCAAATTGAAGATTCTGCTCAAGGCTCAGATTTGCGCGATCCGATAACAGCCAATTGTGAGACAATCCTACTGAAATATTGTTCATAACCACGTCATTTAGATTATAAATGTACATGTCAGCAATGTTCGGGGAGGTGCTAATCATTTCCATATCTCCAAAAGAAGAAGATTGGTAGCCATTTAAATACCAATTAAATGATCGATTCTGCAGATTAAGCCTTCCCTCAGAATTAAATCCGAAAGTTGTAGTTTCGCCGTACATCGGCATATTCATGTCTCTCATCACCACGCGCTCGCTTACATTTCGGCTGTAATCGTCCATAGTATGACGAATTAAATTCGCATAAGCTGCTACATTATGAATAGAAAATGCTGCATCATTTTCTTTGATGTTAACCTGAACCCGAAGTATGTCGGCATAGGCAGAGCTTGCATCCATCAATAAGGCAGGATACCCAACATCATAAGCTTTGTCGGTAATGTAGTTGGTTTCAATCTGTAGGCGATCGTTCACTTTGGAAAGCACCGATAAGTTTAAATTCCACTTCTCAAATTGAGTGTTTTCGATAGTGGTATTATTTCCGGCTACGAGTTGATCTGCCTTTCGATAACTACCGGATAGTCGGTAAGACAGTGAGTTTTTAGAATTACTACCACTCGTATTTAATCGAAATAAATACATGTTATTCGGTGCCTTGTAGTTCGATTCAAACTCTAATTGAGATGCACCAAAAGCAGCTTTTTCGGTACGCATATTAATGGAAGCATACCCATTTCCATTTTGGGCAACAGATGCTCCGTTCTTATCAACCTTTAGGCTTACTAAGTTATTAACCTCTACGTAAGAAGTGATGGGGTCCATTTTGTCTACGCAGGCTTTAAATACCGCCATGCCATCAATCATTACATTTAAACGCTGATCAGATTGTCCTCTGATAGCAGGTTCCCATGCAAAGGCTCCACGCTGAATCATCGAAAGTCCATCTACCGTGGCCAGGAAATCATCCATGCTAATATCTGAACTTTGATGCTGATAGGTATTTACATTGTGCTGATGATCGGAGCCTCCGTTAATAACTATTTCCTGATCAAATTGTATGGTAGTTGGCGTTAACCAAATCGGATGATCCTCTTCCAGGCTTGCGATCAAAAGCATTTGATAGCCGAGCGCATGGATCATAATCGGAAATTCTACTGCAACTGTATCTATTTCGAAGAATCCATTTAGATCACTTACAGCAAAAACATCGTGCTTTGCCGACATAATATGTGCTCCAATCACGGGTTCTTCTGATCTCGCATCAATTACTTGGACGGATATCTGCTGGCCGAAACCTGCAGATATCGTGAGTCCAAACATCAACAATAAACAAGTAATATGTTTCTTAAAGCTCATGATGCGCCTTATTTGGCTTGTACGTTATACTCGAACACCACATCAGGTAAGGTGTCGTTTTGAGCTGTTATCACAGAAACAGTGGTTGTCCAAGTGCCACTCATGTTATAGGTGATATTTCCCATATAAGCTCCATCAGCCGTTGCTACCGGATCGGTAAAGGAGGTACTATGACCTTGCCCTGAACCCATATCCATGTATGGATAAATAGAAACATCGGCATCAGCAACCATCGGAAAACTCATCATGGTTTCTCTTTTGTATAACATGATAACAATATCGTTACTTCCACTTGTAGGATTTCGTGGAGTATTCCAGCTAATGAAATACATCTGATCGTTTGAATCTTTAACACTGGTTAAGTGCCACGATGAATCGACTGTTATATCAATAGAGCCTGAAATCTCTTCATCGGCCATGGTGACCATTGTGAATTTAATATCCCAGGTTCCCATTTCCCCACTAGGCATGATGAAGGTAGCATCATTGGTGTAATATGCCGGGAACTCATCATAAGCTTTTGGCTGGGTGTACGGAGTGGAATGTTGCATCATTCCCATATCCATCATAGGAGTGACAGAGAATGATCGCAATTCCGCAGTTTTTCCATCTTTTTTGATAGACCAATACAAGGTGTTTCCACCTGTTATAAAGTTACTTTCACTAAATAATTGAACGGTATAACCTTCTACTTCAGTAGTGTTTATAAGGTTGAAATCCGGTTCAGAAGTAACTTCAGTGGAGTCGCAATTGAATGAATAAATGACAAATAGAGTGCACGCAATAGCCTTCAGGCTTTGTTTAAAAAGTTTCATTGTAGTGTATGATTAAGTCTAAATTTCTTGTTAAAAAAACGGAAGTATATTTAGACCAAAGCGGGCGGGCGATCGAGTACACGTTGTATTCCCGGAGGAATAGTTATGAGAGGAGGGAGAATGTAATTATAGTCACCTATAAACGGACTTATAGTAAGAGGTTCGTAGAAAATAAATGTCCTGGAATCCCATTGAATGAGAGAGGCATCATGAGCATAATCATTCAGATTTAGGTCGAGCACACAATGTTCGGTTGCATGATGATCATCATCTTCTGAAGAATTATGATGCTCATTTTGATGGTGACATGTACAAATCTTCATTCCATCAGTAACTTCACAGTAGCAGAACATTTTCTCGCACTGTTCTTCTCCGTGGTGCATCTCATGCATAGCCAATGACGTGATCATCGCTCCAATGTATCCAAAGCTATTCCACGCTATTACGGCGGCTAGCAAATAGGAGGTGAAAGATTGATATGTATATTTCAGACTCATTAGTCTTAAATTGACCATACATTATGAAGAAATTGTGAAGATAATAAAAAGATAAATTTGACGACGGGTAGCTTTTGTTAAAAAATTATTCTTAAATTAAGACAAAAGAGTCTTAATACTAAAATCATGCTCCTTTCAAATAAATGTCAATACGCGCTACGAGCCGCACTTTACTTGGCGAATCACCAAAAAGATGGTTTAATATCCATCAAAGAGATCTCAGAAAAGCTGGATATATCCTTCCATTTTTTAACTAAAATTCTACAGCAGTTAACCAACGAACGTATTATAGAATCTCAAAAAGGCCCAAAAGGTGGAGTTAAACTCACGAATAAAGGGATGAACATACGGCTTTATGATTTAGTGGATATCATAGACGGAGTGGATACATTTCACGAATGCGTACTGGGTTTGCCGGGGTGTGGACATCTAAAGCCATGTGCACTTCATGAGGAGTGGGCGCTTCGGAGAGAGGATCTGAAGTCGATGCTCCAGGGCATGACTCTTGAGAAAATTGCCGACAATGGCTCCATCATTCATCGGCTTACTATAAGTTAAAATTTTAAAGAAATAGAAAATCTTCACAAACTGTTCACATAAATAAGATAAAATAGTCTTAAATCTTAAAAACATCATTATGAACTCAATCAAACTACTTTCAACACTACTAATTCTGGGACTTCTGATCACTTCGGCCTGTTCCGGTTCTGAAGAGGAGAAGGATGCACAAGGAACTGCTGCAACAGAAGTTACCGCCGATCCCGGAGACTGGACTACGAATAAAGGAATTGGTCCTGTAAGTACCATCAGCTTTGCGGCAGAAATCGATCAGCCGCTTGCTGATAAAGGGCAATCCATTTTCACAGCGAAATGCTCGGCTTGTCATAAACCAAATAAGCGTTACATCGGGCCTGAAATGGCAGGAATTTTTGATCGCAGAACTCCCGAATGGACTGCCAACATGATCATGAATCCTATGGAAATGGTACAAAAAGACCCTATTGCCAAAGAATTGCTAATGGAATACAACGGTACGCCTATGGCGAATCAGAACCTCACTCAAGAAGAGACCCGAGCAGTATTAGAATATTTCCGAACCCTTAAATCAGAATAAGATGAAAACCACAACATTCTTAACCACACTACTGTTACTTGCAACGGCAGCTTGTTCTTCTAAAAGTGAGCAATCTTCAAGTAACCTTCCAAATAATACACCACTTGGCCAGGCGTCGGTTGTAGATGAGGACTCAGATCCAAACATCCTGCAAGTAGCCATTGGCTCAGAAGATCATAGCACATTAGTAGCAGCTGTACAAGCGGCTGGAATCGAGCATGTGCTTGTTAATGCCGGTCCACTTACCGTTTTCGCACCGGTAAACGCTGCTTTTGACGCCTTACCAGCCGGAACGGTAGAAGATCTGCTAAAGCCGGAAAACAAAGGCAAACTCGCGGGCATACTTACAAAACATGCAGCTCCCGGTTCTTACAATATCGACGGTTTGAAAAAAGAAGCCAGTAAAGGCAGAAAGTTATACATGGCCGATGGCTCTTACCTAACAGTAACTACTGAAGGTGACGAAGTATTTGTAGAAGGGGCGAAAGTGATTGCCAGCATTCAAACCTCGAATGGCATCATCAACGTGGTAGATAAAGTAATTCTGTAATTAAATACATCAACAATAAATAGGTAATACTATGAAATTAACAAACTACATAACTCTCTTCGCGGTACTATTTGCGATGGCGAGTTCTGCATGTATGCAGTCGAATAATAATGGTGCACTTGGTGGCAGCGCTGCCGAAAAAGTGTACGTAGCTCCGGGCGAACAGGATGAATTTTACGCATTCTTATCCGGTGGTTATAGCGGAAATTTAACAGTGTACGGACTTCCATCCGGACGGATGTTAAAGGAAATCCCGGTATTTTCTCAGTTCCCAACTTCAGGGTATGGCTATTCTGAAGAAACTAAGCCAATGTTTAATACTTCGTATGGTTTTATCCCTTGGGATGATTTGCATCACCCGGATATCTCACAAACGAATGGTGAATTGGATGGCCGTTGGATTTTTGCCAATGCGAATAACACTCCACGTATTGCCCGCATCAGTTTAGAAACCTTCGAAACAGAAGAAATCATTGAGATTCCAAACTCAGCAGGTAACCACAGTTCATCGTTTATCACCGAAAATACCGAATATGTTGTAGCCGGTACTCGATTTTCAGTACCTGTTCCACAGCGCGATATATCGATTGACGAATATAAAGGCAACTTTAAAGGTGCTGTAAGTTTTGTAAGCGTGGATGAAGAAAGTGGACGTATGGACCTTTCTTTCCAAATCATGATGCCTGGCTTTAACTATGATCTTGGGCATCCTGGTCGCGGTGATTCACATGGTTGGTTTTTCTTCACCACTTACAATACAGAGGAAGCAAATACGCTGTTAGAAGTTAATGCGTCTCAAAACGATAAAGACTTTATTGCAGCTATAAACTGGAAAAAAGCTGAAGAATATATCGCTCAGGGTAAATTCACCACTATGGAATCTGAGTATGCGCATAACGTATACGATGAGCACACGCATACCGGAACTTCTACCATGAAGAAAGAAGTGCGAGTTCTTGATCCTACTGAATTACCAGGATTGGTTTACTTTTTACCAACTCCAAAATCTCCGCATGGTGTGGATGTAGATCCTTCCGGTGAATACATTGTTGGTGCCGGTAAATTATCAGCATCACTTACTGTGCATTCATTCTCGAATATGATGGAAGCTATCGAAAACGAAAATTTTGATGGCGATGCTTATGGAATTCCAATTCTAAATTTCGAAAACGTAACCGCCGGACAAGTTGAATCTGCAGGCTTAGGCCCATTGCACACCGAGTTTGACGGACGTGGAAATGCATATACAACCTTCTTTATTTCATCAGAAGTAGTGAAATGGGAGCTTGGCAGCTGGGAAGTTATCGATCGTAAACCAACTTATTATTCAGTGGGTCACTTAATGATTCCGGGTGGAAATTCACGTGAGCCATTCGGTAAATATGTTGTAGCGATGAACAAAATCACTAAAGATCGTTACCTACCAACCGGTCCCGAAATGGAACACTCTGCACAGTTGTACGACATCAGCGGCGAGAAAATGGAACTTCTGCTTGATTTCCCAACTCACGGTGAGCCTCACTATGCGGCCGGTGCTCCAGCAAGCTTGATCGCGCCTCGTTCCAAAAAATTCTATCAGCTAGAAGATAACGAACACCCTTACGCAGTGATGAATGAAGGCGAAACTAAGGTTGTGCGCGAAGGAAACAGCAATGTTGTGCATGTGTATATGAGCACCATTCGTAGCCACTTTGCTCCTGATAATATTGAAGGAATAAAAGTAGGTGATAAGGTGTATTTCCACATCACTAACCTCGAGCAAGACTTTGATGTACCTCATGGTGTTGCAATGATTGGAGCCAATACCTCTGAATTGCTAATCATGCCGGGACAAACAAAAACCTTCCTGTGGGAGCCTGAAAAAGTGGGTGTATGGCCGTTCTACTGCACTGATTTCTGTTCAGCACTTCACCAGGAAATGCAAGGATACGTGCGCGTTTCACCACGCAACTCCAACATAGAATTATCCTGGAGTTTAGACGGCGAATAATCAATCGTCAAGAGATCTAAGGAGCCTCGCCCCCCGAGGCTCCTCTTTTAAATCAACAATGAATCAGTAATGCTACAGCAATGAAAACCTCGAAATATTTAATGATCGGTGGTTCCTTATTACTACTCTCATTATTCGTGATGCCAATGTGGAACATCACATTAAAAGCTCCACAATACCCTGATTCAATTGGGATGAATATCTGGATAAATAAAATCGAAGATATGAACCCCAACGACATCAAAAATATAAACCTGATGAATCACTATGTGGGCATGGCTGAAATACCTGAACACATGAAAGAATTTGACATTTTTCCCATCGTAATTGGTTCGATGGCAGCCTTAGGAGTTTTATTCGGCTTTATCGGCAATAAAAATCTATATCTCACCTGGTTTATCCTGATGTGTATTCTGGGAGCAGCAGGTATGTACGATTTCTACCTGTGGGAATATGAATACGGGCACAATCTTGATCCAAAAGCGGCGATTAAAATTCCGGGACAGGGTTATCAGCCACCGTTAATTGGGGTGAAAGAAATCCTGAACTTTACCGCAATTTCAAAACCATTAATGGGTGCTTACCTCATGTTTGTGGGAATGTTCATGACCCTTTACGCTTATTTCTACGAACGTAAACTTGAAAAAATAGAGGCTTAAAATGAAAACGCTTTGGTTAATAGTTGGTATATGTTTTTTGATTACGTCATGTCAAAAAGGTCCTAAAGAAATTATGTATGGTCATGAAAATTGTGAGTTCTGCAGCATGACAATAATGGACGACAAACATGCAGCTCAGATTGTCACCAATACAGGAAAAGTATATGTGTACGACTCGATTGAATGCATGCTTCGAAGTCTTGAATTCTATGGCGAAAACGCTGATCAAATTGTAGTTATGGATTTCAACAATCCGGGAAGTTATTTGAATGCTTCGGAAGCTACCTATTTAATCGCGCCTCGATTGCCAAGCCCGATGGGAGCAAATTTATCAGCGTTTGCAACGGGTGAAGATGCATTAAATGTGGGCTTTGATGGAACTTTGTATACCTGGGAAACCATCAGAAAACACATCAAATGAGGGAAAACGAATAGAGGAAAGTCATGACAAATAAAAGGTTAATAGCAGGATTCATGACCATTTTTATTACATCACTATGTGTACAAGCACAGATTACTGTCTGCACAACATGTACCATAAGTTCGATTCAACAGGGTATAGATTTGGCAACAGCTTATGATACCGTGTTTGTTGAGGAAGGAGTCTATTTTGAATACAACATCGCCATTGGCAAGCCTTTGACAATTTTAGGTGAAAACGGGGCGATAATAGATGGACAAAAGCAAGGAACCATTCTCAAAGTGCAAACTACGAATGCTACCATTTCAGGATTAACCCTTCGACATGTAGGGCTGTCTCACACCGAAGAATATGCTGCCGTTCACGTATCCAATACCAAACACTTTACCCTCAATCGGTTGACAGTAGAAGATGCATTTTTTGGCTTCTTGATTGAAGGAAGTTCGAAAGGAAGGATCACAAATAATAAGCTATCCGGCGAGTCGGAAATGGAGTTCTATTCAGGAAATGGAATACATGCCTGGAAGAGTAAAGAACTTGTGATTACCGAAAATGAAATCCGAAATTTGCGCGATGGCATCTACCTCGAATTTGTAGACAACTCGGAAGTTGTTAACAATTTGAGCGAGAATAATATTAGGTACGGATTGCACTTTATGTTCAGCAATAACAATGCGTACAGTAACAACACCTTTACAAAAAACGGAGCGGGTGTTGCGGTGATGTTTTCAAAATTCATCGAAATGAAAGACAACCACTTTTTAAATAATTGGGGAACAGCCTCTTTCGGTTTGTTACTAAAAGAAATCTATGACGCCGAAATAACCGGTAATACTTTTGATGAAAACACCGTAGCTATTGCGGTAGAAGGTTCATCGCGAATCACTTATCAACACAACAAACTTTCGGCTAATGGCTGGGGTGTTAAAATGTCGGGAGGTTGTTATTCTAATAAGTTTCTTAGCAACGCTTTTTCTAACAATTCCTTCGATGTTTCATTTAACAGCCGGCTAAACGATAATGAGTTTACCGGAAATTACTGGAGTACCTATTCGGGATATGATTTAAATAAAGATGGCATCGGCGATGTGCCGCATCGGCCGGTGAAACTGTTTTCTTATGTGGTAAATAAAACTCCAGAAAGTATTGTGTTACTTCGCAGCTTTTTTGTGGATCTCATCAACTTTACAGAAAACGTAGCTCCGGTATTTACCCCGGTTGATTTAATCGATAATTCACCATTAATGAGAGTGCCATCATGATTGAATTCAAGAACATAAAAAAGAAATTTGGCCAACTCGAGGTTTTGAAAGGCATCGACTTTGAAGTGCCACAGGGAAAAGTAACGGCGGTATTAGGTCCCAATGGTTCGGGAAAAACTACCTTAATCAAATCACTGTTAGGCATGGTTTTTCCGGATTCAGGAAGCATTCATCTCGATAATTACCGCTTAAATGGAAAAGCAGAGTATCGAAATAACATTGGATATTTGCCTCAGATTGCACGCTTTCCCGAAAATTTAACAGCTCGTGAGTTACTTAAAATGGTGAGCTCTGTGCGCGCATCCAATAATAATGCCGGTGAACTCATCGAGCGATTTAAACTGGATGAATATCTGGATAAAAAACTACAACACCTTTCGGGGGGAACGAGGCAAAAAATCAACATTGTGATGGCTCTCATGTTCGATGCCGATTACCTGATTTTAGACGAACCCACAACCGGTTTAGATCCTATTGCACTCAGAATTCTAAAGCAATTAATTGCTGAACAAAAAGAAGCCGGAAAAACCATTCTAGTTACATCGCACATTTTAAATTTTGTGGAAGAAGTGGCCGATGAAGTGGTGTTTCTACTGGAGGGCCATATTCATTATCAAGGTAGCATTGAAAAGCTAACATCAACTACAAACACCGAAGGTTTAGAGAGTGCGATTGCACGTTTAATGGAGGATCAACATGCTTAATATTATTAGATATACATTTTATGATTTACTCCGAAGCAGATGGAGTATTTTTTACATGCTCTTTTTTATGCTAACTAGTACAGCGCTGCTTTTTTTAAGTAATGATCTTAGTAGTGCCATCATCTCGCTAATGAATATTTTGCTGATTCTGGCTCCTCTGGTAGGCACCATTTTTGGCGTCATCTTCTATTACAATTCCTCCGACTTTACCGAATTGTTACTTGCTCATCCTTTAAAACGAAGCACCATTTTTTTAGGACAACTTTATGGGCTTTGTATTTCACTTAGTTTGAGTTTAGTACTAGGCTTGGGAATACCGTTTTTATTCTATGGATTACTCTATTCCGACGCCATTTTCGATTTCCTCATTCTTTTGGTTGATGGCGTGGTACTTACCTTCATTTTCGTGGGATTGGCGTACATCATCGCACTAAAAAACGACAATAAAGTGAAGGGATTTGGCTATGCACTGCTGATGTGGCTTATTTTCGCCATTCTCTACGACGGAATGCTGTTGGTAATTATGATGCAATTTCAGGATTACCCGCTCGATACTTTCTCACTGGTAAGTACCGTACTAAATCCCATTGACCTTTCCAGAATTCTGATCCTTTTAAAATTGGATATATCTGCACTTTTAGGATATACCGGAGCTCTATACCAGAAATTTTTCGGGACAGTCGTTGGCATCAGCATTTCATTCACTTTGCTTGCAATCTGGTCGCTTTTACCAAGTGGACTGGTTCTTAGGATAGCAACCTCAAAAGACTTTTAACTCTAAATATTTTATCAAAATGACATCATTTGAACAAAAACCAATTGGCGAAATTGTAGCCGAAGATTATCGAACTGCTTTTGTTTTCAAACAATTTGGACTCGAGTATTGCTGCGGAGGTAAAAAAAGTTTGGCTGAAGCATGTTCATCGAAAAAGATCGAGCTAGAGGATGTTCTTAGCGCTATCCAAACTGCTACGATTAATCGAGCCGAGGAGCATCGATATAATGATTGGTCGCCCGGTTTTTTGATTGATTACATCATAAACAATCATCACAAATACGTGCTTGAGAAGCTACCTTATCTCTTATTTCTAGCCGGAAAAGTGGCTCGAGTTCACGGATATGAGCGTCCGGAGTTGATCAAAATGAATCAGCTGGTAAATGATTTAAATGATGAGATGATCAGCCATTTAAACAAAGAAGAACAACATACTTTTCCTTTGATAAAGCAATGGGAGGCTGAAGGGGTTTCATCAGAAATGGAAGAATTATTGATTTCTGAACTGGAGGACGAACACGAAGCAGCGGGCTCGATAATGGAGCAGTTAAGTGAGCTTAGCAATGGATTCCAATTTCCGGAAAGAGCCTGTTCATCCTATCAAATTTACTTTAAAACCTTACAGGAATTTCAAGATGATTTACACAAACACGTCCATCTTGAAAACAATGTGCTTTTTGCAAAAGTAGAACACATGGCGCAATCTGTGTAAAAATAAGCGAGTGAGAATGAGTACTCCAACCAACCGAGTGTTTTGGCGCTTTGCAGTCCTTTTTTTTGTGATCGCAGGTTGTACCGGTGTACTTTTTAGGGCGGGCATGCTTGGTGTCGATTTATTTGGATTAAGCCTGCAGAATGTCCGCCATGCTCATTCTCATTTAATGTTCTTTGGTTGGGCAGGTTTGATCCCATTTTTGGTTGCGAACAATAATTTGAACGATGGCTTTGCACACACTTCAAACCGACTACAAAGCTTAGCATTGTGGGCAATAGTGATTTTATCACCCATTACCTTTGTGTTTTTTTTGATGTGGGGATATCACCCAGTTGCGTTTGGTAGCGCAAACTTACCGTTAGCTGCAATTGCATCTTCATTTGTAATGATTGCGTGGTACCTATTTGCCATCGGCTATTGGCGATCTAAAAAAGAATCGACGAATGAGTACCATTCCTGGTTTTCGGTAGCATTATTGATGCTTATCGTTAGTTCATTTGGAGCCTGGGGCGTAGGAGTGCTTCAGTTTGTTGAGGTGCAAAATGTACTTTTACCGAAAGCACTTACTCACTTTTTCTTGGGTACTTTCACTGAAGGGTGGGTAGTACTTGTGATAATTGGCATTATCGTACATGCCATGGATTTAAAACCGGAAGTTTTCCGTATCTCTCAAGGAACCATAATGACTTTAATTGCAATTGGAGCGCCACTTTCATTCGCATATGGTTTGCCAAGTTCTATGCTGAGTCTGGAGCTATTGTGGTCGGCAAGAATTGGTGGTTTAATATCGTCCATTGGTCTGTTAGCTTTTATTTATGGAGCATTCAAATCCAATACCTTAAGTAATTCCATTTGGAAATGGCCCATTATCTTATTGGCGATAAAGGCTCTTTTTCGATTAATAATATCGGTTTTCCCTAATGAAATCTGGCTGTCGGATCACAATTTAAGAGTACTCTACCTGCATATTCTCTTATTAGGGGCATTTACGTTAACAGGATTTGGTTGGATTTGTCAGCGTTACCAAATAAACCATAAAATTTACCTGGGGATGGTAATTTCCTGCTTAGTCGTGTTGGTTTCCTTAATCTTGCCTACAAACCTGATTCCGGTTACGATGAAAGGAATTTGGATCTTCCAATCGATGACAGCTGTTGCTGCTCTGCCTGTTATTTCAGCAATCTGGTATCTGATTTTGATGTGGAAGTCTGCTCGAAACTAAGTCATATCTAAAGCACTCACAAAAACAGGTCGTGCCATAATTTTTTTCCAGTGCTCCAACTCTTCATTCACAGGAATCGTAGTTTCTACCTCAGATTCCTCAGATTCCTCCAATTTTGAAATTTGTTTGCTTTCTTGATCTTTTGATTCATCTTGATCAGCTTCCTCACCCGAATCACCCGAATCACCCGAATCACCCGAATCACCCGAATCACCCGAATCACCCGAATCACCCGAATCTCCCGAATCACCCGAATCACCCGAATCACCCGAATCACCCGAATCACCCGAATCTCCCGAATCACTCGGCTCAGTCAAATCCATATTAATAGGTCGAAGCATCAAATCAGCGTACACTGAACCTACTACCGAATGTAAAAAACCAAGCTGAGCACTCGCTTTAAGATTGGTGATTAACTCAGAGTGGGTGTCTCCCCAAATCATGCCCACATTAATTCCAAAAAGAGAGCAGCAATGCGACATCAATTCCGGAATTAAATGCTCTTTTTCTTTTTTGTGCCAGGCGTAATCGAAAGCTAGAAATTTGAACGAATTTGGTTCGAATAATCGATTTGTAAATGGGAGATAGGGAAGAAAATCTCGCATTAACCAGCCTTCAAAACCTGGATAGTCAACAAGTTGCCAGTGAACCGGAACGGCTCTGATTCCCCCAATTATTTCCCCCTGTTTTTGATAAATCAAATAGAAGCCGGTGTTAAAAATTCGATCTTCGAAATAAAAAGAGTAATCCTTATAAAATTCTTTGAGCTGCTTTTTGATTTCATCTTGTGCGTTTAATCCCGCGTTCAGAATGTTCTTGTTTTGCTTCGGATTAAACCTACTAAAGAGTAAGGTTTCTACTTTGCGAGTGGGCCTAAATCCCATCGACGAGCAAAGATTTCGGGAATTCGAATTTGCAGATTCAACGTATGCGTAAAATGCTCCTTTCATATCTTTTTCATGAAAGGGAGCCTCAAAATGGTGAGTTATCTCATTACCAATCAGCTCGCGTAGCATACCTTTTTTTGCCGTTGAACGAACGCGCTTCCTGTTTTCATTGGCGGTTTTCCGCTTAAACTGCCGGGCAATAGATAAATATCGAACATATAACGTGTTCATGTAGTCATCGCCATGGTAAACAGGTCGGCGAGCCATACCAACGGTGCCAAGTACACGTTGAGCTTTTAAAATCTCAATAAATTGTAAATTTGCTTGAGTACGCATTCTTTCTGCAATCTCGCGCTGGCGATATTGCAATTTACCCTCAGTGCCAAACACAGTATTTTTTAGCAGTTGTGCGATTCGTGGTGAACCATGTTTGCTCACTTTAACTTGTAAGCCGGAAGGAACCGATTGCGAATTATAAGATTTCATGCCTCAAAAATAGAGCAAACTTTATTGCAATTAAACATTATCTACTAAACAGTTGGTTTTTGCATTACCTTATGCTCATGAAATACTATTTCATTCTGATTATTCTCACTTTGTTAGGGTTCGATAGCCTAATGGCACAAACCTTTCCATTTCGTACTTATTCAATCGAACAAGGATTAAGTGAGTCGGTTGTGCATGATATTATCCAGGATTCTGACGGATATATGTGGATGGCTACCGGATTTGGGCTCAATAAATTTGATGGTTTAGAATTCAAATACTTTTACGAAGAAGATGGCTTACTAAGTTCCCAAACCGAAACAGTATTTGAGGCTTCGGATGGAAAAATTTGGGTAGGTACGCTAAACGGTGCCCAATATATAGTTGATGATAGTGTGTATAACGACCCAAATCTGGAAAGCTTAAATGTACAAACCGTAATAAATATCTACGAAGACTCGGAAGGAGGGATGTGGTTTGCGACCGAATCGAACGGAGTATGGCACTATATCAACAATCGGATAGAAATTTATACCACCAATAATGGATTAGCTGGGAATCAGGTTAGGGACATCAGTGAGACCGCAGACGGTGCGATTTGGTTTGCTACCAGAGATGGACTTACGCAATTGAAAAATGGTAATTTTAATTCATTTTATACTCAGGATGGCTTGCCCGAAAACAGAATACGAGATTTAGAACCTGATCCTCGAAATGAACAAATTTTATGGATAGCTACTCGAAATGGTTTAAGCCGATTTGATGGGAACACGTTTACAAATTACTCTACGGATGATGGCTTGATAAATGCCCGAGTGCGTGATTTGGCTTGGCAAGAAAACGGTGATTTATGGCTAGCAACCGAAGGCGGAGTTAGTAGATTTAGAAACGGTTCATTTTTCAATCTGTCAAGCGAAGAAGGACTAAACGCGGAAATCGTCTACACCGCAATAGCGGATCGCGAAGGAAATATTTGGTTCGGGACTTTTGGCGGAGGCGCAAGTTTATTTCTTGGTTCCTATTTCGAGAATTATGATACTGACTCCGGGCTTTCGAATAATTTAGTTACCTCTATGGCAGAAGATGCCTCGGGAACACTTTGGATCGCCACTTATGGAGGTGGATTAATATCACGTAAAAACGGAGTATTCGAATACCTGTATTCTCAGCAGGGACTACTCGATAACCGGGTGTACACGTTATTTACAGATTCGAAAAAGCGCACTTGGATAGGAATGCGAGACGGACTTTCGTACATGGAAAATGGAAATTTGATAAATCTCGATGAGGAGACTTTCCCATTCAGAAAAGTACGAGGCATTACCGAGTCGGAGAAAGGAGGATATTGGATCAGCACCTATGATGACGGTTTGGTTAGGTGGGATGAAAATGAGTACACACAATTTACCACCGAGCAAGGTTTGCCCGATAACACGGTGTTAGCCTCAGTAGAATCGGATGATGGCTCGCTTTGGATCGCCACTTATGGCGGTGTTGCGCGCATGGAAGATGCTTCGTTCGAAGTTTACGGAGTGAATGAAGGCGTACCGAATATTGGGGTAATGGATATTTTGAAAGATGCCGATGGAACCATCTGGATTTCTACGTTCAACGGAGTGGCTTGGTTTGATGGCGTTCAGTTTGTAGACATCACCTTCGAAGACGGATTACCGGGAAGAGTTGGATATTTTATTGAACAAGACAGCAACGGAATTTTCTGGATTGGAACCAACAATGGAATCGCTCGCCTCGATATTGATAAGTACTACAGTTCAGACCCTACAGTTCGAGATGAAGCCATTCAAATATTACAGAGTGAGCAAGGGTTAATCGCAAACGAGGCAAATCTGGGCGCAGTGTATGAAGATTCGAACCAGCATTTATGGTTTGGTACAGTGGATGGAGTTTCAAAATTTTATCCCGAAGAATATCGTGGCAACCAAATTCCACCACGTGCAAAAATCACCGATTTCAGAGCTTCGGGGCGTTCCTATACCAACGTAAATGCTGTTTTGGAGTACGATAGAGATTTTATCCAAATCGATTTTTCAGCAATTAATTTTACAGCTCCAAATTTGGTAACCTATCGGTATCGAATGTCGAATATAGACCCGGAGTGGCAATATACCACCGAAAGAACTGCCCGCTATCCATCGCTACCTTCGGGTTCGTACAAGTTCGAGGTTCAAGCACAAAATTCTTCAGGTGTATGGAGTTATAACACTGCTAATGTGCAGTTTACATTAAAGCCACCGTTTTGGTTTACCTGGTGGTTTCTCACACTAATAATTAGTGCAATTGCAGGAATTTTGTACCTATTCTATCGAAATAATCAGTACATGAAAATGGTGGATATCGAACGGATGCGAGTTCGCATTGCCAGTGATCTGCACGATGATGTCGGAGCGAGTTTGACCGAGGTAGCCCTCCAATCCGATTTTTTGCAAGCAAGTAGTATGGACTCTGAGTTCAAGCAATCGCTTACTCAAATCGGACAGCAATGTCGTAAAATTGTAACTAGCCTGGACGATATTGTTTGGTCGATTGATGCTCGAAATGATACACTCGGTGACTTAACCGATCGCATGCAAGATTACATTCTGAATGTACTGGAGCCGCTACAATTTGAAGTAACTTATAATTTTGAGGAACTCAAAATGGAAGAGAGGATTCCAGTTCCTGTAAAAGAAAATTTATATCTGATTTTTAAAGAAGCCATTAATAATATTGCAAAATATTCGAATGGCAATAAGGTGGACGTTGGGATGCAATCGAATGGAACATCATTTAGTTTTGTAATTCATGATAACGGTACAAGTGGAAAAGGTGCTAAAAAAACCGGCCAAGGATTACGAAACATGCAAATGAGAGCACAGCGAATGAATGGAAGTGTAGAAATTACAGATCAGGATGGATTTCGCATCGAATTAAAAGGAAAATTAACCTTGAACTAGGGAACAGTTATGGCAATTGTAGGAATAGTAGAAGACAACAAAAAAATTCGGGATTTAATACAACGCTATCTCGATATGCAAGAAGGAATGCAATGCCCCGTAGCAACCGATACGGTTGAGGAAATGCTGGAGTTTTTGGAAGAACATCAACATCCTGATGTTTTGTTAATGGATATTCAATTGCCGGGGATGTCCGGGATAAAAGGGATGGAAGTAATCAAATCGAAATATCCCGATATCGACATTATCATGCTTACAGTTTATCACGATTCGCATAAAATATTTGATTCCCTAAAAGCCGGAGCCTCGGGATACTTACTCAAACACACTTCCTTGCCGGAAATTAAAGAGTCGATAGAAAATCTGTTGAAAGGTGGGGCTCCAATGTCGCCACAGATTGCACGTAAAGTAATCACTCATTTCAATGATCAGGCACCAAAGAAAAACGAAAACTCTATGCTCACATCCAGAGAGCAAGATATTGTAAATGGCTTGGTAGATGGACTGAGTTATAAAATGATTGCCGATCGGTTTGATATATCTATCGATACGGTACGGGCACACATCAGAAACATCTACAAAAAATTGCATGTTAACTCTAAAGCTGAGGTAATTGCAAAGTCGTTACGCGGCGAAATTTAAAGTGCTAACATTATCATGTGATAACAATGTTAGTTGAATATTTTCATTTTCATATCAGATTTCTAACACCTAGTGGAGAATGAGATGAGCAAACCAGGATTTTTACCAACAATAAGTCTAATAGTCAGTTCTTTTTTACTGTCGGGTTGTTATACACAGCTACAAAGTTTGGATTATTCGGAACGTGCAAGTAATAGAGGCATCCAAAGTGAATACTATTCCTGGAATAGCGACAATGAGACTCGAAAAGCAAAGGGTGGATCTACTGATTACTCAAGCAACTCTACCGCAATTGTATCTGAATTAAAAGAAGAAGAGACTGATAAAGTAGAAATCGGTGAAATCTACTACAAAGATTACGAAACTGCGCAGTGGTATGAAGATAACTACGCTGATCGCCTTTATTGGAACGGGTATGATGAAGGTTTTAGTGATGGATACTCTGAAGGTCGCGAAGATGGATACGACGAAGGTTATGAGGATGCTACTCACCGATATTGGGACGCCCATTTCTACAGTTTAAGAAGTCTTACCCGGCGCGGGTATTTTCGTTCTTCATTTCATTTTTCTTGGAGAAATCATTTAGCCTTTAGCTATTACCCATACTATTATTTCGATTACTATCACCGCTTTAATTGGGCAGGGTACCGCTATCCTTATGGAGGCTGGGTATTTTTTGATGATCCTTTTTACGATCCATTCTACGATCCTTTCTTTTACGGCGGATGGGGTTATCATCACCGACCTTACAGAAATTATGTAGTATTCTATAACGATTACCATAAAGAAGTAAACAGATCAAGAAGTGGACGAATTTATGATGGTCCAAGAAGTACAGGACTTGTAAGTCGAGGAAATGGCGGTAACGATGCCTCCGTAACCCGATCTCGAACTGGAGACAACTCAATCAGATCCAAGACAATCGGAAGAACACGAACTTCCGGAATAACAAATACAAACAGAACAAGAGGCTCTGAAACTACGCGGATTCGATATACTGGTAGTACAAATTCATCAACCAGTAGAAGTAGTGGAATTGTTGGTAGAAGCCGTACAAAAGATGCTAGTTCGACGGTGAAAACCAATCGAACTCGTAGACAAGATGTTACCAGAACAACCACCGGGCGAACCAGAAGCTCTGGAGTTACCAACAACTCGAGAGGAAGTAGAAACTCCTCCGCAGTTCGTAGTGGTTCATCAAATACCAATCGATCCTCAGGAGTTCGTTCCACTAGTCGCTCTGGTGGAAATAATCGATCTGTAAGAAGTTCAAGTGGTAGCAGCCGTAGCTCCGGAGTAAGAAGTTCCGGTTCAAGTAGCAGAAGCAGATCTTCAGGAACTAGCTCATCTACTACCAGAAAAAAGCGCAGCGGAAATAACTAAATCACTATTTAATCATCAGAGAAAATGAAAACACGGTTATTTAGCCTTGTATTGGGAGGATTGTTTCTAACTCAATCCGTTATTGCCCAAGACGGTGCTAATCAAATAACATATTCAACCTTAGCTCAGCAATTCGTTCAAAATAATCAGAATGGAGATGCCCATTCTACTATACTCCCTTCTGTTGCAATTGCGAATGGATTCGGTTCATTTATAGACAACCCCGCTAGTGTAGCTCTTATAACTGATACGTATTTCTCGATTGGATACTTATCAAATCATGCCGAAAACACGAATACATTTAAGAATGTTTCATCAACCATCGATCGGCAACTCGGAAGGTTTAGCAACATCGGTTTGATCTATTCAGCGCCAACCGATCAAGGGAGTCTCGTTTTTGGTGGTGGATATACTGTTAACAATTCAATTAATCGTAATAATTTACTTGCCGCACAGAATTCCACAAGCACGATTACAGATGTATTTAAACAAAGCGGTAGCTCTTATAATGATATTGCATTCGAAACGTACGCCATCGATTATGCTGATGTTCAGCAAACTCAGCTAGAGTCAATTTTCAGAATTGGTTTCGAACCGGGTACATTTCCCGGTATCTATCAGGATGTGGAAGTGATTCAAACCAGCAGCATCGGAGAATTATCACTTTTTGCGGCTACCGAATTTCAACAAAATCTTTTTTTGGGAGCATCGGTAGCAGTAGTGAGTGGTACACATAATTATACGCGTAATTTCTTTGAGCTCGACTCAGAAGATGCCTACAATGGTGATTTTCTTTTTGCCGACGAAAATGGGCAAAATGGAACCGATATCCATTCAGTTCTTCTTACCGATGATATCGATTCGGATGTACTTGGTACCAGCATTAGAGTAGGGGGATTGTACAAAGTTCTTCCAAATTTTAATGTTGGAGTTAGTTATGCCTTTGCAAATAAATACTTTATCACGGAAGATTACTATGCACGAATCAGAACTACTTTTGATGATAATTCAACGAGCGAAGATGATTTCGAGGGCGATTTCACCTACGAAGTACGTCGACCTGCTCAATTAAATCTCGGTATCGCTCTTGATGATATCTACGGTTTCACCTTTTCTGGGTCGGTTGAATTGATTGATTATTCGAGCACAGAATTGACCTTAACATCAGATGCCGACTTAAGCTTTGAAGAGATCAGTGCTCTTAGAGACGATGAAAATGTTATAAATAATCAGATTGCAATCGATTACAATAACGTTACAAACTTGAAAGGGGGAATAAAGTATCTAACAAAAAACGGTTACGAATTACGAGCCGGAGTTGCCTATTTGCCTGGTAAAAGTAACATCTATGATGCAGACCGATCCATTTTCTCCGGTGGGATAGGAATACCACTATCTACCAATATTTATTTAGATGTAACCTCGCAATATTCGAGATGGAATGACCGTTCTATTGTGTATGAGTATTTTGACGATGTGGCTGGTCAAGTGAGAAGCGAGTCTATCTCGGAAGATATTTCACAACTTAATGTATTAGTTGGTTTTAAATTTCGATTCTGATCATCATAAAACCCAACTATCCTCCGTAGTTAGTTAAGAGGAGACTATTTGAGAGTAGTCTCCTCTTTTTTATGTGCATTGAATTAGTCAGCGTCGATCGCACCATCTTCAGCAGCTTCTTTAAGCTCGTCATTGGCCCAAATGGCTATCTCAACACGTCGGTTTTGTTGGCGACCTTCAGTAGTTTCGTTACTTGCTACCGGGTCGCTTTCACCGTAACCTGTTATGGTCATTCGTTCAGGGTCAACACCAACAAAAGCGGCATATTCTGCAACCGATTTCGCTCGTTCTTCCGATAATTCCTGATTATAGTCTTCGGGACCACTTGAATCGGTATAGCCGGCGAACATAATATTCGTGTCTTCGTACTTTTTTAGCACTTCAGATAATTCAGCTATTTCTTCTCTTGATTCCTCACTAAGATCTGAAGAGTTCAATTCAAAAAGAATGCCGGAATCAAAAGTAACTTTGATACCTTCTCCAACTCGTTCTACGGTTGCATTATCTAGATCTTCTTCCAGTTCTCTGGATTGTTTATCCATATAGTTTCCGATAGCAGCACCGGAAGCTCCTCCTACTGCGGCACCTACAATGGCTCCCGTCGTTGAATTTCCTGCTGCTTTACCAATTATTGCCCCGGCCAGTGCACCAGCACCTGAGCCTATAACGGTTCCTTTTGCAGTTTTACTGATACTATCGCAGCCTGCAGAAATAAAAGCTATGATTAAAATAAATGTGGATATTAGTCGTGTCATGATTGTATTAATTTATAATTAATGGGTTATGACAAAAGCTGACTATGCATCAACCTGCCAGATCCCGAACAATTCGGGATCATGCATTCGAGAGGCTCTATGCTTCCTGGCGAAGAATTTCTAGCGGTGGTTTAGAATGAATGCCTCGGGTATTCATCAAACCAATAAAAAGTACAAGCCCGATCAATATCACTACTTCGATTGCGAGAATGGTAAAATTTGGTACAAACTCGATATCAAAATAGAAGTAACCAATAAGTGCTGTACTTCCAAGCGATAACAAAAGGCCAATAAAGGCAGCAATTATGCCCAGAAACGCATATTCAATAATTTGAATGCGAACCACCTGTCGTTGTCTGGCTCCCAGAGTTCGTAAAAGAACCGACTCACGTATTCGTTGAAATCTACTGGTTGCAGCAGAACCGGCAAGTACTATCAAACCGGTAATTATGCTGAATAACCCAATAAATTGAATTACGAAAGTCACCCGATCCAAAAACTCTCTAAGAGTTCCAACAATCTGTCCGACATCAATAGCAGACACATTGGGATATGCCAAAACGATATCGCGCTGTAATTTCAAGCTGATATCTTTACTGGTGGTGTTAACAGTTGTAGCAAAAAACTGGGGCGCTTGTTCCAAAATTCCTGAAGGGAACACAACAAAGAAGTTAGGTTGCGGGGTTTGCCAGTTAACCAAGCGGGTGCTGGCTATGTAACTTTCAATGGGAATACCTTGAACATCCCAAACCAATGTGTCACCAATTTCAACACCTAAATCGCCCATAAGATCGGTAGAAACCGATACCGGAACCGGCTCACCAAAAGTATTGAATTCACTTATAAACTCACCTTCCTGTAAAGTCTCGGTTTCCACTAAACTATCGCGATAAGTTGATCGATACTCACGATTCAAAGCCCAACGTTCTGCAACGCGATTGGTATCGTTAAGGATTTCTTGCACTTCACGTCCTTGCAACGATTGCAATCTCATGGTTACAATCGGAACATTTTGCATTACTTCCAGTCCGTTATCAGCAATTATTTGATTAACTCCTTCATTTTGATCGAATTGAATATCAAAAAAAGCAAGATTCGGAAGATCTTCTTCGCCCTCAAAATCGATGGTTCCAATTAGTAAATCTTGTGTGAGATACAGCGAACTTATTAAAGTAACTCCCAATCCAAAAGTAAGAAGTAGGGTACTTGTTTGATTATTGGGACGATATAAATTAGCTAAGCCTTGGCGCCATTCGTAATTCAAACCGGAGGGGATGAACTTCCTCGCCGCTTTCATGATCAGCACTGCAAATCCGGCAAGTAGCAGCAGACAAATACTCAAGCCCAGAGTGAAAAAAACTGCCGCTTGTAAATCAAGAAGCATAATCCACGCATAGCCTGTGACACCAAGAGCGACAACAATTGTGAGTATTGTTTTGGTGCTCAAGTTTAATAATCCGAGTAAATTTACTTGTACCGATCGAAGAGTGAAAAGGGGAGAAATTTTGCGAACGGCGAGTAAAGGGATTAAAGCAAAAAGCACCGAAATGGCAACACCGGTAATTAATCCAATGGCAACAGAAGACCATGAAATAAACAATTCGATATCAACCGGGATGAAATCCTGTACTAAAACTGGTAAATAAAGCTGAATGATTGTTCCAAGTGCAGCGCCTAGCAGTGAGCCCACAAAACCCATGGCAGTGGCTTGAATCAGATAAATCATTAATGCCTGATTGGAGGAAGCTCCCATGCACCTGAGTACAGCAACGGTGGCAATTTTTTGGCGCACATACACAAAGATCGAACTTGCAACGCCTATTCCTCCAAGTAGAAGTGCAATAAAGCCAATCAAGTTTAGAAAGTTAGATAAATAGATAATCGCTTCACCAACTTCATCTTGTCGTTCTGCGACGTCATCAAAACCAAACGAAAGCGAATCACGCATGGCATCTAAATCTTCAACCACCAATTCAGGATCGGTTCCCGGTTGGTATTTAACAAATGTGGTGTATTCCAGTCGGCTGCCCCTTTCCAACAAACCGGTTTCTTCAACATTTTCATAAGGAATAATCACTCTTGGTCCTAGAAAGGTATTTGCCATACTTTGGCCGGGAATGTCGATGATTCCACCAATAATCTCATATGTCACCAAACCGATCTTTACAGAATCTCCAACAGTCAAATCAAACTGCTGCAGGATGCTTTGATCAATAAGAGCCCCTGATTGTGAGGTGTATTGATTCGCAGCTTCCAATGGATTGGTTTCGATGGTTCCGTAGTAAGGAAACTCCGGTTCCAATGCCATAATCTGTGACAAGCGGGTAATTCCATTTTTCGGGAAATAGGCCATCGAACTGAAGGAAAGCATTCGTGCCTGATCGCTACTAAGCGAATCGAGATAAGCCTGTACTTCGGGTTGTAATGGGGCAGACCGATCAACTTCTAAATCGGCACCGAGCAATTCTTTCGCTTGATTGCCAATACTTTCATTCAGATTTACCCGAAAGGAAGTGATGGCAACTTGTGCAGCTACTCCTACAATAATAGCGGCCATGTATAAAAACAGCTTTCGCCTGTTTGATCGTGAATCCCTCCACGCCATTTTAAAAATCCAGTTCCAGCTCATTATCCGGCTACCTCAGCATTAGTTCTGCGAACGAGTTCGTCGCTTTCTACCTTACCATTTTTAAGTCGGATAATCCGGTCACATTGGTTTGCCAGCTCAATATCATGGGTAACCATTACCAGAGTGGTCTGTTTGTTTTTATTGAGATTGAAGATGAGTTCCTCAATGTGTTCGCCCGTTTCTGTGTCTAGATTGCCGGTAGGTTCATCAGCAAATAGTATTTTTGGCTGATTGATGAAGGCTCGCGCAATAGCGACACGTTGTTGTTCACCACCCGAAAGCTGAGTAGGGTAGTGATCCATCCGATCACCTAGCCCAACTTCGGTGAGTAATTCTTGGGCATTAGCTTTTACCTCTGAGGTAGCCTCACCGCGCAATTCCAAGGGCACCATTACATTCTCCAAAGCAGTAAGTGTTGGTACAAGCTGAAAGGTTTGAAAAACAAACCCAACATGTTGATTACGTACTTGTGCTCGTTCATCTTCACTAAGCGAATTTATTGTGGTACCTGTTAAATTTACAACGCCAGAAGTTGGGCGGTCTAAACCGGCGCATAAACCTAATAAAGTTGTTTTTCCACTACCTGATGGTCCAACAATGGCACAAGTGGTGCCTTCTTCAATTTCAAAACTTATGTTATTTACAACGGTAAGCTCTCTGGATCCGCTTTTGAAAACCCGGCTTAGCTCTTTTACTTCTAATATTTTTGACACGATAGCTTTTTGCTTTTATTTAGGATGGTTAACCTAAAGAGATATTATTTTCATTCCGAACAAATTGGGGCGCAAATACGTTACAGCGATTCGAAAGTTTTAAATTATTTACGTTTTCATCTGATGAGCCAAAAATTACTCTTCATATTTACTCTTATTTATTGCACTTCTGTCTTAACGATGGCACAAGAAAAGAAAACCATTCTCATTTTTGGTGATAGTATTACCGCAGGTTACGGACTGGAAAAAGATCAGGCTTTCCCGGCAATACTTCAGGAAAAAATAGATTCGGTGGGACTCAATTACGAGGTCATTAATGGAGGCTTAAGTGGAGAAACCTCAGCCGGTGGAGCACGACGAATCAATTGGGTGCTTCAGCGAAAAGTAGATCTTATGATTCTCGAACTAGGTGGAAATGACGGTTTACGTGGTATCGATCTCACATCCACCAAACAAAACTTACAAACCATTATTGATCGAGCCCTTGAAAAAAATCCGGATATGGAAATTATTATTGCCGGCATGCAAGTGCCTCCGAATTTGGGCATCGAATACACACAAGAGTTCGTGAATCTCTACCCCGATCTTGCAAAAGAAAACAACTTACCGCTGATTCCGATGATCTTAGACAAAGTTGGCGGTTACGATGAATACATGTTGGCCGATCAGATTCACCCTAATGCTCAAGGACACAAAATAGTAGCGGATACCATTTGGGAAACCTTGTATCCGATTATTAAATAATCTAACTCAAAATTGTCTGTCTACGATGATGAAAAAAATGCTCCTGTCGCTTTCTATATTGCTGATTAGCACTCTAAGTGTATTTAGTCAGCAGCCACTCGATTATAAACCTAAAGTGTTAATGGTTACTGCTCATCCCGATGATGATGCTCTTTTTTCAGCCACTGTTTGGAAAACCACCCAATTACTTGACGGTACTGTAGATCTGGCTTTGATGACCAACGGCGAAGGTGGCTACACGTACTCGACCTTGGGTAATTATTACTATGGCTTAGAGCTCGATAAAGAAGAAATTGGGCGAGAATATCTACCGGGAATAAGAAAAAAGGAATTGATTGCCGGAGGAGATATTGTTGGAATTCGAGATTATTTCTTTTTCGATCAGAAAGATTTTTATTTCACGCTGGATGTTGAAAAGACGCTCACCAAATGGAATACCGAACCGATCGTAGATCGTTTAGAGGAGATTATGCAGGAAGAAGAGTACGACTTCCTGTTTTTGTTATTACCCTTCGATCAGTTTCATGGACATCATAAAGCCGCCACAGTAATTGCATTGCAAGCGATGGAACGTCTACCCAAGAATGAGCGACCAATCGCGTTAGCTTCTTTTATTCGTCGAGGTCCGGATGATCCTGGTGTAGAGTTTTCAGTGCTTGAGGGGCATCCAAATACAAAAGCAATGGATGGCGTGACTTTTGAGTTCGATAGGAACCAAACCTTTGGTGCAAACGAGCGATTAAATTACACGTTGATTGCGCACTGGGTAATTGCGGAGCATAAATCGCAGGGCACTATGCAAATGCGCACGCAAAACTCGGTAGGTAATATTGAAAAATACTGGTATTTAGAAATTAACGGTGAAGGTGGAATTGAAAAAGCATCCACCTATTTTGAAGCCGTTAACGCCGTTCAACCTGATTAGTTCAATCCGCGATATTGAATTGAATCGAGATGTTCGAAGTAACACTCACAACTTGATCATAGTCCATAAGTGATGGCGCTGAGTCGGCCATAACCTGTAATTCCATCATTCCTCTTTGCACAGGTTGTACAGAATGTTCGGCGTAATTAATAGAATAAATATTGTCGATTTCCACACCGGATGCTTCAGCAATAATTTGCGCTCGAGAACGTGCGGCTTCGATTGCTTTTAATAGTGCTTTTTCTTTGCCCTCATCTACTTTCGAACTCGAAAAGCTTCCATTAAACGAGTCAAAATTATTTTCTATAAGTGTGAGCTGGATTTCTTCGTAGATGTCAAAATCGTCAAATGTAACACTCACTTGTTGATTGGTTCGTGAGTACAAATCGTTTCTATTATTGCGATACATTTTATCAACACGGATAGGCTGAAACTTAATCTCTTTTTCTTCGATATCGAATTCTTTAAGCAAGCTTGCTAGCAATTCTTCCTGTTTTTTGTGCTTTTGATAGGCCTGACGAGGTGTTTTTTCCTCGGCATTCAAATTGACAGTAAAAATGATTCGATCAGCGGGTAAATATTCGGTAGCACTCATCGAAATGCTAATCGTGCCATTCTCTTTATGAACAGTTTGCGCAGTTGCTGAACACCCAATTCCTAAGATGATAAGCGTTGCAAGTAAAATCCCTTTCTTCATAGTGCGTTTAGTTAATTTAAATTGTGTTTCGTGATATAAACAACGATTCGAACTAATCTATTGTCCCTCAATAAGAGAAATAACTTCGGGAAGCATCAAATCCACCCATTCGCTGTACATTTTTCCTGAGGGATGTAATTCGTCACTCGCAATATAGGAAGCATCCGTTTTGGCTTTCTCAGAAATAGGAGTGATGTTGAAGAAAGGTATGCCGAACTCGGAAGCTAACTCAGCGGCGTAGGCATCGTACTCCAACAATTCAGCCCTGATTTTATCTTCTCCCCGTGATTGCCCAAAAGGAGTAACTCCGTAATTAGGAATGGAAACCATAAAAACGCGACTGGTATCGCCACCGGCAAATTCAATTGCCTGTGAGACAAGTTCGGGCAATTCTTTTTCGTAGATACCAAAATCGTAGCCTCTGTATTGATTATTCACACCAATAAGCAGCGAAACTAAGTCAAAATCTTTCGACGGATTCGCATCAATAATTCCCTGCTGAAGTTCTGCGGTAGTCCAACCGGTAGTAGCTATAATAGTAGGTTCAGCAAAATCATAGCCATTGCTATTTAATTTATCCACTAATTGAACCGGCCATCGCATATTTTCTGGTACAGACTCGCCAATGGTATAGGAGTCGCCAAGCGCTAAAAACGTAGCTTTATCGGGAACTATTTTTTCGGGATTAGAAGGGGCACATCCAATAAAAACAAATATTAGTAATAGTAGAGTGTTTGATTTTATGAACTTAGACACAGTAGTAAGATTAAATTAGAAAGCCCGAAGAAAAGCATTTTTTTATCCAAAAATAAACGTGAGTTAAGAGGCATTTTTATTAATTTTGCCCGATTTATACATTGGAAGCGCTTGCATAATCCCCAAAACAGGCTTTATTTATCTATGCTCGTTCAAATGGGAAGTACTAACCAACTTACCCCGTAGTGGAATAAGCACGCTATCCTTAAAAACACAAACTTAATCAGGATCAGATATGAGTAAACAGATACGGCGAATTGCTTTTCTGTGTCTAAGTCTTTGCATCGGATTTGGCCAAATCATCTACGCCAATTCTTACACCCTTGCAGACGACACCGAGATAACCGGACGCGTAACCGATACCGAAGGAGAACCTTTGGTGGGTGTTAACATTCGGGTAAAAGACCGAATTATCGGTACATCTACAGATTTTAACGGGAATTTCTCGATTTCTGTAGCCCAAGACCCACCTATTACATTGATATTTTCCATCGTTGGATTTCAGCCGGTAGAAGTTGAAGTAACTACCAACAATCAGGAAGTTGATGTTATCATGGAAGAGCAAACCATATTTGGGAGTGATGTGGTAATATCTGCTTCTCGTGTTGAAGAGAGTATTTTACAGTCGCCTGTTTCTATCGAGAAAATCGATGTACTCGACATTCAGGCCACGGCATCAACCAACTTCTACGATGCTATCGGAAATCTAAAAGGCGTTGATTTCAGTACCCAATCGTTAACCTTCAAATCTATCAACACACGTGGATTCGCAGCAAATGGTAATACCCGTTTTGTTCAGTTGATTGATGGGATCGATAATCAGGCTCCCGGTCTAAACTTTGCCGTAGGTAATGTAGTGGGTATTTCTGAGCTTGATCTTGAAAGCGTTGAATTAATCCCCGGTGCAGCTTCAGCACTATACGGACCAAACGCTATTAACGGTATTCTATTGATGAACTCCAAAAGCGCCTTCGACTATCAAGGACTTTCAGTAAACATCAAAACAGGCGTGAACCATATCGATAGTGCGGTTGAAGAACCATCTCTTTATCAAAGTTACAGCGCGCGATATGCAAAATCGTTCAACAATAAATTCGCATTTAAAGTGAATGCTTCTTACTTAAGAGCGAATGATTTTGTGGGCGAAGATTACCGCGATCAATCCGGATTGATTGAAAGAGGCGGTTCATCACGTGCCGACGCTGCCATCCCAAGATTGTATGATGGAACCAATGTATATGGCGATTTTACCATTACCGTTGGAGCTATCGCTGATATTGTAATTGCGGGTGATGACCCGGCCGCAGCGGCACAAACGGCAGCAACCAGAACATTGTATCCCGATGGGATTGAAGGTGCATTTACACCAACAGGTTACCGTGAGTCATCTTTTGTAGACAATACCACAGAAAGTTTGAAACTGGGTGGTGCTTTACATTACCGAATTAACGATAACTACGAATTAGTAGGTCAATATAATATCGGCTACGGAAGTACGGTTTACACCGCTAACGACCGTTTTGTACTCGATGATTTTTCGATCTGGACCGGTAAATTAGAATTAAGAAACCCTGATTTCTATTTACGTGCTTACACTACTCAAGAAAATTCCGGTGATTCTTATGCGGCCAATACCTTAGCTTCTTTAATTAATCAGCAAACATATTTAACGCCGTATTTCCAAACCTTTGCAGGCGCACGTACTCAAGGCGCAAGCGTTGATCAGGCTCATGCAGCTGCTCGTGCTGCCGCAGATGCTGCTCAACTTTCACCTGATTCTCAGGAATTCAAAGATTTGGCTGCACAGTTAAGAGAAACGCCAATTTCTGAAGGCGGTGCGAAATTCCTCGATAAGTCAAATCTTTACCATGCAGAGGGATTCTACAACTTTGCTAACGTCATCGATCCAGAGCAAGTTCAAGTAGTAGCAGGTGTAAATGTTCGTAGATATGCGTTAGAGTCGCAAGGAACATTGTTTGCATTGCAAGACAATGGTGATGAGTTCGATATAGACGAATGGGGTGCTTTTGCTCAATTTGGTAAGCAAGTAATGGATGGTGATCTTGATCTAAGCGCCTCTTTCCGTTACGATAAGAACGAATATTTTGATGGACAGCTCTCACCTCGTGCATCAGCAATTCTAACCGTTGCCGACAATCACAATATCCGTGCTTCTTTCCAGCGTGGTTTTCGAATTCCAACCACTCAAGATCAATTCATCGACTTGGATGTAGTTTCTCGTCGTTTAATTGGATCTAACCCTGCATTAGTAGATCGTTACAATTTCGAAACTAACACGGTATATACCGGAGTTGCGGATGCAAGAGCCGCATTAGCTGGTGGTGCAACCATTAATCAAGCAATGGCATTGGTTGAAGAATTTGAGTTTGAAGATTTCCAACCTGAGAAGATTCAAACTTGGGAAGTAGGATATAAGTCACTCATCAACAATCGCTTGTTTATTGATGCGTACTATTACTTTAGTGAGTACACCGACTTTATCGCCGAGGTAACCTTTACACAAGGTATCCCAGCCGGTTTAACTAACGAACCGGGTTCAGAGTACACGGTTGGTTCAGATGCTTGGAAGCAGTCAGTAATTACACAGCAGGATCCGAACAATCCAAATCAATCGTTTGCAACTCAAAGCTACGGCTTCGATATCAATGCCGATGGTAAAGTTCGATCGCACGGATTTGCAGTTACTGCCGATTATTCTCTGTCTGGGGGATATACAGTTGGTGGTAATATTTCCTACAACAAGCTTTTGGATCAGGATGATTTGATTAATCAAGGATTCCGTGCAAGTTATAACACTCCGGAATGGAGATACAATGTGAAGTTTGCTAACCGTAAAGTAACCGACAATCTTGGCTTCAATGTTACTTACAGATGGCAAGATGCTTATGTATGGGAATCTTCCATCGGTGATGGAGTAATTGAAGCATTTGGTACCGTTGATGCACAAATCAGCTATAAACTCGACCAATACAAAACCATACTTAAGATTGGCGGAAGCAACTTGCTTAACGAGCGGTACACAACCTCGCTAGCCAACCCAAGTTTAGGCGCGATCTATTACTTCTCGCTAACTTTCGATCAATTCTTGAACTAATTAAGGCTTTACAGACATGAAAAAATCATATAAATCATTATTTCTAGTACTTTCTCTGGCTGTTCTGATAAATGCCTGTGATGGACAAGGAGATTCTCTGATCAATGAACGATTGGAAGATAATCCACTACCTCAAACACCTGAGTATACAGCAGGCAGTGCCGATTTCAGTACATACATTGCAATTGGAAACTCGCTAACTGCCGGATATGCAGATGGAGCGCTTTACACAGCAGCTCAACAAATGTCGTTTCCAGCGATGCTTGCCACGCAGTTTAGCGCCGCAGTAGAAGGCGATATCACCTTCAATCAACCTGATATAAATTCTGAAAAAGGATTTAATACCGTAGTTGAGAATCCACAAAATGGTCAGATTTTAGGCCGTTTTAAGCTGGATACCAGCATACCTGGCCCTTCACCAACCATTGGCGGAGAAGCTCCAACTGCTTATTCCGGTCCACAAGTTCATAACTTTGGGGTTCCGGGTATCCAAGTTGGTCAATTATTAACTCCAGCTACTGGTGGCCCTGATAGTCCTGCTAATCCTGCGTTTAATCCATTTTACCAGCGATTTGCAAGTAGCCCAAGCCAGGATGGGGCCACAGGTTCAACCATTATTGGTGATGCTGTTGCAACCCAACCAACGTTTTTCAGTCTTTGGATAGGTAACAACGATGTACTTGGCTATGCAGCTTCTGGTGGAGCGAATGAAGCAATTTTTACTTCCGCTGCCGATTTTGATACGCGTTTCAATGCTACGGTAAATACGTTAATTGCTAATACTCAGGCACATGGTGTTGTTTCAAACATTCCGTTTATTCTTGGGTTGCCGGTATTCCAGGCGGTGCGATGGAATAACATCACTTTAGATGCGACAACAGCCGGTGCTATCAATCAAGGTGTGCAATCTGTGAATGGAGCAATTCAAGCTTGTGCAAATGCTCCTTTAAATGCAATTACAGCGGAAGATGCAGCCCGAAGGCTGATTTCTTACTCTGCAGGTGATAATCCAATATTGGCAATTGATGAAGAATTGGACGATTTAGGTCCATGCTTCGATAATTTACAAACCTTTGGGCAGATTAATGCACAGCAAAGAGCCGCTTTGGTTCCTTACGAGCAATCACGACCGATGGTAGCAGGGGAGCTTGTTCTGTTAAGTGCGGGTTCCGTATTAGGTACTCCTTTTAATGGAAACGCGGATCAGGCGATTGGAGTAGTTATTCCACTTGGATTCAACGCAGATGGTTCTTTAAGCGGCGATCAATTCTATTTAACTCTAGCTGAACAACAAGCTATTGAAGTCCGACGAGCTCAATTTAATGGCACGATCGCAACAGCAGTTGCAGCGAATTCGAGCCGTTTGGCACTACACGATACCAACAGCCCAACTGGCGTATTTTATGACATCTTTGGGTTAAGCGATGGTGTTCCGGGAATTACAGTTCAAGGAGTAAATCTTGCACCGGATTTTTCACCTAATGGAATACTATCAACAGATGGAGTGCACCCAAACCCTAGAGGTTATGCTATTATTGCTAATGAAATGCTGGGAGTAATCGAAGCTAAATGGGGAGCGATGCTTCCAAGAATCAACGTAATTAATCTGCCATCAGTAGTTGTATGTGGCGTTGGTGATTGCGTGAGCGAACTTTAAGTAAGCTAAATTTTTATCTATTAAACCTCATCTGTCGAAAGGCGGGTGAGGTTTTTGTTTTTGGAAGAGATGCTGAGGTACACAGTCACAAGTGTTTCGAATAGCGAGTATCTAATGCTTTCAATAAACAATATTCAGCAAGGAGTGAGCAGTGTTCATTGGATTCAGAGTCATTTACACTATGCTGCGTTTTAGTGCTTTTGTGGCGGATTTAAGGAGAAAGGAATCAGGAGACAGGAAAAAGGTGGATTTCGAATAACGAGTAACGAATAACGAGTGCTTTCAATAAACAATATTCAGCAAGGAGTGAGCAGTGTTCATTGGATTCAGAGTCATTTACACTATGCTGTGTTTTAGTGCTTTTGTGGCGGATTTAAGGAGAAAGGAATCAGGAGAAAGGTGTGTAGGTGCCTAGAATAGGTTGACATAAATTATCATTAAAATGGTGAACATATGTCGAAGAAGTATTTAAAGCAACGCCGCACGTTTTGCCCTACCTTACGCAAGCAAGTGGTCCGAGAAGTAGAGTCTGGTAAGCTAGGA
>JAEPQH010000014.1 GCA_017640605.1 Balneolaceae bacterium | reverse complement strand
CGAGCATGAATCGGCGAGCTTTTGGCGCGGGGTACTGCATGAGCTTAAAACGCGGGGGCTCAGCGACATCTTTGTAGCATGCATCGATAACCTAGCCGGCTTCGGCGATGCCATTGAGGATCTGTTCCCGCGCACCGATGTGCAGTTATGCCTGGTGCATCAAATGCGCAACAGCCTCAAGTATGTCAATTACAAAGACTACAAAGCCGTCAGCAAAGATCTCAGGGCGGTCTACACGGCCTTGAATGCTCAGGCGGCCTCACAATATCTTCAACAAGCCGAGGCACGGTGGGCAAAATACAAGGTGCTGTTTCGCTCTTGGCATGCAAACTGGGAGCGCTTGACGAACTTCTATAAATATCCTCCAGCGCTGCGACGCATTATTTACACCAATAACCCCATCGAAAGCTATCACCGTATGGTGCGCAAGGCGACCAAAACCAAAGGTGCCTTTACCAGTGAAAACGCCATCGTTAAACAACTCTATCTGGCAACGATGAATGCCCAGACGAAATGGTCAGGTGCTATGTTTGGATGGAGCTCGGTACGACGAGATTTAGTAGATTACTTCGAAGACAGATACTTAACCCCTGACACACTTAATTGAACACTCCCGCCCAGTGCGGTTTTGATTAATCTTTATCGGTTGGTTAGAGTTTTCAATTTTCTACTTCTTGTTCCCAAGTAAAAAATGCCACCGCATTGGGTTTATACATTGTTAGCCAAAGTAATTTTTAAAATACCTGGGAATTAGACTTTGAAAGTTCTTAGTTAAACTCCAAGGATGCTCTGAAAAAGAGGACTTATGATCACCTCTACCTCTGGTCATCATGCCCATCCGAAACTCTCCATTCACAAAAGTTGGTAGTATTGACATTGATTCGATTAAAGTCGCGGGATTATCATCACGCATAGGATCAGTATATGCTAAATGTGCTGAAGCTTTATTTCTAAAGTGTCTTACAGGCACTAATTCCGGAATGGAGTCCAGATATTTTTTTTGTTCAGTTTTTAACTCTGCAATTAGATACTTATCACCAGCTAAGTACTCAGGAAGGACCCCTTCTTTATTTAAAAACTTCACAAGGCCGCAACATCTTGCATAGTTGATGAGATTTATTGAATACCAATGAAAAAGATTTACAGCTTGCGCATCTACCTGATTTAGCTCTCCGCTTATCGAGAAACTAGACTTTTTAAAAATTTCAATTCTTTCCTTCGATGCGTCAGGATATCTCAACTCCCAATAATTTTCTTGAAGTGAATTAATATTATTATAAGTCATGAATATCCCTTCAAGTAATTGCGGGATAGAATGAAAATTGGTGATTGTAGATACTCCAGGTACTATCTTAATATTATCAATATGGTCAAGTTCCATTTTATTTTGACTAACATAAGCATAACACTCACTTTGTTCATGTTATCCCAGTATCCTCTTTAAGTTTTATTCATGTTTTACTGCGTAATTACAAGAGTAAAATGATGTTTGTTCGCATTTAATATAATTGCGATAACGGTTTTATCCCCTTCATTTAAATACTCCCCCGAAGAACGGGCTAATTCAATAAAAGCACAAGGCTTAGTGGGTGGTTGGCCGGAGGAATGGGATTCAATATTCAATATCCAATAGGGAACATTCAATGAACAAGTGAATTCCTCTCATACCATTCCTTGGGGTTCTCTGTGAACTCTGTGGTTAAACTGAGATTCTAACATGGGTAAATCGATAAAGCTTCTTTTATTCCTTCCTATACGTACCAAGTCTAGTAAACATCGAAAAAACCAGATGATGAAAATTTGAAGGCACCCAACACTCAATTAATTAACCATGCTTTCATCTATCTTTGAGCATGCGTAAAAATACTTCATTAAAAATAGCGGCAATTGGTTGTTTTATCATTGCCATCACCCATGTGGGTATCGCCATTGTTGGAGGTGATTGGTACGTATTTTTTGGGGCCGGACAAGAAATGGCCGATATGGACGCCTCGGGAAGTTTATATCCCTTTACCCTTACGATGTTGATCGCCATTGTCTTTTCAATCTGGGGATCTTACGCGATATCAGCTGCAGGTGAGATCAGAAGATTGCCGCTACAGAAAACGGCGTTGGGAATAATTTCAGCAATATTACTTCTGAGAGGCATGTCGGGATTCATCCTGCCATTTGTTAGTAATCACCCTTTTATTCTACAAAACTCCATTTCTTTTTGGATAATTACTTCGACAATAAGTACAGGTATGGGCGGACTATTTTTGATGGGGTTTATAGGGCCGAAAAAGTAGCTTCTTTATTTCAAGTGACTTTTAATATCCATTCTTTCGTGAAGAATTCTAACTATCTCCACAATGTCATCATCTATCTTTCGGTAAAAGATAAGGTGTGATTTAATTTTAGTTACTCGATAGTATTTTCGAGTGTGTTCAATGGATTTACCTTGTAAGTAATTATCCGCAATAGATTCTATTTCACTATGTAATAAATGGTAGTATCTGTCGGCTTGTTCTTTTGACCATTTACGATAGGTATATATCCAAATATTATTTAAATCCTCATTAGCTTTTGCACTTATCCGATATTGGTTTTTACTCATAAGTGCTTTCGATGCAATTCAGATAGATTCTTTTCAGCATCGAAATCTTCTATAAACCCACTTTCTTCGCCTAACTCGAGTGCTTTAATTAACTCTCTTTCTTTCTTTTCTTCACGTTCTAATAATCTAAGCGCGGAACGAATAACTTCGCTAACCGACCCATATCTGCCGGACTGAACTTCTTCTCTAATGAATTCTTCAAAATGACTTCCAAGTGATATCGATGTGTTTTTAGCCATGACAAATATTTTTTGATAACAAATTACCAAAAATTGGTATCAAATCAATTCTGGACTTTGTGACTGGAATCAAGGGAGTGATTCATCAATTATTCCACAATATAATCACTCAAACATCCCTTCCAATCCCAAATATTCTGTTTCCATAAAAAAGATATTCCATTGGCCGTATTCGTAGTTGCCTAAGTTTTCGGCGCGACTAAAAAAGAAGTACTTCCCATCCCTCGAAAAACGTGGACTACTTTCTTCATCAGCGGTATTAATTAAAGCACCCATAGGTTGAGCTCTACTCCATCCGGATTCGGTTTTTTTGCTAACGAATAAATCCTCGCCACCTCCACTATTTGGAATACCATAGCTATTGAATACCAGGTAGTTTCCATCGGGAGAAATGACCGCGGAATACACCCAGTACTTCTCATCCTCAAAAATATCGCTTACTTCTTCCGGATCGGTAAAGGTGGTTCCATCAAATTGGGTGGTGTAAAGCTTGATGCTTTCCGAGCCACGCATCATGGTGGTGAAGTAAAAGGTGCGATTGTCGTTCGTGAAAACGAAATTGTTATTAGAAGATGGCCATTGTTCGCCTTCTTCCTGAACCGAATTAATGGGTTCAGGTAAAGGAGTTGGTTCGCTCCAACCATCGCCTTCTCTTTCCATCATCCAAACATTCATATCAAAATTGCCCAGATTCGGTTTTCCGGGAATCGGGCGTTCTGATCCGAAAAACAAATATTTGCCATCGGGGGTGATGTGGGCGGTTTCGTCTCTATCGGTAGAAAATGGTGCTAAAGTCGGGTTCGTCCAGTTGCCATGTACAAAATTACTTTGATAGATCTGCTGCTTCTCCTCTGGAGCTCTTCGTGTGAAATAAATACTTCGTCCATCGGTAGAAAAGGTTAATTCGAATTCGCTGTTTTCCGCAGTTGAGATCACACCCTCTCCAAACAGAGTTGGTGTTGAAATGGTTGTAGCAGAATAGTTTACTGCAGGAGTTGAATCGGGAGAACTACAGCCAACAATGTTGGCAAAGAGTAGAATGGATAGAAAAGAATACGGTTTCATAAGTGTGTTATTAAGGATGGATGACCTTTAGAATAACACGTTGTGAACTCGTTTTATCCGTTATAAGGTATGCGGAACATAATAAACCGCTAAAGAAAGTGAAGAGCAATATCGATGGGAATTAAATCGCTTTAAATATTAACTAAACAAAAAAACCCGAGACATCTCGGGTTTTCATTTCCTGATAAATAAAGTAGCTGATTATTCAGCGGGTACAATTCGATGGATTCCACCTCGGGTGGTTCCAACGTAAATATAGCCATCCGGACCTTGCTTAACACTTCGAACTCGGCCAATTCCAGCTAATTTTTCTGTTCTGCTAACCACACTTTCGCCATCAATTTCTACCAGTTGTAATTGAGCAAATTTCAAAGAGCCCACAATCAAATGTCCTTTCCAATCCGGATAGATATCTGAAGTAACGAAAGTCATTCCGGAAGGAGCAATGGACGGATCCCAATAGGTTGCCGGCGGTTCCATTCCCTCGCGATAGGTTCCTTCCGCAAAAGAAGTACCACTGTAATTGATACCAAAACTAAGGATTGGCCAGCCGTAATTTACTCCGGGTTTTATAATGTTTATTTCATCCCCACCACGTGGACCGTGTTCATGCGCCCACATTACCCCACTTTCGGGATTCATTGCCATTCCCTGCTGATTTCGGTGTCCGTACGACCAAATTGCAGCTTTGGCATCATCATTTCCAACAAAAGGATTGTCTTCCGGAATTCGACCATCATCATGCACTCGATACACCTTTCCACCATCTTTGGTGATATCCTGCGGGAGTTCATCGCGGTTTCCACGATCACCAATCGTAAAAAATAAAAATCCATCACGATCGAATTCGATTCTACTTCCGAAATGTCGACCACCGGTTTTAGTAGGCTCACCTTTATAAATATCTTGTATGTTCCCGAGCGCATTATTTACGATCTGTGCCCGAACAATGGCTGTATTTGATCCATCATTATTTGCGTAAGAATAGGAGAAGTAAACCCAGCCGTTTTCTTCATAATTTGGGTGCACTTCCACATCCAAAAAACCGCCCTGACCGTCGGCTTCCAGATCATCGGGTAAATTTCCAATGGTGGTTACGATTTCACCATCTCTGATCAGAAATAAAGATCCTGATCGCTCTGTTACGAGCATATCACCGTTAGGCAGCCAAGCCATCCCCCAAGGTACATCAATTCCTTCTACGTAGAGTTCTGCTTCATAATTTTGCTGAGCTTGAAGTGGCGTAAGCATCAAAAGAAATGCAGCCAGCGCCAAAATGGGTTTAATTGCTTTCATAGTGGTGGATTTAGTTAGTTAAAAATGATGGTTCGGTTATCCGTTACTAAAGTTTTGTGCTGTATGTGTTTCCAAACCGCTCTTGACAGCACCAGCGTTTCAAGGTCGCGCCCTTTTCTTACTAATCGTTCAATATCATCGCGATGAGTTACTCTTACAATATCCTGTTCTATGATCGGCCCCTCATCCAGATCTTCGGTAACATAATGGCTGGTAGCACCAATAATTTTTACGCCTCGCTCATAGGCTGAGTGATAAGGACGGGCACCCGGAAAAGCCGGTAAAAAAGAGTGATGAATATTAATAATACGATTTCGCCACGCATCAATAAAATCACCCGAAAGAATTTGCATGTAACGAGCTAGAACCACCAAATCGATCGAATGATCATTCAAAAGTTCTTGCTGTTTTACTTCTTGTTCTTGTTTGTTTTCTTTGGTGATAGGAAGGTGATGAAAATCGATATTGAACTTTGCGGACACATGTTCGGCATCGGTATGATTACTGATAATAAGCGGAATTTCAACTTCCCATTCATTGGTTTGCCAGCGCCCTAAAATATCATACAAACAATGCAACTGCTTGGAAACAAAAAGGGCTAATCGCATTGGTTTTCCGGTAGTATACAGATTCCAATTCATCGAGAATCGATCCGCTAATTGCTCCGAAAATTGTTTATTTATTGCCGAAGTATCTAAATCAAAATGGGCGGTATCCCACGAAATGCGCATGTAAAATTTATTGCGCAATGTATCGGTATGCTGATCCAAATCAATGATATTACCACCATGTTGATGCACAAAATCAGTAACCGCTGCGATAATTCCCGGTTGGTCTTCGCAGTGGATGAGTAAAATGGCTTGCTGATTTTGCTGCATAATATTCAGTTTAATACAGGAATCGGCGTAATTCGTCGACATTCATAAATCCGGTTTTTGATCGGATAAGATTGCCTTCCGCATCGATTATCAAAGTTCCCGGAAAAACATACACTCCATAACTTTGCGCCCACTCGCGCGACATCACATCTTCGCCATTAAATGTGATCATTTCTGCAGAGTTTCCATCTACTTTTGCGGGAATGTAACCGGCATCTAAAACCGCTCTTACGGTCGAATCGGGATACACTTCCCGTTCCATAGCACGACAGTACTTACATCCCACTTCGTATACATCTACCAGAATTAGTTTATCGGTCTCTCTGGCTTCTTGCTGGGCAGCCTCTAAGGTTTTCCAGTCGGGGGCATTTTCTACAACAACCGGTGCTGTGTTCTTTAATGCGTTATATAAAAAAACGCCGACAAATCCGGCAAGCACAATTACAATAATCGTTTTTTTACTCATGGAGATTTGAACTCTTTCACGTTGTTTGATGGTTTAAAATACTATCTTTCGCACTTCATCACGTAATGCTTTTACAAAATATGTCAGACCCTGTAGATTCGTACAAACTTGGAAACGTTCAGGTAACCGTTATTAAAGCCGATCGGCCGAATAAATTACTCGTTCAATGTTTTGATGGGGAATTCAAATCAGAGTTTACGGTTAGCGAATACGAGTTTAAAAACTATCGCCGCTTGATGAATCAACGAATTACCGAGGCCTACAAAAACCCCGAAGAATAATCATAGAAAAAACCTTTCTCCTTGTTCCTTTCTCCTCTTTTCTTCCTCCTTTCTCCTTCCTTAAACCACAAGTGCAAAAACACCAATAAAACTGAATACCGAAAGGATGAGTCCTACCATAAAAATATTGTAGGATATCCGGAGCAAGCGATACTTTTTTGCAAGCACTACACCAAGTCCGTGAATATCACGCGCCATGTTATCATACAATCGGGTTGAGTCTTGCATGAGCTCTTCCATGCCTTCCACATAATCGGCGCGCTCCATTGTATGAAAATTCCCAAAAAACAGAATATTGGCCCGATTTGCCCGCACATCATCTAAAGTTACAGGCTCTTTACTTACTCTGGGTCGGGCCGAAAGGACAGCGTAAATCATCGAACCAAGGCAGGTAAGTAACAAAGCTGCAGTTGGAATCAGTAACCAAGGATTAGAATCAATTTTTGGGGAGATAGAGGCAATAATGATCGAAATGATAATCCCGTTAATGGAAATCATAATATTCGATTTATTGTCGGCGATGGCACTTAGTTCGATGTGGGTGCGATAGGAAGTCCGAAACATATCGGAAACTCCACGCTTCACAGAACCAAGTTTTTTCTTGTCTTCGGAGCTCATGAGTATAAATTTTAGACTCAGAGAATATAGATAAAAGGGACTAAGAAGTTGTAACCTAGATTTAGAATCTAATTAGTATTGTTGCAGATAAAAAAAGGACGCCAATTTAGTAGAATAACATGGACTAGTGCTTATAGTGAAACAACCTTTCACGCTTGATCAACCACAAGTGGTGCGATGTCTCTAGTTGGTCGATTAGATGATAAGTCATGCATTGCTTGTAAGTTCAACCAAAACTCCGGAGAAGTTTTTAAGGCTTTGGATAATAACCAAGCAGTATCGGATGAAATACCTCGTTTACCACGAACAATTTCATTAATTCTCTGAATTGGAATACCTAAGTGATTAGCCAATTGTTTTTGAGTCAATTCTAGCGGTTCAAGAAACTCTTTAAGTAGAATTATTCCGGGATGAGTGGTTTTTCTGTTTTCAGGGATCATAATTTTCACCTTAACATCTAATGGTAATCAATGATTTTTACATCAAAAGCAGAGGATTCTTCGCAACGATAAAAATATACTAACAGTTAAATAAAATTAGTTGCTATAACAACTTTTTTCTGCCTTAATGCTCCGAATTCGATATAATTCAGCTTTGGCTAACCAACCTAAAGTGAAGTCTTATGCCTATTTATCATCGACTTGGAAAAATCCCGCCCAAGCGGCATACTCAATTCCGCCAACCGGATGGAAGTTTATACAACGAGCAGTTATTTGGCACCATCGGTTTTGATGGAATGTCGACGCTTTCTTATCACATCCATCGCCCAACTATGGTGGCAGAAGTGGGCAAAGCCATTGATGTTTCCCCAAAAGTTGCGGTGGGTAATAATATGAAATCGATGATGCTGAAAGGGATGGATGTAGCGCCCAAAGACGATTACCTCGACGCGCGTGAGCCGATTTTAACCAACAGCGATGTAACCTTACATCTGGCGGCTCCAAAAAAATCACTCACCGAATATTTCTACAAAAACACCGATGCCGACGAGCTGATTTACATCCACAAAGGAAGTGGAACACTCCGAACCTTTATCGGAAACATCGAATTTGTACCTGGCGATTATTTGTTGATTCCTCGCGGTGTTATTTATCAGATTTCATTTGATGATGAGAACAATCGTCATTTCATCACCGAATCGAATGTGCCCATTTATTCGCCAAAGCGATATCGGAACTGGTTCGGGCAGTATTTGGAGCATTCTCCGTATTGCGAACGTGATTTGAAACTACCTACTGAGCTCGAGACTTTCGACGAAAAAGGCGAGTTTCTCATCAAAATAAAAAAGCAGGGAATGATTCATCAGCTAACCTACGCTTCGCATCCATTTGATGTGATTGGATGGGACGGCTATAACTTCCCTTATGGTTTTTCGATTTATAATTTCGAGCCAATTACCGGTCGGGTTCACCAACCGCCACCGGTGCACCAAACCTTTGAAACCTCAGCTTTTGTAGTGTGCTCATTCGTACCTCGTTTATATGATTATCACCCAAAAGCAATTCCGGCGCCTTATAATCACTCTAACATCGATTCGGATGAAGTGATTTATTACGCCGAAGGTGATTTCATGAGCCGAAACCATGTAGAAGAAGGTTATATCTCTTTACATCCGGCTGGGATTCCACACGGTCCACATCCCGGTGCGTATGAAGCAAGCATCGGCAAAAAAGGCACAGACGAATACGCCGTTATGGTGGATACTTTTAAACCATTGCAAGTCACCGAAAACGCCCTAAAGATTGATGATGGCGTGTACTACCAATCGTGGTTAGGCAAATAAATCGCATCTTTTAAGACCTACTTGTATGAGTGCATTTCGTAACACCCATACACTTCACGTTGATTAAAAGCTTTATAACTGAATCTCAATTTTAAAATAAATCATTTTAAATGAACACCTGGCTAAACATTTCTCCTGATTCTGATTTTTCAATTCATAATCTGCCTTTCGGTATCTTTTCTGTGGATGGCGGACTAAAACGCGTGGGCGTTGCCATTGGCGATTTCGTGATCGATTTGAAAATCGCTCATTCATTGGGAGTTTTCACCAAAATGGAAATTGATCAGGAAGTATTTGCTAGGGAATATCTTAATGATTTTATCGCTTTAGGAAAGCCTGTTACTAACCAAATTCGCATCAAGCTGCAGCAGCATTTAAGTGATAATTCGTCTCCCCTAAAAAACTCCGATGCGTTAGTTCCTATGGATAAAGTGACTATGCATCTACCGGTAAAAGTGGGTGATTATACCGATTTTTATTCCAGTATCGAACATGCCACCAACGTGGGTAAAATGTTTCGTGATCCGGAGAACGCGCTTCTTCCAAACTGGAAGCATCTACCGGTTGGTTATCACGGTCGGGCTTCATCAATTGTAGTTTCCGGTGTGGATATTCATCGCCCAAAAGGACAAACAAAACCACCGGAAGGCGATCCCGTTTACGGACCTTCCCAACGCATGGATTTCGAGCTTGAAATGGCTTTTATCGTAGGTAAATCGACAGAATTAGGTGATCAGATATCGACGGGAAACGCGATGGATCATATTTTTGGGATGGTGTTGTTTAACGATTGGTCGGCACGGGATATACAAAAGTGGGAATATGTACCACTTGGACCATTTTTAGGAAAGAGCTTTGCTTCATCCATTTCTCCGTGGGTGGTTACAATGGAAGCGCTTGAGCCATTTAAAGTGGCTGGACCAGAACAAGATCCTCCCGTGTTGGATTATTTGAAAACGGACGGTGAGCTCAATTACGATTTAAATTTGAGTGTAGAAATTGAGCCGGAAGGAAGCGAACCTACGGTAGTTTCAAATTCGAATTTTAAATACATGTACTGGAATATGGCGCAGCAATTGGCGCATCATACCGTGAATGGTTGTAACGTGAATATCGGAGATATGATGGCGTCCGGAACTATTTCAGGGAAATCCCCTGATTCGTATGGTTCGATGCTTGAACTTTCATGGGCAGGAAAAAATCCTGTAAAACTAAACGATGGAAGCGAGCGAAAATTCCTGAACGATGGTGATACCGTTACTATGAAAGGCCATTGCGAAAAAGATGGAAAACGTGTGGGCTTTGGCGAAGTTCGATCAAAACTATTACCGGCAAAATGAGCGAAATAAAATCTTTCGATCCATACGATATAAACATCCCTGAACGGCAGGGAATTTTAACAGCAGCGGTTGGCCCACGACCAATTTGTTTTGCCAGTACCATCGACAAAGATGGAAATGTGAACCTTAGTCCGTTCAGTTTTTTCAACGTATTTTCGAACAACCCGCCCATCTTGGTGTTTTCACCCTCTCGGCGCGGTCGCGACAACACCACAAAGCACACCTACGAAAATGTTAAAGAAGTGCCGGAAGTATGCATCAACATTGTGAATTATCCGATGGTGGAGCAGATGTCGCTGGCGAGTACCGAGTACGAAAAAGGCGTAAACGAATTTGTTAAAGCTGGTTTTACCGAGCTTCCGTCTGATAAGATTAAACCGCCACGCGTAAAAGAAAGTCCGGTATCCTTTGAATGTACGGTTGATCAGGTGATCGAATTAGGTACTGAAGGTGGGGCCGGAAATCTGGTTCTTGCCCGCATCCAACGCATACATTTGAACACAGACTTTTTGGATGAAAATGGAAAGCTCGACAACACAAAACTTGATTTAGTTGGACGCTTAGGAGCGAATTGGTACTCCCGCGCGAATGTTGATGCTTTATTCGAGATACCAAAACCGTTACAAAAAAAGGGAATTGGGGTTGATCATCTGCCTAAACACGTTCAGGAAAGCGGGGTACTTACTGCAAATAATCTCGGTCGATTGGGGAATATTGAACAACTTCCATCAGAAAAAGAAATTGAGGAAGCGAAGCAGTTTCAAACAGTTGCCGCAGCATATACACAATTTGATGGGGAAGAATTGCGCGATGAAATTCATCGTTTGGCTAAAATCGAAATTGATGCCGGAAATACGGAGAAAGGCTTAACTATTCTGTGTACCTATCATGGCTGAACGAACGGATATTTTATGGACTCCTTCCAATGATTTTATTCTAAACAGCGGGCTAAAAAAATACGAGAGCTGGCTTGAAGAAGAATTCAATCTTCGTTTTAAGAATTACGAGGATTTTTGGCGCTGGTCGAACGAGCATTATGAAGATTTCTGGGAATCACTAAGTAGCTACTTTGATATTCAATTTCATTCGAATTACGAGCGGATAATTGATACCGAAGAAATGCCGGGAGCTCGTTGGTTTTCCGGAGCCACACTAAATTATGCCGAGCATATTTTCAGGATGAAGTCAGAGGATCGCCCGGCGCTCATTTTTGCAAATGAAACCGGTGATCGAAAAAAAATAAGCTGGGGAGAACTGGAACAGCAGGTGACATCCGTTCAGGCTTTTCTAGTTTCGAAGGGCATCACTAAAGGTGATCGAGTGGCCGGTTATTTACCCAATACTCCTGAAACTATTGCGTGTTTCTTAGCGGTAAACTCGTTGGGAGCGGTTTGGAGTTGTTGCTCGCCTGATTTCGGTATCAACACTGTTATTGATCGATTTGAACAAATCGAGCCGAGAGTCTTCTTTACGTGCGATGGATATCAATATGGAGGTAAACGCATAGATCGAACTACCGAAGCTAAGCAAATTGCCGAAGCAATTCCTTCCATCGAAACGGTGGTTTTGATTCCAACACTCAATGCAAAAGCAACGCTTGATGAATCGATACATTGGGATACCGTTACATCAACTCCTTCAACAGTGCTCACTTTTGAGGCAGTCGATTTCAATCATCCAATTTGGGTGTTGTATTCCTCCGGAACAACCGGAAAGCCCAAAGCTATCACTCATTCGCACGGCGGTGTGTTGCTCGAACATCTCAAGTACATGCACTTCCACAACGATGTAAAACCTGGCGAGCATTTTTTCTGGTTTACCACCACCGGCTGGATGATGTGGAATTTTCTACAAGCTTCGATGTTGGCAGGAGCAGTTCCTGTTTTATTTGATGGAAGTCCGGGGACTCCGGATTTAAATTCGCTTTGGAAACTCACCGCAGAATTCCCCATTCATCATTTTGGAACAAGTGCGCCATATTTAATCGCGTGCATGAAAAAGGGATTGACTCCCGGTACAGATTTCGACCTCTCTGCATTGCGTTCGATTGGCTCAACTGGAGCTCCTTTACCACCCGAAGCTTTTGATTGGGTATACAATCACGTTAAAAAAGACCTTTGGTTGTGCAGCATGAGTGGCGGAACAGATGTGTGCACGGCATTTGTAGGTGGAATTCCATCGAAACCCGTTCGTCGTGGCAAAATTCAAGGGCGAGCGCTTGGGTGTGATCTAAAAAGTATGGATGAAGACGGGAATGAAGTGGTAGGATCACTCGGCGAGATGGTGATTTCGAACCCAATGCCATCGATGCCCGTTTATTTCTGGGGTGATGAAGAAAATGCCCGATACAAAAGCTCCTACTTCGAAAAGTTTGAAGGAAAGTGGTGCCACGGCGACTGGATTCAGATTGAAGAGAACGGGCAGTTACAGATATTTGGTCGCTCGGATGCCACGCTGAACCGTAAAGGAATTCGCATTGGTACTGCTGAGATTTATTCAGTGTTGGATCGTATTTCAGGAGTGCAAGATTCGCTGATTGTAAATCTCGAAAAAAAAGACGGCTCCGACATTATGCCGTTGTTTGTGGTGATCGATTCCGATCAAAATGAAATGCAGCTTTTTGAAACTATCAAGCAGCAACTGAAAGAAGAATGCTCGCCGCGACATGTACCCGATCTGATTTTGAAGGTGGATGAAATCCCCTATACGCTCAGCGGTAAAAAAATGGAAGTACCGGTTAAGAAAGCATTGATGGGTTTAGATGTGAGCAAACACATGAACCGCGATGCCAGTCGCAACCCAAAAGCGATGGATGTGTTTGTGGAGTTGGTGGGGAAGATTTAAGCAGACTATATAATTATCAATTCGGCATCACGAGGAGTTTTTTAGCTCGTCATAAGCAAGCCATCATTATCGACGAAGTGATCTCCTGTTTGTGCCGTTGTTCTGGAAATTGCCGCGTCGATGAGTTGTTTATTTCGATTTTTAATTCATTAGCTCCTCGCAATGACCGTCATCTGAATTTTAAATCTTAAATCTTTCATTTTGAATTACTAGAAAAAACTCGTTCGTCGTAAATCGTTTATCGTTTGTCATTCGTCGTTCGTCGCTCGTCGTATTCCCAAATCTTAACATAAAAGCGCTTTTCCTGAATCTATTAAAAGCTTAAATTGGTTGTTATAGCAACTAATTAAGATAACGAAAGAGAACCCCTTATGGAAACACTAGCAAATCCTGTTGTAGATCAAGAACAAGATTTCATGCCCATACTCGGCACTGATTACATTGAATTTTATGTAAGTAATTCGAAGCAAGCCGCCCATTTTTATAAATCAGCATTCGGGTTTAAATCGTTGGCTCATGCCGGATTGGAAACCGGGCTGAAAGACCGTGAGTCGTATGTTTTGGTGCAGGATAAAATACGACTGGTGTTAACATCGCCATTGCATAGCGGAACTGAAATTGGAAAACATATCGATCAACATGGTGATGGAGTAAAAGTGATTGCTCTATGGGTTGAAGATGCTGCTTATGCCTATAACGAAGCTGTAAAACGAGGGGCTGAGTCCTATTTCGAGCCGCGAACAGAATCGGATGAGCATGGAAAAGTAGTTCGAGCCGGTATTCACACCTACGGCGACACCGTTCACATTTTTGTGGAGCGTAAAGATTATGAAGGTCCATTTCTACCCGGCTATAAAGCTTGGAATACGCATTATAATCCCGAGCCGGTTGGTTTAAAGTATGTAGATCACATGGTTGGCAATGTTGAACTCGGCGCCATGAACAAATGGGTAAAGTGGTACGAAGATGTACTTGGTTTCAAGCAAATTCTCTCTTTCGACGACAAAGATATTTCTACCGAGTACACTGCCTTGATGAGTAAGGTAATGAGTAATGGAAATGGTCGCATCAAGTTTCCGATCAACGAACCTGCTGCGGGACTCAAAAAATCTCAGATCGATGAGTACATCGACTTTTACGAAGGCGCGGGCGTACAGCACGTGGCGGTTGCTACCGATGACATTGTACACACGGTAACCGAACTACGAAATCGTGGAATCGAATTTATAACCGTACCAACCACCTATTATGATGTATTAGAAGAGCGCGTTGGTAAAATCGACGAGCCTATTGATAAACTAAAAGAACTGGGCATTCTGGTCGATCGCGATGATGAAGGCTATTTACTTCAGATTTTCACACGAACGTTACAAGCACGTCCAACAATGTTTTTCGAGATTATCCAACGAAAAGGAGCAACTTCTTTTGGAAAAGGAAATTTTAAAGCGCTGTTCGAAGCCATCGAGCGTGAACAGGAAATGCGTGGAACGCTTTAATGTAGTTGTAATTTAAGAAGTACATCCACCTTCGGGAGGCGTTTTGTGAAAGCAAAGCGCCTTTTTTTTGAAATTAATAGTTCGAATTGTCTTTGCATGTAAAAGCCCAATAAAAGTGTATTAGATATTACGGATTCCATTAAACATTGAATAAGTTTGATCGACTATTCACTAGAAATTAAAAGGTATATGAAAGTATTCATCAAGAGCACAAATCTCATCATTGCAATGTTGTTGTTAAGCACAGCAGCAGTGCAAGCACAGCAAATGCAAATGCCACAAATTGCGCCGGCTAAAGATGTAACCGATGCCGAATTGGAACAGTTTGTAGAAGTAGCGAAAGAATTTCAGGAAATTAGTATTGCCACAGATAGAATGTTGATTGCAAAACTGGAAGAATTAGGTATGAGTGGGCAGCGTTTTCAGGAAATAATGATGGCGCGTCAAAATCCTACTGCGCCTCAAGTAGAACTCACCCCTTTGGAAGAGACTACCATGAAAAATATGCAATCCTTTTTGCAGGAATTGTCGGCCTCGATGCAGCAACAACAAATTGAAGCTGTTGGAAACTCGGAACTGAGTGAGCAGCGATTTCAAGGAATTGCAATGGCTTTGCAAACCGACGAGGAATTAGCAGAGCGTTTTCAGGAATTGGTTGAACAATAATTATTCAATTAAAACCAGAGAAATTGAACCCAACCATTAAGTTGGGTTATTTCTATTCTACTATAAATTATAGCACCACTACTTTCCCAGAATGTAGGTTTTGAATACATAGCTCCATGGAGTAAAAGCGAAGGGGATGATCATTATCATAAAAATCGCAGCCCATTCGGCGGTGTCTGATCCGGCAAGTGTACCTGCTTTCCACATAGGAAAAGCAACAAAACTCAGCCATAACCCTTTGTATAAAAACATAAATAACATAATAGGAAGCATCCTTAAAGTATGGAACATTCCTAATCCACTTAATGCTGTATATGCAGCCATTGCACACCAAGCTATCGCAATTTCATTGTCCCAGTTACCTTGAAAGGTTATGAGCTCAGTCCATGCATCTTTTCCGGCCATGAAAAACATTAATCCGAAAAAAAGCTTTAGCACGTACACTTGAATCGGACGAACCCCTTTATATCGATCGGATGGGGTGAACAGCTGTTTAAAAAATTGCATGATTTACATTTATTCTAGCAATGAATGGGTGAGAATAGGTGGTATGTACTGTTTCTATCAAAAGTTTGTTTCCAAAAAAATCCCAACTCAATAGGTTGGGATTCTTTGTATTAAATGTTAACTCACAATTAATCTTCGGTGACAAACCGTTTTACATCCACATAGAACTTCACCAAATCCTCCAGCTGAGTATAAAACATATGACCAGCGTGGTAATAGGTCATTTCGATGTTTTCTTTGAGCGCATCCGGTAAATCCATATGCATAAACGTATACTCGGTACCAAAAAACGGTGTGGCTAAATCGTAGTAACCGTTTTGCACTTGAACTTTCATTTTAGGGTTTTGGATCATAGCCTGTTTAAGCTCGTCCACGGTTTGCGGACTAGTTGGAAACCACCCTCCACCACCACGACTCCAATCCCAATTAAAACCCGGTAAGCTGTAGGCAGAAAAATTGTACTTTTTATCCTTACCGAAGCCAAGTTCGTTGTGATAATAATCCATAAATGCCATTTGATACGGTGGACTAATGGCAGAACTTTGTGGATCATATTCGGCAAAGCCAGTAATTGGATTTAACGAAAAACCTTTATAACGAGAATCTAACCTGCCCACCGTCATTTCATCATCGCCTAGTAGTTCTTTGAAAAAAGCAAAGGCCGGAACGCGTAAATTCGATTCGTCCAAATAATCTCGATCAAGCCCAGTGTATTCAACCAGCTTATTAAGCACAGCATTTCGCTCAGTTTCAGGCAAGTTATCCCCTTTCATAAGAGCCACTGTGTATTCATTCATGGCATATTCTCTCACTTCATCCATGAAAGCTTCGAAATCTGCTGCTTTGTTTGCAAGTTGATTGTGATACCAAGCTGTTGCTGCATATGAGGGCAAAAACAGGATATAGGAGGTGTCGTCATATGGACCAAAAGTGATGGTCCTAAGATCGAGAACATTAGAAACGAGGATAATTCCATCTAAGGCTATTCCATAAGTATTATTTAGATATGGAGCCAGCCCGGCTGCGCGAAAGGTTCCGTAACTTTCGCCCATCAAATACTTCGGTGAAGACCAGCGAGCATTTTTTGTGATGTATTCATTAATAAAATTGCTGATGGAAGAGATGTCAGAATCAACGCCCCAAAAATCTTTGTTTTCATTATCACCAACAGCGCGGGAAATTCCGGTTCCAACCGGATCAACCATCACAAGGTCGGTTACATCTAAAACGGAATACTCATTATCGGCAAGAGTGTAGCCCGACTCGTTAAAGTTGGGATCGTCGAGAACTACTCGCCGAGGACCAACAGCTCCCATATGTAGCCAGATAGAAGAAGATCCCGGGCCACCGTTAAATACAAAGGTAACGGGTCGTTTTTTCTTGTCAGATATATCTGTTCGCGTATACGCAACATACCCAAACTGAGCAATGGGTTCATTTTCGCGGTTTTTGATGTTCATGGTAGCTGCGGTAGCTTCGTACTTAACATCTTTTCCGTTAATTTTAATGGAATGAGAAGTTACCTGTTGTTCCTCATCAGGAATAGGTTTGGCTTCTTTTGTTGGCTCATTTTGTGCAATTACCGATACCTGAACGAAGAATAGAATGAGTATCAGCCACATTGATTGTTTTTTCATAGGATCCCTTTTTATTGATATGATTTGTACCTCTAAAAGAATACTAAATATTACGGCAACTACTTAATGTTGAGCAAAATTGTACTATTTAAAACTGAAATGGCTCTATAAGAGACCTGGATAATTTTGTGTTAGATATCCAGATATCTACTAATGATTAGTATGTTTATTCAATCATGAATAAATAATTTCGATGGAAAAAATTATAATTAATTTCCACACAATATTCAGTTAACATTAGTGTTAGAAGGTTTATGAAATTGACAGGGCATTTAAAACCAATCTATATTTTACTTCCATTTTTACTCTTATTGGGATGTAAAAATGACAATCCGTTTTCTGTATTTGAAGATTCAGATTTCGATGTAAAAGTTGAAATAAATGGTGATTATGAAATGAATTACCAATTTGATTTAGAAAACGGTGTACCGGATTTAGACAGGCATTTCTATAATTCGTCTTATGATTTGTCAACAAGTAAATATGAGAGGCCTGATACATTAATTGAATCTGATAATGTTTCATATTTTGATATTCAAATAAGTTGTATTTGGACTTGTGATATTGGGACTCAGCAGAGAACCACACTTACTTTTTTCTCTAAAAACTATAACAAAATTGAAGCGGGTACTTTTAAAATTGGGGATTATCATTCAGAATGGGAAGAGGATCTTAATAATTCACCCATTTTTTATTTGAAGCTTAATACAAATGATCCCGACTTGAATGATTTTAGCAGTATAAATGGGATTATCAGAATAGTAGAATTAGATTCAGGTGATTTCGAAGTTCAAATAGATGCAGAATCTATAACGGATGAAGAGTCACCAAAAAGGGCAAATATTAAAGCGAAATTGGTTCTATATCATGGGTAGGTATTTAACATTAATAGGAATCTTATTTCTATTTTCAAATTGTTCAAACGATGTGTCTGTTCCGGAAACATCCTTTAATGCTACCATTGAAAATGATGTGAGTATGGAAGTTGAATTACTAAATTTCAACGCATACGTACGGAGTGAAACACATTCGGCTAATGGTAATAAAAATATAAGTTCAAGGATTTCAGTGTATTCAGAGGATCTAAATACTTTTTTTGAACAAATATTCTATCTGGACGAAATGATTGAAGAAAAACCAATTACTATTAGTTCGCCACTTAACAGTAATTCTTGGAGTTTTCTAAAAACAACGGTAGCAGATGATACCGTTTCATTCTATTCTGAAGAAGGAATTTTGAATATAAAAGAATATTCAAACGAGTTTATAATTGGCGATTTTGATGTTAAATATAGATCTCAGTCGCCTGATTCCAATTTATTTATCAATGTAGATGGTGGCTTTGTGATCAGATTCTGATCAGTAACCAATTTTTATCATCACTCTACATATTCTTTAATAAAATTCTGTTCTGCTTCGGTTTCACCAATTAAAATAAGATCCGAATTTTCCGGGATTACCTCGGTAGGCTTGGGGTTGATGATCTGTTCGCCATTCGAAGAATAAGCGACCACGTTACAGCCTGTTTTATAACGGATATTTGCTTCAACCAAAGTTTTGCCCACCAGTTTAGCAGGCGTTTTTAAGCTAAATACATTTAAGCCCTCAGCAATCATTATGATGTCATTTTCTTCAAAAATATTGTAGATGGCATTGGCACCCATAGAAGCGTACGACATTACAAAATCAGCTCCCGCCCGGTGTAAAGAGTTGACATTTCGCTCTAAGGTAGATCGGGCAACAATGTGAATATCGGGGCGCAAATGGCGCGTATAAATAGTGAGATAAATATTTATATCATCCTGATTGGTTGAAATAATGACACTGTGGGCGGTGTCGATCCCGGCTTTTTTTAGTGTATTTAAATCATTCGCATCCCCCAGAATAAAATTGTGCTCGTTTTTAATACGATCTGGGTTTTTATCGATGATTTTAAAACGGATATTTCGGCGTTTAAGATGAAACGCAGCTGCCCGTCCTACTCTACCACCCCCAATAATAATCACCGGTTCGTCACTCACTCCATAAATTCCGAATAACTCATCATATCTTCGAAGTTGTTCGATCGAACCGGCCATCATTAGTACCGAATAATCGTGAATAACCGTATCAGGATGAGATCCTTGGAAGTTACCGCGCTCCCATATGCCTACTATATTAATACCCAGCCTTTCCCGTAGTTCAGATTCCCGCAATGTTTTGCCAACCAGTGGCGTGTCGTGTGCGGTAGCTTCAGCAATAATAATATCACCTAGCCGACCAATTGTATGCACTCTGGCATCTTGCCCAAGTGTTCGTCGGCTTAATGCCCGCCCCAGCAAGTTGCCCATGTGTAGTACATGATCGGCCCCGGCTAGTTTTAAAATATCTACCGAATCGTGAAAATTTGCCGTAGTAACAATCTTTACATCTTTATTAAATCCGCGAACTGTATGCGCCACATTGGTATTAAACATGTCGGAACCATTAGCCACCACCATTGCCGCTTTATTGATCTGCATTTTGGTGTAGGTTTCAGGATCGTCGGCATCACCTAACATTACGGTATAGCCTTCGTCGTAGAGATCTAAAGCGCGCTGTAATTCGGGAACCAACAACACGTACTGTTTTTGGTATTGATGTAACTTTTCGATGAGTGATTTTGTAACCGGATCAAACGAGGTGATGATGATATGATCGTTAAATGTATCGGGGAGTTGGCGAGGAGCTCTCGCGCGTGATTGGGCTTCCATCCATGGTGCATAAAAGAACTCGATGAAGGTAAAGGGCAACATAATTAGTAACACTACGATGCCTGAGCCAAGCACAATCATGGAAAAAAAACGCCCCAGGTCGGAGGTAAAGGTGATATCGCCAAAACCCAGCGTACTCATGGTAACCAAGGTCCAGTAAAAGCCGGTCATCCAGCTGTGTTTTTGTCCCTCCATTTCCATGATGATGTGAAACAGAACGCCGTAGAGACCGATCATCACTAAAAGGATAACCAGAAACTGAACAAGCCGCTGAATATTGGTTTTCGATTTCTTGTTAGAAATGAAATAGGTGATTTGGGAGGAGAAAAACTTCATATCCTTCAAATATTTGAAGCTTTATTGAATAAACAAAATGTAGATTTGTAAAGCACATCAATTGAAATGATTAAAAACAATTTGAAAGTACAGTAAACGGTATTTACTTTAAGTCCAACAAACATAAAATAAGGGGGAATATGTATAGAATAATGATAGGGTTTTGTTTATTACTAGTAGCAGCTAATTGTTCTACTATTACAGATGGTTTGAATGGGTGCTACTTAACAATTCCGGAGAACACGGGTGAGTATGAGACGAAGCAGATACCAGATTTAACCATCAACGTTGGGGATACATTGTGGATCTCACAAAAAGAGTATTTCAAGGGTACTGATAAATGTGATGCAGGGTACGGTTCATTTGAGTTTAATTTTTTTAAAATGGATTACGAACGTGCAAATATTATTCAATCAGATTTAAATTTTGGAGTAGTTGGAGTGATGGAAGGGAAAAGCACAATAGAATTTAGCGGTAGTTATTTTGTGCGTAGAAACGATATATCTGTGGATGAAACTATTACGGGGGCGTTTAATATTAATGTAGTTAAAAACGGCGCGGTAGAAAAAGATGAACCGGTAGACCTACTAACTCCATTTAGTTTAATAAAAGATGCTAGTGTGAAAAAAAAGGAAAGAGCGAATAACATATATATTGAGCTGAATATAGATTTTGAAAATGGTTACTTCGATAGAGAACATGTAAACACTAGCTTTTTTGTGAATAATACCGATAGAAAAGATTTGATCAATTATGATCGAAAAAGCACATTAGGATACGAATCTAGAGGTGCGGAGGTAAGATGGGATTCTTTAACTACTGAGAAATACGTTCGACTTTGGCGAACAAACCATGCTACATGGAACCCAGAAACCGAAACTCACGACGAAAATTACAGCTCAAAAGTGCGACACTTTTTAAAAATTGAGAGCTTTCCGATTGATAAACCGGTTGCAGAAAGAGAGTTCAGAGTTACGGGCTTTTAAATTGCTTACCTGAAATTATTAGCCAGTATAAAAAATCTGATTTGATATAAAGAGTATTCATTTTCGTACAGCTAGCTGAATCTCAACATTCACTTAGGCTCAACAATCATAAGTCTGTATGCTCAATAAGCATTAGAGCCACACTATTTCGCTGCAAAGCAGATATCTGTAATCAATTCCTTATCCGGCACCTCCCCGGGCATATTATGATACCATTCAAAAGGATGTATCCCTTTCTTTGAAGCGAATTCTTTTCCACGCTGCATATTCATTTGGGCACTCCACGCGCCTCCCAAATGGGTGTATGCTCCAATATGGCGAACCACATGAATATTTGTTGAAGGAATAGAGCCGTTAAATAGATTAGCCGGTAAGGTATCCACCGCAGTTTTAACCCCTAAACACGCCGTATAAGTACATTCCATTTTGCGCATATTCCAATCGTGATAAATCGAAAATGCCCCTGTAATTTCTACACCGGCAGCACTGAGTTGGGTATTCAGCGTATCAAAGTCGGCGGCCATTGCCTCAATTTCTGAAATGGAACATGTTCTTTTGATGCCTACATACTTTGTTCCGGGAAAGGATTCAACACCTTTGAATTCCAGTTTCGATTCCACTTCTCCTTTTTCTACATAATCTTTCAACAGATTTAAGCCGCGCTCATAATCCATGCCCACAAAGCCTTCCATCATTTTTTTCATCCAAAACATGAAAAAAGGTAGTGAGCTGTCCATCGTCCAAGTAACATTGGTTTGATCTCCATTTTCTTTTAAATGGAATTCTACTTTCGCCGACGATTTCCACGGTTTCAGGAAATTTAGATCGTAGGTAATGTGCTCGTTTTCTTTTTCGGACATAACCTTCATATTGCCTTCGCCAGTACGCTTTCCATTCCACTCGTAGTATTTAGCGTCATCAGCAATACTAAGTGAAACACCGGGTTCCATAATTAACCAAGGCGACCATTTAGGCCAGTGGTTAAAATCATTCAGTTTTGAATATACAGTTGCGGCATTAGCGTGTATAGTTGCGGATCGGGCGATATTCATTTTAGGCATGGCGCACAATTAGTTAGACGGACATGTGTGCAATGTATGTAAAGCAAAGTATTTGTGCAAAATCATTTTTTAAACAAAAAAACCCGGCCAAAAAATGGACCGGGTTTCTTTTACAAGACTTGAATACTACTTAGAAATCAAGAAGGGCGGTGTCGAGCTCTACTTCTTTAACCTGTTCAGGGCGTTTCAGTGTAGATGTAGGCGCTGGCCTGGAGTTGCCGGGTTTTTGTGTTCCATCCAATTTATAATACGAGATGGCTTCTTTTAGGCGATTGCTTTGTCGGAGCAGGTCATCAGCAGAGGCGGCTAACTCTTCACTGCTTGCTGCGCTTTGTTGTGCCAAAGAATTCAATTGTTGAATAGACTTATTCACTTCATTAGCGCCTTTGCTCTGTTCTTCACTGGCTGCAGAAATCTCATTTACCAGATTACTGGTCTTATCGATTTTCGGGATGGTATCGAACATTACCTCCCCTGCTAAGCTCGACATTTTATAGGCCGACTCAGTGAGTTCTACAATCTCATCGCTCACGCTTTTACTTTTTTCGGCCAGCATTTGTACCTCACTCGCTACCACTGCAAATCCCTTACCGGCATCACCGGCACGAGCGGCTTCAATGGCTGCGTTTAATGCAAGAATATTAGTTTGGAATGCGATATCGCTAATCTGATTTATTCGATTGGTTATATTTTCGTTAGCGGCAATTGCCTGCTTCGATTTTTCTTCCACCTCTTTCAGCTGAGTGTTGGCAACGCGGGAAATAGAATTCGTTTCGGCTGCATTTTCGGCATTCATGTTAATAGTGCGAGTTACCTCTTCCATTGTGGATGAAATTTCTTCCACAAACTCGGCTTGTTCGTTAGAACTGGAAGCCATTTGATGGGAAGTACGTTCTAGCGATTGGCTGATCTGTGAGATCTCCATCGACTCGGCTTGTACTCCAAGAATTACATTCTGTAACTGAGTTACCAAGTTGTCGAGAGCTTTTGATATATCCCCGATTTCGTCTTTTCGTTTTAAGAATGAAGGCGGAACTTGCACATCCAAATACCCATCCGACAAGCGCTGAATATTGAACACTGTTTTCTTTAATGCGCCTACAATCGCTTGTGATAAGAACAGTGAAATTCCTATAAAAAACGCCAGACTGATAAAGAGTACATTATTAACCGTGTCGCTTTGCTCGGCGAGATAATTTCTGGCTTCATCAAATGCTTGATCAACATTGATTCCCGAAATTTCTACAAGGTGTTTCTTTAACACATCGAGTTCCGCAATCATGGCTTGTACGTTTTCAGTAACGGCATCCGAATAATCTTCCTGAATCATCAAAGCAGAAGCCTGATAGCCGTATTTGAAGTAGGTATTAAATGACTTCAAAGTGTTATCAAGCGCCTCGAAATCATCATCATTTTTAACTGATTTTGCACTATCAACCAACGCTCTGAAAGTATTTGCCAATACTTCTGTCTTTGCTAATGCCGAGGTGTCCATGGCAGCAACGGCGTCTTGTAATCCCTTTTGGATGGCAACCTGTGTTGCTTTCATGTTGGTAGTGTACTCGTTGTACGGGATGTACGAGTACTGCACCAAATCCAGCTCAGCTCTAATTTGCTGGCTACTATCTTTATTTGTGGTGTAAATCAATGCAACAACCAATACAAATACTGCGGGGAAACCGAGAATTTTATATCGAAGTCGCACACTGTTTAAAATGTTCATATCAAAGCCTTGTAATTTTTGGTATGGATATGCCTGAACTTAGTATCCCCCACGGGCCCTTCCGGACCCATGAGTGAATAACTAAATTAGTTTACGGCTACAACTTTAACCCCGCTTACATCTGCATCCGCGCTGATGTAACCAACCGCTCCGGGATTGTTTTTTACGAATGCGATAACTTCTGCATCGCTTGGTCGTTCTGCCGGGGCCGTTCCTGCACCGGAAAAGGCCGCTTGTTGCCAATGGCTACGAATTGCACCTACATTTCGGCCATGTATTTCCTGCGAAAATTCAGCTCTGGTTGCAGATCGAGCTGTTTGATCTACAGGCACGATTTTACTACCATCGTCCCAACTTGATTTAGTTTTAAGAAAGATTTCCGATACTTCCTTTTTACTTAAAGAAGTGGTGGCATTCGCTTCGTTAACAATAACTTTGAAATTTTGCGCCTGAAGGGCTACCGAAGCAACAAATAAGAATAACGTGCTAAGTATTAATTTTTTCATGATGAGCTCCTTAGAACGAATAAATTAAAGTTCCGATGAGGCCATTCACATTGCCGCTGGAATGATCGTACATCATGTATTCAACTTTTAGAGTACGCTCGAAGCTTGGCTTGTAGTTGATGCCTGCAGTAAAGCGTGAATATTCGATATCATCAGTGAGTTGATCTTCGTAGCGGACATACGGTGTAAACTTCTCGATTCGATGGCTTAGCTCAACAAAAGAACCTTCAAGATCTACATCGCCACCTGCGGTTAGTGGTGCGGGGTTACCCATAAACACAAACACGATTGGGTCGATCTCAAGATTTCCTCGCCATAATTCGCCGGCTATTTTAGTATTTTCGTACTGTACCTTTGCGTTAAATCCATAGGTTGGGCGGTCCAATTTTGTATCAATTACAGTTTCCGTTTCTGGAAATCCGGGGAAAAGCGCGTCAGCTGGAATCGTTACGTCTAGTGGGATTTCTTCTTGCTTTGGCTTAAAGTAACTAGCTCCAACTTCAACCAACTGCTTATAAGCAAAACTCACAGCTGCACCAATAGCCGTGTTGTAGGTATTATTGTAAGATCTATCGATTGAGTAAGGGGAGTTAATTTGCTCTTTGAAGTAAGGTACTTCGCTACCAAAGAAGCCAACCGCACCTGTTGGTAACCAAGTTGTATTTCGGTAGCCACCTGCAAATACGTCGTACTTTAGTTTTACATCATCACCAAAAGCACCATTAATCGAAACGCCATCCATATTTAATGGAAAGAACTCGTGGTTGGTGATTAGGATTGGAAGCGTTGCACTGGTATTAACCGGCGCATAGTAGTAAGTGTTCATTGGGCTTAACGGAAGTAAGAACCGACCAACTTTAAAGTTGACCATTTTAGACATAGACAATTCACCAAATGCTTCGTTTAGCATTTGATCGAATTCAAACTCCGGCCTGTAAACGAATACGGTTTTGAGGCGTAAACTTGATGTTGGCATGTATGTAACCAGCATGCCTGCTTCAGAAACGGCAGATCCGGCTGTTACCCGGTAATTTTCTAGGTTATCGAAATAATTAAATTCCGTTGAAATGTAACCCGTAATGTTCGTTTGAGGCTCAAAATAATCTTGAGCTTGTACGGCTTGAACTCCGAAAACCAACAAAAGGGTGAATAGTAGTTTAGTGTAAATTCGCTGCACCATTGCTTTATTTTTTTGTTTTAGCATTGCGGGAGAAAAGAATCTGTATCCTTCACGTTATTGATCCCGTTGAGTAGCTTTTAAGCTTTGTTGATGCAGTTATCGGCAGGGAGAAAAGAAATCCTTATAGAATTATTCTAAACTCATCATAAAATCTCTGTAAGTGACAACATACCAATGTGTTAAGGAGCTCGATATTTTATAATTACAGATAAAGAAAGGGCTATGGCAGTATCAATTTGAGCAATAAGTGGTTAAGAGCTTACTGCTTAGTACCATGTGTTGATAAATTGTGTATAAATGCTTGGGGGCGAATTTCTTTGAGAGCGAGCTCAGCTATCTGTATTAAATTGGAACACATCTTGAATTGAACAGTCAAAAGCGACCGCAATTTTAAAGGCTACCTCTAAAGAAGGAGAGTACTTCGCTGCTTCAATGGCATTAATGGTTTGCCTGGTTACTCCCACTCGATCCGCTAACTCTTGCTGAGTCATTTCGTTATGCATGAACCGTAATGTTCGGATATTATTGGTGATTTTTCCTTCAATCATATCGTTTTACTTGTGGGGTTTACAATTCAAAAATGAAAGATTTAAGATTAAAAATTCAGAGGATGGCCATTGCGAGTAGCCCGAGAACCCAGAATAGAAGCTGATAACACTCGACGCGGCAATCTTGGACTAATAGTGATGAGTGTTGAGTGTTGAGTTGGAAGATGGACATCGCGACGCTTACTTCGTTCGGTAGTAATAAATCATCACAGATCGTTTGGCGGTACTTGCTAAATAAAGCGTGATAAATAGAAAATGAAAAATGGTAGTTGTGTTCACTACTTTGGTGTATTCTTCTAATTCAGGGCCAATCGTGTTTGAGATGAATAATTGAATAAGGGTAACCATCACTCCAAAAACCAAAAAGGCGTAGCCAATTTTATGGCCTTTTCCTTCAATCATGTGATCTCTTTCGTCTTTTACTACTTTTCGGCTGCTTTCACTTATTTCAACCACAATCTCTACAATTACTGCGATCCAGAATACATTGAAGAAAACTTTAAACAGTTTAGATGAGAAATCCGGAATAGCGTCCGGCCAGCCAAAAACCATTAATACATAAAAAACCATTACCGAAGTGGTAGTAGCTAGGGAAGTCCAGGAAAGAATTTCTGAGCGTGACATGTGTTCTCCGTTTAGTTTGATGTCAGGCAGGCTTTACGTGATGTAAAAAATATGTTACACAGTGTAAGAAATTTTTTTCACGGACACCGTTTTCTCCTAAACTCTTTCTTTATGGGCTCCAGTACTTCATCAATTCCGTTGATTTTTATTTCATACATGGTAGATAAGTACTGCCCGAGTTGACCATTAGGAAATCCCTCTCGACTAAACCACTCTAAATAATGCACGGGCAGATCGGTTATGTAACGCCCTTCATATTTTCCAAAGGGCATTCGGGCTTGTACTAAATGAATGAGAAATGAAGAATCGTACATAGGTCACATCAAAATGTGAATGAAGATAGGTTTTAATTATATACCTTAGTACAGGCAAAATTTTAAACTTTGATGCGCACTTCAATACTCTTATCCATTTTACTAATTAGTATCACATCTGCTTGTGAGTCTATTTTTAATAACGAAAATAATGAAGAGGCTCTATCTGCCATCATACAGAACGATACGTTTATCATTAAAAACAACTTGCCGTTCGATATATACTTTTTCGCCGTTGATCAGGAAACATCGTACGTAATCGATTGGATACCTGTTGAAAGCGATGCCAACCGAGTGAAAGCAGGTAGTTTTCGAAAATTTCCTGCCGATATTATTGTTGGTTACACCCAAGGGAAAACAGCCATAGCTTATTTTTGGAATGGCAGAGAGTACTGGAACACACTAATTATTGATGAGCATCCGGAGTTATGATGAAAAAGATATCTGCATGTTTGATCTCACTATTTTTGATTAACGGATGTTCGGTTTTTGATAATGAACAATCCGGCGATGCGGTGGAGGCAATCGTAAAAGATGAACAATTGATCATTAAAAATAATCAGGCCTTCGATGTGTATTACTTTGCGGTAGATAAAGCGAGCCTGCCTTATATTTTTTGGGCACCCATCGTAAGCGATGAAAACAAAATTCAATCAGATGCTTTGACAGCAATTTCTTTATCTGAGATATTTTCGAACAACGAACATGGGACCATCGTGGTTTTTTATTGGGATGAAGAAGTGAGTGAAATCTTTAACATCGAAATTGAAGAATAAGTCGAATTAAGGCTGGCTCTTTTGTAGTTTCATCAAAAAAATAAAGAAGTATGCCGGTAGTAAAACTTATTGAGATTGCACATGGTCGCAGCGGCGACAAAGGAAATGGAAGTAATGTAGGAATCATTGCACGTCACCCCGATATTTATCCATTCTTAAAAGAAACACTTACCTCCGACGTAGTAAAAGAACACATGAGGTATGTGTGCAAAGGCGATGTAGAGCGTTACGAGCTACCTAACATCGGGGCGTTAAATTTTATTTTGAATGAGAGCTTAGGTGGTGGTGGCACAGTATCGTTAAAATTAGATGCTCAAGGTAAAACGCATGCTTCTCAAGTTTTACGCATGGACATTGACGTGCCCCAAGAGTTGCTGGACCTTGTATCCAAAAACTAAGCTTGATTTAGTTTACTCTCCGTAAAACCGGATGGGAATATCTACTCGAACTACATCCCAAGCTAGGCTTAAAGTAGTTAAAGAATTCTGTACCTCGCTGAACGCAATAGTGAATGCCTCTATGGGAGTTTCTAGGTTAATCACGGGTACATCAAATCGTACATAATCCCTTCGTTCATCGTATTCAAAAGCTCCCCATTGTCCCAACTCAGAGTTTAAAATAATTGTCCATGTATTTTCATTTGGGATGGTAAATAAACTATAAGTTCCGGCATCAATTACATTATCAGCCATTAAAACCGGGCGAGTGAACGTAATTTCGGTAGCTTCGTTTGCACCGGTTCTCCAAACTTCACCATAAGGCTCCCATTCACCAAAGATAGTACGCCCTTTGCGATAGGGTTGCCCATATACCACTTTTATATAGGTGCCTTCGTGTTTAACACTGCTTATTGATATAGGACTTTTTCTGTTTGCTACGGATTCAAACTCAGAATCCTGATTTTTTTGCGAGCCACAAGCGGCTAACGAAATACATAAAAAAATAATCAGACCTACACTAACCGATCTCATAAAACTTAAAATGTGCCAAAAATTACATTGGTTGTACCCGCAACAGGATCAAGAGCAAAACCAATTCCAAAATCTAGCGATAAGTTACTAATTTTATATCGAAGATGAAGTCCTGCCCCAATTATGGAAGAAGAGCTCGCTAAAGGCTCGGCTTGTTCGTAATCAGCCAAAGTATGCGTAAAGAAACTCATGTACACAGCGCTTACATAAAACGGGATTAGAAGTCCGCCATTATCTGGGTAAGCCAAAGGAACGGTGTATCGGGTACTGAATCGCCCGATGGAGCTGGAAAAATCGAAATCGTTATTCGTAAAACCCATCGGAATGATGGTGTTGTTACTAAATAATCTCCGATCGGATTGGTTCAGGAATTGTGCAGATACTAGTAACGATTGGTTTGTTTTTTTGAGAGGTGCCCAATAGGCGTTTAATCCGTAATAAAAAGCATTTCGCTTATCCAACACTTCGGGCAATGTTTCAAATTGATCGGTTTTAAATGCAATGGTGTTGGTGTTTAACGATTGTTCAATCTGGGCAAACAATTGAACACCCGAAGCGGGCTGAATATCTCTGGAGCGTTGTAATAAACGAATGTTAAATTGGCCAAAACCTCCAATTTTATTTTCAAGAATCCGCGATGTTGCAGGATTATTATTTAGCTGATAGTATCTGGAGTTACTCACCGTAAACCGGGGACGAAAATAGAACGAAGAATATCGTTCAACATCATCGAAATAATACTCGAGGGTAGTTGAAATACCTGCGCCAACGTCTTCAACTAAAAAAGTTTCGGTAAGCACTTCGTTATCCAGTTGGAACCGAGTTGCAAAATACGAGGGCTCCCGAAACGCAAATACACTTATTCCGGGGAAAAAAGTTTTGTTGGTATAAGCAACATTGTACCAAGCCTGATCTTGTAATAGAGTAACCTCGATATTGTACATTTGGCTCTGCAGCACATCGGTACTGGTTAATTGAGCGCCCCACTCATTTACGCCGCTTTTATTTTTCACTACCGGCAATAAGGCTCTTGGTTTTAACCAACTGAAGTCGCTACCGTACGAGTTCACCTCCCAAAGTTCACTTTCTGCGGTTAGTTCATCTCCTAAAACAGGCGCGTTTAGTGCTTCATCAAGTTCTTCTCCCACTAAAAGTAAAGCCGGATCTACGGGTTCATTCAAAAAATCTTTTTGATCCAGCAAAATTACTTGCTGCTCTTCCAATAGTTGTATCACAAGAGCAATGGTATTTCCATCAGGAGAATAGGATGCCTCAAAAGCGTTATAAGGATAATTGGTGAGTTGTAGAACTTCACCACTGTCTAAATCATACTCATAAACATTCATCGCCGGGTAGGCGTCTACGGTAAAAAGGAGTTTATTTTCGGTGGGATGCCATTGAGGATCATGGATAGAGCCAGCTCGAAAAGCAAGCTGAGGATTTTGATCCAAATCGGTTGCGAGATTAGCTTCGGTAGTTATCCAAAGGGCCTGAACTCCACGTTGATTAATTAATACCGCAAGTTTACCGCTATCATCTTTTGCCGCTTTAAGCGCTACCGGATGTCGGTTTGTGAACTCTTTTTTTACAGTGATTTTATCTCCCTCTAACGCAACAATTGAGGCAATGTCGCCATTGGGTTGAAGTGCAAATAACGATTCATTAGTTCGTGCCGGTGAATATAACCGGGCATTATTGGAGAGCCTGAAGTTAGTACCTGTTCTCACGTTTAAGCGCACTAAGTCGGCTTGGTAACTACTAAAAATTCTATTCTGCGCGAAATATTCCGATAAAATGAGTTGCTGAGTGGACGGATCAAAATCAAAATAAAAGTCGGATACCACAAAATGCTCACTCACCTTAGTATGCCTATTGGTCTCGGTGTTGTACGTATAGAATGCAGATGCCGCATTGTATTGCCGAGAGTGGTACAAAATTTCGTTATCCGAAATCCAGATGGGTGCGCTTTGTCGAACACCATCGTAGGCTGAACCGATAAAATTAAACGAAGTGGGATCATGGTCGACCCGGTCTAACCGGCGTTCTTCTTGTGCCTTCTTTTCTGCTATATATTCGTTATAAAGTTCACCCGGCCATTTACCGGTTACCTGTTTTAAGGCATAGCCATAGCCAAGAAAAAACACATTTTGATGTACGGCAATTGCTCTTTTCGAAACATCATCTCCATACGATTGATGCAACCATTCGGTAAAGGCTGAACCACCTACGTAATGCCGGTTATTGGGCAGGGTGTAATCTGTGATGATGAGGTTTTGCCCCATACTCCAAGTATCAGGACCATTCAAATTCGCGTTAAACTGATTGGTAAAATAGGTGTAGTTAGCCCGGCCGGAATTGGGGCGAAGTCCATGCTCTGATTCATGATATACTGCCAAACCTTCGTGCACACCAAGTGGTGGAAACATGTTGAAAGAGCGCCTAATGTCGGGCGAAAGTAAACCAAATGCTCGGGCAACAGAGAAGTTGTTGGTAACATTGGCATGATTTGCATGAATCAACTCGTGAGGGAGTACATTTTCGAGCCATAAGCCGGATTGTGGGTTTAAACTTTTCCCTTTGAAGGGTGATAAATCCACTTCTGATCGAAAGTTAACCGTTGATACAAATCCATTGGTGAGGTCATTATATGGAACCAGCACAACCGGAAAATTCTTAAGTTCACCGCCGGTTAATGCAAATGATTGGGCATACTGACTTTCAAGTATACGTGCGGATTTTCTGGCAATGTCTTCTTGTCCGTTTGCAAAAATAATTCTGAAATGCGGACTTTTCAGCTCTTGCCAATCTAAGCCTGCCGGGCGATGTTGTGTAAAATACAGCTGATTTTGTGCCTGAGTAGAAATAGACCCAACGAGAAAAACAAAAAGAACGAGATAAAACTTAATCATAAATGGCATTAGAACCCGGGTAAGTAATTATATATTGCCCAGAAATGAGAAAAAGCTCCACCTATCACAAACAAGTGCCAAATGCCATGATGACCAAACCAATTTGGAGCGGGATCGGGTTTTTTTAACCCGTAAATAATGGCGCCAATGGTATAGAATAAGCCACCAACAATGATCCAAAACGAAAAGCCCTTAGGTAACACGCCCCAGATTTGGGGGAAAATGATCACGGCAATCCATCCCATCAACAAATATAACCCGGTTGAAAACCATCTTGGCGCGTTAAGCCAAAAAATCTTTTTTAGTACACCTGCGACTGCAAAAATCCATATTCCAATCAGCATTCCCAATCGCCATTCGCCGTCTAGGGCGATAGCACAAATTGGAGTGTAGGAACCGGCAATCACCAAATAGATCATTATGTGATCAATCATCCGAAAAATTTCTTCCGTGCGTTCCGAAACTTGCACCGCATGATACAACGCCGATGAGCCAAACATTAGGAATACCGTAATACCATACACGATAAACGATAGTTTATAAGAAATGGGATCGATCGTGGAATCGACAATCAACAGTACAGTTCCGGCTAATGCTACAAGAGCTCCAAACAAATGGGTATAGGCATTAAAGGGCTCTCTTATGGGGAATAAATATTTTCTCACGAGTCAAATTTGGTTGGCGTTAAGTTACGAAGAACTTCCAATACAAAAAGGTCAACGCAAATCCTGTTATAAATAACATGCCAAACCAGCTTAATAATTTCAGCCATTTTGCAGGTTTCTGATCGTCTGGGAAATGCTCTGAGAAAATGAGTTTATAATTGATGTACGCGAAAATCGGTCCTGCTAAAAACGACATAGTAGTAGCCAAGTCGACCATAAATATGAACTTACTGCCGGCTAAAAATAGAACTAGAAGTGAAATCAATGAAATTATGATGAGGGTTCCTTTATAAGAAGTTACAAAAGGAGTGGTCGTTACTTTGGCTTTATTCAGGTTAAGAATATGAGAAACGGTGCGCGGATAGGCGTCAGTTACAGTTAATGTAGTACTAAACATAGCCGTGAAAGCACAAACGATAATAATCCAATAGGCCCAGTCACCTAGCGTTTCGGTATAAAGGCTAACAAGCGTAGTTGCAAACTGCGAACCACTTACCGCAAAATCCTGTCCTGTTCCAAATAAAATAAGCGCCCCCAGCGATAAAAAGCCAAGAGCTAGTACAGCAGCGCCAATGTATCCGATATTAAAATCGGTGAGAGACTCTTTGAGTTTCGGAGTGTGTCCGGTTTGTTTGATGCGCTCCAGTATCCAAAGAGAATGCCATGCCGATGCATCAATTAAAATGGGCATCCATCCCATCAGGGCAATCAAAAACGAAACTCCGCCTACAGTCCAGATAGTTGGCGGTTCGGGACGTACAGCGCCACCCGTATTGGTAAAGGCCACGACCACAGCGATTAAGGTAGAAATCGAAAGAACCACAATTATCACTTTGATGGCTTTATCGAGTGCAGAATATTGTCCACCACCCAAAATTGCGATACATATTGCCAGGATAATGGCGCTCCATAACAATGGATTGAGTGTAATACCGGTGAGTTCTGCAGCCAAGCTTGCTGTTACAATAGTTACCGCTGCTTGTACCACGCACATAGTAAGCATGGTGAAGCCACTAAAAGTGTACAGCGCCCATTTACCTAATCGCTGATAACCCTGAATGATACTTTCTCGTTTTGTAATGGTGTAGCGCGGACCAAATTCGAGAAATGGATACTTACTCACATTAGCGAGAATTACCGCCCAAACAAGAGCAAAGCCAAACTCCGCACCCGCACGTGTTGATTGTACGAGGTGAGAAACCCCAATAGCTGCCGCAGCCAGAATTAACCCCGGCCCAAAGGCATATTTAAGTGTGGAAACTGCTTTAGATTTTGTGTCTGCCATACTCCGAACATTTAATTTTGAAGAGTGTATTAATTAATTGTGTCTGATAAAAGGCTCACAAAGTGCACAATCCAAAAAACAGCTCTTTTGCGGTCAATAGGTTTTAAGTAGATAAAACGGCAAATTCTGTAATCCTTTTTTCAGCATTTTTCAATTGCAACAGGTACAATGGTTTGCTATTAAAAGGGATTCAATTAACACTATCTATGAAAACATACTTCACGTTTATATTCGCTCTGTTCATGTTTGTGCAAACACAGGCACAAGTTACCCTCGATTATTATTTACCGGAGGGAGTTACCTATAATGATGACATCCCAACACCGCACGATGTGTTACATCAAGAAGTTGGGGAATGGCATATACGTCACGATCAGCTTGTTCAATACATGCATGCCATCGCCGAAGCTTCCGACCGAGCTACCATTGTTGAAACCGGCCGTACGTATGAAAACCGGCAACTATTGTCGTTGGTGTTCACATCGCCGGAAAACCATGCGCGTTTAGAAGAAATCAGGCAAAATCATTTAGCACTTGGTAATCCGGAAACCTCCGATGATTTGGATGTTTCCGACATGCCCGTTGTGGTTCAATTAAGCTACAGTGTACACGGAAATGAGCCTAGCGGATCGAATTCTGCGCTATTAACTGCGTATCACCTTGCAGCTGCTGAGGGAGACGAGATCGAAAATGTACTTGAAAATGCCGTGATTTTAGTTGATCCGAGCATCAACCCAGACGGACTTGCTCGTTTTGCGCACTGGGCAAATATGCATAAGAGCCTAAACACCTTAGTTACTGATCCTGAAAGCAGGGAGTATAACGAAGTTTGGCCAAGAGGTCGTACTAACCATTATTGGTTCGATTTAAACCGCGATTGGATGCTGGTTCAACATCCTGAAAGTGAAGGGCGTGTGGCTCGTTTCCAAGAGTGGAAGCCTAATATTTTAACCGATCATCACGAGATGGGTTCTAACTCTACCTTCTTTTTCCAGCCGGGTATTCCAAGTAGAACACATCCATTGACACCAGAGCGAAATCAGGCACTCACAGCGAGTATTGCAGAATATCACGCCGAAGAATTGGATAAAATTCAATCGCTGTATTATTCGAAAGAAAGTTTTGACGATTACTATTACGGGAAAGGCTCTACTTATCCCGATGTGCAAGGTAGTATCGGTATTCTATTCGAGCAGGCAAGTTCGCGCGGACATGCACAAGAAACCATCCATGGAGTGCTGGAATTTCCATTTACGATCCTGAATCAGTTCACGGCTACCCAATCGACGATAAAAGCAGCGGTGGATTTACGAGAAGAATTGCTGGAGCACTACCGATTATTCTATAAAGAGGCAGCACGCGAAGCATCAAGATCAACGATTAAAGCATATGTGTTTGGTGAGTCTGCTGATCAGGCAAGAACCTTTCATCTGGCCGAGATGATTAACCGACATAGCATTGAAGTGTATGAACTTGCTGAAAACGTATCCTTCGATGGTGAAAGTTTTGAAGCCGGGAAAGCCTATGTAGTGCCCACCGATCAGCCGCAATACAAATTGATAACTGCATTATTCGAACGCCGTAATACATTTACTGATAGTTTATTCTATGATGTTTCTGCCTGGACTATGCCCTACGCGTTCAACCTTCCTTTTGCAGAATTAAGTAATCGCTCGTTCAATGACGATTTATTGGGTGAGCGCTTTGATGGAACCATGCCTAAAAACGGACAAATTATTGGAGGCCGCAGTAGATATGCTTATGCCTTCGAATGGGACGAATATTACGCGCCAAGAGCACTATACCGCTTGTTGGATGCAGGCATCAAAGCTAAAGTTGCAACGCTTCAATTTTCTGGAGTAACCGGGCAAGGTGAGAAAAACTTCGATTATGGTACCATACTTGTGCCGATGGGTATTCAAGACGATGAGATGGAAGTGCATCGGATTATGAATCAGATTGCAAGTGAAGATCACATCAAGGTTTACGGATTAAACACCGGATTATCTACCCGCGGAATAGATTTAGGTAGTAATAACTTTTCGAATGTAACCAAGCCAAGTGTTGCCGTAGTTGGTGGAGATGGAACCAATTCGTACGAAGTAGGCGAAATGTGGCACTTACTAGATCAACGCTATCATATGCCGCTAACCATTTTGGACCAAAGTGATTTGGGTGGCGCAGATTTAAGCCGATATACGGTGTTGATTATGACCGGATACTGGTACGGAAACCTATCCAGTGGAACCGTTGACGCTATCAAAGATTGGGTGCGTGATGGTGGTGTACTTGTAGCCATGAAACAAGGTGTGCAATGGGCTGCCAGAAATGACCTCGCCGATGTTGAGTTTGTTCGGGATGAAGATGAAGACGAGGACGAAGAAGTAGAAACACGACCATACATTAAACAAGGTGCAGATCAGGGAGCGCAAGTGATTGGTGGTACCATTTTTAATGCGAAATTAGACCTGACCCACCCGCTCGGTTATGGCTACAATGATGAAGACATCACTGTGTTCAGAAACAGCACCATTTTTATGGAAAAGGGTGAAAACCCATATTCAACTCCCTTGTATTATGCAGATAATCCGCTTGCAAGTGGGTATGTATCGGACGAAAATGCTGAGACTTTAGCCGGAACCGCAGCCATAGTTGTAAGCCGATATGGCGGTGGAAAAGTAATCGCGATGACCGACAACCCGAACTTCCGAGCCTTCTGGTACGGAACGAATAAGCTGTTTGCTAACTCCATTTTCTTCGGTCCAAATATTCGATCAAGTTCAGCAAACTAGTCTACTAGGAAATTTATTAAACCCGCTAAGCCCGAATGTACTTTTCATTCGGGCTTTTTTTTGAACGCATAAACAGGCATAGAGCTCTTCACTTGAATTCGTAATTCCAAACTCGTTACTCCCTTTTCGTAACTCTTTAGATCTCTCTCCGCTGGTTGGTGGTTCGAGATGCCAAAAAGGGATGTTCTATATTCCAAAGCGAGTTCGAATTAGCGCTTCTCAATTAAAATCGTAATTCGTAAATCTACATTCGTCTATTCGTAATTTTGCAATTCCGGGTGTCCGCCACCCTCCGTCAAGCTTCGCTTGACACCTCCCTCAAGGGAGGATTTTTTGAGGTGGAAATCTGTTGGATAGGGTTTAGCTATTAAACATAGGCGCGGAGTTTGTCCAACAAATTCGTAATTCCAAAATCCTTATTCTTATATTCGTAACTCTCTAGATCTCTCTCCGCCGGAAGGCGGTTCGACATGCCAAAAAAGGATGTCCGAGATTCTAAAGCGAGTTCGAATTAGCGCTTCTCAATTAAAATCGTAATTCGTAAATCTACATTCGCCTATTCGTAATTCATCGATTCCGGGTGTCCGCCACCCTCCGTCAAGCTTCGCTTGACACCTCCCTCAAGGGAGGATTTTTTGTTGCATGAAATCTGTCAGATAGGCATTAGCCGACATGTAGAAGCACAGAGTTCTTCAATTGAATTAGTAGTACCAAACGTGTTACTCCCTTTTCGTAACTCTTTAGATCTCTCTCCGCTGGTTGGCGGTTCGAGATGCCAAAAAAGGATGTCCGAGATTCTAAAGCGAGTTCGAATTAGCGCTTCTCAATTAAAATCGTAATTCGTAAATCTACATTCGTCTATTCGTAATTCTTCAACGTTCGATGTTCTATTGTTCGAAGTTCAACGTTCAATCGTCCCTCTCTTCCATCCCCAATAAATGCCGATAATCAAACTTACCGGATGGCATGGTTTTTAGGTTTTCAATCAACATGATTGCGCGATCAATGCGTTTTTGGATCGACTTCACACCATCCACATAATTAATTATGTAGCGCTGCTGTCCGGGGGTGATGCGTTCGAACGCCTTCATTCCTTCCAAGTCCTGTTCGAGCAAAGCTTCCAATTCCTCCGGCATGGCGGCACCGTATTTCGAGGTATCTAATTCTATAGTAGCCGAAACCTCATCACCAATACTTATTCCCCACTTCTTCTGTCGTTTTTTATTGATGATAATGAGTCCGCGACCATCGCCCTTGCCTTGTAAACCGGCATGAATTTGTTCGTTTCCGTTAATGGAACACATCAACCGTGTTCCAAATCCACCCGCTTGTTCAACGATTTCGACAGGCACGGTGATGTGGCAGTATCCTACCTTAGTTTTTGGCTCAAGGTAGGTATGAAATGTGATAGGTTTCATGTCGCTACGATACTAACAAAGTGACTAACTGGAAACCGAGTTAGCAAATTTATTCCATCTTAAATAAATGATGAGGGCAAGAATACTGAGTATTATTCCTGTAAATAACGGAGTAATCCATAATTGTTGATCATCGAAATTCAGAGTAATCAAGAGGCTGCCAATCGGAATTACAGCGGCAGTTGCGGCATAGGCTTTTTCATCATAAAACCATGCATAAGGCAGAAAATGCGCCCCGGTAATAATGGCGAACGTCATGATAAAGTAATCGGGCGATTTGAGTAAGATGAAGATCAAAAAAGGAAAATAGAAAACCTGAGCCACATTCAACCACATACCCAAGGGTTGCAGGGGATTTCCCTTTATTTTCCATGTGGTAGCAAATAATTTTGAAAAGGCGAACGCCAACGGAAGCATCAAGCCACCAATCATAAAGGTAAAAATACTTTTGTTGTACGAACTTTGATCCAGCGTCCAGATTACTGTAATCGCAAACCATAAGATGCTTGCTGCTACAATAAAGTCGAGCCCGTTTTTTGCCTTTAGCTGGATTTCTTGTTTTAAATCAGCTAGAGTTTTGTTGCTAGAGGAGTGATCCATAAATCCGTACTATGTGTTGCCCATTTTTAAGTTGAACATCCGTACGAGAGTAGTTGAAGATTGATGCAATCCAAAAAAGTTAAAAAACCCTGGCCTACAAAAGCTGTGATGGAACAGATTTATGAGTTAAATCTGTGGGGTGGCGATCGCGGAGAGTTCTATTCGGGAGCCGGCTCGCATCAAAATAATTATGTTAAACCGTATGTGGAGATTGTGGTGAAATTCCTGAATGGTTTTGAGCGTAAACCATCGATATGTGATTTAGGATGCGGCGATTTTAACATTGGAAAACACTTGCTAGATCACTGCAGTACATACATAGGGGTAGATATTGTACCGGATTTAATCACCCGAAATAAAAATACCTTTGCAGCGGATCACCTTGAGTTTCGATGTAGTGATATTGCACACGATGATCTTCAAAAAGCAGACGTGGCGTTACTGCGAAATGTGTTGCAGCATCTTTCGAATGCGGAAATTAAGAGCGTTTCCGAAAAGTTGAATCAATATGGTTACTTGATACTCACTGAACATATTCCTGATGGAGATTTTAAGCCTAATATCGATATCATTTCGGGGCAGGGAATTCGGCTAAAGAAGAACAGTGGTGTAGATATCACCGAAGAGCCGTTTAAGCTAAAATCTAAGCGACAGAAAACCTTATTGCGCATCCCTTACTCCGACGGTAAAGGAGTGCTGCATACTACGCTTTTTGAGTTTTAAGAGCAGGATAGAAAGCGGGTAAGTAATCAATGTACAAGTGTAAAGATTAAGCATAATATTCAGCCACTCTAAGCACTTGAAAATCCCTTCTGCAGCTTATCTTGTTTTTTTATTTGCCTATAAGTCTATATATATATACTCATTGCTATAAGTAAATTATGGTATATGAAACGATTACTGTTAGGGGTGTTACTTTTAGTAGCAGGGTGTGAGGTTTCTAATCTTGATCAAAAAACTACCGATCAAAAAGGGCAAACACCTTTACCCGAAATTGAGGCTAACGATTATAGATCACTCAATTATTCTGATGCTTATCTATTTAAATCTGACTCATCAGGATTTCAGGGCTTTACCGGCATCGTAAACTGGCAGGTAATTTTACCCGTTATTGATGATGCCCGAACCAACTTGCAAACTAATTATGTAGCTGTTTTTGGAATATTAGAAGCCGACGGCTTCTATAGTTACCATCAACAAATGTTAGGATTTTCTCCCGAAGCGGTGCAGGAGGCTAATGGAAATGTTCGACCTTACATATATGAAATTATCGATCTATTGGGGCTAAGTGATGAAGTAAAGCGTGTGGCTATTGCCTACATTCCGGATAGTGAGTTGGCTAAAAAAGAACTTACCACCTGGTTGCACCCCAAATCGATGAGCGTAGTACTAGATTCCTTACTTCATACTAAGTCTGTATTACCACAATGCACCTATATGTGTACTATGGTAAGTGCAGATCAACTTAAATCGGCCACTGCTTTAACGGATGTGTTATATTGTTATCCGGTATCTTGTAGTGAAAGCGATATTGTAGTTGAAGGCAGCGTTCCTACAGATGGCGGCTCTGATTTTAACTGGCCAAGTGCCAACACTGATGGTAATACAGGCTCGAGTAGTAGTGGGTCGAGTTCAAATACTGGGGAAGGTGAAGGTGGCAATGATTCTTGTCCTCCTCCATATAATTGCGGTAGTCCGGAACAAGCATCCGATGAGGATGACTCGGAAGAGGAAAGCACAGAAGAAGAGCCTCCAGAGCCTTGTGACACAGAAGACCCAATATTAGATAACGAAGTGTTTCAAATTAACCTCAACCTACTTTGGCAATCGAGTCAACCCGATGAACCAATTAGTGAAAGAACAGAGCAAGGAGGTTTTATTGTAAGTGATGGGAATGATTACAGTATTATTAATTACCCATCAGATTGGATCAGAAATGCTTGTCAAATTGACCCACCAAACGATTTTTTAAATGATGTACCGGAAAATATAGTGGGGGTAATACATACTCACCCTTTCTTTTCGGGGGATGACACTACATCGCCAGCTGTTTGCGGTTCTGGTGGGCCAACTAATTACAGTTCGGGATCAAATCTTTATGATTTTGAATTCTTGACAGCAGTAATGAATTATACAAACAATTTCAATCTTAAAAGTTACATAATAGATGGTGATAATATCTTATCGATTAATCTCTTCCTTCATATTATAACTACTAAAAGATGTGGGTACTAAGATGAAGAAATACTCAATTTCTATACTACTTATTGTTATAAGCTTTGTTTTCATTAATCCTGATTATGTTTACTCACAGGCTAAGAGTGATTTAGTGACATGCCCTGAGAATAAGCCAATTGATTGGATGACAGTAAAGTCAGTACTAATATCAACGAAAATAACTGATTTTGATAATTATCTAAGTCAAAAATCCCTTAAATACAATTACTCTGATTTTGAAAACTTAGTAAAATTAAAATCATCTGAAATAAGTTCATATAAAGATCTTGAGCAACAATTTGATATGGTAGGAGATTATTTGATTAATAATGGGGTAATTGTCATCAAAGATTTATCAATTTGTAGCGAGATTTATCAAGTAATGGAGGAGAGACAAACTGATTTAGATGATTATGAAAGAGGTCCGATTTTTAAAATCGATGACCTATATATTTCTTATTACAATGTTAAAACCCCTAGAATGGGAATGAAAACGATTTATTTCTTTGATTCTAAACTATCATTAATAAAGACTTTGGGTTTTTAGATTAGTTAACCTCGTTACATAGCTCTACTACACAATCCTTTTTCTGAAGCTCCGCTCCAACTATTACTTGGCCAAATGCACAGTACATTTATGGGCGATAATGGATAATTCAATTATTGTAAATAAATCAGAACATGAAAGAATGGCAATACCGGGATGTTTGCGAGCACTAAACTCGTAACAATGCTGATATACATTCAACATAAGTCCGCAAAGGTGTTTGTGCCATAGGCATTCCTACGGAAGCTGCCAAACGTAGTCGCATAGATAGCAGGGAAGCCGGAAAGGGAGGGGCGAGAGCAACGAACGTAGAAACGAACAAGTACAGTCAATAAAAGCTCAAACAGAGCGAGGGAAAAAACTATCTACTTGGTTCTGTCCTTATAAAAGGTGTTAGATTGCCAATATAGAGGCTTATAAATATTCAATTTCGTACAGTTTCCAGTTGTTAATTGATAATTTGATTTTAGACTCTAATTTATCTTCCTCTTCGTATCCAAATACCCAATTTATAAACCCATCTTCATCCACAATTATTTCAATTAATGCAGGAATAGCTAAGTTGAAGGTATGTTTATATTCAATAGGTTGTTTCACATTTGAGTAACCAAAAAGTCCAACTAAAAATGTTGATTTAATGCCTTTTGTAAAATCATTATGATTTTGATTCATTCTTTCATGAAATATAGCGCCATCAAGAAGTCTTAAAAGTTCAAAAAAATCAGTCCCTTCAGTTAAGTTGTTAATCTTATGTTTAGTTATTTCATAATATTCTTTGGTCAAATATTCACCATTATTTGTTGCGTTAATATTTGAATTACTCAAAGAATGAAGATCATAGGTAAATTTTTGAATATCAGAAATTAGATTTGGAGCTTCCTGATTAAATTTGATCTTATATTTGACATGAACCTGACCTTGGTCTATGTAACCAAAAATCATCGAATATTTACTTGTTGTATCAGTCGTGCCAAAATGGTTTAAATCTTTTAACCAACCATTCGCCACATAGAATCTTACTCTACCATTATCAATTGATGAAATAAGAATAGGAAGTTCATTCGCTAAATCAGAATACGTCGACTTATCTGGTTCAAGTTGTTCGATAACTTGTTCAGCTTTTAAATAAGATTCTTTAGTCCAATACTCTTCATGTGTATCATTTAATAGTTTAGTATATGAAGTTGATACGCAACTCGGCAGGAAAAAGAGTAAACAAATTAAAACCCGTTTATTAATCATTTTAAAAGACTAGCATGATTTCTGTTTAAAGATTTGATGCAAAATAACATATTATTAAGCGAACTAGCTCAAGTGGATAATATTCGGATAAACTTCCAACCCCCCATCAACAGCCTCGAAAACTCTTTCTTCCGATAAAACCCGAACTCAGTTTCGGATAAAAATTTTATTAGAAGTTACCAGCTCCGTGTTCATGCAAGATAGTACTATCAACAAAAAGATCAACACTATGGGGAAAAGTAATTAGCTAATCAACGTGCAGAGGGCTCGCTCCTTTTTTATTACCTCCAACCTTATAAATAACCACCTTAACTAATCAACAGTGAGAAAGCGAAGCAATAAAAACTGATTTAGGTTGTTTTGTTATACTGTTAACTTGTTGTAATTTTATTACTAACGTTTAATGGTTTTTTAATTCACGCAATACATGAAGTACCTGGTTATCCTTTCTTTTCTTTGGCTTGCTTCATGTTCTTTTATCAAACCTTCCAACAATCAGCCGGAAAGCACCGATTCTTCTACCTATTATGGGTTACCCTATCGGGAAGGGGAGCCATTTTTTACGGAGGATGAAATCGCAGCCCATATTCACTACCCGCAAATCACGTACAATGCGAACAAAGAAGGCGATGTATATGTCGCTTTTTTAGTAGACCGAAATGGAGAAGTTACAAACACAGAAATCTTATCCTCTTTTGATGTATACGCCTCCGCTTCAGTAACCGAAACTTTATCAAAAGAAATATTTTACCCCAAAAAGGTGAATAAAGTACCGTCGGTTACTCTTTTATATTCAAAGGTCTCGTTTGAGCTGGAAAACGCAATGGTATCCGTTCAATTTGCTGATACTAGCTTTTTACCGATAAGTACATCGCAAGAAGAGGAGTTACTTTCAAGATTCATTGAGCAACACATATACTTCACCGATCCGGTATTAATTGGTGGACTCGAAAGTTTGGTGGTTAACTATCCCGAAGAAGCCCTACAAGAAGAAGTTGAAGGGGTAGTAATTGTACAATTCTTAGTGGGAGAACGTGGTGATGTAATTAAACCCAGAGTAGTGCAAGGGTTGGGTTTTGGCTGTGATGAAGAGGCAATTAAAGCCGTTCGTCGTTTATCGTTTAAACCCGGCACCCAAAACGGCAAGCCTGTGCCTGTAATTTATACGATGCCCGTTTATTTTATCCTGCCGGCATATTGATGTCCATTTTTATTTCTACGATGCAAGCAAACGTGTACATCATAGGCGCTGGAATAACTCATAATTCTGTTCCCTAAAACTATGCCTAATTTACCCTGAATATATTGCCGTAAAGGAGGAATAATTCCTTTAAAAAGATCATATTTGAGGAGCACATAAATGTACCTCAAGTCTATGAAATCAATCGTATCCTTTTTTATCGCTTGCACACTTCTGATTGTAACTGCTTGCTCAGATTCTCCATCAAATAATAATAATACAGGTATTTCAGAGCCGCTGGATCCTTTTGTACAAAATGCGGAGCTTGGACGGGGAATAAATCTTGGTAATGCGCTCGAAGCACCTAATGAAGGAGAATGGGGAGTAACGCTGGAAGCGGAGTTTTTCGAGTTAATAAAAGCTACAGGGTTTAGCAGTGTACGCATTCCTATTCGATGGAGTGCGCATACCTCGGCAGAGGCTCCTTTTACTATTGAGGAAGCTTTTTTCGATCGCGTGGATTGGGCAATTGAGCAAGCACTGGAAAACGATTTAATGGTGATGATCAATATGCATCACTACGAGGAGATCTTTCAAAACCCGGCGCAGGAACGTGATAAGTTTTTGTCGATGTGGACCCAAATTTCTGAGCGGTACAAAGATCAGCCTAAGGAGGTTTTATTTGAGATATTGAACGAGCCTCATGGAGAATTAACCGCGGAGTTATGGAATCAATTATTGCCGGCAGCACTTGATATTATACGTGATACGAATCCAAACCGTACGGTAGTAATTGGTGCCGCTGAATGGGGAGGAATTCCGGGCTTACTAAAACTCGACATCCCCAATGATAGTAATCTGATTGTAACGGTGCATTATTATGAGCCATTTCAGTTTACACATCAGGGAGCAGAATGGGTGGAAAACTCTGATCCGTGGGTGGGCACAACCTGGAACGGAACACCCCAAGAGGTGCAAGCCGTGGAAAATCATTTTCAACAAATTGTAGATTGGGGAGAAGATCGAGGAGTGCCGATTAATATTGGCGAGTTTGGTGCCTACAGCAAAGCGGATTCACCTTCGCGAGCTCGTTGGACGGAAGCTATTGTCCATTTTGCCCTCGAAAATAACATGAGTTACCACTATTGGGAGTTTGCTTCCGGTTTTGGAATCTATAATGCAAATAACGGTCAATGGGATATGGAGCTGTTAAACGCTTTGATTAATACGGAGTAGATTGTTTGGTGATGAGTGAGAAAGTGATTTGGTGATTAAGTGAGAGGTGATTACGTGATAGGTGATGAGTGATAAAGTGATCGTCATTTTAATTTATTGTTAGTCATCTCGCGGCGAATGCCCGAGATCTAAAGTTGTGGGAAGCCGAGAAGTGTTGTTTTAGCTTGATCTTCTGTTATCACCGGTATGACTTATGAACCTCAAAGAAATGAATATCATAAAATAACAAAGAGATTAGTCATCTCGCGGCGAATGCCCGAGATCTAAAGCTGCGTAAAGCCGAGAAGTGTTGACTTTAGCAAGGACTACGGTTTTCGTTGGAATAGCTAGTTAAACGGTAAGGGATGAAGGTCATTAATCAAGATTAGAGTCTAGTCATCTCGCGGCGAATGCTCGAGATCTAAAGTTGTGAAAAGACGAGAAGTGTTGTTTTAGCTTGATCTTCTGTTATCACCGGTATGACTTATGAACCGCAAAGAAATGAATATCATAAAATAACAAAGAGATTAGTCATCTCGCGGCGAATGCCCGAGATCTAAAGTTTCGTAAAGCCGAGAAGTGTTGATTTCAGTCGGGACTGCTGTTTTTGGAATAGCCAATTAAACGATTAGGAATGAAAATCAGAAAACAAAAATAGAGTCTGGTCATCTCGCGGCGAATGCCCGAGATCTAAAGCTGCATAAAGCCGAGAAACATTGTTTTAGCAAAAACATCCACCTTCCCCTTCACTCATTTCAACTCCACCCATCCCGAATCGGGGTCGTTGCCACTCATATCCAATCCGGCGCGAATATAATAGCCATGGCGAGCATTAAATCCATGATAAATGGGTAACGAGCCATTAGGAATAGTAATCTCTGTCTTCCACTCATAGGTTTGATTGGCCACTAAATTAGAAGCACCTTTCACAGTGATTTCATCGTTAAACGTTTCGTGACTCAATTCAACGGTTTTTGTTCTAGTTCTCGTACTACCATCGCTGTTACGCACCACATCCGACGCCCGAGCTTTCACTAATTCGGTACCCACTACATTCAGATATACACGATCTATTCGAATGTTCTCATCCTGTACTTCTGCTTTGATCCGCACCTCAAATGGTGAGCCAAAACAAACAGGATCGCTTTCTACAAACACTTTTGCAGAGCCACCGGTTAGCTTTTTTGCGAATGATTTTACTTTATCGAAAATGCCCATAGTTCAGTGATTTGTTAACCAAAACATACCGTCGAACATCGGTAATTATCCCTATGTATACAACGCTGAATACAGAACTTCAGATCCCGTATTAAATAGAAAGTCAGTGTTTTAGTGATTTCCTGCCAGAACAAATCACTTGTAAAAAACCAAAACGATCGTTTCAACTCTTTGCAGAATCTGTTTTCTTATCGCTTCAATAATACTGTCACCATATCTGCATATCATGAAACGAATTGCTGTTTTCTTACTTGGGATTTTTCTCACCACCAACCTTTGGGCACAAACGCCATCCATCAACGAAAAAACAGAGGGGCTTACAAAAACAGAAGGCTTCTTCGATTACTATTTCGATGACGACCAAGCCAAGCTTTGGCTGGAAGTAGACAAACTCAACTTCGAATTTTTATACGCCAATTATTTAGCGGCCGGTGTGGGCTCGAACGATATTGGGCTTGATCGAAGTCAACAAGGTGGTCAACGCGTGGTTTATTTTGAAAAACGCGGACCAAAACTCTTTCTGATTCAACCAAATCTGGATTACATCGCTCGCTCCGACAATGAACTCGAGAAAAAATCGGTTCGTGAGGCCTTTGCTTCTTCAGTGCTGGCCGCCTTCGATATCGTTGCTGCCGATGGTGAAACGTATTTAATTGACCTCACTCCCTTTTTAATTCGTGATGCACATGATGTAATAGGTCGATTACGTGGCAGAGGAGAAGGCAATTATTCGCTGGATAAAAACCGTTCCACCATTTATAAAGAAGGCACTTTCAACTTCCCAAAAAATAGTGAGTTTGAAACTATGCTCACGTTTGCAGGAAATAATCCGGGCCGACAAGTACGCTCGGTTGTTCCTTCACCAACAAGTATTACCGTTCGTCAGCATCATTCCTTTGTTGAGTTACCTGATGATAATTACGAGCCAAGAATGTACGATCCTCGTGCCGGTTTTTATCCCACTTCCTTTATGGATTATGCCTCGCCTATCGATGAACCAATGCTGATTCAGTACATCAATCGTCATCGTTTGGAAAAGAAAAATCCGGAAGCAGAAATCAGCGAAGCTGTTGAGCCCATTGTGTATTATCTCGATAATGGAACTCCGGAACCGGTGCGTTCTGCTCTGCTTGATGGAGCCCGCTGGTGGAATGAAGCCTTCGAAGCTATTGGCTATAAAGATGCTTTTCAGGTAAAAGTACTTCCCGATGCCGCCCATCCGCTAGACATTCGATATAACGTGATTAACTGGGTGCATCGCTCAACACGAGGGTGGTCGTATGGTGGCTCGGTTGTAGATCCCAGAACCGGTGAAATCATCAAAGGAAATGTTTTACTTGGCTCCCTCCGAGTTCGGCAGGATTATATGATTGCTACCGGATTATTGGCTCCATTTGAAGAAGGCGCAGATGAAGATCCACGCATGATGGAAATGGCGCTGGCAAGAATTCGTCAGCTTTCGGCCCACGAAATTGGCCATACTTTAGGCATTTATCACAACTTTGCAGCAAGTGTAAACGATCGAGCTTCGGTGATGGATTATCCGCATCCAAAAGTAGATATCGTTGATGGTAAACTTGATTTAAGCGATGCCTACGATGTTGGAATGGGAGCATGGGATAAAGTTACCATTGCTTATGGATATCAGGATTTTCCTGATGGTGTAGATGAAGCTGAAGCACTGAACGAAATTCTCGAAAAAGCCCATTCTGATGGATTGAAGTACATTTCGGATACAGATGCTCGTCCCCAAGGTGGAGCTCACCCATACGCTCATTTATGGGAATACGGATCGGATCCGGTTGCGCAAATGCAACACATTTTAGAAGTGCGTGAAATTGCACTTAGTAACTTTGGCGAAGCCAATATTCCGGCCGGAACGGCGATGAGTAAGTTGGAAGATGTGTTAGTACCTATTTATTTGTTCCATCGCTATCAGTTAGAAGGCACAGTTAAATTAATTGGCGGTGTGGATTACTACTACAAATTGAAAGGCGATAACCAGCCAAATATGAGTATAGTGGATGCCAAAACTCAGCGTCGCGCATTGGAAATGATGCTAGCCACGATTGAGCCGGAAGTGCTAGCATTGCCAGAGAATTTATTGGAGATAATTCCGCCACGACCTGCCGGAATGAGCACAACACGTGAACTTTTCAACGGAAATACCGGTCCGACTTTAGATGCATTATCCATAGCTCAAACAGCTGCTGATGCTAGTTTAGGGCTACTTTTTCACCCTCAACGTGCAAATCGATTGGTAGAACAAAGTGCCCGCGATAATACTCTTAGCTTAGAGGAAATGATTGATAAAACGATAGATCGCACTTGGAAACGTAGATTAGGCGATGACTATCACGATGCGATTCAGAAAACAGTAAATCATTTGGTGGTTGTGAATTTGATTAAACTTCACGCCTCGAATCAGGCTAATCCACTTACAAAAGCCATTGTGTTTGGTAAACTAAACGAATTAATGGAAATGCTGGAAGATCGCGAGAATGATGTAACCGCTCAACATGCAGCCATGCTGATCGACAGTTATTTAGATGATCCTGCCGAGTTTGAATTGCCACCTTCGTTGTCTCCACCACCCGGCTCCCCAATTGGCTCCGGCCCGATGTTGTATTGTGAGCATTAGATTTTATCGTGTTGAAGTGTTAAGGTGTTGGTGTGCTTTTTACCTTAACACTTTAACACGTGAACACTTCTGATTATGAAAATCATCCACCCGGACATATTACTCGATGCCTATTCTAAAGGTTTGTTTCCAATGGGAGATTCACGCGATTCTGATGAAGTAGAATGGTATTCGGCAACCGAGCGGGGGATTATCCCTATCGATAAATTTTACGCATCCAATAATCTGCGAAGGCTTGTTAAAAAGCAGACATTCGAAGTAAAAATTGATACGCAATTCCGGCAGGTGGTGGAAGGCTGTGCTGATAGAGAAGACACTTGGATCAACGATCTAATCATAGATACGTTCGAACATATGCATCAGTTGGGGCATGCACATAGTGTTGAAGTTTATCATGAAGGAAAACTAGTTGGTGGCGTATACGGAATACATTATAAAGCCGCTTTTTTTGCAGAAAGCATGTTCAAATACTATCCCGAAGCCGATAAAGTAGCGATGTTTTACTTGCATCACATTTTAGAAAAGAACGGCTTCAAATTGTGGGACGCCCAATACTATACTGATCATTTAGGCAAGACTTTTGGCTGTATCGAAATCTCTGGGGATGAATATCTGCTTTTATTAGAAGAAGCGCTGAAGACGGAGTGTGAGTTTGTTCTTTAGGTGTTGGGGTGTTTAGGTGTTGACGTGTTCAGGCTTTGATCTTGAAACTAAATCAAGCATTTTTACCCGAACACCCGAACACCCGAACACCCGAACACCCGAACACCCGAACACCCGAACACCTAATACTCAGTAACCGTCACCGCTTTTAGAGCTTCTTCTCGGCTTATTCGGCCTCTATCCAGATTTTCAAGCACTGATTTTTTTATCTGAAGATCAACGCGTTGCGGCACTTCCTCAATCCGCGAAGCAGATACGCTCATACTAATCAAAATATGCTGATCGGAATCCACTGAATTTAATGTGCGTCCGTAATCCACTAAATACTCCGATACATTCGTGATCATAGCACTATAGGCTTCGATTATTTTGTTTTTAATTTCTTCTTCGCGTGCTTCAATTTCTTCAAGGTCTTCTTGAGTAACATTTCCCCGAACCTGAATACGATTATCACCACGTCGCAGCCCTTGAATAAGCGTTCGTGAGTTATTCAAAACAGTAAACGCTCCTTCCCGGTCAGAGTATCGGGTGTCGAAACTAAAAATGGCACCAAAATTATCAAGTAATAAATAATTAGGTGTGCCCGACATTCTGAAACCGGTATCAGACTCACGGAAAGCTGTTTCAAAAATATTCCCCATAACCTTTAAGTCCATGTATTCTTTGCCTTCGGAAGTGGCAAACGAAATACGATCCTTAATTTTGCCTTCATCAAGCTTTCCGCTTCGGTACTCTTTCAAATCTTTTACGGTTACGGAAGCTGAAATCACCGGTAAATCTTTGTTAGATTGCTCATCAACAACCACATCGTTCACGGCAATACGATAGTTCCAAACCGTTCTGTTACTACCAGTTTGTGCCCCGTAGATCACCATAACTTGTTCATCGTCTTTAAGCTGACCAATGGTTGATGCGTAATCCATCAGGAATTCAGTAATTCTACGTTTTACGGTAGTTTCGTCTACTTTTGGGGATGCGCCTTCCGAATCAGAATCGGAGCCATAATAAAAGCTATAACTTCCTTGTCCTGTAACGTGCATTTTTGGAGTGAATGGGTCATCTCGGTTTATCATAAAAATGATGCCGTAGCCATTCAAATACGTGCCTCTAATTCCACGTTGACGGAATCCCCCGCGATCCACAATTATAGTCTCGGCGGTTGGGGTTTCGATTTGAGTTCTAAACAACTCCGCAAGGATATTTTCCATTATTCGGATGTCGCGATTCATTCGATTGGCATCGATATTTTGGGCCGATAGGGTTGGAGCAAAAAGGATGCTCAACAAGCCGATCAGTAGAGTTTTTTTGAAGTAATTCATGATATTATCTATTTAAACTTACAGTTTCTATGATTTCGCCTAACACCTGATCGGTTTGAACAAAGCGATTGTAGGTAGTTTCTTGAAGGTTGGCCAGACTAAAGTCGATAAGCTCGAGATCTGAGGTACGTTGTTCTTCCAGATAAGAAGCAAAACTGGCCAGTGTTTGTTGAAATTGGGCTTCTTGCTGTTCCTGAGCAGCTTGTACAAAATCAGCCATTAATTCGGCATTCTCGGCCTGCACTTGGTTAATCAATAACTCGACCTGAGCAGCTGTATAACCGATTTGTGCCGGAGGCTGCTCACCAAAGCGAAGGGAAATTTCGCCATCCTGCATACTAAAATTTAGATTTGTAAGGCTACCGGTTATTATGAACAGGAATACAAAACTTGCAACAGCAACTCCAAATCGACCAAAACCTGAAGTTGGTTTTAAAGCAGACCACAAATTTTCAAGTGAAATTCTGAATGAACGTTTGTTTGCTGCCGGATCCATCATCACAAATTGTTCGGTAGGTGATTCTACCGGCATTTGCTGGAGCATTTGTCGTGTTTCCATCATCCCATCCAGTTCTTCTTTCAGATCGGGATGTTGCTGCACAAAGGCTTCTAATTGGTTTTGTGTGTCGATATCGAGCCCCCCGTACATATAGTCGATAAAAAGCTCGCGTGCTTTGTCTTTAGTCATAGCTAAACACCTCTTTGTTAATATTCCACGAATCGAAGGTTTTTTTCAGGGACCGCAGGCCGTAGTACAACCTCGATTTCACTGTATTCTCCGATTCATCTAAAATTTCTGCAATTTCTCTGAAGGTCAGCCCTTCATACTCTTTCATAATTACCACCATGCGTTGTTCGGTAGGTAGTTGAAGCAGTGCTTTGTGTAAAAGCACAATAGCTTCATTTCTCATTAAGGCACTGTCGGCGGCTCTCTCAGTTTCTGTTTGCGGCGCGGTTTTAAGTGCTTCCAGCGATGTAGCCCGTTTCCGACCTACGCGCTTTAATTCATCCAGACACAAATTATTGGCGATGCGATACAACCATGATCCGAATTTGCCGGCATCATCCAGCGTATTCAGTTTTTGATACGCTTTGATGAAAGTTTTCTGGGTGATTTCAGCGGCGTCATCATTATTCGCAAAGTATCGATACGCAAAGTGATGAATGCGATCCTGCCACCGACCAATCAGCTTATTAAAAGCCTGATGATTGCCTCCCAAAAAATCCTGAACCAGTTGTGCGTCTTCCATGTGTGTCATTGCATGTTCAACGTAGAGTTTCGTTTTCTCTGTTGTTGATTTCGAGAGTAAGACGAGTGTGCTATCCCGATAGTTTTAAAGTGTACTTAATTTCTTTCTAATACACATTCTCTCTCTGATTTCAATATTCGCGATATTTTTTATTTAAGGTGTTGAAGTGTTCACGTGTTGAGGTGTTTAGGTGTTGGCTCTAAAATTAAATAAAGCAAATTTTTACCCGAACACCCGAACACCCGAACACCCGAACACCCGAACACCCGAACACCCGAACACCCGAACACCCGAACACCTAAACCCCCAACTCCAACTGCTCCCAGTACTCTTTTTCGATCAGGTTTAAATTCGAGAGGGAAATTCCTAATAAACGAATTTCTCGTGTTCCGGCTTCGGTTTGCTCTAGTAATTGCTTCGCTATGGTAGTTATCTCTTCGGCTTTATTGGTGTAATGAGCTAAAGAATGACTTCGCGTTATCGTATCAAAATTTTTGTAGCGTACTTTTAGGGTGATGGTCTTTCCCGCTGTGGGGATTTTCCGCATTCCATCCGAAATCTGCTTTGCCAGATCATCCAAAAACGTGTTCACCCATTCTAAATCGCCCACATCTTCCGAAAATGTCCGCTCTTTGCCGTACGATTTTCTGGTTCGATGCGGCTTTACTTCACGATCATCAACTCCACGAGCTATTCGATAATAGTATCTGCCCGATTTGCCGAAGGCTTTTACCAAATCAATTTCGCTCCAGGTTTTAAGATCCGCTCCGGTTTTAATCCCCAAAGCATGCATTTTCTTTTGGGTAGCTTTTCCTACTCCATAAAACTTTTTGATGTCGAGTTGTTCTACAAAAGCTTCTACTTCACCGGGGGTAATTACAGTAAGTCCGTTTGGCTTGTTATAATCGGAAGCAATCTTTGCCACGAATTTATTAGGCGCCACTCCGGCTGAAGCAGTGAGTTGAGTTTCTTTAAAAATTCGAGCACGTATTTCTTCGGCGATAAGGGTTGCAGATGGGTTTCCTTTATGATTTTCGGTTACATCCAAATACGCTTCATCCAAGGAAAGTGGCTCCACCAAATCGGTGTACTCGAAAAAGATATTTCGCACGATTGTGGAAGCTTCTTTGTAGGCCTCAAAATTCGACTTCACAAAAATACCATGCGGACATAATCGATAGGCCTCATTTGTAGGCATGGCAGATCGGACTCCAAACTTTCGAGCTTCATAACTACAGGTTGAAACTACCCCACGGCCGCCCGGCTTCCCCCCAACAATCACCGGTTTACCCCGCAATTCCGGATTATCCCGCTGCTCAACCGCAGCGAAAAAAGCATCCATATCCACATGGATGATTTTTCGTATGGTATCCTCCCTTTTCATAACATATATTATACATATAATTTGAATCAGAAAGAATATCAATCTACTGCATTGGTAAATATTTCAACAAGGTGTATAGAAACAGCAAAATTAATATTAGATCCCTGCCTTCGCAGGGATGACTGGAAATAAAAATTCATTGTCATTCCCGCGCAGGCGGGAATCTAGAGCTGTGGAGAAGGAATATTCATTTCTGCCACGGAAACACTAATGCACGGAAGTTTGTATGGTTCCGGTTCTCTTCTGTAGTCATTCCTGCGAAAGCAGGAATCTTAGGTTTTACAAAGGCGATAGAATTTTACACACACTAAAAAATCGGGTATGCGTTGCGACATGAGCCTATTTCCTTTTTTAGTATTCCACGATCTAGAGTGTTAATAATCAATAAGGGACTAAGAAATGAAAACCATACATCTAAAATTCTGCCACGGAAACACAAATTCACGAAATATGATCTACTAAGAACTAGCTTTAATTAAAAAGTAAGTCAAAAACCACAGTACTCTATCCAAGGTTGATGTTGTTTAATCTGTCTCGGTCATAAACAAGCATGGACTTCAGTCCTGCGAATTTTGGAAAAAAGATTAAGAACGTTTACAAATCAACTCTTTAAGCTTGACTCAAAACCTCTTCAATCAGAGTATCCCCGCTCACCATTTCAACCGATTTCCGGATAGCCAGATTATTTACAATACTTAGAGTTACCGCAGTAGCTACATCTTCACGTGGAATAGATCTGTTGGATGCCTTGCTAAGGTCGCTGGTGATCTTGCCCGAGCCTTCATCATCGGTTAAGCTTCCCGGACGAATAATGGTGTACTCAAGTTCAGTATTTTTGAGCACACGATCGGCGTAATGTTTAGCGATCATATACGGTTTAATGGGTGATGAATTCCAGGACTCACGGTCATCGGCACCAGCTACACTCACCATGATAAATCGTTTCGAATCACTTTTCTCAGCGGCTTCCATGACTTTGACGGCTCCGTCTAAATCAATTTCGAGCGTTTTATCATATCCGGTGGATCCACCCGATCCGGCGGTAAACACAACTCCGTCAAAGTCAGTCATGATCTCAGCCAATGCATCTACACTTTGTGATAAGTCAGCTACAATGCTTTCTACGCCCATCCCCGAAAACTTAGGCTGCTGATCTTCTTTTCGAAGCATGGCAACAGGTTCGAAGCCGCTCTCTTGAGTTAATTGTTTACTTACGAAGGTTCCGATGCCACCATTGGCACCGATAATTAAAATGCGTTTCATATATGTAATTAAAATGTATGTTTTTATTATTCATACACCTCAACAAAAGAAAAGTAGCGAGAGTTTGATTTATAATCGCCACGAAAGCACTGAACCACGAAATGTTTGTTTTATTACCATTCATATTATGTAGTCATGCCTGTTAATTAGCCAAGCCAGCGAAGAGGTTAATCCAAGCCAAAACAATATTTATCGGTTTTTACGGAGTATTAGATCTCGGGCATCCGCCGCGAGATGACTAGATTCCTTTGTTGTTTATGGCTTTCATCCCTAAACGCTTAATTAGCCAAGCCAGCGAATATGTTAATCCTCGCCAAAACATTACTTCTCGGTTTTTACAGAACATTAGATCTCGGGCATTCGCCGCGAGATGACTTGTTTCTTTGTTGTTTTAAGATTTTCATCCCTAAACGCTTAATTAGCCAAACCGGAGAAGGTGTTAATCCTCGCCAAAACAATATTTATCGGTTTTACGGAGTATTAGATCTCGGGCATTCGCCGCGAGATGACTAGATTCCTTTGTTGTTTTAAGATTTTCATCCTAATCGCTAGATGAGCCAAACTGGCTAAGGTGTTAATCCTAGCTAAAACAACACTTCTTGGTTTTACGCAGCTTTAGATCTCGGGCATTCGCCGCGAGATGACTATCTGTAAATCAAACAAAGATCACTTTATCACATATCACCTTATCACTCATCACCTATCAATTTATCACCAAATCACCCCTCCGCCTGAATTTGCTGCGCAATTGCCGTCACTTCATCCAAAACACGTAATAAATTACCACTCCATAGTTGCTCAATTTCCTTTTCAGAATATCCACGTTTCACTAATTCCAACGTAACGCTGAACGTTTCAGATGCATCCATCCAGCCATGTACTCCGCCGCCGCCATCAAAATCTGAGCTTATTCCAACATGATCGATACCAATCAATTCTACCATGTAATCAATGTGATCTACAAGATCGGCAACATCAACTGGAGGAGCGGTTACTTCAGATTCTATAATTGGTTGTGCTTTAGCCTGCAATTCTCTGTACTTAGCAATGTATGTATCCCGCTCGTCTTGCGGCATTTGTCGAACTTCACCCCAGGACTTCCGCTCAAATCCTTCCTCAGCCATCACTTGGTTCAATATTTCGTCTGCCGCTTCTTGATACGTGGAGTGCTTCTCCGAATCTAAATATCCCTTAAATGCTACCGCTTGAACTACCCCACCAGTTTCTGCGAGTTTAATCAATTCTTCATCACTTAAGTTTCTACTAACGCTTGGATCCAACGCTCGTGCCGATGAATGCGAGGCAATAACCGGCGCACGAGTCAACTCCATCGTTTGCATATTCGATTCGTAAGAAGGATGCGACAAATCAATCATCATGCCCCATTTGTTCATTTCTTTAATGGCTTCTCTTCCTAAATCACTTAAACCACCGTGTAACCAAACATCATCTCGTTCGCCGGTGTTAGAATCACAAAACTGACTATGGCCATTATGCGAAAGCGACATATAACGCGCTCCACGGTCGTAAAACTCTTTAATTCTTCCCAAATCAGTTCCTACCGGATAGGCATTTTCGATGCCAATCATTGCCACTTTTTTACCGGTAGCAGCAATTCTTCGAACTTCCTCCGAAGTGGTTGCCAGTTCAATTCGATCGGGCGCAAATTCTTTGGTTAAGCGATGGATGGCATCAAACTTATCAATCGCGTTTTCATAGGCTGCGGCATAGCCATCTTCGCTGAGCGTATCTTGACCTGTATACACAATCAGCCAGGCTACGTCCAATCCACCCTCTTCCATTTTGGGCAAGGTTACTTGGGTAGGTAAATCCATGGTGTAATTTCGATCTGCGGTAAAATTCGCAGTGTTTATATCCACATGAGTATCCAGAGTAAGAACCCGCTCATGAATTTCACGTGCTTTTTGCTCAATATTAGGTTCAGCACAATTAGCAAAAATAAGTACAGTAAGAAATGCGAGGAAAGAGTTTTTCAAAAGTCGAAGGTTGGTTTAGAATTCGCATCGAAAATAAACAAAAGCATGAATGCTGCAATAAAATCACTGCACAATGTTTGTTAATGTTTGTTGCAGAATGGGTTGAAGGATTTTACCTGGATTAAGATTTAATCGAAACAGTTTTTCGGTAGGTTCGTGTACCAAATCATGCAGAAAGTTTCCCAAAATGATATCGAATGGTTGCTACAGTCGAAGGATGAGTTCAATCCAAGTCGCCTTTCTGCATCCTCTAACAGTAAGAGTCGAACTGCATCTCCCCAAAAACGCCGAAGTATTGGATATTACCTGTCAGGGTTTCTATTCATGGCGGTTAGTTTGGTTATTCTTCCTTTCTTTATTTTGATCAGAACAGCGGTATACCTCAATATTTCTGAACAATGGAATGCCTGGGGCGCTTTACTGGGTGGAACCGGAGCGTGTATCGTGTTTCTTTCACTGCTTTTCTTTTTTGTATTTAGAAAAGTGAAGAACAAAAAGATGATGGCGAAGCTCAGTGTTTCGGCCGTATCTATGTTGGTTGGCGGGTTTATCATTTATGGTCTCCTTTATCTGAACAGTGTAAATGCAAAGTCGGATGAAATACGGGAAGTTTACCGCTCGCTGCATCCCATCTTACGAGTTGCGGTAACCAGTACTACCTTAGCCGACAATGAATTAGTGATTACCGACATATCTCGCACTCAAGATGATTATATTGCTATGGGACTTACACCTCGGCAGAGTTCCATGCATTATGTGCAACCCACAGGGTTTGTTCATGCGATCGATCTTCGAACCATCGGGCACTCTGAACTCAGAAATATTTCTCTCGAATGGGGATTAAAACTGATGGGATTTCAGACGATAAGGCATGTGGGTACAGCCGATCATTTACATGTAGCGCTCCCTTTGAGCAATTAATAGAAAAAGCGCTTTTCTATTGTTTATCAGTTAGAATATCCCGACCATTGATTGCTCATTTTTTTTAAGTGTAATCAGTTCAGACTAATGGCAAAATATAATTTCTTCGAGCAGGTAAATAAGAATTTTGATAAGGCAGCTGCCTATACCAAATTTGATAAAGGTATACTCAGCCAGATAAAAATGTGTAATACGGTGTACCACGTTTCATTTCCGTTGCGCAGAGATGATGGTTCGGTAGAGGTAATAGAGGGATGGCGTGTTGAGCATAGCCATCATAAAATGCCAACGAAGGGCGGGATTCGGTATAGCCATAAAGTGGATGAAGACGAAACTATGGCGTTGGCGGCATTAATGTCGTACAAATGTGCCTTGGTGGATGTTCCCTTCGGTGGCGCCAAAGGCGGTGTAAAAATCAGCACCCGTGCGTATTCTGAATCTGAGTTAGAGCGCATTACTCGTCGTTATACCTTCGAGTTGGTTAAAAAAGGCTTTATCGGGCCGGGCGTGGATGTGCCTGCACCCGATTACGGAACCGGAGCTCGAGAAATGGGCTGGATTCTGGATACTTATCGCCAGATGAAAGATGATTTGAATGCAGAAGCATGTGTTACAGGTAAACCGATTCAACAAGGTGGAATTCGTGGGCGTACCGAAGCTACCGGTCGTGGAGTTTATTTTGGAATTCGCGAAGCGGTAAGCGTCAAAAAAGATATGGATGCTCTAGGAATGGAGCCTGGCATCGAGGGCAAAACTTTTTGTGTGCAAGGTTTAGGTAATGTGGGATATCATGCCTCAAAATACATGACTGAAGCCGGCGCAAAATTGATTGGAGTTGCCGAAATTGAAGGCGCTATTTACGATCCTGCAGGTATTGATCTGGAAGCGTTGATGACCTACCGCAAAGAAACCGGAAGTATTATAGGTTTCGGAACAAGCAAAGAGCTTTCTGACAACGCCATGATCTTTGAAATGGAGTGCGATATCATGATTCCTGCCGCGCTCGAAAGCCAAATAACCGCAGAAAATGCCGATAAGGTTAAGGCCAAAATCATTGCCGAAGCGGCAAACGGACCGGTAACAGCCGATGCCCACGAAACCATGAAAAATCGTGGGGCATTAATCATACCGGATACGTACTTAAATGCCGGTGGTGTAGTTGTTTCTTATTTCGAATGGTTGAAAGACATTCAGCACGTACGCTACGGCCGAATGAACAAAAAATTCGATGAAGGCAGTTTACTGAAGATTGTTCGTGAGTTGGAAAGCATCTCCGGTAAAACTTATGATGCTGAAGATCTTCAACGTTTAACTTATGGAGCCGGTGAAGCAGACTTGGTAGATTCAGGACTCGAAGAAACGATGATCACGGCCTATCATCAAATCACCGATATTCGTGAGCAACATGACTTGAACGACTTAAGAACGGCTGCATTCATTAATGCCATTCAAAAGATCGGAATCATGTACGAGCAGATGGGTATTTTCCCTTAATCGGTTTTCGTTAATTGTTATTCGTTATTCGGGTTAAGTTCCTCGATTAACGAATAACGCTTAACGATTTTCATCCGCCATTTCTATCTTTTTTCATTAGCTCCGATGCTCTGCGTTGGAGCTTTTTCTTTTGGAGCACTTTTATTCCATCTATAAGCCCTTGGTCAGTAGAGGAATCCTAGTGGCCGAGATTCGCACAAACTATCAATTACTTATAAATTGAATGGTACTTGATCCTTAATTAATCATTGAACCGTTGATAATCGAAATCCTAGCTTTCTGTTACTCTTCAAATTTTATTCATAAATAAAGCATACACTAATTTTAAGTGTCGTGCTTCTATCTAAATGAACACACTAAATGGGGTTAGCTATGAATCGTATATTGTTATTTATGCTACCAATCTTGGTATTCATTGGACTTGGAAACTGTGGCATTCTTGGGGGTGAAGTCGAAGAAAAATCCATAGAGTGGGAAGAGGAGAATTTGAAGGGGTTGGTGGTTTATGGATTTACTGGCGGAGGAAATATTCTTCATATGGTTAACCTCGAGAATGATGCAATACTGAATATTCGCGGGATTAATAATATTAACTCGGTTGCGGCTTCAGCTGATGGATCCAAATTGTTTGTTTCAAGTGGAGAAGGTTTGTATGGAGGAGATCCAGGCTATGTAACCATGATTGATACCAAAACATGGAAAGGAGAAGTAATCTATGATCATTCGGTTGAGTTTATATCAGCTGGAGAAGAAATATATTTTATTACAAAATTGGACTATTTAGCGAGTAATAATGGTCAACTTGACCTTAGATCGTTAGGTAAATTCGATTCGAATATGGGCGGTATTACTGAAATTGATGTTATTGATGTAGTTGCAGCTGGTCATAATGACTTTAAAATCATAGAGTATAATTCGACAGAAAAAATAATATTTGCACTTAATTCTAATCGCAATCTATATAAATATGAAATAGAAACAAATACTAGTAATAAATTGTTTGATTCTATTGATTTTAGCCAACATTCAATTTTTGAAGTATCAGAAGATGCAAACACACTTTACTTTTCTGGAGGACCAGTTTTAGATGTAAAAGAGAATAAGCATATAGGGCAAATACCGGTTTTTAAATGGGGACAATTAGTATCACGAAAAGACAAAAAAGAAGTTTATATATCCGGTCCTGACGATTTTGGTGTTTTTGGTCCGAGCTTGAAAAAAATAACTGTCTACAATCCAAATAATGACGTGATTAGTGATACAATTGATGTGAATTCAATTACTGACATGGTTTATTTAACACCGAAAGAGAGATTTTTAATCACAAATAGTTGGATTAGTGTATTTGTTATTGATTTAAAAACAAGGGAATTAGTTAAGCAAATACACTTACCAGAGTCTGTATCGAATTTTGAAAAATTCTATCTGTTTAAACAACCAATCACCAAAGGGGAGACAAATGAAAACATATATATTGAGTAGCTTGATGGCATCAACTGGAGTATTTGTATATAAATTTTTGTTTCGTAATGAGATTACAATAAGTTCATTTGTCAGACAGCACGCACAGCCGTATTCATAATTGACTTCCAAAAGATTGGAATCATGTACGAACAGATGGGTATTTTCCCTTAATCGGTTTTCGTTAATTGTTATTCGTTATTCGGGTTAACTTCCTCGATTAACGAATAACGCTTAACGATCTTCAGCTACCAACTTCCCGCCTCTAACGGTAGCACCAAGAGCAAGTGCTGAACCAATCAATACCAAATTCTTAACGATGTATTGACCTTCAAGGGTTAGTCCGAACGGGAACTGAGTCCAAACTACCTCGGGTAAAAGTACAATGGGCAAGGCGGTGCCGGGCATTTGTAGGAATAAAAGAAGCAAGGTGATTCGCATGAACTTGCCGGCGATTAGTCCAATTCCAATCAGCACTTCCCAACTTGCCAGTATCGGAATAAATAAATCCGGGTCCACGAAATACACGGTGTTTCTAACCAGTTCTTCGGCCGGACTTAATCCCGGAAAAAATTTAAGTGCTCCAAACCATAGGAATATTACACCCAATCCAACGCGCATAATTAATAACGCATTGTTGGCCATCCACTGAGTGATGGCAACGTCCACTTGTTCAAACCTTTTTTCTAACAACATAGTGATACCTCTTAAACCTTAATTCGCCTCAAAATTAGACGCATATTGTGAAGTTTTAATGAAGAATCGGTTTGGAACAAGCATGAGAGATTGGTTTCGAGTAGATTATCAACAAACCTATTTAGTGCTTATGCGATATTTAATTTCATCCATTCTTTTGGTTGTTTGTGCCGGAACAGCTGTGGGACAATCACAAAACTGCCTTGAAAGAGGTTCTGAAGCATATTTTAGTTTTACTACAGATTCTATTTCAATTCCAATAGAAGATGGAATTCTTCATGCGACTCTCTATCAACCCGAGGGCGAAGGACCGTTCCCGGCTGCCATAGCGATGCATGGCGGAGGGAACAATTATGAACGTTTGATGAATGTGCCTCTTTATTTCGCCGGAAGAGCCGCCGGTTGTGGGATTATGACCTTGATTTACGATAAGCGAGGAACAGGCCGTTCGACCTTAGATTACTCAAGCTCCAATTTCAATGATTTTGTATCTGATGCTTCCGCAGCTATAGATTATCTGAACAATCATTCTAAAGTAGATACGAATCACATCGCGGCTTTTGGGGTGAGTCAAGGCGGGCGACTAGTGGGTGTTCTAGCAGCGCGAAATCCCAAAGTGGATATGATTGCAAATGTATCCGGCCCGATTAATTCGGTTGTTATGACTCGAAAATTTTCAACCTTGAATGGGATTCGTGGTTCAAATGCATCTGAAGAATTATTGAACAGAATTACTCCCTTGTGGGAACGTCATTTTGATCTGCTTGAGGCTGGCGATAATGAAGGATTATCAGCACTTGATGCAGAAATTACCGATCTGCGAAATGAGTACAATCCAAATTGGCTGCCACCTCTTTCCGATGAGGTTGGCAATCACCCCATCGAAAACTCTTATGGAATGAATTTCTTTGATGAGTACGTAACCATCGATATTCCTTGGATCAACGTTTATGGCGAAGACGACCGTGCTGTTGATGTCAAAACGAGTATTCAAAATCTGAAATGGATTCGATCGCAGTCCGGAACTACAAACATGAAAATTATCCTACTTCCAAACAGTACGCATGGCTTATACGATACTGTAGATCAGAAACAGTATCCGTTCGACGATGAGGTGGTCAAATGGATATTATCGAACTCGAAGAACCGGTCAGACGGGTAATCCGTCAGACCGTGTTAGTAACATACCTTAGCTCTTAAACGAAATCTGCACTTTTGGCTTCGCTTCTGCTTCACGTAAACTCAGTTGTTGTTGCATATTTGAAGTAACCGTGAAGAAAGCGTGCGCTGCATTCGATTGTTCATCGGCAATCACAATCGGTTTCCCGTTATCGCCGGCCTCGCGAATAGGTTGTTCAATCGGGATTTCGCCTAACACCGGGACAGCTAATTCTTCCGCAAGTCGGGTTGCTCCGCCTTCGCCAAAAATGTGATACTTCTTATCCGGCATGTCGGGTGGAGTGAAATACGCCATATTTTCGATCACGCCTAGTACCGGTACTTTCACTTTCTGGAACATAGCTACTCCTTTTCGTACATCATCCAGCGCAACGGTTTGAGGAGTAGAAACGATAACGGCTCCACTTAGCGGAATTGTTTGAACAATGGTTAGTTGGATGTCCCCGGTTCCGGGAGGCAGATCCAGAATCATATAATCCAGCTCGCCCCATTCCACGTCTTTCATAAATTGTTGGATAGCGCTGGTAGCCATCGGACCACGCCACACCATGGCTTGGTTCACATCCACCAAAAAGCCCATACTCACCATTTTGATGCCATATTTTTCGAGTGGAATCAATTTTTTTTGGGTGGTGATGTTTGGCCGTTCAAATAAATCGAACATGGTAGGAATGCTTGGACCATAAATATCTGTATCCATCAAACCAACTGAAGCTCCTGTACGAGCTAGTGATGCTGCAAGATTTACCGCAACGGTAGATTTACCAACGCCACCTTTGCCGGATGCAACAGCGATAATATTTTTAACGCCCGAAAGTGGTTGAGCCGGAGGAGCGGTTGGCTGAGGCGCTTCTTGTCGCTTCGAGACATTTATTCCTACTTGAATATCAACCACGGCTTCACGATCAATAAACTTATGTACAGCCCCTTCGCATCGTTGTTTAAGCTCACTTGCTAAGGCATCATTTTGTGCAGGCATTTCCAACGTAAATGAAATGTATTTATCCTGCACAATCAGATCCTGAATCATATCTAGTGATATTAAATCTTGCTTTGCTTCGGGGTGCAGAACGTGTGCTAAGGCCGTTTTTACTTGTTCTTTGTTGATGGACATCTAACTAATTACTTCTTGAATTTTTTGTATTGGGATAAGATAAGGAGAAAGAGAGAGACTAACGAAGAATGAACGGTACGAACATTGAACATTGAACAGGTTGAACTTCGAACTTTGAAGAATTACGAATAGGCGAATGTAGATTTACGAATTACGATTTTATTTGAGAAGCTGTAATTCGAACTCGCTTTGAAATATCGAACATTTCACTTTTGTCATCTCGATCCGCCAACCGGCGGAGAGAGATCTAAAGAGTTACGAATTGGGAGCTAAAGGTGGTTTATCGTGAAGTACAGATTACTCAAGTTCAAATACCAGAGTCTTGTTTATTAGACCGTTTCGTTGGATTGAACTAAAACATAATTATTTGCGCGAATTAGGGCTACATAATCTGGCATTAACTATAACAACGAGTCCTCCTCCTTGTTAAGGAGGAGACAGAGGAGGTCGTTTAGGGGTTAGGGTGTATGAACAAATCGAACAGTTGAACTTCGAACCTCGAACTTTGAAAAAACGGGATTGAAGTAGGAATATGAGATTGTGTGAATTACGAGTTACGAATTGGGGAGGTAGATCAATGTCATGATAATTAGATCGTCGCATCGATTTGTGTAGTGATTGTGCTAAAACACAATAATTCTAGAGAATTAAGTCTATATAATCAGGCAGTAACTATAACAACGAGTCCTCCTCCTTGTTAAGGAGGAGACAGAGGAGGTCGTTTAAGGGCTAGGGTGTATGAACAAATCGAACATTGAACAGGTTGAACTTCGAACCTCGAACTTTGAAAAAAGAATTGAAGTACGAATATGCGATGTACGAATTACGAATTGGGAGCTAAAGGTGTTTTATCGTGAAGTATAGATTACTCAAGTTTAAATACCAGAGTCTTGTTCCTTAGACCGTTTCGTTGGATTAAACTAAAACATGATAATTTGCGCGAATTAGCGCCATTTCAATTGGCATAAATTATAACAACGAGTCCTCCTCCTTGTTAAGGAGGAGACAGAGGAGGTCGTTTAAGGGCTTGGGTGAATGAACAAATCGAACATTGAACAGGTTTAACTTCGAACTTTGAAAAAAAGGATTGAAGTAGGAATAGGCGATTATGCGAATTACGAGTTACGAATTGGGAGCTAAAGGAGGGGATTTTTCTTTAATCACATTCAAAACCCTCCGCATTTTCTAAAGTGACCTTAAATCTCTACTTTGCTTTCACTTAACTTAATTTATATCAATTAATCAGCCCCAACATGAAAGTAATAGCTGCTTTTCTCATCTTGTTCACCGTTACCAATAGCGCTACAACCATTAGTTTTGAAGTGCCCGTTGAAGGTGATGCGCAAATAGTTAGTGAATTCGGGGAAAGAACACATCCTGTACTTCAAACCACTCGTTCCCATGATGGGATTGATTACAAAGTTTCTAAAGATTCAAAAATTGTGGCTTCATCTTCAGGTATCATTAAATCTGTACGTTTTTTAGAGGATGAGGGGTATTCCATCATTATTAAACATGACAAAGGATTGGAAACGCATTATAGTCACCTACAAAGTGTATCCGAGGATTTGGTAGTAGGAGTAGAAATTTTGCAGCGAGATTTTTTGGGAGTTCCGGGGAAATCCAAATACGCAGACGTGTATATGTTGCATTTCAGGATTTATAAAAATGGCGCGTTTATTGACCCAGCTTTATATCTAATTAATTAATAATAAGATCATTTTGATATCCAAAACGAGATTAAATCATCTAACTGATTAGTGAGTCATCATTGATTTGTACAACTGGCTACTTATGCTTGTAAAGCTCTGAACTACCATGTAAAACTCTATCTGGCCCAAATAATGGGTTTTCTATATTAATGTCATACTTTTCAAGTTCATTAGCCATGTTATGGAACTTTAGTATTAATAATTCGACGCTGCTAAACCCCTCGTTGACAATTTTTAGATTAATATTACGGTCAATAAAGTTTTCAATAAATTTCGGACGACTCATTTGACTTGTAAGACTTTCAGTCTGCAGAATTTCTGGCTTAGCGTGGACAAAAAAATCCCTTACGCCTTTTAAGTCTTGTTCGACAAACTTATAAACTGTTTTGCCTTCACCTGAATCGAAGTATTCTTCACATCTAAGCTCCTCGGCCAAATACCAAAATTTACCAAGTGTACCTCTCCTATCATGAAAAGCATTTTTATTAAAATACTGTCTTTCTTTTTTCCAAATTGTAGGTCTTATATTCTCCCCTAAAAAGTTTAAAAATGCTTCAAGTGTAAAATATTGGAGTAGTAGAATATTTGCATAAATGTACTCCTCTTGAACGTATTTGAGATTTTGTTCTAGAATATATTGTAGCATTTTGCTTGTTTTCCACAATGTGATATGGACCCTAGTCTCATCAACAATCTTTTCTTTATACATAATTAATTAAGTATCAATATCAAGTGTATTTAGGCCAAATGTGTCAATACTTTTTCCCATTTTTTCAACTGATAATCACCTGGTTAACATGGTAGAGGCTTTTAACACGTTTGAGTTGCAAATACTAATGTTTAAGATCTAGTCTGTTACGTAATTGCTTCTTTGAATTATGTGAACGCTTTTCAATTTTATTACTTACTGATAAAACTTCTCTGATTCATAAAGTTGAGGTATAAATCATGCTATCAAATCTATAAAATGTAATTTTCTTTTACGGAAAAATTAATTTCTCATAGAATAAAATAATACAAACATATACTATGTCATTATCTAATCTAATTCATGATATCCAAAACGAGATCAAATCATCAAACTGATTAGAGAGTTTTCGCTGATTCGCTAAATCGAGGGCATTTTTTTGAATGTATAATCATTGGGTCATAACCCTTCAGATTGATTTATGAAATACGAAACCTCAAACCATCAACCCAACAGCGACTTTACTTCCTCATCCGGTTTAGCATAACTGAAACGATCCAGAATTTTTGGTAACGCATACCCATCCAAACCGGTCGCCGAAACGGTTCCTGCTTGTTCCAAGTTGATGAATCCGTCATCACTTACTAACTCTTCCGGTAAATAAATGTGCTCCATCGCCCCGATAATAAACCGGCAATCGTTTTCCTTCAGGTAATACTCATTCACATATCGGCACCCAATTTTGATCACGCTTTCTGCAACGTATGGTGCTTTAAAATCATCTCGATAGTCCTCGTTGAGTCCGGTTTGTTCAAATTCGGAAACTCCGGCCGGATATTTGGCTGAGGTCTGATGTGCTTTACGGATCATATCAGCACTTACGTGATTTACGGTAAACACTCCGGTTTCTTTCAGATTATCGAAGGTATTGCGCATTACGGTATGCGGGCGTAGCACAAAACCGAGTAAAGGAGGATTACTTCCCAAATGAGTAACCGAACTAAAAATGGCTAAATTCGTTTTGCCATCGGGAGAAATGGTGCCGATTAAATTACTGGATTTATATCCCGTAACAGAGTTGATAAAATGCGCTCTTGCCCGCGAAGGCATCTCTTTGATGATAGTTTGTGAGTAGTGTTTCATGATCTTAGATATTTGCCTGAGTAAACCGAACTTAAGGACGTTTAATTCTTTCCTTAGTACAAAATTCACTAACTTCGCCCTGCACCATCATCACACTTTTTTAGAAAGGTACATGCTTAAAAGAACGCCGTTTTTTGACCTCCACACCAAAGCAGGAGGCAAAATTGTAGAGTTTGCCGGATTTGAAATGCCGGTTCAATATAAAGGGATTAAAATTGAACATGCCGCTGTACGTCATGCCGTTGGGGTATTCGACGTTTCGCATATGGGCGAGTTTTTTGTCTCAGGAGAAAAAGCGCTCGAACTTATCCAAAAAGTGACAGTAAACGACGCTTCAAAACTTTTTCCCGGAAAAGCACAGTATTCGTGCATGTGTTATGCCGATGGCGGAATTGTAGACGATTTAATTGTTTACATGCTGGCCGAAAACGAATACATGCTGGTAGTAAACGGAGCTAATGTGGATAAAGATTTTGCGTGGATTCAATCCCAAAATACGATGGGTGCAGAACTAGTTAACCGATCTGATGATTACGCTTTGTTGGCAGTTCAAGGACCCAAGGCAGCGGAAGCTTTGCAAAAACTAACGGATGTAAATCTCGAAGAAATTGGCTTCTATAGTTTTAAAACCGGTGAATTGGCAGGAATACCAATGATCATTTCAGCTACCGGTTACACCGGCGAACCTGGCTTCGAATTATATTTCGAGCATGCAAATGTTGATGTAGCGGCAGTTTGGAACGCTATTTTTGAAGCGGGTGAAGAATTTGGCATCGAGCCGTGCGGACTTGGAGCTCGCGATACCCTTCGCCTTGAAATGGGATATGCATTGTATGGCAACGACATCACCCAAAGCACACACCCATTAGAATCTCGCTTAGGCTGGATTACTAAATTTGAAAAAGGCAATTTTGTAGGAAAAGAAACCCTATTGGCTAAAAAAGAAGCTGGTTTAAAACGCCGATTGGTTGGCTTTGTGATGGACGACGAGCGCTCTATTCCACGGAATGGATATACGATTACCGATGCTGATGGCAATGAAATTGGATTTGTTACAAGTGGAACAATGTCGATTACTCTCGGTAAGGGAATTGGAATGGGTTTTGTTGCCACCGAGCACGCTGCTGACGGAAATACCATTCATGTAGCCATTCGAAAAAAATCTGCAACTGCTACCGTTGCTAAGCCTCCTTTTATCAGTAAATAACTCACTCATGCCAGAATCTAATTACATCGACGTATTTTTTTCGGTTCAAGCTTTTCAAGAGGAAGATCTGCGTGGTAAAAGCGCGGTTATTATAGATATACTCCGGGCTACTTCTTCGATTACTACCGCAATTCATAACGGTGCAAAAAAAGTAATTCCTGTTGAGGATATGAGCGATGCCGTTAAAATTGCGCACACCATGGATGCTAACGACTATCTATTATGTGGCGAAAAAAATGGTTCTAAAATCGAAGGTTATCACCTAGGAAATTCACCTCAGGAATACACCAAAGAAGCCATTGCAGACAAAACGCTTATCTTCAACACCACCAATGGCACCAAAGCCATTAAAAAAGCAGGTCTGGCAAATCGAATCTATATCGGCTCATTTCTAAATCAACAAAATATTCTGAATGCGCTAAAAGAACACGACGATGAGGTAGTATTAATCTGCTCGGGCTGGCGTGGACGATTAGCCCTTGAAGATACTCTTTTTGCAGGCTCGCTACTTTATCATATGTTTGGGGGAACATTACCCGAAAAAACGAAAGACGGCGCCAAAGTAGCATTCGGGCTCTATGAAAAATTTAAAGATCAGATTCAGGAAACCATTGGTAGTAGCGATCATGCGTATCGCCTGCGAAACCTCGTTCCCGAAAACGACATAGAATTTTGTTGCAATCTCAATGCATACGATGTGTTGCCCGGCATGCGCGATGGTCTCATCACCAATTTAAATGGCTAAGAAAAAACAACATACTTCTACTGCTTCAACCCCGCTAGATTCGGGCCGAAAGATGGAAATTATTGGCATCATTGTACTTGCCATTGCTGTGTTACTGGGATTAAGCATTGTATCGTATACCGCAGAAGATTATCAATACGCACAGCGACTTTCCTTTCTGGACCTTTTTAACCCCGACGCCTCCTCCAGGATGATTCAAAACTGGTTAGGTCCGGTTGGCGCGTACATTTCCCATTTTTTGGTATATAAATTATTTGGTTATACCAGTCTGCTTTTTGCATTGATTGTGGGCTACAATGGCTGGCATACTTTTCGTCGGCGCTCTTTCCGCGATAATGCTTATTTGAATGTACTTTCTATTTGGGGGATGGTGTTGCTATCCACTTTTTTGGGATGGCTGATTACCAATGCAGGCGCGCCGGAAGATCCGATTTGGTCGGGCGGAGCAGGAATCGCTTTTGCCAGCATTTTGCAGAACATCACCGGAATTGGCTCCATCTTTATACTCTCCGTACTAATACTGATTACCCTTTTACTCTTTGTGGAACGGGATCTGCAAAAAACTATCGACAGTTTAAAGCTGTGGATGGAGCAAATGCAGGAAAAAATGGAGCAAAACCGCCAAGAGCGCGCAGAACGTAAAGCCCAACGAGCAGCCGAACGAGAAGAACGAATTGCAGAAAAGCGAGCTGAACTTCAGCTTAAAAAAGAAGAAAAGGAAGCGGCTAAAGAAGCTAAACTACAAGAGAAAGCCAAAAAGAAGGAAGAAAAAGCGGCCACAAAAGCTCAGGACGATAAGCAACCAACACCATCTATCGATGAAATTGTAGAAAAGTCGGAAGAAGAGGATCGTAAGCGATTAGAAAAAGAAAAGGCTGAAGTACAAACCTTGGATACTCGTCCACGAGCAAGCCTGGAAAAACCGGAGAAGAAATCATCCGATGAAGACGACGATCTGGAAGTAGCTATTTTTAAAGGCGAAGAAGAGGAACAAGCCGACAGCAAAGAACTGGACAAGAAAAATCAGGAAAAGGCGAAAGAAGTACCGGTTATCAAATACAAGTTTCCAACGGTAGATCTACTAAATACACCACCTGGCGAAGGAAATGAAGTTGATCTGGAAGAGATCAAAGAAAATAAGCGCATTATACTGGACAAGTTGAAGCGCCACAAAATTGAGATTGTAGCTATTAATGCCATTGTAGGGCCAACCGTAACGCTGTACGAACTTGAGCCTGCACCGGATGTTAAAATCAGCAAGATTGAAAGCTATTCGAACGATTTAAAAATGGCGACAGCCTCAAAAGGGCTTCGGATGTTAACACCAATTCCGGGTAAATCAGCGGTAGGAATTGAAGTACCGAACAGTACTCGCGAAACGGTGTACATCAAGCAGGTCATCAACACCAAAAAGTTTGTAGAAACGGAGATGACGTTGCCCGTTGCCTTTGGTAAAACTATCGAGAACGAGGTGTTTATGCTCGATCTCACCAAAATGCCGCATTTGTTGGTTGCAGGTGCTACCGGCTCGGGTAAATCGGTGGGGATTAATACCATCATCACGTGCTTGCTCTATAAATGCCATCCCGACAATCTGAAGTTTGTGATGATCGATCCTAAAAAGATTGAATTGTCGCTATATCGAAACATTCAGAATCATTTTCTGGCGATGCTCCCCAATGCAGATGAGCCCATCATTACTGACACTACTAAAGCACTGGATACCTTAAACAGTGTGTGTAAAGAGATGGACGACCGTTATGATTTACTTAAGATGGCGTTGGTTCGCGACATAAAAGCCTACAACAAAAAATTCAAAGATGGCGAGCTGGAAGACGAACTTGGTCACCGACATTTGCCCTACATCGTGGTTATTATTGACGAGCTAGCCGATTTAATGATGACTGCCGGTAAGCAAATCGAAGAGCCGATTGCCCGAATTGCTCAGCTGGCTCGTGCGGTTGGTATCCACATGGTAGTAGCCACGCAACGACCATCGGTAAACGTAATTACGGGTACCATCAAAGCGAATTTCCCGGCTCGTGTGGCTTATCAGGTTGCTTCAAAAGTGGATTCCAGAACCATTTTAGATCAAGGCGGTGCCGATCAACTGGTGGGTATGGGCGATATGTTGTTTACGAACGGTGCCGGCATGGTTCGGCTTCAAAACGCCTTCGTTTCCACCGAAGAGGTGGAGCGAATTAATGCCTTTATCGGGCAACAAGCCGGTTACAAAGAACCTTTTCATCTTCCCGTTATTCAAGAGGACAATGGAGGCATTCCAGATCCGTTAGAGGACATAGACGAAATGTTTGAGACAGCCGCCAAAGTGGTAATTCTACATCAACAAGGCTCGGTTTCACTCTTACAGCGTAAACTTAAAATCGGCTATAACCGCGCCGGACGAATTATAGATCAATTATTTAATGCAGGGATTGTTGGACCATATCAAGGCAGTACCGCCCGCGACGTACTTGTACAAGACGAAGACGAACTTCAAGAGATTTTGGATGGACTTGAAAATTTATAAGCAATTAACGCTGCTCCTTTTAGTATCATTTGGATTTATGGGGCAATCACATGCTCAATCCACACCAATTTTTGATCAGCTAAAAGCACGCTTTAATGCGGGAGAAGTTTATAAAGGAAAGTTTGATCATACCTATCAGGATTCTTACACCGAAGAGATCACACGTACTGACGGAACCATCTGGATTAATGCTGTTGGATATAAGTTGGAAAGCAATCAACAGAAAATTGTAGTTGATGGCGAGATTTCACAGGTATATGATGGTTCCCGGAATCGAGTGATTATCAGTGAATACGAAGCCGAAGAAGACGACTTTGCTCCATCACGTATGTTAAGCGGTATCGATGATACTTATACCGCAACAGAAGAACAGATCGGAAATGGTCGGACAAAAATTACCTTGATCACTACCGACGATTTTGCCGCTTTCATCACCGTAGAAATTGAAGTTTCAGCTCAATTATTACCCTTAACAATTACCGCCTACGATATTGCTGATAATGTAATCACTACTACCTTCTCGGATGGAGCTTTTATCGAAAATGATTCTTCTATTTTTGAGTTTACTCATCCCGAAGATGCCGAAATCGTGGACATGAGATATTGATATGAATAAATATGTGAAAGTAGGCATCAGTCTGCTCGTTGGGTTGGGGTTTTTGTGGTTCGCTTTTAAAGACGTTGAATTTTCAGAGATTGTAGAAGCTTCGAAAGGTGCAAGCTGGGGTTGGTTTCTTCCTTTTGCGGCGTTAACTCTTTTCTCTCATTTTATTCGAGCTGAGCGCTGGCGGATGCTTTTTGAAGACAAAGCGAACTTGCCCCATCGATCCACCTTATTTACCGGCGTTATGTTCGGTTATCTCACTAATATCGCGTTTCCAAGACTTGGTGAGATAACCCGACCTGTTTACGTAGCCCGCCAAATTGATGAAAGCAATTCCAAATTGATTGGGACTGTGGTTTTAGAGCGGATTGTGGATGTACTCAGTATGCTCATCATCATGGTTCTGGTGGGTATTTTTCTGATTTCTGATGCAGAAGTTTTATCAAATCTTTTTGGTACCGACGTTACCGATCCGGAAGTTTATTTTGGTTTAATGAAAGCAGCCGCATTATACGGCGGTATTTTACTGATTGGGGGCTTTCTTATCTTCTTTGTGCTGAATAAACTCAGTTCACCTGAAAATAAACTTGGTCAGTTTTTCGCGAAGCTTAGTGAAGGATTTAAAAACTTTGCACAAGGTGTTTTGGCTATCAAAGATTTGGAAAACTGGCCATTGTTCATATTCCATACGGCACTAATTTGGGTCTGCTACATCACCATGACGTACATTCCCTTTTTCATGTTCGACATGACAAATGTCTTTGATCTGTCTTATGCCGATGCCATTGTACTAACGATGGTTTCTGCGGTAGGAATTTCGATTCCAACTCCCGGTGGTGTAGGTAGCTATCACATCTTTATAAAGCTTGCACTTCTATATTTATACGCTGTTCCTGAAGCGACCGGACTTGCGTTTGCCACCATCGCTCATGCTGCTACCTTAGTGGTGATTGTAACCGTCACCCCAGTTTTATTGGCTGTGGAAAAACGTTTGTCGATGGGGAGAGAGAGCCAGAGAATTACGAATAGCGAGTAATGATTGTAGAATTGTGATTATTGACATCAAATAATTTAGACTTCTCTTAGACCATTTAACAAATAAATGGTTAATGGTATTGCTGTTATTACAGAAAAGGTAATTGGTAGCCAATAAATGTACCAATGTTCATAAAAGTGCATTACGTATAAAAAGTTCAAGTTGATAACTCGAATTAGAAAGAAGGCATTAAACCAAGTGATAAGTAAGCCTATTAAAAGCAAAACTAGAATAAGTCTAAAGCATAGAATTGAATAAGGAACTCCTGTCCTATTGCTTTTTAATGCCAGGTTTGAAAAGAATATTCCTAGAAATAATGGCATCAACCGTATCAGCCAATCTAAAACCCAAAGCCAAGCATAGTTAGACTTTGCTTTATCAATAATCGTTTCTGTATTAAACAAATTTCCACTCAACCCGAGCCGGTCTATACTTGTTGACTCAAAAAGTTCGACAGGAACATCTACTAGTTTATTAAAATCTAACCGTAGTTCAGATAACGAGTCTAGTTCAAATATTACTTTGGGAATTTCTTTGATAGTGTTATCTGCAAGATTTAAGTATTTCAACTTTTTTAGCGACCCAATTTCGTTTGGTAGTTCATCAATTGAATTTTGATATAAAGTTAGTTGTTCCAATTTTGTTGAATTGAAAAGGAATGAGGGTATTTCTTTGAGGCTGTTTTCAGAACCATTAAATGTCTTTAAATTTGGCAGGAACGCTTCCTGAATACTTATTTCAGTGATGCTGTTATTAGCAAATAATAGATATTCGAGAGAGTCTTGTCTAAATACCCATTCAGGTATTTGTTTGATAGAGTTTGAAGAAACATTTAAAAACTTGATTTTACTCCTAACTTTTATCTCACTCGGTAATTCATACAAGTGGTTGTGTCCTATATCGAGTGACCTTAAATGGTCTAGTTCAAGTGTACTCGATGGGAAGGTAGAAATTGAATTAAAGGATAAATTTAGATTACTCAGGTTTTCTAACTTAGATATATCGGTTGGAATGCGTTCAATTTCATTTCCGGCTAAATCTAAACTCTTTAAACCTTTTAGATTCAATATTTCTGGCGGAATTGCTTCAAGATTATTTGATCCTAAACTTAAAGATCGAAGTGATTTTAATTTGCTCAACTCGTTCGGCAAATCTTTAAGCTCATTATAGTTTATATATAGCTCTTTTAGGTTTGTTAAATCACCTATTTCAGGTGGTAAACTTTGTAACCCGTTAAAGACCATCGTTAGTGTTGAAATATTTTGCAATAAGCTAATTTCAGATGGGATTTTGACCTTTACATATGGCAGATATAAGCTTTCAAGCGATTCAATTTGTGCCAACTTTCGAAAAGTATCTGGGAAATCAAGCTCACAATTATCTCTTGGTGCACCCATGTTATCTGCATCGACAATTGTGACATGTTTGAGCTTTGGAAGTTGTACTATTTCAGTGGGTATTGAATCTAAATAATTACACGTAAAAGAGAATTCTTCTAGATTAACAAGTCGCGCAATTGAAGAGTCTAAACTGAATTTCTTATTTGTATTTCTACGAAAATGATAATCACCTAAGTCTAACTTAAGCACTTTATTCGGGTTTTTTAGTGCTTCTTCTATTGTATAAAATCGACCATAATCGTAATCACTTTCATCAAGGGAATTACAACCAAAAAAACTGATTATTGAAATGCAAAAAAGTAGAAACGACATAACAATTGTCTGAAGTCTCTTCATTTTTTGTTTATCAATGCTCATTTGTATCTCCATATCTAAAAACCCCAAATAGATAAATTGAAAACAGTATCAAACAATTATATAAAATGGGTAGCCAATAATAATCCCAAGCATCCATTAGCAACTCTAATGTTATATGACCTGTCATCACATCTCCTCTAATTCCATATGTATTTATGTAAATACTGGCTACTGTAAGTACAGTCATCGTTATGAAAAGTGATAACGCGAGTATTACAACTTTTCTTGGTTTAACTTTATATCGAGCTACTACAATAATTATCACAAATATTACCCCAATAATTGTAGGCAAGTACATCAATAGATCTTCTAAGTAAAACAATCAGTATTTCCTCTAATTTGTTTATCCCGTTTTAAGCAAGTTACAATTAAAAAATCACCTCACCCATAAACTCCCCAAAGTAAACGACTGGCCATTACCACTGCTAACAAAGCAAACCCCCATTGCAGGTACTGTTGTTTGAGTTTGTGATTGAGGATGGTTCCGAAATTAGCCCCGAATAATCCACCAACAGCAAGGGGCAATGCGGCTCCAATATCGATATATCCAAGATTATACGGGGATATTCCCTGAGTATTTACCGAAACAAGGGCTAATTGTATCAATCCCGTAGCTATCAATACACACATTCCCAAATGGGAGATACTCACGGCCTTTTTGAACGGTTGTTTGTAGATCAGATTCATAATGGGCACCATTACCCCGCCACCGCCTACTCCTGCTAAGGCGGCGACTAGTCCACCCGAAATGCCTGCGGTTCCGGCTGATTTCGTTTCAAATTTTGTGTCAGCATCCGGTGTTGTTGCTTCTTGAGAGATTTTCCCTTTCTTGAACATCATGTATGCAGCAAAAAATAAAACTGCACTGAAAATCACCACAAATTGCTCGCGATCGTAATATTCTGAGGTAAGTATCCATTTGCCGATGCTAATCCCAATTGCCCCAAAAACGCCAAGTAAAAGTCCTTCCTTAAGAAAGAAATTTTTATTCAGATACTGCCGAACAGAACTGCTGACCGAAGTAAACAACGTGCACAACAAACCGCTAGCCACCGACCATTGCACGGGTTGTTCAACTCCGGCTTCATCAAATAAAAAATAAAGAACGGGTGTAAAAATGATTCCACCACCAACACCCATCGAGCCGGCGATTAAACCTCCAAAAACCCCGATTATTAGTAAAATAAATGCTTCCATCATTTGTATTTAAAACTTAAAGCAACCCTTCTTCATTAAGTCTGAGTTACTACTCACATGGTACTTTTGATTGACCAAAAGTACCCAAAAGTCACCGTAAGAAATGTAGATTCAGTCATATCTGCCCTTTGATCTTCGTACTTGCTTACGATTCGAACTACCTCCAGATACTACCTACCGCATTTCTTCCGGATTTTATTAACGACCATTAGCCGACTCGAGTTTGGTCTGAACAAATACCATATTCCTAATCTTATATTCCTAATTTCTAATTAATCACACTTCAATCTCGCCTCTCAAAAAGGTAACTGCCTTCCCTTCGAGTTCTACACGATCACCAAGATGTTTTACATTTAAATCTCCAACCCGTTTAGAAATTTGTCGGGCGGTGAGTTCCGATTTGCCTAGTTCTTTTGCCCAAAAAGGCGTGGTTTTTGTGTGTGCTGAACCGGTGACGGGATCTTCATCAATGCCAACTTGAGGAGCAAAGAATCGCGAAATGAAATCAATTTCATTACCCGGTGCAGTAACTATGATTCCTCGAGCATCCACCTCTTTCAAGAATTTGAAATCGGGTGCTAAAGCCGCAACTTGTTCCTCAGATTCAAGCACCACCATGTAATCATCAGTTTTGAATGTTTTGTTGGTGCGTTTTATTCCGAGTGCTTGGAACAAAATTGGTGGCGCTTCAACCTGGGGCATTTCATCCGACGGAAAATTCATGGAATATCCATCGTTAGTTTTTTTAACTACTAATCGGCCACTTTTTGTATTGAATAATAATTCAGCTCCAGTAAATCCTAATTCATGGAATAAAACATGAGCCGTAGCTAAGGTTGCATGTCCGCAAAGGTCTACTTCAACTTGTGGAGTAAACCATCGCAAACCGTAAGCTTCGTGTTCTTTCACATAAAAAGCAGTTTCGGAGAGATTATTCTCCATGGCTATTTGCTGCATGGTTTCGACGGGCAGCCATTCAGTTAATGGAACTACTGCGGCGGGATTTCCACCAAAAACATGATCGGTAAAAGCATCAACTTGGAAAATGGGGAATTTCATAGGCGCGGAATTAGGTTTATCTTCCTGAACAATGTAAATGATTCTTTAAGTACAATCTATTTTTGATGGAGTTCTATCCTAAAAACGTATTAGAAAAACTAGGCTTTGAGCAAGTTCGAGAAGCCACTTTAGCTGCCGCACAGTCTATTCGATCGGCTGAGATGATTGAAGAACTTCGTCCCACCAATCGAAAAGATCGGGTTCAGGTTTTACTTGCTCAAACTCGGGAGATGATGGTAATTCTGCGCGATCCGGACGTATTTCCTTTGGATGAACTCCCCGATGTGCGCGATCATTTGGATATTGCCAAAGCCTACGGAAGCATCATTCCATTATATGCCTTCCGTGATATTTTAAAAATTTGTTTCAACGCCCGTACTGTTAAGAAGTTCATCAAGCAAAAAGAAGAACGGGCTCAGACACTTACCGGAATCTCTGAACAACTGATTCCACTTAAAGAACTTGAGAATTACATCAAGGGGAAAGTAACAGAAAATGGTGAGTTACGAGATGATGCCAGCCCGGAACTTAAAAGCATTCGTAAACGCCTGAACTCGAAACGAAATGAGTTGCGTAGCACCATCAACAAGATGATGCGAAATGCAGTAAAAGACGGCATGGCCAGCGATGAGGGCGCTACCATAAGGAATGGCAGAATGGTGATTCCTATTCAAGCCGAATACAAACGACAGATCCAGGGCTTTATTCATGATGTATCTTCCACCGGACAAACCGTGTATCTGGAACCGGTTGAGGCTTTGCATCTCAATAATGAGATCAGACAATACGAAGCTGAAGAGCAGGCCGAAATTGAACGCATTTTGCAGGAACTGACTAATCACATCCGAGAAAACAGAGCCTACATTCGACAAAATATAGAAACCTTAGCCGAACTCGACGTTATTACCGCTAAAGCAAAGGTGAGCATACAATTAGATGGGGAAATACCTACTGTATCCAATACGGGGTTTACGAAACTTAAAGAGGCTTACAATCCTAATCTTAGGTTAAAAAACGTATCCCTCAAAAAAGAAGAGCGGCTGGAAGTAATACCTTTAGATCTAGAACTCAGCGAAGAAGAGCATTGCTTGATGATCACGGGTCCGAATGCCGGTGGGAAATCAGTGGCTATGAAAACAATGGGTATTTGTGTGCTGATGAATCAATCGGGCTTCGCTATTCCTGTTGATCCACTTTCGCAGTTGCCTGTGTTTAACGGTGTTTTTGTGGATTTAGGGGATGATCAGTCCATAGAAAATGACTTGAGTACATTCTCATCTCGCTTACAATGGATGCGCGAAACACAGGATCGATTACAAGAAAATAGTCTTATTCTAATTGATGAAGCCGCAGCAGGGACCGATCCTGATGAAGGTTCGGCACTTTTTCAGGCTTTTATCGAGTACATTTTAAAGTACGATTGTAAGATTTTGGTTACCACGCACCACGGAGCTCTTAAAGTGTTTGCTCACGAACATGAGAATGCGGTTAATGGGTCAATGGAATTCGATCAAGCTTCTCTATCGCCTACGTATCGGTTCAAAAAAGGAATCCCCGGTAGTAGTTACGCTTTCGAAATTGCAGAGCGGATGCATCTAGACAAACGTTTACTAACCCGATCACGTGAATTGCTCGGCGAGGCCAAAAATAAAATGGAAGGTTTGATTGCGGAATTGGAGGCAAAAACTCAATCGGCTGAAGAACTGGCGGAGAAAAATAAGGAAATCCTCAAACGCGCTCAGGTTAACGAAAATCGATACAAGCAAAAGCTGGAGTCATTAAATCGGGAGCGAGATAAAATTCGCGAAAAGGCGTTGAAAGAAGCGAAGTCGATCATGGATCAGGCGAATCAGAAAGTTGAGCGGGCGGTTGAGAAAATTGTTGAAGAGCAGAAGACGGGGAAAAAACAGATTAAAGATATCCGCAAAGACATTGAAGCCGAAAAGGGGAAAATTGAAGCTTCGCTGGATGAAGTAAAAGAAAAACGGGAAGCGCAGTTCGTTAAAAGTTCCGACCGACCGGAAGTGGGCGATTATGTACGCTTTTTGGATGGAAACACCAATGGACAGCTTGTTGAAAGAAAAGGCAACAATGCAACAGTGCAAGCAGATGGACTGCGATTGAAAACCAAGTATAAAAACCTGGTTAAAGTAGAGCCGCCAAAGAAAAAGAAATCGAGCCAAAGTAGGGCAAATGTAATCTTGAACGACTCATCGTTAAAAGGATCGGTATCTTCTCGTCTTGATCTGAGAGGGAAACGGGCTGATGCCGCCATCGAAGAGGTAACATTGTATATAGATAAGGCCGTATTCAGAGGACTCAAACAAGTTGAGATTATTCACGGGAAAGGTACTGGAATACTAAAAGAGCAAATTCATAAATATCTCGGCGATCGTACTGAAGTAAAAAGCTACGATTTGGCAAACGAAGATTTTGGTGGTGCCGGGTGTACGGTGGTTGAATTAAAGTGAATGTTGATTTTTTAAACAAAAAGCAGTTGCGTTCACCAATCAGGGTTTTCTAATTGTAATGTAATACCATTGTAATTACATTTTATATGGAATAAGATAGATTACCATGAAAACAAAGTTGATAAAAGTTGGAAACTCAAAAGGAGTACGGATTCCAAAACCGATGATTGAGGAGGCTGGTTTATCCGATGAGATTGAGCTTATACTTGATAAGAACCGAATTATCTTACAATCAATGCAATCGTCCAGGGCAGGTTGGAGCAAAGCCTTTTTAGAGGCAGAGGAAATACATGAAGAACCAACTACTTATTTTGCCAATGATTGGGATGAAGAAGAGTGGACATGGTAAATCGGTTTGATGTATATCTGGTAGCCTTGGACCCTACGTTAGGCTCAGAAATTAAAAAAACCAGACCTTGTGTTGTTATATCTCCTGATGAGATGAATCGTCATTTAAATACTGTAATTATTGCACCTTTAACATCAACGAGGAAAAAGTACCCAACGAGAGTTGGCTTATCTTTTCAGGGAAAAAAAGGTGATATCGTTCTAGATCAAATCCGAACCGTCGACAAAAAACGACTTGTAAAAAAGTTGGGAGAAGTTTCAGGTAAAGCTCAGTCCGAGACTTCCCGCCTTCTTGTAGAGATGTTCGAACTCTAACTTACCTGAAGAGTTCGGAACGTGAATAAGCTCAATACGTTATAGAGTAAACAGATTCCAAATTCAACTGTATCTAATTCTTAATTAACCATGCAGTCACCCAGTGGACAGCCATCGATAGAAATCTTTGATGTAACCGTCATGGAGCCGGTGGTAACGCTCACCGATTTTTTAATCACTGGGGTTTGTGTGTTTGCCTACATCAAACTGAGAAAGAAAAACCTGCCCGGTAAAGTGCATCAATATATGCGCTGGTATTTTTTGATTATGGCCATTGCAACTTTTTTGGGCGGTTTATTGGGGCATGCGTTTCAGGCTCAAGTTGGTTTGGCCTGGAAATTACCCGGTTGGCTAATTAGTATGTTGGCGGTTTCAGCAATTGAACGAGCTACCATTATGTATGCCTTTCCGTTATTGAAAACCAGATTTGCTCGTTTTCTGGAAGTTGCCAATGTCGTTGAGTTATTAGTTTTTGCCGTCATCACCTTTACAACGCTAAATTTTTTCTTCATACAGGTGCACTCAGCCTATGGATTAGGTTTAATTGTGCTTCCCATCCATTTCTACATTTTTATGCAGACTCAAAACCCGGGCAGCCGGCTTATTTGTCGTGCCATACTATTTGCTACGCTAGCTGCTTTTTTCTACACCAGCGAAATTGGCCTAAGTATTTGGTTCAACCATTTAGATATTGCCCATACCATTATGGCGATAAGCTTGTATTTGTTTTACAGGGCAACGCTTATCTTACCGTTGTATGACGAATCTACCGAAACAAATCCGGTTTCATTCAGTAAAGGCGTTCAGTTAATATTTAAGGGCAAATAATCGTTTAAATGGGCATTTTTAATAAATCAACAGCTAAAGCTCCGCATCTACAGCATCCGGAAATATTGCATTGGAAAGAAGGGGATATCATCAGAGCGAGGAATGTTAAAGCGAAAGGAATTTTCTCTAAGTTGAATGCATTAGAAACAGGGACATTAACGCGGAACTATGTATACAAGGGAATTACGAGTGATGGCTTCATAATTATAGAAGACGAGGCAGATAAAGAAATCCATAAAACAGATTTGCAGTCTTTTCTCAAAAAAGCGGAAAACCTTAGCCTGAAAAATCGAACAATTTTAACGGAATTAGACACCTCGAGTGAATACATGGAGTTGATTGCTGAATTCCAAAAGGCTTATTTGGAGCTCTCCGATCAAAGTGAAGAATCAAAATTATTAGAGTCATGAAGTTTTTTAGGAATAAGAAAAGAGGCGTTCCTCCCCATACTTGGTATCCGGAAATTCTGCATTGGAAAGAAGGAGACCGAGTGAATTGCTGGAATATTGCGCAAGCCCTTACCGGTGAAAAATTTGACTGGGCTACCTATAGAAAGTATTCTTCTGCCGATTCATCAACCGGGCAACATATATTTAATTTTAAATCGGTAGATGAGGACGGAAAGATATATTTAGCCGATGATAATGGTGATTTGGTTTCCTTTCACTTCTATAAGTTCATTAAATACGCTCGAAACGAAACCTTAAAATCACGAATGCTGGAGCAGCGTGTAGTGGAATCGAAAGAGTACATGGAGCTGATGGATAACTTCCAGAAAGCATTTAATGAACTACAGGAAGCAGATAATCATCCCAAACGATTGGGTTCTGGAGATAGTGAGTAACTCAATTCTTAATTTTCATCTGTCCCGAGTTTAGATAAAACTCCCTACTCGTTCACAGTAAAAAATCATCAATTCCATTGCATCGCATTGTATTCTAGCAGGCATTTCACTTCTTTCGAACTGAACTAACCTTTCAATTATGAAAAAAGTCCTGCTATTGATTCTGCTTCCGGTGGTCGCAGTAATCCTCTTCTTCTCTATTAAGCCCTTCGATGTAGAATACACCTACGATGGCGAAATGCTTACTCATGCATTCACAAATGTAAATGTGATTCCAATGACGCAAGATGATTTGGTGTTAGAGAATAAGACGGTGCTCATCGAAAATGGTCGTATTTCTTCGATTTTGGATGATGCAAATATCAAGTTCGGTCCAAATACCATCGTTATTGATGGCACCGACCAATACCTAATGCCCGGTCTTGCAGAAATGCATGGACATGTACCACCCACTCACCCATCAGCTAACTTTCCGGCTTATTTTAACGAAGATTATGTAGAATCGACCTTGTTTTTATATGTATCTGCAGGTATAACAACTGTGCGTGGAATGCTTGGGTACAACCGCCAACTAGAGTTAAAAGAGAAAGTTGCGAATGGCGAATACATTGGTCCGAATTTGTATTTAGCCGGACCGAGTTTTAATGGCAACTCAGTTAGTTCGCCGGAAGAAGCTCGAGAAAAAGTGCGGCAACAAGTGGAAGAAGGTTGGGATCTGCTGAAAATACATCCCGGTTTAACACTGGAAGAATACAAGGCCATGGCAGAAACAGCGAATGCTTTAGGAATTCGGTTTGGTGGACATGTACCCGAAGCGGTTGGCATACAAAGAGCTATTGAAGCCGGGCAGGAAACCATGGATCATATCGATGGATATGTTGCCTATTTAGAGGCGTATGATGGAGAAGAGCAAAACCAAAGAATGAATGATATCATCCAAAAAACTAAAGAAGCCGGTGTTTGGATTGTGCCTACACAAGCTCTTTGGGAAACGATTATCGGGGCGGCTGACTATGAAGCCATGCAAACCTATGACGAGCTCAAATATATTCCACAAGCTGTACGTGATAACTACAATAACTTTGTTACCACAAATATTACCAATAATGCCACCTTAAATATCGATGCCGCAAAGGATCATGCCGAACTTAGACAACGGTTACTGAGAGAAATGAATAACGCCGGGGTTAGAATATTGATGGGAACCGATGCGCCCCAGCTGTTTAGTGTACCCGGATTCTCTATTCACCGTGAATTACCTTACATGAAGGATGCGGGAATGAGTAATTTTGAAATCTTACATTCGGGCACTAAAGCAGTTGGTGAATATTTCGCAAATGAAGATCAATTTGGAACCATTGAAGAAGGCATGCGCGCCGATCTTATCTTGATGGAAGGCAACCCATTAAGAAACCTTGATGCCATTCGAACTCATTCCGGAGTAATGGTAAACGGTCTGTGGCTTTCTCGCGAAAGGATCGATAAGAAATTATCTGAAATCGAAGCCATGTATAACTAATTCACCCGTTCCTGCTGGAAATTCTTCGTTCATACCGTGATTAGATAATCCTTATGAATAAGGCGGGTTTTATTCTACACACTATTTTTCTTACACTGCATTAAGAATTAATAAGGTATCGGGAATAAATCATCATAAAGGGGACAAAGCATGAAATCTAGTATAGAAATCGCTCAGAATGCCGAAATGAAGCACATGCGCCATTTTATGGCAGCATTAAATCTGGAAGAAGAAAATTTTGAGTTCTACGGCAAATACACCGGAAAAATTCGATTGAATGTGCTGGATAAGTTTAAAGATAAACCGGATGGAAAATTAATTCTGGTTACCGCGATGACTCCTACCCCATCCGGTGAAGGGAAAACGCTAACGTCTATCGGTTTGAGTCAAGGGATTCAAAAAATCGGACACAAAGCGTTGGTAGCACTTCGTGAGCCATCTCTAGGCCCGGTTTTTGGTATAAAAGGCGGAGCAGCGGGAGGCGGTTGGTCGCAGGTAATCCCCATGGAACGAATTAATCTGCATTTTAACGGCGATATCCATGCTGTTGGTGCGGCTCATAATCTTTTGGCCGCCATGCTCGACAACCACATTTTTAAAGGTAATGAGCTGGAATTTGATGTGACAAATACTTTGTGGAACCGATCTATTGACATGAACGACAGAGCGTTACGAAAAATAGTAGTTGGCTTAGGTGGTCGGTTTAATGGTATTCCCCGGGAATCCGGTTTTATTATTACTGCAGCTTCAGAGATCATGGCAATTTTAGCTTTGTCCAGCTCACGAACTGATCTTAAGAAACGATTGGGGAATATAATTGTCGGATATAACATGAAGGGAGAAGCAATACTAGCTAAACAATTACATGCGCACGAGGCACTTGCCGTTATTTTGAATGAAGCCATTATGCCTAATCTGGTACAAACTATCGAGCATGTACCCGCCCTCGTTCATGCCGGACCTTTTGCTAATATTGCACATGGCACAAGTAGTATTATTGCCAATCGAATTGGTCTTAAACTCGCAGATTTTGTGGTAACAGAAGCTGGTTTTGGAGCGGACCTTGGCGCCGAAAAATTCTTCAATATTGTATGTCCTGTCGCAGGCATTTGGCCATCAGCGGTTGTACTAGTTGCCACCTGCAAAGCGTTAAAATATCATGGTGGAGTTAGTGTGGATGAGGCCAAAGAAGGTGGCAAACATTTGGATGCTTTAAAAAATGGACTTGTTAATCTTGAGGCACATATTAAAAACCTGAAACAGTTTGAAACTCCGATCATTGTTGCTGTAAATCAATTTATGGATGACGATCTCAATGAGATTAACGAAATAGTACAATTCTGTGAGAAACTAGGAGTAGAGTGTGCACCCCACGAAGCCTTTGCAAAAGGTGGAGACGGAGTGAAAACATTGGCAGAAAAAACGGTTAAACTGGCATCGGATAACCAACACCCTGCAACGATTCGATTATACAATAACAAGGCATCCATCAAAGAAAAAATCACTCAGGTTGCAACCAAAATGTATGGTGCAGGAGTTGTTTATTTTGATAAGATAGCACTAAAGCATATCGATTTATACACCAAATTGGGCTATGGAAATCTTCCTGTATGTATCGCTAAAACACAATCGTCGTTTTCTGACAATCCCCTGCTGCGAGGGGCTCCAAAAGACCATACATTTACCATAACCGATGTACAACTATCTGCCGGTGCCGGTTTCTTGGTGGTGATTTGTGGTAATATGATGTTGATGCCCGGACTGCCAAAAAATCCTGCCGCAATGAATATGAGTGTAAACGATGAGGGTGAAATTTCAGGACTGTTTTAAAGCGTATTGATAAAGCAGTTTTTAACCTGTAAAGGCGCTTTTAAAAAACAGATATTCTTCTAACTTTTTAATCATTTATCACACCAATTTTCGGGAGTATTAATCGATGGAAATCATCAAAAGCAGAAAAGAATACGATGCTGTAATAGTTGGCTCGGGGGCAGGAGGAGGAATGTCGGCCAAAATTCTGGCGGAACAAGGGCTAAACGTCGCTATCATAGAGGCCGGACCTTATTTCGATCCTGCTTTGGACGAATATCGCACACAACTACGTCCGTCTTGGGAATCCCCTCGCCGTGGTTATGGATCTACTCGAGCTTTTGGTGATTATGATGCCGCTTACGGTGGGTGGGAAATCGATGGGGAGCCGTATACGCAAGCAGATGGCACTAATTTTGGCTGGTTCAGGTCACGTATGTTAGGGGGACGAACCAATCATTGGGGCAGAATTTCACTTCGTTTTGGTCCGCTCGATTTCAAACGTAAAGATTGGGACGGGCTAGGTGATAATTGGCCCATCAGCTACGACGATGTGAAACCTTACTACGATCGAGTAGACAAAATGATCGGCGTTTTTGGAAGTAAAGAGGGCATTTTTAATGAACCGGATGGGTTTTTCCTGCCACCACCTAAACCAAGGTTGCATGAATTATATTATATAAAAGGCGCTCGGAAAGCTGGAATTCCGGTAATTCCTTCACGGCTTTCCATCCTTACAAAACGATTAAATAACGAACGAGGTGTTTGTTTTTACTGCAATCAGTGTAATCGCGCTTGTCAGATTTATGCAGATTTCAGTTCGGGAACTTGTCTGATATTTCCGGCTCAGAAATCAACCGGGCGAGTGGATTTGTATGTAAACTCGATGGCCAAAGAAGTGGTGACCAATGGCGACGGGAAAGCAACCGGCGTATCGTACATCAACAAAGAAAATGGAAGCGAACAAGAGATTAAAGGTAAAGTAATTGTACTTGGAGCTTCTGCCTGTTCAACCGCGCGTATATTATTGAACTCAAAAAGCAGTCAACATCCGGATGGATTAGGCAATAGCTCCGGTATGATAGGGCGCTATTTACACGACTCCACCGGAACGGGAGCGGCAGCGCTGGTACCTGAGTTAATGGATCGTGATCGATACAACGAAGATGGTGTGGGCGGCCTTCACGTGTATACGCCGTGGTGGCTTAATGAAGCGAAACTTGATTTCCCTCGTGGTTATCATCTGGAGATTTGGGGAGGAATGGGCATGCCTTCTTACGGAATCGGTTTTGATACTACCAATTTAAACTCGCATTTCAATGAAACCGTTGGTGGTTACGGGGATAAGCTGCGTAAGGATGTGAAACGATTTTTTGGCTCGGTAATGGGTATTGCAATGCGAGGAGAAAGTGTGCCGCAGTACAATAATTATTGCGAACTCGATCCGGAGGTGAAAGATCAATGGGGAATTCCGGTGTTACGATTTAATTATCAGTGGACGGATTATGAACGCTTGCAAGCCAAACATGCTCACGACACCATTGAAAGTATTTTTGATGCGATGGGTGCCATCAAATTAGGAAACAAACCGGGTGCGGATCGCGATTATGGCTTGATGAATCCCGGGGTGATAATTCACGAAGTAGGAACCACACGCATGGGCGATGATCCGGCTACATCGGTGACCAATAAATACAATCAGCTGCATGATGCAAAGAATGTGTTTGTGGTTGATGCGGGCGTGTTTGTATCACAAGCAGATAAAAACCCAACATGGACCATCCTTGCACTTTCAATGCGGGCAAGTGAGTACATCGTTGATCAACTTAAAAAGCAAAATATTTAGTTATGGATCGCAGAGAATCAATTAAAACAATGTTGATTGGTGCATTAGGTACCGGTGCTTTATTAAATAGATGTGCTCCTTCAAAAGCGGAACGAACCAAATTGCAGAATGTCTATGACTTTAGCTCTTATGGCAGAACTGCAGAAGAAAAACAACGTGATGTCGATCTATTTGCTGAAAATTTCTTTACCGATCATCAGTTTGAAACCGTTGCGGTGTTGTGCGATCTGATTTTACCGGCCACGGATACCGCTGGGTCTGCTTCCGATGCACATGTACCCGCCTTTATCGATTTTATGGTAAAAGATGCTCCCAGCTGGCAGGATGATTTTCAGATCGGGATAACCTGGCTGGATGCGTATTCGAAGCAAAAATTTGGCTACGATTTTGTGCTGTTAACGCATGCTCAGCAAATGGAAATCATCGAAGAGATTGCCTACCCGGATAAAGCTACTGAAGTCACCCAGCCGGGCGTAGATTTTTATCGCGAGATAAGAAACATCACGCTTACCGGTTATTACACCACGCAAATGGGATGGGATGATTTGGGATATGTAGGAAATCGTCCGAATGTGTGGGATGGAGTTCCCGAAGAGGTGCTTAAAAAGCATGGCTTGGAATATGAGCCGGAATGGCTGGCTAAATGTGTGGATCAATCAAAACGGGATGTAACGGCTGAATGGGATGAGGGTGGGAATTTGATTAGTTGAGAGCAGCTGAATTTTTGGCCGTATTTCATTTCTCTAGCCATCACGAGGGGAATCTAATCCATTTGAAGTTTACAAATTCCCTCGACGAAGTGACCTCCTGTTGGAGCGTTGTTAAGGAGATTGCCGCGTCGATTTTTCTTGTACTTGGATTCCTAATTCCCAGCCTCCTCGCAATGACCGTAAGTAATAAGATTCATCCCTCTATCAAAAAATTCGCGAATCTAAAATTGTGACTCTCAATTCTTACTTCCTTGTTCATCTATTAGATAAGTTTTAGAGTAAATCCTTACAAAAAATGTTCAACTAAATTTTATTCCCCGTTTTATTTGAACTGGTTTATTGAACTT
>JAEPQH010000019.1 GCA_017640605.1 Balneolaceae bacterium | reverse complement strand
CAAGGTCATAATCAAGCATGGGTTTTAACCCTGCGCTCCTGTGTAAATCTTCCATCTCGTATTCCCATCACATAAATAATCGATTGCCGTACTTTTTTCATTTTTCCCCGTTTCTTGATGTTCTGAAACGCAATCAAGGCTAACAAAATCAGGAATTAAGTACAACAGAATTTAAGAGCCTTTTAAGAGATTCCATCAGCCGGGCGTTTGCCCGACAGATGGATAGTTTGTGCGGACTACCTCAAACTTCTTCGAGAAATCAGTCACTCAGAGTGATAACGATGAGTCTGCCCAGTTGAGAATTAGCTTAAACTTGTTTTATTGGCTGCATTCCTTACCACCAAATGCTTTTCCAAAAACACATTCTGTATTTCTGTTTTCAGAAACTCAACGATGTTTGGGGTTCCGGCTATAATGCGTTTACCAAATAGCCAGCCATCGCCACCTTTCCAGTCAGAAATTGTTCCTCCCGCTTCCTGAATGATTAACGCGCCGGCAGCTACATCCCATGGGGAAAGTCCATACTCGTAAAATCCTTCCACTCGTCCGGCTGCTACACAGCACAAATCGTAAGAAGCGGCACCAGCGCGGCGAATTCCGTGTGTTTTTTGCATCAGGTTTTTAAGAACCACCAAATAAGGATCTACCAAATCGAAATGAGAATACGGGAAACCGGTAGCGATTAAGCTTTTAGCTGGTTCATTAATTGCAGAAATATGGATTTTTGAATCGTTTAGGTAAGCACCTACCCCTTCAATCGCCCAGAATAATTCGTTATTTGCTATTTCTAATACCACGCCTACTTTTGGTGTTCCATCTTCCCAAAGAGCGATGGATACACAATACGGCGCAAAACCGTGCGAGAAGTTCGTAGTTCCATCGATGGGATCAATTATCCAAACTCGGCCGCTTGGTAATTGGGTGTAAGTGTTCGATTCTTCCGCTAAAAATTGATCGTTCGGAAATTCTTGCTTGATGACTTCGATGATAGTCTTTTCGGAAGCGAGATCGGCATCGGTCACTAAATCATTCTTGCCCTTTAGTTCAATGTCGTACGATTGGTTTGCTTGAAATGAACGAATGAGTTCGCCCGCTTGCTGGGCAGCACGCTTAGCAGTTTCTAGTTCTTTTTGATAATCCACAGTAGTAGTTGAAATATAAATTAGACGAGTGGAAGTTAGCAATCCTTAAACTCTGATTTTGATATGGATTCACTAAATCTCACGGTTGGATGATACAGACGTGGATAATTGAACTAAATTGTGAGTAACCTTTGTTTTAAAAGAGCGATATTTTAGAGATATTTGCACCAACTCATCACTCCAAATAAAATTATTGATGATCATCCCGATTGCGAGCGATCACGCAGGTTTTAAAGCCAAAACCATCACCAAAAAAATACTCGAAAAGCTCGGCCATACCCCCGTTGATTTCGGTACTCACACCGACGATTCTGTTGATTATCCCGATTTTGCCGTTGAAGTTTCGGAACGCGTTAATTCCGGCGAACACGAAATTGGAATTTTGCTATGTGGAAGTGGTCAAGGAGTTTGCATGACTGCCAACAAATATCCCAAAGTTCGGGCTGCATTGGTGTACAGCAAAGAAGTGGCAAAAATGACCAAGTTGCATAACAATGCGAATATCATTTGCCTACCCGGCCGAGAATTAGAAGATCGCACGGAAGAATTGGAAGCCATCATCGAAGCATGGATTGGCACCGAATTTGAAGGTGGCAGACATAATCGCCGCATCGAAAAAATTGAATCTTTGACTACAAATTCATCAGAAGAATGAAATCTATACAAGAACAAGATCCCAAAATTTTTGAACTCCTTGAAAAAGAAACGAAGCGCCAAAATTTTGGACTGGAGCTCATCGCTTCTGAGAATTTTGTTACCCGAGCGGTAATGCAGGCAAATGGCAGCAATCTTACCAATAAGTACGCTGAAGGATATCCGGGTAAGCGATATTATGGCGGATGCGAGTTTGCTGATGTAATTGAAGATATTGCACGAGATCGAGCTAAAGAGTTATTTGGCGCAGATTGGGTGAATGTTCAACCACATTCCGGTGCTACTGCAAACGCGGCCGTGTATTTGGCACTGATGAAACCGGGTGAAACACTCCTCGGTTTTGACTTGTCGCATGGTGGCCACCTAACTCATGGTTCTCCGGTTAATTTTTCGGGCATTTTCTTTAAGCCCGAATTTTATGGCGTTGAAAAAGATACCGGACTTCTGGATTATGATAAAATTCGCGACAAGGCAAAGGCGGTGAATCCTAAAATGATTTCGATTGGAGCGTCTGCCTATTCTCGTGATTATGATTATGAAGCCTTCCGTAGTATTGCTGATGAAGTTGGCGCATTATTATGGATGGATATGGCACATACTGCCGGTTTAATAGCCACCGGAAACCTTAAAAATCCTTTACCACACGCACATGTAGTTACAACTACCACGCATAAAACGCTTCGAGGTCCAAGAGGTGGAATGATTCTGGTTGGAAAAGATGGTGAGAATACGTTAGGTGTAGTTGCACCGAAATCCGGTCGGACGAAAAACTGGAGCGAAGTGCTCGATAGTGCCGTATTTCCCGGTACTCAGGGTGGTCCACTTATGCATGTGATTGCAGCTAAAGCGGTCGCTTACGGTGAAGCATTGCAACCTGATTTCAAAGATTATCAAACTCAGGTTCAGAAAAATGCCAAAGCTTTAGCCAATAAATTTATGGAGTTGGGCTACAACATAGTAAGTGGTGGCACAGATAATCACCTTATCCTAATCGATTTAAGAAATAAAGGCGTAACCGGAAAAGTGGCCGAAGAAGCACTGGGTAAAGCCGAAATTACGGTGAACAAAAACATGGTTCCTTTTGATACGGAAAGTCCTTTTGTAACCTCAGGAATTCGAATTGGTACGCCGGCCATGACAACTCGCGGACTTGAAGAGGCAGAATTTGAATACATCGCTCAATTAATCGATCAGGTAATTCAAAAGCCTGAAGACGAAGCAGTGCACAAAAAAGTGGCCAACGAGGTAGAAGCGTTATGTGAACGTTTTCCATTATATGATTTTGTAACTGCCTGAAATGTCTGCAACTGATCAAAAACGTAAGGTGATGGGCGCAGAACCTCCCAAAGCCGTTAAGCCACCCGATCGCACCGATCAAATGTCCTTTCTTGAACATCTGGAAGAACTACGATGGAGAATCATCAAAGGCTTTATTGGAATTATTGTTGGTGTGGTTATTTCTTTCGTTTTTTCTGATTTCGTGATCGATAAAGTGTTGCTGGGTCCTACCAAAGCCGACTTTTTTATGTACGACATTATTAAAGTGGATGCCATCGACCTAACACTACAAAGCAGGAAATTACCCGGTCAGTTTTTCACCTTTTGGGGGATGCTTTTTGTAAGTGGTTTTTTGATTGGTTCACCGATTTTCATTTATCAAATCTGGGCTTTTATTGAGCCTGCTTTAGAATCAAAGGAAAAATGGAAAACAGTGGTGAGTGCGCTCATGATCACTTTTTGTTTTTTAGTGGGCGTAGCTTTTGGGTATCTCATTTTGCTACCCTTTGCACTTCAGTTTTTTGCATCATTCAGTATTTCTGATTCCGGTATTGTCCGCAACGACTTCGACATCAACGCCTATTTCAGTTCGTTAGCAACCTGGGTGGTTTCGTGCGGAATTATCTTTCAGATTCCGATTGTAAGTTATGCACTTTCAAAAATAGGATTATTAACTCCTGTCTTTTTACGTACATATCGAAGGCATGCTCTTGTTGGTTGTTTAATTATGGCCGCTTTGTTAACCCCTCCCGATCCCGTTTCTCAAATTCTAATTGCCATGCCCTTAGCAGTTCTGTACGAGTTTTCTATATGGGTGAGTGCCATAGCCGTGAAACGACGCGAACGGGAATTAGAGAAGGCAATTACCGGAAGCGACGAGACTTAAAGTATCCGTTAAACTTCGGTATTTAAATTTGATGTGTATTATCTTTAGCCCCTGAAAAATAAATCGTCGGAAAAGCGGTTTACTCTACGAATCAAGAATATCTGAATACTTTTACATGCAATCATCCAGAACACTATCAGCTCTATTTCTAGCTTTTTTTTCTATCATCTCATTAAGTAGTTGCAATGAGGATAACGACCTTTTCAGAGTTGATTATTCGCTAGCCGAAGAATTTCTTTTTGACACTGCAGGTGCAGAACGCACGGTTACCGACTCAGGAGTAATTCTATACCAAATCGAAGACGGATCCGGAGACCTTCAAGTAGTTTCAAGAGATAATATTTTGCTCTACTACACCATTCGTTTCAAACCAACGAACGCGATCATCGAAAGTTCTTACGGTAATAACAACACTTTCCCATTACAGTTCAATGGTATTGCTTCAGCTACCTCAACTAAAGGTGAAGGTTTTGTGGAAGCTATAATCGGTATGAGAGAAGGCGAAAAACGAGTAGCTGTAATCCCTCCAACTCAAAGCGTGTATTCTGATACTGTAATTGTAGACTTAGAACTGGATTCTATCTTATTCTAATCCAGAAATTCGCGCTTAATTGCCGGATGTAAGCGAGTTGTAATTTCGTAGGAAATAGTTTGAGCCTTATCTGCCCATTCTTTGGCGTGCATAGCTTTACCACCTAATAAAGTTACTTCTGTACCAACGTTAAACTGTTTTTCTCTTAGAAAAACCATCGAATAGTCCATGCTTACAGTCCCGGCTTGTTCAAATCGTTCTCCATTTATGGCGTATTCGATAGAACTACTTAATAACCTTGGAATACCTGCCGCATAACCGGTTGGCACTGCTGCAATGTAGCCATCAGTTGGTGCTTGCCAACGCCAGCCATAACTCACCGATTCTCCCTTTTTGATGGGTTTTACCTGCATCAGAAACGACTTCCATTCGATAGCAGGTTCTAGATCATCGATGACATGTTCTCCAGCGCCATAACCATACAATGAAACACCCGGTCGAACAGCGTCAAACTGTAAGTCATGATCTGGATAATGAAAAATTGCCCCGGTATTTGCAGTATGAGTGAGTAATTGCGCATCAAACAATGGCCGCACTTCATTAAATTTCTTCAACTGATAAGCCACTTCCGGATTACCGGGATCGTCTGACTTTGCAAAATGAGTGTAAATTCCGGTACAGGTCAGCTTTGGATACTTTGAAACGAGTTCGGCAACCTCAGAAGCTTCCTCCGGCAAAACTCCCAACCTGCGCATTCCTGAATCAATATTTATTTGATATTCCGTTCCATCCTCCAAAATATCGAATGTAGAACGGTGGGTTAACGTAGCCGTTAAGTGGTAGTCTCTAAACAGTGTACTTGTTTGGTGAGTTGGGCATTCGAATACTAAAATCGGACACTTAATCCCCGACTTTCTTAATAGTACACCTTCATCCACACGCGCCACGCAAAACCAATCTACAGAAGATTCCAGTCGATTTGCCGTTTGGGTTAAACCATGGCCATAAGCATCGTCTTTTACCACAGCCATAAACTTCACATTATTATTCAAACGACGTTTTATGGCACTTACGTTATTCAGCAATTTGGCTGTGTGCACGTACACCGTTGAGTTCAATTGAACCACTTCTTTTTGGAATGTTTTTTTAAGATTACGCTAGCTGCATTATAACCTGCAGCCCCGAAAACACCGCCACCGGGATGGCACGATGCACTGGATAAATACAAGTTTTTAATAGGAGTTTCATATCTACTCATCTCCGGAATTGGACGAAACATAAACATTTGATCGAAGCTCATTTCCACATGCATCACATTACCGCGAAGTAATCCATGTTTGCGTTCGATATCTAGCGGCGATTGGATGTACCAGTCGATTAGCTTTCCCTTCATGTTAGGGGCATAATCAACTACCACATCATAAATTTTCTGAGCTTCCTGCTCTCTGATGTCGTCCCAATGTTTGCCGTTCGCGAGTTCGTATGGATGCCATTGTGCCCAAACAAACATGGTATGTTTTCCATCCTTCGCAACTTCCGGATCAATTTTGGAGAAAGTCATTGCAAGCACGGCCGGTTTTTCAGGGGGGCGTTTCTGCATGTAATCCCCAATAGCATTATTCATATATTGAACCGATGGCGCCATTAGTTGAATCCCGTTATGAATATAAGGATCATCGGGAGCGGCTGTGTATTGCGGCAGTTCTTCCACTGCGCAACGTATTACCATTCCAAACCCATTGCCTACATGTATATTCTTCACCTTGGTAAGCATTGAAGATTCGAGGTGATCTTTCCCTACCATTTTTAACATTGTAGTTTGCACATGCGCATTCGAAATAATAATCGGGGCTCTGAAATCTTCTCCTTGTTCAGTAACAACGCCCACCGCTTTGCCTTGCTCTACAATAATTTTCTCGATAGGTGAGTTTGCGCGCACTTCCCCTCCGTGAGCTTCAATCAAATTTTTCATGGCCTGAGTGAGCATTCCGCTGCCCCCTTTTGGATGCTTAGCACCTGATTCATGCAACATACTTTGCCAACCTGCAAAATCGCCCGTTGCTGAATGATCGGGTAATGGTCCCGATTGAGCAGCAAACCACAATAAAGCCGCTTTCATGTATTCATTATCAAAGGCATCATCAACAACTTTCCCATAGCTGGATAAAATCTTTTGGAGTCCAGGCATTTGTTCTCCGCGTTCAAACATAGATCCATCACGCATCTGCTGTTTGGCCATGGTAGAAATAATATTACCGCCTGTTGGCACACTCATGAATGTTTTAAGTACGCCTTTGTTGATTTTTCCCCAAAACCGAATGAACTCCTGATAATTTTTAACATCTTCGGGAGCTACTTTAGAAATGGATTCCAGCGTTCGATCTACATCTTTCCAAAAATGAATCACTCCTTTTCCGGTTGGCACAGGATACGACATGATTGGATCCATATCTATATACTCAAGTCCGTACTTTTCCAATTCCAGTTCTTCGATAATTCCTGTTTGATGAATCATGATATGAACCGATGAACCAACATCCATTTTAAAGCCATGCGGATTCTCATCACTTTGAAACATAGTTTCGGTACATACTGCACCGCCAATGGTATCTCTGCGTTCTAATACCAACACTTTGTAGCCGTTTTTTGCAAGATAACAGCCAGTTGTGAGTCCGTTATGCCCCGATCCGATGATAATAGCGTCGTATGAATCCATAGAGAGAAAATAAAATGAATTAGAAGAAAGTGAACTATTTTTAAGTATAATTGAGAGAATTAACCAAAGCATTTCGGTAGGCATTCACACAGAGTATGAAAGTAGGTAGATTTACCATAGAACAGTTAAGCGAGGGAATTTTTGAAGTATATGATGGAAACAACTTCAAAAAAGTAAGTAGCACCGAAATAACGGGTAAAACAAAAGATTTACCTGATTTCGGATTTGTTCCTACTGTGGGAATCGATCCAATTCTTGTGCTTCACGGAAATCAAGTTATTCTGCTCGACACCGGTTTAGGCTGGGGGCTTGATAAAGGCAGTTCATATACTAACACTTCCAACCTGATAACCAATCTCGATATTTTTGGTCTCACACCAGAGGATGTAACCCATGTTGTGCTTACGCATCTCCATTTCGATCATGCTGCCGGTTCTACCTTTGTAAATAGTAAAGCGGAAACTAATATCACCTTACCAAATGCGCACTATTTTGTGCAAAAACTAGAGTGGTATTACGCGATCGAACAGGCTATGCAAGCAGATAATATAGCTGCAACGCACTATCAAATGGATGAGTTGTACAAATTACACGCCGAAGATAAACTGGTTTTAATCACTGATTCGCTTTTTGAACTTTTACCGGGCATTCAACTTATTCATACCGGTGGACATACGCCCGGACATCAAATTGTGAAAATATTTGATGAAGAAGCGAATGAGTTCGCTTACTACTTAGGTGATTTGCTACCAAGTGAGGCGCACTTAAATCATTATTTTATGCAGTCCCTAGATGTTGATCCACTGGCTGCCAAAAAAGCCAAAACCATTCTGTTGCGGCAAGCCTTTAACGAGCAGGCTACACTGCTCTTTTATCACTCTATTTATGCTAAAGCCGGGGTACTTTTTAAAGATGAGAACAAACAATATGCCATTGAGCCTGTTAACATGAGTTATTGACTCAAAATCCACTTTTTCGCCGCATCCAGCCGATTAAAAACCTTGATGTTTACCTCGCCTCGCTTTACGGTTTCGATCAAAAACTCTTCATTAACTCCCATCGGATTATAAATTGCTGCAATAGTATACCCTTTCATTTTTCGGCGTAGTTGTTTACCAAAGTCGTAGTTGTCCTGAATTTCCGTCTTATTTTTCTGTTTACGCAGATCAACGATAAACTTTTTTGTACCGATTTCTTCACAACGTTGCTGAATCTCATCACGAAAACGAGTTCGTTCCTCACTTGTGATAATACCCTGCCAACTTGCAAAAATTATATCACCCTCTATAATTTTGTAGATAGTTTTTTTCATTATTCTATTCAGTTAAAAAACTGAGTTTTCTCTGCACCAATTCTTTTAAGTAATATCTAAAATTAATAGTTCCCCTATGTCATTAATTAAAACAACTTAATAATAGTGTTTAATTAGCTTTTTGAAAAAGCTTTCAACTATTCTCCATTCAGACTGCTTAATCAAATACCATCCCAAAGCATGAAATTTTTCTCTTTAATCTTTTTTCTAATACTCCTCAATCAATCGGTCTTAGCTTTTCAATCCGAGCCGCTAAAAATTGGCGTAGTTGGCCTTACACACACCCACGTGCATTGGATACTTGGCCGAGAAGATATTGGTGATATCGAAATTACGGCAATTGTTGAACCGAATCGAGAGCTCGCGCAACGCTACGCTGATCAACATGGGTATTCGATGGATATTGTTTTTGACACAATGGATGAAATGTTCGCTGCTAAAGAAGTTGAAGCAGTAACAGCTTTCGGTACTATTTATGAGCATTTGGAGGTGGTTCAAAAAAGTGCACCTCGAGGTATTCACGTCATGGTTGAAAAGCCACTTGCCGTTAGCCTCGAACATGCACTTGAGATGAAACGATTGGCAGAAGTGCATGGAATTCATTTGCTCACCAACTACGAAACTACGTGGTATCCATCTAACCATAAAGCGCATGAAATCGTGAACAGTAATGCTATTGGTCCACTCCGAAAAATTGTTGTTCATGACGGCCATAAAGGTCCGGCAGAAATTGAAATAAATTCTGAGTTTTTAGATTGGCTCACCGATCCTAAACAAAATGGAGCGGGCGCACTTACTGATTTTGGCTGTTATGGTGCCAATTTAATTACCTGGCTTACCAAGGGTGAGCGACCAATTTCCGTGTTTGCTCTGACTCAAACCATTAAGCCCGAACTTTATCCGCTTGTTGATGACGAAGCGACGATTCTGCTCGAATATCCAACCATGCAAGGCATTATACAAGCAAGTTGGAACTGGCCAATCGCACGTAAAGACATGCATGTGTATGGCAAATCTGGTGTTCTATACGCTGATGATGCAACAACTCTGCGCATTCAGGAAAACGAACAAGTACCCATGGAATCGTCAGTTCTACCTTCACTTGAAGCACCATATCACGATCCGTTTTCTTACTTTAAAGCAGTAATCAGAGACGAAATACAAGAAGAGCCAATGAGCTTGTCTTCGCTCGAAAACAATATAATTGTAATGGAAATTTTAGAGGCAGCAATGCAAAGTGCCAAAACAGGACAAAAAGTGTATTTAGATGACTAAGAGCCAGATAAGTACTTTACTACTATTTTCTGTTCTCATAGTCGTTCTTGCTTCGTGCAAGGAAAATTCGGTATCGGTAAGCGCAGCCGGTGAGCGTGGAGAAGTTACCGGTAGTTGGATGCCACTTAGTGAAGGTGATACCTTAGAAGTGTATGTTCGGTTAGAAGATCAAATTCATCTTGGCGATCCCGCATTTGAAGTTACTCGTATTCCTGAGGCACATCTCTCGACATTTCAGGTTTGGACCGATTCCAATTACGCCCGCGACTCATTGAATGTATATTATCCTATTGAAACAGAGTGTATCGTAGTTGAAGGAAAAACAGCCTGCTACGCAACATCTTATATCGTAGAAGGAGCTGTAGCACCTGCTTTCAGATATCTCGGTAATGAATACGGCACCGATGGAAATGAGCTCTATTTTCGTGGAAAAATTCTAAGAGGCAGTAATAACGAAGGTTTTTAAATAAATAAATCCATCTATGGGTCGAGCTTCGTAACTAATTTGTACCAAACGAATTAACCTACATAGTTATGCATCGGCTTATATTTCTTTCGCCTATTTACGTTTTTTATTTGTTGATCTCTTCTTTTCTTATTTCTGATTCAGACGATCAATCACAACATCCGGAACCTGCACCAATAGCACCCGGTATTATCTCAACTGAGATGGGAGAATTTAATCCCACTTTTGATGTAGTTCGCGGTGAGTTTTATTTCATGCGACGCACCCCCGGTTTGTTTGACTATACTATCATGATGAGTAAGAAGAATGATTCGGGTTGGTCGGAACCCGAAGTAGCGCCATTCTCAGGAAAATATCGCGACGACTCGCCACAATTATCCTCCGATGGGAACACACTTTATTTCGATTCGAGCCGCCCCCACCCTGATGTTGCACCAAACTCTATCAATATCTGGAAAACGGAGCGAACAGAATCAGGTTGGTCGGAACCGATGCTTGTAGTACCAGCAAGTGTTAATGAGGCGGATGAATCGATTCCGGGACGCGATGAATTTGGACCAGTGTTAGACGGTGAACAAAATCTCGTTTTTTATTCCTTCCGATCTCCTTATCGCGGTGGCAAGAGATTTAGATTAACCGCTGAAAGTGATTATGAAATCCTAGAGGAAATCGAGTCGATTCCAGATCCCTCTTTACGCACTTTTGTTAGTTATCTCACATTTTCTGCTGATGGAAACACTGCGTTAATGGATGGTCGACATCCCGATAGAAGAGATTCCGGGATTTTCTACTCCTGTAAATTGGAGGATAATTCCTGGAGCGAAGCAAAGCTTTTACCTAAAATAAATACGACTTCTTCAGAAAGCGGACCAAGACTTTCATCCGACGGAAAATGGCTTTTTTATGTAAGTAATGCCCCGGCAACTTTGCCCCTAGAACCCAATGGTGATATTTACGCTATTACTACCAAAGATTTGCCCATTCCATGTAAATAGATTTACTACATTCAGCGGCTATACAAATCAATTTAAATACATAATTGATGTTCCGATTTTTTAAATCAATAAGAAAAGATTCACAAGAAATGAGCAGCACAAAAAAGTATGTGGCTTATGCGCTTGGAGAAATCATACTGGTCGTTGTTGGGATATTGGTGGCGCTACAGATCAACAATTGGAACGAATATTCTAAACACCACGAATTAGCCTTAAAATACTTGAAAGATGTGCGTACCGATCTGGTTCGGGATACATCAGTTTTCTCAAGCACCTTAACATCAATCGATCAAATCAAAGAATTTAAGAAGTGGGGTTTGAAACAAGAGAACTTTGTCAATTATGACATCAGATACCTAGAATCTATTATTAGCTCAAAGTATTTCAATATTACATCTAATGATCAGGCATTTCAGCGAATGAATGACCCGAATGTTATGAATGTGCTCGAATTTGATTCGGTGTTTACTTCCATCAATACTTACTACACCTTTTATCAGGATTATTTGTCGAGTTTTAATGATTGGGATAAGCAGAGTTCACTTAAAGAATCTGATTTTTGGTACTTACAAGGGATTAATGAAATCGACTTCACTGCTCCCGAGGATTCAATCCTTTTTTTGCAGGATGAAGCAGTAAGAAAGCAGTTGCTGGAACAAAGAGTGTTATCGATAGAAGGCAGAAATTATGTTAAAATGAGTCTGCTTCGCGTAACTACAATTGAGGGTATATACAAGCGGCAACTGGAAACCGCAAAGCGATTGTTATCGCGCATTGAAAAAGCACTTGAATCAAAAGCCTGAGCTATTCGTAATTGCTCTCTGTTTTGCGAATATCAACATCATTTCCGGTCATTATGGAATCTCTTGTACAGCCTGTTGCTCGAAAAGAGCGCATTCAATCACTCGATATTTTACGTGGAATAGCTATACTCGGCATTTTATTGATGAACATCCAAAGCTTTGCAATGCCCGGAGCAGCTTACCTAAACCCTTTCGCTTTTGGAGATTCGGAGGGCCTCAATTATTGGGTATTTGTTCTCGGTAATATATTTGCAGACCAAAAATTCATCACCATTTTCTCCATCCTTTTTGGAGCCGGAATTGTACTTGTCACCGAAAAAGCCGAAAAGAAAACAGGTACATCAACCGGATTACATTATAAACGCAATTTTTGGTTACTCATCATTGGTTTACTTCATGCGCATTTAATCTGGTATGGAGATATTCTTGTGGCTTATTCGATAGGTGGATTTGTCGTTTATTTCTTCCGAAAAATGAAACCAAAAACACTGTTTATAATTGGCTTTCTCGTCTTTTCGGTGCATTCGGTACTTTATCTTTTTACCGGTCTTTCGCTTCCTTTCTGGCCCGAGGAAGCTGTTCAGGAAACAATGGTAATTTGGCAACCAAATGCTGAAATTATCCAACAAGAAATACATGCGATTACGGGTACTCTTACCGAGCAAATTGGCTACAACTCAACCAGTGCTATGGAAATGCAAACTACTGTGTTTCTTTTGATGATGTTTTGGAAAACAGCCGGTTTGATGCTAATCGGAATGGCACTATACAAGCATGGGATTTTGAGTGCTAAGAAAAACGCCGACTTTTATAAAAAGGGCATGCTTTTGGGTCTACTTATCGGATTTCCAATCGTAATTTATGGTTTGTACTCAAATCTTCAGGCCGGTTTTTCATTTGAATATTCCATGTTTATTGGCTCACAGTTCAATTATTGGGGCAGTTTATTTGTGAGTTTCGGTTATATCTGTGCAATCATGTTGTTTGCGAAATCAGACAAGTTTGATGCCCTCAAAACACGATTTGCTTCTGTTGGCCAAATGGCATTAACGAATTATATCGCCCAATCTATCATTGGCGTATTCTTGTTTTTTGGGATTGGATTTGGACTTTTCGGAGATGTAGACCGAATAATTCAATTGTGCATAGTTTTTGCAATTTGGGCAATGCAACTTTGGTGGTCGAAATACTGGCTCGATCGGTATAAATTTGGTCCGCTAGAGTGGGTTTGGCGTTCACTTACCTATTGGAAAAAGCAGCCTATGAACAAAACTAATTAGTATTCTTTTTTCAATATTTACCTGCTTTAGATCCCTAACATCGATAATTTTGTACGAAAACTCTTTACGTACATATATGCGATTCATTCTTCTATTTCTCGTATTAATTTCTTCATCGGCATACGCACAAAATACATACACGGTAACCGTTCTCGATCACGATTCTGGTGAGCCTATAGCTGGTGCCGCTGTATTCTTTCCCGGATTACAAAAAGGAGATGTTACAGATACGAACGGTAAAGCATCGGTGCATTCTATTCCGGATGGTATTTTTACCATCGAAATTTCCTTTTTAGGATATGAAACCTTTGGTTATGCCCGCGCTTTCCCACTCTCTGCTAATTTTGTGAACGAGATTATAGAATTAGAACATGGTCACGAAGAATTTGAAGAAATTGTGGTGCAATCTACCCGCTCTAGCCGCACCATCGAAGATATTCCTACTCGCATTGAATTTATTGCCGGCGAAGAGTTATCTGAAAAAGGCAATATGAAACCCGGTGATATTCGGATGTTACTCAACGAAAGTACAGGAATCAGAACCCAACAAACCTCGGCAACAAGCTACAATTCCAGCATTCGAATTCAGGGATTAGACGGGAAATACACTCAGTTACTGCGTGATGGTCTCCCCTTATATTCTGGCTATTCCGGTGGATTGAGTTTGATGCAAATCGCCCCGCTCGACCTCAAACAAGTGGAAGTTATAAAAGGAGCTTCATCTACCTTATATGGTGCCGGAGCCATAGCCGGCATAGTAAACCTAATCACTAAAACTCCGAGTGAAGAGCCCGAGTTGAGCTTTATGATAAATGGTACTTCGGCTTTAGGCTTGGATGTGAGTGGGTTTTACTCGGCAAAAAACCAGAAAATTGGAACCACTATTTTCACTTCCTACAATCATGGAACACCTTACGATCCGGCAGACATTGGTCTTACAGCCATTCCTAAATTTGATCGCGTTACACTGAATCCGAAGGTGTTTTTCTATCTGAGTGAGCATACTGAATTAATAACCGGCTTTAATTATGTGAGTGAACTCCGTGAGGGTGGAAATATTGACTTAATCAAAGGAGATGTACTACAAGCCTCGCAGTATTTCGAACGTAACGATACCGATCGTTTTTCAACTCAACTCCAGCTCACACACGTTTTTGATGAAAGTCTTGGTATGGAAATCAAAAACACAGTTAGTTATTTCGAGAGGGAGATTAGCATTCCTAATTTCACCTTTTCCGGCACCCAATTTTCTTCCTTTAGCGAAGTAAATATGAGTAGGATTTCTGAAAATATGGAATGGATAGCCGGCCTTAATCTATGGACAGAATCGTTCAAGCAAGAAGCTCCTGATGGGAATAATCAGCTAGACTTTGATGAAACTACAGTTGGAATTTTTGCTCAGAATACGTCCAATATATCACAGAAAATTATTTTAGAAACCGGACTTCGGTTCGATTTGCATTCCGAATATGGAAGTTTTTTACTGCCACGACTTTCTTTGATGTACAAACCTAATACAGAACTTACCTTTCGATTAGGTGGCGGTTTGGGGTACAAAACTCCAACTGTATTTAGTGAAGAAGCTGAGAGAATTCAATTTCAAAATTTGATGCCTTTAAATCCTGATAATTTGGATGCGGAACAATCTATTGGGTTTAATTTTGATGTAAACCGAAATTTTGTTTTGGGTGATGAATTGTCCCTTTCGCTCAATACACTCTTGTTTTACACCCGAATAGAACAACCTCTTCAATTACGGATAAGAGATAATCAGGCGGATTTTATTCAACGTGATGGGTTCGTTCGCTCCCAGGGAATGGAAGTTAACATGAAATGGACCTACGATCATTTTAAACTATTTTTCGGGTACACCTTTGCTGATGTGATTCAGGAAGAAGATGGAATTGCTGATGAATTCCCGCTGGTTGCAAAAGGACGACTAAACAATGTGTTGATGTACGAAAAACACGGAGAGTTCTGGATCGGTCTCGAAGCTTATTTTTTCAGTCCCCAACAACTTACCGATGGCAGTGAAGGGCAAGCTTATTGGATTGCAGGATTAATGACTGAAAAAGTTATAAGAGATGGCTTTTCAGTATTTTTAAACTTCGAGAATTTCCTCGATACCCGACAAACTGCCTTCGATACAATATTTACCGGCTCTATCGATAATCCCCAGTTCCGCGATATCTACGCACCGGTAGATGGATTTGTGGTGAATGGTGGAGTGAAATTAAAGTTTTGATTTTTAGCAAGCTCGTTCATCAGTTTTGGTACTATAAGATTCGGTTTTCACTTTATTCTAGATCGCTTATCTGGTTTCTACCATCATTCATCTAGGTAAAACCTAAGTTCATCCGTTATTAATTCACTACTACCACACCCTAGGTTAACTTTGTAGCAACCCAACAAACTTAACCCTTGAACAATGAAAATATACACTGGTACTTTCTTAATAATAACTCTTTTACTTTCAACCATATCAAATGCCCAAGAGCATAGATTGTCGTTTGAGTTTAATTCAGGTGCATCTTACGCTACTAAAAATCTTGGTGGTGCAGACTTAAAAATTGGTGGAGGCTTCGAAGGAGTATTTGCATATAGAGTGATGCCTCATTTGCAACTTCTTGGGGGCTGGGGATGGAATAAATTTTCCTCAGACAATTCCTTTGCCGGCAGAAATATCGATTTTGAGGAAACTGGCTATATCTTTGGGTTTCAGTTCAAGCACCCATTTGCTGTCACAAACTTTCAATATTACATTCGTTTAAATGGTCTGTATAATCATATAGAACTAGAAAATGAAGATGGCGAAATTATTGACGACACTGGTCATGGTTTTGGATTCCAAACTGCGATAGGTATCGCCTTACCTATTTCAGAATCTTGGACATTAACACCAGGAGTAAAATTTAATACACTTGAGCGCACCCTTGACTCGGAATTGTATTCTAAAAAACTTCAACAAAACTATTTGTCGCTACGAGTAGGTATAGAATATCAATTCTAGGATTACCAAGAAAAGACGTTTGGATTAAACTGAACGTCTTTTTCACTTGCACATAATCTAAACAAAACCTTCATAATACAATGCTATACTTGACACATGAGTATACCATTTAAGATATCACTGAGTATTTCGGCTACTTTTGGAGTTACTTTCAGAAGATTTATTAATTTTTTAATGAGCTTATCAATAATAATTCAATTAATTATAATTACTTATACTCATTTAATTGGTTATAGCGAACTATCTGGATTACCTCATTTTTTATCAAAGTTGCTGATCAGTTCTATACTAACTTTCATCTCGATTTTATTAATTACAATTCCAAACTTAATAGTAATTAGATGGTTAAATGAGAGTTTGCCTTGGATAAAAGCACTAAAAAAAAGATTAATTGTAGAGCTACTCTTTACACTTCTAATTGCAGTATTTATTTCTAGTATTGTTACTTCATTAACTCATCTATTTAAAAATTACGAACAGGGATTGAGCATTAATTTATTTTACAACGGGCTCATTTTTTCTGTTTGTAATCTTCTACTAATTGCAATTTATGAAGCGTGGATTCAGTTTAACATCGCAAAAATTGCTAAAGAAAAGGAAATAAACCTTAAGCATGAAAATGCACAAATTCGTTTCGAAGTTCTAAAGAATCAAGTTAATCCACATTTTATGTTTAATAGTTTAAATGTGTTATCTGGATTAATTGAAAATGATAAGAAAAAAGCACAGAGATTTATTAACGAATTTTCAAAACTCTACAGATATGTGCTTCAAACTATAGAACAACCTCTCGTTGAGTTATCAAAAGAATTAGACTTTGTACAAACCTTTGTATTCTTACAGACCATAAGATATGGTAAAGCTCTAAAATATTCGGTTGACCTACCCTCAAATTTGCTAGAGAGAAATATCCCTCCTTTTGCAATTCAAATATTGATAGAGAATGCATGTAAGCATAACATATTTAATATCGATCGCCCACTTGATATTCAGATCAATGCACAAGACGAACGAATAGTAATACGCAACAACTATCAGCCTAAATTATCGAATTCATCTTCGAATAAATTGGGGCAAAAAAATTTAACCTCTAGATATCTAATGATAGGAAATGAACGCCCGCATTTTCGTTTAGTTAATGGGTACTATATTGTATCACTGCCTTTAATTAATACAAAAAAGTATGAGAATCTTAATAATCGAAGATGAGGCAACAGCCGCTAATCGACTTGAGCAGTTGATCTATGAACTTTATCCAAACTATAAGATTTTAGCAAAACTGAGTTCAATTAAAGATTCAGTAGAATGGCTTCCTGAACACGAAGTTGACTTAATCTTTTTGGATATTCAACTTTCAGATGGAATTAGTTTCACCATTTTTGAACAATTAGATGTGCAAACCCCTATTATTTTTACAACTGCCTATCAGGAGTATGCATTAAAAGCTTTTTCAGTAAATAGTATTTCTTATTTACTAAAACCAATAAATAAGAAAGAATTAAAGCTCAGCATTGATAAACTAAAAGAACTTACCTCAGTTTTAACTGTTGATTTCCATTCACTTTTTAGTATCCTTAAAGATTCTACTGATAGCTATAAACATCGATTTATCATCAAAATCGGGGAACAATTAAAAATGGTGATATCCTCCGAAATCGCCTTCTTTTTTGCGCAAAATAAAGCAGTTTATCTTAAAACATTCGCCGGTAAATTACTCCCCATTGAATACACCTTAGAACAACTTGAGGATGAGGTAGATCCATCACTCTTCTTCAGAATTAACCGGGCATGTATAATCAATATAAATGCAATTAATAAAATGTATAGTTATTCTAAGACAAGAATAAAACTCGAATTAACACCACAAGTTTTAAAAGAAGAACACTCTATTGTAAGCGTTAATAGAACAACAACTTTTAAGAGATGGATTAATAGCTAAAAACATTATTAGTGACCATTACATTTACCATCAATAGTCGGTACCTAGTACGTAAAACGTAAATAAAGATAGAATGAGTAATACTATAGTTGATTATTCAATTACCTACTTATTCATCGATATCAAAAACTCTTCGTTGTTTTTAGTGCCTTTTACTTTTTCTAGTAAAAACTCTGCAGCTTCGAAGGAGTTCATGTTGGTCATGTAACGGCGCAATAATACAACTTTCTCTCGCTCCGCCTCACTTACTAGTAGTTCTTCACGTCGGGTTCCGCTTCGGAACACATCGATGGCCGGATAAATCCTACGATCAGATATTCTGCGGTCAAGTACGATTTCTGAGTTACCGGTTCCTTTAAATTCCTCGAAAATCACATCATCCATACGCGAGCCGGTTTCAACAAGCGCGGTTGCAATAATAGTTAGCGACCCACCACCTTCGATGTTACGGGCAGAACTAAATTGCTGTCGCGGGACTTTGAGTGCTTCCGAATCCACACCTCCGGTCATGGTCCGGCCTTTATTTCCAGCGCACACATTGTATGCTCGGGCTAGACGTGTAATCGAATCGAGTAATAGCAGTACGTCATGTCCGCTTTCTACCAATCGTTTTGCTTTTTCGAAAACGATTTCAGCCAAACCTTTATGGTTTTCAGGTTTCTCATCAAACGTTGAAGCAACTACTTCTGCACCTTTTACAGCGCGTTCCATTTCGGTTACTTCTTCCGGTCGTTCATCCACCAAAACAATCAAAATTTTGGCTTCCGGATGGTTATGAGCTACCGCATTAGCGATATTCCGGAGAATCGTGGTTTTTCCGGTTTTTGGCTGTGCAACGATTAACTGTCGCTGCCCTTTGCCAACTGGCGCAAACATATCGATGAAGCGCGTAGTGTATTCATTGGGCTGATATTCCAGCTTATACCGCTCATCTGGGTGAATCGGTAGCATATCATCAAATACGCCACGATTGTCCATGTCGGTTGGAATTCGTCCGTTTACACCTTCAACACGAAGCAATGCAAAATACCGCTCTCCTACTTTTGGCGGACGAATAATGCCTATCACACAATCTCCTTGTCGCAATCTAAAACGCTTAATTTGTGATGGCGACACATAAATATCGTCCGGCGAGGCTTTGTAATTGTAATTTACCGAGCGAAGAAATCCGTAGCCGTCAGGTAAAATTTCGAGTGTACCTTCATTTACAAGATATGGTCCTAATTGTGGAATAATCTCATCTAGGCGCTCTTGTAGCGTAGGTTTGTCAGATACCGGAAGTTGATCGTGCTCATGATTTCTCTTATTCCGGTTATTATTTTGATTCTTACGGTTATTATTTCGGTTTTTATTATTCCGATTTTTCTTTTCGTCGGGTTTTTCTTCTTCCTCTTTTTCTTTTTTGTAAGAAACGATGTGCGAGTGATTCCCATACGATTTCATTTCGTCTTCTTTCTGAGAACTTTTCTCTGATTCCGGAGCTTTTTTGGAATCACTATCAAGCGGAAGAGCTGTTTGGCCGGCTTTATTTTTAATCTGATCGATTAAGTCTTTCTTTCGAACACCAGTTACTCGTTTAATTCCTATAGATTTAGCAATTACCTGGAGTTCTCCCAGTTTTTTGGATTCGATATTTTCGAGTTCTTTGGCCGAAATACCCGCGGTCTGATTATCTGACATATATATGTTTGCTATTGCAATGTATGATCTTACTGAATTTGGGGCGAGCGCAAGCAAATGTGTGTAAAGCGCTCAATCAGGTAAGGATTTAAATGATGGTGGAAAAGTCTGATTAGTTCAAATGAGTTAACCACCGCTTTACAATGCTGTAAAAGTAAAAACTTCCCGTAAAAATTACTACTTCATCGTTCAATTCGTGTAATAAGTTTTTTAAAGTGGAATCGTCGATGGTTTTTACTGAAAGATGTTCTTGTATTTGTTCGGTTGAGGCTGCCCGTTCCGAATCCATTTCGTAATAATATCTCGATTCGTATTGCTTGAATTTAGCAAGCATTTCGGGCTGTACTTTATCCTTCAACATCGAAAGAATAAAATGTACCTTATCTGTTTGAAATTCCTCAACAGCCTCGAACAAGGCATTCATCGCATCTTGATTATGAGAACCCGAAAAGTACCATTCCTTGAGTGGGTTTAATTTTTCAAAACGGCCGGGAACCCCTCTAAACAGTTCTATAGCACGTATTTCAGCGGATCGGTCAACCGGAAACGATTCGGATAATGTGCGAACAGCTGTAATTGAAATGGCCACATTCCATAGATTAACAGGCTCATAAAACTGGGTAGAAATAAATCGGTCCCATCCATTAAGCATGATATTTCTTTCGCGCCATGCAGGTTGTAAATCGGCAGCTCTTAGCAATTGAGCCTTCTTCGATTCAGCAACTTTTTCTATTTCATTTAATGCATCATCCTGAAGATTACCCACCACAACGGGAACATCTTGTTTTATGATACCAGCCTTTTCCCGAGCAATTTCGGATACAGTTTCTCCTAACACATCGGTATGATCAAAGCCAATACTAGTGATAATTGAGAGTTCCGGAGTGAGAATATTCGTGGCATCTAATCGCCCACCCAAGCCTGTTTCGATGATGGCTATATCAACATCAGCTCGTGCAAATGCCCAAAAAGCCAGAGCGGTACTAATCTCGAAATAAGTGAGTTCGTACTTTTTGATCAGAGATTCAGACTGCTTAAAAAAATCAAGAATCACCCGATCTTCCACTACATTTCCGTTGATTTTAAATCGTTCGTTGTAGCGTTGCAAGTGTGGTGAGGTATACACTCCCGGTATATAACCTGCTTCACGATAAATGGCTTCCAAAATCCCACAAACCGATCCTTTGCCGTTAGTTCCGGCTACATGAATAGCCGGGAACTGAGTTTGTGGATTACCGATTTCTTCACAAAAGGCTTTAATATTATCCAGACTAAAATTCGCTGCATTTTTTCCAGCGGTTGCGAACTTTGGAATATTCTCAAGAAACTTCCATACATCACGGATGTTCTTAAACTGATTCATTCTGTAAGATGTTATTTTTCATTGTCTCCCACTGTTTCCTTATGGTAAGAAAATTTTCATTACTTACAGAAAGGAAACTCCCATCAATATCGCTTACCGGCACAATGCCTAGAACTGAGTTAGTAACAAACACATAATCTGCTTCTAACAAGTCTTTTAGGCGGTAACTTTTCTCCTCCAGCTCAATAGTGCGGGAGTTTCGAATCAGTTTTATGAGTTGGTTGCGCGTAATCCCGTGTAGTAAATCGCAATCGGTTGATGGCGTACAAAGTATATCACCAAAACCCCAAAAAATATTCGCCGAGGTTGTTTCACTTACATAGCCATCGGTAGTTAGCAGTATGGCGTCATCTGCCCTATGTTTTAACGCTTCCTGACCTGCTAATATATAGTTCAAACCATTACTGAGTTTTGTCGATCTTTGTAGTGCTTCGCTGGGTATAACCGGCGTTTTCGCAACATGCAAGCGTATTGATTCTTTTCTATTCTTAACTTCACTCACCTGAATCAAACAATCGGCAGCAGTTTCGCTAATTATATAGCCCCTGCCTCCCCTTCTCCAAACTTGAATCCGAACTACGGCATCACAATTTTCTAGTTTATTTATTTGGAGAAGCGCTTGTACCAAATCATAAAATTCTTGTTGTTCGATATCAATCGCCAAATTGAGATACAGCATGGATTTGTACAATCGCTGTATGTGGGCATCAAAGGCAAGAAATTTTGTTTTGAATGCGCATAATGTTTCGAAGCATCCATCGCCGTACATTAAGCCACGGTTTTCCGGTGAGATGCGCAATGAATCTGTTGGAGTGATTGCTCCGTTCATTGCCAAATAGCCGCTCATGGATCGTTAAAATTGAGATTTATGATCTCAGCAGCTCCTTTTCTATAACCGACAAAACTTTCCACGAAACCTCCATTTTTATCTAATAAAAAATAACTAGGAATGCCCGGCACTTTCAATTCATTGAACAAGCGGGTTCCATCAATGTAGATAAAATCATGATTGGGTAAAACATTACTTGCTTCGTCGGTAACATCCCGCACAAGTGCAGCCACAACTTCAAAGTTATCATCACCAACGAATAGGTCTAATTCGTTCATCAGTTCAGTCGACTTATCCGACCAAGACGACCAGAATACAACAACCACTTGTTTGCCTGAGAGCTGGGATAATCGCAAACTATCGGCAGATGAACCATCAATAATTGGATGATTCATCGTACCGAGTTCTTCAAAATTTTGCGTGTTTTCCCGAAAATTGGCTTCTTGTTCATCCTTAAAATTGAAGGATGCGAACACGATAAATATCATCGTGATTACAGCACCAATTCCCATAAAAGGGACAAAGTATTTTTGATCAAGCTTCATGCGGGGAAAGTACAAAAACTTCCCCACAGGCGGAATCTTACTTTTTGATGACCGTTGCTGTTAGCGGAGCCATGGTAATTTCATTATCGATGAAGTACACACCAGATAAATCAGACACAGGCTCAGTACCAGCTTCATCCGAATCTACCAATACCTCTCCGCCGGTTAGATCTTCGTTAATTCGAATAGTTCGTGATTCAGAATCCGCATTAATCACCACGTAATAAGAAGTTCCATCCGTAGAACTCGCTTTAAATGCAATTACAAGATCTGTTTCAGCGATGTCGTCAGATTGCAACAATTCAACATGTTCACTTACCATAAATTCTGATTCATGGCGGAAAGCATCGCTCGATTTTCGAAGTGCGATCAATCCTTTCGTGAACTCCATGGTTTCTTTGTGGATTCCCGGCTCGGTAACCTTATCCCAATCAAACATATTAACCGCATCCGAAGCGTCGTAAGAGTTCTCAATCAAATATGGATATTCGAATCCTTCCACAAAGGTGAAGTCTTTTTCGGGGATTTCGTCCGATTTCCATTGCTTAGTGCGTCCATATTCTTGTCCGGCGTGTAAAAAAGCAACACCCTGACTGGTTAGAATGATCGTATTCCCAAGTCTAATTCGTTGTTGAATTTCTTCTTCTTCCGTAGCAGGATCTAAATCGGCGGAATGCGCAATTACATCATGCAAAGTTAGATTATCATGTGCAGCAATGTATTGCAGCACATCGCCGGGATCATCTTCGCTCATATTGCCGGGTTTTGCAATAATATTATTGAAGATGGTTTGAATGTTTCGCGCTCCTCCGGTGATAAATCGTGGTTCGCCTTCTGAGCCATATCCTGATTTTAGCTCGTTACGCATTTCATCCGAAAAACAGGCCACGCTGTTCGTAAGATGCATCCAATCCTGATCGGCCGGTCGCACATCTTCACCTTCATCTCCGGCGTAAGTTCGCCAGCATTCGCCCACCATATGTACATTTGGGTTAATTTTCACGGCTTCATCCCATAACATTTGCACGGTAAGTGCATCTAAGTCTCCCATCAAGTCAAAGCGGAAACCATCCACTTTATATTCTTCCAGCCAAAATAGAATAGAATCGATAACAAGCTTACGAGCCATCGCGTGTGTGGTACCAACCCGACCTCCACCATAACTAATTTTTGGTTCACCGCTGGCATCCATAAAATGGTAATAACCCGGCACGATATCTTCTAGAATTCCAAGGCTTGCTGTATGATTGTATACTACATCTAATGTGAGTCCCAATCCTTCCTCGTGAACCGCATGAATCAATTCCTTTAGTTCTTTGATGCGCAATGCCGGATCAGTGGGATCATCAGAATACATTCCTTCCGGTGCAAAATATCCATGTGGATCGTAGCCCCAGTTGTAATTTACCCCAACGGCAAATTCCATTTCTCGATTTGCGGCTTTGAGTTCACTTCCATGTGCATAGCTCATTACGGGCAATAGTTGAACATGTGTAACACCAAGTTCTTTTATATAGTCGATACGCTCTGTAAAAGCATCATAGGTTCCGAAACGGGCTTCGGTAGTAATATCGGGATCGACAGTAAAATCGCGGACGTGAATTTCCCAAATTATTGCATCTTCGCGCTTCTCATATCCTTCGATATTCGCGTATTCGAGTTCTGGACCAATCGAAGATGGATCTACGATTGCGGCACGACCTACAATCACGCCGTCGGAAGCATCAACTCCTTTTGAGAATGCATAGGGATCGATTACGATTTTAGTTTCTCCATAATTGGTTACTGCATATTCATACAGTTTGCCAAAGTGATCCCCTTCAATCGTGGTGCTCCAAACTCCCTTTTCTCCACGTGTAAGTGTTTTAGTAGTAATTGGGGAATTATCATCCATCGAATTAAAGACACGAACTTCAACCTCAGTTGCTAGTGGAGCCCATAATCGAAACAAGGTTGCCTCTGCGGTATAATCGATGCCCAGCTCTCCATCGTAAAAGTACAGCTCGTCGATAGCTTTCCAGTGAACTTGTGTCTTCTTGGATTTTGCACCTACCTGAACGTCATATTTTCGGGTAAAATCGAGGGTTTCATCCACCATAATCAAATATGATTGACCCGGCTGTGGAAGAGCAAATCCGGCTAAGGTAACTCCATCTGCCAATACTTTGATGTCGTCGGTATCCACTTCCTGAGTTACTGTTATTTTTATCTGATTTGGTGACATGATAAACGCAGAGACGATTTCTAAGGTCTGCGCTTCGATATCAGAGGTTTTTGCGAGTGTATTTTGGAATAAAAAAAGCACCAACAGAAACATCGGTGCTTTGGAAAGAAGGTCTTTCATTGAGTTAATTTTGTGAGATTAAACTTAGGTTGGAATCGCAGTGTGATCGTCGGCATTGTCTTCAACACGCAATGTGAGGAAGCCCGCCAACAACATCGAAACACCACCGGTTACTAAAATGAGGATGGTTTCGCCATCGAAAAAGGTAGTTAGTATAAAACCAAGTAATGATGCCGCCATAATTTGAGGAATTACAATAAAGAAATTGAATACACCCATGTAGTACCCCATTTTTTCGGCCGGTAAGGAACCGGAAAGAATTGCATACGGCATAGACAAAATACTTGCCCAAGCAATACCAACGCCTACCATACTTAGCCACAGCCAAGCCGGAGCACTAATGAAGTACATCGAAATCAAACCAATACCACCGCAAAACAGCGCAAGCATGTGCGTAATTTTTCGATTGGTTTTTCGCGCAATCCATGGCAGAATGATAGCAGCAAGTGCCGCAATTCCATTGTAGCCACCAAATAGATTACCAACCATATCCGCTCCTTGATTGTACAGTAGCGAAGTAGTGTCGGTGGTTCCGTAAATGTGTGAGGTTACCGCAGAAGTGGTATAAATCCACATTGAAAATAATGCGAACCAAGTGAAAAACTGTACATAAGCAAGCTGCACCATCGTTTTCGGCATGGTGATGAAATCTTTAACGATGTGAACCATTGCTGCTTTGGTTTTACCCTTTTTGGTTAGTGCCATACCAATAATATTTACCAAGCCGTAAAAGATAAGACCGCCACCAAGTACATGGAGTTGAGGATCAATGCCCGAAAATGCAACATAGGCTGAAAAAGCAGCACCAAGTCCGATAGAAATCCATCCTATTTTCGAAAATCTTTGTGCAAAACCAGATTCTTCTTCCGGTTTCATAGCAGGTTCGTCGTGATCTTCATCTTCAGCCGGTGGATATTCTTTAGTGCTGAACACCGTCCACATCACCGTAATGAAGTACATTGCAGCCCCAATGTAGAACGAATATTTTACGGAGGGCGGGATGATGCCTTCCGGTGCTGTATTTGGGATACTCAACCAGTTTGCAAAGATCCAGGGTAGGAATGAGGCGACCAACGCACCAATTCCAATGAAGAAGCTTTGCATAGCAAAACCGGTGGTTCGTTGTTCATCAGGTAATAAATCACCCACGAAAGCGCGAAACGGCTCCATAGTTACATTAATGGAAGCATCCATAATCCAAAGCACACCCACTGCCATCCAGAGAGCAGCTGAGTTTGGCATCAACACAAGTGCAATTGCACCGGTTATAGCTCCTAATGCAAAATAAGGGCGACGTCTCCCCCATTTAGGAATCCAAGTTCTATCAGAGTAATAGCCGATGATGGGCTGAACAATTAATCCTGTAACGGGAGCTGCTAACCAATAAATGGCTAAACTCGAGGTGTCGGCTCCCAAAGTTTCAAAAATCCTGCTGGTGTTTGCGTTTTGTAGTGCAAATCCCATTTGAATGCCCAAAAACCCAAAACTCATGTTCCAGATTTGCCAAAAGCTCAGTCTTGGTTTTTGTGAGGTAAGCTCTGTCATACTTTTATTTAGTTTGATTAATTAGTAGCCAGGATAAACCAGCGGTGAGCCGGCAATTCGAAGGTGTACAATTGGTTATCTGCACTGAAAACACCTTCGGTTACCCCATATTTTGTGTAGGTAGATGATTCCCAACTTGGAACAGTTATCTCAACAGGTTGAGCGGTAATGTTGATTGCCACAATTACTTCATTTCCATCTTTTTTGCGTGAATACGCATAGGTTCCGGTAGGCGATTCGATTCGGGTTCTGTCTCCGCCAAATTCTCCATTCCAAAGTGCTTCATTCGTTTCTTGAATGGTTAGCAGTGTTCGATAGAAATCTTCGTAATTATACTCTTTCCACTCAATTTCGTCTTTTTCGAAGAACTCGAGGCGTTTATCCAACCCAGATTCCTGTCCGTTATAAATAAGCGGCATACCAGCTACCGTAGCAGAAAGCACCGCAAAATTTTCGAAATTTGGCCCATAAAGTTCCGTATCGGAACCATTCCAAGAATTTTCATCGTGGTTAGTGGTAAAATACATTCGGTAGCCATTTGGAGGGAAACGCTCTGCATCTTTGGCAAACAATGCGTCTAAGTCATCAAAGGTTTGTTCACCGGTAGCAATTTCCCGAATTACGTGTGCATACTGCCATGCATAATTCATGTCGAATGCTTCAATAAGTAGCTCCGGCTCACCATCTTCGGCAAGCATAAATACATCCTTAATCTTATCCAGTTCTTCGTGGGCATTTACCCAAAAATCAGTAGGAACCATTCCGGCCACATCACAGCGGTAGCCATCGATATTAAATTCACGAACCCAATAAAGCAGTGCATCTAGCATAGCAGCTCTTAACTCTTCATTATCGTAATTGAAATCAATTACATCGCTCCAATCTTCAACCGGAGGTACGAAATTGCCCTCATCGTCTAAGGTGTACCAATCTTTGTTTACAGTCCATACATTATCCCAGGCAGAGTGATTCGCTACCCAGTCGATAATTACTTTCATACCTAAATCATGGGCTTCATCCACCAGCGCTTGAAAATCCTCTTCGGTTCCAAATTCGGGATTAACCGCTTTGAAATCTTTCACTGCATAGTAACTACCAAGCGTACCTTTTCGGTTTTCTTCGCCAATTGGGTGAATGGGCATCAACCAAAGGATATCAACGCCCATGGCTTGTAAGCGTGGCAAATCTTCCCTAAAGGCGTTGAACGTGCCTTCAGGAGTATATTGTCGAATGTTTACCTCGTAAATACTTGCATTTTTACTCCATTCCGGATGTTCAACTTTACTTATTGGTATTTCGGTGGAAGGTTCGGAGCATCCAATGAAAAGAAACATCGAAACACAGAGTGCCAACCAACTTTTTTTAGTAAATCTCATACATAGTTCCATGAAGGTAAATTAGAACGTGAAGGATATTATTTAAGTAACATCATTTTTTGTGTTTTAACCGCATTGCCGGATCGCAAGCGATAGATATACACTCCACTGCTCAATCCGCTTGCATCAAAACGAACGGTATACGAACCGGCTGCTTTGGGCTCTTGTACTAAATCAGCAACTTTTTGACCCAGCATGTTAAATACTTCTAGACTCACAAATCCTGACTTGGCTACATCAAAAGTAATATTTGTTGATGGATTGAAAGGATTTGGGTAGTTCTGATACAGGTTGTATGCCATTGGTGCGTCATCGGATACTTCGATTTCTGATGAAACCGATTTGTTGAATTCTTTGGTTGTGAATAAGCGATATTCGCCCGGTGCCAAGGTAAACTCGGCCTGCTTGGTGTCGTTATTCACATCAATAGTTGTGGTATTGAAGAAATCGTACCAAACACCGCCTTCTGTAAAATCTACTGTTCTTGTAGTTTGCGTAACTCCAAAATTACCAATAGCTACTACGTCGGTATCAGAATGTTCTAAACGGAAATATTTGAATGATCCATTCAGCGAATAATCAGCATTCTCAGGTCGGGTAAAAGCAGGTGAACTTCTTCTTAGGTTAATAAGATTCGCCCAGGTATTGTATACATCTTTTCGATCCGGATCTTCGTTGTAATCCCACCGAATCGGTTTGTTCGCTGTTCTACCGGGTGCTGCTGCAGGACAGTCAGGAGAATCTCTTAAACATTGCTCGCCATCATCGCCGTAGCCGTAACCAAGTTCACCAAACTGCCAAATCATACGTGGACCAGGAAGTGGGAAAAAGAATAAACCAGCGAGTTCCATTCGGTCGAGTGCAGTTCCAAGCTCACGAATATTGTAATCGCCACTTGAGTTACCGAAACTGATATTTTTGAACATCAACCATTGCTCATCGTGACTTTCCATATAACTTACAAGGTGTCCAAACTGAAAACCTCTTGAGCTAGATAGAACTCCCGAAAGGTTCGAGTTATACCCCATAGTTGCTTCGTTATATTCGTGATTAGAATTTCCCCAAAGCATCATTCCTGCATCGGCAAGTACTTTTTCTTCGCTATTATCGGCAAAATGCTCCAGAATAACATACGCTTCCGGGTTTATACTTTTGGTGTGAGCGTAGTAATCTAACCAGATATTAACACGAGACTGATCGTATTGTCCCCATAATCCAACGTTTCCAAGAGAATTTTTCTGAGTAAATCCTTTACTAAGATCAAAGCGAAAACCATCCACATTATATTCTTCCAGCCAGTATTCAATTACTCGCTTAGAATAATACCGGGTAGCAGAACTTTCGTGATTGAAGTCATACCCAACATTAAAATCGTGCTTGGCTACTTGATTGAAATAAGGATTTTCAGCTGTTGGAGTACCAAAGTCGCCTTCATTCCAAAGTCGAACTAACGGGTTTTGGCCAAAAGAGTGATTTAGAACCACATCTAAAATTATTGCAATTCCTCTTTTATGGGCTTCGTCTACAAAACGCTTGAACGCATTTGGTGTGCCGTAGTATTTGTCGAGCGCAAGATGAAATGCAGGATTGTAACCCCAGCTTTCGTTGCCATCAAATTCATTGATAGGCATAAACTCGATGGCATTTACACCAAGATTTGAGATATAATCAAGCGTATCGAGTAAGGTTTCGTAGCTGTGGTCGGCAATAAAGTCACGAAGCAGTAATTCATAAATTACAAGTTCATCGTTATCTGGTGCATCGAAATCAGTTACTTCCCACACGTATTCGGTTTCACCGGGAGTTAATAACCCAACCATTTGTGAAGTTTTACCCGCAGGATATGGTTTTAGATTAGGGAAAACGTCATCCGAAATAAATTGATCGTTGAATTCGTCGAGTACCAGTTCAGAATATGGATCGGCAATTCTAATTTCTCCATCAACCAAATATTGCATTCCATACTGCTCGCCGGCCGTAAGCCCATCGATTTCTGTCCAAAACCAAACATCACCACCTTGCACATCTTTATTCATTAAATATTCGGAGGAAGGTGTCCAATCGTTAAAATCGCCAATCACATACACAAAATCCTTATTGGGTGCATATAGCGAAAGCTGAACAGAAGTATCACTGTTGTAAGTGATTCCATCTTCTAAACCATCCGGTCTTGCTGCTACTTCCCCATCATTTGCACGAACAGTTACAAAAAAGGAAGCAGTATCAGAAAGAGCAGCTCCATTTGAAGCTACTAAATCGAATTCAATGTCAGTGTCGCCCGCTTCTGGTACATAAGTAAATCGTAACGTATCATCAGAAGTAGTTGCTACTGATACATCGTTCTTAAATAATTCGAGACTTAAATCACCTGAATTAACAGTTCCAATACCAACTAATTCTAAGCTCTCATCACTTTTTAGAAACTCGTAATCGCTGTCAGGAGTAACGAAGCGAGCAGCAGCTTCCCCTGCTGTTAATTCGATAAAAATGTCGGCATTTCCTTCATCTTTGCCTTCGGCCACAATTGAGCCATTTCTCACTCCTTTGTATACAATGGCTACTTGCTCGATAACTTCGTTAGGATCTGTAACACCAAAAAATTCACGGATAGATGGTTTATATGTAAAAGCCCATTTGTTATCTCCGAGATTCGTTGCCTCAACGCTTGCATCGTTGGTTTCCCAACCAAAAGGTACATATTGCCAATCGCTACCACTGGTACTTTTGCTGGTAATCAGACCGGTGTGTAAGTAAACGCGACCATCAAAATTTACGAGGCCTTCATTTCCTTGAGTAGCATCGAGTACAACTCGCATTGAATCTTCGGAAGTTGCAAAGGATGGCGAGAACGTGACAACTTGCGCCCAAACCTGCGTTTGTAATGCTACAAGTACTATAAAAAGTGATGTGAAAGTGAACAGTTTTTTTGGGTTTTGCATATTAAAATGTTGATGTACGTTGTATGAATTCTGGTGAATAAATAGTCTGCGAAATAGCTTTATTGGCGTTATTCAGTCGCTCGATTAAATTCTGAGTAGCAAAATAGCCCATATCGCGCATGGGTTGACGTATTGTGCTTAAGCCAATGTATTCGGATAGTTCAATATCATCGTAACCGATTAACGGGATACGTTTTCCGGAATCGTCCATTGCTTTTAGAGCGCCAACTGCTTGAATATCTGAGGCACAAAAACAGGCTTCCGGCGGATCTTGCATATTCAGCATCGCTTTCATGGCTTCAAATCCGCCCTTTTCGGTAAAACCATCACGATAAAATGAAGAACCGGACACTACGTAGTTTTCATCAAATGGAATTCCGTGTTCGGTTAATGCCTTACAGTATCCTTCTAATCGATCGCGAATAGGTTTCGAAGAGCTTAATGCCGAAAGCATTGCAATTTTCCGGTAACCATGTTCGATAAGCGTTTTAGTAGCCCGATAAGCACCTTGTACATTATCCACCGAAACTGAATCGAAACCTTCGTAATGTTCGTCGATTAATGTAATAGGAAGATTGAACCGTTTTAATTTTAAAAACTGATCGTCGGTAAGATGAATAGAAATAAATAAATACCCCTCTGCCCAACGACGTTTTAACACGTGTTCAACCTCGTTAAAAAGATTTTCGCCAGCAGTTACATTAAAAATGGTGAGTTCATAGCCTTGTTCACTCAGTTTATCCTGAATGCCGCCCAGAACTTCCATAAAAAAGTAATTGGAGATCACAGGCACCACGGCCATGATCGTGTTACTTTTACTTCGGGCAAGGCCTTGAGCATACGCTTGGGGATGATAACCCACCGCATCAGCAACGCGAAGCACTTTCTTGCGAGTTGCTTCAGAAACGCTGTTACTTTGGTTAAACACCCTTGAAACGGTAGCGATACTCACCCCTGCCTTTTCAGCTATATCGTAAATGGTTGATGCCATTATGTAAGAAAAAAATTAATAACGCAGGTACCGATCAGAGTACCTGCGAAAAGACTTATAGAGAATCTGAATTACTTAATAAGCATCATTCTCTTAGTGCTTGTAAAGTTGCCCGCTTCAATACGGTAAATGTACATACCTGAAGACAGAGCGCTGGCATCGAAAGCAACGGTATGTGTACCGCTGTTCAGAGTTTTGCCATTAATTAGTGTAGAAACTTCTTGTCCTAGCACATTGTATACCGTCAATCGTACGTCAGCTGCGTTTGGTAACGTAAAGCTAATGTTTGTTGATGGGTTGAATGGGTTAGGATAGTTTTGATATAAACTGAATGCTTCTGGTTTAACTGGCTCAAGATCAGAAGAAGTTGCAAGACCAGCGTAATCTGGCTGTACATCGAACTCTAGATCTGATTCAGCCCAAGCAACAGTTTTCATGGTGAAGGTTTCTGGCCATTGAGACTGAAGAACTTCACCTAAAAACGGATCGTTACCTAGGTTAACAACTGATAATGGATCTACGAATTGATAGAAACGTCGACCGGCTGCAAAGCCGCCACCGTTCACTACCATGCTTTCGTAATCACTAAATGGCTCACCATAACGAACTACATAACCGAAGTCGTTTAGGGTTCCAGAAGTGAGGTCTAAGTCTAGCGTTAATTCGTAAATATTGTCCTCACCATCAACTGGTGTGTAACGTAAGAATTCAATATCGGCTGCAGTTCCGTTTGCAGTGATATCATCGAAATATCCACCACCTGAACGGAAACCGTTTGTTAATGCAGTGAATTTAGATTCAAGCTGCATGTACAATGAATCGGTTCCAGGACGGAAAGGCACATCTGCAGTAAGTGCAGCTGTCATGTCGATTCTAAATGTAACAGACATGGTTCCATTTGGAGTGTTACCCGCTTGGATAATGGCACCTGTGTTCACATCGTTGAAATACTGAACACCTTTAGTTTGGGTTACTTCGTCACTAAAGTCGAAGAAACGATCGGCACCACCGGTAGTTACCGGTTCTTCGTAACCGAAGTCTCCACTTTCAGCTACTGCTTCGATGTAGTTATCGGAGCTAGCATCGCTTCTAGAGGCATCATATTCAATAAAGTACTTGTACTTGAATGATGAACCTACTGCTTTAGTGAATTCTTGAGTTAATCTCCATAATACATCCTGATCATCGAATGTAGCAGTATTGAAGTCGCTAGTTCCCCAATCCAATGGTGGTTCACCACGAACTACAACTTTATCGCCAATACCTGAGTCGAAGTAACCTAATACTTCAAGTACAGCAGTACTTACTTCAAAAGTAACATTTGCAGTTACAATTTGAGCATTGGTTGGAGCTTTTCCTTGGAAATTCACCCAATGTACAGTTGTATCTGAAGCAGGTATATCGATAAATCGGTTACCATCTTGGTTTCCGTCTTTGTTATCCCAAAGAACACCGGATCCGGTTTCTAATACAAACTTATAAGGTAAAGAACCTAAAGTATCTGCAGCTTCATTGTCTACTAATACTGTACCGGAATAGAATAAGTTATCGTCTTCGATTGGGGTACCGTCAGCAGCTACACGCTCTTCTTTTGAAAGATAAATAGCTGTTGAACTCCAATCAGAAGGATTCATGAATACTTGGTCGTTTCCACGAATACCCACTTTGTCGTTTGCCGGATCGAATGAACCATCCTGTACGAACGCGCCAACATTTACACGGAAGAAAAGACTTACGCTATCGGCATTGGTTTCGAATGGAGCAGAAAGACTTTCTGACCATAAAGTTACCATGGTATCTGCTGATACTGTGAACGAACGCGTAGGACGATCAGGACCGGTAATTTCCCAGCCACCGTCACCATTGTTAGAACCAGTGTTAGCATCATAACCAGACCAAACTTTGTAGGTTAATGCATCACCATCAAGCATGTAGCTATCGATGCTCCAGTAATCGCCACCTTGGTTTTCTGCAACAAAGGTAGAAGAAGAATTCCAATCGATTACCTGACCGCCAAAGTATGCACCGGTAGATCCGTTAATGGCACCACGTAGCTGGATGAAATGATCCTCCATCAACGTATCCGGATGCGTAGCGGTATTTACTGTAAAGTTAACTTTGTATGCATTTCTTACATCACCTTCGATAAATGGGAAGATTTGTGGAGAGAAAAATGCACCCAAGTTACCTGAAAGCTGGAATTTCTCGGTTGGCGCTGGTGCACCATCATAGAAAGACTCATCGCGATCTATACGCATTGTGAAGGTAGAATCGCCTGCAACAACATCAACATTAACACCCGAACTGGTTTGGGCATCTTCTGGCCAAGTTTCGCCATCTGCTAACATTGCAGCTGTACTTAAAGTAACACGCATACCCTGATATTTACTATCTAGAGAAATGTCTGCTTCGGTGATTGTTACAGGAGCAGGTAACGCATTACCCGAGCTAAGAATAGTGTACTTAGTTGAATCTGACTCAACCTGGAGTAAACCATTAGTATCGATTAATGTACCGGTTACTCGTACAATATCACCTGCTGCAAATGGAGAATTTCCATCGCTGTTGGTACCTACCGCGTCATCACCATCGATGTAAACAGAAATACCGGCAGTAGCATCTTGCATAAAGAACTGATTATTAAAGAAGTTGAAATCCGGAGTGGTTAATACCCCTTCAACAGTTACTTCGGTTCCCAGATCTAAAGCGCGAGCATCTACCATATTGATAACACCTTCATCCGAGAAGAATAAATTATCGATAAATGCAGTTACGCCACCCGTTGGCAATCCACTGAAAATAATCTGTGAAATATTGCCTTGCGTGGTTAAACCGGTCATGCTGGCTAGCGAAATGCTGTATGTAGTCCACTCGCCTTGTGCAACGCTTTCAAAAGCAACTTCGTGCTCTACGTCGTCACCTCCACCAAATGCTGCATCTGCACCAAAATCAACAATTTTGATTCTGAAAGTAGTAGCGTTTGGTGTCCATAAATCGAAATTGACGTGTGTCATTCCGCTTATATCAATCTGATTAGCAACGGTTTCTATACCGACAAAATCAAGAGAGGTGTAGCGTTTTACCGCATTACCTGCAATGGTTGTGTCTTTAAAGGTTGCCGCTGACCAACTTGTTCTCCATGTGTCAACCGTTACATCAGTGTATGCATCACTGAATAACGAAATAACATTTGCTTCGTCTTGCGTTGGAGCAGGAGGAGCATCTGTTGGATCCTGAGCTAATGCGCTAACTGCAAACAGCATGCTGAATACAGAAATCGACATTAACAGCTTTGTAGCTTTGTTCATGTTAGAACCCCTTTTTAGTTATGGGTTAGTGTTTAGGTTAAAATAAAATCTGCAAACTGATTCTATTCACAGAGTTTAAATATTTGTACGATTCCAGAGAATATCCGAATCGCATTTTCAAATTATTTCTGTTGAAGCCGCGGTTAATACCCACTCCAAAATTATACTTTTGCACCCGGTCTTCCATACCCAGGTAAGGCAGGCCTGCACGGATCAAAAATAAATCGTCTAAAAACGCAATTTCAGTTCCAATACTTACACTTTGCACGTTATCAGAAGGACTGTTTCCATCGATACTCAGCGTTGCCCGCAATTGATCGTTGTCGATTACTTCGCCGGCAAAACCAACTTTAAGGTTGATGGGCAGATTGAAAGCATCGGTTGCGAGTTTAGAATCAGCAATATAATTGCCATCAATTTCGTCGGCAACATCAACCGGAGTTATTAAGCCATCTCCATCAAGTTGAGCTTGTGTTCCAACGTTGGTAATTGCTACACCAAATCGAATGTCGTTAAATGGTAGCTTGTACATGGTGCCTACATCAAAAGCAAAAGCAGTGGCAGATGTTTCGGCTATTTTTTCGTGCACGAACTTAATATTTCCGCCCATTCTAAATCCTTCAAATAGGTATTGAGCGTAAGAAACACCGCCTGATAACATATAAGCACTGAATGTTCTACCTGTACCTTCGGGGTTATCGTAGGTTGTTTCTTCGAATTCTCCCATGGTTAATGCCACCACATTTACGCCTGCTACTCCTTTTTTTGTAGGTATCGCAATACCAAAATAATTGTGATTAATATTCACAAACCAGTCTGCATATTCTACCATTAACTCGTTTGATTCTATATCCGCCAAACCGGCCGGATTCCAGAACATGGCAGATGCATCGTTAACATGAGCAGCTACAGCCCCGCCCATGCCCGATGCCTGCGCACCCACCGGAATCTGAAGAAAAGCTCCGGCGGTGGTTCCTGTTTTACTTACTGATTGAGCTTTTGCCACTTCTACATTGGTGAAGGCAAATGCTACAATAATGGACAATATTGTTAATTGAAATTTCATGACTACTTATTTAATGACTGCAAATTTGCCTGTTTTTTCACCAATATTCGGAGCATCTACGTGATACAGATAGACCCCATACGATATTTCCAGATTGTCTTTGGTTAACATATCCCACACGTAGGTCCCACCAAAATTGCCACCAACACGACGTACATTGTTGTCGGTGATTTCAATTTCTTCTACTAAGAAGCCAGAGACGGTAAATATGCGAAGCGTTGAAGGCACGGGCAGATGTGTAAAGTGTAATTCTCTACGTTGCTGCCTGTTCGTGCTGGTAGCACTAATCTCGTATGGGTTGGAAACGATGTAAGGATTCGGAACTACTTTAATGTCTTCCAATTCTTCTTTTGCCAGCTCATTATCTATCATAGGCTGGTTTACATCTTGAATTCTGAATCGGAATTCATCGCCTTCGATGAACGGTTTGTTCAAGGTAACATAGATGGTATCGCCAGCGGCTGGATTTTCACTGATTGTTACTGTTTCGTCATCAACTTCTTCAGTAATTACTTCCATTCGAATTCGATAGGTGGCTACATCTTCCTCGCCACGGAAATCTTCGATAAAGTACATATTATCAGAAAGTGCGCCGCTACAAGGCAGGAATAAACCAGGACCAGTTTGTCGATAAGCTGAAAACTCTCCTACTTCACCAACTGCAGGCTCAAACTGACAATTCGTTGACGGTGTACGAGTTACCGATTGGTAGGCGAACTTAATTTCTTCGCCGGTAGCTCTATTAAATACCTTAAAGTTGGTTGGCACCGATGGATAACTTTGAAATCTACCGGGGGCGCGTTCGATAGTAATATCGCTGGATTGCCCAAAGCCCAAATCATCAAATACTACCATGTAATCGGCAATATTCTGTCGAGTATTTGCAACGGTAAACTGAAAGTTATTGAGGGTAACATCTCGATTGGTATTCCATCCCGTTAACTCTTGATTTACTCCACGCTCGGTTTCGTTAATAACTCTCACTTTAAAACCTTCAAAAACGGGAAGCTCTTCGCCATTAAACTTCTCAGAATCTACGATTAAGGTATCGTTACCTCCATCCGTAACATTGCGAAGTGTAAAGCTTTTGGTTTTAACCGTATCCGGTTTTCCGGGTTGCCCTGCAATCAATGTATCCTTAAAAGTTACACTGTAAACATTGTCAGCCCGTAGTTCTACCGGATCAACCATTTCAACTTCAACTCTTCCACCCGGCGATCCACTGGTGATGGTTGCCATTGGATTTTTTGGCGAAACATATCCGGCTTGCTCTGCAGCAGGACGTACTTGCACAACATTTGGCCCAAGCACAAAAGAACCATCCGGATTTCTACTAATCTGAATTCTGGATTCGGATGGAGCAATTCCTGCAACTTCGGCACCAAAGTCGAACGAGGTAACGGCGTAAAAATAGCGTCGGCCATTTGTTACGGTGGTATCTTCGAAGGTGTACTGTAAACCGGAATCGTTACCTAAATAATACTGAACTCCATTAACCGCTGTTGGATGGTAATCCTTAATTCCGTTCATCACATCAAAGGTTTCGAGAGGAGTTCTAAACTGCGGATTTCCTCTACCATCGGTGATATTTAGCACTTCTTCGAAGGATTCATCGGTTGCACGATAGATTTTGTATCCCTCAAAATCGAAGCCATTACCGGTAATTCGCTGTAAATATCGGTCGAACGAGCTTTCTGCACTATCATCCCAATACAGTGTTACTTTTCCATCGCTTGCAACGGCCGTAACTATCGGTGGTTGTGGTGAAACAGCAAACTGATAATCATTATCATAAGCTGTAAATGCCTGATCGAGATTATCGTTTGTTAGATTACGATCGTCTTGTGCATTCTGGCTTTTGGTTTGCACACCGGTTATAGCTACTGCAAAACGTTCGGTTTGCCCTTTCGCTAATGGGAAGAGTGAAGACGAAACAAAGATATCATCATCACGGCCGGCTTCGCCTGTTCGTTCGAAATCACCCGGAAGCAAAAAGTTTCTCCACACAGTGGCGTCCTGAGCAATTGGGAATGATCCGGCTGCAAAAATTCTAGCTCGAGAAACCCCAAGTTGGTCACTCTCTGCAACATCGGTTTTATCGATGTTTGGCTCTCCCGGAAACGAAGTAGTTCCACCCGAGGTTGGAAACCCGTCGTTTTGCCCAGCACTTGGTTCATCACCATCTCCTTCGATCCCAACATCATCCTGAGCGGTAAACCAATCCTGATCGTTATCGAAAAGATCATCACGAGCTTCATCTATCATTGGCGCCGCAGTAAATTGATTGATGTAGTAGGTACTATAAAACTCTTCAGAACGTGTAGCTCCGTAGATCGTTCGCAACATATCCTGATATTCGGTTACCAACGTATTGAATGAAGCATCAGAAGCCATTCGCTCTCGAATCACTCTATTCGGCACAATTAAGCCACGTTGCAGAGTATCACCCACATTAAAGTTCATGTAATTAATATGTCGTACAGCTACAATCTGCTCAGCATTATTAATGAACGTAGCTTTATTTAAGTGATTAGGTCGGTTTTCGTCAATCAAACCATCTAAATCATTATCAATCTGATCTACGTGAATGGTAGATAAAGGATCTTCGGCTAACACATCAGGGAAGAAATCTTCCGTAACCGTTAAACAACTTCCATCAGAGGTGATGGTTTGTCCGCGAGAATATACTGATTCACCATCCGCAGGATAAGTAGAGATAATTCGATCTCCTTCGTCGGTGATAAGCACAATTTTATCACCCGGACAAATTGTAGTTTCGCTAAATGAGGTGATGCTAAATGTTGGGATTACTGCATTAACGAGAGAATCGCGGGTGTAAAAACCATCTGCACTTGTTAATGGCTGATAAATATCGGCATTATCAGAATCGTAGAACGAGTTTTGCATATCAAAGAAATAGCTGTCCCCGTCGTTATCAATACCATCGATGGAGTTACCGGGTGTTTCAAGGAATTTCACACCCATTTCTCCAATTGGTCCGTCAAACTGCTCCGGTGCCGGTGTTCGTTGTGAAGTAGCAACGAATGCAATCGATCTAAGGTCATCAAACTCGGGCGTATCAGCCTGCCCCACAATCAAATCCGCAATCCATAAACCAAAGGCGACTTTGCGGTAATCGTGCGATCCATCGTTAGTAATTTCGAAAATATTAAAGTGGGTCGAATTGATGAGAGTTTGCGACCAAGCAAGAATTCTAGTATCTAATAAAATTCCTAAACCACCGCGAGTAGGATCGGTTGAATCAGGCTGGAATTGTTGATTTCGTGATGTTCCTTCAAGAAAACGTTTGTATAAGTCATCTCCGGCTTTGTAATAAAACTCCAGATCGGCACTAAATTGATCACGACCGAAGTATCCGTTCCATGATCCGGCCCAACCATCGCCACCGTTTTCCAGTTTATCAGGCCATACATCCGGCCAGGTATTACCTAAAATAGATCCGGGGCCTCGGTCGCTTCGTGCCATTTCGCCCGTGTCTTCAACAGGGCGTGCATAGCCTTCAATTGGGTTCATTGTCCACGAATCGCCTTCACTTGAAGTTCTACCTTCCGCAACGTTGATAATCGGGAACGTTGGTTCCGAAGCATTAGGATGCTGATTATTTACCTCCGCTCCCATTACAGCCGACACAAAATAAATATATGTTCTGTCGGTGTTTATTGGGAATTCGAATAAAATTTCATCCGTGTTTTGCCCGTCATATCTCCCGGCGTGACCACTATTTTGGTACGTTGCCCGAAGCCGGTTACCATCCATAATAGATTTTTTTCTTTGCTGGAAGGAAGCTCGCTCTTCACTGGGCTCATATGTGCTCGATTGAGCGAAAAGCAGCGCCGGAAAGAAGAAAATAAATGCTGTAATTAGTGTTTTTTTAATCATTTTTATACTCGAAAAAATCAAAATGAAAGTTGAATACCCAGTTGAATTCGTCGTGGTTCACCAAATCTTGAAGGATCTTGGAAATACGTATTATCGAATGTAATCGGCATGATCAGAGGGAAATCAGGAGAGCCTGAATCTGAATAAATACTGTTTACAACTTGGCTATCTAAGATGTTAAAAATGTTGAGGAAAATTCGCATATCCTGCCCAGCGATATCCACATTATAGAAGGTGTTTATATCGATGGTAAATCGAACAGGATAACGTGCAGTGTTACGTAAGTCTCGCACAGAAGCAACCGGACCAGTACGCTGCTCAATAGGCGATGATGGCGTGTATGGTGTACCGGTCAAAAACCGTGCAGCAACGTTGGCGCCATGATTTTTACCTGCATAGAACATAGTACCGTTAATGATATGCGTTCTGTCCCAGTCTAATGGCTGGATGAGTTTTGTTAAAGATTCTCCTGATAGATCACCTGAAGAAACGGCTTGGTTAAACTCGGCCGCGGGATCTGAGTTACTTCCTTCTACGGTATTGAAGGTATAATCGAGCCCAAAATTAATGCGTTGGCTTACATATTGGTTTAATGCAACAGTTAGCCCTTTAGAAATAGAGTAATCACGGTTGATCCAGCGTGCATATCGAACGTTCCCTAAGTACGTTGGTTGAACCAAACCTGAAGAAACGTAATCACGTGTATCTTTATAAAAACCTGTCACTTCTAAACCTGTACCTTCAATAATCTCAAATTTCGACCCCAGTTCGTATTGTGTAGATCTCTCTGGTTTTAAATCAGGATTTCCAAAAATTCCGAATACTCCAGAACTCTCAGGTAATAAAACCTGGCTGTTTGTGAAAAGGAATTCGTAGGATGGCATCTGGAAGAAATATCCATAAGAAAAGTACAATAAACCTTTATCAGACACTTGATATGAGATACCAACTCTTGGACTCAATTGAAATTTTGGATCTACATCTTCCCACCAAATTTCTTCGCGCTCTTCTCTGGTTAGATCAATATTCGATTGAAGAATTGGATTTGTGATGTCGGGATCGCGCGGATCTGCTGGTATTTGCGCATTAGGCTGGAAGAAATCGAATCGTAAACCAACGTTTACAATAAAATCATCATATTCGATTTTATCCTGAATGTAACTGCTAAAGTTATATGGTTTTCTTTCGAATCTGTTGTAGTTGGTTGTTTCAAGGGATGGTAAACCAAGCTGTACAAAAGGAAGCACATCATCGGGTACTCCATCAGGTAGCGATACACCATCATTACCTAATGGCTGTAAGTTGATGCTTTCGAAGTTTACAATATCGCCTTGGAAGTTGATACCGGCTTTTACGAAATGGCGGTCATTAACCTGACTTGAAACCTCAGCTTTTGCGATAAAACTACGTGTTGAACGCTCAAAAATTGAATTATCGGTTCCAAGTACATCAAACTGGAAGGGTTGTCCCGGAGTGATGCCCCCAAATACGGTTTCAATATCTGAAATCTGATCGTAATTAAAATATCTTGGATCGTACAGATTTTCATACAAATAACTCTCAAAACCATTGTAAGTAGTTGCAGTATTTATGGTTACGAAAGTTTTAGCAGAAGGCGTAATCGTAGTTTTAAGATTTACAGAAAAGTTCTCGCGATAAAAGCTATTTACCCCTTCCGGTACAAGTTTACGACTGTGGTTATAGCCTCTGCCCTCTTCATTTCCATAAGAACTAACAAGATTGAATTTCAGACTATTGGATACTCTATACTGCAAATTTCCCTGAAAACTGTAGGAAGCAAAACGGTTCATGTTAACTAGCGAACTGTCGCGTTTACCGTTATCACGAACTTCCACATTTTGTGTACCTAATGTATCTACCGAAAACCATGGCAAGCTAGGATCAAAAGTCTCGCCATACGGAGTTCTGTATGAATCTAATTGACTAATATTAATAGTCTCTGAGAAGGGACCCTGTGCATTAAAAGCATTTCTACCTGTTAACCATCCTTTATTTTCAAAGTATCTACCGGTTACAAAAAACGTAAGCTTATCTCTTAAAATCGGACCTGATAAAGATCCACTGAAGTTATACATGCGAGTTGGGTCGATATCACCTACTCCGTCATTACTTATGTAGCCAATGCCATCATACAATTCCGGCCGTGAAACAAGATATGTTCCACCCCACACTCTGAAATCAGCCTCATAATCGTTATTCCCGGCTTTGGTAACTACGTTTACAATACCTGACATAGCCTGACCGTGTTCGGCATTAAATGTACCCGAAATTACCTGAAGCTCTTGAATACTTTCATTTTCAATTCGTAAACCCTGGCTACGATCGTAATCATCGGTAGTACGAATACCATCTACAACGTAAGAAACTTCGGAAGCTCTACCCCCACGAATGTGAATTGCACCATTATTACTAATATTAACACCCGCTTGCAGTTGAATTACATCGGTAACTTCCTGCACCGGTAAAGAAGCAATTTCTTCACTACTTACTCTCGATTCTGACGCTGTTAAATCCTTAATAATAACCGGACGTTCTGCCTGTACCACAATTTCCTCACCTTCAAAAACTTCCTCGCGAAGCTCAAAGTCTATTTCGGTGGTTAAATCGGTACGAACAACTACGTTTTCGATTACTTGGGCTGCAAATCCGATAAAACGCGCTTCCAATGTATACGTACCCGGCGGCACATTCAGAATTACATAATTACCATCAATGTCTACCAGCACACCTCTTGTTGTACCCTGAATAGCTACAGTGGCACCTGTTAACGGCTCTCCTGTACCCACTTCTGTTACTTTACCTTGAATTTTACCCGATTGAGCATTTGCCGAAACGGCAAGTAACCCAAATAAACCGAGTAAAATAAAGTATCTAAGCTTTATCATTATTAGTTCACCTATAATTCAATTCTTATTGATTTCAATTTCTCGATATTAAGTACAGCATCGTGTTTGTCCATGGTTTCTGAGATCGTAGCTTTTAGACGTTCTTCTATTTGTTGATTTTTCAGAACTCGCTCAACCAATCCCTTGGATTCTTCGAATGTCGATGGCCTTGGTTCTTCTATCTCTAACACTTTGAAAAGCACAAACTGCCCATACTCGAATGCTAATGGTTCAGTAATTTCGTTTACTGAAAGATCTTTGATATCGAATGCATACGAGCCGTAATTTTGAATAGGCTGTAACCCCATTTCACCATTCACCATTAAGTCTTGGTTTATCAATGTGTGATTGATTACCGCTTGTTCCCAATCTGCACCGGCTTCCAACTCTTTTTTAAGTTTTAGAGCTTCCTCTTCTGTTGCGACTACAATTCTTCCGGTATTTACCATTAAAGGGAAATCGTACATCTCACGATTATTCTCGAACTCTTCTCGTAACTCATCTTCAGTAAAAGTGATTGAATCAAAAATGTGAGTTCTTACACGGTTGCTTAGGTATACATTAAACGATTGTTCGATGGAGGAGCGAACCAGCGGATCATTGATATGTTCAGTTTCTCTAAATCGATCAACAATGTAGGTTCTAAATATTATACCGTGCACAAAGTCTTTGAAGTTATCAAAATCATTGATGTTAGCGAGGTTCGTAGGATCTGTATAAAATCCTTCTTGCTTAAGATTCTCTACGGTAAAACTAAAACCCTCTACGCTGGAAATTGGCTGGTTGCTGTAATTCGATAATTCGAAATTCAAAGTTTGATCTTCGAAGTTATGTGCAATTGAGTTGGCTTGATCATTGTTTATCTCCACCCACAATTCTTCAAGTAATTCGTCATCGATATTTAAACGATCTATTGTAGAACTGATGAATGCTCGTGTTTCGATCTCTTCCTTTCGCTGAGCTGCCAAACTCATCAAATTATTTTTCTGCGATTGGTATTGAAACTCGGTGAGAATTGGAGTGCTGTACCGATCGGTTAGCTTGATGATGCTGTAACCTTGTCGGGTTTTTACCGGAGCGGAGACATCCCCAACATTCAGTGCAAAAGCAGCATTTTCGAACGCGATATCCATTTCATCTACTGTAAACTCACCAATATCACCGCCATTATTCGCCAAGTATGGATTTGTAAAAACCTCTTCAGCCAACGCTTCAAAACTTTCACCCGCTAACAACCTTTCATACAACCTATCAGCTTCTTCTTTGGTTTTGGCATAAAGGTGGGAAGCTCGAACCCTTGAGTTGAAGCGAAGGAATAACTCTCTTAAGTCTGCTTCGGTTACATTTTTTTTACTTAAAACTTCGCGTAGCAAATATTCCTCGGCGTACACTTTACGTTGCAGCAAACCATATTCCAGGTCTGAACGCTCATCGTTAGCGATTCCCAAATCTTCGGAGTGAACAGCTAACACATAAGTTTCAAACTCTTCCTTTAAAACCGAAACTTTGTTGTCTAGCGATGGCTGAAGGGTTTGCCCCACTTTATAAAAGTTGCGCTTGAATGCATTTACAAACTGCGTTTCAGTAACCTTATGATCTTCAATTCGAGCCAGTACGTTTTCATCAACGGGATTATTTTCAGAAAGAGAACATCCGAGAAGTAGAAAGGAAAGTAAAACTATGCGACCATAGTGTAGCACTGTACCGACTCCAACATTTAAAATTGATACTCAATTAAAATATTGAAAGCGCTTACATTTTTTCAAGCAAATTTTATGATTTTTTAATCTAACACGCGGAATAGATTACCAATCACAAATTAAATAAATAAATTAACTTGGTGCGTTATCAAATATTTAACAACATCTTATATCACATTAAACCTTATTTAACTTAAATGAAGGCTCTTTGTGAAGATTGTGTAAAGAGAAGATTTACTAAATGTAAACGGTTACATCTTTGGTAAACATCTTACATTCTGTGCGAGAAGTACTGCTAGTTGTTACTATAATTTTTTGCGATGTACTCGTTTAAGATTTGCTTGAACTCTTTTCCGATGTTATCCCCTCTTAACGTTTTGGCATGCTCTCCATCTATGTACACCGGGGCCTTAGGTTCTTCAAATGTACCCGGCAAAGAAATACCAATATTTGCCGCTTTAGACTCACCGGGACCGTTTACGATACAACCCATTACAGCTACATCCATTTCTTCAACACCGGGGTATGTTTTACTCCAAACCGGCATCGATTCTTTAATGTATTCCTGTATTTCTTCCGCTAATTCCTGGAAATACGTGCTCTTGGTTCTTCCGCAACCCGGACAAGCAGTTACTTGAGGGATAAAACTGCGGATGTTTAGCGATTGCAGAATCTGCTGAGCAACTTCAACTTCTAGTGCACGATCGGCGCCGGGTTGTGGAGTCAATGAAACTCGGATGGTGTCACCAATACCTCGTTGCAAAATAACCGACAAAGCAGCCGAACTAGCAACCATCCCTTTCATGCCCATTCCGGCTTCGGTTAAACCAACATGAAGTGGCTGATTCATCACTTCTGATAAACGAGTGTACACTTCAATTACATCCTGAACGTGCGACATTTTGCAACTTACAATGATTTTATTCGCACCTAACCCAACATCTTTAGCGAGCTCGGTTGACCGAACAGCACTTTCTATCATCGTATCAAACATCACTTCTTTTGCTGATTTAGGCTCAGAAAGTGTGTTATTAACATCCATTTTCTCAGCTAGCAACTGTTGATCCAGCGAGCCCCAGTTCACACCAATACGCACCGATTTATCATAATGAATGGCTTGCTCTACAATGGTGGTAAAATTCTTATCTCTCGTTTTTGTGCCAGTATTCCCCGGGTTAATTCTGAAATTTGCGAGCGATTCGGCCATGTCGGGGTACTTGGTTAGCAAAACGTGACCATTGTAATGGAAATCGCCGATTATTGGCACTGTAACTCCACGGTTAATCAACTTCTCTTTGATGTAAGGCACCGCCTTAGCTGCCGCATCGTTGTTTACGGTGATGCGTACCAATTCTGATCCCGCCTTATTCAGATGATCAATCTGATCAACCGTTTCATCAATATCTGCAGTGTCTGTGTTTGTCATTGATTGCACAACAATAGGCGCTCCTCCACCTACTGCAACATCACCAACCATTACCTGAATGGTTTCTTTTCTTTTGATAACCGACATAATGCCCTTAATTCTTTTTACTTAGCTCAAATAATTTTCTTTTCTCTTCTTTCGATAGAGAATCGTATCCACTTTTCGAAATCTTTTCCAAAATCTCGTCTAATTCGCTCTGTTCTACTTCTTCAATGATCTCTGCGTCACTTACAATGCTCATTTTTTTATTCTTCGGTTTTTTGGAAGTTGAAGATGAGGAAGAGCTAGTATTCTTTGGCTTAAATTTCATGTATAGATATTCGAAATACCGTGGTATCAAACTCAGATCGGTTCCATTGGCATGTGCTCTCATCAGCATGTAACCGCCAAGTGCACCTCCTAAATGCACAAATCGCGCCACATTATCTCCGCTATTCAAGAAGAGTACATCCAGAGCAATTAATCCACTAACAACGTAACGTGCTTCAATAGGCGGTAGGAAAATCAACATGATTGGCGTTCGAGGGAAAAGCATTGCAAACGCAACCATAATCCCATAAACTGCTCCCGAAGCACCTATAACAGGTACAGGATTTCCCGCAATGCTCACAATGATATCGATAAAAGCACCCGCAAACCCGGCTCCAAAATAAACGGTTAAAAAGCTTCTAGGTCCGATTCGCTCTTCTACGGGGCGCCCCATCCACCACAACCACAGCATATTAAATATGAAATGAAATGGATTCGACAACGAATGCAGGAACATATAAGTAACAATGCGCCATGGTTGAGTAATGGCGGTCCACAAATCAGGTATAAAACTCAAATAAATGGTAAGGCTTGTACCCGTTAGGCTCGCAAAAATAATTTGAACCAAAAACATGATTGCATTAATTGCAATAATGGTTCTAATGGCTACAGGGAGCCCCATAAATCCTCTCTTTGCCGTATTTCCGAATGAATCGTAGGCCATATTATTCCTCATCATACAAATCGTTCATGTTCCTAAGCATACATCTCAGGTCGTTTAATCTTCCATAATTTAATTAGTATAAAACCGACAACCAATCCACCTAAGTGAGCAAAGTGTGCGATTCCGCTATCAGGACGGGATAAGCCTGAAAACAGCTCAACAATTCCATAAATAGCTACAAAATATTTCGCCTTAATTGGGATAGGAGGAAATAATAGAAAAATGTATTGGTTCGGAAACATCATCCCAAAAGCTAAAAGTAAACCAAAAACTGCTCCTGAAGCTCCAATCGTATAACTCTCCGCGCCTCCAATAAACATATGGATTAGTGCAGCACCAATTCCTGTCAGAAAATAGTACAGATAAAATCGTTTGGTTCCCCACAAATTCTCAATGGCTTGACCGAAAATCCAAAGTGCGAATAAATTGAAAAAGATGTGGCTCAAATCGGCGTGCAAAAACATGTAGCTAACTAACTGCCATGGGTAGAATAAGCCACTACCAATAGGCCAAAGTGCGAGGTATGGTGCAAAAGTTGCCCCTAGCGCTGTCCAACCTCCGGTAAACATACTTTTAGTAAGCAGGAATATGATACCATTCGCAAATAATAAATTTTTAACGCCTTGCGGGAAAAGTGAAAAAGAAGTATTGGGCTGAAATTGATTCAAACTGAAACAGGTTTTGCGTGATTTTTTACAATGCGTGAATATACGTTTATACCACCTAAAGTTACGCCGGGAATTCCTTGCCCCGGATAAGTAGTATCGCCAACCAGATATAAACCGTTAAATGGCGTTTCTGATGGTGTCCACTTGAGCAAGCTACGTGCCATACTTTGGGGAATTCCTCCTACCCTGCCTTTTTTGCGGTATACCCAATTCTGCCAAGTTACTGGAGTAGCAAGATCAGCGAGTTTGATCTCCGCCTGACTAAATCCCGGTAATTTTTTTTTCAATGTTTCGATGATGAATGTTTTCGCTTCTTCTTTATTCTGATCGTAGCTACCATTCATATCAAACCAATGTTCCGGGGATGCGTGGCATGATATATTCAGCGTTCGCTCACCTTCAGGAGCACGCTCGGTATCTCCTTTTTTGCTCATCGAAATAAATATTGATTCCGAATTTGTGGAAGGAACCGTTTCCCCATCTAAATGAATTTGATGATGAATCCCCAGATCATCGGGATAGGTATCGGAGGTTGCAATTCCCATCGTTAAGGCTCCCCAGGATTTTTCAAACTCTGAGCTTTCTTTTTCAAAATGGGCTTTCATCGACGGTTCAACTAATTCTGCCATATTCCATATAGGCACATTAGATACAACAATCGGCGCTTTGTAGGTTCTACTCTTTTTGGTAGAAATCAGAAATTCGCTGCCTTCTCTTTTGATGGATGTTGCAGCTTCTTTAGTGGCCAGTTTTCCACCCCTAGCTTCTACAAAGTCGCGTATTGTGTAAATCATTTGAAGAAGTCCGCCCGGCACATAATAATTCGAATAATTGGTATAAGTGATGCCGGCCGCTCCGAATAGAAAAGGAACATCACCGCTTTTATTTTGCGCGGTAATCATCAGTTGCTCGTCCAGAAAACGAAGAAATTTGGGCGTAGCAATTCCACATTGCTCAGCTACTTGGTGCACTGTTTTTAAGGCATAGGGAAGCACCCAAACATCTTTTGGGGAATTGACCGTGAAAAGCCTTGCCCATTCAGAAATTTTACGTGGCGGGAAAAACGGATTTTTCAAACTCACCTTCCAAACTACATCAGCAATTTCAAAAGCTAATTTCCAGAATTTGCGCTGACCTTTTCGATTTCCAAACACTCTAACTGCTTCCTCAATCCATTCAAATCGATCTTTAAAGCGTGTAATTTTTTCTCCATCCAACCACACATTCATGGATGGATTCAGTTCAACTCTTGGTATTTGTATTCCTGTTTTTTCCTCGAGATAACGCATAGGCTGATGTTCATCAAAACCGATAAGTGTGGTAGCCCCGCTTTCAAATACATATCCCTTTCGCAAGTATGATGATGAACACCCACCGGGATGAAGTGCGGCCTCTAAAATCAGCACTTTATAACCGTCGTTAGCAAGGAGCGCAGCAGCACTCATTCCGCCCATTCCTGAGCCAATAATAATTGCGTCGTAGTCTTGATTGATAGTCATGGTTACAAAACCTTATCGTCTTTTTTTACATTCCCTTCACTTAAAATTCATATCGTTAGCTATCATATAGAAAAACAATTTCTTTGATCCTTCACATGAACAAGACTTTATTATTTGTACTCTTTCTCATTTGTGTTAGTGCTTGCTCCGATTCATCGGTAGATGCGCAATCAGAAATAACTTTCAATAGCCTTGAAATTATCTGGGATGATATGCATCAACCACACGAAGCCATTCCCAGCGGTGTACCAACTACCATGGATTGGCGATTAGCACCAAGGCTCAGTTATGGAAATCAACCACCCGGAGATTGGAATGCCATGATTCCGTGGGGACAAGTTTATGCAGTGGAAGGTGAAACGTATAGTGCTGAAAATACTAGATTTCAGATTCGAAATATGCAAACATGGTATCTCAGTAAATCAACCAATACATGGAAGTTGTGGATCAAAAGCTCCGATATCGTAGGCGCAAACTATGCTGAAGATTTTCAGAATGATGTAAATATTCCTGCTGATATTCGCAGTGAAAGTAATGGCGGAGGAATTTCTGCCTCTTTACAGCCCGGCTATAATTTTCACTTTTGGACCGCCGGAAACCGGATAGAAATTGATCCCGATGATATTGCTGGAGTTTGGTCGGCGATGGAATCTAGATTGATCCTGGCTGATTCATCCAAACCGGACGATCGAGCCGAAGCACGACTTTTATTTAGTGCAGGAGCAGATTACTGGCAGCGCGTAGATTCGGAATGGGATCAATGGAAAACAAACGGCGACATTGGCATAGGTCGATTTCGATTCATAAAAAACGAATGGCAAGTGTTTAACATGCATACCCTTACAGACGAACAATTGCGTGATAATCCACCACCATTTACTACCGAACCTGAGGACTAATACCTAAGAATTTAGAATTTAGAATATAGAATTGGTGATCAATTGCAGTGCTGATAACTAAACCAAAAAGCTTCTAAATTCTAAATTCTCCCTCCTCAATTCTTCTTCATCAATGCGCCTCCAGCCAGTTATCTCCAATTCCTGATTCCACTTTAAGCGGTACGTCCATCGGGAAAGCATGCTCCATAAGTTCTACAATCTTTTCGGGTACAGTATCCATCTCACTTTCGTGGATTTCAAAAATCAATTCATCATGTACTTGCAGTAACATTCTGCTCTTCTTGTCATTCGATTTCAACCAATCGTGAATGTGAATCATCGCAAGCTTGATAATATCTGCGGCTGTTCCTTGAATGGGCATATTAATAGCCACGCGTTCGGCAAATCCTCGTCTACTCCAGTTACTTGATGTGATATCCGGGATATATCTCCGGCGACCTAACAACGTTTTAACAAAACCGTGTTCTTTAGCAAAAGCTTGAGTTTCAGTGATATAAGTTTGAATGTTTGGAAATCGCCCAAAATACTCTTCGATCATCTGCTTGCCTTCGCTGTTTTCGATGCCCAGATTTTGAGTTAAGCCATAAGCACTCAATCCGTATGGAATTCCAAAATTCACTTCTTTTGCTTTACGTCGATGGTCAGGCGTCACGTCATCCAACGATTCTAAGTGAAATATCTCTTTTGCAGTTCTGGCGTGAATATCTTCTCCATTTTTAAAGGCTTCAATCATCGCCTCATCTTTTGCGATGTGTGCAATTACTCGTAATTCTACTTGCGAATAATCCGCTGACATCACCTTAAATCCATCCTCAGCGATAAATGCTTTTCGGGTTTCTCGACCTCTTTTAGTTCGAATGGGTATATTCTGTAGGTTGGGATTAGAGGAAGCCAATCGTCCTGTTGCGGCTACACTTTGGTTAAAATCGGTGTGAATTCGTCCTGTTTCTTCGTTCACCATAGATGGCAAAGCATCGATGTATGTGGATTTGAGTTTGGCAAGCTGTCGGTAATCTAATATCAATTGAGGAAGTTCGTACTTCACCGCTAATCTGCTCAACTCTGCTTCATTGGTAGAATACTTTCCTGTTTTGGTTTTCTTACCAGCCGGCAATTCCATCTTCTCGAATAGAATCACACCTAACTGCGCCGGGGAGTTAATATTAAATTCTTCCCCTGCTTTTTCATAAATCTGTTCCTGAAGCTCTTTCAGATCAGATTCCAACTCTTTCGAAAATCCTTCCAGCATCTCAGAATCCAATCGAACTCCTTGATATTCGATGTCACCTAGAACGGAAATGAGTGGAAAATCGCAGGTATTGGCAATTTCCATCAACTCATCTTTTTCTAGCTGCTCCTTTAATATGTGATACAATTGCAGGGTGATATCGGCATCTTCGCAAGCATATGCATAAACTTCTTCTGGTGATAAGTCTGCCATTGATTTCTGTCCCTTCCCTTTGCCAATCAAATCAGTAATGGGAACCGGTTCATAGCCGAGGTACTTTTTGGCCAGCTCATCCATTTTGATCTTTTGATTCGCATCCACCAAATAAGCTGCTACCATCGTATCAAAAGGATCGCCTTTAATCTCGATTCCATGGCGCATCAACATGGTATAATCGAACTTGAAGTTATGAGCAATTTTTACTGACTCTTTATTTTCGAACAACGGCTTTAAAGTCTGTATAACCTCGGCTTCATCCAGCCCACCTTCAATATTTACGGGAATATAACTTGCTCTTCCTGCTTCAACTGCAAATGAAAAACCCACCAATCCTGCAGAAATAGGATTAGGTGCATCGGTTTCGGTATCAAAACAAAGTACGTCCGACTTCAAATAGTCTTCAACCAATTCCTTCACTCTGTCCACACTTCGAACTAGCTCGTAGTCTACTTTTTCGGTATCTAGTTGGGATAAGTCTTCCGATTCCGCCACCGAGCCAAATAAATCAACCTGATCGCCACTATTTTCAGCCACCGGACCATCTTCTTCGAGATATTTTCGAGTGAGTGTTCGGAATTCCATTTTCTTAAAAAACAGGCCCAATGGTTTTTTATCCTCAAAATTCCATTCCAGATTCTCCCACTCTGTAGTATTTGGCACATCCGTTTTGATGGTTACCATAAACTTCGCATGCATGGCTTGTTCGGCATATTCCTGCAACCCTTCACGCTGTCGTTTTGCCGAAATGGTATCTGCTTTAGCGATACATTCCTCCAACGACCCAAACTTATCGATTAGTTTTGGTGCTCCTTTTTTCCCAATCCCGGGCACACCGGGAATGTTATCCGCAGTATCACCGAGTATGGCGAGCACATCGATCACTTTTTCGGGATAAACCCCAAAGTATTCCATTACTCCTTCCCGATCGATGATGTCGAAGCCGCCGGTTTTATTATTCGGCTTCATCATTCTGATATGATCGTGCACCAATTGCATAAAATCTTTGTCGGGCGTAACCAGCATCACATCTACATCTTCAGCGTTTGCCTGAGTTGCAATCGTACCAATGATGTCATCGGCCTCGTACCCATCTTGCTCAATATTCGGTATTCCCCATGCGTCAAGCATTTCCTTAATCAACGGAATTCCGGCTCTGAGTTCATCAGGCTGTGGCGGACGTTGTGCTTTGTAGGCTTCATCAGCTTCGTGCCGAAACGTTGGTGCATGCGTGTCCCAAGCCACCGCTATATGCGTCGGTTTCTCCTCAGCAAGCATTTTCTCTATCGTATTCGCAAAGCCTAAAATGGGGCCTGTAGCTATTCCTTTGCTGTTTTTAAGGTTGGCATTGATAAAAGCGAAATGCGCACGGTAAGCAAGCGCCATTCCATCTAACAAAAAAAGCAGTTTCTTTGACATGAATTCTTATTTTCCGAGGATTATTCGGTGGAAACTAAACTTTTTGCCACTAATTACGAACACGACCCGGCAACTAAAGTGAATATTATCTTTTGAGTTTAAAGAACGAAGCACAGAAGGGTTACGGCACCAAAAAATTCTATCAGGAATATGTTTCCGGCATGAGCCGCGATCGTATTTCAAAAGAACTTACTGCCGATACCGATCGATTGAAGCTGCTTTATAAAGAAGCAGTTGAGGATATTGAGCGCCAACAGGGAGCGCAATTACCGGGTCATGTTAAATTTATGCGTTTGATGTCGGACTTGACACAGCGCCTAAATCCAACACGACGTTTAGCTTTTGGATTGGGATCGGTAAGTTTTGTTGGGCATTATCTGCTAAGTTTTCTCGGAGCTACCGATTTTGTGTTTTTCAGCGGATTACTGCTTCCCTTCAGTTTCATCTCTATGTTTTTTCTACTTTTGGTAGAACTTCTCGAAAAATCTGATGTACAAAAGGAAATCGATTTAGCTCGTGAAATTCAGCTTAGTTTGTTACCCGGAACCTCACTCAACAAAGACAATCTTGAGGTGTACTCGTTTGCTCATACCGCGAAAGAAGTTGGCGGCGATTATCTGGATGTGATCGATACCGAAAAAGGAACCTATGTTGTTATTGCTGATGTGAGTGGAAAGGGACTTTCAGCGGCATTGTATATGGTTCGGATGCAGGCTCTTGTAAATTTGTTAGTGCATAAAGAACAACCATCCCCAAAAGATTTATTCTTACAATTAAACGATTTCGTTAAGAGTAACTCAAAAGATAAAACCTTTGTAACAGGTTGTGTGGCCTATTTTCCTAACGATAAAGAAGAGTTCGAATATGTTCGGGCCGGGCACAATATCCCCATTTATTACAGTCGCGAAAGAGATACTACCTTTAATTTACGTGCTAATGGATTTGCGTTGGGGATGACATCCACCAACATGCTTAGCCAACATCTTGAGGTAAAACGTTTTCACTTCAAGCCCGGTGATTCTGTATTACTTTATACCGATGGATTAAATGAATCCCGTAATGAGCGTGGCGAGGAATATGGCGAAGAACGCATCGAAAGTTTGATGGAGATTTATGGTTCGTTGCATTCGAAAACCATTATCAACAAAATTCAATCCTCTTTAGAAGCTTTTATCGGTACCGTTCCCCCTGCCGATGATGTTACTTTCACGTGTATTCATCGCCCGGAAAGAGCAAATGCGAAGCAGATTAACGCGGTTACAAGCGTAAAAACCTCTAAAGGTTAACGCTGTGCAGCTTCTACAATTTTCTCTACTGTGATGCCAAAGTGCTCATAAAGCTCTTGATAAGGCGCTGATTCCCCAAAGGTATTAATGCCAACCATTTTGCCTTCTGTGCCGATGTAACGCTCCCACCCAAAGGAAGAACCGGCTTCAACAGCAACTCGACGGGTAACTTCAGAAGGTAAGACACTTTCACGATATTCGAGTGGCTGTTCAGCAAAAAGCTCCCAACTTGGCATACTTACAACACGAGCATCAATGCCTTTCTTTTTTAATTCCTGATGCGCTTCTACCGCCAAATAAAGTTCAGAACCGGTACCGATTAATATTGCATCAGGATATTCCTTATCACTATCGATTAGTGTGTAAGCGCCATTTTGAAGATGAGAAGCAGCGTTTTCTTCTGTGCGTGCAAACGTTGGTACATTTTGTCGCGTAAGTACCAAAATTGTTGGTCCAGATTGGTTTTCAAGAGCTGTTTTCCAAGCATAAGCAACCTCGTTGGCATCACCGGGACGTAGTACCAAAACATTTGGCATTGCACGCAAACTTGCTAAATGCTCAACAGGTTGGTGCGTTGGACCGTCTTCACCAAGGCCAATACTGTCGTGTGTCATTACAAAAATGGAAGGAGCCTGCATCAGTGCTGCTAAGCGAATGGCAGGTCGGCAATAATCAGTAAATACAAAGAAAGTTCCACCAAATGGAATCACTCCATCATGCAGCGCCATACCGTTCATAGCAGCAGCCATTGCATGCTCACGAACCCCATAATGCGTATTTCGACCACTATAATTTTCGGCACTGAATACGCCTTCATCTGCTAAATTGGTTTTTACACTCCCCTCCAGATCGGCTGAACCTCCAAACATATTTGGTACTGCATTTTTTAGTGCATTCAATACTTTTCCAGAGGATGCTCTTGTTGCTAATCCTTTTGCATCTGCTTTGAATACCGGGAGAATCTCTTCTAAATTTTCAGGCAGTTCTCTGCTTAGCCAACGCACTAATTCAAGGGCTTCATCATTATGCTCTGTAGCATACGATTCAAATAAAGAATTCCAGTCATTCTCACGTTGTTCACCTAAACTTACCTGCTTTCTGAACTCGGTTAGTGCTTCTTCCGGGATGAAGAATGACTTTTCAGGATCCCAACCATAGGCTTCTTTGGTGATTTTAATTTCATCTTCCCCAAGAGGAGAGCCGTGTGAACCGGCGGTGTCTTGTTTATTCGGGCTACCAAATCCAATATGACTTTTACATATTACGATTGAAGGAAGCTCCGATTTTTGAGCCTTCTCAATCGCATTTGTTATCTGCTGATGATCATGACCATCAATTTCCTGCACATCCCATCCATAAGCATCAAAACGCTTGGCAACATCTTCGGTAAAAGCTAGATCAGTTGATCCATCAATAGAAATGGAGTTAGAATCGTACAAATAGATAAGCTTGCTCAGCTTTAGATGACCAGCTAACGATGCCGCTTCATGTGATATTCCTTCCATCAAATCCCCATCACTAACTATGGCATAGGTATAATGGTCGATCAAATTGAAATTGCCGGTGTTAAATTTCGAAGCAAGAAAAGCTTCTGCCATGGCCATCCCAACTCCGGTAGCAAAACCCTGACCTAAAGGACCGGTCGTCATTTCAACGCCCGGCGTCATTCCAAATTCAGGATGGCCCGGAGTGTTACTCCCCATCTGGCGGAAGTTTTTTATATCGTCGAGGCTAACTTCATATCCCGTTAAGTGTAATAGGCTATAAATCAACATAGACCCATGTCCGGCCGATAAAATAAAGCGATCCCGATTCGCCCAATCCGGATTATTAGGATTGTGCTTTAAAAACTTGGTCCATAAAACATAAGCGACATCAGCCATTCCCATCGGCATTCCGGGGTGACCAGAATTTGCTTTTTGAACAGCATCCATAGAAAGTGTTCGGATGGTATCAGCGCATAATTTATCTATCGAAGAATTGGACATAAGAATCGTAAGGATTGGGGGAGTTAAAACTTGCGCCCGAAGATAGGCAATGTAGCATTTACATTAAATCGGGAATACAGATTTTCGAGCATAAAAAAAGCCTTGAATCGAAGATCCAAGGCTTGAGAAAAAATTATTAGGAATTAGTTGGTGCTTTCACACTTCAACTCAAATTCCATTTTATGCTCTGAAGGAGCTTTGAACGAGCCATAGCTTGCATTAGTGAATGCTTCGCAAGCTTGGGCTTTATTCCCTTTACTTTGCTGGGCAAATCCAAGCTCAAAGTAAATTTTAGCTTTGTCTGTAGCACCACCTTGCTCATACTCGAGTGAAGTAGTCGCAAATTCAATAGCTCTGTCGTAGTTACCTTGTTTGTTAGATGCTTCAGCTAAACGATAGTAAGAATCTGAAGATTCAGAATTGTACGTTAATGAGCTTTGTAGCAATTGAATAGCATTGCTTAATCGGTTATTCTCAATAGCTTTTGAACCTCTGAATAATAGTTCTGCATGCGCAGAATTTGTAGCCTGACGAACCACAGTGTTGTCATTTACTTGATTCCCAACATTAATTGCACGGTCGAACCAGCTCATAATGGTTTCAACTTCACCATCTAGTTTTTTTGCTACTAATCCTTTTTGGTAGTACGCTTTTGCATAATTCGGATTGATTTGTAATGCCGCATCTAGCTCAGTATCAGCGCCTTCAAAATCCTCGCGCTTGAATAGCATTGTTGCTTTCTGATAATGCAATTGGGCTAAAACGCCTCTCGATCGATTACTGATGTCATCATCGCCATACTCAGATCCCATTTCCTGAGATGTGTTAAAGAGCGCGATCACGTTATCCAATCCTTCTACACTGGGAGAACTTCTAAATGCTTGAAAAGCAGATGCTGCCTTTTGGTAATGTAATTTTGGGATGTAGTTCTTTGAACGGGTAACGATATCTGTATTCCCTACGGCTTCACCCAATTCAATTGCTTCGCCGAATTTATCAATGGCTGCATCAAAATCTTTACTTTGTGCAAGCTCTTGGGCTTCGTTATATGCATTAATAGCGTCCGCTTCTTCCTGAGCAAAAGCTAGAGTTGAGGCTATAGCAAATAATGCAGTTAAAAAAATACTCTTAAATACCTTCATGTGATTAACTTTGTTAGTTCGGTTCAGACAAGTTGGTAATTTACTGAAAAATCTCCCACCTTTTAAAGTCTTAAACTCAGTTATCTTTTATTTTATTGTTGCTACTTCAAATGGTTACTTATTCTTAATCTAGAAGTAGAAATTAGGTTCCGGATCTTCATTTGAATAAAAATCGGTGATAATTTTTACTCCTTCTTCACAGCTATCAGTAACGTGAAAAAGATCAGTGTCGTGTTCAGAAATGGTTCCCCATTCTTTCATAGATGTATTCATCCAATCCACTAATCCTTGCCAGTAACTGCTGCCAAAGAGTATGATGGGAATCTTCGATATTTTTTGCGTTTGAACTAAGGTGAGACTTTCAAACAACTCATCTAGAGTTCCAAATCCTCCCGGGAATACAACCAAAGCTTGTGAGTATTTCACAAACATTACCTTACGAACGAAAAAATAGTTAAAGTTAATGGAGTAATCTCGATGTACAAAATCATTCAAGCCTTGTTCGAAAGGTAATTCAATACCTACACCAACCGATTTACCTTCCGCATCGTAAGCCCCTTTATTAGCCGCCTCCATAATTCCGGGACCGCCACCAGTTATAACTCCAAAACCTTTATGTGATAACTGTGCAGCAAATTCGGAGGCTAATTTGTAATACTCGTTATCGGGATGAGTTCGTGCAGAGCCAAAAATTGATACACATGGCCCTACTCGAAATAGCTTGTCATATCCTTCAACAAACTCACCCATAATTTTAAACACACTCCAAATATCGGCATCATAGCCTGAGCGGTATTTATTCGGAGTTCCGTTTTCATCTTTAAACTTAAAATTCATACTTATTTGATTGAAAATTTGAACGACATCACCGGAATCAAATCCAAGGTTGCAATGCTTGCATTCGTTGTTTCTACATTGATGGTTGGTGCCACACTAAGATTATCTGAAACATCAAAAGGTCGTAAATGCGCATATACGTAAGCATCTACCACATTTAATAAATAAGCCAAACCAATAGTTACATATATGAAGTCGCGCCTATTCCGCAAAAAGTCTCTTTGATTGCGAATACTAGATGAATTCTGCCCCACTAAATAGGCCGGAGTGGGTCCGAATCTGAAATCCTGATTTTCATTGGTAGCATTATAGTAAGCCGCCCTGTAATCGTGATAATCTTTGGTTAATGTAATGCTGTAATAGGTTAATCCACCAAGTAATCCGTAAACGATAGGCACTTTCCAAGTTTGCTTGTTTGTGATTTGCCCCCATCCCGGAACGATCAATGATTTCCGCATTACTGCTTTTGGATCGGGAAAAGTCTCGCTTTCATTTATCGAATTTGAAGTATAAACCGGAGACGTTGGAGCTAATAAATGAAAACGCTGTTGCGCCACAGAGTTACCGGCCAACACAAAAAGAATCCCTAAAAAACAAAAACTAGATCGAATCAAAAATAGATAGTATGCGTTCGAGGTCTTCTTCCGAGTAATATTCGATGCTGATTTCTCCACCTTTCGCTTTGGGCTTTACATTAACTTTGGTGCTTAACGTATTTCGCAATCGATTTGATATCTCGTCGTAAAATGGGTTTGCCGGTTGCTTTGTTGGAGTTGTTTTTTTCTTGGATGGAGCATGAGCCGTACGAACTGCATCTTCAACCTGACGAACCGTCCACCCTTCTTTAATGATTTTATTCAACAATTTAGATTGCAACGATGCATCTTCTATCGTAATCAAGGCTCGAGCATGTCCAATTGAAATCTCATCGTTTATAAGTGCGGTTTGGATAAAATCGGGTAAATTCAGCAGCCGCAGCATGTTCGTTACCGTGGTACGATTTTTACCTACTCTATTCGCAACTTCTGCTTGGGTATACTCAAATTCATCAATCAAGCGCTTGTATCCCATCGCTACTTCCAGCGGATTTAGGTCTTGCCGCTGAATATTTTCGATAAGTGCAAAAGCCATCGACTGTTCATCATCAGCTTCACGAATGTATGCAGGAATTTCTGCAAGTCCAGCCAATTTAGAGGCTCGTAATCGACGTTCACCTGCAATCAGCTCAAATCTTTTCTCACCTATATAGCGAACCGTAATGGGCTGAATTAAGCCGTGTGTCTTAATCGATTCGGCTAATTCATCAAGCTTCTCTTCATCAAATTCGGTACGCGGTTGATGTGGGTTTGCGCGGATATGATCTACCGGCACATTCAACACAATATTTACGCGCTCAACCGGGTCAGAAATCGTTTTTTCTACGCCTTTTTTGGGAGCTTTATCATTCGACTCACCCTTGGAATCGTTCTCATATTCCGGAAAAAAAGCGCCTAATCCTCTTCCTAAAACTTTCTTGCTTGCCATGTATACTTCCTAGTTCGACAGAACCGGACTGTTCTTAAATAATTTTCTATTCTTTTTGATGATTTCCCGCGCCAGCGACAAATAATTTTTCGCTCCAACACTCATTGAATCGTACAACAAAGCGGGTTTACCAAAACTCGGAGCTTCTGCAAGTCGCACATTTCGAGAGATCACTGATTTGAATACCCGATCATCAAAATAGCGTTTTACCTCTTCTGCCACCTGATTCGAAAGTCGCGTACGATTATCATACATCGTTAACAGAACGCCTTCAATATCCAGCTCCGGATTTAAGTGCTGGCGAACAATCTTTATGGTGTTTAAAAGTTGACCAAGTCCTTCCAAAGCAAAGTACTCGCACTGAACCGGTATTACGATGGAATCGGAAGCGGTTAAAGCGTTTATGGTTAGTAATCCCAATGAAGGCGGACAATCAATAATTACAAAATCGTAGCGTTCACGAGCTTCTGCCACCGCTTTTTTCAGAATTCGCTCTCTTTCATCGCGATCAATCATCTCGATTTCGGCACCTACCAAGTTGATATGAGCCGGAACCAGATCCAGAAAATCCAGCTCTGTTTCCCGAATAGACTCTGTCAGATCCGCACTTCCTATCATGATTTCGTAGATAGAATTAGTCACGGTTTTTGAATCGATCCCCAAACCACTGGTCGAATTACTCTGTGGATCGATATCTATAATAAGGGTTGGGTGTTCGATTGCGGCTAAACTGGCAGCCAGATTAATAGCTGTTGTAGTTTTACCCACTCCACCTTTCTGATTGGCAATTGAAATGACTTTGCCCATTAACAATTCCTACACTAAATGTTCATTATTATTCTAATTTCAATATAAAGCGAGGTAGAATCGCATACAAAATTACTTATTCACACATTATTCGGAAGTTATCCACATTAAAAAGGCAACCCATTGGCTGCCTTATGATTAGTTGGATGTGCTTGTAAGTACTACTTTCCGGTTGGGTGGAGAGAATCCGGTTTCTGAGTTTACCAGCCTAAGTTTCTCGAAGCTTTCTAGGCGATCATTTTCCACTTCGGTAGTATTCTGGTTTTGTACAGAAGTTCCTGCAAATTCTATCACTTCATTTCGATCTACCCACGGCTGGGAAATTGTATTTGCGACCGAAGACTGTGATGTGGCTTCAACCGTTCCGGGCTGATTGTTTTCCTCTGCGGAAGTTGCACCATAAAAGTGAGTACCCACAGAAATCACTAATACCGCTGCTGCTATCGAAGCAACGGCTTTAGTAAGTGTTTGCAGAAATTTATTGTTCTTATTTATCCTTTTACGTTGTTCACCAACTGCGTTGTTGGTGATTTCATCAACCAGATTTTGGGGAGGTGTAGTTAAGGGAAGCTTCCCGAGTTTTTGATATGTTTTTCGAAGGCTTTCTACTTCAATAAGTAGATTCTGATCCTTCATCATTGCGCGCTCAAATTCGATCTCCTCTGCGGGATCCATTTCCCGCATCAGATATCGAATACAACCTTCTTCACTGTTTAGCATGTTTTAGCTCTAATTGTCTTTCCTCGTCAAAATATTTTCTGAGGTTGATTAACGCATATCTCATACGTCCTAGTGCCGTATTTATTGAAACATTTGTTAATTCTGCAATTTCTTTAAAAGGCATTTCATAATAGTGCCTTAAAAGTACCACAGTGCGCTGTTCTTCGGGCAATTTGGCGATGTGCGACATCAAGCTTGCATTGGTTTCATTAACAACCATTTGGTCGTCGGCATCCACAACGCTATCGTCTTCCATGCGATCAAAATAATCCGATTTCGCGCCCTCCTCATCATACCACGAGTTAACGTCGATGTATCGCTTTTGTTTTCTAATATGATCAATTGTAGCGTTATGAGCAATACGCATTACCCATGCAATCCATTTTCCCTGCTCATTGTAGGTATCGTCCATTTTGGTGATCACCTTGGTGAAGGTCTCTTGAAAAATATCGTTCGCAATTTCAGGATTGTTAATCATGCTGTAGATATAAGAATATACTTTTGCCTGATGTCGGTTCATGAGCTCGTTAAAAGCAAACTCGTCGGCTTTACGTCTGAATAAACGAACCAACTCTTGATCTTTTAAACTGGCGTATGATTTATTTCCGGTATTTCTTTTTACTAGTTCCATAATAGTCACCCTTTTTTTGGGATTTTGTTTGCCGAATTATCAATTAACTTGAAATACGGTGGTGATCTGTTAACCGAGATAATCACTTTGTGTTGACTACCTCTATCAACTGGTATTAGGATACATTCTCACATCCATGCTACAAATCACATGATGATGTTAGACCTCACATCACATGCAACTAACATGATTCACATCGTAACAGACGGATTACCCCTTAAAATGGTTGTATACTTTTTCCCCTAATTTCGGGCCTATAACATTTTTTAACGCCTCTTCATCGGCTTTCTTGATTTCACTTACCGACCCAAACTCTTTTAATAATGTCTTCGCTTTTTTCTCTCCCACTCCTTCAATATCGGTCAACTCGGTAACGAAAGTTCTTTTGGCTCTTTTCTGCCGATGGAAAGTGATGGCAAACCGATGGGCCTCATCCCTTGCATGCTGCAGCAATTTGAGCGCGGTTGATTTCTTAGGAATCATATACGGTTCTGATCTACCCGGTACGAAAACTTCCTCTAATCGCTTGGCTAAGCCGATGATCTCACATTCTCCATAAAACCCGATTTCCTTCAACGCTGACACGGCCGAACTCAACTGACCTTTTCCTCCATCTACCACAATCAAATCCGGAATTTGGAATCCGTCTTTCATAACGGCTGAATACCGTCGTGTTAGGATCTCCTTCATCGAGGCAAAGTCATCGGGACCAACCACCGTTTTGATGTTAAACCGCTTGTACTCGCTCTTTCTCGGTTTCGCATCCACAAAACTCACCATCGATGCCACGGGGTCGGTGCCCTGCAAGTTCGAGTTATCAAAACACTCGATACGTCGTGGTAATCGTTGAAGCTTTAAGTGCTCCTTTAATTCTTTTACAGCATGAGGAATTCGATCCCGTTCGGCTTTTTCTTTCTCTAAGCGTCGTTCGTTTAAGTGAAGCCTCGCATTCGCTGTCGCCATTTTGATGAGCTGCGCTTTTTCGCCACGTTCAGGCACATGCACGGGCACTTTCTTCGCCCGCTCCTGATAGAGATATTCTACCAACGGCTCGTCATCGGTCATGGCATGGCTGATGTACACCTCATCCGGAATGGCCGCAGTGTATTGCCCGGTGTAATAATCTTCCACAAAAGACTGAATCAAGTCATGGATGCTCAAGCCATCAATATTCTTTAAAAAGCGATGGAATTTTCCAATCAGTTTTCCTTCTCTGATTTTGAACAACACCCCACATGCTTCGCCCAGATCTTCGGCAACATTCACCGCAAACACATCGCGATCTACTTTTTTGTCGGCCACCATTTTCATTTTCTGGCTGAATCGCTCCACCGCCAGGTAACTGTCGCGCAATTTCGCAGCTTCTTCGAAGGCAAGAGCATCCGAAGCAATCTGCATTTCCTCTTTCAGTTCCCGAAGCAGCGCATCGGTTTGTCCGTTCACCAACCGCTCTACTTTTTTGATGGTCTCCGCATAGCGCTCTGCCTCCCAATCACCAGAACAATTCTGGAGATAATCATCGAAGCAGGAGTGCCATTTAGGGACTCCCCGCGTTTTGTCGATGTTTTTGATGCTTACCGCGCACGTGCATAAATCGAAGGCTTTTCGGATAGTTTCCAGCGTACGCTTCATTGCACCAACGCTGTCGTACGGACCATAATATTTGCTGCCATCCTTGATAATCGTGCGAGTGGGATATACACGTGGGCGATCTTCTTTGGTGATGCAGATGTACGGATACGATTTATCATCCCGATACAGGATATTGTAGCGCGGCTGATACTGTTTGATGAGGTTGTTTTCGAGGATGAGCGCTTCGGCTTCCGAGTCGGTGACAATCACCTCGAGATCGTCGACTTTGGACACCATGGTTCGGATGCGGCCATCCACCGGGCGAGATTCCTGAAAATACGAACGCACCCGATTGCGCAGCTTTTTAGCCTTGCCCACATACAACACACTGCGCCCCTTATCGCGGTAGATATACACCCCCGGCGACAGCGGCAGATTTGCTACTTTTTCAGACAACGAAATATTTGGCGACTCGGCAGAACTCATGCGCCGAAGATAGGAAGAATTCACTTTCATCTCACTTGACAATCACCAATCACTAGCATATTGTCTAACTTATCAGTGAAATCTAAGCTTAGGTAAAACAAATCAATGGCTAAAAGAAAAAAACAAGCAGAATTTGTAAAATGGTTTGGTCCACTATTAGATGCACTTAGAGATTTAGGATATTCAGGCAAACCAAAAGAAGTTTCCGAAAAAATTGCTGAGAATTTGCAACTGGAAGAAGAATTTCTCGATCAAACTTTGAAATCAGGAGCAAACAGATTTCATAATCAGGTCGCTTGGGCTCGTCAATACTTAATTTGGGAAGGTTTGTTAGATAAATCTGTCAGGGGAACATGGAAACTAACTGAAAAGGGTAAAAATACAACATTAGACTATGAAGAAGCTCATAAACTGTTTTTGAAATGGGTTGAGATCAATCAAAAAGCTCGAAAATCAAAATCCAAGAAAGAAATCCTTGAGGATCAAGAAGAGGATAGTCCTGACACCATCGATTTAAACGCAGAAAAGACATTAATTGAAGTATTAAAGGAGCTATCACCAAGTGGATTTGAGAATGTTTGCAAAGAGTTACTACGGGAACATGGCTTTGAGAATGTAGAAGTGACAGGCAAATCTCATGATGGTGGAATTGATGGTTTTGGTGTTCTAGAGCTTAATCCATTTGTAAGTTTCAAAGTAATATTCCAATGTAAACGATATTCAGGATCAGTTTCTAGAGCACAGGTAGGTGATTTTCGGAATGCAATGCTTGGAAGAGCAGAAAAAGGAATAATTCTTACAACTGGAACTTTTACTAAGGAAGCCCAAAAAGAAGCAAATAGAGATGGAGCTCCTCCTATAGAATTAGTTGACGGTGAAAAATTAGTTGAGATGTTCGAAAAAGTAGAACTGGGACTTAAACCAAAAATAGTCTATGAAGTTGAGTTGGGATACTTTGAAAAATTCAGAGATTGATAGACATTTCTTCTGAAATTACGCACTGTTTTAATCGAAAGTTGTAAATGAAAAAACATAAATCCATTAATGAATGGTGGAATAATCTGCTAAAGGAGAATAGAAGGTATTGGGGAGCAGGTTATGATTTAATTGACAATCTCAATAAGTCTATTGAACAGTTCGAAGAAATAGAAAAAACAGAGACAATAAATTTCTTAACCAAAAAAGCCATTCAGAAAGATAAAGATTTTGCAATAGCATTATGTGTATTGGAAAATCACTGTTCGCCATCAAACTTAGAATTAATTTTCAATAAAGCTAAGACTTTTGATCTGCTTGATCGGGACATTATCTATTATTTAAGGGTATTAGGAAAACACGGAAATGAAAGGCACAAAGAACTACTAGAAAACTTCTTATTAAGCAAAAATCTTAATCCCAATCACAGTTCTGTTATATGGGCAACTTACCCAAACTTCCCTGACCTATTTGCCAAAGCTTATACAAAATACTTAACCGAAACCAATATTAGTGAATGGGCTGGAAGTCTAATTGTTTCTGCATTCATGGAAGAGCCAGGTGCATTAAGACTTCTTTTAAATAATCTAAAAAAAGAAAACCTGTTTGTTTTTGAATCATTTAAGACAAACTTGAAAAAAGAGTTTCTAAAAAATTGCTGGGACAAATCTTCTAAAGAAAAGGTTCGAAAATTGATCTATGAGCGTAAACACTAGCGCCAACTCCGCTGGTGCTAACAATTAACCGGAATGAAAAAAATTAACTGGAAGAAAGGATTATTCTCGTCTAAATATAGATTATTCGATAATAATATTGAGGTTGGAGAATTTAGACAACCAGCGTTAGGTAGTACCTCATTGGGAAAAATAAATGAAGTTAAACTTAGATTTAAAAAGAAAGGTCTTTTCAGTTCCGAAACGGAAATTAATGATTTCAATTCGAATCAATCAATTGGCACTATCAAATTCAACAGTTTGGGGAATAAAGCTGAAATAAAAATTGACAATAAAAAATATCTTTGGGAATACGACGATTTTTGGAACTCAAAATGGAGTATTTCTGAAAATGGACAACAACTAATTAATTCTAAAAGCTCGACAACCTCAGGATATATTGAATCGACAATTGAAAATGAATTACTGATGTTAAGCGGATTTTATGTGTACAATTACTATGTAATGATGATGATAATATTTACGACAATAACTGCAATAATTGTATTTGGTATTTAAAAAATTGTGTACTCCACTAGCGCCAGCGCCCGCTGGTGCACATCCCACAAAACAACAAAATGGAAAAGTATAAAAACATATCGAACTTCGAGGAACTGATAGAGCTCGAACATGGAAAAATCGGTAGCGAAAGCCGAAACAAATATGAAGAAGGAGCACAAATGTTCATCATTAGCGAAATGTTGAAGTCTGCTCGAAAAGAAGCGAAAATGACGCAGGAACAACTTGCTGAAAAAGCCGGGACAAAAAAGAGCTATATCTCCAAAATTGAAAATGGGAAAGGGAACATTCAGCTTTCAACGTTAATCCGAATTTTTGAACAAGGACTGAATCGAAGAATTGGACTGACTTTTTTATAAACAAATACTCCAATTAGCGCTAGCTTACGCTGGTGAACATCTTGCAAACCTTAAACATATTTCAAATTGATCGATAGTCATTGAGATTACCAGGCCTTCGGCCATCATCGTTAGTCGTTAGTCATAAATCGTCGGTCGTTGGTCGTCCATTGTCCGTCACACATCCACTTGAAGCAACCCTCCCAAATCTGCATCTTCTGCAATGACTGAAAAAGCATTTGAAGACTACCTAAAAACCCACATCCCCATTGCCTGGGAAGCCGGAGTTCGGTTGCAATACTATTCCGATAAATCATGTTCCATTGCCGTAACTCTTGGCAGAATGAATCAAAATCCATTTGGCAGTATGTTCTGGGCGGTCGAAGGCATGGCCGCCGAATTTGCCGGGGGAATTATGTTATTAAACAAAATTCAAGATTCAGGCATTAGTATTTCGACTTTAGTTATTGATGGCACCATGGAATTTTATAAGAAAGCTGTTGGAACGATCATTTTTACCTGTTCGGATGGGAATTTGATTGATCAGCAAATAGATCTAGCTTTATGTTCTAAAGAAGCTCAAACCCTTGAATTAACAAGTGTTGGTTGGGATGAAGCCGGTGATCAAGTGGCGAGATTTACGTTCCAATGGAGTATAAAGGTCCGAGCTGAGGATTAAATATTTTGCGAACTCGATCGAATCATTTAGCTTTGCAACACTCATGAGCTCAAAATCACCTATCCCAAATAATTTAGTTTTTTCAGGTTCTACACCACACCGTAAAAAGCGTACGCTGATTGCGTTAGCCATACTCATCATTGTACAATGTTGTTTAATTTGGCCGATTTATCCGTTTTTCAGTAACCCAGAGCCACTTATTCTAGGATTTCCCCAACCCTTCGCCTGGGTGATTTTTATGGTTACGATTTCTTTTACAACACTGTTGATACTGTTTCTTAAAGACAACGAGGATACAGCGTAGCCTATGGCTGATTGGGTAATCATTCTTCTGATATGTGGCATTTATTTGCTGATTACACTCATCATGGGCATTGTTCCGGGTTTGAAAGTGAGTCATAGCACTACAGGCTATGTGGCCGGAGATCGCTCGATGAATGTTTTCATTCTATACTTTGTATTGGGCGCTTCCATCTTCTCGAGCTTTGCCTTTCTTGGCGGACCCGGTTGGGCGTATTCCCGAGGGGTAGCTGCTTTGTATATTATCGCTTATGGAGCTGTGGGAATGGTCCCTTTTTACTTTTTTGGACCAAAAGCCCGTGCTTTGGGCGAGAAATTCGGTTTTGTAACCCAGGCAGAAATCCTCGAAGATCGATTTAATAGTAAATGGCTTTCCGGGATACTTGCCGTGCTTACGGTGGTAGTTCTCATCCCCTATTTAACCTTACAAATGAAAGGCGCCGGATTAGTTTTAAATACCATCAGTGAAGGATTTATTCCGGTTTGGCTAGGGGCAGGAATTGCTTATGTAGTGGTTCTTATTTACGTTTTTTTTTCCGGTGTAATGGGCGTTGGGTGGACCAACACGTTCCAGGGCATTTTTATGCTGGTGATTGCCTGGTTTTTGGGGATCTATCTGCCTAAAGCATTATATGGAGGCATAGAACCCATGTTTACCGAATTATTGAATTCCGATTTCAAACAAGCTTTAACCGCTCCCGGTTTAGACGCCGACGGTGGCGCCTGGAATTGGTGGGGATTCAGCTCTGCAGTTATTGTATCTGCACTTGGATTTTCGATGTGGCCTCATTTTTTTATGAAAGCCTTTGCTGCAAAAAGCGATCGAACCATTAAACTTACTGTCGTTTTATATCCAACCTTTCAGATTTTTCTGGTACCGATTTTGGTAATTGGATTTGCAGCGGTATCGTCGTTTCCGGGGGTTACTCCAGCGGATTCAATTTTACCACACGTGTTATTGAATATGGATTTACCCGTTGTTTTGATCGGTTTGGTGTGTGCAGGCACATTGGCGGCTTCCATGAGTTCGGGCGATGCTATTGTACACGCTGCGGCTTCGGTTGGTGTTCGGGATGGATTGACTAAAATTCCAACAGTCAACCGATGGCTAAAAGCGGGTGATCATGAGCGTTTGTTGATTCGGATTGGTGTAGTAGTTATCTCGCTTATAGCTTATTACTTTGCCGTGTTTTCATCCACGGATATTGTTTCGCTGCTGCTCGGAGCCTATGGCGGAATTGCCCAACTCTTCCCTATTATGTTTGCACTGTTTTATTGGCCACGAGCAAATGGAGTAGGTGCACTTTCTGCTTTGATTTGTGGAATCATCACCACATTAATTTTTCTATACTTTCCCGATTTAAAACCTTTGCCCATTCATGAAGGTGTTTATGGGTTGATCGTGAATATCATTGTGCTTATTACTGTAAGTTTAGCTACACAGCCCGAGAGTGAAGAACGGATTCGTCGGTATATTGAGTTTTGATATTCTTGAATAAGAAACGTTAAAAGTCATCCAGAGCCAAAGCGCATACGCGGTAATGGAACTAGACGGGTAAATGGATTGAGTACACATCTAGCTACCGATTTCATCAACGTTCATTGAAGCGATAAATAAAGAAGAGATTTGCGCCTGAAACCCGTATAGATCCTTCGGCGGTAGCCTCAGGATGACTACTTCCTAAAAAGAATGATGTCTAAAATTAGCCCGTCGTATTATTTCAGTCATCCGGAGCCAAAGCGCATGCGGGGCGATGGAACTAGACGGGTGAATGGGTTGAGAGAACTTCTAGCTTACGATTTCATCAACGTTGATTATAGCAATAGATAAAAAAGCCATTTGCACCTTTAATCCGTACAGTTCCTTCGGCAGTAGCCTCAGGAGGACTAGCTTGTAAAAAAGCTGTTATCTAAAAATAGCCCGACGTATTATTTCAGTCATCCAGAGCCAAAGCGCATGCGAGGCGATGTAACTAGACGGGTGAATGGATTGAGAGAACTTCAAGCTACCAATTTCATCAGCGTTGATTATAGCATTAGATAAAAAAGCCATTTGCACCTTTAATCCGTACTGATCCT
>JAEPQH010000006.1 GCA_017640605.1 Balneolaceae bacterium | reverse complement strand
GTGTTTCTTTGCTTTAATTAGTTCGTATTCGGAAAACAGAAATTGGTACTTCTGTAAGTAATTCCGAACTAGAGTCATGTCTTGAGTATTTATTCGCATGGACAAAGGTAATTTTTGTCCTCGAATTATCTAACATCTACAGTGATGACGGGTAGATATTTATTTATGGTCATTGCGAGGAGGCTAGTTCTGGGCGAACCGATCTCGCTAGGAATCGACGTGGCAATCTCGAACGTTAATTGACGATCTCATTTTCGGGTCACCATAATTCCAACCATTGATTTTATGAATACCTTTTAAGAATTAGCTGATGTTTGTACTTTGATAGTTGCTAGTGTTTATTCATCATATTCTAATTAATTGCCAGAATATGATGAGTAACACTTAAAGATCAAACTGTGATATAATGAATAGAGTTCAGCATATTCCAATGTTGTAGCCAATTAGAAAGAACGAATGTTAGGAATAGCAAAATATAAACCCAACTTTTTCGATGACGCAAACCTGTTTCTGAAGACTCAAAAAGACAAGTTTGAGAAATTGATAGGAAAGTCGATTTCCAGATTTTGGATCATGTGGGATGAAAAGGAAGATGAATGGTACCCAGATGGACCAGTGATTCTTGAAATTGATAATGACAATTATGAGTTTTGTGCATACCAACTTGATGATTTCAGCTTTACATTAAATACTATCGACCTGACTGAAAAACTCGATTGGTACGGAATGGGTGACGAATTGCCATTAAGCTGGATGGAAAACGGAAAACAGGATTTAGAAGTAAGCCTGAACCGACCTATTTCGGCCGTAAACATTTTGACCTACAATTTCAAAAGCAAAAATGTCGAAACTGGAGAGCCACATGAGACTGGGTTTATGATGCACGGAATTGAATTTGAATTAGAAAACGAGAGTGGCTCGAATAATTACTTTTCAATTTTTAATGCACTTGACCAAAACGGACTATCATCCAAAAGAGTTGAACAGGAAGACCAAATTGAAAGAATAAAAATAACTGGCTACAACAATGGGTATAAAACATAGGGCGGACAGTGGTTTCCGCAAGTTTCGGGTTCTTAGCAAGCTTTGTCTTGGTGGACAGGTACACAGCTCCGAAATGCCCTACGTTTCATACCCGAGCCGTTAGCTACAATGCACCGGCAAACCGCCAATTATAAAATATGGCTAAATTAAAAGAACCTGAGAAACTAATTTTAGAAAGATTGTTTGGTATGGAAGGCGGCTACGTCTTAGATTTTTCAAATTCCAAATTTCAACAATTCATTTTCAACAACTTCAATATTGATATTTATAGTTCTAAATATTCTGTTTATGGAGATTCAAAAGCAAAAAGGTTAAGAGCCTTTTGGGATTTAGAAAGTAATCTGATAGTGGGAAAGCTGATTTTGGAATTATTGGAAGTTTGGGACACAGAGAAAACTTTAAAAAGTGAAAGTCTAACCGATAATGATAAAATATTAAAAGAGAGAGCTAAATCAATTGCTAATAATTTGCTAGGGATAAAAAGCCAGACCGCCAGAAAAGAAGAAACGATTGATGATTTTCTAAGCAAAGATTTTGAGGTAGTTTCATTAGATAAATTAAAAATTGACAGTTCTGTAATAGACATTTTAGATTCAAGAATACTTGAAATTAAAAAATCAATAAAGTCAAAATCAGCATTATCCTGTGTTATTTTATGTGGAAGTGTTCTTGAAGGAATTCTTTTAGGAATTGCTTCAAGTAAAATGCGAGAATTTAATGAATGTGATATAAGTCCGAAAGATAGAAAAACAAATCAGGTTCTAACTTTTAATAATTGGACTCTGTCAAATTTCATAGATGTTTCACACAAACTCGGTCTGATAGGATTAGATGTAAAAAAATATAGTCATTCTTTGCGCGATTTTAGAAACTATATACATCCATACCAACAAATGGCTTCTCGTTTTCATCCAGATATCGAAACTGCAAAAATATCTTGGCAGGTTTTAAAAGCAGCAATAACAGATTTATCTAAAAATGTGTGATAAATCATTATGCACTGTAGCTAACAACGCATATAATACAGCGGTCACATCCGGCTATCATTAAAATTCCCTAACTTTATCAAAAATTGGTACAGCGGATAATTAAGTAGTGGCGGCGCCACTGCCCTCGGCTGATTCGCACGCTGCGCTTCCCACTTTCGCTGACGCAAAATGTTGGCACTGCCGATGCTGCCGCCCAAGACCCGCCGTATCATATGCAAAACCGTTGTATATCATTACAAAATGAAGAATACCGAAATACTGAAAGTCGCCTTTAAAGAATTCACTGGTATGTCAGAGGAAGCCTTTGATTTATCTTCGAACTTCTGGCATGAAAAGTCATTTAAGAAAGGGGAACTGTTCAACGACTATCGGAATGTGTGCAGAGAGCTTGGATTCATTATTGAAGGCATGTTTCGGTCGTACATTATTGATTATAAATCTGGGGAAGACAAAAATATTTTCTTCTTTTCTCAAAATGGATTTGTAACGGCTTATAAAAGCTTCGTTAAGCAAATTCCTTGCGAATATTATACCGAAGCATTAACTGATGCCCGTATCATTTGTATTAATATTTTCGATCTCCAAAATCTCTACAGGCAATCCCACGAATGGGAACGCTTTGGGCGACTAACTGCTGAGATGGCAGCAAATATTGTTATTGAGCGAACGGAAAGCTTCTTGCTGAAATCTCCAGAAGAGCGTTATTTAGAGCTTATCAAAACACATCCCGAACTCAACGATAATGTTCCTTTATATCACATCTCCTCTTATCTAGGCATACAAGGCCCTTCCCTCAGCAGGATAAGAAAAAGAATCGCAGGCAAATAGCGATTTTAACTTGGGTTAAAGAAATCCTCTATCTCGTTTTTGAACTTTGTCTTGTAATCAAAAGCAAGCAATATGAAAAGAGTAGCTCTTTTATTTCTGATTGGTCTGTTGACCACCTCAGCAACTTTTTCAAAACAAAAACAAATAGTACAATGAAAAAAACAATTAATTCAAAGACAATTGTATTCATACACGGATTATTCCTAAACAATAAAAGCTGGACTGAATGGGAAGCTTTCTTTAAAGAAAAAGGATATTCCACTTATACACCTGCTTATCCAAGTCATGAGGGAACTCCTTCAGAACTAAGAAAAAATGCGTCTGATAGTTTAGGGTATGTCTCCTTTACAGATGTGATCAACAAAATGGAAGCATTTATAGAAACGTTACCCGAGAAACCCATCGTTGTAGGTCACTCCATGGGAGGTTTAGTCGCGCAGAAGCTAATCGAAAAGGGTTTAGCAGAAGCAGCTATAATCATTAGTAGTGCACCTCCGAAAGGAGTAATTAGCTTAAAGTTCAGCTTTGCTAAGTCAAATCTGGCTTTACTCAATCCCTTCAAAGGCAACTCCATACATTACCCTACTAAAAAGTGGTTCCATTACGCTTTCACCAACACTTTATCCAGAGAAGAATCGGATAGCATATTTGATAAATTTGTAGTTCCTGAGAGTAGGAATATTCCACGAGAAACCTTAAAAAAAGCAGGCAAAATTGACTTTAAAAAACCTCATGCACCAATGTTGTTCATCTCCGGAAAAGAAGATCATATCATACCTGCTTCCTTGAACAAGAAAAACTTCAAGCGATACACTGACGACAAGAGCATAAAGGAGCATAAAATCTTTGAGGGCCATGATCATTTCATTACCGGAGAGGAAGGTTGGGAAGAGGTAGCTAATTACGTATATAACTGGTTAAAATAAATAATATACAACAAAGTCTTTAAGCAATAGCGGTTTGGGTGTATACTGGACCGTTTTTGCATTTAAGTAAGTATCTTGCTCTCTGAAAAGTAAGTGCTATAAAAACCACTACTGCTCATACACCAACCGTTGAGAATTCCACCCTCAAACCGACTTGAAAAACTTTCCGGAAATCTAAAAGATTTTTATAGTATTCGGATTAACAAACAATGGCGAATTATTTTTAAATGGAAAATCGGAAACGCAAGCGAAGTAGAAATAGTCGACTATCATTAAAAATAGAATAATGGAAAAGTTAGCAAATGTACATCCTGGAGAAATCTTGAATTACGAATTTCTTGAGCCACTCGAAATTACGGCCTACCGACTTTCGAAGGATCTGAAAATACCACAAACAAGAATTTCGGAAATAATAAAAGGTAGGCGTAGAATAACTGCCGACACTGCTCTACGATTGAGCAAATATTTTGGAAATTCAGCAAAATTCTGGCTTGGACTTCAAGATGATTATGATATCGAAGAAGAACGTGATGAAAAAAAGCAGAATTGGATGAAATCAAACAATACGAAAACAAAAACGTTGCCTAACAACGTAAAACGCCAAATTGCTTCTTCGTTTCACATCTAGCGCCGGGGTCCGCTTGTGCAATTCTTTCCTTATTTTCCGTATTGTATATGCAGCAACCTTTTGTATAACGTTGAATTATAGTGGACAGAATAAATGAACCTCCCCCATTAATAACATTAATAAGCACCATACATGAAGAACATGGTAAATGTAATTCCGATGAATTATGCTCTATTCTCGAAATACTAAAACCTGAAGTAATTTTTTTAGAAGCACTTGATAACACCTATTCAAACTATGACAAGCAAATGTTTGAAAATTTTGGGGTTTATCATCACAAACTAGAGCTTGCTGCTATACAAAAATTCATCAAATACTGTCCTGTCACTTATATATCAGTACTCGATAAGCAACTTCCCGAATCATTTAATGAGAAGTATGATCAACTCGATAATTTCAATGAATTAAAGCAATTATTTGAAAATCAAAATAAAATAATAGAAAGAGAGGGTTTCGATTACTTAAATAGCTCTCGATGTACAGTTCAAAATGAAGAATTAAGAGAGCTTGAAGTAAAGCTATTAAATGACAGTGAATTGGAGCAAATAGTAAGAAGCGACATAGATGAATACGAAAATTCAATGATGAGAAATATTCAATCTTATTGTAGCAAAAACCAATTTAATAATGCAGTATTTATGTGTGGTGTAGCTCATCGAAAGTCTATTATTAGTAAAATTGAACAATTCAGTAATAATGGAAAAAGGGAAATAAACTGGAAAGTTTATGGGAACTAGTTTAAAAAGTTTTCCACATCACGGCATGCAGCTGAAGGTGTATTCACTCTGCTTATCACAGCTTCATAAGTAGATGCTGCCACTTTTCATTTCCAGCTTCGGATTTAGTATCATCCTCCCCTAACTAAATCCATCCAAACTTTATGCATTTCAGAAAGTTACTCGCGCTACTCGCAATCCTACTGTTTTCCGTATCTATAAACGCTCAGGTGTATCATCAAAACGGAATGGTGGTTTCTGATAATCAAATTGCCTCGGAAGTTGGTGCGGAAATACTTGAACAAGGTGGAAATGCCATGGATGCTACCGTAGCAACCGCACTCGCTTTAGCTGTGGTTCATCCTCAGGCCGGTAACATCGGCGGTGGTGGCTTTATCGTGTATCTGGATGCTGAGGGTTTTTCAACCACCTTCGATTTTCGGGAAAAAGCGCCCCTTGCTGCCACCGAAGATATGTTTATGGATAAAAACGGGGAATACATCCCCATGATTAACCACAATGGCTTGCTGGCAGTTGGAGTACCGGGAACTGTTGCAGGATTATGGAAAGCTCATCAAAAAGCAGGACGTATGCCATGGGCCGATTTAGTGCAACCTGCGGTGGAGCTGGCTGAAAATGGATTCCCGCTAAGTTTTGCTTTGGCCCAACATGCAGAGCGTTATTACAACTCCAACGAAGATGAGTTCATGCGTATGTTTTATACCGATGAAGATGGAAACCTGCTCGGATTCGGAGATATCTGGAAACAACCGGAACTCGCTGAAACGCTAAAACGAATTCGGGATAACGGTCATGACGGATTTTACAAGGGCGAAACAGCCCGACTTCTAGCAAAACACATGGCCGAAAACGGTGGGATTATTACGGAAGAAGATTTAGCGAAATATGAAGCTATAGAACGTACTCCAGTTAAGGGAACTTATAAAGATTACGACATCATTTCTATGCCTCCTCCCTCTTCCGGTGGAGCAAGTCTTATCCAAATGATGAATATGATGGAACAGGTAAATTGGGACGAGATTGAGTTTAATTCTACCGAATATGTGCATATTGTGGCCGAAAGTATGCGTAGAGCCTACGCCGATCGTGCCGAACACATGGGTGATCCTGATTTTAATCCAGACATGCCCATTGATCGTTTGATCTCCAAAGAACATGCCCAAAACCGATTTTCGAATATTGATTGGGAAAAAGCTTCCCCAAGTGATTCTTCGAAGTTCGGACAACTTTATGATGGTAAAAACACTACTCACTTTTCAGTCATCGATAAAGAAGGAAACGCCGTTTCACTAACCTACACCTTGGAATGGAGTTATGGAGCCCGTACCGGATCTCCTGAATTAGGCTTCATCTTAAACAACGAAATGGGAGATTTCAATCCCGTTCCCGGACTAACGAATTCGCGTGGTCGTATTGGTTCTGATCCTAATCTGATTCGACCTGAAAAAAGAATGCTGTCGAGCATGACCCCCACCATTATTGCCAAAGATGGAAAGCCATATCTGATAATCGGAACTCCGGGCGGACGAACCATTATCAACACTACCTTTCAAACGGTATTAAATGTACTCGAATTTGAAATGCCTCTGGATAAAGCCATCGAAGCAATGAAAATTCATCACCAATGGCTACCCGATCGAATTTTATACGAAGGAGACTTACTTTCTCCCGACACCCGCAAAGCCCTGAAAGCGATGGGACATAATCTAGAGTCGCGCTATCGCTTAGGGCGAATGATGGGTATCATCTGGGATCAGGAAAACGGTGTATTTATTGGTGCTTCCGATAGCTCCAGTCCTGACGGTGGGGTTGCCGGATATTAGTACCTAAAATTTGATTGAAAATCCGATGTTAAGATTCAACTCTGAATTCCATTTAGTTTCTCGGTTGATTTCAGTGTAAACGCCATTTTCTGTTGTGCCGATTACATAGTCTTCAGGATAAGTATCTCTTTTTAAGCTTAGATTTAACAGAATTCTACTGCTTAGTGGCATCAATAATCCTGTAGCCATAGTATAACCTGTAAAGGATTTATCAAAAGAACCTTGGTAACTACTCACGTCATAACTACTGGAAAATCTAAATACTCCACCTTCGAAAAAGAGGCGTGAAGCCTTTTTATTAAATGCTATCGGATGATAGTAACCCGCACCCAGCCCCAACTTTATACTGGAATTATTGATTTTAAAAAATTCAGTACTATCAAAATCGTAAAGATTGCGACTTGTAATAATATTACTAATACTTGTATTTAAAGCTAAAGTATTAGTCAAAAAATAAGACAACTGTAGATCATAACTGATATTTTTGAATGACTTTTCAAATTCATGGTTAAAATTTCTATCCCTTTCTGCTCCCAGGTATCCAAAATTAATTGATGTAATAAAAGAACCTGAATTTATTAGTTCAGTGGTGTTACTTTCGCTTTGTGCATAAACAGGGGCTGCTATAATTGAACAAATGATCAAGAATGTTGTGATATAAATAAAATTTTTCATTGCTATCTCTCACTTATTATTTAAAAATTGAACTCCAATGGTTGCCCTAAGAGCTTTTGAATCAAAGTCGGCGGTTTTTAAATCAGACTCCCATTCCGGTCCTATCTCAAAAAACAGTCCGGCTGATTTACTAACATTTAGGTTTAAACCATACTTAAGTGAAGGGCGAATTCTAAAACCATTTGAGTTTGTAGATCCAGTTGCGTCTGCCAATGCCATGTTATTACCCAACATAGAATTTCCTTCTACATACATGTTAAATTTTGATCGTTGTAAAAAATATTGCCTAAAAAGTAATCCTGCTCCCAAATAAGTAACTTGAAAACTGTACTGATCAGACACTGCCATCTGTGTCTGGCCGAGTAAGCCTACTCCGGAATTTTCCGATAGTAAACTAATGCGTTTAAAATTGAGTGAAACTAAACTACTTCGTCGGGTACTGTAACTTTCTGAAGTAGAGTTATAATAGTGTGTTTTAAAGCTGTTTATATTTGAATTACCTACCCAAATCACATCCCCTTTTTTATAAGAGAATTCGGATTCTTGTGCGATACCCTGCGCTGTAAATAATACAGCTACTATTAAAAATAGAATGGTTTTCTTAATCATTATTAACCCCATGTGCTGTTAGTACTGAATCTAGATCAAAGTTACGTATCGGATAGACTACCGTCTTTTTATAGACAGAAAAACTGCCTGCAAAAAACCCGATTACATTCGCTTCGTCCTTTGGTAAAATCTCACCATCAGGACCTATCTCATCAATTGTTGATACTCTTTTTAGGTAGGTGGAGTCTTTATTACTCGAGGCTTCACCATACTCGTGAAAAACTTCTTCCCAGTCTCCAAATGGAACTATATAGTTACTTAATGGCTGATGATTTCTCCACATGCCATCACTATAGAAGGAAAATCTTCTCCATTGATTTATTGTTAAATCTTTGTGAAACCATGGCTCTGTTAGAGTGATCCACCAACCAGTTTGAACAGAGTCTCTAGTATTATTCGATATCCATGCCCCGTATGAAATACCAGTCCTTAGATATGAACCCCGATCAGAGTATAAAAATGATTCCCATGGCTCCAGAAAAAGTAGCTCTCTATCAATACTCGTATTCTTTTGAGTTTCAGAAATAAAAGTATTTTCTGGAGAATCAAAGTAAGTCCAATAATGAGGATCACTTACTTCTCTTGGTGTGCCATCTTCGAAATGTTTTAATTCCACATTTAAACTTATACTATCTGGAACCTGTATATTTACTTCTTCTGGTATATATGTAATTGATTCAAATTTTCTTCCATCACTTAATTCAACATTTAACCTATAACTTTCTCCAGTAGAGACTTTTAACTGACTTTTTACATCACCATAAACACTATTTTTTTCAAGTTCAAACTCGATAGTTTTTGAATCATTAGAGTTCAGTGGACCGGTAACTTGAACCAATGCAGTTGAATCTAAATAGAATTGTAACTGGAAACGCCTTAAAGTTTGAACAATTTGAGCTAAATGCGTAGGACTGAATAAACCAGTTATATTTTTGAGTTCCCTATAGTTTTCAATGAACCTTGCATCTGATACATATCCAACAACAACTTGTGGATAATAGTGAGTAGTATCATTTGAGAAATCAAGAATTCCAGAAACAAAAGGTGTTTTATCTGGAATGATCTTATTGCCATGCTCTTTTTCAGAACTAGTAGTCATACAGTTTAGTAAAAGCAAGGCAAGAACGGAAAACGAAATTAATTTTTTCATGATTTTAAAATTATGAATGCTATACTTCTATAGCATTCATACACTGTTTTTATTCTTCTAGGCCGAATTTAAATTTAAATTCCCCATTTGAGGTAATTCTAGAAATCAATAATTCAGAGTTACCATCTATGTGAGCCCTTACATTTTCAATTGTTATTCTCCTTACTCCAGAATCAAGTAATGGATCATCACTGCTTCCCCAACGATGGTTTCTAGTCGTAAAACCAGTTTCAAGTTCTACCCAAGTTCCGGTATCCATATGAAACGTATGTACATCCATTATTCTGGTATTTTTACGACGTGTAGACATGTCAGCGTAATCTTTGTCATCATCAACCAGATTAAATCTCCAAGGACCGGAAGTCCGAGTTAGATTAAATAGTGGAAAATAATCAACTGTATGTTCGTCAATGAGTCCGGGTAACGGTGTCAAAAATCTTGAAATTCCCTCAAATGAATAATACTGACCAGCATAATTTATATCAGGTACTTGATAGTGAACATTAAATGGTACCCCTTTATCTGCGCCTTCAATTATAGTATTTACAACGCTAGATGTGTACGGATTTAATCTTGCGACAGCATCAAACCTATATTTATAGCTGACAGGCATGTTTCTCAACATATCGTCACTTTTCTTTGAGAAGAACTGCAAATCCGATGGACTACCACCGTCACCAGTGACTGCAAGTTGAACACCTTTTAAAACAAAATTTACGTGCCCTGTTCCCCAAGTACCTGTCGACTCTCCTCGGCTCCAATCATCGATTCTCACGTCTGATGGGTTATAACCACCGCCACCACCACCACCAGATGGATGGCAACCATCTTCAGGAGAAGAGGTAGTTTTTAGTTGAATTTCACATGGCTCTACCGGAATTGTCTCAACCAAAATAATTGATGGATCAGTAATTGCCTTAGATTTTAGCATTGATTTTTCGACTGAGGATATTAATCCTGATTCATCGAAAGTGAGTTCAATTACTCTATCTGGATCCGTAATATGATTACCTTCTATCGTAATTGGCCAGATTTCGTTACCATACTCATCGTCTTCTAAGTAGAACTTATCTGGGTCTAGTGCTATCCATATATCATCGCTACTATTAGCCATTTTTGCAGCCATATTATCATTGTTTTTATATGGTCTCACAGCTAAAACAAACTCATCAATCAATTCTTCATCTTCAATTACCTTGAAATGAGTTGATATCGGACTCTTAGCTTTCTTTTTCAGTGGTATATCTTTTATCAAAACTAACCCATCAAAAGATTTTTTCTCTCCAAGTTTGGCTTTTACTTCAGAAACTAAATCTGCCCCATAAGACTCAATCAAGTCATCCTTGAATTCTTCAAATAGTTCAGAGTCAAGTGTTCCCCTATCTCTAAGTTCAATGATCGGCTGAGAGTCGATAAAACTGATTTCAGAGATTAATTCTTCATTCCCTAGAGGTGCTATGCTATTTTGTTCACAAGCAATTAATAGTGTAAAGACTATTAAAAACCCCATTTTTTTTGTTTGAAACTTATTAGATTCCATTGTTATGCATTTAGTTATTATTTGTGTAACACATTGCTAGTGTGGTTCCGTCATTGTACGGAACCACATTTTTTTTTGCAAATAATTTTAATCTTAAGCACCTGCTTTATAGTAGCATATACGCATATCTACGTATTATTTGCATTATCTGTAACAAATTGCTATTACACTTCTCTTGTTATTCTTCAGATAGCGTATCTTCATTTATATCGGTAATTTTCTCTGTCATAAACCGCTTTTTTTTCTCTAATTTCATCATTCTAGGTTTTGTACATGAACCACAAATCTTTACGAATGATGGCAATTATCAGACTGACTCTTCTTCTCCTAATTACGATTCTATTATATAACGATGGGCTTGCCCAAGTCTTCACCTCCGATTCAACCCTAAATACCATACTCAGAAATATCGATGAATTCTACGAAAACCGATATTCTGAAGAGGAGCGCGATCGATATCCACTTGGATTTGCAACTGAGGAACACTACAAAACTGAGTATGAATTCAATAGGCAGCAGTTGGAGCGGCTCGATCAAATTAATATCGAATCATTAAGCTTTGATGACTATATCTCCCATTCCTTACTCCGTTTTGATATCCATAATCAGGTTAAACTATTTGAATTCAAGGAATACCTGATCCCCATTTTGTCCGAAAGTGGATTTCATACCCGTGTTCTATGGCGAACAAATCGTCCAATCAGGAGTGCTGAAAGTCTTGAGAATTATCTACGTTATTTAAACGACATCCCGCGTTATTTCGAAGAAAATATTGCTCTGATGAGAGCCGGTATTGAACTGGGAATTACACAGCCACTAGAAGGTTTACAAAACTACGGTGCTACTTATGATCCTTACATTGTGGAAGATGCGACTGAGTCGATCTTCTTCCGACCTATATCAAATAAACCGGAAACTATGACGATAACGGATTGGGAAATTGCTACTCAATCGGTTTCGGATGCCATAAATCTGTCTGTTACGCCTGCTTATCAAAAGTTGAAAGAATTTTTTGAAGAAGAATATTTTCCCAATACCCGTGCAGGTCTTGGTGCGTCAACTATTCCGAATGGACAAGCTTATTACGAACACAAAACTCGTTATTATACTACACAGGATATCACCCCTGAAGAAGTGCATGAAATTGGCCTTGAGGAGGTTGCTCGAATACGTTCTGAAATGGAGCAGATAATAGATGAACTTAACTTTGAAGGGACATTTGCCGATTTCATCAATTTTTTGCGAACAGATCCACAGTTTTATCCTGATACAGCTGATGAATTGCTGAAAGAAGCTGCTTGGATTTCTAAATCGGTAGATGGAAGACTACCATCGCTGTTCGGTAAACTGCCCCGACAACCATATGGTGTGGTTCCTGTGCCTGATTATCTCGCTGAAAATTATACAGCCGGTCGGTATTCCGGTGCACCGTTAGATTCGGATCGCGGTGGCCAATATTGGGTGAATACTACCAAATTAGAAAGCCGAACAATGTACACACTTGAAGCATTAACACTTCATGAGGCTATGCCCGGACATCATCTTCAAATCGCTTTAACCGCCGAATTGGAGGAATTGCCTTCGTTTCGAAGAAATATGTACATCAATGCATTTGGGGAAGGATGGGGATTATATGCCGAATACCTCGGATATGAGTTAGGTTTGTATCAGAATCCTTATTCCGAATTTGGCCGATTAACGTACGAAATGTGGCGTGCTTGTAGACTGGTTATCGATACCGGAGTTCATTATATGGGTTGGACAAGAGATGAAGCGGTCGCTTATTTGGCAGATAATTCTGCACTTTCTATTCATGAAGTAAACACAGAAATAAACAGATACATCACCTGGCCGGGTCAGGCTTTAGCCTATAAAATGGGTGAAATTACAATCAAAAACCTTCGGGAAAGAGCTCAAAATGAATTAGGGGAAGATTTTGATGTGAAAGAGTTTCACGATACCATTTTAAGTAAAGGTACAGTTACCATGAGCATCTTAGAAGAAATCGTAGATCGTTATATTGATAATAAACTTGATTAAAAATTTATTCATGAAAGCATCTGAAATTGATGAGAAATTTGAAAACGGAGCTGATGTTTTAAAACACTTTGATTTATCAAAAGCTCACCGACCAAACTTAAAGAATAAACGCGTGAATGTAGATTTCCCAACATGGATGGTGGAATCATTAGACCGTGAAGCCAAAAGATTAGGAGTAACCAGGCAATCACTTATCAAATTATGGTTAGCAGATAAACTTGAAGAAAAAGCTCATACTTAGTTCAACGTAATCCAAAAATTTTACCTGCCCTCTGCACTACAATCTGTTTCATTTCTAGAGTAAGCATAGCCACTAAAAGCTGACTGGTTGAAAGGTTTAGTTCGTCAGCCAATGCATCGATTTGAAATTCTTTTTCTTCTAATTTCTCACAGATTGAAATACTTAATGCATCCAATTCTATGTCGCGCCAATTGCTTTGTTTTGGTTGGTTCAATTTGGTTTGGCCTTCAGAAAGAGATTCTCCAACAGGGAGTTCTTCAAGGATATCATCAATCGTTTGAACAAGTTTTGCAGATCCATTTTTTATCAGATAATTACAGCCCGTGCCACTTGGGTTATCCAGCGTATGCGGTACAGCAAACACCTCCCTGTTTTGATCCAACGCCAGTTCTGCAGTAATGATGCTCCCACCCTGAATTCCCGATTCCATCACTAAGGTTCCATAACTCAAGCCACTAACAATTCGGTTTCTTACCGGGAAATTTCCCGCATCTGGCTTGGTACCGGGTGGAAATTCGGTACATACAATTCCCCCTGATTGTACAATGGAATTAGCAAGCTTTCGGTTTTCGGATGGATACACCCAATCAATCCCTGAGCCTAACACTGCTGCTGTTTTCCCTTCAACTTCTAATGCGGATGCATGTGCTACCGCATCTATGCCCAAAGCCAAGCCACTGTTAATGCATAATCCAGCTTCAACAAGTTTATACACTAATTTTTTCGTGGTTTTACGTCCGTATGATGTTGTATTTCTCGTCCCTACAACGGCAATTCCGGGTTCATTCAGTACTTCAGGATTTCCTTTATACCACAGCACAGACGGAGGATCGTAAATCTGCTTTAATAAAGTGGGATAGGCCGGGTCGGTAATGGTTAAAATCTCAGCTTTGAGAGATTCTGTTTTTTCGATTATGGCATCTACTTTGTCCCAATCATCGAATGATAAAAGTGTAAGTGCGGATGCTTCACCAATGCCTTCTACTGCACGTAATTCTCGCTTTGATCGCTCGAAAATACCTTCTAAATCTCCCTTAAAATGCAGATGGAGTTGCTTGACCTTTTTTGGTCCAAATCCCGGTACCAGGCTAAGCGCCAGTAGTGTCCGAGTTGTTTTCGATTTGTTTTGCATCTTGAATGGCCGCCCAAATTGTTTCCCTTAATTCATCCACCCCAAACCCCGTGGCTGATGAAATAGGAATAACGGGAATTTCGTCATCAAAATGCAACTCTTCTTCTAACTTAAAGCCTTGTTTTAAATCCATCTTAGTGATAGCCAAAATTCTGGGCTTTTCGAGCAAATCAGAACGATATGCTTTTAGCTCATTGATCAACGCCTGATATTCGTATTCGATATCGGTATCTGCTGCAACCATAAATAACAAGACGTTGTTTCGCTCAATGTGTCGCAAAAACTGAATTCCTAATCCTTTTCCCTGATGAGCCTCTTCAATGATTCCAGGAATATCTGCCATTACGAAACTTCGATAATCGCTAAATTTTACTACGCCAAGATTAGGCTCTAAGGTGGTAAAAGGGTAATCGCCAATTTTTGGTTTCGCTTCTGATAAGGCCGAAAGTAAGGTGCTTTTACCGGCGTTCGGGAAACCAACAAGACCCACATCTGCAATCAATTTCAATTCAAGCTCTACAACTCGCTCTTCTCCTGGTTTTCCTTCTTGTGCAAATTGTGGCGTTTGATTGGTAGAGCTCCGGAAATGCCAATTACCTAAACCACCCTTACCACCTTCAGCAATCACCAATTCCTGATCTTCTTCAGTTATTTCACCCAATCGCTCTCTGGATTCTGCATCATAAGCAACTGTTCCCAAAGGTACTGCCAGAATGATGTCTTCCCCACTTGCACCAGTTTTTTTATTTCCTGCACCATGTTCACCGGCTTTTGCCTTGATAAACTTTTTGTAGCGTAAATCAAGAATGGTGTTGAGTTGTGGATTGCCTTTCAAAATAATGCTTCCACCTTTTCCGCCATCCCCACCGTCAGGACCTCCTTTTGGGATGTACTTCTCCCTTCTAAAATGAGCAGAACCATCTCCACCCTTTCCTGCGGTTACATAAATTTTAGCGTAATCTGCGAAGCGCATATTTTGGTTGTTTGTTATTGGTTACCTGTAATTCGATGATTAAACCGAATAATGAATAACCATAAACGTTTATAATTTCTCTAAAATGAAGTTGCTCATCATTTTCCAGAGGTGGCGGCGAGTATTTCCACCATAAATGCCATGATTCCGATTCGGATAAAACATGGTCTCGAATTGAATATCGTGTTTAATTAATTCTTCAACTAAAACTACTGCATTCTGATAATGCACATTATCGTCGCCCGTGCCATGTATAAGTAAATAATCACCGGTAATCTGATCAACATAATTTATTGGCGACCCGGCCTCATATCCTTCAGGATTTTCCTGTGGAGTGCGCATAAATCGTTCTGTGTATATGGTATCGTAATATTTCCAATGAGTAACAGGAGCAACTGCAATTGCTGTGCTTAATACATCATTGCCTTGGGCAAGTGCATTTGTGCTCATAAATCCACCGTAACTCCATCCCCAAATGCCAATTCGTTCATCATCAACGAAAGCTAAATCTGCTATTTGTCGTGCTGCCTCAATTTGATCTTCGGTTTCCAAAACACCTAGTTGTAGATATGTTTGGTTCTTGAAAGCCTCACCTCTTCCACCTGTACCTCTGTTGTCAACAGACACAATAATATATCCTTGATTTGCAAGATACTGATGCCACATCGGGCGCTGGCCATATTCAAAAGCCCTGGTAACTGTTTGGCTTCCGGGACCACCGTAGACATACATCAATACGGGATATTCTTCATTTTCATCGAAATTTGGAGGGGTAATCATGTACGCATTTAGTGGCTGCCCGTTAACATCCAACACCATAAATTCTTTCGTTTGGTGCGCAAACTCATTCAGATTTTTCCTCACATCTGCATTGTCTTCCAGTACACGAACCTGTTTCCCACCACCTTCATGTAAAGTGATTACCGGTGGTTTGTTGTAGTCGGAATAAGTTTGGATGTAATACTTAAAATCTCGACTCATATTGATGGAGTACCAACCGTTCTCTTCTGTAATAGCACGTTTACGGCGCCCATCTACCCGAACCCGGTAAAAATGTCGTTCTAGTGGTGATACCTCAGTACTCATGTAGTACAGATTATGTCGTCGCTCGTCGAAGCCGATGATCTCGGTTACATCATATTCACCCTTAGTAATTTGGCGAATTTCTTCTCCATCCATCTTGTACAAATACACATGGTTATACCCGGTTCGAGCCGACGTTGTGATGAACTGTTTTCCATTGTTCAAAAACATCAAATCGTCATGAACATCTAGCCAAGTATCACTTTCTTCTGTTAGTATTACTTCAGTTTGGCCGCTTGTGACATCAGCAAACAATAACTCTTCCTGGTTTTGAAGACGATTCATACGGCGTATTGCCAACAGATTATTGTTTCTGGTCCAGTTAATTCTTGGGATATATTGATCGGTTTCTTCACCGATATCCATAGTTGTAATTTCTCCTGTGGGAATATCAAAAACGTGGATGCTCACTATCGCGTTTTCTTCACCGGCTTTAGGATATTTGAAACGAACTTCCTGAGGATAAAGCTCTCCCCAAGTTTCCATGGTAAACTGTTTTACATCGGTTTCATCGAATCGATAAAACGCTATTCTATCTCCATTTGGTGACCAAAACCAAGCTTTTGCAAACCCAAACTCTTCTTCATACACCCAATCAGCCGCACCATTAATGACAGAATTAAATTCTCCATCTTCGGTAATCTGATATTGCTCACCGGTGGCAAGATCAACCCAAAAGAGGTTATTATTCTGTACAAATGCGGCTCGGTCACCCTCCGAATTTAGTGCCGCATATTGCTGTTTCTCTTCACTTTCAGTTAATTTCTGAAGTGTATTCTCTTCTCTATTGTAAATAAAGTAATTCGCTTTGGTTGATCGTCTCCAAAGTTGTTCTACATCAGTTTCTATAAGAATTAAATTCTCATCCGCCGAAAACTCATAGCCTTGTACGCGTATGTTATCAAATTCGGCTCCATCGAATATAACTTCTGAATCACCATTGGTTATATTAAACCGGGTGATTTTTGCCCCATCTGAAGCTGAGTAAAATCTACCGTCGTTCATCCACCGCACATTATTGATGGTATTTGGGGTGAATGTGCCATCAAAAAGATGATCAAATTCAATGGGTTTTGGTTCTTGTGCCGATACATTTACGCCGACACATAAAACCAGCGCAATACATAATGATAACGTTTTTCGCATGTTCTCCTACGTTTTATTCAACGAATGTAACGACTACTTAAACCCTATTTCGATACATCCGTGGTTACTACTTCCTACTTCTTGTGAAGAATAAGTTTAAGAAGTTGAGTTAGCTTTTCCTTCATTTCCGTACGTTTCACAATGAAATCAAGAAAGCCATGTTCCAATAGATACTCTGAAGTTTGGAAACCCTCGGGTAAATCACGGCCAATGGTTTGACGAATTACGCGAGGCCCGGCAAAGCCGATCAAAGCTCCCGGTTCTGCTATATTGAAGTCGCCCAGCATCGCAAAACTGGCGGTTACACCACCGGTTGTTGGGTTGGTTAGATAAGAAATGTACGGAACACCGGCCTCATCGAGTTGAGCCAGTTTCGAGGAAACCTTTGCAAGTTGCATCAAGCTAAGCACACTTTCCATCATACGAGCTCCCCCCGATTGTGAGATAATCATGTAAGGAATATTATGCTTTAATGCATAATCTGCACCTTGTGCTAGTCGCTCTCCAACAACTGAGCCCATACTTCCACCGATGAAGCTAAAATCCATACAGCCTACCACAAAATCCAGGCCATTCATTTTTCCAACTCCGATTAGGGCAGCGTCGGTAAGTCCTGTTTTCTTTTGAGCATCTGCCAATCGATCGGTGTATTTCTTACGATCGGTAAATTCCAACGGATCGGTTGGAAGAACATCTGCCGCTATTTCTTTGTACTTCCCATCGTCGAAAATAATGTTGAAGTATTGTTTACTGCCAATTCGAAAATGGTAACCGCTCAATGGGTCAACAAACTTGTTGTCTTCAAGTTCTCGACGGTGAATGGTTTCTCCTGTAGTAGGAACCTTAACCCAAACGCCTTCCGGCATTTCTTTTTTGGTTTCGGTTTGGATGTTTTCGTCTTTTCGTTTAAACCAGCTCATAAAATCCTTCTAAATTTTTCCCAAAATAGGGATTTATACTCTTAATTAAACATTCGAATTGTTAACCTGACTCGAGGTAATATAGTGGGGATTCAATACTTCAATCTCAACGATCTCGAAGAATTCACTTTCCGATTGATGCCTGAACAGCTTAATCAAATTTGAAGCACTGATAGTATCGGTGCTATATGTTTCTACTTGTTCAAGAATCGATTTATTTATACGTTGCAAACCCGTTCCAACAACGATATCTCCTTCAATCAAAGAACGTTCGAAGGCATCTATTTCTATCACCTCACGTTCACTTATGGCTTCTAACTTATGCTCTACACTAAATTTTTGGTGATAAACATGAGTACGACGTGCATCGATAATAGAATGAATGGTTTTTCCGGTTTGATCAATATGTGATGCAGCATAGCCAGCTAGTGTATTCACAGCTATGATCTTAGCTTTTGATTGAAAAAATATCCCTTTAATCGCACTTGCGGCAATTCGTAAACCGGTATACGATCCCGGACCAATGCTCACCAACACATGTTCAATTTGATCAATCGATAAGTTGTGTTCCTTCATTATTTCCTGAGTAAACAAAAACAAGGAATCAGAATGAACACTTCGTCCTTGAATTCTTTTCTCAAAGATGGCACCCTCTTCATTCTGAAAAGCTACCGAGCACACATCGGTTGAGGTCTCGTAGGCAAGAATCATTTTAACGTATTCATCACCAATTGGCCGCGATTATAAATCGCTACTGCACGCCCGGTTAATTCATTATCGAGATATGGAGAATTTCTCGATTTTGATCTTACATTTTTCACATCAAAGGTCCATGTTTCATCGGTATTGAAGAAAGTGAGATTTGCTTCAGCTCCTTCCTTAATGGCAAGTTCCGGCAAATTCAGAATAGCGCGTGGTTTGTAGCACAATTTATCTACTAATTCCTTCAATCCAAGTTTTCCGGTTTTATACAGGCGCATATTCGAGATTGGCCAGGCAGTTTCAAGTCCTATAATGCCGTTTGGCGCATACATAAATTCCACTTCTTTTTCTTCGATGGCATGCGGTGCATGATCGGTGCAAATCGCATCAATCGTTCCGTCGATCAATCCTTCAATCATAGCATCTACATCTTCCTGAGTACGAAGTGGTGGATGCATTTTGAAGTTTGTACTAAATTTTTGTCTTTCAATTTCCTCATCAGTCAAATCAAAATGATGCGGACATACTTCTGTCGTAACATTTATACCTTTTGCTTTTCCTTGTCGAACTAATTCAACTCCTTCTTTTGTACTGATATGAGCTACATGAACATGACCGCCGGTGTACTCGGCCAGTAAAATATCGCGGGCAATCATTACTTCTTCGGCAATTCCCGGCGTTCCTTCCAAACCTAACCGAGTAGAAACAGCTCCTTCATTCATATGTCCCGGTCGGGAAAGTTGTAAATCTTCTTCATGATTAATAATAGGTACTCCAAGCATTGAGGCATATTCTAACGCCACTCGCATAACCTGAGCATCATACACCGGATCTCCATCGTCGCTAAATGCAACGGCTCCACCCTTTTTCATATCACCCATTTCGGCAATAGACTTGCCAACCCGATCTTTAGTTACGCAGCCAATAGGATGTACATCAACGGGTGTTTCTTTGCCTTTGGAAATTATAAACTCAACCACATCTCTGGTGTGGGTAGCCGGACTAGTATTCGGCATACAAGCAACCGCGGTAAAACCACCAAATGCAGCCGCTGCACACCCTGTTTTTACCGTCTCTTTGTGTTCATAACCCGGTTCACGCAAATGTACATGCATATCCATCCAGCCCGGACTCACATAAACTCCACCGAAATCATGGGTTTCTTCGTTATTTTCAGCCTTCAACCCATTTCCAATTTCTGTGATTTTCCCATCTGTTATGCGAAGATCTAACGTTTCTTCACCATTATAATTTTTACTGATTGGGCGGACGTTTTTTAGAAGCATATTTGGTTATTTCAGCGTTGATAATCGAACCAAATATATCGGAAATATCACTTAGAATCTGAGTTAATGGCGGTCATATTATTATGTATTTGTTTTAGCTGTACTCTCTATGATTATTACTGAATCTATTTTTATTCGAAGGACATTCTTTTACCCAGAGAAGGACTTAAGTCCTTCTCTAGGTAAAATATAGAACACCATATTTTTATAATTGATGACTTTCGAATCGTAATATTCAGACTGGCAAATTCAAAGGAGTTCTTGTGAGCAATTTAATTTCCTCACTAAAAGATCTAGACTCATGTATCAGTTCCTGTTTATAAATATAGTCTCGAACTTGATTTAAATTCTTACTTGAAACTGAAAAGACGCCATACCCTTGTTGCCATCTGAATTTTGGTTTAAGTTGGAATTCATCATTTATCCATTTTGAAGATCTGCCTTTAAACCACTTCGCAGAATCTGATATTTGGGTTACAAGGCTTTGTTTATATAATATGTGCAAATGATTTTGATATCCATTAATACAATCTAAGTGATAACCTTTCAATACACTTTCATTCCTTAAAAACTCACAAACTTCATTTCTTATGGTTCTGCTTAGTCTATTTTCACGATTTTTGGTTGAAAACACTAAATGAATCCATACTGAATTATAGGTTTTGGGCATAATGATCTTACTTTTTTTAGTAAGACCTTCGATTAAACTACTACTTACATTAGAATTTAAATTTATTGAAGTCTAATCTTACATACGCAATAATATCCGATTCACTTGTACATAATGAAGGACTAAAGTCCTTCACTTGTTAAATTAATACCACATATTCTCCACAAGAGATGGGTTCGAATCCATTATTAGTATGCTTTATTTGATAAACGTACAGAAACTTTTAACAAGAGAAAGGTTTCAACCTTTCGTACTAAATGAATCTATAGGAGGGCTTTCATCCCTCAACACCACAAACTCACCTTCAAATTCGGCAGCAATCTCTCCTTCGTATTCTATTAATGCCTGTGCAAATAAGCGGGCTTTTCCTTTCGTGTTCAAATCTTCTAAAAAACCAGTAACTACATTTTGATCTGGGATAATAAGCTTGGCTGCGAAGTCATTTTTTATTGGTTTTGAAAAAGTAGCTTTTCCACGTCGACCCACAATTCGAGGATGCGGATCAAAATCCTCGATTAATAATTGAACGTATGCCCAGCAAGTCACATAAAAGAGACTATCAATGCTCCCCCCAAATGCCGATCCCTGATGATTTACATTTGGAGCATGCTCCATTGCAACCACGACCTCATTTCGTGTTAATTTTTGGATCTTCACCCCCATAATTTTAGTTATCGGGATGTTGGCTTCGATATATTCTTGTGCAGCGTCTTTGTTCATAAACTCACTTTAAATGGCGACCAAAATATCCTTATCATTGCCCGAAATCCAATTACGATATGTCGAAACAGATCCCTTTTTTATTTGATATCCCAACCGTTACAGAACTCACCGATAAAATAAAGGCACTGCTTGAGAAGAATTTTGTGGACATTTTGGTTGAAGGAGAAGCAAGTAATGTAAAACGTAGTGCGAATGGACATATTTATTTCACTTTAAAGGATGCAGGTGCTCAACTTCCTTGCGTGATTTGGAGAAACACCGCCCAGCGTTTAGGAATTGATTTGATGGATGGACAGCAGATCGTGGTGGGCGGTGATATTCAAGTATATGCCCCACACGGCAGATATCAAATGATTGTTGGATTGGTACAACAAGCCGGAATCGGTAAACTGCAACAAGCATTCGAGGCTTTAAAAGCTAAGCTAAAAGCAGAAGGCTTATTTGAAGACATTCACAAAAAACCTATTCCAAAATATCCTAAAAGAATTGGTGTAGTCACCTCCAAAACTACCGCAGCTTTTCAGGATATTCGGTCAACACTCGAGAAACGATGGCCTATTGCTGAAGTCCTGTTGTATCACGCCAGCGTACAAGGTGTTAACGCAGCTCCGGAAATAGTAAAAGGAATTCAATATTTCTCAACCCAACAAAATGTGGATGTGGTTCTTATCAGCCGAGGTGGCGGATCATTGGAAGATCTTTGGGCATTTAATGAAGAATCTGTAGCCAGAGCAGTGTTCGAATGCGAAGTCCCATTAATTAGTGCCGTTGGTCATGAAGTAGATTTTTCAATCTCCGACTTTGTTGCTGATCTGCGCGCCGCTACTCCAACGCAAGCTGCAGTTTTTGCCACTCCTGATATAAATGAAGTAAGAATGCTGGTTGAAGACCTTCATCGAAAGCTGGAAATGCATACAAGCGGATCTATACAATATTATAAAGATAGAGTTGCTAGCCTATCAAAAAGCTATGCTCTTCTTGCTGTTCAACAGAAAATGAAACTTGCCGGAAACGAAGTTGCGCGACTAAAAACTCAGCTCCGACAAGAGGTAGAGAGAATTTTAACAATTCGGAAACATACCATTGAAAAGTTATCCCAAAGTGTTGTAAATCAGAATCCTAACACTCCTTTAGAAAAAGGCTTTGTGCGTGTGTGGCAACAAGATAGATGGATTCGTTCGAAAAAAGATTACGATTCTGGAACGGAGATAAAAGCGCAGTGGTTAGACGGAGAAATCATATTTAAATAGACAGATAGCCTGCGCTTCAATAGAAACTAAAGGTTATCCTAAGTTGTAAATGATTTTAAAATCGAAAAATGAAATATTGATCGGTTTTTAAAATCAGACTAATTTAGATTCGATTTAAATAGAGTCGGGCAGTTAATCTTGCCTCACTTGGATTTAGCTAAACTGCAATGTTCAATTAACAGCCTCTGGCTATGTCTGTATTAACGTTCAACACCTTATTTTGCGCAAAAAGTAATTCGCTCGATCTCAGATTGAATTGCCACAATTATCTATGCGCTACCCTTTCTTACTACAAAGGTGAAGACTTTACGTATTTCCACAAAAGTCTCTTTGAACGGAACTGAAATATCATCCCGTAAGAACCAAACTTAGGTAAACAGTTTGTAGGCAGTTCAATACAGCCTTAGGGAAAAAGTAGCTAAAAAAAGCTGCAATGATTCTTACCAGTGGACTGAATGATCCATTGCAAAACAAAATACACTACAAATAAACAACATAAATTAACTGTCATGTTAAACAAAAAAACAATCAACATTCTATCTGTATTGGCAATTTCGCTATTTACATTTGCTTGTACTAATGCTCAGAATAACGGCTACAACACAGAGCCTATAAAAGAAGTATTAACTAAGGAAAAGCAGGATGCTTTAACTCCACAAGCAGTACTAGAAGGACTAAAAGCAGGTAACGAGCGGTTTGTAAATAACAACCTAACTCCACGCGATTATCAAGCACAAGTGGTTGCAACCGCAGCCGGACAGTATCCTGAAGCAGTAATTATTTCGTGCTTAGACAGCCGCGTTCCTGTTGAGCAAGTATTTGACAAAGGTGTTGGTGATATCTTTGTGGGCCGAATTGCCGGTAATAATGTAAATACTGATATGTTAGGTTCAATCGAGTTTGGTACAGCTGTAGCTGGTTCTAAAGTTGTAATTGTAATGGGACACGAATCTTGCGGAGCTGTTAAGTCTGCTATCGATGATGTACAAGTAGGTAACATCACTGCGCTACTATCAAACATTAAGCCAGCGATTGAAATGACCAATGGTTTTGATGGAGATCAGTCGAACGCTAATGCTGATTATGTGACTGAAGTTGTAAATAACAACGTTCGCCACACCATCGAAGAAATGAGAAAGAACAGCCCGATCATTGCTGAGTTAGAAAGAAATGGCGATATCTTGATTGCCGGTGCTTTCTACGATCTTGATACGGGTAAAGTGACCTTCATTGATTAAAATAGTACCTAAGAATCAAGGAGCGCGCCTGGGGATACTGGGGCGCTCTTTTTCGATATATTCACTTTAGCCAAATTAATTGCTAATCTCTTTTTTGCTCCGACATGTTCAATAGATTCTTAGATGTCACCAAGTGAAATTTCAAATAAATAATTAATAGAAAATGAAGAAGATATTCTTAGTTGGCCTTGCAATTCTTTTCTCTACTCAAATTGCAAATGCACAAAACAATTCAAACTTCGAGATTTACGGAAACGTAAGATTCGCCCACATCGGATCTGACACAAATGCTGATGGATTAGGTGGTGATAATTATACCATGCGATTACGGCCGGGAGTTCATTATAATATATCAGAAAATCAACGATTTAGCGTTCGACTCGCTTATTTACTCTCTAAAGAGTTGGAGCCGTTAAAAGCTACAATAGTAGCCGATGGTTCAGGTAGGCTTGCATGGGGATCGGTAACTTTTGACGAATTTTACTACCGATTTATTGATGAAAAAAATGAACTTAGAATTGGTAGATTCCAAAAATCATTAAACACCCTAACCAATGCGAAAAGATCTCATTCGAGATATCAGAGTAACAGTAACAACGTGCATTGGACTGATGGTATCTTTTACAAGAGATATCTCGATTACGAGAATAATTGGTATGGAGAAGGGATTATAGAATATCACCCTCAAGATCACCCTACCTTTCAGTACGATCAATCAGGTTTAGATTTTTCGCAGAACGACCACAACTTTACATTTTATGCCGGAGCTGAAAGTCGGGAAGTTGTAAATAATGTTATCCAAAGAGGATTCGGTTTGATGTACATACCTGGGATTTATGTAAAAGGTAACGACCTTGCTGACTACATGGCGTTTACCTCTAGAATTACATTGGATTTCCCCCAAGGTGAGGCTCTCCGTGGTGGATCAATTAGAGTAGCCGGCGAATTTGGTCAAAATCTGAATACCAGTTTTGAGAATGGAACCAGTATGGTTACATCAGTGGGTATTAATAATTTCGCAGATCAGCATGAAATTATGATTGAGTTCGCGAAAACGGATGATGAATGGTTCCTTCCTCGAAATATTTATCGCGCCGGTGCCGATGAGATGGAAATTCGCTATCGCTTTTTCTTCTCAGAAAAGTGGGCTTTCGATGCACGATACAGAATCAGAGACTTTAGAGCAGATGGTCGTACAACCGTTTACTCAACATTTATAAGAGCAACTTACGCTTTTAACTAATTATCTAACCATTTAGCTGCTTTGCATAGCTGCCAAGAATTTTGAGTTCTTCGGCTTCAAGTGCTAATTCTTTAAGAGCCATTTCAGTATTCGGATCGGAGCCATTTGCTTCAATATCTACATAAAACGAATACCGGAATGGCTCATTTATTTTCGGTCGTGATTCAAGCTTGCAAATGTTAATTCCATGTTTGTGAAGCAAATTCAAACACTCCATCAGCGAGCCTTCCTGATGTGAGGTTACCATCATTAAACTCGTTTTCGCAGGGATTTGTAGGTCAACCGTTACCGGTTCTCTTGATGCTACTACAAATCGCGTATAATTTTCTTTTTGATTGGCAATATCGTGAGCAATTACATGTAGTCCATAATGATCAGCCGCGTGAGCTCCGGCAATTGCCGCTTGTGAAAGATCCCCATCGTCCATTACTTTTTTAGCAGAAATTGCGGTATCCAAATACGATTCTACTTTACACCTCGGCAATTTTGCTAAGAAATTTGTGCACTGTTCAATGGCTTTAGGGTGGGAAAGAATCCTCCGAATTTGACTCACTTCTACCGGCTCAACCGCTAACAAACAATGAACAACTTTTATGATCTCCTCCCCCACCACATGGATATCTGCATCACCTAAAATATCATAGGTATCATTAATAGAACCTGCAGTTGTGTTTTCGATGGGTAATAAAGCATAATGAACGTGACCTTCTTTTAATGCTTTTGCTGCATCCTGAAAGGTATCGTAGCCATAACAATCAACATGTTCGTAGCGCTCGTTAAAATGTCGTTGCGCAGCCAGATGACTGTAAGCTCCATCCGTACCTTGATAACTCACACTGATGTGACTTGCTTTATTTTCATTTTGGTGGTCAAGCAATGAGTGCGTTTGATACCTTACCGAATTTGTAATTATTTCCCGAAATAAATGTTCAGCATAATATCGATCCAACCCAATTTCAGCGGCTATATCTCTGATTTTATTTAGCAATCGTTCTTCTCTCTCCATATCGCGAATGCCTGTATTGGTAGTAAGTTTATAGGATGAAACCTCTTTCACCAATCCTTGTCGTTCTGCTAAAGCCGTTAAAATACTACGATCGATTTCGTCTAGTCTTTTTCGAATCGATTCTAATTCCTTCTTCATATATAAATGTGCTTCAATAAGTGTGTGAGGCTGAAGGTAGCAAAGTTGAGGTATAATTTTGACTTAAAAGTGGAGCGATCAATAGTATTTTTTAGTTACGGAATGGAATTCACAGAATCTTCACATTCGGTTCGTATTTTCAAAAGAATTTGAAACATAAAATATTAGAGGAATATGACTTTCATCATCACACTATTAGCCCTTGTAATGGTAAACCCATTTACCCCGGCTAACAACGAACTATCATCCAGAGATAAGGTTGAAATCGTGATCGAATCAAACGATCAAATGAAGTTCAACATGAGCGAAATCAGAGTTAAAGAAGGCGATACTATCGTTCTTACTTTAAAGCATGTTGGTAAACTTCCGAAAGCGGCCATGGGACACAACTGGGTGCTTTTAACCAAAGACACAGAAATGGGTCCTTTTGCCCAAAAAGCAGTGCAGGCTCGCGATAATGAGTACATTCCTGCTGATGGCGAAGGAACTATCGTTTACACCGATTTAATTGGAGGTGGCGAAGAAACTACCATTGAATTTGAAGCACCTGCTAAAGGTGAATATGTATTCATTTGTAGCTTTCCTGGCCACTATGCATTAATGAATGGAAAATTTATTGTTGAGTAATTTTCATAATTACTCAATCTCCTGACTCAGAAGCCGGCGATATTCATCGTCGGCTTTTTTATTTTGATGCACTATGAACTATCTATTTGTCTACGGCCTGCTTAAATCAGATTATGATAATGAAGCTGCCAAAACCATTCGCTCGCACTGCACCTTAATTGGAGAAGGGTACACTTTTGGAAGAATGTTTGATTTGGGAACCTATCCCGGAATTATTTATGAGAAGACATCAAATTTAAAAGTGTTTGGTGAAGTTTACAGAATAGACCGAAACGCGCGTGATCTAATAGTCTTTTTGGATGCCTTTGAAGAATGCGGACCTGAATTCGATGAACCCAATGAATACCGCAAAGAAATTATTCCAGTTACTGTGAATAATATCGAATATAACGCATCAACCTATATCTACAACAGGAACTTAACCGGGCTAAGAATGATTGCAACAGGTAAATATAATAACAAACAAGGACATAGATAACGAATGGAAAAACGTGAACGCTCTCGCATTGGACTAAGCTTTATTGTTGGATTAGCGGGAGCCTACTTTCTCTCAGTAAGTTTAACAAACATGGGGTATTATTTCGGTCTTGATGAAATTACAACTGCTACAAATGCCCGTTATTTAATGAATATTTTAGCAGGCTTTTTAACGGGAATAGCTACCGTACTAATTCCTCAAAGGAGTAGTAAACTCAGAGCGTTACTATTCGTGGTAGGCTCCATCATTTTTATGGATTCCGTCGCTTATTTCTCAACAGCAATGCCTATTAGTGACATGATTAACAGATTTTTGGTATCTATCAGTCTGGGTATAAGTGGTAGCCTCACTTTACTTATTTTGAAATCGATAAACCGAAAAGCGGAAACCTAAATCGTTATATGTCAGCCGGTAAAAAAAATTCACAATACTCTCTTTTTTGGTTAGTGATTTTATTACTGGGCTGTACATCATCTTCATCTGAAAACCTTACCGATGTTGCTGAGCGTTATTATCAAACCTATGCAGAGCGATCGGATTTTGATACTTTTCTCACCTTTTATGATTCTACCGTCGTCTTTGAAGATATAGTAAGTGGAGTTTCATTGGTTGGAGTTAGTGAACTAAAGGAATTCTTCAATTGGGAGAATCCAGATTTCAAACTTATTGATTCAGTTTCCCTTGTTGTAGAAGAACTATATACCGATGATAATACTATAATCAGCAAAGGGTATTTTACTCCTTTTCAGTGGCATGATACTACGTATGAAGCGATGCACTTTACAACCGTATTGACACTAAATGATAAAGGTAAAATAGTGAAACAGGTTGATTGGATAAATTACCCAAACTTATTACTTGACTACCAGAACAGAGCTAACTCTAATCTTTGGATAAAGGAAGAGTAATATAGTTTTTCACCCCAGTTTTTTTATCTGCTTACGAACGAATCATTATTAAACGAAGGTTTATCTATTCTAACCTACAAAACACACCACCATGTTCGGATTATTCAAAAAGAAATCAGAAGCGGATAAGCTTAACGAGAAATATCAGAAGTTGATGGAGGAATCGTACAGATTATCTACATCCAACAGAACACTAAGCGATCAGAAAGCGCAGGAGGCTAATGAGGTGCTTAAACAAATTGATGCACTGGAAAACTAACAAACTTGCTTTCCTGAATATTATTTAAATCTGCAATTTAAAAATCTAAATATTTGATTATGTTCAAGGATATGGTCAAATATTTATACTTTTATTCAATAATTACTGTCCTAATTCTGTCTGGTAGCGTACATGGGCAGTCGATGTTTGAATCTGGTTTTTACCTAGATGAGGAATCAACTTCGCATTCCGGATACATTGATCGATCATTTTTGAATAAAAGTCCGGATTTAATTCGCTTTAAAAAGACTAGGAAAAGTGAACCTATTACCCTCAATCCTACTCAGGCGAAAGTTGTGGTTGTATCTGGCACACGACTAGAATCTTATCAAGTTCAGATAGATACGTCTGCAAAAAGCATTAATTCATTACAAAATCCTGCATATGAAAGACAACACGTATTTCTGGAACTGATAATAGAAGGACAAATATCACTTTACAGATATGTGACTAATGATTATACACTATTTTTCGTCCGATCATCAGGTGAAAGCTCTCCCAACCAGCTGATATACAAGCAATTCGAAGGTCCAAGAGGAGTATACAACAATAATGCTTACAGGGAACAACTAGATAAACTAGATTCGTGTTTCAACTACTCGAAATCGATTGATGACCTCACCTATACAGAAGAGTCACTGTCTAATTTCATCAAATACTTGAATGACTGCGATAAAAGTTCTTATAAAGTAATTTCAAGAGCTCAAAATCATTCCCTAAGGTATCTCAACATTTCCGCATTTACAGGAATCCGATGGAGTTCAATGACCTCAACCGAAAGAATAACCTCAGAAGATTTATTCGAATGGAAAGATTTTGGATTAACAAATGTGGGTATTGAGTTAGAATATCTATTAGCACGTAGTAGAAACCGGCTATCTACTCTGGCCCGAATTGATTTAGCCCGATCCTATCAAAGTTCGTTTATCGACTTACCTCTTGGTGAAGAATTCGTCGAAAAACATACCGATTATTTGTACTTCTCCTTATCAATTCGGGGTTACTTACCAACAAAATCTCCTGTAAAGCTATATATAGATGCAGGTATTGCAAAACCACTTATAATACGAGAAGGTATTTCGGTAGATCATGAAGAGCGGGCTGATTTCGAGTATAACAATGATAATCTTCTCCCAACATTCGCACTTGGCCTCAGCTTGTACAATCGAATTAGTACAGAGGCGAGATTCGAATTTTTAAATCGTACTATTACTGACTACAACGATTTTAACAATATTCGCTATACTGCAGTTACTTTTAACCTTAAGTATGCGCTTAAAAGCTATTATTCTATCTGGGATAGATAGAATAATTATTACCCCACTTTAAACTTCAGCTCCTCAATTTTACTTAAGATTTCGTTTCGATCCATTTCTCGATAACGTTCGGGCAATAATTCTTTGGACGTACATTCAATAACCGCGTTTAAAGTCTGTAGCTCCACCTCTTCAGGATAAGTTGGAGGGATAAAATCTGATAAAGCAACGTCAAGAACTGCGGGTGTAACTTCGTCTAATTTTTCGGCTGCTGCGCGAAATTTAGCTCGTGTAAGAGCCGCTTCCATATCTGCGCCGGAAAATGTTTTGAAGCCTTCTTCAATTATTGCAGGAATGTACTCTTCCGACATTTTAAGGCCGGTTTTCTTTTTCATAGCCTCGAACAACTCAACACGTTCTTCGTTGGTATGAGGCGGGAATAACGCTAAATGCTCTTCTGCTCTTCCCTGTCGCTTTAAATCGATAGGCATCAAATCCGGGCGTGCTGTCATCAAAAACCAGATGATACGGCCACGGTTTGTGGTATCACTCATAAAGGTCGCAATTTGAGAAAACACACGAGATGAAACGCCGCTATCACCACTCGATGATCGATCCCCTAAATATGCATCGGCCTCGTCAATCATCACTGCAACCGGTGCCATTGCCTTTAGAATGGATAATATCTTTTGGAGATTCCCTTCAGTTACCCCCTGCCATTGGCTTCGGAAATTCTTCAATTTTACCATTGGAATACCCACTTCGCTAGCAAAACAAGTAACCAAGAAGGTTTTTCCGGTACCTACGGGTCCGCATACCAAATAACCCATAGGCATTACATCTTGTCGACCGTCTTTAAGAGCTTGCACAGCTTGACGAAGATGCGCTTTAACCTGAGAATGCCCGGCAACATTATCCAAAGAGTATTGGGTTTCTACAAACTCCAACAAACCATAAGCTTCGGCTTCGATTAGCTCTTTTTTGTTTTCGGATAAACTTTCAAAAGTAATGGTTTCTTCATTCTCTCTGGCATTTGATAGTACCGATCGAATATTCACATAATTCAACCCTGCCGTTTGCTGGGCAATGATTTCCGGTTTTACTTCAGAGAGTTTTGCAAAATCATCGTTTTCGGTTTCGAAATTGATGAAATCTAATCGATTCTTTTCTCCCGGAATGGTGATTTTTATTTCCGTGGTGTAAGGATTTTGGATCAGCGTTTTATTCAAATCAGCAAGATTCTCAGTAATCAACACATTGGTAAAATCTGAAGCTAAAAACATGGGATCATGCGCCCATCGGCTTAAGTACACTAAAGAAGTACGGTCTTCATTTCCCGTTGAGCCTGCATCACTCATTGGTATAATGGTTTCGGCATAATCAATAATTAGAGCCACACTTTTCTTTTGATCTAAACGAAGTCGAAAGTATTGCTCAAGCAGTGAAAACACACGAACCGGGTCTTTAGGCATTTTCTTAGCATAATCGGTTCCAACTAAACTATCCCGACCGGCAATTGCCTGGTTGAAGTCTGCCTGCGACTCTTTATCTCTAAAGTAAATACCGGATGAGCGATCATAAAAAATCACATAATCACGAGCACCAAAAAATTCATCCGAAAGGAACGATTTAAGCCGATGAAATTCTGTTCCATCTTCATCTTTAAGAGGTACCAAGTCATGAACATTACCATGTAACAAAAAAGTGTTTATGGTTCGGCTCAGATATTTTCTTGCAAATTCTTGCGACCATTCCGGATAATTATCAAACATTACTTAACAGTTACAAAGTTATAGAGTTACAGAGTCACTAAGAATGAAAGATATTTCACAATTTTGCGACTTTATCACTCAATTAAAATGAGTTTTACCGTTTCAATACGGCTTTGAGTTGCTTTACTGATAATGAACTTTTTGCCCTCAATTAACAACTCTTCGTTCACTTTTGGGATTCGCCCTAAATGATTTATCAGGTAGCCCGCTACGGTATCATACTCGGAAGGTTCCAATGGAAGTTCAATTTCTTCAAACTTCTCCATTAGTTCTTCAATTTCAACACTACCGCTTATCACATACGTATTTGATGAAAGACGCTTCATAATATCGTCGTCTTTATCGTGTTCATCCTGTATATCGCCAACAACTTCTTCCAATAAGTCTTCGATAGTAACCATACCTGCTGTACCGCCATACTCATCCAAAACTATAGCTACAGATAAATTAGATTGTCGAAATTCAGTGAGCAAATCTTTCGATTTTTTAGACGAAGGAATCAGTTTAACAGGTCGGATTATTTCGTTCAATGATTTCGGTTTGTCAAAGAAATCAGATGCAAAAACAACTCCAATTACGTCATCAATGGATTCGCGATACACAGGCAGTTTTGAATGACCTGAATTAATCAATAATTCCAGTGCTTCATCCACCGGAGTATTCCGTTCTACCGCTAATATCTCGATACGTGGAATCATTGAATCTTTTACGCGCATGTTAGATAACTCGAGCACGTTCTGCAGAATTTCGGAGTCATCTTCATCAAGGTCGCTACCTCCCCCGCCTTCTTTCAATTCCTTAAATATCAACTCCACATCTTGCCGACGATAAAAAGACTCGGTTTTCTCAGCATCAGGTACAAACCACTTAATCAGCACATTCGAAGAACTATTTGCCAAGCCAATTAATGGCCGAAGCACGTAATAGAATATGCGGAGTGGAACAGCAATCACATTCATCATAAAATCAGCCTGTGCACGAAAAATTGCTTTTGGTATGATTTCACCGAATATCATAATTAGAACGGACGCAATTAATGTCTGCACCAGTAAAATCTCTATCTCCGACGGAGAATGGTTAAACCACTCTATCGAGTAGTTCGAAATGGGCGACACCAAAAAAATCGCCATTAATGTAGCGTAAAGTACATTAATGATATTATTCCCAACTAAGGTTGTGGTAAGAAACGTGTCGGGGTTATTCTTGAAAAAGTTTATAGAACTTGCCAGCATATTACGCTTTCGCGAAGCTACTTCGAGTTTCAACTTATTCGCTGAAACGAAGGCTATTTCAGATCCCGAAAAGAATCCGCTTAAAATGATGGTGAGTACGATCAGAAGCCATTCCATGTTATTGGCTCCCGAATTTTATTTTAGATTTGCTACCCGATGGAGGCTCGTCGCTCATGAACTAATTATTGGTTCTTATTTACCTGAGAAACTTGGTTTACGTTTCTCGAAGAAAGCAGAGGTACCTTCTTTGAAGTCTTCCGTAGCAAAAAGCTCGCCAAACAGTGTTGCTTCAGTAAGATAGCCATCATTTTGTCCTGCTTTTGCTACTGCTTTGATTGCATTTTTTAAAGCTAATGGAGCTTGTTTAGCCATTTTTGCAGCTAATGCAGTGGCTGCTTCCATTGCAGAATCAGAAACTGAATTAACCAACCCGATTTTCTCTGCTTCCTCTGCGCTGATGAAATTCCCCGTCATCATTAACTCTAAGGCTTTTGCTTTGCCACATAGAGCCACTAAACGTTGAGTTCCACCATAACCGGGTATTAATCCCAAAGTGACTTCAGGGAGCCCCAATTTAGCAGTTTTTGAAGCAATTCTGATATGGCATGCCATCGCAAGTTCGCATCCTCCGCCTAAAGCAAAGCCGTTTACTGCTGCGATAACCGGTTTAGATAGATCCTCGATTTTTTGAAAAACCCGATGTCCTCGTGTTGATAAATCTGTAGCCTGTTGCGAGGTAAACTCAGCAAATTCTTTGATATCGGCGCCGGCAACAAATGCTTTTTCACCCACACCCGTTACAATCACAACACGAATTTCAGGATTTTGATCCGCTGCAGTTAAAGCATCGTCCAAATCCAGAAAAACCTGATTATTCAATGCGTTTAATTTTTCCGGTCTATTAATTGAGATGGTACAAATGCCCTGTTCGTCTACTTCAAACAAAAGCGATTGAAAGGTGGTGTTCATTCCTATTATTCTTGAACTCTTTTCTTTTGATTTGTTACCGAATTTACGTCATCCGATAATTCATCCAAAATTGAATCGAAGTCTAATTCTGTTTCCCATTCGGTAGTATATTCAGGCACAATATCCTGATCCAAATCTTCTATAAGTTGAGAGGTTTCATCAACTTCGGTAAGTAAATTATCTAACTGGAATCCGATTTCCTCGGGGTTACTCATAGTCATAGACTGTTCGTAAATGTAGCGAACTGCATCTTCAATAGTCTCCAGATGCGTTTCACAGACGAGATATTTTTCTTTCGCGATTTTAAATTTATTCAATCGCTTTTTCATGATGGCTACGCGCCGGGATTTTGTCCGTTTAAGCTTGTCAGACTCAATCGTTTTGATTTCTTCAATTTGGCGGATTACTTCTTCTTTTAAACTACTTTCCAGTGACGTATTTAAATAAACCTCATATCGCTTAATTAAGTCTAATAAGGTTATATAATTCACCAGCAGTTCATCAATCTTCTTTTTGATGTTCTCGAGCAAACCTTGGCTACTGTATGGTAGTTTTTCGAAATTATCTTGAACTAAATTTGCCAGATGTTTGAGTACTAAAAACCGTTTTTGGCTGGCAGGATCTAATGCCTGAAACATATCCTTTTCGCTCGAAGAGGCATGGCGCTCTTTAATCTTCTTAAGTTCCAGGTTTTTTCTAAACCTGGGTAATCGTGGAATTACTCCCAAATACACCAATTCCATTCCAAAAACCGTAGTAAGCAATAAGTTGGAGACATCCATACTTAGATTACTAACAAAAAGTGCACCGATGGTAGAAACCAAAAGTGCCCCTAAATTAATTGGGTTAAGAAATGCCTCTTTGGTGTAATTTATATTTAGATCTTCAGTCGACATTAATTCTCATTTGCTGATTCTTCGCCCTCAGAATCAGTATTTTTTGATGTACCTACCGTTTTAGATGTACTTGGTTTATTGCTTTCGTCAATCTTGTGGCCAATCGTTTTGGTAGCTTTAATTTCATCGGCAGTTTTTTCTATTTCAGAATATAACATGCCCATTTCAGCCTTCACTTGCTTTAAAGTATCTTTGGCTCGTTGTTTTTTTAGTTCTTCAGCGCGTTCTTCATCCTTAATCTTTTGAGCAGCAGATGACATATCTTCGTCTTCAAGGCTGTCCATAGCAACATCGAGCTTTGCTTCAGTAAGATTTACCTTTTCTTTAACCTTACCTAAGAATTCATCTACAGTACCCAAGAGCTCATCGGCATTCATATTGTTCAAAGCCTGAGCGATCTTACCTTTTTTTTCGGTTTGGCGTAATCGCTCTTTAGCTTCTTTTATCTTACGATAATGCTCCTTGTATTCTTCCTTAAGACGTTCGCGTTCTTCTTCTCCGTGGCTGCTCATGGTGATTAGTTTTTCGTTTTAGCACCCACAGATTTCTTAGAAGACTTTTCTTCTTCTGCTGGTTCATCATCTACCGAAATTGAACCGGAAGAAGTGCCCATTTCTAATTTGAACTGCTCAACTAATTCATGAGCTCTGATTTTTTCAGCATTTGCTTCAATTTCCATGGTTTTGGTATCAATGCTATCTAATGCAATTTCCATACGCGCTTCGTTCTTAGCAGCTTCTTCGTTAATTCTGGAAATCATTTCATCGTGAGTTTGATCGATGCCGCCCACTTCAAATTGTTCGAGCGTATCGGCAATTTTTGCTTGCCATTCAGCTCGTTCGCTGGCACGTAATGCTTCTTTGGCTTCTTGAATTTTGCGATCTTTTTCTCGCATAAATACTTTTTTCACCTTAATGGCTTTTTCGTAAGCCTTTTCAGCAAATGCTAACTGATCTTTGGTATGCTCGAATGTTTCTTTCGCCTTCTCTAATTGAAGTGCATAACCCTCAGCAATATCATCTCTGTTGGCCTGAATAGCAGACTTAATTTTGGCAGTTAAGTCCTGAATTTGTTTTTCATTTCTTTTGGCTTCTTTTTGAAGCATGATCAGATTCGCCTTTACGGTGGCGATATTCTCGTTCATTTGCGGAATCTGATCGTTTAAATCTCTGATATTTTGCTCAAGGATGAGTTTTGGATTCTCCATTGAGCTTACCAAACCACCGAACATTGATTTTAGTGCGCGAATTAATCGTTGAAACATTGTTCTATCCTTTGTTTTATGCCCTTTAAGTGTGTAGGATCTAAGTTAATTGATTATTGTTGTAATTCAATATGCTAAAGCTCAAATGCCCGTGTGCCGTTGCTGTCGCATATATGAGTAACTAAAGGTTGCTCCTCCGGTTTCTCATCACCAATCGAAAAAGCTTGATATAGTTGCTCAGTTACTTCTTCGATTACAGAGGGCTTGTTCGTGTAGGCTTTCAAAATTGTTTCACCTTCTTCAATTTTGTCGCCGATTTTCTTTCTAAGTACAATACCGGCACCTCCATCGATTGTATCTGTGATTACTTTTCTACCCGCTCCAAGCTCAACAGCAGCCATTCCAACACCATAGGTATCGATTTTTTGAATATAACCAGAGTTAAGCGATTTCAATTCAAACTCGAAGGATGGATACACAAATTTGGTAGGCTGATCAATGTAACTTACATCACCACCTTGTTCTTCCACAATGTCTTTCCATTTTGAGAACGCTTCACCATTTTCTACTTGAAGTTTGCTGCGCTCAATACCTTTTTCGATGGAATCAGCTTTGCCACCAAGATAAATCATAGCGCCTGCCAACAAGTGTGAGAGTTGATTGGTATCGTCAGGTCCAGCTCCTTTAAGACAATCGATTGATTCTTCAACTTCCAGCCAGTTTCCTATTTTGGTACCAATAGGCTGATTCATATTGGTGATAAATGCGATGGTTTTCTTTTTGAACTGTTCCCCAATTCCAACCAAAGTTTCGGCTAATTCAATGGCTTGTTCCTGAGTTTTCATAAATGCCCCATTGCCATATTTAACATCCAGCACAAGTGCATCGATACCTTCAGCCAATTTTTTCGACATTATGCTACTTGCGATAAATGGAATGTATTCTACCGTTGCGGTAACATCACGTAGCGCATATAATTTTTTATCTGCAGGGGCAATTTCTGCGGTTTGTCCTGCAAGTACTAACTGATGTTTTTCTATAATCTGCTTGTAACGACTTAGATCCATATCGGTAGAAAAACCCGGAATGGAGCCTAATTTATCAAGGGTTCCTCCGGTATGCCCCAATCCACGACCGGAAATCATAGGCACGGGCACACCGGCACTGGCAACAATCGGAGCAAGAATTAGTGATAATTTATCACCAACTCCTCCGGTTGAGTGTTTATCCACTTTAATACCGGGAATGTGGCTTAAATCAACAATCTGACCGGAATGCAACATCGACTCCGTTAGAGCTGATGACTCAATCGTGTTTAACCCATTAAGAAATGACGCCATCAAGAAGGCGCTCACTTGGTAATCTTCAATCTCACCGCTTAAATATGCCTTAATCAGATAAGAAATCTCATCTGATGACAAATGAAATCCATCTCTTTTTTTGCGAATAAGCGAAACAATATTATAATTAGAACTCATGGGCTAAGTATAGCTTAAAACGTATTTATTTTCTCACTAAAACAACAAATTCTTTGATCAAAATACTCGCCGATCAAAACTTGTATAAACTTGAACAATTTTTACCTAATGAGGTAGATCTAAGCTACTATAATCCAACAAATGCTATCCCATCACTTAATGGATTTGATGCCTGGTTGCTACGAACAGTTACCAAAGTAAATGAGCATACTTTTCCGAAACTACCTTTATCGTTAAAATTTATTGGCACAGGTTCTTCGGGAAGTGATCATCTTGATCATGCATACCTTAGTGATAACCAAATAACCGCATGTGATGCAAAAGGTTGCAATGCTCTAGCAGTAGCAGAATATGTACTCACGGTTTTACTCGTGCTTCAAGAGAATTATAAGTACCATTTCAGAGATAAAAGTGTTGGCGTTATTGGTGTGGGTGCAGTGGGATCGAAGGTAGCTCAGCTTTTAACCACATTCGGCTGCAAAGTTGTTCTGTTTGATCCACCAAGAAGTGTGCGGGAACCCGATTTTGAATCGGCAACCACCGAGGATATCAAAGCCTGTGATATCATTACTCTGCATGTACCGTTTACTGAGGCCGGATCATATAAAACTAAACATATAATTGATGCACAGTTTTTAGCAGGGCAATCTTTTGATGTAGTGATTAATGCGGCACGTGGTGGAGTTACAGACGAAAAAGCTCTAACGAAAGCTTATAAAGAACGAAAAATCAAATATCTAATTACGGATGTCTGGGAAAATGAGCCTCATGTTAATCATGCTTTTGTGAGTGAATGTGATATTTCCACACCTCATATTGCCGGATACTCCGAGCAGGCAAAGCTGCAAGCAAGCTCAATAATTGCTCATAAACTTTGTACTTTTTTTGATCTAAAGAAACCGATTCACCGCTCATCAGAAATAAAGGAAATTGAACTCGCAGATGTGTCTTATTCGCTGATGGATTTAATAAATCGTTGTCATCCAATCTTGGAATACGACGCAGCACTACGAAACCTTGCAAACAGAGACGACAGCCACGAATTATTCGCCAAACTTCGCACCGATCGACCATACCGGTTTGAGTATCCAAACATTAGGCTGAATGGCATTAATATTGTCAACTTTCCTGAACTGAAACTTTTGGGCGTACAGGATTAGCTTAGTCTTTTCTTCTACTCCCTCTACTTCCACCACCAAACAAAATTCCTGCTCCCAATACAAAGCCGAAATCGTACCAACCCCCGTTATTGTTTACAGCATAAATGGCGACATCGGCATCGAATAAACTGATGAAGAAGGTGATCGGAGCTATGACGCCATGCCATAAGCCGCTCCAGAATCCAAAAGGTTCTCCCGCTACAAACGATTGAACATCTACAGAAGGAGCGCAGGCTAAACTTAGTGCCAGCAAAGAAAAAAGAATCAAATTCCTAGTTTTCATAATGTATTCTATGTTGATTTTAGTATTCTCAGTAATTCTACCCAGCAACAACTGTACTCATCTATCCTGTAAATGTTACGATTGTATGGACACGAGACTTTCTTTAAGAGATTGGTAGCCTGATGATTCGCCCGGTACTTCCATCCGATATTTCTTCGATTACTTCCATTTATAATTATTACATCGAACAATCTTCATCAACCTTTGAAGAAACTAAGATCAATGCAAAAGAAATGGAGCTTAGAATTGGCGTAGTGCTTGAATCAGATTTACCCTGGCTGGTTTATGAGCAAAATGAAAAAGTATTAGCCTACGCTTATGCTACTAAATGGAAAAACAGAAGTGCTTATCGTTATTCTGTGGAAAGTAGTATTTATGCAGACCCAAATTCAGTTCAAAAAGGAATAGGCAGCGCACTTTATACACAATTAATGACTGAGCTTAAACGTATGAAAGTTCATGTAGTAATTGGTGGAATTACCTTACCCAACACTGCCAGTGTACGACTTCATGAAAAGCTTGGTTTTAAGAAAGTTGCAGAGTTTGAAGAAGTCGGATTTAAATTTGAAAAATGGCGGAACGTAGGTTATTGGCAATTAATTCTGAACGAACACTTTTAATCCTTAAAGTTAACATTTGATGCTCCATAAAATTCGATTCCGCAGCGCTATTCATTTTTTAAGCATTATTCTAGTTGTAACTTTTGGTTGTAAATCAACCTCAAGTGAAGAGCCTTCTATCAGTGATTTAGACAAAGAGCGTTTGCTTGGATTAATGGAAGATTGGTATTTATGGAATGATCGACTTCCAAATAACTCAAATCCTGATGATTTTAACGATGAACAAGAATTAGTAGACCAATTGCGGTTCTCTAGCTTCGATCGATGGAGCTCAGTAAGTGAAGCGGCTCGTTACAATAGTTACTACGAGGAAGGCACTTATTTCGGATATGGATTTTCATATGCGTACAATAACGATGATGAACTTAGAATCCGATATGTGTACGATGAAAGTCCGTTTTCAAACGCCGGCGTTCAACGTGGTTGGCTTCTCACGCATATTGATGGAGTAAATACACAAGCGATAACAGACTGGAACGCAGCCTTTGGCGACGATACACCCGGAACGACTCAGGAGTTTACGTTTATCGATGAGAACGGAACCACTCAACAATTATCCATCACTAAAGATATAGTTGGAATAAACGCGGTTTTGCACGCCGACACCCTAACAGTTGGCAATGAGAATATTGGTTATTTAGTGTTTAACAATTTCATTGAACCAGCCCGAGAAGAACTAGATGCTGCTTTTAATTTATTTGAATTAACCAATATTGATCGATTGATTTTAGATTTACGATATAATGGTGGAGGGAGAATTGGCGTAGCCACTTATTTGGCTAATTATTTAATAAACAGCTCTCAAAATGGTCAGGTTCTGTATCGTTTTGTTCATAATTCTGATAAAACGAGTAATAACAGAGCGCAAACGTTACGAAAGCAAGGAACTCTAAACATAAAAGAACTTATCGTACTAACCACAGAAGGTACAGCTTCTGCAAGTGAGCTATTAATAAATGGATTAAAACCCTTAGTGCCGATTACTCATATTGGAACATCAAATACCTATGGAAAACCGGTTGGATCGTATAGTTGGTACAGCCTCGAGGAAACTATGGTGTATTCATTAATCAGCTTCAAATTTCTGAATAATCTAGGAAATGGTGAGTTTTTTGACGGAATAGAACCTGATTATTTGGCCTGTGATGATTTAACAACCTCTTGGGGAATAAGGACAGAATCGATGTTATCGTCAGCCATTGAATATCTTGAAACAGGGTCCCCATCGGAATGCTCAGTCCAAGCAAAATCTAAATTTGAAAACAGTAAGTTGGTGACTGAAGAATTTCCTCCTGCAGCGATAATAAACTAGAATCTCTGATCAGATTTTAAACAAACTGCGTGCTGTATTGCTAGTTTTTTCTATAATCTCCTGCACCGAAACATCAAAAATAGTTGCTAATTTTTCGGCCGTAATCTGCATAAAGGCAGGTTCATTTCGCTTTCCGCGCTTAGGCGTTGGTGCTAGGTAAGGGGCATCTGTTTCCAATACCATACGGTTCAAAGGTAGCTCTTTTACTGTTTTATCCACTCCCCCATTTTTAAATGTAACTACTCCGCCAATCCCCAAATGTAATCCCAAATCAATTGCTTTTTTACCTTCTTCTACCGACCCATTAAAACAATGCCAAATCCCTGTTAAGGCTCCGTTTTGCTCTTTATCAATAATGTTTAACAGATCGGAAGTACTTTCACGGTTGTGTAATATAATAGGTTTATTTGTGGCTTTAGCCACTTTACAATGTGCATGCAAACTCTTCTTTTGCTCGGCCACATAATCGGTACTCCAATAATAATCGAGCCCTGTTTCGCCAACTCCAACGATTTTTTCAGCACTACATCGGTCAAATAATTCTTGCTCAAATTGGGATTCAAGCTCTTTTACATCCGCCGGATGCAACCCCACCATTTGATGAAAATTAATAGATGCGTGCTCTATTTTTTCCATTTGATCATTAGAGTTAAAATCAATAGCGGGCATGAATATATCGGTTATACCAACTTGTTCGGCTCGACTTAGAACCTCATCCAAATCTTCCTCAAACTGAGGTAAGTAAATATGCGAGTGAGTATCAATCATGAGTTTGATGAAATTCAATTAACCCGTTTATGGGTGTTCGCTCAATCTTATCGATGATGAGCCCCTTGGTTCTGAAATATTCACGAAAATGATGTTCGAATACAGCTACTGTCCCGCCAACAAATCGAAGAGATTGTTGTGCTAAAGCATTTTTAAAGTGATGTTTTAGCTGATCAAAAAGGGGTTCAATCGCCTCAAAAACCAATCTTTTCAGATATTCCTGATGCATGGGTTTATCAAATTCTGCAGATGTGATAACATCCGTGAGTGCTTTTGATGCAATTAGCTTCGACTTCATCGGATCCTGAAATTGCACAAACAATTCATCGATACTTAATCTGCGTCGGGCTTGAATCAATTCTTTAATCTCTACCGGTACCTCATCCACAAAAAAGTCTTTTAAAATTAGTGATCCAATATGAGCTCCTGAACCAAAGTCACCGGCGGGATAAGATTTTGATGGCATGATATCAACCAAACTGCCTTCGTGCATAAAACCGGCACTTGATCCTGTTCCGGATATGACAACGATACCCGTCTGATTGGCAAATAATGCAATTCCTGCACCTTCGATATCTGGTTTAACAGTTATTTCTGCTTTTCGGAATGCTTCTGAAAGAATGCGCTTAATACGATTAGAATTTTTGAACTCATCACATCCTGCCCCATAAAAATACACTTCTGAAACTAGCGATGAATTAATTAACAATGAGAGCTCATCAAAGATAACCGACTCAATTTCTGCGTCCACTTTTAAGGTTGGATTAAGCCCCGAGGTTCGCACAATTTGGTGATCATTCCCTTTAACTACAGCCCAGCTTGTTGATGTAGCGCCACCGTCGGCTATTAAAATACTCATCGTTTTTTCTTTGTAAGATAATGATTCTAACACCAATCAATCAGGCTGTAAAACGATTGAAATTATGAATCATCATTTTTTACAAAAGCCAACTTCTATCTCTAAGGCTGCCAATGTGTTAAGAAATTAATTTTACAAAGTATTATGACCATCATAATGTGTATTTCACAATACTTCCCATTATTTTTGAATTTCGTTGATGGTCATTCAGCCATTGTTACTACTTAAATCAATCAATTGTAAACTAACCATGACTTCTTCGCCGTTGATTCGCCCTGATTTTGAAAAATTTGAAAAAATCCCCACCAAAGTATTTGAATCCGCAAAAATTGCTTCGATATATGCTGCCAAAGAAATTGCAGATTTAATCAAAGAGAAAGATAAAAAAGGTGAGCAAACAGTGTTAGGGTTAGCAACCGGTTCTACCCCAACTCAAGTGTACGACGAACTTGTGCGCATGCATAAAGAAGAGGGCTTGAGTTTCAAAAATGTGGTAACCTTCAACTTAGATGAGTACTACCCGATGGAACCTGACTCCATACACAGTTATGTGCATTTCATGAACGAGTACCTGTTCGATCATATCGATATTCAAAGAGAAAACATCCACATTCCTGATGGCACCTTAGATCGTAATGATGTGTATGAATTTTGTCGGCAGTACGAAGAAAAAATTGAAGCTGTTGGCGGTTTGGATATCCAAGTTCTGGGAATTGGACGAACCGGTCACGTTGGATTTAATGAACCAGGGTCAGCAGAAACTTCCAAAACCCGACTTATTGCCCTCGATAGTCTAACCATTCTTGATGCTGCAAGTGGATTCTTTGGTGTTGAAAACGTTCCACGTCGCGCAATTACGATGGGTGTTGGAACCATTCTTAATGCCGACAGAATTTTCATCATGGCATGGGGTGAAGGTAAAGCCGGTATTGTTCAACAAACCATTGAAGGGGATATCACTCCTCAAATTCCGGCAACCTACTTGCAAGATCATGCAAACGTTGAGTTCTTACTGGATGATGCTTCTTCTGCAAAATTGACTCGATCTCTAACTCCGTGGTTAGTTGGTCCTATCGAGTGGACCGATCAGATGCTTAAAAAGGCAGTGGTTTGGTTAAGTAAGCATCTACAAAAACCAATTCTCAAGCTTACCGATGAGGATTATAGCGAGAATGGCATGAACGATGTACTTACTGATATCGGTCGAGCCTACAACGTTAACATTCGCATCTTTAACGAAATTCAACATACCATTACCGGCTGGCCGGGTGGTAAGCCGAATGCGGATGATACATATCGACCGGAACGTAAAGAACCGGCTAAAAAGCGCGTTTTAATATTCAGTCCGCACCCCGATGACGATGTGATTTCAATGGGTGGTACTTTTATTCGCTTGGTTGATCAAGGCCACGAAGTGCATGTAGCCTATCAAACATCTGGGAATATCGCGGTTTTTGATGATGAAGCTATTCGATTTGCTGATTTCGTAACAGATTATCACGATCAATTTGGGTTCGAAAATGTAGAAACCAGCAAGTTATTTGATGAAGTACGAGCCTCAATTAAAGACAAAAAACCGGGTGAAGTTGATTCCGATGCAGTTAAAACCATCAAAGGATTAATCCGCCGAGGCGAAGCAAAAGCTGCTTGTCGATATGTGGGCATCCCTGATGAGAACATGCACTTCCAGGATCTCCCGTTCTATGAAACCGGGAAGGTACGTAAAAATCCTATTGGTCCTGAGGACATCGAAATCACAAAAAATCTAATTCAGGAAATCAAACCGCATCAAATTTATGCTGCCGGTGATTTGTCTGATCCGCATGGAACGCACCGTGTTTGTTTAGATGCAATATTTGCTGCACTTCGCGAACTCAAAGACGAAGAATGGATGAAAGATTGCTGGACGTGGTTGTACCGTGGAGCATGGCAAGAATGGGATATCGAGGATATCGAAATGGCGGTACCTCTTAGCCCCGAAGAAACCGACCGAAAGCGAAGAGCTATCTTCAAGCATCAATCGCAGAAAGATCGTCCGTTGTTCCCGGGCACCGATAAGCGCGAATTCTGGCAACGTGCCGACGACAGAACCAGAAATACGGCTCGAATTTACGATGATTTAGGTCTTGCTGAGTACGAAGCTATGGAAGCATTCGTACGGTGGAAAGAACTAGATTAAGGCAAACATTCGACCTCAAACAATGAAGGCGAGGGATAACTCCTTCGCCTTTTTCTATATATGATTTATAAACTCATACAAATCTACTCATGAAAACGTATCTCTTACCATTAGTTGCATTATTGTTTTTTGTGAATTGCAGCAATCAACCTGCAATCCAAACTGAAATTGCCGTTGTTGGCGGAGGTGCCAGTGGCGTAACAGCTGCCTTGCAAGCAGCCAGAATGGGCCAACAAGTTACTATTTTCGAACCTACCGAATGGTTAGGTGGGATGCTTACTTCTGCCGGAGTAAGCGCCATCGACGGAAATCATAATTTACCTTCAGGCATTTGGGGCGAATTTCGCGAGCATTTGTACGACCATTATGGCGGACCGGAAGCAGTATTTACCGGATGGGTTTCTCGAACGCAGTTTGAACCTTCATTTGGGAATGAGGTTTTCCAAAAAATGGTGGCTGCTGAAGAAAACATCACCGTTGAGTATGGGTGGTATATCGAATCAGTAGATGTGCAAAACAATAAAGTGGTAGGCGCTACTTTTACCGATCGAAATGGGGGGGCACTTTCAGTTTCTGCTGATGTATTTATTGATGGCACCGAATACGGTGATTTACTCGCACTGGCCGGAGCTGACTATAGCATCAATATGGAAACGTATGATGAAACCAAAGAAGAAGCCGCACCGCGCGAACCTCTGCCCTATGTTCAGGATTTAACTTATGTAGCCATTCTGGAAGATATTGGCACGGAAGGACCGATCATTGAAAAACCGGCTTCGTATGATCCTGCTGAGTTTGATTGTATGTGTAAACAAGTTTGTTCAGAAAATATTGAGGATCTAATCGACTGCGATTACATGCTGGATTACGGCCGTTTACCGAATGATAAGTTTATGATAAACTGGCCAACGAATGGCAACGATTTCTATGCTGAAATTCTAGAGCAAAGCTACGACGAGCGTGATTCCATACTGGCCTATGCCAAAGAATTCACCAAGTCGTGGATTTACTTTATGCAAACTGAAGGCGGTTACACAAATCTTCAACTCGCTGCCGACGAATTCCCATCCGAAGATGGCTATCCATTGATTCCATACATTCGAGAAAGCCGACGCTTGGTAGGAGTAGATCGTTTGTTTTTGTATGATATACAAGATCCGTATGCCATGTCTGAGCGACCTTTGTACAAAACAGGAATTGCCGTGGGCGATTATCCGGTTGATCATCACCGAAAGAAAAATCCGGTTCCAAATCAGTTCGATTTTCCGAAAATCCCATCGTATAACGTTCCTTACGGAAGTTTGATCCCTCAGGAAATTGACGGGTTGATTGTAGCTGATAAAAGTATTTCAGTTTCTAATTTAGCTAACGGTACCACTCGTTTACAGCCTGTGGTGTTGCAATTAGGTCAGGCAGCAGGAGCTGCAGCTGCTCTTGCTGTACAAAACCGAATCGAACCGAGAAATGTGGATGTAAGAACACTGCAACAAGAATTACTTGATGCTGATATGTTTTTGATGCCGTATATGGATGTTCAGCCGGATCATCCTGCCTTTGAATCGGTACAGCGGGTTGGACTTGCAGGAGTGATGCGTGGAGAAGGAATCCCATATTTATGGGCTAACGAAACACGTATTTATCCGGATAGCGTGGTACAACGCGAAAATCTGAACGAAATCTTACAGCGACTTGAGCTGCCCGATTTCAATAGAAATGAGCTTACACAGCAATCGCTATTGGGCTTTTTGGCGGATCAATCTCCATCCTTCACCTCTGTGGAAGACATAGAGAATGAAACTTGGTTTAGTGCTAACAAAGAAGCAATGAACTTTGCCGGTGATCGGAGTGAAATTACGCGCATCCAGCTTGCATGGTTAATTGATGCCATTTTCGATCCATTTACTGCAGATCAGGTTCAAATTGGATTCGAGAATCCGATGCTGGATTAAATTCATTTCTCATTGTTATTGAATTATCTGTCTGACGGCTAAAGTCCGTCTGACAGATTTTATCGTATTGAGAATGGCTGAGGCAATTACTTTCGAACCGGTGGTTCGGAGAGGTATTCCGAACAAGTTGTTCGGAACGAGTTTAACCATTTATTTTTAGGAGTGGTGTTGCAGCACCACTCTTTTTTTTAGCAATTATTCCTCCTCTTCTTCTTCATTCAATGTTCCGTGATAGATTACATTTGTACCTGCATCGTAGTCATTCACCAGAAAAAAGACATCTTTTTCCATGATGAGTGTGCGGAAGACCACCGCATTCCTACTTTCCAGCGCCAATAGATATTCCACATTCTCACTATTGAAATGCAAAACGCCTTTTTCCGTTGTTATGAACATGTCTTTTCCATGTCTGCCATCTACTCCAAATACATCCTCAGTTAGTGTAAAAGGTAAATTGCTAATGAAACTTGTGTCCAACACTTCGTTTTCAGCTACGAAGTAGACCTTATCTCCAAACTTATTCAAACTTACTGAACCCGCCTCATTTCGATTTTTTGAGTACAGGGTATCCAAGTGATTATCTTTCAATTTATAAATGGACACACTATCCGAAATGAGCTGGGTAGAATATGGACCCGATCCAGACAAGTATATTTGTTCTTCGTTTTCTCGGATTCTTTGAAACTGCATGCCAAAATCAGTCATCAACTCTTCCCTCCATTGCCTGCCATCGTAATGTAGAATAAAACCTTGGTAAGTTGGATTGCTTTGCCCGGTTGGTACAGTACCTACCGCATGTAAATTGGAGGATGTACAACCCCATATATCTAAAATTGTAGCTTCACCTTTCCCGTTTGGTTTATATGTATAAAACAACTTCCAATCGCGTCCATCATAATGCCAAATGGATCTTCCTCCTGGTCCTTGTCCCCCCATCCATACATTATCTTCTTCAAAACCAAAAATACTATAAAAGTCACCCGTGAACCCATTTAACCCTTCCCTATATGGATATGGAGTCCATTCACTTCCATTGTAGTGCCATAGCTTTTCAAAGCCTCCTGAGGAAGCAATCCATACATTATCCGGGGACGAACCCCAAATCGTATTCATCCAGCCACCCGGAGCGCTATACACACTATCCACCGACCAAGTATAATTTCGTGATCCGGGTTCTAACTCAACAACCGGGTCTTTTTCTTTGTCTTCCGGTCCTAATAAGCCACAGGCACCAAACCACAGGTATGCCCCAACAATAAACATGGTTAGCTTAAAAAGAAGCGATTTCATACGCCCTCACTATTAGATGGTATAGTACAATCCTATGTTATATACCAACTTATTGTGAATAATGGATGAAGCGTGTAAGTAATAAAATTTGAAGATAGGAGATTGGTAATACAACCATCTGTCTGACGGCTAAAGTCCGTCTGATAGATTTTATCGTATTGAGAGTGATCGAGGCTATGCTTTCGAAGCGGTGGTTCGAGGAGGTATTCCGAACAAGTTGTTTGGTTTGAGTTTATAAGCTCTGATCATTTACTTACCACATAATTATCTTTTCACCGTCACCCGTTTAGTTTCTTCGGGAGTACCCTCAGAATGACCCTAATTATTTAATTATCTGTCTGACGGCTTAAGTCTGTCTGATAGATTTTATCGTATTGAGAGTGATCGAGGCTATTACTCTCGAACCGGTGGTTCCATGAGGCATTTCGAACAAGTTGTTCGGAACGAATACTTAACGAGCTTACAATCAATACTCCATTAAAACAAAAAACCCCCGACATTGCTGCCGGGGGCCTTTTCTACAATCAAGCATTTGCTTGTTGTTAATTTATTTGATCAACATCATTTTCTTAGTTGAAATGAAGCTACCTGCCTGAATGCGGTAGATGTACATTCCACTTGAAAGATGAGAAGCATCGAATACTACATTGTACGATCCGGCTGACTTCTGTCCTTCGTCGATGTTTGCTACTACTCGTCCGGTAATGTCGTACACGGTAATGGATACGTTTGCTGCTTTAGGCAGGTCGTAACCAATATTGGTAGACGGGTTGAACGGATTCGGGTAGTTTTGATTTAGTGCAAAGCGAGTTGGAGTGTCTTCCAATTCGTTAGTTACATGCAGCATTCTTGTAAACGAGATATCAAATACATCGGATGAGAATACAGTGGTTTCACCTGCACTTGCTGTTACCGTCCAAATCAGGTCGATGGTTGCGCCATCTTCAACATTTAATGATACCAAAGCATCATCAATTTGCTGATACGTTAGAGTTAGTGCAGTGTCCATACCTTCGTTGTTAGATGCAATGCTCAATAATGGATCAGAGAAATCGCCATCAACAGCATCGGCATGCCAAGTGTAAGTAACTGCTGCATTAGCTTTAGCTTCTGCCCACATGATATCTACTTCGGTAGTGGCTTCACCGGCCAATTCAACGGCTGTGTCATCCGCTGGAGATAGTAGTGCAAATGGGCTAATCATAACCGGATCAACCAATACACTAATATCGTAAGCTTTGATTGCGTTGTTGGTATCCATCAAATACAATCGCTTGTTGGCGCCATCAAATAAAACGCCACCGGTATTGTTACCATTGGTGTTTTCGCCTAATGGGCCTAATTCTGCAACTAATTCGTACGAATTACCCATCTTCTCAAAGATGTAGAACATACCGTTTGTGAAAGCAGGTCCAACAGCAACTAATGTTTTAGAATCAGTTACTAACACATCGTTCACCATCACTGAATTCAGATCAGCTTCAGCAACAGCTGCAGAAGAAACACTGGTTCCTACCGAGCCATCCATAAAGTTTACGAATGTAGGAGCTGCACCGGTTCCGGTTGCTAAAACGCTATCACCGAAAGCAGATGAGAATCCACCGCGACCAACATTTGCAGGTACAGTATATTCTGCAGTTTTCGTAAGTGTGCTTCCATCCCAAGCAAACGAAGCAATCACACCAGAGTTTGTACCGCTCAATAATACGGTTACATCATTGCCGGTTCCAACAACACCCAATGCATCACCGAAACGAACTTTGTTATCAAGATCGCCGGAAAATACTACTTCGGGTACGCTCATTTCATCCGCCCAACGGTAAATTTTAACACCATTACCACCTAAAATTAGGTTAGCGGTGAAAATCTGTCCATCAGCGGTTGCTCTGATTTGATTGAAGGTGAAGATACCACCACTGAATACCGGCTTATCGAAGAAATCAGCAAGATCGTACGAATGGATCGCATTGTTGGTATCCATCAAGTACAATTTGTTGTTAGTTTCGTCGAATAATACACCACCGGTGTTGTTTCCATTAGTGTTTTCGCCAATCGGACCTAATTCTGTGATCACTTCAACGCCATCGGTTACATCCAATAAGTAGAATTTACCATTGGTAAATGCCGGACCAACTGCTACTAAATGACGACCATTGTACATTACCTGATCGTTTAACATCACTGAATTTAAATCTGCAGCAGGAATATCGTCGGATGCAATAGCATCGCCTAAAGCTCCATCAGTTGGATTCATGAATCGTGGAGCAGTACCGGTTCCTGTAATAATTACGTTACCGTTTACAACGCGCGATGAGAAACCACCTCGAGCTTCACCAGCTGCAATCGGATAATCAGCTTGTTTAGTAAGTGTTGTACCATCCCAAGTAAATGGAACCACTTTATCAGCACCGGAGCCGCTTAATAGTAATGTTACGTTGGTAGTGTCGCCAATCACACCAAAAGAATCACCTAAACGACCACCAAGATCGCCGCTATAGATTTCTTCAGGGATGCTGGTTTGATCTGCCCAACGGTAAATTTTAGTAGTACCATTGATGGCAAGATTCGCAGTAAAGATTTGTCCGTTTGGAGTAGCACGAATTTGATTGAATGCAAAAATTCCACCACTGATTACAGATTTTTCAAAGAAATCAGCAAGATTATACGCATGGATCGAGTTGTTTGTATCCATGATATACATGCGATTGGTTCCCTCGTCAAAAAGAACACCACCGGTATTATTACCATTTGTGTTTTCGCCAATTGGTCCAATTTCTTTGATGAGTTTTACACCATCGGTTACATCAAGAAGATAGAATTTACCGTTAGTGAAAGCAGGACCAACAGCTACAAGGTGACGACCGTTATAAACGATTTGATCGTTTAACATTGCAGAATTCAGATCTGCAGAAGGCACGTCATCTGAAACCAATTGATCGCCTAAAGTACCATCAGCAGGATTCATGAATCGAGGAGCAGTTCCTGTTCCGGTAATGATAATGTTACCGTTAATTACACGCGAAGAAAAACCACCGCGAGCTTCACCTGCTGCTATCGGGTAATCAGCTTGTTTGGTAAGTGTAGTGCCATTCCAAGTAAATGGAACAACTTTATCAGCTCCACCACCACTTAGAAGCAATGTCACATTAGTAGTATCGCCTAAAAGTCCAAAAGAATCACCTAAACGCTGTCCTAATGAATCGCTGAAAATTTCTACAGGAGTAGCAGCTTCATTTTCCCAACGGTAAATTTTCGTAGTTCCGTTGTTTGCTAAGTTAGCCGTAAAAATCTGTCCATCCGGAGTAGCTCGCACTTGATTGAATGGGAATATTCCGCCTGAAATACCAGTGTTATCAAGTACACCAATAGAATCACCATTGGCTGCATCAACAATTACAGGTTTTACACCGCCATTACGGCTAGCCACAATCAAATTACCGGTTGCAGGGTTAAATGTTACACCACGCTCGGTATTACCGGTTGTAAACCAAGTACCTTCCGGTGCATCTACCGACCAGATTGGGTCTACAGTTTCGGCAGGAGGCATAGTGGTAGGTAAAAGCCCAACAGAATCGCCGGTAGCAGCGTCGATAATTACCGGAGTAACTCCACCCTGTCGGCTAGCTACGATTAAGTTGTTGGTTGCCGGATTAAATGTGATACCACGCTCGGTGTTTCCGGTACCAAACCAGTTGCTAAATGGAGCTTCGATGGCCCAGTTTGGCACCACATTTTCCATTGCCGGCATCGTAGTTTGAAGTAAACCCAGAGAATCACCGGTTGCGGCATCAATAATAACTGGTGTTACGCCACCTTGACGGCTGGCAACAATCAGGTTTCCGGTAGTTGGGTTGTAAGTGATACCCCTTTCTGTGTTACCGGTACCAAACCAGTTACTCACCGGAGCATCAACGCTCCAAAGTGTTTCTAACTGAGTTTGTGCTTGTGCAAATGCATTCGTTGATACGAATAATGCACCTACAAACATCAAACTAAGTACAGTACTCATTGTTCGTTTGTAAAGGTCAATCATATTGTTGGACTTTTATGTTAGTGTTAATCGCAAAGCAGAGACTAGCTTCCCGACATATTGTTTTCTTGATTGTTTGATGGATATAACCCCATACTCAAGTTCTTTTTGTATTGATTTCTTCGGTACTGATTTCCAGTTCATCTAAATCATTTTCGGTAGACAGATGCCTGAACCAACTGAAATACAGTGAAACCGACAGCACAGTTAAAATTCCTAATGCGGTGAAAAATTCGGGCCATTGCCGAACCATTAATAGCATAGGTGTGATACAAAGTGTGAGCATCCAAGGAACTGCGATAACTGTAGACAGGATGTCTCGTTTGTTCTCTGCATCCACGCCTTCCATTTTCTTTTTGGGCATGCTTTCTTTTATGCGTCCCCAAAAACCAAACGGACGTGTAGTTTTGTAGAAATTGATAAGTATTGAATCTTCCACTGCAGGCGTTGCGAATGTACCGATAATACAAGCAGTTAAAGAAATAGAGGCTACATAAATAAAGAGCTCATATTCGGTGAAATCGGGAAAGAAAATCAGTTGCGAAAAAGCTGCCAACATACCCGCAAAAACTCCTGCTGCAAATCCATATCCATTAAATCGCCACCAGTACCAACGTATTACTTGAGGGATGATCAATCCAGAACCCAAGCCCATGGTTAGCCATCCCCAAATGTCATTGATGTTTTTGAATTGCTTGGTAAGCAAAAATCCGACAATAACAATTAGTACAGAGGCCCATCGGCTATGTGCAACTAAGGTTTTTTCGGATGCTTCCGGGTTTATAAATCTCTGATAAATATCCTTTACCCAATAGGCTGCACCGGAGTTTACCACCGAATCGAACGTAGACATTGCAGCGGCAATTAAACCTGCAATAACCAACCCGGTTAAACCCACCGGAATCATGGTTGAAAGAACCGAAGGCAATACTTCTTCAGGATTTTCAATTACGGTACCGGTTGCGCCCCAGGCGATTCCCATCATGGCAACTGCAACAACGAATGGCCAACGGAATGAAAGAAGGAAAATCCAGAAAAGACTTAATAAACCGGCATCGCGATCACTTTTTGCAGCAAAATAACGTTGAATTAGATATCCGCCTGATCCACCACTACCTTCAATAGTGGTTTTAAAGAGATAGAAAATTATGGCAATTCCGAATAGATTGTATTGCCCGTATTCGCCCGGAAGGTCCATCGTCCAACTTGGCAGCACATTGGTCCAGTTATCCAGATTTACATCCAAGGTTTGAAATCCTTCTCCAATCAATGGCACCGACACCTGAAACGTTTCTGCAAGCGGATAATGAAAAAATGCAATGGCACAAGTTGCTACAATCGCAAAAAACACTAAAAAACCTTGTAGTACATCGGTGTAAACTACACCATATAAACCGGACGCCACCGTATAAATAGTTGATAAACCAATAATTCCAATGGTGGCCCACTCCGGATCGATATTCAGAATTTTAGCAAGAAAGATTCCTCCACCTTGTGCAAAATAGGTAACAACGGTAACTGCAAAAAGCAGATTGGCAAGTGCACTTAGCACTCGAGCCGCATTACCGGCTTTGTCACGCCCAAAGCGTAGTTCCATCCATTCTGCGGCAGTCATTACTTGTGCCCGACGGTTCCACTTACCCATGAAAACCATTAAGAATGCCATCACCAGCACAATCCCACCGCGTAATTCAATGAAAAAGCCCTTTAGTCCTAATGCGTAAACCATGGCCACGATAATCATGGTGCCGGATACATCGAAATTTGACGACATCCCCGAAGCGCCTAAAGCCCACCAGGGCATATCGCGATCTCCCAAGAAGAAACTCTCTATACTACTCGATGCTTTACGTTGCAAATAAACTCCTAAGCCGATCAGCGCAAGCAGGTAAACAACAATTATGGTGTAGTCGATGTAATGCATAGAGTTCTTATTTCACCAAAATCATGGTGTTGCTAAAGGTGTAGTTGGCCGTAGCTAGTCGATAAATGTACATGCCACTTGCTAACGCAGAAGCATCAAAAGAAACCTGATGTTGCCCTGCACTGAATAATTCGTTTTGATGTAAAGTGGCTACTTTCCGCCCTAATACATCAAATACTTCCAATGAAATTCGGTTCGATTCGGGTAATGAAAATGAAATATTGGTCGAAGGATTAAATGGATTCGGGTAATTTTGATCCAGCGCATATCCGGCAGGAATATCTTTATTATCCTGCTCTGCACTTGTGATGATGGCATCAATTTGAACCTCCGGAGAGTTCTTTCGATCCAGCATAACCATCACAGCATCGGCGTAGGTTGGATTAGAATCTGTCGCTTTGTCGGCATCGATTTTAACTACTGTTTGCTCTCCTTCTTCCAGGTACACATTTCCAATTTTCTCCCAGCCTTTTTTAACGCTACTTGTTTGGCTGATGGTAGTTGTTACGGTGTCTTGTGCACCAAATACTTCGTAGTGTGCTCCGCTTGTGGCTCCCGATTTTACCGGATTCCAAGCAAACACGTTGTACCAAGCAGAGCGCGGAACGGTAACTTTATAAGAAATTGAAGCGCCGGAATTAGCCTCAGCTTTAAGTGTAGTTCCTTTAAAGCCGGCAAGACTCGCTTCTTCCATCCAAGTGCCCGTTTGCATAGCAAAACTACTGTCTTCGTTTACTATTTCCGGAAGTGGTCGGCGTACTTGTCCATTTCGGTTCGGCAACAAAGCTGGCAGGTTGTATTTATACTTGTACAAACTATCAGCGAGGTTATTGTTCTTTTCATCTAAGCCTTCGAAGAAGAAATACACTTCGCCTTTAAGATCGTATTCGCGATTGAAGTCGATGGCTTGTTTTACGTAAGCTTCGTCGTTAAAGGCTCCGCCAGCTTTAATCAAAACGCCCGGATAAATCTGTGGTCGGTAAAATCGCTGAATGTACCCTTGCGATGAAAATGGTTCACGACCCAACATGTTCCTGATAATGGACTTGTAGCTACCAATATCGTAGCGATAGGCTTGCGGATGAATGATATCTACATAACTGGAATCGAGCCAAGTTGGCCAATCTTGCAGGTAATTATCATAACTAAAACTATAAATCGATGGGGAGAGAGAAAGGGTAAGCGTAGAATCTTTAGTTTTTACCATGCGGTATAAATCACCGGCAAAGGTAGTGAGTTTATCGGCTTTCCAGCGTAAAAACGAAGCGTCGTCATACGAACTGGGCGGATCATTTCCGTCATGTTCTGCTCTATATAATGCTTTGGTGTAGTCGCTATAGCCGGCTGTTGATGACATTGCCGGGAGTCGATCATCGCCTTGTACTCCATCGATATCGTAATTGTCGATGGCTTCGCCAATAATGCCAAGCATAAATTCCTGTACCGCGGGATGAATTGCATTCATCCAATAAAAGTTATTTCGATTGGCAATATTGCCGTCAATATCGCGAGACGCCCAATGTGGATTTCTTTCTAAGATGTGCCCCCCACTTGAATTGCCAAACACACTAGCAAAACCGTATTCGAACCATGGAATCACTTCCATTCCAACGCGGTGAGCTTCGGTTATCACTTCTTGCAGTGGATCTCTGCCAACCGGAGCATATACGGGATCTTGACGAAAACCGATCGAATCCTCCGCAACCTGACTTGGAAATAGGGTATATCCTTTATTCCAGACTACCGGAAAAACCACATTGAAACCTCGTTCTGCCAGAAAATCCATGGCATCGGCAATTTTTTGTTTGCTGGAAAGAACATCGCTATCAACATTGGTAATCCATACACCCCGAAGCTCTTCGATGTACGTATCCGGCTCCTGTGCCGTGGCGGTAGAAATAGTTAAAACCGTTAAGATAAAAACTGCAACAAACTGCCTTAATGTGTTTTTTCTGATCATATTAGTTGCTGTAAAAATGAGTGTGTAGTGAGTCGCCGAGATGGTCGTTTTCTTCGAATAATCCTTCATAAAAGAAATACACTTCCCCATCCAATCCTTTTTTACGATTGTGTAGAAGCGCTTCCTTTACATAGTCAAAATTATTGTAGCGATCGCCGGCTTTAATGATTATGCCAGGATATATCGATACTTTTTCATGTCCTTCTGCTTGTTGATAGTATTCTACCATTTCATCAATGGTTGTTTTATAACTATCAATATCCCATCGATAAGCCTGTGGAATAAGTTCATCCACTGCACCTGCTTCGATCCAAGCTGGCCAATCCTGTAAATATTGTTCCTTCGACCAAGGGTAAATACTGGGTGCTAACGAAACGGTAAGATTGGCATCTTCTGCCTTAACCGCTTGATAAAGCTGAACGGCAAAATCGGTAAGCTTATCGGCTTTCCAGTTTAGAAATGCTTCTTCCAGTGGATCGCTTGGAACCTCATTTCCGGTTTCATTCAGATACAGAGACTTTGTAAAAGAACTATATCCACCTTCTGCGGGCATGGCAGGTAAGCGATCATCCCCTTGGATTCCATCAATATCGTAACCTTTTACCACTTCAAGAATCAGTGAGATCATAAACTGCTGAACTTCCGGATGGATAGCATTCATCCAATCGAAATTATTTTTCTTTAGCAGATTACCTTCATTATCTAAGGCCGCCCAACTTGGATATGCTTCGATAATATGACCACCATTTTTGTTGTAAGAACTGGAAAAACCAAACTCGAACCATGGTATAATCTTGAGGTCATTTTTCCGGGCTTCGCGAATCATCACGGCAAGCGGATCAAGATTTCGGTTTTTAAACAATGTGTCCTGCCGATATTCTTCCCCGAAATATTGCACCATCACTTCACTCGGATGCATGGTATATCCTTTATTCCAAACCACCGGATACACTGTATTAAATCCAAGGTCAGCGAGGGTTTTCATGCCTTCAATAATATTCTCTTCACTAAACATCACATCGCTGTCGATGTTAGTGACCCACACCCCTCGAATCGGCTCTGATTTTGAATCGTCAGATCTTTGAGTACAGTTTATCATGCCTAAAACTGAAATCAGTGATATAATGAATACTTTAAGCCTCAAGCGGAGTCCCTCACGATCAATTTTGGCTCCAGATGAAGTCCGTTTTCTGTATTTGTTTGTCCATTTTTCATGTGTGTACGTAACACTTGGTAAGCCATTTTTCCGATGTCGTATCTGGGAACTTCAATCGTGGTTAGCGGAACTCTGGCTTCCGAACATCGCTCAATATTATCGAAGCCAATTATGGCAATATCATCAGGAATAGAAATTCCCTGCTCGATTAACGCTTTTTGGAATCCCATTGCGATCAAATCATTAAATAGGAAAACTCCGTCTATATCGAGATTCTGAAGATTTAAGCTTCGCCCAATCTTATAACCTTCATCAAAGGCCGTTTTCTCTGTGCTGAATGAATACCGGAATATCTCGCAGCGTTCTTTTGGATTAACACCATGTTTCTTCAAGGTGTCGATGAATCCATTTAACCGCTGATCATCAGTTTTATAACCGTTTTCACCCACAATCACACAGAGTTTTTTCTGACTTCTTTTAAGCAGATGTTCGGCGGCTAAACATCCACCTTTGTAGTTGTCTACATCAATTGTGGGGATTTTAGAGTCGTACACATCGTGAATAATAACAGTAGGTATGTTATTCTTGCGAAGCTCATCATAAATCCGAACTCCGTAAATTGACTTTCTACGCGTAGTTACCACTAATCCGTCAATTTCGTGCGATAGCATCATGCGAACCAGCGAATCCTCCTGCTGATGGAAATCACGCGAAACTGTTACCATCAGCTTCTTACCATAACGATCGGTTTGATCGGCTAACCCTTTATAAATACCGGAAAAATAAGGACCATCAATATCACGGATTAACAACCCAATTTTATTTGTGGTTGAAGATTTAAAAGAACGAACCGGCTCTTTGAAATTTTTATTGGCAAACGATCCTTTTCCCACCCTACTAACGATTACACCCTGGTCGTTCAGGATTTTCATCGCTTTTTTAATGGTAGACATACTCACATTATAGATTTCGGTAAGGCGCAGATAATTGGGAATTTTACCCCGCTCACCAAAGTAGTCTTCTTTAATCTTGTCTTTAAGATCCTCGGCTACTATTTCATATAAATGCTTGTCGGTATCTGTAATGTCTACCATAATCCTAGAATTTTAATGAGAGTCCCATAGTGTGTACGTAACCCAGCTCATCTCTGTCGCTGAGTGCATAATCCACCGAAATTTCTTCGATTGGTTTAATTCCTACTCCAAAACGGAGGTGACCTAAGCCATAATTATCTTCCGTAAAAATGTTGCTGTAACCGGCTCTTAAAAACAGGAGATTTCTAAATCCATACTCCCCGCCTGTATTCACATAATTGGTGTTATTGTTGGGGTAAACCGCATCCGCAGCAAGAATCAATTTATGATCAACGGTATGAAATACATCGTAGGTAGTTCCGATTCTGAAAATCAGTGGTAAATCCCATGCACCCGTCATTAGGTTAGCAGGAATTCCATCGTTGTTACCGGAATTAAGTGGATCCAGATCAACCGGTACGAAGGTGTTGTCGCCGCGTAGTGTCATCTCGCCACCAAAATTGCTGATACTAAAGCCCAGATCAATTTTGTCGAAAGGTGTTTGATAGAAGAATCCCAGATCAAGTGCTATGGTTGAAGCCTGCATTCTCCAAATCTGATTTTGCACAAACTTCAGATTTCCACCAAGGCTAAAATTATCGGTAAGCGCCTGAGCGTAGGTAAACGCTATACTGATATCCTGCACTCTGAAACGTTCACCTGTTCCATCGGGCAGTGTGAGCGTACGTACATCCATTTCGCCACTATCAAACATATTAATGCTCACGCCCAAATAAATATCATTCAGCTTAAATACTGAAGCTGCGTAATATAATTTGGTATCCACAAACCAATCGGTGTTTTGGAAAGTCACCTGATTTTGTCCGATTCGTGTAGCAGCAGCAGGATTCCAATACAAGGCACTGACTTCGTTAACAGCTGCAACATAGGCTTCGCCCATTCCAATACTTCGTGCACCCACAGGAATTTCTAAAAAAGAAGACGCTGTGCTACCAACCTGACTTTGCCCCATTACCGGAAGGCTGAGTGCAATAACAAAAACAAAAGAGAGTAATTTTTTGATCATGACTGTTACTTGATAATTGCGAACTTTCCGGTTTTTTCGCCGATGCCGGCAGCTTTTACGTGATAGAAATACAGCCCATAGGCTACTTCTAATCCGTCTTTCGATTGCAAATCCCATACGGCTAATCCATCCTCAGATTGTAATTCGCGAACAAAAACTCCACTTACCGTGTAGATTCTGAGGCTAGCATTGTTGGGTAGATTTCTGAATTCGATACGTTGCTCTCCACGACCGGATAAGAATGGACGCTGCTCAGCGATGGTAGCGGCCACATAAGGATTTGGCACTACAATGATTTCATCGAGCAAACTCTCCCCAGCCGTTGAATCCACCACCGATGCTGTACTTTTTAGCACATAGGTATCATTTTCGCCAAATGGGATTTGTGCATTCAATTCAAATACATCACCAATTCGTGGTAAGCGAATTTGTGAAGGCGGGAGATCAGCTCCTCTGGAATCCACCGGTTTTTTAAAATCAATATTCCATGCTCTGATGAATCTTCTATCATCCGGATTTTCTTTAAAAAGAAGCGTGATGAGTTCATCAGGATCAATTCGTCCATTTTCGGTAGAATCCGGTTCATTAAACATGAATGGGATTTTTACTCCGGTGTTGAATTCCGAAATTCTAAAATTAACCGGAAATGAAAATGCACCTGAAGTGGAAGTAAAGGCAGAATCCAACACTTCGTTTTCGTTACCAACTTCGATTCTAACTCGAATAGGCCATACCGGTGGGTTTGGCACCGAAAATGTTGGCTGTGGAAGCGTGATTTGGCTTCTTAAATTAGTTTGACTGGTAGAGCTCCACCCAGAATTTTGCTGTGTATTCGATTCATCCGGGTATTCATTTTCGAAAGTGAAAATCAATCCTTCATCTAACAATTCGAAGGTCCAGTTTTCAACAAATTCGTCTTCCAGGTTAGTTGGAACCGGTTCGTTGTTGACAATTACTTCACCTGATTGCCCGATAATACTAAAGCCTGTTGTAGTGTATTCTACTGCTGAAGTATCGGTTCCTTCATACACAACGGGAACTTGACTAAAAGTGATGGCATAGTTCTGATCCTTCAACAGATTTTCATCAACAATAGTCGCTTTTACGACTCCGGTTGCTTTTCCATTTTCCTGAGCTACCCGGTTTTGGAAATCTACATCTATATCACCTAAAACGATGTCGCTTGCCGGCGGGTTCGGACGAACTTCCACGGTATTAGGGTCGAAGTTGGTGATTACACCTTGAGTTAACGTAATACTCGCCGGCGACTCAGATGGCGAAATCGGGAATAGATTTTCTAGTCTGGAAATCCCTTCATCGAAATAGGTATTGTCGTAGCCTGCATCATAAGCGATAACAGCATAATAATAAGTACGCCCGTTGATAACATCGGTATCAACATAGGAATGCTGAATTCCGGTATCGTCGCCCATGTAATAGTGAACTCCATTTGGGATACCAATCTCTTCGCCAAATTGCAAAGAGTGGTATCCCTCTAACCCATTAACTAAATCAAACTGGGCGATGGAGCGCTTGTATACTGCATTCCCGAACGAATCGGTAATATCATCAGCATCGTTGAATTGAGGATCGGTGGATTTAATGATACGATAGCCTTCAAAATCTTGTCCATAAACAGGATCGCGTGACACTTCGGCCAACTCATCCCATACTAGGGTAACTTTACCATCACCTGGAATTGCCCGAACTTTGGGTTGACGTGGAGGTACCGCAAATCGGTAATCGGAATCATAAATTCGTTGAGCCACCGCTGACGATCTGAACATAGCATCTTCGTTTGCACCAAAAACAAAACTAGTAGAGAATCGCTGAGTGGTATTTGGCGCCAGCTGGAACGCACCGGAGCCGAAAATCCAGATTTGGTTTACTCCCTGACTTGGAACATCGAAAAACCCGGGCTGAATATTCGGCCACACAGTTTCTTCGTCGTGGATGTTCACATTCCCAAATAACGGAGCATAAAAACTGGTTAATCCGATTTGATCTGATTCATCGTTATCTAAACGTCCAAAATTTGGCTCGCCTTGATCAGGTCTTCCATTTCCTTCTGTCCCGTCTGCATCAGGCCCCGGATAACTTTCTTGTTCCGGACCAATTCCATCGCTCCCAACATCATCGATTAATGCATTCCAGTCGCAATCTTCGTCCCCACTCCAATGCTCTTGGGGATTGTCGTAATTGCCGCAAGGTGCAAAGGCAAACACTCCGGCATCATTATCGCGCGATTCATCTACAAGACCGTCGTTATCATTATCGGTAAGATCAAAATCCAATCCCGGACTTTCTAAAAATTTCCATCCGATATATCCGGGTGGAATATCACGGAATTGCTGCCAAGAACCTTGCCCGGTACTACTCCATCCAAATACAATGTCATCGTCGTTATCGAAACCGGCTGCGTCATCAGCAGTTCCTGAACCTGCAGGGTTTACATCGGTATATCCACCGAAAAACAATGGCTTGTCGTTCAAATCGGTGGTGTAGGTTTTGTCCCCAATATTGGAAACTTCGTACTGCATGAACAAAATATCTTTCGCTAAAGCTTGCGCCCATTGAAAAACTCGAACCCGAACTTGTAGGCCTAATCCACCTTTACTTTGAACGCCGTCAATTGGATAATATTCGTATTCGGTGTTAGACAAATCGTCCATCACATAAAACACTTCCTGATCGGCATTAAATTGATTTAAACCAAAGTAGCCATTCCAGTTTCCGTCCCATTCCGGACCAACATCAGGCCATGTTGCCGGCCAGCTATCAGGATTTCGCGAGTTTGCAATTTCCGGTTCTTCCGTATTGCTATTGAAGTAACCCGGAACAGGCTGAAATTTCCACCGAATATTTGTGTTCGGATCAATGTCTGTGGCATCGCTACTTGCACCGTATCCATCTGAGATTATGGTCACATTTTGTCCATTCACATCAGGCGTTCGGGTTAAAATCATGCCGGTCATTTCGTGCAAGTGCCCATGACCTGTACCTTTCGGCCAAACCCCGGCCTGATTAATACTTCCGTTTCCATTACCAACTGTTCCCCAGTTAGTGATAATCGACTCAACCTGATTTCCCGTTACATTGAAATCTACCCGGGCATCTTGACTGCCTTCATTTGGATCGATAAATACGTTGGAATCGTTGGTTTGGGCTAAAGCTGTTGAAGCCATTAAAAACAGTACTATCCACCAGCTGCCTATAACAACTTTTGCGGTGGATGAGAGTCGAATGCGATATGTAGAAGGTTGTGCGAGGTACAAAGTGATTCTACTTAAAAATTGAGTTGAAAGCCTAGTTTGATGAGTCGTGGCGCCGGTTGTCGAAGCGGGTTAGTTCGAAAATCAACCAGGTCATTTATGCGATCGAAACCATTGGCGTTATGTGCTTCGATTTCGGTGTCAAATATCTTTGGATCACGGTCATTTCTACTAAAGTTGAGCAGATTTTCGGCCGTCATAAATAACTGTCCGGTTACTCCATTAACTACTAACCGATATCCCATTCGTAAATCCATAATAAACTCCGCGCGATATCGCGATTGATTTCGTAATACGGTAATTTCGTTGCGTTGCTCATCTTCCGGCGTAAAAGGATACCCTGTGTGGAACGTGCCAATCAAACCGGCAGTAAAACTGTCTCTCAAATAGGTTAAGCTTCCTGAAATATTGTGGCGTTGATCCCAGGTAAGCGGCAGTAATTGACGAGTGGTTTCATTATTACTTTGAGCATTGAAAAATGCTTGTTTAGGATCAGAAGCATTACCCCGAACTGATTGGAAAGTGTAATTCACCGATCCCACTAATCCTAAATTGGTTCGAATATCAGTTGAAAAGGTGATACCGCGAACACGACCAAAATCGGTGTTTTCATATCGTCCCCAAGAATCGCCACCAACTCGAGCTTCGTACAAAGTAGTTCCCACTAATTCGCGGATATCACGATAATAAGCGGTTAAATCGATGCCAATGTATTCGCTCAGTTGCTGTTGTAAACCGATTTCGTAAGTATTTGAGCGTTGGGCATCCAAATTTGCATTGCCTATGAATTGGGTAAAATTACTGGATTGCACCTCGAATTCAGGATTTTCATACAATCGTGCATACTCCGGAATCTGGAAAAACTGTCCGTAAGAGGCATGAATCACACTATTTTCAGAGATAGGAAAAGCAAAGCCAATGCGCGGACTAATCTGCCATTTCACATCGGTTGCTACAAATGCCTGATCTTCGGGTAAACCGGAAGTATTGCTTGGATCACGCAAATCAACAGGAACTACCGATTGAGCGTCGAAATAATCGAAACGAAGCCCAACATTTACGATCAAATCAGAAATCTCGATTTTATCCTGAATGAAGGCTGCCATCTCGATGGGCGTTTTCGAATATTTATTATGTAAGCGAGATGAAAGCGGTGGAATGGTGCGTTCGAGATTATCAACTCGACGAGCTTGAATAAAGAATTCCTCAAAATTCAGTTCGTTATAACGATATTCTATCCCAGCTTTAACAAGATGTTCGTTCCCAAACTGACGGGTGATATCGAAGCGAAGTGCATACGTATTACTGTTCCGATCGAGGTAGTAATTATCTACTCCACCGGTGTTAAATACGTTAGCAGGTTGATTATTTCGACCATCAATGAATTTGTAGCCTTCATCAAAAGGATCTTCGTATTTATACTGAGTGAAAGCCGTTGAGTAAGCCGTTAAGCGAAGGTTGTAGAAGGTTCTATCGTCCAACACATGATTCAATACCACAAGATGATTATACGATGTGCTTCGTTGAGTGGGCAGAAATTCTGGGTTTAAGCGATACTGATGGCGATAGAAATTAGCTTTGCTATTCGAACGAGTGAGTGAATAAGAAACATTTATATTTCGTGAAATTCGGTATTTCAACTTACCCATAGTTGTTAAACCTTCGCTCGAATTCATAGGAACAAAGGAAGAATCTCCTGTAGACTCAATCATCCAATTTGCAGAGTTGTTGGAGGAAAAATCCGAGGAATCGCTGGGTTGAAATACATTTTGTCCGTACAACCAACCATCGAAATCGGTGTATTTCACATTGGTGAAGAAGGTAAGTTTATCTTTTACAATAGGACCAGAAAATGACGTTTCATAAGATTGTTCGCCGAAATAAGATCCTTCTTCAATGCCAAAAAATTCAGGGTTTGAACCTGTGTTATAAGTGCCAATCGTACCAATAAAGGTCCCGGAAAAATCATTTCCACCGTCACGGGTTACGATGTTGATGATACCACTATTCGCCTGACCGTATTCTGCATTATAGGTTCCGCTAATCACTTCTACTTCCTGAACGGCCGAATTTTCAACAGGAGTTGCTAGTGCATTGCTGAACGGGTTTGAAACAGCTACTCCATCTACATAGTATTTGATCTCGCTGCTTCTTCCCCCCCTAATATGAAGCGATCCGTTTTCGCTTTTTGAAACACCGGCCTGAACCGAAACCGTTTCTGTAAAATCTTTTACCGGGAGATTTAAAATTTCATCGCCGCCCACTTTAGAAGAAGCGGATGTCTGATCTTTAGTGATAAGCTTCCGGTTTGCAACCACTGTTATTTCTTCGCCTTCGAATACTTCATCTTGCATTACAAAGTCAATGGTGGCAGTTCGGTCTACTTGTACCCGAACATCGGTTATTCGCACCGTTTGAAATCCAATCATGGAAGCAACCAGTGTGTAGGTGCCGGGACGTACGTTTAGGATAAAATACTTTCCGTCGCCGTCGGAAGCATTCCCTTTCATTTCGCCTTCTATTACAATATTAACACCAGGCAGTGGAATTCCTTCGCTGTCAACAACGGTACCAGAAATTTTCCCTGTGGTTTGAGCATGAACTTCAGAACTCAGAGAGAATCCAACCAATAGTATACCCAGAAAAAGTAGTTTTTTAAGCATTTTGGAATAGAGAAATCGAGGCACGATCAGTGCCTCGATTTAAGCTTAGGGGTTCTTTATTTAATCAGCATCAATTTGCGAGTAACTCTCATGTCGGGTGTTTCTAAGCGGTAGAAATATACTCCGCTCGACATGTTGCTACGCGCTTCAAATCGTACGGTGTGTACGCCTGCACTAACATTTCCATTTACCAATGTGGCAACTTCTTTACCCAGCACATCATATACTTTCAAGGTTACGTTTGCGGGTTGCGGTAACGTAAACTGTATGTTTGTAGAAGGGTTGAATGGGTTAGGATAATTCTGCCCTAAGGTTGGTGTGGTTGGGAAATCAGAAAACTCATATCCTTCGGTTGAAACGCCAACTTTCTCGTTGGTTAATGTAATCTCGCCTCTCATAGAAAAACTCTTTGAATCTCTCCATAGCGAAGGTTTATCACCTAAGCGAAGGAATCGGTTAGCAGTTCTAGCACCATCCGTTTCGTCGCGATCGGTAAGGTCTGCATCAAAAGAGAATACTTTACCATGATCAGGTACAAATTGTGGCCAAGGAATTCCAAAATATTGAAATCTTGTAGATCGGTTATTGATTTCACCCGCCAAGCTTGATAATGGAACTTTCCACTCCATAACATATCCGGTTTCATCTTCGGTACGAACTGCAGCGGCTACGTTTCCTTTAAAGATTACTGTATCAACATAAGCACCATTATAATCTTCCGGATCAACAGGCTCATCGCCATATGGTAATGAACGCACTGTTAGCTGATAATCAGGTCCACGTGTGCTGGTTGTGTTATCAATGTCGTTTTTAATTCTATATGTACGCGTTGCTTCGATGGTATCGGTGAATGCAGAATCGGTACCCACATTTCTGAAATTGTACATTTCGAATTGACCTGCTCCCTCAACGTGCGGGTTAGATGGAATATCAGCAATGTCGTACAATCCTAAATATGCACTTAAGTGATCGTAATTGAACGCAAGATTTGGTGTATCCCGAGTTTCAATCATCGGTGTGCCTTCATCGCGAACACGTACTGCAAAGTATGCATTAGCTGTATCCATTTTGATGGCCAAATAGCCACTAAAATCGTCAGGTGATTCCGGGGTTCCTTGAATCAATACCCAATTAGGCACATCCTGACTCAATCCCATAAACGGTGCATCTAACCAATCGCTCAAATCAGCGTCAATCTCCACATCCTGATTAATTTTAAAATCTACGCTGTAAGTACGTCGTGGAGTGTTATTTGGGTTTTGAGTCATGTCCACGATTTTACCACGGAAACCAAAACGACTGGAATATTTATCAAGCTTATTGCTTGTACCCAGAGTAAGCACTTCTGTATCCGGAGTGCCACCCGAAACTGCATCGGCATCACCAACTTCCGCGTCTAAAGAAATAATCGCACCATCAGTTGGTGTAAATAATGGCCATTCAAAATTTGCAAAATCACCGGAACCAAGATTTCCTGCTAATGAAGAAAACGGAACTTTCCATTCTAATGAATACCCTTTGGAATCACTCCATAAACTAGTTGCTACTTCGGTGGAAGAAATTTCATCATTAACGTATCCCCAGTTGTAGGTAATCGGATTGTCTGAAGCGCCATAAGCGACTGCACGCACCCCAATGTGATGATCCGGACCTAAAGTAGAGTTTGAATTATCGCTAGCCGCACTAATTCTATAGGTACTGTTTACATTAACAGCCTGCTGATTGGTTGGATCAACAAGATTTGCTCCAGAAGAACCATTCATTAGTTCTAAATGAGGACTTGAGTAGGCATTTGCTCCAATATCATATAACCCTAAAAACACATTTAGATTATCGTACAAATTTAGCTTTGCCGCGTCATCGGCACCGGCAAACAATGGAGCGTTTTCGTCACGCACATTTAATGCGAAATAGATGTTATTGTCGTCCATTTTGATTGCCAACCATGCACTTGCATCGCTTGGACTTGCCGGATAGATACCAGAGTTACTGATCGAGTTTAAAATCCCATAGGCAGGACGATCAATACTTAAAAATTCCCATTGTGCATCATCCCAATCGGATAAGTCGCCATCCACAGTAATTGCGGTTCCATTTAATGCAATGCGATAAAGATTATCCACTGCCGGCGATTGCGCAAAGGTTATACCTGATATAAACAGTGCTAAAAGAAAGGCTGATTGTAGCTTTTTAACCATCTAGAGACCTCAAAATTAAATTCTATGTAGTCATTATGTTTATTATGCACTTTGTTTGTACTTAATAAGCACTTTCAACATATCTATCCTGTATGAATTAATCAATATTGAATGCACGATTTTTACCACTCTCTTAAATTTTAACAAATGTGAAAGCGATTTTTTAACCCTATATTTGTTTTTACAGAAGATATTATCAGTTGCTAATTAGAAAATAATTGAGTTATTTTTGTATGCTCATTTATGCACATTATGATCTTATTTTTGTGCTTTTAAATACATACTAAATGAATTCAAACACACATAAGCAGGCGGTAATAGTTTCGCATACACATTGGGATCGTGCTTGGTATTTACCTTTCGAAAAGTTTCGATACCGCTTGATTAAGATGATTGATCGCTTGATCGATTTGCTCTCTCAAAATAATGGCTATCAATGCTTTGTACTTGACGGACAAACCATTTTACTTGATGACTACTTAGAAATTAAACCCGAAAATGCATCTATTTTAAAGAAACTTATATCTGAAGGGAAGTTACAAATTGGGCCGTGGTACATATTACCTGATCTGTTTTTGGTGAGTGGCGAATCCATTATTCGGAATTTGCAAATCGGGCATTCCATGACCGAAGAATGGGGAAGCAAAATGAAAGTTGGGTATGTACCGGATCCTTTTGGGCACATAGCACAACTTCCACAAATTCTGCAAAGCTTTGGCATAGACAATTTCCTATTCATGCGGGGTATGCCGGAAGAAGTTCTCGAGCAAAACACATTATTATTCAATTGGGTGGCCCCTGATGGAAGCACAGTTCGATCTTATTATATGATCGATGGCTATCTTAATGCTTCAAATTTAGGATACAAAAAGGATATTGGTCGTTATGACTTAGCCAAGGCTGATATTGATCTTGCTGAACAAAAAATCGAAACCACTACAGAAAAACTGTCCGGTTTTTTTCCTGAAAATCTATTCCTTCTCAATAATGGCATGGATCATATGCCTGAACAACCTGAGTTACCAAATCTCATTCAACAATTGAGCGAAAGATCTGATTCTCTGACTTTAAAACATGGTTCGTTCAGCGATTTTGCAGAGCTTTTACCTGAGATACCTGAGCACTTATCCTTTTCCGGCAATTTAATAGGAAATCCGAACCACCCTATTCTTCTCAGTGTTTATTCAACCCGAACTTATCTGAAGCAACTGAATCACCGGGCACAGGGGATACTTGAAAAGATTGCAGAACCGATTTCTGTGATAACTGCATCTTTGACTGATTCAGAGGTTCCGCATCATATTCTAAACTATAGTTGGAAAAAGTTACTCAAGAATCATCCACATGATGATATTTGTGGATGCAGTGAAGATGGCGTTCACCAGGATAACGAGGTTAGTTTCCGACATGTACTGGAAAATGGAGAATCGATACTTACTGATTCTATCGAAACGCTCATGAAGCATGGTTTTGAACCGGTTGAATACCCAGCGAATGAAAATCAGCGTTTTGTGGATGTTTTCGCTTTCAACCCTCATTCCTCTCCAATTACTCAATATTTTGAAACAGAAATCGTGTTCCCGAATTATGAAGGGGAAGAAGAAGAGGTTTTGGAAGCCTATCAATTAAAGGCATTCGATGCACTTGGAAATCCACTCGAACTAGAGATTCTGGATACCGAAGCGCCTTACTTAAAGGCAGAATTTATTCAGTTTACTTGGGGACGTAAATACAGAGTCGGGATTAAAACATCACTACCTGCAACCGGCTACCAACTCATTCGCGTGGTTGAAACAGCTATTCCTTTAGATTTGAGGGAACACACCTTGGCCGATGCTACCTTGGAAAATGATCGTTATTCCATTTCTTGGAATGATTCGGGCTTACAAGTTCGAGATAAAACTCTTGAACTATCATTTTCTGATTTTATCACATTCGAATATGTACAGGATAATGGTGATACGTACTCCTTCAGCAGAGCGTCAAATCCAATCTATAGCACATTTACCGGTGCCAGAGCCGGGAAAAGTAAGCAATCAATAATTGCTGATTTCAATCTGGTAGTACCCGAAGATTTAACAAATAGCCGCAACATTGATCTCGATATTTCTGTTGATATCAATCTTAATAGCGCTGATCGAATTGAGTTTGAAATCGATTACAAAAATCAGGCTAAAAATGGTCGCCTACGCATGTTGTTGCCTGTTGGCTTTAAAACAGGCAAGAGTTTTTCTGATGGCCATTTTATGATGTATGAGCATGAAGTTACTCCCGAGATTTCAGCCGAGGATCACCTAAAACGCTACGAACAGTATCCCGGAGAGCTAAATTACCCAACACATTTTCAGGGCGATTTTTGTTTTGCTGAAAATGCCCACTTTAATACTTGGGTGGCTAATCGCGGAAATCATGAATATGAACTGGTTGAAGTAAATAATTCGACGCATTTTGCGATTACGCTACATCGTGCGGTTGGCTTTTTATCGGTAAGTAATGGATCGATTCGTCGCCCTCATGCCGGACCTAAAATCAGCGTGCCGGATGCTCAATGTTTACGAGCAGTAAAGGCGAACTTAGCCTGGGGAACCACTTCATCAAATCGCTATGAAATTAACCAATTAGCTAAGCAATTTTCGCACCCGCCTAAAGTTCAACAGTTACCGGCAATGCACGGTGATTTACCGGTGGGTACAGTTCCACGTAGTTTGCAATTCGTCACCATTCAGGATCCGGAAGTGCAAATATCGTGCTTAAAAATGGATGGATTTTCAGAGGATATAATTCTACGAGTGTTTAATCTTTCCAACAAAACTATCGACTCGAAAGCCATTTTCCATTCTTCATTTTCAAGTATGTGCTCTACTGATTTTTATGAAAAATGGGATGAAAAAGAGGAAATTGCTTTACACTCAAACGAAGTGCCGATCCGTTTAGAACCGAATCAAATTCGAACGATCAGGTTACGACCGTAATCATGGCAAAAAAACTCTACTGGTGTATTGCGCTCATTATTTTAGTCGGATTAACCTCGTGCTCTAAAGATGAAGTAGAAACTCCAACTGTCGCACAATGGAATACTATAACTTTAGCCGAAGATGTGTTTAAATCACAATATATCCGGTTAAGCAGTTCTGCTCCCATTCGAGATTCTTACGAACAACGGAAACGATATGCACGCACACTACTTGAGCGTAACATTGTTGCTAATTATGCTAAACAATTTGGGTATGACACTATAAAAGCCATCCAACAATCCATTCAGCGTACAAAAGAACTCGCTGCGATGAAGTATTTCATCCGCGAGCAAGTAGAACCAAGGCTATCGGAAACTACCGATGAAGAGATTTATGATGCTTTCCTACGTAAAAATACTTCGGTTAAACTTGAACAGATTTACGCGCCAACCTTCGATCAAATCGAACAATATTCCCAACAATTATCTAGTGACTCTACTCAATTTCAATCGCTGGCACAGCAATCCATGATTGAGGCTGGGGAACAACCGAATCAGTATCAAATGGGTTGGGTACGTTGGAATCAAATGGACTTAGGCCCGGAAAAAACGGCGCTTTCATTAGCAATTGGTGAGATTTCCGAACCTGTTCAGTCATTATCAGGATGGCACATATTTAGAGTGGTTGACAAACAAGAAACCTTCTTTGCAGATCAGACAACCTTTCAAAATTCACGAGAAGTAGTCGAGCAAGAGCTGGATCGTCGTAAATTTGAGGAAGAAAGTATCCGGTACATCAATAGTGTGTTAGAAGTAACACCGATTGAATTTTACCCGGCTAAAATCAACGAATTTTGGGAGTACCTGGAACCCAGACTTCCCTCCGATCAACAGCAATTAGTGGGACTACTGAATTCTGAAGTGATGCTGAATCAGGTTTTTTCAAATCCTGAGAATCATATTCTTGCTCAATTAAACAGTGAATCCATAAGTTCGCAGGATGTTCTTGATCGACTTCCTACCATTCCCTATTGGCAATTAAATCAAAATTTACGACCAGCTCTTGAAACCGTGGCCAAAGATATATTATTTGCTCAAAGAGCTATGGAAGCAGGATATTTTGATGATCCGGAGGTTCAAAAGGAAACTAGGATTGAAGAAGTTCGGCAGCTCTATAATTATTTTGCCGCTGATGTTGCTGACACCTTAAACCTATCTCGACTTGAAGATGCTTGGTACAGAAAACATAAAGAACGATATGTGGCCGATACGGAACTTAGTATCAACACATATACTTTTGACACCGAGCAAAATGCCCGTGAAGCGCTCAAGGCCTTTCAAAGTGGGTTGGATTGGAGTACCGTGCTATCACAAAGTGAACAAATTACGGTTAGCGATTCGAGAAGGCTCTTACGCTCAGAAGACTCGGATCACCCCGCATTTTCTATCCAATATCGTCCTTCAACCACTGATAATTCTACACAGCTTTGGGGACCCTATCAGTTAGAATCGGGCTGGGCATTCATCGAAATTATTGAAAGAACCAACCAGTATTTCTCTAGGGAAGAAATCAGCACACGCCTTAAATCTGATATGGAGGCGAATATTCCCTCCATAACTCATTATTTTCTGCTGGAGCAAGCCGGCTACAAGGCCGATGAGGTAGTATTCAATCAACAATTGTTGAATGACGTTTTACCCTATCATTTCGAAAATTAAACTTAATTGGTTTTTTCCATTTCGGTGAGTAATTGCCAGCACAAATAAAGTGCGCGCGGAACGTGAAAGCAACCCTTATACGGGCCACCTTTGAAATCATGTGTACGTTTCCCTTCCCGATTTAAATACCCGAACCATTCCCCAAATTCAGAATCAGAAAAATGCTCAAAGCTGTAATCCACCACTTCTTCAAACAATTTGAAATCATTTTCATCTTTGGTGATGGAATAGTTTAACAGATGCGCATACATAGCTTCGGTATGTGGCCACCACAGTTTCATATCCCACTCGAGCTGAACCGGTGAATGCCCTTCAGAATCAAGGAAATAAAACAGTCCACCGTATTGGTCATCCCATCCGGTTTCATGTGACCAACGCACCATATCGATAGCCATTTTCGAAAACGAATCGTCGTTGATGTGCCGTGCCCAATGCTGTAGAAACCAACCAGCTTCAATAGCATGACCCGGATTTAATAATCGTCCGTCGATATTATTTACGAAATCGCCACTCGGGGAAACCTGCTCAAAAACTAATTTGCGATCGCTATGCACATGCAATTTCACCCGGCGAATACATTCCTGGATTTCAGTTTGAAAATCCGAGAAATCACCACCTGATATTTCCTCAATCAGGTTTAGTAAAATCATAGGAATTGCAAGCTGACTCATAGGCTGCGCTCCTTCATATACCGGTTGGCCAACTTTCGTTAAATCGGAAGACCATCCCCAAACTTTTTCGAATAAACGTTGTGCTTCTTGCAAATACTTCGCTTCTCCACTTGCTCGGCTGTACTCTGCGAGGGCCATAATCCAAAAGCACTCGGAAAATATCTTGCGTTGCATCCAAAGTCCTTTTCCTGTTTCGGTAACGGCAAAATACACTCGATCTTTTTCTGTAAGCGTTTGATTGAGTAAAAAATCAGCCCCATTTTTAGCCATCTTCAACCAATTCGGGTTCTGATCCACGGTCCGGTACAACTTACTGAACATCCATGTTTGTCGGCCTTGCAACCAAACGTGTTTTCGGGTGTCGTAAATCTTTCCTTTTCGATCCAGACAGTTATAAAATCCACCGTTTTCGTAATCTGGTGAGTGGTTTTCCCAAAAAGGAATCACCGAGTTGAACAGTTCATTTTCAAACTTATTTTTGTAACTCGATATGCTTGATTGATTCATAATGCGTGTTGAATAACAGAATTTTTAAAATGACTTACGGTAATTGGTAGCCCTGATCTAACAACCAGCTTTTATACTGATCATACAATCCATGAGCGGCCGGATACACTGAATTCGGACTCATAAAATGGGAAAACTCAAAGGTAATGAGGTTTTCCACTCCGGCCTTTTCAGCCAATTCCATTTTGTAGCGCAAGTTTTTAAATGGTAATGGAAGGAACTTGATGGGCATATCACGATCGAAAGATTCCACATTACTCCAGCACTCAAGGTTGAATTCATCGGCTAACTGCTTATGCGCCATTAAGTAATTCTGCAATTCATCGTAGCCCACTTGTCCATCCTGAAAAGCAACAATATCTATCAAACCAGAAATATGATCGAAAATTTTCCGCCATTCATTGGTGTGATCATCAAAACTGATAGCCTCATCAGAAAACTGTTTCACACCATGCACGTACGGTGAGATTAAAATGGGCTGATCTTTTAGTTTTTTCAAATGAATGGATAATTCTTCGTATACATCCAACACACCTTTTTCGTAACGGCCAATTTCATGACTTACATACCAGCCTTTAAACGCTTTGCGATCTCCATATTTTTGAACAACTTCGTCGCAAAAGGCCTTATTCACTTCTATTTCTTTTTGATATTCGCCATTCACCCAATATTTGCCGGAATCGTACAAGCCGAAGTAGAAATTCATCCCACAGCGTTCGGCCTGCTCCAGAAATAAATCCATCAAATCATCATACACAGGAAAAGTGTTCATTTCCTTTTTGAGCACTTCCGACTCGAACACCGTGTGTTGCTTATAACCGGCACGTATCAAAATCACCGTATCGATGCCAACGGCGTGCATAGCATCGAAATCCTTTGCCCAGTCTTTTTTTGTCCAGTTTTGGGATGGAATATCATGTGTGATTTCGTCTAAAAAAGTTCCTTTCAGGATGGCCATTAAGTATTCTAAGTTTTAAGTGTTGGGATGAAAACGGGAAAGAACTTCGCGCTTTTTACAAATTATGTCCATTTATGAACTTTATGCTTCTTGATTTAAAAATTTAGTTCGGGTATCTACTAGCTAAAACTGGTGGTGCAATGAAAAAAATGTTATTTCTGGCTGTTTTTTCAGCTTTTTTACTAATCAATCAAACTACACACGCGCAAGACATAATGTGGGCCGAGCTCACCGATTCTGTGCAACTTCCCGATGGTGTTCGCTACTTTGAAGGTACACGAAGTTCACCTGCGTTTAAAGGCTGGTATTTCGAAGTAGACACCAACAACGAAGATATTGCTTTGGTCCCCTATCTGGCAGCAGGAGGTACCGAAGCCATCACCAAGTTTGCCGCTCGTAAAAATGCATATGCTGCCATCAATGGCGGGTACTTTGGAGGAGGAATCAGTTACTCAACGTTAATTCAGCCTGGCGAAGTACAGGCACAAAATGTGACTTCCCTTACTAGAAATTCGCAGTCTTATCCCGTGATTCGAAGCATGTTTGGCATAAAAGAAGATAAAAGCATGTCCATCGATTGGATTTATCACTTTGGGGGCGGAATCGAAAATTTATACCGATTTGACGAACCAATGCCTTACGGAGGTTCCACTTCAAGTCCTCTTCCTGCTCCTGTAAAAGAAAGTGGTGAATTATACAGCGACGCTTACATGGGCGTAGGCGGCGGCCCGATTTTGGTAAAAGGTGATAGTGTTAAAGTTAGTTATAATGAAGAAATTTTCTGGGGCTCAGGAGTTGGAAGAGATAATGCAGACCCAAGAACCGCAGTTGGCTATACCGAAGATGGTAAAGCTATTTTGATGGTGGTCGATGGTCGACAAGGCTCCGTTTCCGTGGGAGTAAGTCTTACAGAATTAGCTCAAATTATGATCGATCTAGGGGCTACTGAGGCAATCAATTTGGATGGTGGTGGATCAAGCCAAATGGTTATTGGTGACAAACTGATCAATCGCCCCGGAGGTTCACGCTTTGAGCGCCCGGTTGCAACTTTCCTTGCAATCATGCCGGCAGATTCCGTTCCAACTTTCCCGGTAGTTGGCTATGAACAGATTTTAGATACCGGCGACGAAAGCGTTGAAGTTTCCAGTGGATGGTCGGCTTCGGCAAACGCCGGTTACTATGGTGATACTCCATCCTTGATAACTTTGGGCGGTGATGGCTCCAAAACCGTGACTTTTAAACCAGATCTTCCGGCAGCTAGCACCTATGAGTTGTACGGATGGTGGGTTTCTTCTTCAAATCGTAGTAAAAAAGCGCCATTTATTGTTCATCATCAGCAGGGCATTGATACCGTGTATGCAGATCAAAGTACCGATAACTCTAAATGGGTGTTGTTGGGGGAATATGAATTTTCAGGTACCTATACCGATCAAGTAATTATTTCGAATTTTGGAGCGGCAACAAATAGCTATGTGGTTGCCGATGCGATCCGATTTGTAGGAGTCGAAAACAATACTGTATCGAACGAAATGGAAGATCACATTTCGGGATTTGAACTCTTTCCATCCTATCCGAATCCATTTAATCCATCAACAAATATTGAATTCAATATTCCAAAGGCGGGTCACGTTAGCGTAAATGTTTATTCGATTAACGGTCAGCTAATTTCTACCTTATTCGAAGGCAGACAATCTGCTGGTAGGCATCAACTTCGATGGAATGCACAATCAGCAGCTAGTGGTGTTTACCTGTTAAAAATGGATTTTACTTCCGCGGGAACAACCGAGCATCAAATCCAAAAATTAACACTTATCAAATAAGGTGGTTTATTGAGTACTTTTTCTATTTCTGATTTCAAAAAAAGTGTGTGGTCGTGGATTCCAACCCTCTATTACATCCAAGGTATTCCGTATGTGCTTATCGTTACCGTTTCGGTAATTATGTACAAAGATCTTGGGATTTCGAATTCAGAAATTGCCTTTTATACCAGTTTACTTTCGCTTCCTTGGGGCTTTAAACCGGCTTGGAGCCCGTTCATCGATATTTACAAAACCAAACGCTGGTGGACCTACACCATGCAGGCAGTAATTGCGGTTTCTTTTGCCGGTGCTGCTCTAACTCTTGGAACGCCCTACTTTTTCGAAGCTTCCCTTTTCTTCTTGTTTGTAGCTGCTTTCTGTTCATCCACGCATGATATCGCTGCTGATGGATTTTATATGCTGGCGCTAAGCGACGATAAGCAATCCTTTTTCGTTGGGATTCGATCTACCTTTTTTCGACTAGCTATGATTAGCGGTGAAGGGCTCTTTGTAGTACTTGCCGGTATTATTGCTACCCAAAGCGGAAGTTCTACCTTTTCTTGGATCTCCATTTTAGGTATAGTTGCTGTGTTAATGTTGGTGATGTCGTTCTATCACAAAGTGATGCTTCCTACACCGGATGGGGATTTTGCTGTAAAAAATGAGGGGGAATCGCCATTTAATGCTATTGCAAAAACCTTTGTCGATTTCTTCAAGAAAGAACAGATTATACTGGCGGTCCTTTTTGTATTGCTTTACCGACTTGGAGAAGGACAATTAGTAAAATTAGCCGCACCTTTCTTATTAGATTCCCGTGAACTCGGCGGTCTAGGATTGTCAGTAACGGATGTAGGTATTATAAATGGAACCTTTGGCTTAATTGCGCTTACCATTGGTGGGATTTTTGGAGGAATTGTGATTTCCCGACACGGATTAAAAGCATGGTTATGGCCGATGATTATCATCATGAATTTACCGAATGCTGCTTATTGGTATTTAGCCAGCACTCAGCCCGAATCCTATCTGATGATTGCAAGCTTGGTTTCGATTGAAAAATTCGGCTATGGATTCGGCTTTGCAGCGTTTTTAATGTATCTCATTTACATTGCGCGTGGAACATATAAAACTGCGCATTACGCATTTGGAACGGCTTTAATGGCCATTGGGATGTCGATCTCGGGCGCGGTGAGTGGCTTTATTCAGGAATATGTGGGCTACGAACAGTTCTTTATCTGGGTGTTAATTTCTTCAATTCCCATTTTCGTTATCACACCATTCATAAAGATTGATCCAGAATTCGGAAAGAAAAAAGACGAGGAAAAAGACGAAGCCTAAGCGCTGGAATAAAAAAAGAGAAGACAATTTTCAAGGAATGTAGCTTAAACACATTCAAACACTTCGAATTACGACTTTAATAAAAATGCAGTAAGTACATGAAATATTTATCAAACCTAACACTAATACTACTAATACTTGCAGTTTCTTCTCTTCAGCTGAATGCTCAAATCACCGTTGTAGGTGAACCTGAAGTTTTGATTGGTGGCGAGAATGCAGAATATATGAATCCCCGTTGGGCTCCAAATGGCGAATATCTTGCTTTTACTTCTGCACGAAATATCGGTTTGTGGATGGTTGATCTATCGACCAATCAAACCAAGCAGATAACCGACGAAACAGCAGGTTTTGGTTTTTCGTGGTCGAATGATTCGGAGTCGATATTAGCTCGGGTTTCCGAATATGAAAATCGACGAAATAAACATGCTATTACTGTATATGACGTTGAAAGCGGCACGCAAAATCGTATCACAGATTTAAGAAATAGTATGCCTGCCATTCCTAAATGGGCCAATGCAGATCAGAACATTGTTCTAATTACTGATGACAGTATTGAAGCCTTTGAATCCGGTAAAGAAGAAACGCCGGGAGCTCAGAAAGCTGTAAATCAACGTTTTTATGTACTCAAGTCAGGAAGTATAGCAACCGGACGAATTCCGGAAAACTCAACCGCTGATATTTCTCCTTTTGAAAACGCAGAGTACATCAATCTTGAACTTTCACCGGATGGCTCTAAACTAGCTTTCGAAGTTTATGGCGGTAATTTATATGTGATGAATATCGATGGAACCGGGCTAAAAGATTTAGGTCGTGCCAATCGCCCTCGCTGGTCGCCTGATGGCGAGTATGTTGTGGCAATGGTTGCGAATGATAATGGCTACCAATTTACGGAATCCAATATCTATGCACTTGGTGTGGAAAATAATGCACGCATCAATCTAACCGAAGGCACTAACCTGATTGCTACCAATCCAGATTGGTCGCCAACCGGTGATCGAATTGCTTTTGACAGCCCCGAAACAGGAAACATTTACGTATTAACCATCAATAAGCAGTAATCAGGCTGTATTCATCATTTTAGTTGTTATGAAAAAATTTATCGCCCTATTCGCTTTTATTTTATTCCTCAGCCCATTACAAGCTCAGGAAGTTACCGGTCTAGATGGCTTTAGCTTGTTTTTGGATCCGGGACACAGTCAGACAGAAAATCAAGGGTTATACAATTATTCCGAGGCACAAAAGGTACTTCGTGTGGGTTTAGCTCTTCGGGAAATGCTGCTTACCCAAACCGATATCGACACCGTGTACATTAGCCGTACAAACGATAGTCAGCAGGTTTCGCTATCGCAACGAACCGACTTAGCAAATTCCTTAGCTGCCGATTTCTTCCATTCTATCCATAGTAATGCAGGTGCAAGCACCACCAATAATACTCTGTTTTTGCATGGTGGATGGAGATCGAACGGACAAACAGTTGAAAAATCGCCTGCTGGTGGTAAAGAAATGGGCGACATTATGGAAGATATCCATACTGATGCCATGCGTATTCCAACTATTGGAAACTGGGCCGATCGTAATTTTTATCAAGGCGCGAATGTAAATCACCACACCAATCAATGGCCTTATCTGTTTGTGAATCGAACTTCCAGTATGGCTTCGATTTTAAGTGAATCCGGTTTTCATACCAATCCCGAGCAGCAACAACGTAACCTAAATGCAGAATGGAAAAGATTGGAAGCGCAGTCTTTTTTCTGGGTGATGTTGGAGTATTTAGGTGTGGAGCGACCTCAAAAAGGTATTGCAGCCGGAATTATCACCGACTATGACAGTAACGAACCTTTAAATGGTGCAATCGTTTCTATTGGCGACTCTGTGTACACCACTGATACGTATGAGTCGCTATTCAGTAACTACTCCGGCGATCCTGAAGCGTTAAAAAACGGTTTCTACTATTTGGAAGATATCGCCATCGACTCCGCTGAACTGGTTGTGGAAGCAGAAGGTTTTTACAGCCAAACCATTTCCATCGACATTGATTCAACTGATTTCACATTTACGGATGTAGCTTTGATTTCGAGTGTTGCACCTTTTGTTGAAACTACTTCTGTTGGCGATGATAACACCATTAATCCGGGCGAAGATTTAGTTATTACTTTTAGCAGAGCTATGAATAAAGCATCCGTTGATTCATCTATTCAACTATCACCGGAGGCAAATTGGGTTAGAAGCTGGAACAGCGCCGGAAATGAGTTAACCATTACTACCGGAAATTTTACCTTCGAAAGCAATTATACACTTACTATCGATACCACCGCTTTCGATAACTCTCCATTTGCTCACATGATTGACGGCGACAATGACGGAAATGAAGGTGGCATTTACACGCTTAGTTTTAACACAGGACAGGAAGACATCATCGCACCGGTTGTTTCTAACATTTACCCAACAAACACACGTTTCAGTGAGCTTAAGCCAATAGTAAGTGCTACTTTTAGTGAGCAACTCGACACCACCGGGATTAATAGTTTCATCGAATTGAGAAAAGGAACTTATGTGGTTCCCGGAACCATCAAATACTACGTTGTTGGCGAAAAAAGTGTACTTAACTTTTTCCCATCAGAACGACTTGACCCAAGCTCGAACTACAAAATTGAAATCTCCGGTGCGATACGAGATACCGTTGGCAATGCCATTGGTTCAAATATAATTCGAACCTTTCCAACCGGCGATCAAGAGTTTAACAGTATCACCAGTGTAGATCACTTTGAAAATGGATTAGGTGCGTGGTGGCAACCATCACAAAGTGGAAGCACTACCGGCTACACCCCCGACGAAACTTTTGTTGAAGCTACCTCAGAAACTGTGAATCTGATTACCGGAAGTTCGAGCGCTATGCATTTACATTACGGATTTGATTTGAACGAAACCGAACACTTAATTCGCGAATACAGAAATGTTGGGTTACCAAAATTCTCAAATACAAAAATTCTTCAATCGTATGTATTTGGGGATGGAAGCGGCAATAAATTCAGATTTATGGTGCGCGATGCGAGCAACCAATTGGAGGGAAGTCCATGGTATTCTGTAGATTGGATTGGCTGGAAATTAGTTAGCTGGGACATGGCAGCCGACAGTGTTTTCGGTTGGGTAAATGGCAATGGTGTAATAAATGGAAATGCGTACATAGACAGTTATCAACTTACCTACACTCAGGGAAGTCCGGCGGCCGGTTCATTTATTTTTGATGATCTTCGTGCAGTAAACCAAGGTAAAGCTACTTCGTCAGAACTAAGCTCAGAAGACGTTCCAACTCGGGTATCTTTAGAGCAAAACTATCCAAACCCATTCAACCCAAGCACTAAAATTAATTACGCACTACCGGAAGCCGGAAATATTACCTTGGTCGTTTATGACATGCTTGGTCGGGAAGTTGCTACACTAATTGATGGATACCAATCCGAAGGTTTTCATTCGATCAACTTTAATGCTTCTTCACTTTCAAGTGGGGTGTATTTGTATCGTTTAACCACTCCATCAAGCTCGGTGGTTAAGAAGATGACCTTAATTAAGTAAATAAGTACCTGATTTTTTCACAAATACACTTTTTTGATAGGGTTCTATTTTTAAAAATAGAGCCTTTTTTTTGATAAATAATTCGTGTTAGAAATCAGTAAAAATAGATTTGGAGTATAAGATTATCACAAAAGCGTATAAGATTTTTTGAACGTTAGTTCTTCTTATTTTGATTTAATACCTTCTAATTGTGAAAAAACTTCGAGCACATACCGCTTTGTTTTCTTTGTTAACACTGTTGCTAAGTGTCAGTTTGGTATTCCCTGCCAATGCCATGATGCTATGGTGTTCGATGGATATGGACATGACCGGACATCATTCTGAAATGTCGATGGGCAAAGATGCAACTATTCACGCTGAGAATGCCAATAATTCGCATATGAAGATGGAGCACTGCGAAAGTACATCAAATATGCATGCAGAAGCTTCAACCGATCAGGATGTAGCACATTGTATTCTTGCGGTGGATTGTAATTGCATTATCAAGCAGCAAGAAACCCTGCCGGCTACCAGCATTATTACTTCACCTTCTCTTCATTTAAGTGAATGCAGCCTTTCACTAAGGTCAATCGAATTTGATAGTCAACTTCGGCAAGAAACTTTCCCTCCTCCTCTTTGGAATTCTTCCTCCTACTCTCCACCTATTCTATTTTTGGCTAACGAAGCCTTTTTGATTTAGACCTCAAGTCTGTTTTCTGATTCTATTCAGACCTCGGGATTCCTCTTTGTGGAAACTTCGAGCCGGACATTTCAACTGCTGAATTCTTCAGTATTGGCTAAATCAATTAATCATGTTAAATAAAACCATACGTTTTTTTCTTGAGAACAAACTCGTTGCTGTTCTCCTATTCCTACTCTTTGTAGGCTGGGGATTTGTTGTTTCTCCTTTCAGCTGGAATATCGGCATCCTTCCCTCCGATCCCGTTCCGGTAGACGCCATTCCTGATTTGGGAGAAAATCAACAAATTGTTTTTACCGAATGGGCCGGTCAGTCCCCACAGGATGTAGAGGATCAGATAACCTATCCGCTCACCACTCAACTGCTCACCGTACCGGGAGTTAAAACCGTCCGCAGTACTTCCATGATCGGGCTTTCCTCTATCTATGTGATCTTCGAGGAAGACGTGGAGTTCTACTGGAGCCGTTCTCGTATTCTCGAAAAACTGAATGCTCTACCCGCCGGGACCTTGCCCGCCAACGTGCAGCCTGCACTGGGTCCGGATGCCACCGCTCTCGGACAGGTGTTCTGGTACACGCTGGAAGGTAGAGATCAGAATGGGAATCCGGCCGGTGGCTGGGATCCTCAAGAACTGCGGTCTATTCAGGATTATCTAGTTGGCTACGCACTTTCAGGCGCACAAGGTGTAGCTGAAGTTTCGCCAATCGGAGGTTTTGTTAAAGAGTATCAGATTGAAGTGAATCCAAATACATTGCAAAACTATGGAATTACACTTTCGGAAATATTTGATGCCGTTCGAAAAAGTAATGTAGAAGTTGGTGCCAGAACAATCGAATTAAACAACGCAGAATATCTAGTACGGGGTTTAGGCTATATCGAAAACATCGAAGATTTAGAGCAATCGGTGGTTAAAGTAGTTGATAACACTCCCATCCGGCTTAAAGATGTCGCATTTATAACCATGGGACCTGCAATGAGGAGAGGCGCTCTTGATAAAGGAGGAGCCGAAGCGGTTGGCGCAGTTGTAGTTGCCCGGCAAGGAGCTAATCCACAAGCGGTTATCGATAATGTAAAAGCTAAGATCGAAGAAATAAGTCCGGGCTTACCTACCAAAAAGCTTGCAGATGGACGAAGCTCCAAAGTAACGATTGTTCCATTCTACGATCGCTCAGAATTAATAAGCGAAACTCTCGGTACTCTGGAAGAAGCCTTAAGTCTCCAAATGCTAATAACCATTATCGTAATTATGATTATGGTGATGAATTTGCGTGCTTCCTTCCTTCTGTCTGCTATGTTGCCAATCGCAGTTCTTATCACCTTCATCGCTATGAAATACGGCGGTGTGGATGCCAACATTGTAGCACTTTCGGGTATTGCAATCGCCATTGGTACTATTGTGGATATGGGCGTTATTCTGTCGGAAAATATGCTGCGGCATATCGACCAAAAGGAAGATCACGAATCTTTGCTCGAGGTGATTTATCAGGCCACTACCGAAGTTGCTTCAGCAGTTCTGACCGCGGTAACTACCACTATTATTAGTTTTCTGCCGGTTTTCACAATGGTGGCTGCCGAGGGTAAATTATTTAAGCCGCTTGCTTACACAAAGACTTTTGCTCTTGTTGCCTCCATCATTATTGCCATTACACTGATTCCGCCTTTTGCCCATTGGCTGTTTTCCATTCGTATATCAACTCGACGGGTAAAAGCAATTTGGAATGCCTTACTTGTTCTTGCAGGGTTTTTGATACTAATCATTGGTCCTGTTTGGGCAGGTTTAGCGCTCATTGGTTTTGGAATTATTAATGGACTAACTCTAATACTTGATGAAAGTTACACCCGGAAATCATTATTTCTGAATAATGCTCTAAGTGTGCTCATCGTAACATGGCTGCTAACTCAGATTTGGTTACCTATGGGTCCATCTATAGCGTTTACTTGGAATCTAGTTTTTGTGATGGCACTCATTGGATTGACTCTTGCAAGCGTTTGGCTTGTGATCCATTACTACGAACAAATCATTGCTTGGTGTTTAGATCACAAATTGGCTTTTCTGTCAATTCCTGCTTCTTTGGTGATTTTGGGCCTTGTGATCTGGTTGGGCTTCGGAAATGTATTTGGACTAATCGGAAAAGCCGGCTTAGAAAATACTCGCTTTTGGTCAGCCGCAGAAGAAACATTTCCCGGTCTTGGACAAGAATTTATGCCGGCTTTAGATGAAGGTGCTTTTTTACTGATGCCCACTACCATGCCTCATGCCGGTGTTGAGGAAGCGATGGACGTGATGCAAAAAATCGACAAGGCCGTTTCAGCGATCCCCGAGGTAAAAACAGTTGTCGGTAAAATGGGAAGAACCAATTCTGCGCTCGATCCCGCTCCGGTTTCGATGTTTGAAAATCTTATCGAATATAAATCGGAATTTAAGACCGATGCTGATGGTCGCCGAATTCGCTTTAAAGTAGATGATAACGGTCAGTTTCTGCGTGATGAAGAAGGTGAACTCGTCCCGGATGTAAAAGGGAAATACTACCGACAGTGGCGAGATCATATACAAACTCCCGATGATATTTGGGATGAAATTGTATCGGCTGCGAAAATACCCGGAACTACTTCTGCTCCAAAATTACAACCCATACAAACTCGATTAGTAATGCTTCAATCAGGAATGCGGGCACCTATGGGGATTAAAGTAAAAGGATCTGACCTTGAGTCGATAGAGTCTTTTGGGCTAGAACTGGAAGAAATATTGCGTCAAACAACTGGTGTAAATCCGGCCTCGGTGTTTGCCGATCGAATTGTTGGTAAACCATATCTCGAAATTGATTGGGATCGAAATCAGTTGGCTCGTTTTGGGCTTACTATTCAGGATGTCCAACAAGTTGTGATGGTTGGAATTGGAGGAATGCCCGTGTCAACTTCGGTTGAAGGGCGCGAACGATATCCGATTCGAGTACGATTTGCGCGGGAATTCAGAGACAGCCCGGAAGCCATTTCAGACTTATTAGTTCCTACAAAATCCGGAGCACAAATTCCTATCTCTCAACTGGCAAATATCGAATTTCGTCGTGGTCCTCAAGCCATCAAAAGTGAAGACACATTTTTAATTGGCTATGTAATATTCGATAAAAGTAGTTCCTACTCTGAAGTAGAGGTAGTTGAAAATGCTCAATTAACCATCGAACAACGTATTAATGATGGTTCATTAGTAGTTCCTGCAGGAATCAGTTTTGAATTTACCGGGAATTACGAAAATCAGGTACGAGCCGAAAAAAGACTGGGTATCATTCTGCCCATTGCATTACTCGCCATTTTTCTGGTGATGTATTTCCAGTTCAAGTCAACGGCTACTACCGGCATGATTTTTTCATCGATTTTTGTGGCATGGGCCGGTGGATTTCTTTTAGTTTGGCTGTATGGCCAACCATGGTTTCTCAATTTCGATCTGTTTGGGCAAAATTTGAGAGACTTGTTCCAAATGGGAACTGTAAACCTAAGTGTAGCCGTATGGGTTGGGTTTATAGCTCTATTTGGCATCGCATCCGACGGTGGCGTGGTGATGGCCACTTATCTCGATCAACTCTTCGATAAGAAAAAACCACAAACGAAAGAAGCGATCAAAGCAGTAGTTATTGAGGCTGGATCGAAAAGAATTCGTCCAACCATGATGACTACCGCCACCACCATTCTAGCGCTGCTTCCGGTACTCACTTCAACAGGTCGCGGAGCCGATATTATGATTCCAATGGCCATTCCCAGTGTGGGTGGCATGTTTCTGCAGGTTATTACCCTTTTTGTAGTACCGGTGCTGTATGCTTTCTGGAAGGAATTTCAATTAACAAGGAGCGCAAAATGAAATCAAGTTCAATGCTTTTAAATAAACTATTGATGTCTCTTCTTAAGAATGGATTCAAAGGCGTTATTCTGTTGGGCGTCGTCGGCATATGCAGCAGTTTAACAACAGCACAAAGCTTGCAAACCTATCAGGAAAAAGCGGCACAAAATAACCCGCAACTACGTGCTACTTATTTCGAGTATTTAGCATCCTTAGAACAAATAGCTCAGGTAGGCGCATTACCCGATCCCGAACTGAGCTTTGCCTGGTTCATTCTCCCTGTTGACACACGACTTGGTCCACAACAAGCGCGTATTTCTTACACTCAAATGTTTCCATGGTTTGGTTCGCTTAAAGACAATCAAACATCACAATCTTTAGCTGCAAAAGCTCGGTTTGAGCACTTCAGAGACACAAGAAATCAATTGTTTTATCAGATGGAGGTGTTATGGGCACAGCTCTATGAAACGAGTGAAAAACTCCGTTTGGCAAACGAAAACCTGGAAGTTGTAAACACACTAGTAAATGTGAGCCTTCGAAAATATGAAACAGGATTAGTTCCCCAGGTTGATGTACTGCGTGCACAAATCGAACAAGAAGATCTTAAAACCAATATTGCTCTGCTTGAAGACGAATTGGATGTTCAAAAAAGTGCATTCAATACTTTACGAAATGTACCATTAGACGCTGACATACGATTACCTTCTTCGATAGATGTATCCGGTGATTTATTTTCGGATGAAGTTGAGTTTCGGCAGAGAGTGCAATCCAACAATCCGGATATAAATCGGCTTCGGCTGCTTGAGGAACAAGCCAACAGTGACTTAGAAATAGCTTCAAATCGTGCAAAACCCGGCTTTGGAGTTGGATTCGATTACATTGCTACCGGTGAGCGCTCGGATATACCTGCTCTAATCGACAATGGTAGAGACGCTTTGATTGCACGAGTTAATATCAAAATTCCTCTTTTCCGATCCAAGAATCGTGCAGCCCATCAACAGGCAATGAATAATTGGTCGGCAAGTAAAGAACGGCTTTCAGACCGAGAAATTGAACTTGAACAACTCGTGTACCGCGTGATTAGAGACTATGAAGATGCACAACGCCGGTATACCCTCTACGATCAGCAACAAATACAGCGTTTGGAACAAGCCGTACGAATTATGTTGCAATCGTACGCCACCGACAATTCTGATTTTGAAGAAATTTTGAGATTACAACGCAAGCTTTTTGAATATGAGTTGCAGCGTGTTAAGGCAAAAACGGATCAAAAAACAGCGAGTGCATTCCTTAATTATTTATCGGGAACGCACAACATCACACCACAAGAAATTAACTACTAAAACCACGCAATCATGAATACATTTAAAACCTATCTAATTTTTGCTCTCGTTGGAATTAGCGGAATAGTAATTGGCGCTGTCCTTTTTGGTAATGATTCCACCTCCCATTCAATGGAAGAACACATTGCCGAAACGCACACTAACGAGCTTGGAGAAGTGGTGTATACTTGTAGTATGCATCCTCAGATAAGGCAAAACGAACCCGGTAATTGTCCCATTTGTGGCATGGATTTGATTGAGGCCGAAAATAATTTCGAAAGTGCAAACCCAAACGGTTTAGTAATGAGTAAGGCCGCTCTTGCACTAGCTGAAATCGAAACAACGTCTGTAGTTTCGGCAATCGCTATCGAACAAATTCGAGTTCCCGGCAAAATCAGCATTAATAAAAATAACAGCTCCTCGGTTACTTCTCACTTGAAAGGGCGCATTATTGATTTATACGTAGATTTTGAAGGAGCTTTTGTACAAAAAGGGCAACGAATGGCCTCCATCTACTCTCCCGAGTTAGTAGCGGCGCAACAAGAGCTACTCGAAACGGCGAAAGTAAAAACTCAGAATCCTACCTTATATGAGGCAGCACGAAGAAAACTCGAACTTTGGGAGTTACCTGTTTCCACCATCAACAAAATTGAAGCAAGTGAGCAGGTGATGGAAAGTGTAGATATTGTTTCGCCGGTTTCAGGGTATGTTCAGTCGGTATTCGTGGATCGCGAGCAACACGTAATGGCCGGTTCCATGATGTATCAAATCGTTGATTTATCTTCTGTTTGGGTGATGTTTGACATTTACGAACAAGACATCGCAAAAGTGGAAGAAGGCAATGAATTATCATTTATCACAACGGCTGTTCCCGGTGACACTTTTACATCAACCATTGATTATATCGATCCGATTGTAGCGAACGACCGAAGAGTGATTGAAATCAGATCGGAGGTACCAAATGTTGGAAATCGACTTAAACCTAATATGTTGGTAGAAGGAGTTATCGAAAGCTCATCAAAAGAACCCAAACTACTAATCCCAACCTCTGCGGTACTGTGGACCGGTAAACGATCTTTGGTATTTGTACAGGAACCAAACACAGCTAAACCTACCTTTACCGCCCGTGAAATTGTATTAGGTGAACGCGCCGGCGATCAGTATATCGTAGTTGAAGGATTAGCCGAAGGTGAACGAGTGGTTACTAACGGAACTTTTAAGCTAGACAGTGCTGCCCAACTTGCCGACAAACGTAGTATGATGAATCCATCACCGGGATCGGGAAATAACCAAACCGGGCATGAACATCATGCTTCAACAACCAATACAGAGGGAAACCAAGCAAGTTCTGTTGATCACTCAAACCATCAGCACCGTGAAAATAGTATGGCTGAAGATCAACAACAGCACAAGCATACCGAACATTTAGATAGCCTTGTAGCGCATTATTTAGAGATGAAAGATGCGCTAGTTGCTGATGATTTTGAAGCGGCGCAAACGGCTCTCGTTAAATTTGCCCAAGAAGCACGCACTAATGATGAAATGAATAATCATGAGGAACATGGTGATAAACACAGAAACCATCACGGTAAGATGTTGGAAGCCATTGCCTCTGCTGAGGATGCAATATCCATTGAAGAATTCAGGGATGCCTTCATCAATATATCTAAAGAACTCCTCACGGCTATTGAAAATCAGGATTATCAACATCCATCACTTTTCGTTCAGTTTTGCCCAATGGCCAATAACAATAAAGGTGCACAATGGATCAGCAATACTGAAACGATCGCCAATCCTTTTTACGGACAAATGATGCACAACTGTGGCGAAACAGTAACTAAAATTGAGTAACCGCACCTTATTTAACTTCAAAACACAACTCACTTTCCTATGAATGAATTTCTATCTCTTTATTCCGAATCTGCAAAAACCGCTCTCGGTTTCTTCTGGAAATCGGGGTGGGCTTTCATTTTAGGGTACTTCGTTTCCGGTATGATTCAAGCCTTTGTTCCAAAAGGCAGTTTGACAAAATATATGGGCGAAGCCGATTTCAAAAGTATTTCGCTTTCAACGTTTTTTGGAGCGGCTTCATCTTCCTGTTCCTTTGCTGCGCTGGCTGCGGCACGCGCGTTGATTAAAAAAGGTGCCCATTTTATAGCCGCAGTGGCATTTATGTTTGCTTCTACAAATATGGTAATCGAGCTGGGAATATTGATTATGATATTCCTTGGCTGGCAGTTTCTAGCCGCAGAATTACTTGGTGGATTGATTTTGATTGCCATCAGTAGTGTACTCATCAAGCTCACTTATCCAAAAAAATGGATGCAGGCAGCTCGAGAAAAAGTTGAAGATGAAGGCGAAGAAATGAATGATGACTTCGATTGGAAGCAACGCATAAAAAGTAAAGAAGGATGGCAGTTGGTTGGGCACAAATTCGTAAACGACTGGAAAATGGCGTGGGAAGATATCTTAATTGGTTTTTCTATTGCAGGTTTTGTTGCAGTGTTGGTTCCCGGTGAATTTTGGGCAGCATTGTTTTTGGTGGATGCCACTCACCTTCCGGATTGGCTGATCGCACTGGAAAATGCTTTGATAGCACCCTTTGTGGCAGCTTCTACATTCATTGGGTCGATGGGTAACATTCCATTAGCAACCGTTCTTCAAGGCAATGGCGTGTTGTTTGCAGGTATCATGGGCTTTATCTATTCAGATTTGATGGTTCCCCCTCTTGTAAGCATTAACGCGAAATATTACGGATGGCGAGTAGCGCTTTATATTGCCGGTATTATGTATATAAGTATCGTTTTAACTGCATTAATACTGAACAGTGTTTTTGGATGGCTGGACATCATCCCTGAAACACAGCGTGTTGTTTCTGAAATCACTCAGTTTAAGATCGATTATACGTTCTGGATGAATGTGATCTTTGTTTTTATCGCAGGTTGGTTAAGCTGGCAAAACAAGCAATATTTGAAAGATCATACCATGAAGATGATGCAAATGGAAGGAAGTGGCCCGATCAAGCGCGGGGTTGTTTACACGTTGATCGGGATTAATCTTATTGGAATCCTGTTGTTCTTATTTTTCTGATGTCTACTTATCCGGCATTGCTTCTAAAGCTTTGATGGTAGCATGATTTAAATAAAACTCTTTCAAACCCTCTACTATCTGCTCAGCTATTCGTTGCTGAAAATCCGGATCCATCAGCATGATTTCTTCCTCTGGATTGGATACAAATCCTGTTTCTACCAGTACGTTTGGAAATTCGATCGGTGCATTTAATGAAAAATTAAAACTTCCGGTAAGACCATAATCCTCTAAGCCAAGCTCAAGCATTTTATCATACATAATTTCTGCTAACGGCTTGAATGCAAGATGCTTATAGAAGGAACCGGTTCCTCTTATTTCCAGCGGATTGCTCCCATATCCAATTGAGTTTGCATGGATACTCACTAATAAATCTGCACCCGAATCGAGTGTCATTTCACGGCGCTCACTCATGTATACATACGAATCATCGGTTCGAGGCAGAACTACCGTTACACCTTCTGCTTCTAACAAGTCGGTGAGTCGCTCGGTTATTTGTAAGGTGATCACTTTTTCTTCGATGCCGCTCGCTCCAAGTGCACCTCTGCTATCGCCACCATGACCGGCATCCACCGAGATAACTCTACCTGCAAGTGGATTTAACGGATCGGAAATTACCGGTGGACGATTCACTTCGATATTTAATATCGAACCCCAGCCATATCCTACCGAGTATCCCCAATTATGGCTGTGAGCCAGCTCAATTTCTAACCGGAAACGATCGTCTTCGACCTGAACCCAATTCAATTTCTTTATTCCCGAACTACTTTTGTGCTTCACTTTCCAATTGGTGTTAGAGGTTGCCCCAAATACATCCACGTAAATCATATTTGGGTTGATATCTTGCCAAGTGATGTAAGGCAGTTTTTCGGAAAGTGATAGTCGTATCAAATCGGTTTCAGAGCGACCTGAAATTCGGATATTACCGGTAAGTGAAGATACCGCCGTTCGACGCTCTTCTCGTAATTCAACAAAACGCATTGGAATCCAAGCACTTAAACTTTCCGTTAAACGGACGCGATAATTTCCTTTCTTTTGTCCATCGATGTTGAGCAACACTCCTTTATCCAAAAAGCCGTGACGAGCACCGCCTAAGCGATCGGTTCCCATGCCAATATTCAAGTAGGCATCATCAACTACAACTTCGGCCACTCTGGGAGTACCGTTAAACGAAACTGTATGCTCACTTTTCTGCTTTTCATAGCCGAATAGTCCTTTTTTCATCTTAAAAGTGATGAATTGATTGTATACCACATCGCTATCCAGCACTTTATAAAATCCACGATACAATCCGGGATAACCGGCTTCTTCTTCCGAAACTTCCTGCATCGGTATATTTCGTTTGAATCCATCAATATTGAATACCACACTTTGCCCCGGTGTGCCAACGAACTGAACTTCTAACAACTCTCCGGCTTTCAGCCATAAGTCGCTGTCCGGTTTCATGCTAATGTTAGAGATTACTTTGCCATCGAACTCAGGAATTACACTTTGAGGACGCACCAACATTGCGTTGTAGTTCAGCTCTTCTCCGTTTAAGCTTACTCTGATGTGAATTCCTGTAGTGTCTTCTGTGTGAGCGATCATATCAACAAAAGCGCCACTTTCGTACACTTTTACTTCTCGTCCATTAACAAAAGCTCGTGCCTCGGGATGCGTATTTGCTCCGATTCGATATCTCGAAAAGCTATATTGTACGGTATCAGTTTCGGGAATTACGATGTTCAGATATAATGAATCTGAATCCGAAGCCGCAATTCTTACCATATTATTTTGTGCAATTGCAGAGGATGCTGTAAGCAAGCAAAAAACACTTGCCAGAAAAAGTTGATTTAATACACGCATAGATTTAGTTGTAGAGATAGTAGGCTTTGGATTTTTCACGGAAGGTTTGCACATCTTTATTTAGATAGGCTTCGATATCGGAAACCAAATAGTTTTCGCCAAAAAGTTTTCTGATTTGATCGGTGCCATTCACTTTATCGAACATCGACCATCGGTTTTCTGCTTGTGCAAATAAATCCACATCAGGATATAATTTGTGATGTACCTGCATAAAATAGAACTGAAGGTTCATCAATTCTGCTTCTTCTATATCAGAGAAGTGAATTTGTACACCGTGTAATTCTTTGCCTTGATGTTTCCCGTAAAAGGGTTTGAATACGGTTGGCCTGAAAATGACACCGGGCAAATTTAAGGCATTCATTTCGATGGCAAGTTTAGCTTCATCAATCCATTCTGCGGCAAATACCTGAAAGGGCAAAGTATATCCTACTCCTTCCGAAAACACTCCCAATTCACCCATTATACCGGTTGCCACGTAAAAATAGGCCGAATATTCATGCGGAATATGCGGAGAAGTTGGTACCCAAGGCAGCCCTGTTTCATCAAAGGTCATATTTCGGCTCCATCCTTCCATTCCAACAACATCCAGCTTCACTTTTTGTCCGCCTTCGAGCCAGCCTTCGTCATTGATCATTTTTGCGATTTCGCCGGGAGTTAATCCATAGATGTAAGGAACCGGAAACTGACTTACAAAACTTATATATCCTTCTTCAACAATATTTCCTTCGATTTTATATCCGCCCAATGGATTCGGACGATCTAACACTACAAAGTCAATATCATGTTCGGCGGCAGCTTCCATTGCCAAGCCCATTGTACTGATGTAGGTATACGAACGCACTCCAATATCCTGTATATCGTACACTAAAACGTCAATTCCTTCCAGCATTTCCGCATTTGGTTTACGAGTATCGCCATACAATGAAAACACAGTAACTCCTGTGCGTTCATCTACGTAGGTTTTAACTTTGTCGCCGGCAGCATATTCTCCTCGAACCCCATGCTCAGGTCCGTAAAGAGCTGCAAGTTCAACGCCCTCTGCCTGATCGATCAGATCAATGGTAGAAACCAAATTGGCATTTACTCCTGTGGCGTTGGTTATCAATCCAACGCGCTTTCCTTGTAGTAGCTCAAAGTTATTTTCTACCAGTACTTCGATACCGGTTTTAACGGTAGCATCTTGCTGTGCTTTTGATGAATTACATCCGATACAAAGTGCAAAAATCAGACATAAAGAAGCGATTCTTATCATAAAAAAGTGAGTTAATTTTAGGCCTTCAATGAAGGTATACAATCTATGTTAAAAGTTCACAGAAGCGTTAAAAATTTGAGATTTTTACAGTAACTTAAAGCCATGAATGACAAATATTTACAAATCGCACGGTCACAAAGTACACGCCGAAAAATCGCTCAATTATTCCTCATGGGATTTCGAGGATCAGACCTTTCGGAGAATTCAGAAATTCTAAAGGATATCGCAGATGAAAATCCCGGCGGAGTAATTTTATTTGATCGGGATATGGTGCACAAAAAACCGGTGCATAACATCCAATCTCCGGAGCAGTTAAAAGCGCTCACCCAGAAACTGCAAGAAACTGCCGAATCCCCACTTTTTATTGGCATCGATCAGGAAGGTGGAATCATTCAACGGTTAAAACCTGAATATGGATTTCCTGAAACTAAATCGCATAAGCATTTAGGTGAACGTGATGATCCTGCTTACACCGAAGAGCAATCTGCTTTGATTGCTGATGTTCTCGCTGATTCAGGAATCAACCTAAACTTCGCTCCCGTGTTAGATTTGGCCATTCAACCTAAAAGTATGATTATTGCGGGAAGAGAACGCTCTTTTGGGCGATCCGCAGAGAAAGTAGCCCAACACGCAGAAGCTTACATAAAGGGACATCAAAACAAAAACATTCTTACCTGTTGTAAACATTTTCCGGGACATGGAAGCGCCCTCGGCGATACACATGCCGGTTTTGTGGATGTCACCGAAACCTGGCTTGAAGAGGAACTTGCTCCCTATGAAACTCTCATTGAAAAAGGGATGTGCCCCATGATAATGACAGCGCATATTTTTAATGCTAACTGGGATTCTTCCAATCCTTCTACCCTGTCGAATAAAGTTTTAACCAAAATGCTTCGTGGAAAATTGGGTTTCGAAGGAGTTGTTATATCCGACGACATGCAAATGCGAGCGATTTCCGACCATTACAGTTTGAAAGATTCTTTACGACTTGGTATAGATGCCGGTCTCGACATGTTCTGCTTTGGAAATAATCTATTACCGGAACCTGTTAAGCTATCAGATGCCATTGACGCTGTCGAAGCGCTGCTGGATGCGGGTGAAATTACCGAGGAAAGAATTGAACGATCGGTTGCAAGAATTCTCGAATTGAAAGCAACGCTTAACTGAGCTTAGTCTTAGCGAGTGTGATATTCCAGTATTCCTTCAATGGGTTTTTGGATGATCACTTTTGGTGGTTGCAAGCCTCTATCACTTAGAACTTTTGTAAGTGAATCTTGGTGTATTTTTGCGATGGAGCCTACAAATCCGAGATTTTTATTTTGAATCACATCACCGAAATATCCAAGTTGCTGGTCAACAAATTCTGCAAAACCGTCGGTTACTATTTTTTTGATAAATGGATGATTTGAATGATCGGCCAGCATTCTTGCAAAAGAGGCTACAAATCGATTAGGCGCCGGTTTTCGATACACATGATCCAGAATATCATCCAACCTCATCAAACGCTGATTCTCAAGATCTCGGCGTAAGTCCTCCGGCATGGTTTTATAGAAATAGGCGCGAAGTAATAGTTTACCGAAATATCCACCTGAGCCTTCATCCCCTAGGGTAAATCCTAAAGATGGAATACTGCTGGTGATTTTTTCCCCATCGTATAAACAGGCATTCGAACCGGTTCCTAAAATACAAGCCACGCCGGGTTCATCTCCAAAACAAGCAATGGCAGCTCCCATTAAATCAGTGTCAACACGAACAGATGCATTGGGAAAACAGTCTGTGATAGCTTTGGTTACATCAAGTTGCTTAATCGGAGAACTGCATCCTGCTCCATAAAAAAAAATCTTATCTACTGCCGATGGAATTTTTGTAGCCACTGCTTCTTTTACAATTTCCGAAATGGTGGTACTATCTTTGAAATAAGGATTCAATCCCTCGGAATAGAATGTGTCTTTTTCACCTTCTAAAGATTGATAGATCCATTCTGTTTTGGTTGATCCACTATCGGCTACAAGTATGGTCATAATACGCTTAATTAATTGTTGCAAAAATAGTTAAGTGGTGTTTCTATTGCCATACAGAACTCGTTATTTATAGCATCTTTTAAACTATTTACTTTTCGATGACAACACTAAGTGGGATTTCTTCGGGCAAACGTTTAGTCTCTTTGGATTTCTTTCGGGGAGCTACTGTAGCGGCAATGATTTTGGTTAATAATCCGGGCTCCTGGTCGTATATGTATGGACCATTGCAACACGCTCCCTGGCATGGCTGGACTCCAACTGATTTAATTTTCCCATTTTTCTTATTCATTGTTGGGGTTTCAATCGTACTTGCTTTTACCAAAGCACAAGCGAAAGGTGCAGCAACCGGCGATTTAGCTAAAAAAACGATGATTCGAGCCGCAAAAATTTTCGGATTAGGTCTTGCACTTTCAGCTTTTCCATACATCTCATTTAAAGCCGGATTTTCCTTACATCCCAACCTGATTGACATTCGGATTCCGGGCGTTCTGCAGCGCATTGCTATTTGTTATGCAGTTGGAGCGTTTATGTTTTTATACACAAAACCCAAAACCCAGATGATTACTCTTGGTGCACTTTTAGTTGGTTATTGGATGGCAATGACGCTCATACCTGTTCCCGGTTACGGAGCAGGCGCCATCGATATTCCCGAGGGAAATCTTGCTGCTTATTTCGATCAACTGTTTTTGAGCGGTCACACCTGGAAAGAAAATTGGGATCCTGAAGGGTTACTGAGCACATTTCCCGCAATTGGAAGCACGTTAATGGGAATCTGGACCGGGCGGATGTTAATGAGGGATCATGAAACTGAGTCATCACGAACACTGCAGTTTTTTATCTGGGGATTTTTGATGATCGCCCTTGGATACGTTTGGAGCTGGGTATTTCCAATCAATAAAAACATCTGGACCAGCTCGTATACTTTATTTACAGGTGGACAAGCAATGTGCTTTTTTGGATTAGCTTATTGGTTTATCGATGTGAAAGAAAAGAAACGTTTTACTGATTGGGGCGTTGCTTTCGGGATTAATGCCATCACCGTATTCTTTTTAAGCGGCATAATTGGCCGATTGATGTTCCTAATCAAATTTAGCGTGAATGGCGAAGATTATACGCTCAAATCATGGTTGTATGAGGAAGTATACCGTGCTATTGCCTCGCCCATAAATGCATCTCTACTGTATGCAATCATGTGGATTTTCCTCTTCTATTTGCTAGCTCGCTGGATGAAAAAGAAGAACATAATCATCAAGGTTTAGAGAACTCCAGCAAGATTAAATTCTAAAAAAAAGATAGATAGAAGCTGTTTAGCCGGTAATCTCAGCTCGGTATAAACTGTCCTGACGAGCATTAAATTCTTCTCGTTCAAGAATGCGTTCTTGTTCCAAAGTATCTTCCGGCTCGAGTTGATGTGTCCAGTTGTAAGTAACTGCTTTCCAGCTTTTAATGTCGTTTTTACCGAGAGTTAAAACCGTATAGCCCGGTTCAAAACCCAGCCAATTTCCACCCCACCAAGCCGCTGAACCCGATTGACTGGTTATGTACCAAACATTATTGAATCTGAAATCCTCGCTCATATGGGTATGACCTTGAAGCATCGCTTTTACTCCATGTCGCTCCAGGATATTGCGAAGTTCTTTATTGTCTTTAAGTACTAAATGATTCATCGCCTTCAATTCTTGATCAGCATTTATCTGTCCAAGATGATTGAATGCTGCATAATGCGAAACCACAATGGTTGGCATATCTAAATGATCGCCTAAATCGTAACGCAACCAGTCGAGCTGTTCTTTTCCAATGCGTTGTTCGTATGCAGGACCGTGTTCCATTTCTATCTCGTGGATGGAGTTCAGAATCACAAAATGCCAACCTTTATGGTTGAATGAATAGTATGCGCTGTCTATCCCCAGAGCATCTAAAATATGCTTTTGTCCAATCCCGGGATGATCAGCCGGTACTTTACGACGGGATGAAAGTCCGAGCACATCATGATTTCCTAAACACGGATAATAAGGAACATTCAAATTGCCGCTTATTTCTTTGAATAGACGAATTTGATCCTCATACTCATCCATTTCGTTGTATAAACCGTCGAACACCATATCACCGCCCATCAACACAAAATCAACAGCTGGTGTAAGTGCATTGATCGAATTAACACAAGCTTGGTAACCTTTATGTCCTTGTCGGCGAGAGGTAACGTGAGTATCGGTAAGATGAACAATGTTGAATTCATCTTCTTCACTTGGGGAGCAATTGCTGGAAAGAACTCCACCAATTCCTACGGTGCCTAAACCCAGTTTTTTGATAAAGTTTCGACGGTTCGACTTCATGAATTACTTGATGAGCATCATTTTACGATTTAAAGTAGTTCCCTCGTATCTCAGTTGATACACATACACTCCGGTTGATAATCCGGAGGCATCAAATCGGAAAGTGTGAGTTCCAGCATTTAACATTCCTTGATGAACGGTAGCCACTTGTTGCCCCAATAAGTTATACACCAACAAATTTGCTTCTCCACTTTCAGGAAGTGTGAAACTGATTGAAGTTTCGGGGTTGAATGGATTCGGATAATTCTGATTTAACACGATTTCAGATGGAATTTCACGCGATTCTTCATTGCTTACCACCACACCGGCCTCAACTACTTCGGTTGGCTCACTCTCAACGTTATTTCTACTTGCCGAAGTCACGAAATACCAGTAGGTATGTTCTGAAGGAGGTGCAGTATCAGAGTAGGAAGTCTGTCCTGTTACGGCAATTAAATTTCTAGGTGAATTCATGGCTTCTGCCGCACTCGGTTTTTCTGCAGCATCCACGCGATAAATGGCATATTTGAGCAGTGTATCCTGATGAGCGCTTGCACTTTTTGTGATTACATCGTTCGATGGGCGATCCCACGAAAGATGAAATTTATTTTGTGCTTCTGAATCCCGTTCTACCAAAAATATTTCTGGAGTGGCCGGCGCGGTAGTATCTTTCCAGTCCATAGTTGGTTGAAGCGCCGGATATCGGTAGAAATTTGTTTTTAGAGAATCAGCAAAACCTTTCGAACTGTAGGTAGTGATATTGCTGGATCGAAAGAATACACTCCCCGTAATCTGATCATTACCTCGATTATGACGAACTTGACGGGGAATTTCGTTTGCAGCGAATAGCGTTCCAGAAAAAGTACTACTGCTAGCGCGATATAATCCATGCCCAGGATAAGTATGCAAACCGTACTCAGATGCTTTTGATGCCCACCAATCGGCTAATTTCTTGTAATCCTGCCCGGTTCCGAATCGGCTGATCGCCCAATATAATTGTGGGGTTATATAATCAATTGTTTGTTCTTCGAGCCACGCAACGGCATCCCCATAAATTACGCTGTAAGCATCCATACCGCTAATTCCAGAGGGCACACCACTTTTCCAAATTCCGAACGGACTTATTCCAAATTTAACCCAAGGTTTAACTTGTTGGATAGAATCGTGCAGAGCTTCTACGAAAATATCGATGTTATTACGGCGCCAGTCTCCTTTGTTATCAAAACCGCGTGGGTATCGTGCAAAAGTTGAATCATCTAAGGCTTCATTATCGTTGCTTGCCATATTATTGGGTGGATATGGATAGAAATAATCGTCAAAATGGATTCCATCAATATCGTAGCGGTTTACTACATCCATCACCACCTGTACATTATAGTCGATCACTTCGGGAATTCCCGGATTCATGATAGCAATAGCATCGTTCATCACCATCAGCCATTCGGGGTGTTTATTTGCTACATGAAGGCTATCTCGGGCCGATGTTCCTTTTGCTTTAAATTCGTCATTGTCTGATTCATAACGTTGCAAAAAAGGCCCTAATCCTTCATACTCATTTTCAATACTTTCGAAGTTAATTTTTTGAGTAAAATCGCCAGGAATTGAACGCATCGCTCGATAAGGATTCAGCCAAGCATGTAATTCCATTCCTCTTTTATGAGCTTCTTCAATTACGAATTCAAGTGGGTCCCAATACGGATCGGGAGCTTTCCCTTCTTCTCCGGTTAAATATCTCGACCACGGCTCAAGATCTGATGCATACAACGCATCACCCTCGGTTCGGATCTGAAAGAACAAGGCATTAATGCCCACTTCTTTCATATCGTCTAATCGGTCTGTCAAACTTTGCTTTTGAAATCGAACAGGTAATGAGCCAGAGGCAGGCCAATCTAAATTGACTACAGTGGCCATCCATGTTGCCCTGAATTCATATTTTGGAGGCTCGGGAGCTTGAGCAGAAATTTGACTGGATAGGGTAAGTAGAAGTAAAAAAACGAGTGTAAGTCTGAACTTCATAGTGTAATTGATAGTGCTTTAGAAAAAAAAAGGCAGCACAAAATGCTGCCTCTTTGGTAACCTATAACTAAAATTATTTAATCAAAGTCATTTTGTTGGTCAAACGTACGCCGTTTGATTGCATTACATAAATGTATACACCGGAAGATAGATTTGAAGCATCAAATCGAACAGTGTGCGATCCTGCATTCATACGACCATCGATGAGTGAAGCAACTTCACGTCCTGTCATGTCATATACCTTCAAGCTAACAGCACCCGGCTCGTTGATAGAGAACTCGATGTTGGTAGAAGGGTTGAATGGATTTGGATAGTTTTGCTCAAGCACGTAACCGGCTGGGATTCCACTGATGTTTTCTTCCTCGTTAGAAGAGAATACCTGATCGGTAGTGAATTTTTGAACATCAACATCTGTTTCTGTTCCACTAAACACAGCTACATAAGCTGTTTTCCCATCTAAAGAGAAATCTAGACCACGTGGACGTGCATTATCAAAACCACCTGCGATGTCTGCACCGGCTGCCCAGTTGATACTGTCAAGTGCTGCCTCGTTATCGGTGCCAAGATCAGCTGGATCGAATGCATACCAAGTTTGTGGCTGCCATGGCGCATCAGGAACATCATTCAATGAACCTGAACCAGTCCATAGATATCCGGTGATTGGGTGGATGTCGAAGCTTTCTGATTTAATACCACGAAGTACGGTATCAGGCGTGGCATTGAAACCACTAAACTCATCAGGACGAGTATACTTTAATACAACACCTAAGGTATATCCTGCCCAATAGATGGTGTTACCATCTGGCATAACCTGTAAGTCGCGCGAGAAGCTTGAAGCTAAGGTTACAACGTTTTCGGGGTTTTCAAGATTTGAGTCGAACTTCACGATTGGAGTTTCTGTAGCAACTACAGCACCCACGTATACGTTACCGGCAGCATCAACAGAAGCTTCTGTTAAAGAACCAATCTCAGGAGCTACTTTTGCAAGAGCTTTACCTGTTTTATGATCAATTTTAAACAGAGTATTCCACTGAGAAACGATGATGTTTCCTTCGTGATCTGTTTCGATACCACGACCTGAACGTGTATCGTACCCGCCAGCGCCATCGTTTAAGGTTTCATCCCAGAAATATCCCAAAGTGTCATTTGGAGTAGTTCCATCGGCCCATTCTAAAACGATTAGTGGTGAAAACTCTGCAGGAGTACCATCAGCATTGTACACATACAAAGCACGTGTATTTACTGTTTCTCCTGTTCTGTTTGCTACTACAGTTTCCGTAGTTCCGAATGGCTGTATCCAGGTTTTACCTTCGCCATCAACTGCAACACCATGAACTTCTACGAAGAAATCACCTTCTGCCGGAACAAAAGTTGTATCTTGAGCCCATTGTGCGCTTGCCATTGCTGGAATTAAAAGTAAACCTAATAAGGCTGTTAACTTATTTATTTTCATATGTAAATCTCCTAGTATCAGTGTATCGATAGATTATTGATTTAGTTATAGTTTATAGGTTAATGGTTCATTTAAAATCCGAATATACCTGATCGGGTTCGATCATACATATCCAGAAAATTAATGCTCGTTTCTTCGCCACGAATTGCAACCACGGCGAATTTATCGTCGCGCCATGTAATACTGTAGGCGCCGTCTGTTATCATTTCATTATGTAGCTGCTCATGTCTGCCATCCGGAAATACCTTTACGATACTTGGTTTGCTAACATTATTAATTTCAGGACCTGTAGCCACGAGCAATTCTCCATTTGAAGCTAGAATCATTGAAGCAACAATGCCATCATAATGCTTACCGAAATCAAAGTAGAGTTCTCCGGCACCAATATTTCCTGATCCATCGATGGTAAACTTCCAAATACTTTGAGTGCTGTCAATTTCTCCGCCAACATACAGTTCATTATCGTTGCTGTAATACGCAACTGCAGATAATATGCCTTCGAATGGGAATTTGGTTTCAGCACGGGTTGTAGCATCAAAACGGTGAATTTGATCACTATCTCTACCCACTACCCACAAATAGCCATTATTGTCGAATACCATATCTCGAATTTTGAAAGAACCGGTAGAGGAAGCGGCCCACACCCCTTCTCGAGCTCCATCTCCGAATGTTTTTCTAAATATTGCTCGCAGGCTTTGTTGAGTCATAAACAATTCATTATTAGGCGCCACAACCAACGATGAATACGCTTCGAACCTTAAATCTGACCCTCCTGTACCACCTGTAAATACTGCTGCGTCTTTTGTAACTACACCATCAGGAGTAACTTTCACATATTGAGTTACATTATTAGTAGTAACAATAGTATAAATGTTATTGTCAGCATCTACTGCAACAGGAGATGTTGGTTCGTCATCAGCTGTCAAACCGGGGTAAAGCCCGAATGGTTGAAATAACGTATAGTTGTAAGCATCACTAAAAAACTCCTGGCCCCTCACAGCTATTTTAACTGGTAAATCCACACCATGGCGAACTCCTGGACGTACAATCAGCTGTGTTTCTGATAAACTTAAAAAAGTGCCCGGTGCTCCTCCAAAATCAATTATCATGGAATCTGGGTCTAACGCAAAGTTAGAACCAGTAATTACCACCGAATCTACTCCTGCTAAGTATCCACCAGCTGGGCTAATATCCGTTATTATGGCTTTTGGTTCAGTGCTTTCATAATCGGGATCATATACGCTAAATCCATCGCCACATGAATTCCCGCTTATTAAGATAGCAACGATAAGAACTACAAAAATTGACTTATTAAACTTCATTATCTAGTACCTATTAAAATCCTATTTTTGCGCCAAAGCGATTCACTTCACCAAATACTCCGAAAGCAGTATATGAATAGTCCACACTTAGGGTAAGTGAGCCCAGTGGTTGTTTAATACCCATTCCAAGGCTAAAACCTTCTTCATCTTTAGGGAACCCGTGTCCACCACGAATCATAAACCGATTCACGAATGTGTATTGAAAACCAAAAAGTAATTGTTCATCGAAATCTCTTGGGCGATTTGCATCTATACTAACTAGTAGTGAATGGACATCTTTATCGAGATTGGTAAGATCAAATACATCCATCGAAATTCCAATTTTGAATGTAAGGGGTAACTCAGAGCTTTCGTCATCATATTCGATCTCCGGTGAGAAATTTCTGAAAGCCATTCCAAATTGAAGACTCTCAAATCCGGTTTTATAGAGTACTCCAAAATCTACCAAATTGGTTGATGCTTTGAACGATTCGAAGTTATACCCGCCCGTATTATTCGTTCCCATAGCTACTGAACCTAAATCCTGCTGGCTAAACCTAAAATTCGCACCCACAGAAAATTGATCGGTTATCGCATTTGCGTAGGAAAAACCAACGGCTAATGCTGTTGGATTAATAAAACCAATATCGGAATACCCTTTTTCATTGGTTTCATCCACAACTGTTGCAATTATATCTCCGTAATCAACAGATATAGCATTTACCCCAAATACACCAAACCTTCCCCCAGCTGGTTTAAACACAAAAGCAGCTGAGTTATGATTAATTCCAGCTATCCATTGCACTACCCCCGCAGTAGCAGCATAATTACCTTCAATATGAGCCATAGTAGCCGGATTATATAGTGCTGCATAAACCCCCATTTCAACCGAAGTTACTGCATCCGACATAGAAGAGGCCATTGCCGATGGAGAAACACTTAGAAATTTCATACTTGTTTGGGCTCGCTTTTTTTGAGCTAAAGCAGTCTCTGCTAGTGTAATACTAATTAAACAGAGTAAAAAGATTCTTACTATTCTCACGCCGTTTCCTATAAGATGATTACAATTTTACGAATGGCAACTCTGCCAAATTCGTCGTCGTTAGGATCTTCATTTACAATACGTGCAATATAAACTCCACTTACAACAGTTTGTCTATAATCGGTTCGTAAATCCCATTCTTCATCGCCACTACCATTATCGTGTTTTATAGTTTTGATAAGCTCTCCAACCTCGGTATAAATTTCGATGGTACAGATACCAGGAACTTCATAAAAATTGATGCGATTTCTACCGTTCTGATCCAACAATAACTCTTGACTAGCATTCGGATTATATGGATTGGGAACCACCCGAATTTCCTCCATATTCTCACCAGCTTGACGTAGTAAACGTGCTGGTGTATAACTTTGAGTAAAATAACGATTACTCACTAATCGATTCCCGGTAGGTGTTTCACCCGTGTTATCGCTATTTGTAGCCCCAACGGTTACAACATAATAAAAATAGTCTCGACCTCTAATAGGATTATCTATGAGATATCGATCAGGTTCGGCAATTCTACCCGCATCCCCATCTTTCATTGAACGATCAGATGGGGCTGCCTCAAATAGTAATCGATACGTTGAATCAACTCGACCAGAAGCGCGATATATTTGAAAGCCTTCAATGTCTGCTTCGTTTCCATCAAACTCCCATTCGATCAGCACACCATCACCAGCAGAAGATATGTTCACAATACTTGGAGGAAGTGGCGGCTCAGGTATTGAATACCCTGATTCAAAGTTTGCAATAGCACGATTGAAAGTCTGAAAAAGTGAGTCTCTACTTTGAAATACAACTTCATTTTTTTCAGTGGCGGTAATTTCACCATTTTTGAAAGCAGCGCCGGTTATTTCTGCTTGTTCGCGAGAAATTCCAGCACTAGCCTCAACCAGTACAATTTTTATTGAGTCTCCGAATGCTAAATCGTAAGGCCCGTACCCATACGTATAAGCTTGTCCTCCTACTTCTCCGAGTGAAGGATCACCTCTTGGGTTAATAAATCCTTCATAACCATTCGGTTCTACAACATAAGCATGCCTTGGAGTAACCCTTCCTCGACTCATCATAGCATATTCTTGTTGCATTTTCACCAAATTAAATGGGTCGTTATTGAAATATAGAGGATCGTCATTGTGCTCGTAGGCCATAGTGAAAGGTTGACCGGGATCATCGGTAGGATCGTCAGCAGACACCGGAGCTTGCAATGTTGCAGTTCCAACAAAGTGATAAGCTCCTAATCGCCCTGTTGTATCGGCTGGTGATAGGAAACCGCCTGTAGTGTTTGGTATAAATATTGGTGCTCCAATATTGTCATATTCAACCTCCGCATTAGGCCAGTAACCGTGCCATGCAAAAGAAGCTCTAAAATCTTCAGGTTCTTCCGGTCTCCAACCGTCACCTCTCTGATCGTTCATTGTATTAATACCCCAACCGGAAGCATTTCCAATAGTAAAACGTGTTGCCTTAACCGGAGCCATTCTGTTTAGGAAATAAGGAATAAACCCTTCTAAGTCTTGTCCCGGGAGCTCAATCTCTGGATCTGAATCGGTATTTCCTGTGTTTATAAAGGTATATTCAAGTACGTGATAATTATCATGGTACTGTTGGCTGAATTGCTTGATGGTTCGCTTTACGGTTACTCCAATTAAAGTATTTACTTCAATTCGAATTTCACGATCTGCATCAAGATTGGGGTCAACACGTTCGTTTACCACATCTTTAGCAATGGATTGAAGACCATCTACAAATACTTGAGGTGGTTCAAATTTACTTATAGTCTCCATACTAACCGGATAAAACTCACCTAAACCAGTTACTCGAGGGCCTACGTGAACAACTCTAGTTTCCCAATCATTAAATCCATCATTAAAATTCTTTACTCCCAACCAAAATCCTTTCATTGCCATAGCATCTTGCCCCGAATAAATAGCTGGCCATTGCCAGCCACCTTGTTGGGCACTAATAAATCCACTTTCAATTTCGGAACCAATACTGGCATAATAATTATGGAAAGAACCTGCTGATAACCATCGATTTTCCACCTGTGCTTTCAGACTTACAGAGGTAAATACTAGAATTATGGCCGTCCAGATAACTATGTTAGAATTCTTCTTCGTCATGTATTCTTTATTAAACTTTCTCAGTATTAAAATGAAAATCTGATTCCAAACCGAACAGTACGTGGGTCGAGGAAATGGAAATATTCTTGATTAGGCATGTCTATGTAGGCTTTATCATCAAGTACTTTATTTACAAAATCCTTATCTGCAGCGACAAAACCACCGTCTACATATTGGAAATACTCGCCCAGCTGAGTATCGTAATACAACGCTCTAGTATTGGGATTGTTTATACTACCCAAATCTGAAGATGCTTCGATAGGTACAAATTTAACACCAGCCGGTCGATAATCACCTGGTTGATCGTTTCCAGGCACTCTCGAATTAGTTAGTCCAATTTCTTCTAGTTTATCAGCTGGCAAGTGTAACGAAGAAAAGTAATTCTCACGATCCGTTCCATTGATTGTTCCAGAATTATAGATATTGAAATAACGATGATTTATCACATTAGTGATATCTGCAAAGAAACTTAAATTTGATCGCCCTTCTAAGTTAAATTGCTTTGAAATACGTAGGCTATTTCCCCAACTGTCTTTATATTTTAGGTTTCGAAAAATCCCTGGGCGATCCCCTCCCCCTGTATAGGTAAGCAAAAATCCTTGCCTCCACGAAATGAGTGGCACAAATTGCCATCCACCTAATGGTTTACCACCAAGTACAGTCGGACCTAAATCTTCTGGGGTTCTGAAATAAAGTTGTAATCGCGCAAATGGTTGAGGCACTGGGCGAGTTATATCATTATCGCTAGTAGCTCGGTCATATTCATCTTGCCTGAATGGATTTTGGTAGACCTCGAGAGAACCAAAGAATCCACGTGATTGAACGTCATATGTATAGTTTACTTCACCCCAGAAAAATCGCCCTCTTTGCTTTCTCAAAGTTAGTTCAACTCCACGAACATCACGATAGAAAAAAGGTTGTGAAACACTGTATGAATCACTCTCACCTCTATGAATATAAGTCTGTAATGCTGGATCATTAATTGTATCCTTGTAATAACCACTGATTCTAACTAAATAATTATCAAAGAAACTTTGCTCAAATCCTAGTTCATATGCAACAGTTTTTGGCAATTTATTAGCAGGTGCAGCAATTCTTGTGATTGTATTAGTGAATGGCTCTACACGAACGAGATATAAGTTTTCTGGATCAGGTAACTGAATAAAATGCCCATAGTTAAAGAAGAGTTTACTAACATCGGTAATTGGAAAAGAAACTCCAATTCTTGGTTGTAACACCACTTGAGGTTTTACTCTTGACCGAGGCAAATCCTCCAAAGTTGATGCTTGGCCTTTTCTAAACGCATCATCAAAAGTATCGTATTCGTACCAATCAATATTTGGATTATTGTAGGTAAGACGTAGACCTAAGTTTGCAATCATTCCATTAAACTCGAGCTTATCTTGTACATAAGCAGCAATTCTGAAAGGAGTGGTATCCCAAACAGATCGTGTTCTTCCTGTTTGGAATAATTTATCAAAAGAACCATAGTTCACTTGACTTCGAGTTCTAGAAAACTCAATTCCTGCTTTAACTAAGTTAATTCGGTTAACCTGACTAGTAATACTTGCTGATATATTAAAATCAGATACCTGACTACTATCTCTAGAAGTACTCATTCCACCACCTAAACGCATATCAACACCTACGGCATTATCAGGTTCATCAAAAAAGCCGAATGGTGCTTCATCAAATCCTACACCACCTATAAAAACAACATCGCTTGTGTCCCTGAAAGCGCCCGGATTAGTACTATTACTTGAAAAATAATTATTAACCTTAACCTCATAAAATGTATTCTCACTTAATGAATGAGTAAACTCTGCACCAATGTTCGCACTTACTCTTTCAGAAGGGGCCCAATAGTCGGAAGCATATAAACGAGCATCTATATAACTCACATTATCCATAGAACCAGAAATACCACCTGGAGAAATAAAAAAACCAGGATTCCCCGATTGACTTGCTCCGGTACCTATCTCTTTACTATAAAGACCATCAATCGACAATTTCATACCATCTCCAACATTAGAAGTCAGTTTTGTTTGAAAAGTGGTTTGCTGGAATCGATCTTCCGAAAGTGGGACCATATACATTGTTTGAGTTTGTCGTATTGAAGAACTAAAGCGCAAATTACCTAGTTTTTCACTTATTCCCGGTACCGGACCACCAAAGGTCAAATCTACTTCATAATCTGGGTTTGTGATGGCAAAGTCTTTGCGATGTTGCCATAAGAAGGCTTGTTGTGCAGCTTCAGGAGTTAAATCATTTGTTGGATCGTTATCAGCCAAGGTCGATTGCGCATAAGCATTCCACCCTTGAAACTCAGGGTAGCTGTCTTGAGTGTATTGATCCCACGCACCATTTTTAGTACCGGTCCATGCTACATCATCATCTAAATATGGACGTAACCAATATGAATTGGGATCGTTTATTTTTTGCCCAATGTTTTTTGCTTGTGGCGGAGTAATTCGAATAATACCATCTACAGTATACCGATCAGGGTCACCTTCTTTACTAGTTACGTTAACTAAACCCGATCTTAGATTACCATATTCAGCATTAAAACCACCGGTTTGTACCTGAACCGATTGAACTGATGTAATACTAACCCCTGTAAACGGGCTGTTATCACGTCCTGACCGGAGAGTAAAACCATTCAAATTAAAAGCAACCTCATCGGTACCGCTTCCACGAATACTTAAACCTTCTACCCCTGCCTGCAATCCAATCACACTAGTTAAACTTGTTACAGGAAGTGCTTTTATATCATCGGTACTGATATTCGCCTGGCTTGACGAAACATCCTTACGAACCACAGGTTGCTCGGCGGTTACTACGATTTCTTCCCCTTCGATGGTTTGTTCGGCCATCTCGAAGTCCTGACGGGTAGTTAAATCAGTATTTACTTCCACATTTTCTACCAAAACGGTAGCAAAACCTATGAAAGAAGCCTTAAGTGTGTATACACCCGGGTCCACATTAAGTATTTGATAGTATCCATCTGCGGATGTTGCCGCGCCTTGTACCGTACCTTCAATTACAATACTTACGCCGGGAAGTGGCTCGCCTTCGCTGTCGGTAACAAATCCTGTTATTTTACCTGTTTGAGCTAATACTGAGCCCGAACACAAGACGAAAGTGAGAAGTGTTAATAGCCTGAATTTTATCATAATGAGATTACAATTGAACCGTTCGAGATGTACCTATCCGGGACCCCAGATTTGATAAATATTTGATGTAGGAATTGTATCAAAATATCGACCATAAAGGAAAGCCTAGATTTAATTTTCATCTAAAAAAATACATTATCTGCATTATGATTTTAATTTTGCAAAAAATCAGAGAAAAAATTCTTTTTCTAAGATTAATGCATTATGTTAGCTGATTAGCAGTTACTCTAATCACCCATCATTCAGCACTTTAAGGCGTTCTAAGCGTGTAAATTTGTGCTCATTGTGTACTTGCACAATTTCTTTTTATCATCATTTTTATTCCAAACTGTGCGTGATATGAACCTAACGTATTCAAAATATCTTGAAGTGGAGGCGCTCACTTCCATTCAACATTTACAATCGGATCCCAAAGAACACGATGAGATGCTTTTCATCATAATCCATCAAACTTATGAGCTATGGTTCAAACAAATTTTGCACGAATTTGAAAAACTACGCAAGGATCTTATTAATGGTGAAAGTTATCACGCAATCAAAACATTGCGACGCATCCTTACTATAATGAAAACATTAGTTTCGCAGGTAGATATTCTCGAAACTATGACTCCCCTCGAATTCAATAGCTTTCGCTCTTTTTTGGGGCAATCTACCGGTTTTCAATCGGTACAATTTCGCGAAATCGAAATACTATGCGGATTAAGACTCCCACTTATGCTGGAAGCCCATAAAGACGACAAAGAGACCGTCGAGTTATTGAAGTCGAGGATGGAGGAACAAACAATCTGGGAAAGTTTTGGAGAGTATTTAACTACTAAAGGCTTTCCTATTCAACCGAAAAGAGACAATGAGATAGGCTTGATATATAATCCATCGCCAGAAATCCAAGAACAGCTGGTTTTGGTTATGAAAACAGCCCCTGAATTGGCTTTGGTTTGTGAATTGTTGGTAGACTTCGACGAAGGATTACAAGAATGGCGTTATCGACATGTAAAAATGGTGGAGCGTACAATTGGTCGCAAAAAAGGTACGGGAGGTTCGGCTGGAGTCGATTACTTAAAGAAAACAACCAACCATGCGATATTTCCGGATTTGTGGGCCATCCGAACTGAATTTTAAAAAGTTCTAGGTTCACTGAACTTTCTACCCCTCAAACGAATTAGACTAAACCAAAACAGCAGGGATACAAAATCAATTCATATATGTCTGAAATAGATCATCTCGCAAAGCGACTACAACCTTATTACTCACATTTTGATGTAGCAAATCGGCTACTTTTTACCGGGCATTCGCATCAAGCATGGCCCGATTTAGCCAGAGAAGGTCAGGTAGAATATTTCGATGTTTGTGCTCGCGAAGTCGATAAAAAGTGGGAAATCGCTGCTGAAAAGACGGAAGTTTTACGAAACTACCTCCGTGAGTATTATGACGATCCCGATGGTTTTTATTGCAGGGAAGAAAGCACTCATTTTCTGATGGTTAGTCTGATGAGCAGCTTCGATCTGAAGAATAAGCCAAAAATCATTACTACCGATGCTGAATTTCATTCTTTGCATCGTCAACTTCGTCGTTTAGAGGAAGAAGGCTTGGAAGTAGTTCGAGTTCCTATAGATCCGGATGAGGATTTTGCCACTCGAATTATTAATGAAATTGATATTAATACCTCTGCCATCATGCTTTCCAGAGTGTATTTCCAAAGTTGCTTGATCAACACTCATTTAACGGAAATTGCAGCCGCAGCCAGAGTTCAAGGCATTCCTGTTATCATCGACGATTACCATGGAACAAATGTAGTGCCGCTTTCTCTACGTGAAGCCAATTTAGAGGATTGTTTTATACTTATTGGCGGATATAAATATCTACAATGGGGTGAGGCCAATTGTTTTCTCCGATTTCCTAAAGATTGTGAGTATCGCCCTGCCATTACAGGTTGGTTTGCATCGTTCAGTACTCTTGAACACCCACGTACTGATGCTCCCGTTCAATACGATCATTCAGATCAGCGATTTGCAAGTGCTACTTATGATCCCTCTTCCCAATTCCGAGCGGCTAAAGTTGTAGAATTTTTTAAAGATCAAGGACTCACTCCACAAATATTACGAGCACAGTACGAAGCGCAGGTTGGTATGCTACGTAGTCTATTTTTAGAGCAGGATTTCGACCCGGCACAAATACGACTCACACACAATGAACCTCTTTCAAGAAACGGTGGATTCTTATCGCTAACATCTCCTAAAGCAAGGGAAATTAAAGCAGATTTAATGGAACGAAATATCTTTACAGATGCCAGAAATGAAATTCTGCGTTTAGGTCCTGCACCTTATACAACTACCGCACAAATTGAAGAAATGATAGGAGAATTGAAGGCTTCGGTTCAGAAATTTTTGTAAGGAATTGGTTTGGGGGTGATCATACCTAAAAACCAATGATCAAATTTCAAACAAATGGCAATTTACAATCTAGAAGAAAGAACACTCGATTATGCCATTCGAGTGCGCACCTTTATTGGAAAATTACCTGCCACATTAATTATCAATGAGGATGCTAAGCAGTTAGTTCGTTCTTCGGGCTCGGTAGGTGCTAACTATATTGAGGCGAACGAAGCAATAAGCAAAAAAGATTTTAAATATCGAATGAGAATTGCGAGAAAAGAGGTTAAAGAAAGCCGTTTTTGGCTTAAGCTTATAGATGTTGAAAGTGACAGCATTCTAGAATCTGAAAAAACGCAATTAATCGACGAATCTACTCAACTGCTAAAAATACTTAGCTCAATCTTGTTAAAATCTCAATAATTGGTTTATTGAGAATTGAAACTTGTTTGATATTTGAAAGTTGAAAGTTGGAATTTTAACTCTTGCAACATACATAATTTGCACATATATTTATCCCCGATCGTATGTGACACAATCTGACACCTTCCCCCCTTACATTTGAGAAAAATCAATAAAGCATAACACTATGGCTGACGAAAACAAACTTAAAGCACTAGACATTGCCGTTGGGCAAATCGAAAAACAACATGGAAAGGGAACCATAATGAAGCTTGGGGATGGTGCATCACAAGATGTGGATGTCATCTCTACTGGCTCTATTATGGTGGATTACGCATTAGGCGTACAGGGGGTTCCAAGAGGAAGAATTACCGAGATTTACGGTCCGGAAGCTTCGGGTAAAACAACACTTGCTCTTCAGGTAATTGCACAAGCTCAGAAAAACGGTGGCTATGCAGCATTTATAGATGCTGAGCATGCCTTCGACCCAAGATACGCACGGGCCTTAGGCATCAATACCGAAGAACTGTTGGTTTCTCAACCAGACAGCGGTGAACAAGCACTTGAAATTACTGAAACACTTATCCGTTCAGGAGCTTTGGATGTGATTGTGGTGGATTCGGTAGCGGCTTTAGTTCCACGTGCAGAATTAGAAGGTGAAATGGGCGATTCTCACATGGGACTTCAAGCGCGATTGATGTCACAAGCCTTGAGAAAAATCACGGGTATCGTAAATAAAACATCTACTTCCTGCATTTTCATCAATCAGGTGCGCGAGAAGATTGGTGTCATGTTCGGAAATCCTGAAACCACAACCGGTGGTAGAGCCCTTAAATTCTATTCATCCGTCCGTTTAGATATCCGAAGAATTGGTGCTATTAAAAAGGCAGATGAAGTAATCGGAAACCGAACCAAGGTTAAAGTTGCAAAGAATAAAGTAGCTCCTCCTTTTAAAGTGGTTGAATTTAACATTATGTATGGAAAGGGTATCTCTAAAATATCCGAGATTCTTGATCTTGCTGTTGAGTTTGACATCATTCAAAAGCGTGGAAGCTGGTTCCGTTACAATGGTGAGCCAATCGGGCAAGGTGCTGATGCAGCCATGCAGTTTTTGGAAGAAGATCCTGAGTTGACCGATAACATCGAAAAAGCAGTTCGCAAAAAACTTAATGGGATAGAAGATGAAGAACTGGTTTCTGAATCTGCTGCACCGATCGAGGAATAATGATTTCTTCGCCCCAATAAAATTACAAAGGCATTTACTTATGTAGATGCCTTTTTTATATCTGCTGATAAATCTGTTTTAGGATTTTATTGTACAAAATTGATGGCTCAAAGGGTTTTGTGATCACATCGTTCATTCCGCTTTGTAAACACTTGTCCGCATCATCTTTGAAAGCATTTGCCGTGAGGGCAATAATTGGTATATCGAGATGAAGCTCGTTGCGGATATATCGAGTAGCTTCCAGCCCATCCATAACCGGCATCTGCATATCCATTAAAATAATATCAAACTTTTTATTCGCTAACTTTTCAATAGCATCCTTACCATTTTCCGACCAATCGTAGTTAACGCCCCACTTGTCTAACAGTGTGAAAGCGAGCAGGCGATTGATTCGGTTATCTTCAACAATCAGTAAGGACAATCCCTCCAGATCCAGCAAATCTGATTCTAATTTTTCCTCAACTTTCACTTCAATCTTATCCGCTTTTTTGAGTGGTAATCGAACTTTAAATACCGTGCCCACCCCGGCAGTACTTTGTACATCCAATTCTCCATCCATGATAGAAACTAAATGCCGAGTGATTGCGAGTCCCAAACCTGTGCCTCCAAACTTTCGTGTTATGCTGGTATCAGCTTGAGAAAACGCATCAAAAATAGAGTTCAGGTTTTCTCGTGAAATACCTATTCCAGTATCTTTTACACTAAACTCAATGATGTTGGTTTTCTTCTTTGCATTAACAAGCTTTACACTGAGTTCAACTCTACCTTTTGGCGTAAATTTTATCGCGTTGTTAATCAGATTTGTAAGAATCTGATTAAGTCGATATGGATCGCCGAATAAAGCATTTGGTATTTCGGAGTCTACCGTATAATGAAACTCAATGCCTTTCTGATCAGCCAACAATTTTTGTGCATAAAACAAGCTATCGAGCAGATCACTTAAACTAAACCCAAGTTGCTCCAACTCCAGTTTGCCGGACTCGATTTTTGATAAATCCAGTATATCATTTATCAGTACAATAAGATTTGAGGAAGAGCTGGAGATCGCATTTAAATATTTTGCCTGCTCGTTATTAATATCTGTTTGCTTAAGCAGTCGCGACATTCCAATAATGGCGTTCATCGGAGTTCGAATTTCATGGCTCATATTCGCCAAAAACGCCTCTTTCGCCTTAGATGAAGCCTCCGCCTCTACTTTTGCCTTCTTTAAATCTTCTCTGATTCGCCTGAACTCGGTAATATCTCGGGCAATAGCTAGAATGCCGTCGTATTTACCATCTTTATAAATAAGCTGAACTTTCTGCCCAATCCATATTTCTCGATTTCGTTTATTCGCCATCGGAAATTCAAGGTAGGTTGATTCTCTCTGATCACGAACTTGTTTTATATAAAATGCCCCAACTCTTTTTTTATAATCATCTCGCACCACATCGATATACCGCATATTATAAACTTCATCTTCGGTATACCCCGACAATTCAAAGCCAATCGGATTCACATAGGTAAAATACCCATCTGCATTTACTCTATATATGATATCTGGTGCGGTTTCTACTAACGTTTTGTACGCCTGCCTACTGTACCGAAGTGCTTTTTCAGCTTCCTTTCTCTTCTCTATTTCCAGCGAAATAAATTCGGCAACTTTAAATAGGTCGTTAGAATCCCAATCGGCATCATGAATCTGTATTTTACTCAGATTGTTTTTCAGCTTTTCTACAACTTGTGTTTGAAGCTGAAGTTCTTCTCTCAATCTTTTGTTTGTAGTGGAAAGTTCTTCTGAACTGAGATCCATCGCTCGTTCAAGGAGTTCTCTGTCGCTATCATAGTGACCGTAAGATTGATCAATTGCTTGTAGCAAGGGGAAGATTCCATCCGGAATTTCATCAACCGAACCCAGATACTTCCTAATCTGCCGTTTCAGTAGTTTACTAGATATGTGATTGTCTTTTTTCAAGCGGTTATTTTTCTGAATAGGTAGTAAGGGTCATGGTTTGATTATGAAGATCGCAAGTTGTGCCAACCGAACTTGGTGCTAACTCTCCGTATGAATAAAAACCGCAATAAAACGTTTCATTACCGAATATTTCCTCCACTGCTTCTATCTCCTCTTCGATCCGTTGGTCTAACACAACTTTTCGTCCCACACAACTGATTAATAAAACCAATTCAGGATTAACTGGTTGTTCATTAAAATAATAGCCATCGCTCGCTGCTTTCGAAGCTCCATCGATTAAGCGATCAAAATTTGATTTCATAAATCGAACTGTAGCGCCTTCTGGGATATCACCTGCAAAGGTCATTGACTGTTCTTTTTCATCAACAGATAAAATAGTGCGAACCAAGGTGGGTGAATCATCCGTAACACGCATGCTTAACGGAAATAAAAGTGCTGATCCCGGTAGTTCTTCAGCTTTTGGTCCGAGATATTTTTTATAAAGTTCCAATGCATTCTGATCATCTACTTCATACAAGATATTTCCCTTCGACTTAGTAACCTTGCGATGAGGACCAAATTCATCCCATCCTCCGTGAGAGCCAAACCCAATTTTGAGCTCGTTGCCGTAGAATCCAATCCCCACAATATTTCCTTGCTTAATATCCTCATTCAATCCTACTAATGTTCCCTCAAAGTCGGTTCCATCACCGGCAAGTCCACCGGTAACCGGAATTTTAGTTGGTAATACAGAATTTGTGCCTTTTACTAATTCTGAACCATTTACCATTTGTCCATCCGAAATAATTAACACGTGTTTTAGGCTCTCATCCTGTAATTTTTTTGCAATAGTAATCCCTGCTTCTTCGCTGTTTGCGACATCCTCGTAGTTTACTAAGGCCGGTTTTATCTTCGTTTTATCAAAAGAAATAGCGGTAGCTACAATGGTTTCGTTAATAACAGATATCCCAGAAATCTCCCCGGCTGTGCTACAGGAAATAACCTGAGCATTTGGATACTGCTCGCTTAATTCTTTTAATGCTTTTTTTGCACCAAGTTTTGCTTTCGACCCAAATGCGAGAACTAAGTCGCAGGATGCCGAACTAAATCCCGGTGTAGATTTTATTTGTGTCCAACCCGATTCATCTTTGTAAATTTGTTGAGCAATTTCCATGTGCCAATCCAATTTTTTGTAATCCATCTAAATGAAACCAAATACAGAGCGGGATACCATTAAAATATTTGAATCAATTGGAAAGGAACGAGTGCCGATCTCCGGTATCGAGGTTCAGAAAAAAAATGCGTACCGATATTCCATTTTTGTTGAGAATAATTTTTTGATGGGAGTTTCGGAACAAACGCTTGTTCATTTTAATTTGCATGTTGGTACTGAGTTAACGGCTAATCTACTACAAGCCATTGAATTGCAAGAACAACATTGGAAGATTAGAGATTATTTTATCCGCCTATTGGCACGACGTGATCACTCTCGGCAAGAATTAGTGCAAAAAGCACATAAGAAAGGTTATACGAATGCGGAGATTGATAGCATTTTAGATGAGCTAGAAGAGAAAAAATATATTCGAAATGATGTTTTTGCCCGGAAATTTGCCCAGGATAAATTCAATTTCAATCATTGGGGGAAGCAGAAAATCCGTATGGAATTGAAAAAAAAGGGAATCAAATCGTACGATATAGAACAAGCGCTTGAAGAACTAGGTAACGATGAGATTTTGGAGAAAATGGAATATCTGGTATTAAAAGCTAAGCCGCGATTTCTTCGGGCAGAAAAGTCGAAAAGAAGAAAGAAAATATTCGATTTTTTGATTAGAAAAGGCTACGATTCAGCCCACGTGATGAAAGTATTGCCATCGCTATTAAATAAGCTCGATGCATGAGAAATATTACTCTTGAAAAAATTATTCGGTTCTTTATCGGCTTAACCACCGTTGGTGTGTTGGGGCTTATTCTTTACAATTACAGCACATTAGTTGCTTATGTAATTCTGGCAATGATTCTCAGTTATATCCTAGATCCATTTGTAAATCGATTACAAAGAATGGGGATGAATCGGACATTTGGAATTACTCTCACCCTATCCACCGTGATCCTTCTGCTGGTGTATATTTCCACAAATGTATTTCCATTGTTTGTTGGAGAAATGATCGAGTTAACCGAAAACCTCACCATCGATCGAATTGAGCAGATTGCACGTGACGTTGAACTGAAACTGACCGAAGAGTTTAGCTTTATTCCGCCCGGTTTTCTACAGGATAATGTTACTCAAATTGCCGCCGAACTCTTTGATTTAGGTAAACTCTCTACCGTACTTGGTGATGCAGTAGGCTTATTTACGAATATTTTCTCTGCTGTATTGGTGGTCCCATTCGCCGCCTTTTTCTTTTTAAAAGACGGTAGTAAAATTCGCCGGGATCTTCTTCAATTGGTGCCGAATAAATACTTTGAAACAACACTCACACTTATCGACAAAATTGAGAAGAGATTGGGACTTTATTTCAGAAGTGTATTAGCGCAGAGCTTTATCGTTGCTTTTCTTTCGTGGACTACCTTAAGCGTTGCCGGTCTTGAAAACTCCTTATCTGTTGGTATCTCTGTTGGCATCGCGAATACTATTCCGTATTTCGGCCCGATCATTGGCTATGTGCTTTCCATCATCGTATCCATTATCGAAACTGGTGATTTTTCGCTGGTACTGGTTTGTATGATTGCCATATTTATTGTTCAATTAACCGACAATCTAGTACTACAACCTTTTCTGTTCTCCCGCTCAGCCGATATGCATCCGGTTGCGATTTTGTTCATCATTTTGATTGGAGCCGAAACCGCTGGGATTCTTGGAATGTTGATTGCTATCCCACTAGCAACGGTTATAAAAATTACAGTGAATCAGATTTCATGGAGTTTCAATAATTATCAAGTTTTCAGATTAGATAATACACCGCCATCTACAAATAGCAGCTAGCCGGAAATTTCGGTGTTACATCCACTATTTTATTTCTATCTTTGCACCGCACATCCGCAATGCTCATTTCGTGAATAATTTTGAAGAATATCGTTGTTTTCGCCTCCGGTTCGGGTTCCAATTTTCAGTCTCTTATTGAAGCTACACTTACAGGACAAATACCGGGCGTAATCACAGGCTTAATTACCGATCGTAAAAATATTCAAGCCATTGATCGAGCAAAAAAACATAATATTCCGGTCGAAATATTGAACCCTTCTTCATTTGATAATGAAGAGACTTATTCTACCACTTTACTCAAAACACTCAGCCGTTTTAATACCGATTTAATTGTCCTAGCCGGTTATTTAAAGAAAATTCCGAATTCTATAATTAGCATCTATCAAAATCGGATTCTAAATATTCACCCCTCACTATTGCCAAAATATGGCGGTAAAGGCTTTTATGGCAAACGTGTTCATCAAGCTGTAATAGAGAATAATGAAGCTGAAAGTGGATGTACCGTACATCTTGTTACTGAAATCTATGATGATGGCCCAGTTCTCGGTCAATCAAAAATTATGCTGGCCGAGGATGAAACGGCTGATAGTCTTGCAAAAAAAATACTCGCTCTCGAACATAAATTGTATCCACAAGTAATCTCTGATTTTTTAAAAACCAACGTTTAATCATGGCATTAAAACCGCTTGCACAATTACCGGAAACCTCATTAACTATTAAACGCGCTCTCCTTTCGGTGTCTAATAAAACAGACATTATTCCTCTTGCCTCTGCTTTACATAAAAAAGGTGTTGAATTGATTTCCACCGGAGGAACTGCAAAGGTTATCAAAGAAGAAGGTATTCCGGTAACCGATGCATCGGAAGTAACAGGCTTTCCTGAATGTTTAGATGGTAGGGTAAAAACTCTCCATCCACATATTCACGGTGGATTGCTAGCCCGAACCAGTTATGAGCCCGATAATGTTGAATTAGCAGAACTTGGTATTCAACCTATCGAACTAGTTGTGGTGAATTTATATCCGTTCAAAGAAACGGTAAAAAAGGATGGAATTACCCCTGCAACGGCTACCGAATTTATAGATATAGGCGGGCCCACGATGATTAGAGCAGCAGCCAAAAATTTTGCGCATGTTTGTATTCTTAGTTCTCCCGAGCAATACACCGATTTTATTGAAGAGTTAAATACTGATGAAGGTATCAGTTATCAGCTTCGTTTAAAGCTTGCCAAAGCAGCTTTTACACACACAGCAGATTATGATGTAGCCATTTCAAACTACTTTACGGGATTAGTAGATGAAAATCCTGCAAAACAATTTAGTATATCTGAGCCACTAGCTCATCCATTGCGTTATGGGGAAAATCCACATCAAAAAGCAGCTGTTTATGGTACTCAGAACGAGGTTATTGATTGCTTTCATGGTAAACAACTAAGTTACAACAACTACTTAGATGTAGATGCTGCTTTAAACATCATTTCCGATTTTGAGACAGAAGAACCGACCTGTGCCATCATCAAACACACAATTCCTTGTGGCGTAGGTACAGCAAGCACCCTTGAAGAGGCCTACAACAAAGCGTTTAGTACCGACACGGTTTCACCATTTGGTGGAATTGTTGTTGTAAACAAACCACTTGACCTCGCAACAGCAACCGCGATTGATAAAATTTTCACGGAAATTATCATCGCTCCGGAATTTGATGAGGATGCCCTGGAATTACTCACCGCAAAAAAGAATCGGCGTTTGATTCGAATTCGAAAAAATGTTTCCAAGAGTGAGACAATAACCTATCGTTCAATTTTTGGTGGTGTACTAAAACAAGATGCCGACCTCGAAGCTTTTGATCAATCAACATTCAAAGTAGTTACCAAACGAACACCGTCTGAGTCAGAATTAAAAGATCTGCTTTTCTCTTGGAAAGTAGTTCGCCATGTTAAATCGAACGCAATCGTGTATGCGAAAGATGGTCGAACATTGGGCATCGGTTCGGGACAAACTTCACGTGTTGATTCCTCAGAAATTGCCGTTGCAAAAGCAGAAAAAGAAGGTTTGTCTCTTGATGGAGCAGCGATTGCAAGTGATGCATTTTTCCCATTTTCTGATGGTGTTGAAGCAGCTGCAGCTGCGGGCGTAACGGCCGTTATTCAACCCGGTGGCAGTATCAGAGACAAAGAAGTAATCGCAAAAGCTAATGAGCTTGGTTTGTGTATGATTTTCACAGGAACACGGCATTTTAAGCATTAAAAAGTGCTAAAAACAAAGTGAATACTCGCATTCGCAAATAGAGTATCAAAATTGTATTTTCAATCGAATTAATATCGTCCTAAAAACCTATAGTTAAGCACCTGAAATGTCCAATCGGCAAGGCATCCCTTCCCCATTATCCTCAAAAAAACAGCCTAAGAAAGGCTTATTCGATTTTTTATATACCGACATCGCTATTGATCTGGGTACCGCGAACACACTCATTTACTCTCGCGGCGAGGGTATTGTATTAAATGAACCATCTATCGTAGCTCTGAATCAGCAGGATATTCCTGTTGCTACCGGACACGAAGCACGCCTGATGCACGAGAAAACACATCGTAAAATCAGAACTATTCGTCCTTTACGTGATGGTGTGATTGCCGATTTTGAAGTTGCCGAACAGATGATTCGAGGCATGATCAAAAAGGTGAAAGTGAAATGGTATTCAAGTACGCGCCAGATGGTAATTTGCGTACCAAGCGGTATTACCGAAGTAGAACGCCGTGCGGTACGTGATAGTGCAGAACATGCCGGTGCAAAAGAGGTTTTTCTTGTGGATGAGCCCATGGCAGCAGCCATTGGTATCGGTTTAGACGTACACGAACCTGTTGGTAACATGATCGTTGACATCGGGGGTGGAACTACCGAGATAGCAGTGATTGCATTATCCGGGATTGTTTATGCACAATCTGTTCGCTTAGGTGGTGATGAACTCAACGAAGACATCATCAACTACTTCCGAAGAAATCATAACTTGTTGATCGGTGAGCGAACCGCTGAGAAAATTAAGTGTGAAATCGGTTCCGCCGCTCCTCTTGATGAAGAGCTTGAAATGATTACCAAAGGCCGAGATTTGGTGAACGGTGTTCCTCGAACACGTCATATCACTTCGAAAGATGCCCGAGAAGCAATGGCTGAATCTGTTAACACCATTGTAGAATCTATCACAAAATCGTTGGAGCAAACCCCTCCGGAATTATCCGCAGATATTTTGGATCGCGGAATTATGCTAACCGGTGGTGGAGCTTTGCTAAAAAATCTCGATAAATTGATTATGGAGACCACCGATCTTCCGGTGCACATAGCAGAAGATCCGCTTACAGCCGTTGTGCGTGGCACAGGAGCAATTCTTGAAAATCTCGAATACTATCGACCAGTAATCGATTCATAGTCATGCTGAATGCAGTTTAGAGTATTTAAAGTTGAAAACGCCACCGATTATATTGTAACTGCGTTAATTCTTGTACTTGCCCTGGCAATTGCAATTAACCGCCATCAGGATGGACTAAATACTCTTCGGCAAATTTCGATCATAGTAGTAAGTGTTTTGGAGGAGCCGTTATCAAACGTTCGAGTTTACAGGCAAGCATTACGAACCAATACATATCTACAAGAACAGAATATTCTTTTGCAAGACGAACTCAGTCGTTTGCGATCAATTGAGCAAGAGAATAATGAGCTAAGGAAACTTCTGAATTATCAAACAAATTCTGAGTTTGATCTTCAGCCAGTCCGCTTTGTTACCAAAACGCTGAATGGGATAAATAACACGTTCACCATAAATGCGGGCTCCAATCAAGGGGTTGATGTAGGGATGCCGGTTATAACTTCGGATGGATTGGTTGGCAAAGTGATAATTACAGCACCCGAATATGCACAGGTAATGCCTTACTTTAACAGTTTATTTAGGGTTAGCGCCCGAGTTCAACAAACCCGCTCGATGGGAATTGTAAGTTGGTCGGGGGAAGATATGTCGCAATTAGTCATGGATTTTGTTCCAAAAACTGTACCAGTCGATTCCGGCTTCGTTGTTGAAACCAGTGGATTTGGGAATGAATTTCCGGGTGGTATTCCTATTGGAACAGTGCTATCTACGAAAGAGGAAGAAGGGAAAGACACTCAAAAAATATACTTGTCGCCATTCACTTCTTTATCGGAAGTTGCAGAGGGATTTGTAATTAAGTTTCAACCGGATTCCACCTTAGATTCTCTATCAACACAAACACAGGCGCTGTTTCGATGAATAATCAGTTAATTCGACATATTTTATTCGGGATCTTCTTTGTGTTGCTGGATGTGTTATTCTTTCAACACCTATCCATTTTCAGTGCTACTGCCGATCCATTATTGTGTTATTTGTTGTGGATCATTCAGAAATATGAACGCGTACCAATTCTAATTATGACGGCATCATTTGCTTTGCTTCAAGATGCCTTTTTTGATTTTTGGGGAATAATGATGTTCTCTAAAACCCTCACCATTTTCTTGGTTTACACATTCGTTAGACGACGATCGGAAGCTCAACTTCTACTTTGGCAGATATTTCTAATTATTTTCATGAGTGCATTCATTCACAACATAATTTTATTTGTTCTAAGTAGTTTCTTTATTGCGTTCGCCACCTCCTACTCGCCATTTGCCATAATCATTGGCAATACATTGTACACCGCTTTAATAGGATTGTTAATCTATATTTTCAAAAACAGATAAATTGGATACCCGCAGCTCAAATAGAACCCGTACTTCTATTCGTGCACTTCAGCTAATTATGCTGGGGCTTTGCCTTGTAGTGTTAGGAAGAGTATTCTATCTGCAAATTATTCAATATGATACGTATTCTGTTTTAGGGGAAGAAAATTCTATCCGGCAAGAGTATGTAAGTCCTTCGCGCGGATTGATCTTTGACCGAAACGGTGTACTCTTGGTTGATAATGAACCCATTTTTACAATCACCATCACTCCTTCCAAATTCGATAAAGAGAAGATACCTCTGCTAGCTTCATTAATGAATGTTTCAGACTCTGTGATTACCGAAAGAGTAAATGAAGCTCAACGCTACAGTTGGTACCGAAATTCGCCTTTACTTACTGATGTTGATTTCGAGACATTTTCGAGGGTGCAGGAAAATCTGTGGCAACTTTCAGGAATCGGACACGAAATTGGTAGTAAGCGACATTACCCTACAGATTTGCAAGCCTCTCATCTTTTTGGGTATTTGCGTGAGGCTGATCGTAAAGAGTATGAAGCGTCTGATGATCTCAGATTAGGCGATAAGATTGGAAAAAGTGGGCTTGAACTGATTTATGAAGATAATCTTCGCGGTGATCTTGGTGTCGAGTTCCAGCGTGTGAACGCTTACGGACAAACTATTGGCGAGTACGAAGGCGAGAGAGCCGGGCAAAATCCACTTCAGGGGGATAATATCATCACTACCATTGATGCAGAGTTACAAGCCTACGCCGAAGAGCTTATGCAAGGAAAAACGGGCGCTGTTATAGCAATGAACCCAAATAACGGAGAAATCCTTGCAATTGTAAGTTCTCCAAATTATGATGTAAGAAGACTTGCAGGTCGTTTAGATCGACAATATTGGGCAGACATAAATTCTGACACCACACGTCCACTTTATAACCGTGCAATTTCCAGCCGACAACCTCCGGGATCAACGTTCAAACCACTCATGGGAATGATCGGGTTACACCTTGGCCATGTAACAGAAGAAACAATAATAGCTAACCGCGGTGGATATCAACGAGGGCGTTTATACCGCGATATTGCCCCATTAGGTGACTATGACTTGGAAAAAGCAATAGCCTTTTCGAGTAACACCTATTTCTATGCGCTGATGGATAAAATTGCCAGCAACGGGCAGTTTAATACTTGGAGTGGATTAGTAAAAGAATTTGGCTTAGGAGTTCCAAACTCCATCGATTTGCCAAGTGCGAATCAGGGCATTGTACCGGATAGCGCATTTATGGATAGATGGTTTGGAAAACGTAGATGGGGACTTGGAGATATGATTAACCTTGGCATTGGTCAAGGCGTTCTATCGGTATCACCATTGCAAATTGCCCAAATGACGAGTTCAATTGCAAACGGAGGATATAAAATTCAACCGCATATTGTGCATTCGGTGCAACGTAGTGATGGAACGTTCGAATATACCCCAATTGTGTACGATCCAATTGATTGGGTAAAAGATGAATATCTGGAAGTGGTTAAAAATGGAATGCGCCGTGTAGTTGAAGAAGGAAGCGGACGGTTTTATGCAAAAACAGATAAAGTAGCCATAGCTGGAAAAACAGGAACCGCTGAGAATCCACACGGATATAGCCATGGCTGGTTTACCTCCTTTGCTCCGGTTGACGACCCGCAAATTGTAATTACCGTATTTTTAGAAAACGCAGGATTCGCATCTACATCAGCTGCACCAATCGCTGCTTTACTACACGAAAAATACCTCACCGGCGAAGTGAGTAGAAAGTTCGTTTACAATTATGTAATGAACTGGGTGCCAAAAGAAGATAATTCTCAGAGGTCGGAATAATGAGTAATCCTCGTGAGTTTAACTGGGTGATTTTAACAGTTTGGTTACTATTAACCTGTATTGGTCTTGTTGCAATTTACAGTGCTACACAAGGTCCCGTTTCTGAATTTTTGCCTGCTCACATACAAAGTAACTTCATAAAGCAACTCGCTTTTGTAGTTGTTTCCATTTTAGTAATGCTGGGTGTGCAATTTGTTTCTCCTCGTACATTCATGCAATTATCCTACGTTGCTTATTTTATTGGTATTGTATTGATGGTTTTAACATTGATATTCGGGAATGAGATCAATGGTGCCAAAAGCTGGTTCCGAATCGGGCCTTTTGGATTCCAAAGTAGTGAGTTTATGAAAATTGCAACCATTCTCGCCGTGGCAAATTATCTCACAAGCCGACGGAATATTTCGGTTGAGAATATACGGTACGCACTGATTTCCGTACTGATAATTATTATCCCAACCGGTCTGGTAATAGCACAAAACGATTTCGGGACAGCCATTATATTTATCGCGTTAATTCCTGTAATGTTGTTTTGGTCGGGCCTTCCCTATGGAGTATCACTGTTTATAGTATCACCTGCAATCATTCTGTATTTAACAGTGCTAAACTGGCAACTGGGGCTGCTTTCTGCTGTTGTATTAACCGGAATTGTGTTCTTCATTCAAAGAAGGAAATGGTTAACAATCACTTCATTCATTACGGGTATTCTTACCGTTATTGGCGTTCGACTTGCCTTAACTGAGGTACTTCAACCGCATCAAATTGCTCGAATTACCGCCTTTACTAATCCTTCTTACGATCCTACCGGTGCAGGCTGGAATGTAATTCAGGCTAAAACTGCAATTGGTTCGGGTGGAATAAGTGGAAAAGGATTTTTAGAAGGAACCCAAACCCAATTACGTTTTTTACCTGAGCAATGGACCGACTTTGTGTTTTGTGTAATCGGTGAAGAGTTTGGATTTATTGGCGCAGGATTGGTCGTGATTTTGTTTATGATCTTATTTCTAAGACTTTTACGAATTGCTGGAACACATAAACATCCTTTTGCTCAGTTAGTTACTGTAAGCGTAACTGCCGTTTACTTTATACATTTCTTTATTAATGTGGGTAGCGCTACTGCTTTATTACCGGTAATTGGTATTCCCCTTCCGTTTATAAGCTATGGGGGTTCGGCATTTCTCACCAATACGATCATGTTGGCAATCATCTTGAATATGGATTTTCATAAACGTGAGTTCAGCATTTATCGCTAGCTGAGTAGGTTTTCTGTGTACCCAGTTTAAAACTTTTTCGGTGATGAGGGGTTATTCCATATTCCACCAATGCCCGCTTATGTACCGGTGTCGGATATCCCACATTAGAATCCCATCTAAATTCAGGATAATCCGAGTGCAGTTTGTTCATTAATGCATCACGATGAACTTTGGCCAAAATTGAAGCCGCTCCTATACTCATACTTTTATCATCTCCTTTAACCACACAAGTATAAGGAATGAGTGAGGTTGTGTACCGATTTCCATCTACCAACAAATAATCCGGGTTTGCTCCTTTAGCTTCTGCACATAATTGCATTGCTTCAATGGAGGCCCAAAGGATATTGATTTCATCAATTCTTGATGGAGGTCGCTCTTGAACGATCCAAAATTCTGCTTTTTCTTTGATGAGAGCTACAAGCGCATTTCTTTTTTTTTCAGCAATGGTTTTGCTATCACGAATATCAGGGATATTAGTATTTGGAGGAAATATTACCCCGGCAGCTACAACCGGCCCCGCTAAGCAACCTCTTCCAACTTCATCTAGCCCCATTACCCGTTGGAAACCTTCATTCCATAGTTTTTTTTCGTAGTCAAGCCTGTCAAGATTAGGAATTTTTTTCATACCAAAAGATAGATACAATTATGTATTCAAGGAACTGTTGATGCAAACTTTGAATTAATTAAACAAAAGGAAATGCATGGATTTTAGATACTTCCAATGGGACGAACGCTACAAGCAAAACAAAGGTAAAACTCCCTTTGAAACCCTTTGGGATTTATTCCAACAATTACTCACTATTTCAAGTGGAGATGTTAGCCAAGCTCTATCTTGGCTTAATGAACTGGACAAACAATATCGAATAACTGATCAATTTCAGGATGGATATGGTTTAGGTGATTTCATCGAAGAACTGATGGAGCGGGGATATATTGAAAATAATGATGATGCAACAGAAGTTGTGATCACAAGAAAAACAGAACGAAGCTTACGTAAGAAATCCCTCGAAGAAGTATTCAAGAATCTGAATAAAGGTGGTTTAGGAGGGCACAAAACATCATTTTCTGGTCGTGGATTAGAGCGACAACCAGAAACTCGTCGTTGGAGTAAAAATGATGACATCGGCCAAATCGACTCTACTAAAACCATGCTGAATATGCTTCAGCACTCCAGTATCGACAATTTCAATTTACATGAAGATGATTTGGAAGTGTATGAGACAGATCATTACACATCGGTGGCTACCGTACTTTTAATCGATTTAAGCCACTCAATGATTCTCTATGGCGAAGATCGCATTACACCTGCAAAGAAAGTTGCAATGGCACTTTCTGAATTGATCATGAACAATTATGCCAAAGACTCTTTAGATATTGTTGCTTTCGGAAATGAAGCCTGGCAAATTTCTGTGAAGGACTTACCTTACTTAAAAGTTGGACCCTATCATACCAATACTAAACAAGGCCTGGAAGTGGCTCGTCATATTTTACAACGTAGGAAATATGCGAACAAACAGATTTTTATGATTACGGATGGTAAGCCATCGTGTATGATAGAAAATGGAAAGTTGTATAAAAACAGTTTTGGTCTCGATCGAAAGATTGTAAATAAAGTTCTTGATGAGGCTGTAAAATGCCGACGCGATAAAATCAATATTACCACCTTTATGATAGCCAGTGATCCTTATCTACAAAGTTTTGTTCGTGAAATGACAGAAGCGAATAAAGGAAAAGCTTATTTCGCTTCTTTAGATAATTTAGGAGGTTATATTTTTGAAGATTACATCCGTAATCGAAGAAAAAACGTAAAATAAAAAAAGCCCGAACTCTTAGAGCCGGGCTTCGAAAAATTTGGTGGTAGATTAGTTTTAGAACATACCTAACTCTTCCATTACTGCTTCTGTAATATTATATTTAGCACTGTACTCTTCTGATGCATACAGAATCACCAGATCACCTGTTGAAGTAGTAGTGTTAAGCACATAAGTTAAATTCATTCGTTCGGCTACCACATTAATGGCATTTCCAATTTGCTCTAAAAGTGGACCAACTAATTCTTGTCTTTTTTGTTCTAGTTCTGTTTCAGCAGTTTGTTGAGCTTGAACTAATTCTGCCTGTAGTTGTCCTAAACGCTCTTCTTCCTGTGCTTGGGCTTCTGCTGATATTACACCGATCTTTTGTTGGTAGGTAGTTACTTCTGCCTGAAAAGCCTGCTCTTTCTGCACCAATTCTTGTTGCTTTCTCAATGCAAAATTTTGGATGCGCTGTTGCACCGCTTTCATTTCCGGCATATTAGCTAAGATAGCCTGAGGATTAACATATCCGATTTTAACGTCTTCACCAGCTTGTGCCTGTACCGTATTAGTTACTCCAAACCCGAGTACAAGTAAAAAAGCTGCGAGCGATAATGTGATTGTATTTTTCATTGTTTTCATCAAAGGTAAATAGTTTCTTTCTTTTATTCTGATTTAAGCTCTTCTAGCACCTGATTGGTGATATTTAATCGATCCGCATTGGCGTAAAATACGATGGCATCTCCATAAGATGTCCCTTCATTTAATACCAAATCGATATTCATTGTAGTTGCAATTTTTTGGATAGCTGCATCCATTCGCTCAATTATAGGTTGCATTAATTGAGCTCTTCGTTGTCTTATTTCGTTTAGATAAGAATCGCGTTCGGTCTCCAAATCCTGATTTTGTTGCAACAAATCTTGCTCTTTGGCTTGTTGTTGCTCTGGGGTAAGAGCTAATCGCTCCGATTCGTAATCGGTAAATGCCTGCTGCAATTGCGTAGCTTTTGCAATTATTTCTTCATCTCTTTGAGCAATCAAAGCTTGTATTTGCTGGTCGATGGCTGCAACTTCTTCCAACTGTACCAAAACCTCATTTGGGTTCATGTAAGCAATCTTTACCTGAGCTTGCACAGCTCCAAAAGTTGCTACAACAGCGATTAGTAATAGTATCCGTTTTTTCATTTGCCTTAATTTGCGCGGTAAAATACCGCTTGTTTGTGTAAAGTGTTTATTCAATATCGATGCCTAACTCAATTAGTATAGACTCGTTCAAATTCCATTCATTTCGAGCATAAACCATATAAATGTCGCCGGTGCGGTCAAATACAAAATCAAATCCCTGTTTTCTTGCAACTTCACTTACCGCGGTAAATATTTGCCTCATGATTGGCTCCAACAGCTCGTCCTGGCTTTTAAAATAATCGCCTTCCGGTCCAAACTTCTCGTTTAAGAACGCATCTCTCGCTGATTTCTTTTGTTCGATTTCTCGTTTTTTTTCAGCACGAATTTCTTCAGTATATAAAATCTCTTTTGCTTGATAATCTTCCTCCAAAGCTGTGATTTCGGCTTCCATCTCTTCAATTTCCTGCTGCCAGGTATCACTTAATAATTGAAGGCGTTGTTCTATACCTGCATATTCAGGAATGTTGGAAAGAATAAAATCTGATTCAAAAAATCCGATTTTTTGATTTTGAGCAATCACACTGGAAGTACACAAAATCACAAAAACCGCTATATATAGAGGCAGCTTTCTCATTAGAATGGTGATCCGATGTTAAATAAGAATTCCCATTTACCCGGTAGTAAGGTAGAGTTCGAAGATTCACCCTGTACACCATCAAGTCGGTAACCGTAGCTAAGATCAACCAACCCAAGTACCGGTAAGAATACACGAGTTCCTACACCAACCGAACGTTTTAAGTTAAATGGATCGAAATTTGCAAAATCTTCGTAAGAATTACCTGCATCCATAAATACATATGGAATTAATTGCAATTGCTCGGTAGAAACGGCCGGATAACGAAGTTCAAGTGAGTATTTAGAGAATAATCTACCACCTATTTTTTCGCCATCAACAATTGGGGCAATACTTTCGCTGAGCCCGCCGGGGTATCCTCTTAAATCGATATTATCGTATAAGAAGCTCTGGCGCTGTTGTAATTGAGTACCACCCACTAAGAAGCGCTGAAAATTGGTTCTTTTTGATTGAGTTAGATATCCGATGTATCCGTAATCAGCTAAACTTGTGAGTACAAGTTTTCCAGCTACAGGTACATGATGCTGGAACTCCGACTTAATTTTATAATACTCCGAGAATCCCGGAATTGGGGGCGCTAACTCTGCGGAAAGCGTAAATTTTGAACCCGAGTTTGGAGAGATAAAATTATCTAAAGAGTTACGTTCAAGAACTTGACGAACGGAAATAATACTCGATGTTCCTTCAGCTAAAAAGGATGCAGTTCCTTGCACATCATAAAGCTGATAACCTAATACCGTTCTGGTGGAGAAAAAGTCATCCGGCCAACGTAGGCGTTTACCAAGACTTACACTTGCTGAGAAGAGTTTATTTCGCTCACTGGTGGTGCTGTAATTGATAAGATTGTACGATAAGTTCACACCTAGAGAAGTTGGCTTTCCATTCAACCAAGGCTCAACAAATCCAAAACTGTAACTTTGATAACCTGTACCTGTAACCTGAACACCCAACGAAAGAGTTTGACCATCGCCCGATGGAAATGGAGTGAAATCGCCTTCAAGTGCACGCTTTAACGAAAAGTTATTAAAGTTTAAGCGAGCTGAAATGATCGCACCGATAAAACGTCCACCATAACCACCAGAAAACTCGAAGTTACTGGTACTTTGTGATTCGTCGAGATCAAAAGTGACATCTACAGTTTTATCTTGTTGATTAGGGATTACATCCGGAGTAATATTTTCGGGATTGAAGTATCCAAGCGTGCTTAATTCACGAATAGATCGAACGATGGCATCTCTACTATATGTGTTACCAGGAACTGTTCGAAGAGTTCGGCGAACAACATCGTCATGAGTTTGTGTATTACCTGAAAATGATACTTCACGGATTGTTGCAATTTCATCCTCATATAAATCAAAATGAATGTCTAATGAGTCCTCAGCCACTTTGGTAATTCTTGGAAATGCCTGGAAGAACAGATAGCCAATGTTCTGATATAAACTGTTAATATCAGTGGAGGTTTTATTGAAGTTGACGTTTTGATCGTACTTCTCTTCGTTAAAAACGTCTCCTTTTTCAAAACCAAGAGCAGTTGTAAGTTGTTCGTCGGTATAAACGCTATTACCGTCCCAAGTGATGTTGCGTACTTTGTACTGCGGACCTTCTTGGATATTAAGTTGAACTTTAACCCCTTGTTTTTCGCCGTCAGCATAATCAAACACCCAAACAGAATCTGAAACTACACGAGCATCGATGTATCCCTTTTTTCTATAAAGAGCCATCAACTTTTCCTGCCCTTCCTCAAGATCTTCTTCTTTGTACACCTTTTTGCCAAAGATTTTCCAAGGTGCATCTTCTTTCAGAGGTTTAATATTTTTTAGAAGTGTTCGATTCGAAAATGCGTCAGCTCCTTTAAAAATAATGTCCTTTACTTCCAGCCTTGCTCCTTTATCTACTTCAAAAACTAAAATAGATCGATTTTCTGCCTCAGAAGGTTCAATTCGAGTTTCTACTTTTGTAAACCAAAACCCTTTTTCTCTAAAAAACCTGCGTATGCTTGATTTGGTTTGTTCTACATTAGCCTCGGTAATGGCTGTACCGGGAACAAGTACAATCTCGTCTTTTAAATCTCGTCGTTCAGAGCGTTTAACCCCTTCAACTTTGTATTCTAATAATCTCGGTTGCTCTTGAACTCTTATCAATAGATGAACACCGGTTGCCGTTTGTTCGGTGATGAAAACCTTCACATCAGAAAATAATCCTACTCGATATAAACGCTTAATGGCATCGGGAATTTCGTCACCGGGATGGGTGATTGTAGTACCCTCGTTCAATGAACTTGCATTTACAATAAACTGCGTTCGTGTTGACTCGTTGCCTTCAACGCTCACACTTAATATGGTATACTGCTGTGGGAATGTTTGGGTAGGATCTGTTATTTCAAAATCCTGTGCGAAGGTGAGTTGTGAGTATCCTGCGAGTCCTGAAAGTAAGAATGCTAAAAGTAAAACTCGTTTCGTGAAATTTGTCACGCTTATGCTTGCCTGTTGATGATTCGTTTAATTTTTGTGTAAACGGGAGTTATTGGCGTTTTCGTCTTCACCATTTTTTATTTTCCCAAATCTACGATCTCGCTGCTGAAACGACTCTATTGCTTCATACAATTGATCGCGCCTGAAATCCGGCCAATATCTCTCTGTGATGTATAATTCGGAATAAGCCAATTGCCAGAGTAGAAAATTACTAATACGATATTCTCCACTAGTACGAATGATTAAATCAGGATCCGGAACATTGGCCGTCGACAAATGATCGGTAATCATTTGATCGTTAATCAACTCGGGATCTAATCGACCTGCATCCACATGACGAGCAATTTTCTTAACAGCTTCGGTAATATCCCACCGCCCAGAATAACTAAGTGCCAAACATAATTGAAGCCGATTATTTCCAGCGGTTAAATCGATAGCTTCCTGTAATTCGTCCTGACAATCCGCCGGAAAACGATCCATTTGCCCTATGGTAACCAGCTTAATATCGTTTTCGTGAAGATTATCCGCTTCTTTGCGCAAGGATGCAACTAAGAGTCGCATTAATCCACGTACTTCAGCGGTAGGTCGGCCCCAATTTTCGGTTGAGAAAGCGTACAGCGTAAGATATTTCACCCCAAGTTGAGCGCAGGCTTCGGTAATGTCACGAACTGAGTCTACCCCAACTTTATGACCATGCAACCTGATACTGCCTTTTTTCTTTGCCCATCTACCGTTGCCATCCATTATAATGGCAATATGCTCGGGAATTTCTCCGGCATTAGCCAACAAAGATTGTTTTTCTTTGTCGTCTTTGGTTTGAACTTTATTAGTAAGAGTAAGCTCTTTCAAAGAGGATGGATTTATGACTGATTTCAAGCCCTCAAAATTAGAGTATTACTCGTCTTTAATCAAGCAGTAAACAAGGCTCAGGAGTCTAATTTACGCCCTAAATCAATCATTTCGAGTAAAGCCAGAGCGGCTTCTCCCCCTTTATTGCCTTTACTTCCGGCTCGGTCTAAGGCTTGCTTGACGTCATCGGTAGTTAGTACGCCGAAAGCAACGGGTTTTTGGTAACGTAAATTCAGGTCGATGCATCCTCTTGTTACCGCATCACATACATATTCGAAATGAGGTGTACCACCACGAATAACAACGCCAAGAGCGATTACTCCATCAATTTCTTTTTTTTCTAACAGAAACTGAGCTGCAAGCGGAATTTCGAACGAACCGGGACATTTGCTAACAATGATATTTTCTTCACTAATTCCATTTCCTTTTAGAGCATCTAAAGCTCCTTCCAGCATTTGATCGGTAATGTTTGAGTTCCATCTGGAAACTACAATTCCAACTTTTGCATTTTCAGGATTCGTTTTCCCTTCTACTAATATATATGCCATGTTAATTTGTTTCGACAATTTGTTTTCGTTGATTGGTCATACGCTTCATCTTTTCGACGTACTTCGCGGCAATACTAACCGTACCAATGTGCACATGAGCGCGTTCTTTGCTTCCGTGGTAATCACTTCCGCCCGTCATTAACAATGCGCGTTGACTTACAATTTCGGAATATTTTTTTTGAAGTTCGTAGTTATGGCTTGGATGTATACATTCAAGTCCATCAATTCCTGCATCAATAAATTGTTCAATATCGCTGTTGGTGTATAATTTACCCGGATGAGCAAGAATTGCAGCACCGCCTGCTGCCTTAATCGATGAAATTACTTCCTTATAATCCGGATATTGATGATCGATACCACCCAGCTGCTCAGTACTCAAGTACCTCGAGAAGGCCTCAAAATAATTACGAACATATCCTTTTTTGATCAGCAACTGTGCTACATGTGGGCGACCTATATTTGCACCATTCGCTTCCGCTCTCACTTCTTCGTAATCAATTTCAACGCCATGCGAGTTAATGGTTGTCAGAATTCCTTTTATCCGATCCCTCCTTCCAACTCGTTGTTTCAGCAATAAATGTGTGAAGGCTTCCGATTCAAAATCGAAATAATAGGCTAGAATATGCGCCTCATTACCATTGAATGAAGAAGTGATTTCCACACCGGGTATGAGTTCGATTTCTAACTCTTCGGCTCTATCTTTTGCCCGAATGTAACCTTCTATGGTATCATGATCGGTAATTGCTAAGGCATGCAAATTCCTGTCTTTCGCAACTTCTACCGCATCTGTTGGCTCAAGTCGCCCATCAGAACAAGTTGTGTGAATGTGTAAATCAGCTTTAGGTAATATCAATTGTTACCACTCAAAATAGATTCGATCTGCGAAATATCGGTTATTAATGTCAGTGCATCTTGTAGTTGGTCATCGAATTGTAATGATGCCTTCGTTCTCTCGGTTTGTCCATTATATCGGGAAACTAATTCGAGAAATAGTATCTCTCTAATCAGTGACTCATGCTCTTCAAACATGCGCTGTTTTTTTACTTCGATTGCATCCTGCAAGCCGGCTATGTGCGGACCGGCACTCTCAATGCCCTCCATTCCTGCCTGCAATTCTTCCAATAGATATTGTTCTTCTAAGTTCATATTAAACTCGCTGATCGTAAGAAAATCTAAAAACTGATTGTAAACATCGTCACTTAATGAAGCAGCAGTATACGAATCATTTTCGCTTTCAAATTGGGTAGCAAAATCAAAAATACTGCCTTGTTGATATAAAGCTACTTCCAGCAACCCTGCTGTTTCGGTTTCCTTTTCGATATCGGGCTCAATTCCTCTTCCTTCTTTAACCGGGCGACCATTTCTTGTATTAAATATTCGATTGGCAATTTCTTCCCTGTTGATGGATGCATTACGAGCATTATGCGTATAAGCAACCGATTGTATACTTCGACCACTTGGCGTGTAATAACGAGATATAGTAATTTTTAGTGAAGTATTGTACGGCATTGGTTTTACGATTTGCACCAAGCCTTTACCAAAACTTCGCTCTCCAAGAATTACCGCTCGGTCTAAATCCTGCAAGGCTCCGGCAACAACTTCACTCGCGCTTGCACTCCCACCGTTCATTAGGATGATCACCGGCTTATCGTACAAAACAGGCTCCTGCGTTTCATAACTCTGATTGTACTCAGCAATCCGACCGCGTGTTTCTACCACTGTAATACCCGGTTCAACAAACTTATCAATGATTTTTACTGCTTCTTGTAAGATTCCTCCGGGGTTATCCCGCAAATCAAGGATTAAACCCTGCATATTTCCATCGGCATTAAGTGCCAATAATTCGTCGCGGATTTCATCGCCGGAATTCATCCCAAATTGAGCTAGTCGAATAAAACCAATGTCGTTGTTTGTGCCGATTCTATCAGCATAGGTCACATTTTTAACTTCAATACTCTTTCTTTCGATTTCGAATTCCAAGGGCTGTTCAAATCCGAAACGCTGTATGGTAAGCGTAACGGTAGATCCGATTTCACCCATCGTTAAATTCTGAACTTCATCGGGTTGCAGGCCTTCGGTCATAACTCCGTCAATCGATAAAATTACATCCCCTGCTCTTATTCCTTTATTATCGGCAGGCCCACCCTCGGTAGGTGCAACCACAACTACCTGACCATCACGATATCCTGCCTCAATGCCTATTCCCGCATAATTACTTCGTGATAAAATCTCAGCCTGTTCGTTTTGGCTCTCGTTGTAATAGAGCGTGTAGGGATCGAGCGTTTCTAGCATGGCGTCGATTCCATTTCGCATCAAAACTTCCGGATCTACCTCATCAACATATTCAAGCGCAACATTCTCGTAGGTTTCACTGAAAATGGTGAAGTTCTTTTTAATCAGGAAATAGATATCCGTCGGCTGAAAGGCAACCGTTAAGGCACCAATTACTAATAAAACGCCTGTAATTTTATACCTGGCCGACCAATTTTTCATTCTGTGTACTTATTTAATTTTGAGCACCTGACCAACATAGATCCGGGAGCCGGAAAGATTATTCAATCTTCGCAATTGAGAAATTGAAACACCGTGGTTTTCGGCAATTTCACTTAATGTATCGTTTCTGCGAACGGTGTAAGTAGCTCCATTATTGGTTGATGAACTACTCGCAGATGCGAAAATATTCTCACCTCGTTTTTGTTGGCTCTCGAGATTTTGTTTCTCTCTAAACGACAGGCTATTCACCTTCTCGTAGTGCGACTTTAAATTATTGGGTACATACACCTTAAGGTTCTGTCCCACTCTTATCGTATTTCCAATTCCGTTCCAGCTTCGTACCTGCCAAGCTCTAACATCATACCATTCTGCAATATGCCCAATTGTATCGCCGGTTTTAACTTTGTAAGTAAGACTTGTTGAGTTTGCCGGCACATTCACCGTTCTGTTCGAAGAACGTGTTGTGGTAACTCCATTTCTTTGATTGGATGGTTTACTGGCGCTAAGCTGAGACGTACTTCCAGCAGGCAATGGCACTGCAAGAACTTGTCCGGGGTAAATTGTGGTTGTTAAATTTTCGTTGCTGGCAAAAATCCCGCTTACGGTTGTTCCGTATTTTCGAGCGATCAAACCAATCGATTCACCACTTCGCACTGTATGCATGGTAATACTTTGATTTGCAGACTCTTTGGGGATATCATCGTAAGCAGCAAGGAACTCATTTTTGGAGCCAACCGGAATTTTCAAATTGTATTTGTTGCCCGGTGGTGTAGCCCAACGAAGTAATTCCGGGTTAAGTTGCTTCAGCTCATCGGTAGTTATATTGATAGCTGAAGCTAATGCATCCAATGGCATCAACCCATCCACTTCTACCACATCGTAAGCGTAAGGTTCTTGTCCATATCGTTTTTGGAAGCCAAATTCTTCCGGTGACATATTTATCAATGTAGTTGCAATAAAGCCGGGTACATAGCCTCGGGTTTCACGCGGTAAATAAGGGTATGCCGCCCAGTAATCTTTAACTCCACCTGCTCTACGTATGGCGCGGTTCAAACCTCGCGGGCTGATATTGTAATTCGCCATCGCAAGATGCCAGTCGCCCCAAATGTTGTATAAATCTTTAAGGTGTCGAGCTGCAGCACGAGTTGCTTTTTCCGGATCTCGGCGTTCGTCAACCCACCAGTTAATTTCTAGGCCGTAAACACGACCTGTTGCCGAAATAAACTGCCACATACCAACTGCAGATGCCCAGCTTCGAGCTGTCGGGTTTAATCCACTTTCGATATACGCCAAGTACACTAATTCAGGCGGGAGACCTTCTTCAGCAAAAATTTTATCCATCATCGGCTTATATATTTCAGCACGCTCTCTCCATGTTTCCATTACTTCCGGTCGGCGAAGTGTGTAATACACTAAATGACGATTAACCTGAGAATTCTGAATGAGTGGTACTTGTGTTTTTGGGATGGATGCATCAACAGGAAACTCGAAATTCTCAGCGATGGTCATCTCATCATCTAAGAAATCCTGTTGTATGGTAAAAATTTCACCCTGTGGTTCATTTTCATTTTCAGTGATCCCATAAAAACTGCGGTATTCACTTACTACTGTTCTCGATAACTCGGCAAATCGACGATCGTTTCGAATTTCAGGATAATCGTCTAATAACTGCTGAGAAGCCTGAATGGCGTCATTTATGTGCTCTTCGGCTTTAATCGGGTTATCATTTGCCTGAGCCTGCAGCGATAAAATGTGAATCTGATAGATATCAGAAACACGGCTCATCACATCTTTTTGAAAGCTATCAAGTTGAATGAGCGCCGGTTGAAGCGGACTTTCTTCCAGCCCAGAGTTTTTCTCCATTGGATTGTTGTAGGGTAACAATCGTTGAGGCATATCATTTTTGATAACCTGAGTTGAATCTTGAGCTTCGGCGATGTTCACCATACCAAATGAACATACTAAAATTGCCAGTAGAGACTTCTTAACCATATAATTTCTGTAGATTGTTTCGACTAATGTAATAATTATCGTTTAAAAAAAGGTAGAATACCAATAGTGGGATTACTAAATGTGCGCTGAAGTTAATTTAAATCGCTGTGCACGCGTTCGTTTTTGGTCAAATGCTTTTCGGTTCCTGTCCATTGCTGTACAATCGGCCACCTGCGACCTGTTCCAAACGCTTTGGCAGAAAGTTTAAGTCCGGGTGCCGCTTGATATCTCTTGTGTTCGTTTCTATCTACAAGCGATAGCACTCGATCCACTAAACTAGTCTCAAAACCACGAGCAATAATCTCCTCTCTTGATGCTTGTTCCTCGAGGTAGTATTGCAAAATGGAATCTAAGGTTCCATAATCAGGCAAAGAATCTGCATCTTTTTGATCGGGACGTAATTCTGCACTGGGTTCTTTTTCAATAATCGTATTTGGAATCATTTCTTCTTGATAATACTCTTCGTTTAACCACCGGCACATTTCATATACCTCGGTTTTATATAAATCAGAAATTACGCCCAATCCGCCCGCCATATCACCGTAAAGTGTGCAATAACCAACGGCTGTTTCAGATTTATTGCCCGTATTCAAAAGCATGTGTCCGAATTTGTTTGAAATCGCCATCAAAAGATCCCCTCGCGTTCGGCTTTGGAGATTTTCTTCCGCAACATTAGCTTCGGTATTTTCAAACATCTCAGACAGTTGGTGTAAATACGAGTCAAATACAGGCTTGATAGAGATATTTTTTAATTCGAAGCCGAAATTCTGTGCGAGTTTTTCAGAATCAGTAACACTTCCGGTACTTGAATATTGCGATGGCATGGTAACTGCTAACACGTTATCGCTCCCCACAGCTTCGGTTGCAATTGCTGCCACCAAGGCCGAGTCGATTCCTCCGCTTAAGCCAAATACAACTTTGCTACCTAGCTTTGATTTTCTGAGATAATCGCGCACACCTAGAACTAGTGCATGGTACATTGTTTCGATTGGATTCGGAGCACTACGTTCGCAATCGGCATACTCTCCAGCTTGCAATTTCTGTTGCCCGGCATCATAAGTTACATCCACAAAAGTAGAAACAAAGCGTTCGTCGCGGGTAACAATGTAGCCATCAGGAGCGAGTGCAAGGGAATCGCCATCAAAAATAAGTTCGGTATTTGCGCCAACCTGATTCACATAAAACAGCGGTAGATTTAATTCTCTGGCGTGTTTTTGCAACATCCCAACTCTTGTAACAGGTTTACGTTTGGTAAATGGCGAAGCAGAAATGTTGATAATGGCTTGCGCTCCTTTTTGGGCTAAAATCCCCGCCGGATTTACCGAATAGGTATGATATTGTATTTCGTTGTCGTTGAACCAGATATCCTCGCAAACAGTAATACCAAAAGGAACTCCTTTTATGGTTACAGGCTCAAATGAATTACCCGGCTCAAAATATCGGAGATCATCAAAAACATCATAAGTAGGCAATAGAGCTTTATGCACCACAGCCTGCACCAATCCATTGGAAGCGATAATAGCTGAGTTAAAACAACTTCTTCCCACTCCGGTATTATTTGGAGTAATACTTCCAAAAATCACCGTAGTATTTTGGGTAGCAGCCACAATCTCTGCGTTCATTTGATAACACAAAGAGCGAAATACTTCGCGTTCAATCAAATCCATGGGTGGGTAACCACACACCGCCAATTCCGGTAAAATCAACAGATCAATTCCGTCGGATTCTGCTTTTTTGATGGAATCCAGAATCAACGAACGGTTCCCGATCAAATCCCCGATTGTAGGGTTCAATTGTTCTAAACGAATATGTAGTGCTTTTTCAGACATCTGAAGAAGATAGGAATAAATGAACCGCTAAATCGAGGTTGGATACGTGGTTTTACTTAACCAATAACATTTTCTTTGTGAGAATGCCCGTAGGTGTCTCCAATCGATAAAAATATACTCCACTCGAAAGCGAAGTTGCATCGAATTGCACCGTGTGAGCACCTGCGTTTTTAGTCTCGTTAACTAGTACTGCCACTCTTCGTCCGGTTACATCAAATACTGAAAGTTGAACTGCACCTGCATCAGCAATCGAATAATTGATGGTAGTTGCCGGATTAAAAGGGTTAGGATAGTTCTGATCTAAGCTGAAAGAATATGGTGTATAGCCATACTGTTCTTCGGTTGATACCGCTTCTCCCCACTCGAACCGAACCCAAACCGGGAAATGGTCGGAGGTAGTACTCAGGTAGCTTCCGATATAAGTTGGATTTTCTATTTGTTCGGTTCCTTCAAAGTATTCATCTACGAGTTCGGAAGAAAACACGATATGATCGATCATACTAGAGCTCGAGAAGGAAGTAAAACCACGTTCTTCCAACGATCGAGTAACGATGGTGTATTCGGTATCCTGATCAAAATTTGCGTACGGCGACTCGTTACTTCCTACAGTTGATTGAAGAATTTCGTCGTTGAAATCACCCAGAAAAATCACATTATCATCGGCATGATTATTATCGATATACGCCTTCATTTGTGTGGAAGCGTTTAATCGCTGCGTGTAATCCGATTGCTCACCAAAAGCTTTCGCATGGATGTTGAACACATGCATTTCGCGCACTTCACCATTTATGGTAGCATTGAATTTGAAATAAAAAGGATAGCGACCATTTGCCCAATCAGATTGGTTCATACCATTGGTAATTAACCGGGATTCTCGCCTTTGCACAGTCGATGATTTATACAAATAAGCAGTTTTTTGAGTCTGACTGTAATTCGCGATGATTCCATCATATTCGGTAAGATCGTTATCTAAAGTAGTAAAGAAACTCTCGTTAGAAATTTCTTGCAACGCGTATACATCTGCATCCATCGTAGTGATGAGCGTTTTTACATTTTCGAGCTGTAGAGCTTCATCTTCAGGACCGCTTCCATCAAGACCGAACCATTCAATGTTCCAGGTAACTATATCAAAGGTTACATCAAGTGGAGTATCTTCGCCGGGAGTTACCACGGCTTCGATATTTAAATCGGCAACCGTACGTGGTAATAATTGATATACACCGGCAAATTTTCCGATTACACCGGTTATGTTGATGGCTTCAGTGGGTGCCTCTGCATCCACTAAATCGGTTGAATTATCAATTCTTAGTTCGGCCTCTCCTGTAGCGTCCGAAATATCGTAATTAGTATTCGCTTGAAATACGCCATCAGCACTAATGGTGGTGTTTTGAATAGTAACCAATTGCGATTCGAACATCCCGGAGTTCATTTCAGTAATGGTTATTACTTTCGGCTGTGGCTCAACCGCTTCAACATCAAATACTTCAAATAGAATGTTGTTATCCTCATCGGTAGCGGATATCTGAAGTAGAAAATCAGAATCAGGACCTGCAATTGGTTTAAATACGTTTAGCGGACCTGTTACTTGAATGGAATCGCCAATTGAAGTTGCTGCGTGCAGATCGGACCAAAATACTGCGATTCCCGCTGTGCCATCCTGCATATAAAGCGGTCCGCCAAACTCGTTGGCTACCGTTACTCTTCCCTGAACCGAAACTCTGGTTCCGAGGGGTAATTGGCGAGCATCTGCAATAGAAATTACGTCACCGTCCTCAATAGCATCTCCACTTATGTTTGCAGTGAACGTAGCCTGATTTACCGCATTGGATAAAAGTGTAAACTGAGAAACATCATCTCCGGCTGCATCCGGCGTATAAGTTAACGTAAGTGATACCGATTCGTTAAACGCTAAACTATCGGCTGTTGGGGCAGTAAGAGAGAAAACAGAGCCGGAAACATACGCACTGTCGATACCTAATTTTTGGTTCCCAACATTTTTTATGGTGATGGTTTTTGTGCGATTGGTGCCAACCAGAGTCGTCGCAAAAGTGATATTCCCCTCGTTAGCTAGCTCAATATTATCTACGCTTACTAGTACAGTTGGCTCGTCAGCCGGTTCGATGTAGTCGGTAATGAGTATATCATCGATATTTAAACGATCGGTACCTCCCGACTGAATAAATTTAAAGCGAATATTTCCATCAATTTGAACGGGTATGGTAAATTGAGTGAGATTTTCCGGGGCGGTAATTTCATCACCAATGTTTATCCAGCTAGAACCGCCGTCTATCGAGTACTGAACCTGTAATGCGGCATTATTAGCATTACTCCCATAATGCGCTAAGTAGAATGAAACCTCATCTGCTCCATTGGGTTTATCAAATTCCATAAAGATATTGCCCATTCGATCATTTCTACGATCCATGCGTACGCTTTGTCCGCCGTTGAATTTATCGTTGCTTAGGCTACCAAGTAACGCATCATCCAAAAACCAAGATCCGGAAGCCAAAGCAACTGAAGCACCTGAATAGCCACTTTTATCGCCTCCTTCAAAATCTTCAAATAATTGTGCGTTTAGTGGTGCTGTAAAAAGTGTGATCGCGAACAGGATCGCTGCGCTTCGCAGAATCGATTTCATATTGCCTTTAGTCCTTAATTGAGAAATGAATAGTTTCACAAGATAAGCAGACTATTGTTACGATATTGTAAGAAGTTAGATTTTTGGCTAGTCAAACTGTTTTGTCATAATTCAAAAACCAATTTAGTTTCTTTTATTATTCGATTTTCATCACTGATTTACTAGATTCTGCCACATCCAACTAACTAACTATGCGCTTTACAATCTTATTCTTATTGATGCTATCCACCACTGTGATTGCTCAACCCGGAACCGAAATTTATCTCTTCGACTTGATAAAATCGGATGACGGATATTCGGTTGAGAATCCCAAAAACATAACCAACAATCCCGGTTACGATAATCAGCCCTCTTTTTTGCTCGATGATTCTGGAATCCTGATGGCAGCAACTCGCGATGGGCAAACCGACATTGCGTTATATGATATCGAGAATGAGAAACTCAATTTCTTAAACCATACACCAGATTTTTCTGAATACTCTCCGGTTCAAACTCCAGATGGAGTTTACATCTCTTTCATCATTTTACGAGAAGATGGCACTCAGCAGTTTTGGAAAATCACACCGGGCAGCCCTGATCCTGTCATTTTAGAAACAGAACGTATTGTAGGTTATTATGCTTGGTACGATTCAGAAAGCTATCTCAGTTTTGTACTTGCCACCGAAACTGATCCTGCCACCTTGCAATATCATCACACAAAAACGGGTGAGAAGAAAATCCTGGCTGAAAATCCCGGACGTTCTTTTCACAAAATGAATACTCAGAATGCCATCGCCCATATCGTAAATAAAGAAGAAGTAGCCGAAATTCGAGCTTACTTCCCTGATAATGAGACTTCAATTTTTATTACCAATGCATTGCCCGAATCAGCGGATATGTCCTTAACCGCTTCGGATGATATCATCATGGGAAAGGGTTCAGAACTCTATATTTTTTCTGATAACCGTTGGAAAAAATTTGCTGATCTAAGTGAGCTCGGACTTACAGGAATTACCCGCTTGGCAGTATCTAATGCCGGCGATAAACTTGCAGTAGTTGTTGAAGAATAAATTTAAGCACTGATGAAAACTCCCTTACTTACTCTACTTACTTTCGCATTTTTATTTGCGAATTGTACCAACACCACCCTTTCAGAAATAGAAGAAATCACCAAAGATTCTCCCAATATCACGGGAAAGGCAGAATATCTCGATTCTCCTTTTGTCACCGCCGGGAACCGAGTGTACATGGTTGGGCATCAAAATGGAACATTCCCACCACTTGGCTGGCATATTGATGGAGAAATGGGCGGGATCTGGAATCACCCCATCAAATTGATGGACGGCATTAGTGCTGCCTTGACCTTCGATTTTAGTGATCCGATTATGCTTAATAATGCAAGTTCTTTCACAAACTATCCCTACGCGAACCGACATGATTACCATCTCACTGATAAAGATGTAGAGGTTCAACAGTGGAATTACGTACCCAACGACTTGGAGGGCATCATCATTGAATATGTATTTAAAAATAACTCAGACAACAAGCTTAACTTACAGCTTGAGTTTACCGCCTATTCCGATCTGCGCCCAACTTGGCTCGGTGAAAGAACAAATATGATAGATGCAGCTGATAGTGCAGAACTTCATGATGACCTCATACTTTTTAAAGATATCGAAAACCCATGGTTTGCAGCTTATACCTCTGATGGAACGCCAACAAGTGCTGCCACATATGAATCAACGCATCCGGGCAAAGGGATAGCTGCGTCACAAACTTTTGATTTGACAGTGGATGCAAATTCTTCGATCACGCATCGATTTTATATTTCAGGTTCATATACCGACAAAGAATCAGCTCTTGAAACACTTGAACGGTTAAAGGAAAATCCACATGAGTTGCTGATCTCAAAAAGAGATCGATACGTTGAACTGCAGGAACAAACCAAACTTACCATCCCGGATAAAGAACTTCAGGAAACCTTCGAGTGGCTGAAATATAATTCTGATTGGTTGGTGCGAACGGTACCTGAAATTGGCTCGGGAATTGGTGCCGGTATCCCTGATTATCCTTGGTGGTTTGGCGTAGATAGCGAATATGCCTTACAAGGTTATATGATGATTGGGCAAACCAAAGCAGTGTATGATACCATCGAATTGTTGGATTCTGTTTCGAATGCGGTAAATGGCAATGGTCGAATCATCCACGAAATGAGCACAAATGGTGCGGTGTTTAATCCCGGAAATATTAACGAAACTCCACAATTTGCTACTCTGATTTGGCAAATCTATCGTTGGAACGGTGATCGCGAGTTTTTGGAGCGCTACTTCCCAACGATTGAAGCCGGATTAGAATGGCTTCTCGCTGAAAATGATGACAACAATAACCTCTTCCCTGATGGCTATGGAATGATGGAAATACATGGATTAAGCAGCGAAATGATTGATGTAGCATCCTACACACAAAAAGCATTTGTAGATGCAGCTTATATAGCAGACGAACTCGGAAAGCCTGAACTAGCAGCATCATACCGCGAGAAAGCAACCGAATTGGCGAAGCGAATTAATGAAGAGTTTTGGTCGGAGGAATTCGGCAGCTACGCTGACTTTATCGGTACGGATGAACAAGCATTACATTTAATTGACGATGCGATTATTCGTGCTGATACGCTCAACAAACCTTGGGCTGTAGAAGAACTAAAAGCAACGCGACAGGCAATTTTAGATAATCCATCAGATAAAGAACGACCGTTTGTAGTTCACCATAATTGGGTAGTAAACACCCCTATGGAAGTTGGAATTGCCGATCCCGAGAAAGCGCTAATCGCTTTGCAAACCGCCGAGAATTTTGTGAATCCATTTGGGATGTTTGTAACGGGTATCGATCGGGATGAATCGGCCGGCTCTGACGATGGGTCGTTTCAGGGAAGTAAAATCTTTTCGTACACTGGCGCTGTTATGACACTCCCTACGGGCGTTCAAGTGGTTGCAGAAAACAATTATGGTCGCCCCGATCAGGCATTAAATTATTTGCAACGTATGACACGCACATTTAGCTATGCTCTGCCCGGTAGTATGTACGAAGTATCTCCGGATTACGGGATGATGACCCAAGCCTGGAATATCTACAGCTACGCAGTTCCGATTGTGTCGCAGTTTTTTGGAGTGCAGCCAATGGCCTCGGAACAAACGATTTATTTGAAACCACAAATGCCAAGTTCTTGGGATGAAGCTAGACTAGAAAATGTGCTTATTGGAGATAAAACCTTCACTTTCGAGTATTCTAGAGATGGCGATAAAGAACAGATTCAAGTGATACAAGAAGAACCGAATTGGAGAATAGCGTTTGTAAACGAAGGTGATACCACCCGATTTACCGCTCGTATTTCGCAGTTTAACTGGTAACAGGACATCTGACAAATTAATGCACTACTGTTGATTTCTAATCTCAAAGTCATTCCCACGAAGGTGGGAATCTAAAGCTAAATTTAAGCATATCAGCTTTTCACAACCTCAGATTCCTGCCAAACCTGCGTTCTAACTTCGGCATACTTCCTGCGCAGGAATGACGATAAAACTAAAGGATAACATTATCATCATTTAGTATTTGTATAAATGATGGCTGAGTAAAAACCTCTCCATCTGTCGGGCGAATGCACGGCTGGTGGATTCCACTTTAAGTTGGATTATTCTTATACCTTTTAAACAATTCCATCACCCCGACTTCGTCGAAATGATGGAGGAGTGAACAACCCACCATCTGTTGGACGAACACACGACTGATGAATTCTATTCAAAAGTCATTCCCACGAAGGTGGGAATCTAAAGCCATATTTAAACACATCAGCTTTTCACAACCTCAGATTCCTGCTTGCGCAGGAATGACAATTAAGCGAATAGGTAGAGTTACTATCAACTTGATTTAGCTGAAATGTTAAACTGATAATTTAGCTTAGTTCTTAAGACGAAAACTGTTCAATAATTCTATCTCTCATAATTTTCAATTACTTAATAATGTCGATTAATGCCCTAAAAGCATATACTTTATTGCGTTTATTTCCGGTTATTTCTTTGATAATTTCTTTCTGTTCAAACTTTTCTATAAGAGTGTACAGCGTTTGACGACTAGGTTGCTCTAGCTTTTCTATTATCTCTTTTGCGGAGATCACAGGGCGCTCAAACAATAGATCCATAAATACCTGAGCATATTGTGAATTCATTTCAATACTTTGTGATTTTACACTACCATAAAGCTCATATATATCTCCAACTTTCGATTGCATTCTAATTGCCGTTTCCTTAATTGCAACCAAAAAAAATTGGATCCAGCTATTCCAATCTCTTTTCCGATCTACCAATCGTAGGGCTTCATAATATTCTCCACGATGTTCTTCAAAGTACTCACTTATGTAGAAATAAGGGTAAGGGATCAAACCTTGCTCAAATAGTATGATTGGAATCAACAGCCTACCAACTCGCCCATTACCGTCCATAAAAGGGTGAATTGCCTCAAACTGATAGTGACTGATAGCAACCTTTATCAATAAATCGTTATCACTAATATGTATGTAGTTTACCCAATTCTGTATAAGTGGCACAATTTCACCCAGCACCGGCGGCACGTATGCAGCATCTTCAATAGTACTACCTGGCTTACCCAGATGAACATGTGACTTTCGAAAATTTCCGGGACTCTTTTCTCTTCCCCTCACCGAGGTTAATAATGTTCGATGGAGTGTTTTTATTAAATTTTCACCAATTGGCTTTTCATGTAGAAGTTCGATTGACTGAAATATGGCTCTACGGTAATTCAATACTTCTTTGATATCGGGATTTTCCTTGGCTTTGTTTTGGGCTTCATATTTTAACACCTCTTCTACAGTAGTTTGAGTCCCTTCTATTTTTGCACTTGCTACTGCTTCCTTATTAAGCAGTGGCCCAACGATTAGACTTGGATTTATCACATCACTAATTAATCTCCCCTTTAATTCTCCAATTGCCAGATAAGCATCTGTTAACAGCGTTAAAGCCGGGTAAGTTTGCTCGTCAGGGGGTAATAATGGCAGTATATGGTTTTTCGAAATCGACATAGTCTAACTGGTTGGAATATAGATCCTTTTAATCTAATAAAATGAAATATACTAGACTAAGAAATTTTATAATCAATTAGACTAGACTAACACTTGTTGTACCCCTCCTATTTCACTTTTAATTTGATCTTACTCATCTGTCGAGCAAATGCACGGCTGATGGATTCTAATCAAAGTCATTCCCACGAAGGTGGGAATCTAAAGCTATATTTAAGTAGATCAGCTTTTCACAACCTCAGATTCCTGCCAAAGCTGTGTTAAAACTTCGGAATGTTTGCTGCGCAGGAATGACACTTCATGGATTTTTGCTAAACACACCCAAACAAAAAAAGGCTGAGTTTTCACTCAGCCTTCCTTATTCACTAATCTTAGATTGAGTTACTCTCTCGTTTATCTCAATCCGTTGGGTACACCTTTGCAAATTCGGCTAACAGCATCGTGGCTGTGCAAGCTTTCTAAGTGCGCACATCTAACCACAAAATCCCGGATGCTATTATAACTATCCAGCTCTTCGTAAAGTAATCGAGCGGCATCTTCCACAAATTTCTGATATGCGCCATTGAGCTCTGCAAATGCCTGCTCATCCTCGCGCTTAACCATCACTTGAGTTTCTGTTTTGAGCGCTTCACGACAAACCTGAACCAAATCCTCTACAAAAAATTCATCACGCAAAGCAACGGTAACTTCGGCTTCGCTGCGCTGACTATGAGGAATAGCTGCAACTTCACGGTTTTCACGCGCATGCTCGGCTAATTCATACGAACACGGGCAAGCACTGCTATAAACAAACTTCAAGTGCATATGCTTGTGATAACGATCGTAGTTGTCTAAGTGACCCTCAAAAGAAACTTCGTAATACTGATACCCTTCCATGTCCGATCGAAGGCTTTCCATAATCATAGGGTAAGAAAATGATAATCTTAGAAAAGACTCCTGTGATTCAAGATCTTCTTTGTAAGCTTGGAGAACTCTTTCCAGCATATCCAAAGAAAACACCTCATCCTTGAAATTATAGAAGGTGCGCATGATTCGGCTCATGTTGATACCCTTTTTGCCGGCATCCAAACTTACATAGCCATCCACGGAGGTTTCTAGCGTGATGGGTTTACCATCTCTGGTTTTAAATCTTAGCGGTAAACGGAAGTTAGAAATTCCTACCTGTTGAATTGGAACATTGGCTCCTTCAATTAACGAAGCCGGACCGTTTTGTAAATCCGGTAATGACTCTTTGTACTCTGGGGTAATAGTAAATGTAGGATCGTAAAATCTACGCACTTGGTTTGAAATCATAGCTCTTGAGATAGTCGGTTATTTAATATCAATCTGCCTGAAAGGACAATATTCGGCTATGTTTCGTTCGGTTTCGAATAATTCTACCGAGTAAAGCACACTCCCTTCTGAGGCAACAGCTTCCACCTGTTCTTTCAATTGATTGTAAAACGCTATTACCAAATTTTCTGAAGTCGGGATGATTCCTTTCAAAAAAGGAACGTCGATATTTAGGTTCCGATGATCACAGGGATCCAAAATTTGATCTTTCATGATTTGCTTTAGCTTCCCTAAATCGATCACATAGCCGGTTTCAGGATCCGGAAGACCGGCAACCGTCACCTTTATCACATAATTGTGGCCATGCCAATTGGGATAATTGCATTTACCAAATGTGGATGCATTCCATTCGTCGCTCTTGTCGGGGTTATGCAGCCTATGAGCCGCATTAAAGTGTGCTTGTCGTGTTACAAATACCAAAATAATATTACTTAGTGAATTACAGCCCAATGAGTTAGGGCACGAAATCTAATGATTTCTACCGATTATAAATCCTAAGCAAGCACTCATCGTTCGAGCGAAATAAAATATTACATAAAAAAAAGAGGAGCCCCAGTTCCCTGGAGCTCCCCTTGTGATCAGCACACCTCACATATTGTGAGACGTTTCTTCGAGTAGATTCTTCTTACTTGATCAATGTCATACGCTTTGTGATCGATGCATTCGCACCTACTAATTGGTAGATGTACACACCGGAAGACAAGCCGGATGCATCAAAACTCACTGTTTGCTGGCCTGCAGAAACAGTTTGGTTGTTGATCAAAGTAGCTACTTCACGTCCTAGCATATCGTACACTTTCAAGGTTACCTTCTGTGTAGATGGTAATGCAAAAGAAATGTTAGTAGATGGGTTGAATGGGTTTGGATAGTTTTGGTCTAAAGAAATCGCAACCGGACGCTCAAACACATCTTCTACCGGGCTGATTACTCCGCCATCACGTAAATATCCATGTTCTTCAAGAGCAGTCCATCCGGCAATCCATAAACTTGGGCCAAATGCTCCTGCGTAGTTAGTAGCAGTAAAGAAATCATCGCCACTCATATCTTTTAGAGCCATTCTGTAAGCCATACCATTAAGATTTGGACGAGGATCTAAAGCCATACCTGCATCACTACGGTCAATACCGTTTAATTCTGGATCAGCAACCATATTACCGTTAGCGGCATTGCTGAGGTAGTCACGAGTATGCGCCTGATCTGCGCCACCAGCGAATTCTGCAATCGTGTTACCGGCACCAAAGCCCCACCACAGGTTGTTCATCAACTTCAGATCACCTTCGGCTAAACGAGTCTTAGAATCAAAGTTGGCTACTTTACCCGCTGCTTCAATCGTTATACCTAACCCGGCGTGGTCGCCAAAGATTGAGTTGTAGTACTCTCCACCTGTGTTATCACGGAAAAGAAGTAACTGCGAACCGTCACCGGCATTCGCTCCGGCATCTAAGCCAGCGCCCAAGTAAGTAACATTCGATACTACCGGCTTGGCAAACGGAGTGGTGTTCTCATCACCAGTGGCTCCATCCTGCTCTGCAGCACGACCGTAACCATCTGCTACGCCGTTATCTTGAATGGCAAACCAGAACTGACCTTTCCCGCGGAATCCTTCATCCCAATCGAAAGCATCATCGGTGTTGAAAGCCGACACTAAGAACTTCGTGTTTACAGTTCCACCAAAAAACTCAAATCCATCATCGTTGGAGGCAAATGATTCTACGTACTCAATAGTAGTTCCAGAACCAACGCCACCTAAAGTAAGACCCTGAATCTCGTTTCCATCAATATCACCTACTTGAATACCGGTGTGACGAATAGATACGTATCGGAATACTCCGGAATCATCAGCGTCGTTGTCTCCACCGTACTCAGCAAGAGCTACAGGATTGGCAATCTGATCCACACCTTCCACCAACTTCACACCACCTGCGGTAGCGTTATTGGTTGAAGCTGAACCCAGGATTACAACTCCACCCCACAATCCGCGAAGTGAAGAGTTCGCCGTACCATCTCTTTGATCGGCAATAGAAGTGAATACGATTGGATTCGATGGGGTACCTTCAGCGTAGATCTTAGCACCACGTGTGATTACAAGGCCGGTAGCGTCGTTACCATCACCGGTGTTACCCTGAATCAATGTTCCCGGCTCAATGAATAAGCGCGAACCCGGCTTGATGAACACCAAGTCATCCAAAATATAAGTGTTGTCAGCAGTCCAGTAGTAATCGGTATTTTCAACAAAGTCAGCGTTAGCAACCGTTACAGTGGTTTTTGCTGATGCAGCTGCTAAATATCCGTGCTCTTCGAGTGCAGTCCAACCACGTAACCAGTTTTCAGAACCGAATGCGCCTACAAAAGGTACATTGGTGAAGAATGGATCTTCCATCATCATTCTATCCATTGTAAAAGCAGGACCATCGGTAGCAGGAACAGGATTTAGTCCATTTCCTCCATCTGTACGGCCAATTGCAGCAAACTGTGGATCAGCAACCATGTTACCGTTAGCGGCATTGCTGAGGTAATCACGAGTATGCCCCTGATCTTCGCCACCAGCGAATTCTGCAATCGTGTTACCGGCTCCAAAGCCCCACCATAGGTTGTTCATTAACTTCAGATCACCTTCGGCTAAACGAGTCTTAGAATCAAAGTTGGCTACTTTACCCGCTGCTTCAATCGTAATTCCTAACCCGGCGTGGTCGCCGAAGATTGAGTTGTAGTACTCTCCACCTGTGTTATCACGGAAAAGAAGTAATTGCGAACCATCACCGGCATTCGCTCCGGCATCTAAACCAGCGCCCAAGTAGGTAACATTCGATACTACCGGCTTGGCAAACGGAGTGGTGTTCTCATCACCAGTAGCTCCATCCTGCTCTGCAGCACGACCGTAACCATCTGCTACGCCGTTATCCTGAATGGCAAACCAGAACTGACCTTTCCCACGGAATCCTTCATCCCAATCGAAAGCATCATCGGTGTTAAAAGCAGACACTAAGAACTTCGTGTTTACAGTTCCACCAAAGAACTCAAATCCATCATCGTTGGAGGCAAACGATTCTATGTACTCAATAGTAGTTCCAGAACCAACGCCACCTAAAGTAAGACCTTGAATCTCGTTTCCATCAACATCACCTACCTGAATACCGGTGTGACGGATAGATACATAGCGGATTACACCGGAATCGTCAGCGTCGTTGTCTCCACCGTACTCAGCAAGAGCTACAGGATTGGCAATCTGATCCACTCCTTCTACCAACTTCACGCCACCTGCGGTAGCGTTATTGGTTGAGGCTGCACCCAGGATTACTACTCCACCCCACAATCCGCGAAGCGAAGAGTTCGCCGTGCCGTCTCTTTGATCGGCAATAGAAGTGAAAACGATTGGATTCGATGGAGTACCTTCGGCGTAGATCTTAGCACCACGAGTGATTACAAGACCGGTAGCATCGTTACCATCACCAGTGTTACCCTGAATCAATGTTCCCGGCTCGATGAATAAGCGCGAACCCGGCTTGATGAATACCAAGTCATCCAAAATATAAGTGTTGTCAGCAGTCCAGTAGTAATCGGTATCTGCCATGAAGTCTGCATTAGTTACGTTTACCGTTTGCGCAAAAGCAGAAACAGAAAACGCGATGCAGAATAAAGTAAGAATGTATCTTTTAAGCATAGTGTTGGTTGTTGTTTGGTTTTTGATTGTTTTAGAGTTTATAGGATATACTCAATGAAATGGATCGGCCTCGGTTGAAAGACTGATACACATATTCTTCTCCATTCAATTCTGATGAATTCTTAATCTCAGGATCTAATAAGTTCTTTAGTGATAGCTTGGCACTGAAATTATTGGCAAAACCTTTAGATATGATTAGATCAGTAGTTACATATCCGCGCTCAAATACATCCGGATTTGCACCTAGGGTAACATCGGATAGTCGATCGCCAAAAACGTTGGTATTTAAGTCAACAGTAAGATCGATTTCAGGATTTAAATAGGACAAATCCATATTGAAGATGTAGGGTGATTGACCATAAAGTGGTCGGGTATCTTCAAAATCAGGATCACTGATTCTTGCTGTAAATAACTCTTCTTCTGGCACATTCACTTCTGAATGAACAAAAGTTAGATTAGTAGCTAGTGATAGATATTCAAATTTTGGAGTAATGAAACCAAGGTTCTTTCTTACTTCAAATTCGACACCGTAAACGGTTGCTTCTTCAACATTTTGCCAGGTTCTTGTACGTACACGCTGAGTATCAAAAACGCGCTCAATAGGATTCTCGAGATTTTTATAAAAACCACTAATCGCTACTAACTCACCAACACCTAAGAAATATTCCCAACGAGCATCGTAGTTCGTAATTAAAGTCCGATCGAGATTGATATTTCCTACATTGATTGAACCACCGTAGGCATCGAATCCAGAGAATGGCGCAATTTCACGATAACTAGGTCTTGCCAGTGTGTTTGAATACGCTATTCTAAAATTTTGATTCTCATTTAGGCTAAAGATTAGTGAAGCTGACGGTAACAAATCTTCCTGATCGATTTCACCAATTCGAAGTGAATCATCTAATTCAATATTTTGGCTTTCAGCCTTTAATAATGTGGTTTCATAACGAGCGCCACCAATAAACTTGAATCTTCCAAAGGGAATTTCAGCCATCATATATCCGGCTTTTATCTCTTTTGAGCCATCATAATTATTTGTGATGTTGGTACGATCGAAAATATAATGCCCGTAATAAATAAAGGTATTGTTGGCATCTGTTAACTCATCATCAATCCCGGTGTAGGCAAAGAATTCATCAAAATTTCCATCAAAATCATTTAAATCTGCACGATCCTGTCCGTAAGCAAATCTTCGCTCACGAAATGTTCGATCACCTTCGAGATAAGAACCACCTGTTTTTAAAATCATAGTATTACCTTGCCCAAATCGAATAGGAAGACTTAAGTCGGCAATCAAATTGGTATTAGATTCATCCATATTTCGGAAAAATCGTTGCGGACGTGAGTAAGCACCGGTAGAAATCGAATACGTAGTGTCTGCGGTACGAATTCCATATTCAAAAAATCGTATATCAGGTTGGTCTAATTCGTTTTCAGAAAAAGTCCCACTCCATTCGAAAGTGAGGTTATTTAATGCAGGAGCTACATGCTTACCACTTGCTTGAAATGAACTTAGTTTTCGCTCTGTGTAAGAAATAACGGTAGAGTTATAGCTATCAAACCCACCTTGATCGATTTCTTCTCTAAAACCATTGAGCGCGCGACCTTCATTTGTACCACTTTGAGTTCGAACCCAAGTAAGCGACACTTTATTATTTGGATTTGCTTTGAATGATAGCGAAGCCAACCCTCCTAAATCGATATTCTCCTGGGTTCTGAAATCAGAGAGATTATTTAAAGCATTTAACTCTGTTTCAGGTGTCAGATTACCAATAAGTTGATATATACCATCAGTTCCATTTTCATAAGATGAAAATGAACGATTGTGAGAAAAGCCTACGATATACCCAAAATCACGGTTCAAGAATTGAAACTCATTTCCTAACGACATCGATAAACCGGTGTTTAATGGAATAGTGATATTACGAGGAGTCATCTCGTTATTGAATGCACTACTAACGCGATCTAATGTATCTGAAGCTGCTAAATGGTCGTCTCTGAATTTGAGGAAAGAATCGGCTCGCTGAGGAATACTGCCTAAATTTTGCTCAACTGCTGTTGGTAATTCTCTAATGTCTCCACTAAGGGCAATTAACTCAGAATTACTTCTGGTTGATCCCAACCCATCTTTAAAGGTAGTTTCGGTATTGAAACCAACCGATGAAGAGATATTAAACAACATCGATTCAGGGAAATCTTTTGTCGTAACATCTACCAATCCGCCTGAAAAATTTCCCGGCTTGTCAGGGGTAAAGGTTTTGATGGTAACAATGTTTTCAATCACATTGCTAGGAATCAAATCCAGTTGAAAGGCATTTTTGTCAGGATCGGCACTTGGAAGCTCTGATCCATTCAAGTGAGCTGTAGAGTATCGATCACCAAGACCTCTAACGTACACGTATTTTCCCCCAACAACCGATGCTCCCACTACTTTCTTAAGCGCTCCGGCGGCGTCACCGGATCCGGATTTCGAAATAGATTCCGCTGAAATCGCATCAGAAAAAGCGATAGATTTTTGGCGTTGACGTAAAAGCCCTGCTTCGTTATTGAGTACTACATCGGCAGTTACTACAATTTCGTCTAGTAATTCAGATTCGGGCTGAAGTGCTACATCTAAAGTAACAGTTGCTCCTTCTTCCACAACAACATCAGTAATGCGTTGGGTTGAAAAGGACAGATAACTTACTACAAGAGTGTAAGTTCCGGGCTCTACATTTCTGATGGTGTATCTGCCATCAATATCGGTGGCTGTACCTTTAATAGTACCGTCGATTACAACGTTAACACCGATCAAGGTTTCACCGGTTTCACTGTCTACTACAGTTCCGGTGATTTTGGCTGAGCTTTGCGCTAAAAGATTTGATGTGATTAGTAAGGCAAAGATCAGTACGGAAGTGATTTTTATTTTGTTCACGAGTGTGTGCTGATGTGTATTTTTTGTTCACGTTTTGATCGTGCACAAAACTACGTCACACTCTTTTCCGTACTGTTACCTGCTGTTTATGCTTCTGTTATCGGATAGTTACCCGAAAGTTATCCAAGCATTACCTCAATGTTAAGAGCTAGAAGAATCGGGCTTTTTAGCGTCTTCATCGCTTGTTTCTTCCGCACCGTTTTCATCGTCGGATATTACCGTGTTAACATTGGCGCTAATATTTTCATCGGTATTATCTTCATTTTCATCGCTACCTTTTTCCTCTTCGGTAGTAGATTCGTCATCATCATTTGACGCTTCCCCATTTGTGTAGGCCTCATAATTTGTTGGCTTATCAAATGGGCGCTTACCGATTAATTTTTCAAGATCAGACTGGAAAATAATCTCTTTATCGAGCAATTCTTTAGCAAGAATCTCAAGCTGCTCTTTCTTCTCGGTTAGTAACTCGATAGTTCGCTGATACGCACCATCCACTATCTTTTTTACTTCTTCGTCGATGATCTTTGCTGTGTCTTCCGAATAAGGCTTATTAAAGTTGTAATCGTTCTGCTTGGAATCGTAAAACGATATATTACCAATGCGATCATTCATTCCATACACGGTAACAATGCTGTATGCCATTTTGGTGATTCTTTCCAAATCACTCAACGCACCGGTGGAAATTTTGCCAAAGATGATTTGCTCGGCGGCTCTACCACCTAATGCCATACACATTTCATCTAACAACTGATCGGTTTGGTGTAAGTACTGTTCTTTTGGTAAATACTGTGCATATCCCAACGCAGCAATTCCACGAGGAACAATAGAAACCTTAACCAATGGATCTGCATGTTCTAGGTACCAACCTGCCACTGCGTGACCTGCTTCATGATACGCCACGATCTCTTTTTCTTCTGGCGAGATAATTTTATTCTTTTTCTCAAGACCACCAATAACACGATCAATCGCATCGTGGAAATCATCCATGTCAACGGAGTCTTTGTCGCTACGAGCAGCAATTAAAGCGGCTTCATTACAAACATTCGCGATTTCTGCGCCGGCAAAGCCCGGTGTAGCCGCAGCAAGTTTTTTCACGTCAACATCTTTCGAGAGTGTTAGTGGCTCAAGATGCACTTTAAAGATTGCTTTTCGCCCAACTATATCCGGTTTGTCGATAGAAATTTGTCGATCAAAACGTCCGGGACGTAATAACGCATTGTCCAAAACATCTGGACGATTGGTTGCTGCTAGAATGATTACGCCTGAATCCGTAGCAAAACCATCCATTTCTACTAATAAAGAGTTTAAGGTGTTCTCGCGCTCATCGTTAGCACCTGGCATTTGACCACGGCCTCGAGAACGTCCAATGGCATCAATCTCATCAATAAAGATGATACATGGCGCTTTTTCTTTCGCTTGCTTGAATAGATCACGAACACGTGCCGCACCCACACCTACAAACATTTCCACGAAATCCGAACCGGAAAGTGAGAAAAATGGTACGGCAGCCTCACCGGCAACAGCTTTTGCAAGTAATGTTTTACCGGTACCGGGAGATCCAACTAAAAGTGCACCTTTAGGAATCTTACCACCAAGTTTGGTGAATTTGCCGGGATTCTTTAAAAATTCAACAATCTCTTTTACTTCTTCTTTTGCTTCATCTAAACCGGCAACGTCTTTAAAAGTTACTTTTGTGTCAGTTTGTTGATCATACAACGAGGCTTTGTTCTTCCCAATATTGAGCACTTGTTGTCCGGGATTCATTCTTCTGAAAATAAACACCCAGAATCCGATGGCAAGTGCAATCATAATCAACCACATGAATACGCCACTGAACCAGTCTTCTTCGATGCGTACTTCATATTCTACATTATACTCATCTAAAATTGGGCGGATGTCATCTCCCGGAAGCATGGTGGTTACAAAAGCTCTAAACTCTTCTCCTGATGCCGATGGAATATTGAGTGGATTATCTGATTCGGCGGGGGGCGTTATTATACCATCACTTATGGCTTTGTCATTATACTTGCCAAAAATATCAACGCCATTTTTGATAATGATTTCTTCTACATAGCCATTCTTAACGTCCGACAAAAATTCGCTGTATTTGATACCATTACCGGGCTCAGGATTTAAAAACAAAAACTGAACAAATATTAAAAACAGGATAATAACCAGAAAACCCCAGGTTGGAAACTTTGGGCTACCGGGTTTGTTGCCACCACCAGTAGGCGGCTTTATAGTTTTTTTCTTGTTGGGCTTGTTATCAGCCATTAAAATGATCTCTAAGTTTTTTTTCCAATATAGACAATCCCGCTTTTAATTTTTGCGGGATTCAAGGAACATTCGATTGGCAAAAAACGTGCCACTAAATCTGCTATGACAATTCATCAAATCCAATCAGGTCTCCCTCGGCCGTCTGCAATATTAACCCATCTTCTTTGGGTGTCATTCGCCCAATCACAGAAAAATCGTTAAAATGTTTAATGAACTTGTCTACTTCTTTCTCGGGCAGGGTGAAAATCAGTTCATAATCTTCGCCTCCGAATAAAGCATATTTATCAACGTCTTCTTCCATTTCGTCGGCAACTTGTCGGGTTTCTACCGCCACCGGCACTGCAGCTTGATACAAATGTGCCCCTAAATTAGATTGTCGGCATAAACTTGTTACCTCTTTGATAATACCTTTGCTCAAATCAATCATTGCAGTAGGTATAACATCATGCGCTCGTAAAGTTTTTATGACATCCAACCTAGCAACGGGAAGCAATTGTCTTTCAACTACGAATTTATAATCACCTAAATCAGGTTGTGCATGCTGATCGCCATGTTCCTGCCAAAATTTCTTTTCGCGCATTAAAATTCTAAGTCCGGCCACAGCAGCACCTACATCACCGGTTACACAAATGGCATCTCCTTGTTTAGCATTTGCACGTGTTACGAGTTCTTCTTCTTTAACTTCTCCATAAACTGTAAGTGAAAACACTGCATTTTGATGATTCCCGGTCAAGTCACCGCCTAAAATAGCCACTCCAAATTGCTTACACGCCCGATCAATTCCCTCATACAGCTGGTCGATCATTTCTACTGACAGTCGATTTGGTAGTGCGAGATTAACTAATAATCCTTTAGGCTCTCCATTCATGGCAATGATATCCGAAACAACCGCAGTTACCATTTTGTACCCGAAATGAGTAAATGGCATGTAGGTTGGGTCAAAATCTGCTCCTTCAACAAATGAATCTGAGCTAATCAATTGTAGAGTTCCCGGCGATGATTTGAATACAGCGGCATCATCACCTGTGCCGTATAACACATTGGAAACTTCTGCACCTTTATAAGCTTTTAGCTTTTCAATTAATTTTTCGCGGCCTATTTCCTGAATGGGTGTAAATGTTGTGCTCATAAGTGGTATAAATTAAAAAAGGCATCCACGTAATACGCAGATGCCTGAATATGTGTATCGAGAGTAACTACTCTTCGCGTTTGGTAGAATAGTTAATTCGGAAAGTACCTGCCTGTTGAAGTTCTTTTTGAACATCCGACAGTAATTCGAATTGAGAATTCTGATCCACTCGAAGGGAAACAATCAACCTTGGCTCTTCTAACAGTTTATCGTACATGAGATTACGAATTGCTCCGATATCATCTACGATTGCATCGTCGATTTGCACTTTATCTTCACCAAGTTCATTTCCCGGTAAACGCTCAGGCCCCATATAGATGTAAGACACTAATCGTTTTTCTTCGATTTTCTCGATGTGAGTAGCTTGCGTTAAATCAAGTTTCACTTTCAAGGTAACTTCCCGGAGTACGGTGGTTACCATGAAGAAGAACAGAAGCATGAATACTACATCAGGCATGGCTGAAGTAGGGATTTCTTGCTTACTTCCTGCTTGTTTCTTTTTAAAATGACCTGCCATTATCCTTCCTCCGCTGCGATTGAAATTTTCTTAGGATACATATCCTGAATTTGCTCACGCTGAGCTGATTCCGGCTGAAGTCGATCAAATTCTACACCATAGTTTGCTCGCGAGGCTGCATCACGTAACTCTTTGTATGCGCCCATTACCTCATCCAACATATCAATGTAAATTCGGTAAGGAGTTTCTTTCTGAGTTTTGAGTGAAACAATCGCTGCTTCAGGTGATACTGCAAGAGTTTCATCGTTATTAGGGTTATCGATAAACTCTTTTAGTTTCTCACGAACTTCGGTAATTGCGGTTGGTTGCTCATCCATAAGAATAAGTCCTTGTGCGTTTACCAGAATGTTCATCTGATTACGTTCACGAATGGGTGGTGGATCAACCTCTTCGTCTAATGGCGGAGGCAATACCATCCCAATCCCGGTATCCACATTAATTGTGGTGGTAACCAGGAAGAAAATGAGCAGCAGGAAGGCGATGTCTGCCATCGACGAACCATTTATTTCCGCTCCTTCTCTTTTTTTCTTTTTTAATAGCATAGAAATGCTCCGGTTTTAAAATTTAAAAGTGCCGCGTAGGCCGGTGAAAATCACAGAAACAACCATGATTCCCATCATCGACATTGTGGTTAATACTCCGGCTTTAGGTATATCACCTAAAACGCCGTAAGCAATACCAAAGATGACGAAGGGCACAGCCATGATAACAATACGTTTTACATCCTGTTTTCCTTGTGCAAGACTTTTAATGCCCGATATAATCATCGAGGCAACGCCCAACCCAATTAAACCCATGGCTCCAATAACGGCTATTTGTACAATTACACTGCTTTCCATAAAGCTTCTCCGTTTGGGGGTTAATTATTCAGTTTCTGAGTCGGTTGCAGCTTCTACTGCAGGAACAAGCGGCTTACCTTCTTGTAATAAAATAATAGAATCGATAAGAGTGATTGAGCTTTCTTCCATCTCGGCAATCAAACGGTCGATTTTAGAAACACAATAGTTGTAACCGATTTGAAGAATAATACCTGCTATCAAACCACCAGCAGTTGTTAAAAGTGCCGTTTTAATACCACCGGCTACAATAGATGGAGAGATATCAGAAGCAGCTTGGATATCATCGAAGGCCTCGATCATACCAACTACCGTTCCAAGGAATCCAAATAGTGGAGCAATTGCGATGAATAATGAAAGCCAAACAAGTCCTCTTTCAAGGAAGCTCATTTCGATAGAGCCGTAAGCCGCAATAGCTTTTTCTGCGGCATCAATTCCTTCGTGTGAACGCATTAAACCAGCTTGAAATACAGAGGCAACCGGTCCACGAGTTTGTGCACAAAGTTGTTCTGCAGCTTCAACGCCGCCTTCCTGAAGAGCTTCCTGAACGTTAACAATAAACTTCCGTGTATTGATGTCAGCAAGGTTAAGGGTAATAATTCTTTCAAGAAATATTGCAAGACCCAAAATCAAAGTAATAAGTACTGGCCACATCCAGCCACCATCATTACCTTCGTTAAATTTCTCAACAATTAGGTTAAAAAAGCCTTCATTGGCTGGGGCTTGTAATAGAAAGAGAGCAATCGACGATGTCATGTTCACTCCGAATATTTTAAATGTTAGTATCTAAGATTAGTGAAGCGAAAGGATATGCCATTTTGAAATAAATGTCAAAACGCGAAAAGGCTTAAAAAGTGAACTTTATGGTAATAATTAGCCCTTTTTTCATTCATTTTTCACATTGCTTTTTTCAAACAAACTAAATACTTAGAAAATAGCGCTTACAACCAGCTTTAGAGTGTGTATATCCGGGCGCCGGGCAACCGTACGACCATCATAATTAAATGTAACACGTACCAAATTACTTACCCGATAACTGGCATTTATGCTCCAAATAAAATGATTCCCTACCCCGGTTCCTTCGGTTAGCTCGAAATTTGTAAAAGTATTTGTTTCGCCGGTTAGTGTAGCGTTTCGAAATTCGGTATTACTCCCAAATTGTACTCGATCAAATAAAAAAGCCCGTATTGTAAATACTGCGCGATATAATTTGGAATTCACTGAAGTCACTGAATTTATTCGATTAACTTTGGATGAATAACCGCCTCTTATCCCAAATTGTAAGGATCTTGAATAACGAAAACGATAACCGGGTTCTACTTCCCATTCTTTTATATTGAAATTACGCTGCAATAAAAAGTCACTATCATTTTCCTTTATTGCGGATGAAAGCGTAAGACTTACCGACTGATTATTACTTAAGGAATATTGATTCTCAGCAACTATTTGTTGATCAAAAGATTTTACGGTTTCAGAACTTCTCCGATTCAATGAACGGGTTGTGCTTATAAATAAAGAGCTTTCCCAACGGTTTGTAGGTTGAAATTCGATCCGATTCGACCAATGTAGTCTACCTTGTATACTCAGAGAATCATTTCTAAATGTATTGAAGCGTAAAAAATATATATCGCTTTCTTTAGGATTCGTAGAGTTTTCGAGCACGTCAAACCGGCTTTCTAGGCGAATACTTTGCAGGAATTGATATTGATCTGATTCATTTTCTCGATCAAAAAAGGGTTGCCATTCAAATCCATTTCTAAATCTTAGCTCTGTGCTTGGCACCAACTCATCCGAAGGCAAATATTGCAGGATATAGGTTCCTTCGTTTGGTGATAGCTCTGGAAAGAACTCGTCGATTTCTTCAATACCATTTTCATTTCCATCTATCCAAACATATTGTCCTAGCTCCGGACCAACCTCAAAATAAGATTCCTGTACAATTGATTGCCGCTGGGTATTTACTGAATATCTTGACCTCAAACTTAAACTCTCAGTTTCTAACTGATTTTCTGAACTGATCAACAACGCATTGGAGTTACCCACTCCTTGATCTTTCAGCGTTTCCGAAGTTTTTTTATTTCTAAGGCGGATGGTATTTTCGGTGCTCAAAAGTGTTCCGTATTCCCATTCGAGCCCATATAGTTGTTCAACGGCGTCATATGCTTTTATAAATGAGCCATTTTGTACGATATTTTCTTCACGGAATCCAATTCCAGCTTTTATCACCGCCGAGTTTACTCGAACTTCGATTCCGGGGATCACCTCAATAAACCGAAATGAATTATTTGATAACTCCCCTTCTTTCCTTCGATTTTGTTTATCCTCATGCTCTACATTTATCGATCCACTAATAGTTTTAGAAATATCTGTTCGAATAATTGAGATTTGTTTTAACCAGGAATCCTCCATTCCCGTTGCTTCTAAATTTGTTCTGGCATATTCTTGTTTATAATTGATGTACGTAGATGAAACGATTTCTGAGACTACACCTGCAGATTGTCTCAAACTTTGCTGTCCCGGTAGCATCAATCTTCCAATTTCTGCATCCGCTTTTGATTTTTCTCCAAATTGTACCGCAACCCGAAATTCATCCATTTTCTCGCCATTAATATCGGTTTCGCTGATATTCCACCTACGGTCGAACTCTATTTCTCTGGTTCGTTCGAAGGACTTAAAGTTTTCACCACTCTGGCGATGTTGATAATTGACATCTAAGGAAACCGTTCCTATTTCTAATTCTTCAGCTGAAAGTCCGCCAATAAAGGCAACATCTGCGTTGTCATTATCATCTAAAGTGGAGAATCGATTTTGATCCACATCGCTAAGTGCGACTTCTCCATACCAGGAAAGCCTTTCTGTTATTTGATGTGCTCCGGTTATTGAAACCATCTGATGTTTTTCCGGTGCCGGCAAGTTTCGAAAAGGTTCATAGCTTCCACTCCCGGGACCTCGCCATTCATACAGTAATCCATTTAGCACATTTCCTACCCGAACATAAGAACCATTGCCCTGACCTACGTTAGAAAAACGAACTGCTATATTTGAAGAAGCCGAACCGGGAATATTCTTAAAAATCTGATAGTTTTGACCTTGAAAAACGGTATCAATCAATGCATATCGAATATTGAATTCATCTTCCTCTGGATTACTGACAATACCGGACACTATAGCATTTTCAGTTTGATCACCCACCGATTCGAGTATGTCAATATCTTCTGCGGATAAGCTTTGTTGGGAAAGTAAGTCATTACCGTCTGCCATGCGGATAACGCTGACACCCAGTTCGAATTTATTATTCCAGAGTTTTTGATTGGCCTCGCCTGCAATCAGCGTTCGACTGAATTCCTGATCAACATATTCGTATTCTACAAAAATTCGGGTTTCATCTTTGATAAAAACCTGATCGGTGAAGTAAATCTCACCCAAACCATAATCGATGATGTACTCATTTTCCTCTCCTCGTTGAACTAGCTGTCCGTTTATAAAAACCCGTTCAGTACCTGCAAGTATAATTACAAATGGTTCGTTATTTCTCCCCGTCAGCCGATATGGACCCCGAACTCCTTCAATGCCTAAGAATTGTTGAGAGGAAAATGTACCTCGCACCGAAGAAACTGCAAATTTTGAATTATTCTGTTCCCCGGAGTATTCACCGGAAGCCCCTTGTAAACGCCGGTTTAATTGGCCAAATATGGTATTTGATAAACTGACATCTACATCTCCCATTTCTAGTTGCGCTTGCTCGGAATGCAATCGAATCAATACCCGATCAAATTCTCGAATACTTTGTGTGGTACCATCCGGTTGAAATGGAATACTTTGATCAGTTAAAACAGCATCAAGGGTGATTTTCTCGGTTAACTTTCCAGCTAATTGAAACTGAAGTCCGCTTTCAAGGGCAAAATCCTGATTCGACCCCACAATAATTCCCCTGCTTAAACTCCCTGATTGTTCGATTTCGGAAGTATATCGGCTATCTTCCACGAATGTGCTTTGACGCAAAGAGTCAGTGTTCTCAACTTCCTGTATGTATTCTTTTATCTGATTTAGTTGATACACTCTTTCCAAACTCGTAGAAAATCGCTGATAATAAATTGAGAGTGCTTTTTGCCCTTTAGATAGGGTAGAATCAATAAGTGGCAAAAAAAGTGAACCGGTATCTTGCTGATATTCCCAGTTTATAATATCGATACTATCAGGTAGCGTTTTTACTTGTATGGAATATTCATCCAACCAATGATCTAAATAAAACGTGGTATCGGAAGCTGGAATAGGGACATCGAACGATTCGTAAAGCAACGATTGGCTATAAACCAAACTCGACGAAGCACAGCATATAAAACCTATAAAAAGTAGAGCTACCCGATTTCTCATTGGTGCTAATCACGTTCGGCAATCGATAATTGATTGCGTTAAGCATTGATGAATGATGGTAGCGGTATTATCGGCTTATTTCGAATTAAAAGTGTTGAGTCCTTTATCCAAAAAGGATACAAATTTTTCGGAAGCGATGTAACCCAACTCTTGAGCAATCACTTGCTCGTTGGATGGGTCTAAAATCACATATGTTGGCAGTGCTACATTACCCGTTAGCGAAAACTGTAGTTGCTGATTCTTTTGAGCATCTGCACCGCCATCGGTGTAGAGTTTAACCAACTTCATTTGATCAAAGCGCTCGCGAACTTCGGCCAATGGAAACACATTCGATTCCATCGCTCTGCAATTCGTGCACGTATAGCCGGTAAAGTCGATGAAAACAGGAATTCCTTCCGATTTTGCTTCTTCAATGGCAGCTTCATAATCCGATTCCCAGCCATCATCAGCGGTAACATTTCCGGTTCCCCCCATAGCCGCAATGGTTCCGACAACGCTCACATCCGTCTGCATTTTCGGAGGCAACCAACTATCCCAAATCCCCAACGAGGCGCCCATCAACCCAGGAATCAGATAGAAACTGAACATCAGAAAGGGCATAGCCAGCAACAATCTCCCCGTAGAAATATATTCCGGCTTTTTCTCATGCTTGAGTACAAATACTCCTAATAAGTAAAGTCCTGCAATTAAAAATATTGCAATCCAGAGTGCGATGGCGAATGGTCGACTTATTAGTCCCCAACCCAGTACTAAATCTACGTTCGAGAAGAATTTGATGGCAGCTGCCAATTCAATAAATCCGAGCAATACTTTTACAACATTCATCCATGAACCACTTTTGGGTAAGGATTCGAGCCATTGTGGAAACATAGCGAATAACACAAACGGACTTGCGAATGCCGCCGAAAAACCAATCATACCGATGATCGGATAAAACCATTCGCCTCCGGCTGTGGCAGCAAATACTGCACCAACAAAGGGGGCAGTACAAGAAAACGAGACCGCTGATATCGTCATGGCCATAAATAAAATGCCCATGAGACCGCTGCTTTCGTTGCTTTTCCGATTTAAAAAGTTTGTAAGCTGATGGGGCAATTGAAGCTCGTACATCCCTAATAAACTTAACCCAAAAGCTACTAATACAACTGCAATAAATGTGTTTATGAATGGATCGGAAGCAAAGTTTTGTGCCGCTGAAGCTCCAAAGATCGCTGCTAATAAAAAGCCGATCAGAGTGAAAGTAACAACAATGGCAATCCCGAAAATGATAGCCTGCCCAACTCCTTTTTTATCATCGTTTTGTTTTGAAAAATAGGATACCGTAAGCGGAATCATCGGAAAAACGCAAGGCGTTAGTAGCGCCGCAAATCCAGCAAGAATAGCAATCCATAGAAAAGAGAAAATCCCATCTTTTCCTAAATCGGAACTGCCTGAAGAAACTGTAGCTTCAGAATCAGCACCGCCAATTGCCGCTTCAACCGGTGCATCGGAGACGCCGATTACCTCAACCGTAGCGATAATGGATTTTCTTGTAGGCGGTAGACAAACACGGTCATCACAAACTTGGTAAAACACCTCAATGTCAAGCGTTTGAGAACCCTCCATTTCAGTTTTTACGGCAATCGGAACTTCAAATTTCGCAAAGGTGGAATGCCAACCTAATTCAGCTTCAAAATTAGGGTCAAATTCGATATCGGCTTTAGATTCATTGACTTCATCAGCAATTATAAAGTTTGGAGATTTTGCTGAGAATGCGGTTGGATATGGTCCGGCGTCAGGATCGTTTAACACCGAGTATAAATGCCACTCCCCTTCAATAGAAGCATCGATCTTGATCGTGTAAACTTCGCCGGCTAAAACCTCTTTTGGAGCGTCAACCACTTCAAATTTTACAGGGTCAGGTATTTGGGCGAACAAAAAAAATGGGGATAACATCAAAATGATGATCCCCATTAAACGTGTTGAAATATTTTTCATCGGGGTTGCTTGCTGGTTTATCAAAGCGTTAGTGAATGATAAGAGGCTTACCTTGGCTTTCAAAGCCAATGAAATAACAAAATTGTAACAAATTGCTATTCCTCATCATTCGTGCAAACCGATGAGCGGGTTAGTCTTCTTTAACTACCCAGAATTTCACCTGCGGTTTCAAATCGCCAAGCAAACTTACTGTGGCTGTATATTCGCCCAGTACTTTTACATCAGAATCGATAGAAATATCGCGGCGATCTACCATAATATCTCTTTCCTGAAGTGCTTCAGCAATTTGTACGTTAGTTACGGTACCGTGAATTTTATCATCTTCACCGGTAGTAACAGAAATAGTAAGCGAGGTAGCTTCCAGAATTTTGGCTAAGTCTTTTGCTTCCTTTACCGTTAATTCTGCTTGGATAGCCGCTCTCTTTTTCATGAGCTCTAACTCAGCAATAGCTCCTTTAGTTGCTAGAACTGCTTTTTTCTGTGGAATAAGGTAATTACGTCCGTAACCGTCTTTCACAGCTACAAGATCACCGGCACTACCTAATTTATCGATGTCTTCTTTTAAAATAACTTTCATTGTATTACTCCCTAACTATTAGCGTAAGTTTTCTGCTACGTATGGCATCAATGCTAAGAAACGTGCACGTTTGATAGCTCTTGTTAGCTGACGTTGGTGTTTAGCGCTGGTTCCGGTAACACGACGTGGAAGAATTTTTCCTTGGTCGTTGGTGAAACGTTGTAGTGTGTCTACGTCTTTGTAGTCGATATACTCTAAGCCAGCCTGAGTAAATTTACACTGCTTAACTTTGCGTACGCTTTTCTTTGGGTGTGATGGATTCTTAATCATGAGAAATTTCCTTTTATGTTGCGATTACCCTTCTGTTTCTTCTTCAGCAACCTCAAATACATCAGGCACTGCATTTTTCTTAACCAACTCGCGGTGACGCAACATTTTTGCATCATACTTTAGAGTTAGGTAACGCATGTAGTTGTCTTCGATACGTAAAAAACGCTCAACAACAGGGATGGCCTCGGCGGGAGCTTCCAGATACATATTCACATAGTATCCGCTGTTTTTTTTGTCGATTTCGTAAGCAAACTTACGTAATCCCCACTCGTTAACTTCTTCAATGTCTGCGCCGTTGTCTGTGAAAAGCTTAGTAATTTGCTCAACGGCTTCTTTAGTTTGTTCTTCTTCCAGAACAGGGTTTACGATGTACGTAAACTCGTAATAGTTTTTACTCATAATGTTTCTTTGGATGTTTCCGTTAATTGAAAACAGTTACTCTGGATTTTCCGAGTAACAGAGAGCCCTAAATATACACATTTTCTAAGGTAGTATGCTATATACTTAGCGAAAATGTTTTAAGCTAAAATCTTCTCGATCTTCTGTGCGAGTTCAATATCTTTTTCACTCACTTTATTACCAATATCATGCGTTTGTAAGGCAATACTCACCTGATTGTACACATTTGACAGATTCGGATGATGCCCTAACTCTTCCGCTTCAAACCCAACTCGAATTATAAATGCTAGTGCTTCTTTAAAGTCATTGAACTTAAAATCTTTAGTGATGGAATCATTCTCATATTTCCATCCATTCAAACTAGTTAAGTGTTCGTTAATTTTTTCTTCTTTTAATGGTTCCATAGTGCATTTTGTTTGATTATCCTTGCACTGTTAACATAACTAACTCCATTAACGTTTTTAGGCTTAACAATCTTTTAATCGGGTTTCTTTTAATATCTAACAACCTACTTTTTGAAAGCTCTTGAGTTATGCTATTTTCTGTCCGATAAGAGTTCCAAACTTAAATTCTTAGAGATGCCACAAAAATATACGCTTACACTAAAATTCTTTTTTCTTTTGTTGGGGATTACTTTTGCCCCCGAAGTATTACTTGCGGCTGAGGGATACGGAATCGATGGAAGTGGATTAAATCTGCTTTGGACCATTCCTTTTGCCGGAATCCTTCTTTCCATCGCAATTTTCCCACTTGTCAATGAAGAGTGGTGGCATCATAATTTTGGGAAAGTTTCAGCTTTCTGGGGATTATTGTTAGTCATTCCAATGACGTTCACCTTCGGTCCTGGAGCAACACTTTATGAAGTTCTGCATGCGTATCTCCTAGAATATTTCCCATTCATTATTCTATTACTTGCACTTTTTACCATTTCCGGTGGAGTGCGAATTAAAGGATATCTAAAGGGCACACCGGAAGTGAACACCGGAATTTTGCTTATTGGTACGTTACTTGCCAGCTGGATGGGAACTACCGGTGCAGCAATGCTTTTAATCCGACCGATTCTGCGAGCAAATGCATGGAGAAATACAAAAAAGCATATCGTAATCTTTTTCATCTTTTTGGTGGCAAACGTTGGGGGTTCGCTTACACCCCTTGGTGATCCTCCGCTATTCTTGGGCTTTTTACAAGGCGTAGGCTTTTTCTGGACTACCACCAATCTCTTCTGGGAGATGGCATTTGTAGCTACAATTTTATTGGCCATTTATTACGCATGGGATAAGTACTTATATAACAAAGAAACTAATACTCCACCTCAAGATGATGGTAGCGAACCGCTTGGCTTAGAAGGTTCGTTTAACTTATTATTAATTCTTGGAGTGGTAGGAGCCGTTCTCTTTTCAGGATTAGTAAAAATCGGTGAGTTTACGGTATATCATGTTCATGTTCGCATCGAAAATGTAATACGAGACGTAGTTCTACTCTTCCTTACTTGGGTGAGCTGGCATTTTACATCGAAAGAAAGTCGGGCTGCCAATGGCTTTAATTGGTTCCCTATTCAAGAAGTGGGTAAGCTTTTTGCGGGAATATTCATCACCATTATTGCGCCTATTGCAATGTTGAAGGCTGCTAATAATGGCGAGGGAGCACTTCAATTTATAAATAACGCGGTATTCGACAGTAATGGCGACCCCATAAACACCATGTTTTTCTGGATCACCGGAGTTTTATCTGCCTTCTTGGATAATGCTCCAACCTATCTTGTATTCTTTAATGCAGCCGGTGGAAATGCCGAAATGTTGATGAATGAAATGACCCAAACACTGGTAGCAATTTCGGCCGGTGCCGTATTCTTTGGAGCACTCACCTATATTGGTAATGCACCAAATTTCATGGTGAAATCAATTGCTGATCAAAACGGAGTAAAAATGCCAAGTTTTGGTGGATATATGATCTGGTCGGTAGGTATATTGGTACCTGTTTATTTATTAGTCACCTGGATATTCATTTAACATTTTGCCGAATAACCATTTATACTTCCGGGCGATATTTTTTATCGCCCTTTTTTGTTTCTCTAACATTCAACAGTCGAACGCACAAACTGTTGTTACCGACTCCACCGAGTTCGCTTTTTTACCTGCAATTGCCTTCAATTCTGATCTTGGTTTAATCGGTGGTGGTGTGGCAAATTGGTACATTTATAAAGATGACACCTATCCTTTCTTTGGGTTCATCAATTTGAGCGCAATTATCTCCACCAAAGGCTTAGCATCTTTCTCTTTATTGTATGATAAGCCTTATGCCTTTAACAAAGATCTACGGTTAACGTCAGAGATATATGCTTCCCGCTTTTTTGAGGACACATATTTCGGTATTGCAAACTACTCAACCATCGATAACCCACCGGATGACAACCCTGATTTTTATCTCTTTAAATCGTTTTCTGCGGGCTTTCGTGTAAATGGACGATTACCATTAATCCGACCTACTTCGCGTTCGCAATTAGATGCGAATTTGATTGTTAATTACAGGTACGAAACTCCATGGGATAATGGTACCGATCGACTTATAACCAATGAAGCTCCACTGGGTGTAGATGGCGGTACCACAGCTATGTTGGGTGCTGGCTTGATTTGGGAAGCGAGAAACTCCGAATTTCTACCAACAAAAGGCTCTTATGCGAGCAGTAGTATAGAAGTAGGAAATTCTCTATGGGGAAGCTCCTACGATCTCACTGTTTTTGAATCAGACCTTAGGTACTACTTTACATTTACCCTTCTTAAACCGATCACTTTTGCAAATCGTATAAATGCACGATTCACTAACGGTGAAATCCCCTACTGGAAGCTATCCTATGCAGGTGATGATGAAACCTTGCGTGGTTACGAAAGTCGAAGATTCACCGATGATCATGCCATTGTTTTGAACTCAGAATTACGAACATGGCTACTGGAATTTCCTGAATTTGATACTCGATTTGGCGGAACTCTTTTCATGGATACTGGACGCACTTTTTCTGCGGGCACTACATTTGAACAAATCACTAATGATCTTAAAACGACCTTCGGCTTTGGACTCCTTGCTTCCTTATTCACGCCGGATTTTATAATCCGAGGCGATTTTGGATTCTCGGAGGAAGGCATTGGCGTCTACTTTACCACCGGATTTATGTTTTGATCAGCCGGTTGATTTAGCGAGTTCCGATTTACCGGGTCGCTCTATTCTCGAATATAAAGTCAGATTCTTATCGGTAAAAAATCTCCACAACAGCTTACTCCATGATTCGTGGTAGTAAAGCGTATCGTAAAATTCCGGGGCCATCTTACGTAACGATGGCAAATTACTCCAAGGGATTCCCGGAAAATCGTGATGCTCATTATGGTACCCGATATTAAAAGTGATTTTATTTAACCAACCGTAATACGAATAAGTCTCTTGATCTTCATGAACCACGTAATGTTCCTGAATCCATCGTGCACCTAAGGGATGCAATCCTAACCCAAACACAGTGGATAAAAACAGATAGAAAAAAGCATACGGCCCCATGAAATATAAAATGGCAATATCGAACAGAATAACAGCCGCTACATTTACATACGCCCATTTTGTAACGTAATTCATAGTATGTTTTCTAAGCGGTCGTAAAGACACTGCAAGCGGCTGAAGCAACATCCACAAAATTTTTCCAAATGGTGTGTTTTCGATGAGTTTTGCTTCCCAGTGCAGAGGCAAATCAAAATCCATATCATATTCTCCCTGATGAGAATGATGTTTAATATGAGTTACCGAAAAGATGGCGTAACTGGGAGTACAAGAGGTAAGGTTTGCCAAAATCCCTGAAAGCATATTGGCCGTTTTGTTCTTAAAAACTAGATGATGCGTACACTCGTGCTTTAAGCAAAAGGCTGAATGATTAAAGAACGCACCAATAAAGTATGCAGCGCCCAAAACCCACCAGATCGAGGCATCTTTCACCAAATAAGCGATGATCAACTGCCCGAAGAACAGAAACAGAATCCAGCCAAATGTTGCAGGATTTCGGCCATACAATGATTTCACTTCAGGATGAGCTTTTAATATTGCACGCCGTCGCTCTACATGAGGATCAATCGTGTCAGTTTGGATGTAATTTGATTCAGACATAATCTTTGAATAATAAATGCGTGTGAACTAGTATTTACACTAAAAAATAAATAAGGCCAATACCACCCACTAACCAGCAGTAATAGGCAAAGTAGTGAAAGCCTTGTTTCTTTAAAATGATAATCAGGTATTTGAGCGCGTAATAGCCAGAAATAAAGGCTGTAAGAAACCCTACCAATAAAATGGATATCTGCGAACTACTAATGCCAGCTTCCAACACCTCACCCATTTGTAGAATCATAGCTCCGGCTATTACAGGAATCACCATTAAAAACGAGAAATTCGCAGCCTCCTCTCTGCTCACACCTAAATACAATGAAGTTGAAATAGTTGATCCGGAACGACTTATACCCGGAATCATGGCAAACGCCTGAGCGATACCGATCAAAATTGCACGTTTGGTAGTTATTTCACCCGTTGGATTCTTACTGAATTTGGTAAGAAATAAAACAATACCCGTTACAATGAGCATCCCACACACCAAAATGGGGTTCATAAAAATTCCCTCTATGTGATCTTTGAGCGTCATCCCAACGATGAATGCCGGAATCATACTGATCAAAATGAACCCAATTACCTTTACGTCTTTCTCAGATTTAGCCTCCATTGGAGATTTTATAAATCGAAATAATGCTTTGATTAGATTAAGTATCTCTGTTTTGTAGTAAATTACGATGCTGCAAAGCGTTCCGAAGTGAACTACTACTTCAAAAGTAATCCCCATTTCGGTATCGCCCCCCAGTATATATCGCCCTAAAGCAAGATGACCGGAACTACTGATTGGTAAAAATTCTGTTAACCCTTGAATGAGTCCCAGTAAAAAAGATTGTAAAATGTCCATTGACGTTTGAAGGTTATTATGAAAGGCGAGAAATTAAGAACTTAATGTTTAGATAACCACCAAACTTATACAATGAGCGAGCAAACTATAGACATGGAAGCGCTGCAACAGAAAATTGAAAAAAGCAGTGCCTTCATCGATGATATCAGAGTTGAATTAGACAAGGTAATTATCGGTCAGCATTACATGATTGATCGACTTCTGATCGGTTTATTAACCAATGGTCATGTATTGCTCGAAGGTGTGCCGGGATTGGCAAAAACACTCACTGTTTCCTCACTTGCCAAGGTAATCGATACCGATTTCCAGAGAATACAGTTTACCCCCGACCTTTTACCTGCCGATTTGATTGGTACGCTCATTTATAATCAGAAGGAAGGCGATTTCTTTGTAAAGCAAGGACCTATTTTTGCAAATATTATTCTTGCGGATGAGATCAACCGTTCGCCGGCTAAAGTACAAAGCGCGCTACTTGAAGCGATGCAGGAAAAGCAGGTAACCATCGGCGAAGAAACGTTTAAACTCGACGAACCATTCTTAGTACTTGCCACTCAAAACCCGGTGGAGCAAGAGGGAACCTATCCACTACCCGAAGCACAAGTAGATCGGTTTATGCTAAAGTTGAAAATTGGCTATCCTACCGAGAACGAAGAACTCGAAATTATGCGCCGGATGGCAAAAACGGGAGCTAAAACGGAATTAGAGAAAGTAGTAGATGTATCCACCATTCTAAAAGCTCGTGAAACCGTTAATGAAATTTATATTGACGAAAAAGTAGAGAAATATATTGTTGATCTAATATTTGCTACTAGAAAACCAAAAAATTATGGATTAGACGATTTGGTGGATTTAATCAGCTTTGGCGCTTCGCCACGTGCTACCATCAATTTAAACCTTGCAGCACGCGCTCAGGCGTTTATGGAGCACCGAGCCTATGTAACACCCGAAGATGTGCGCACTATAGCGATGGATGTACTCAGGCACCGCATTATCCCAACGTTTGAAGCCGAAGCCGAAGATATCTCACCCGAAGATATCGTAGAAAAAATTATGCAGAACGTATTAGTTCCGTAGATACATTTCTAATTTTTAAAATTTCAATAATTCCATTATAGTTTATTGTATAAAATACATTAGACGATAGAGAATTATGAAAATTAAAATGGTTCCAAGGGGAAACATTTCAAGCTCGAGAAAAAAAAGCTCGAAATATTCACCATTACTCGATGCCTTATCAAAATTGAAGCCCGGCGGGGATGCCGTACAGGTTAAATACGCTAATGAAAAAGAATTGAGTTCTGCACGAAATGTAGTGTATGCCTATAATCGAGAGAATGATAAAAAGGTAAAGAGTAAGAAAGATTCGCAGAATAAGATTGTTTTCTTTTATTTGAAGTGAGATTAGACATCATTGTTAATCACAAAATTAAAAAAGCCCTGCTTCTTTCAAAACAGGGCTTTCTAATTTCAATAAGAATTGAGAAGAACTAGTCTTCTTTCTTCTTCTTTGCTTCGGCGGCTTCTTCAGCTTCCATCTTTTCTTTCAGCGCAGCCAGACCACTCATTTCACCCAGTGTTGGAGCACCGGTTTCCATGTTTGCTTCTTCTTCGGCTTTCTTAGCCGCTTTTACTGCTTTTTTCTGATCAGAATCGAGCTGAGATAAGTCGATCGACTTTCCTGCTTCGTCGAACTTCAATACGAATGCTTCAACTTCCATTCCTTCTTTAAACTCAGGCTCTACAGCTTTCGTTAGGTTTAGGAATGCTTCAGCACCGTTGGTAAGCTTCACAAAAGCACCACGATCGGTTACTTTCACAACTTCACCTTTAACTTCGGTACCCGGAGTAAGCTCACGTGCGTAAATCTCCCAAGGATTTTCAAGTACTTGCTTGTGTCCTAAAGTAATACGACGGTTGTCGAAGTCAACACCTAGAATAACAACCTCGATCTCCTGATCTTTGGTTACTACTTCGTTCGGGTGCTCCACTTTATCTTCCCAGCTAAGGTCAGATACGTGAATTAAGCCGTCGATACCAGGCTCAAGCTCAACAAACACACCAAAGTTGGTGAGGTTGCGAACAAAACCTTTGTGCTTCGAACCGATTGGGAAACGCTCAAGGATATCAGCCCAAGGATCGTTAGTTAATTGCTTCACACCAAGAGAGATTTTCTTCTCATCTTCGTTGATGTTCAATACAATACATTCTACTACATCGTCTTTCTCAACAAGTTGAGACGGATGCTTGATGTGCTGAGTCCAGCTCATTTCAGAAATGTGAATTAAGCCTTCCACACCTTTTTCAAGCTCGATGAATGCACCGTAATCGGCGATAGAAACTACACGTCCCTGAACTTTCATGTTTTCAGGATACTTGCCATGAATTTCTTCCCACGGGTGCGGCTGTAATTGCTTCAAACCAAGAGATACACGCTTGCTGCGCTCGTCAAAGTCGATTACAGCTACGTTTAAGCGCTGATCCAATTGTACGATTTCGCTTGGATTGTCAACTCGTCCCCATGATAGATCGGTGATGTGCAATAGTCCGTCAACGCCACCAAGATCGATGAATACACCGAAGTCGGTAATGTTTTTAACGGCACCTTCAAGAACCTGACCGGCCTCGATAGTATCAAGAATTTGCTCTCTTTGTTCTTCAAGATCGCTCTCGATAAGTGCACGGTGAGAAACAACCACATTTTCTGCAGCCATGTTTAATTTAACAACGGCAAACTCCATGGTTTTACCTACGTAAGCATCGAAGTCGCGAACCGGACGTACGTCGATTTGCGAACCAGGTAAGAAGGCATCGATTCCAAATAAATCAACAACCATACCACCTTTAATGCGGCGCTTGATAAGTCCTTCAACCACTTCACCGGTTTCGTGAGCACCTTCAATTTTTTCCCAAGCGAGTAAGATATCTGCTTTACGGCGAGAAAGAATTAACTGACCTTCTTTGTCTTCTACACGGTCTAGGAATACTTCAACTTCATCACCGGGAGCCATGTTTTCGAGCGATTTGTTCGAAAACTCATTTACGGCAATAATACCTTCCGATTTAAATCCGATGTCGATTACTACATACTTCTCATCAATAGATACAATTCGACCGGTAACAATTTCTTTTTCTTCAATGGTGTTCAATGTATTCTCATACATGCCCATCAATTGGTTGTACTCGTCGGCTGTGTATTCGTCCGATGGGCTGTCCAATTGGTCGAAAGTATAAACTTCGCCTTCAACATCGCCGCTAAACACATGCGTTAGGGCTTCTTCTTTCACTTCTTCAGCAGTTTCTTCGGCGTTCTCTTCAGGGGAGGTGGTTTCTTCAGAAACAGGAGTTTCTTGAGTTTCTTCAACTACGGCTTCTTCGGTAGTTGCTTCTTGTTCGATGGTTTCTTTTTTGTCTTCTGACATTATAACTGTTTGTTCATGTTTTACCTCACAACCGACTTTCGGGAGTGGGATAAGGTTATTGTTTGGGTGCAGTTTCTAAATGTGGACGAATGTGCGCACAAATAAATTCTACTTGTTCTTCAAAGGTAAATGAAGTGGTATCAATTTCGATAGCATCCGGTGCTTTCTTTAGTGGGTCGGAATCTCTGCTTGAGTCGATGGCATCCCTAGAGGCAATATTTTCTCTAATTTCTTCGAGTGAGATATTCTGATCGTCCATTTCTTTTAGCCTGCGCTGAGCCCGAACTTCTAGATCTGCGATCATAAAAAACTTCAATCTCGCCTTCGGGAACACTGCAGTACCTAAATCGCGCCCATCGGCGATGTAGTGATCGTGCTCTACGGCTTCATGCATTAATGCATTAACATAGGCTCGAACTTCCGGCATTGCGGCTACAATACTGACGGCATTATTCACTTCCTGAGCGCGAATTTGCGTCGAAATATTCTCATCATTCACAAAAACACTAAAGAAAGCATCAGAATATTTAAAACTGATATTGACTTCATTCAACGTATCAAAGAACTTGTCTCTGTCTTGATTGCATTTGTTATAAATCAAGGTGGCAGCGCGATATAAGGCACCTGAATCCAAATATTGTATCTTAAGCTTTTGCGCTACTGCTTTTGCAGTTGAACTTTTTCCGGATCCGGCCGGCCCATCTATAACTACTATCATAACAGATCAGCTAAATTAAGTTTATTCCTTTTTATATTCAATCATTTCTTGTTTAGTATTTTAGGAACCCGTAATTTTGCAGTCTTCAAAACTTTTGGACACACAAAGAGAAAATTTAATTATCCATGCCACAAAATAAATCAGCTATCAAGCGTGTACGACAAAACAAAGTTCGTAACGAGCACAACACTGCACGTCGTTCTAAAATGCGTACCCTTGTAAAAAAAGTACTTACTGAGACTGATAAGGCGAAAGCAGAAGTAGCTCTTAAAGATGCTGTTTCTTACCTAGACCGAATGAGTGTGAAAGGTATTGTTCACCAGAACAACGCTGCACGTAAAAAAGCTCGTCTTACCAAGTACGTAAACAATTTGTAACTCCATCCCGAACCCTTGAGGTAACCACCCATGAAAAATTCAAAAGCAATGCTAGTAATTTTAGATGGGTTCGGAATCGCGGAGAACCCCGAGGTTAGCGCTATTGATAAGGCGCACAAACCGTTTTATGATTCACTTGTAGAATCATGCCCACGCACTCAATTACTTGCAAGCGGGGAACAAGTAGGACTTCCAGATGGCCAGTTCGGTAACTCCGAAGTTGGCCATTTGAATATTGGGGCAGGTCGCATTGTTTGGCAAGCTCTATCTCGCATTAATAAAGACATTCGAGATGGCGATTTCTTCGAAAATGAGGAACTACTCAAAGCCATTAATTCTGCCAAAAAGAAAAACAAGATCCATTTAATGGGTTTGTTCTCCGATGGCGGCGTACACAGCCATAACGATCATTTATTTGCACTTCTTAAGCTTTGCAAAAATCACGGTATCGAAAATGTGTACGTACACGCTTTTACTGATGGACGTGATACAGCTCCCGAATCCGGAATAAACTACGCGAAACAATTTCAGCAGAAAGCAGACGAAATTGGCGTTGGAGAAATTGCTTCCATCGTAGGTCGATACTACATTATGGATCGTGATAACCGTTGGGAGCGTGTTCAAAAGGGTTACGATTTATTAGTACACGGCAAAGGCACATCTTTTAATTCTGCGGATGAAGCCTTCGAAAGCAGCTATGCGAACGGCAAAACCGATGAATTCATTGATCCCGTGCTTTTGAATTCGGGTCAGGAATCAAGAATTGAAAAAGATGACACAGTAATCTTCTACAATATTCGGGGTGATCGGGCAAGAGAAATCACCAGAGCATTTACCGAAAAAGGATTCGATGAGTTTGAAGTAGTTGCTGATTTAAATCTTCATTACACCTGCTTTACTCAGTATGATGCAACCTTCGAACACGTTCACGTTGCCTATCCCCCGCAAATACTTACCAATACTTTGGGCGAGTGGGTGAGTAAAAAAGGACTGAAGCAATTCCGTATCGCTGAAACTGAAAAGTACCCACATGTAACTTATTTCTTTAACGGTGGCGAAGAAGTGCCTAATGAAGGCGAAGATCGTTTGGTGATACCAAGTCCAAAAGTTGCTACTTATGATTTACAACCGGAAATGAGCGCCCCCGAAGTAGGCGATGCTTTAATAGAGCAACTTCAACGAGATTATTACGACTTAGTAATTCTGAATTTTGCCAATCCCGACATGGTTGGCCACACCGGCGATATGAATGCAGCCATCGCAGCAGTAGAAGCGGTAGATCTTCAACTAAAACGAGTAGTGGAATCAGCCAGCGAGCATGGATACCGAACGTTGATTATTGCCGATCACGGAAACTCAGATCAAATGACAAAACCTGATGGCAGCGCTCACACCGCGCACACCACGGCTCCGGTTCCCGCAATTATCGTAAATCACCCGGAAGATATTACGCTAAAACAGGGAATACTTGCCGATGTAGCACCTACTTTGCTTAAATTGATGGAGATCGATCAACCTGAAGAAATGACAGGCACTCCCCTTTTTTAAGCAAACTAACGTCATTTAGTTTGCATTTACTTACCCGCTCTCCTACATTCGTAACGAAATGAACTAATTTTTTGATTGGCTCGTTTTTTGCCCTAAAGAGAATAGAATTTTTCATTATTAAAGGACTTATCACATGGAGGGTAATTTTTCAAGTAAAGTTCGTGACGTTATACAATTTAGTAGAGAGGAAGCTTTACGACTTGGTCACGATTACATTGGAACAGAACATTTAATTTTAGGTATTGTGCGCCTGGGAGATGGTGTTGCCGTACGAATATTAAAAAATCTGGATTGCGACTTATTTAAGCTTAAGAAAACCATTGAAGATACCGTGAGAGGTACCGGAGGTTCTGTTACAGTGGGAAATATCCCGCTTACCAAGCAGGCCGAAAAAGTACTCCGCATCACTTATTTGGAAGCGAAGCTCTATAAAAGCGACACGATTGGCACCGAGCATTTATTATTATCTCTGTTAAGAGATGACGAAAATATTGCAGCTCAAATTTTACAACAGTTCAGCGTATCCTACGACGCTGTTCGTGAAGAACTTGATTTAATCATATCCGGTAAATCTCGTGAAGATTCTGACGAAGGCGATGCAATGACAGCAAGCGCAAGCACCCCTCCTTCTAAAGGCTCTCAGAGTTCCGGTAGTGCAAGAGAAAAACGAATGGACAAATCGAAAACACCGGTGCTCGATAACTTCGGGCGCGACCTCACTCAAATGGCCGAAGAAGGAAAATTGGATCCAATTATTGGCCGTGATAAAGAAATTGAACGTGTGGCTCAGGTATTGAGTCGACGTAAGAAAAACAATCCGGTTCTTATTGGAGAACCCGGTGTTGGTAAAACGGCCATAGCCGAAGGCCTAGCTGCTCGAATTATACAACGCAAAGTTTCTCGTGTGTTATACGACAAACGAGTAATTGCTCTCGATTTGGCAGCATTGGTTGCCGGTACAAAATATCGAGGTCAGTTCGAGGAACGCATGAAAGCGGTGATGACTGAGCTCGAAAAAACTGATAATGTGATTCTGTTTATCGATGAGCTTCATACAATCGTTGGCGCAGGTGGTGCAAGTGGCTCGCTTGATGCATCGAACATGTTGAAGCCGGCACTTGCTCGTGGAGATATTCAGGCCATTGGTGCCACTACTTTGAACGAGTACCGACAATTCATCGAAAAAGACGGCGCTTTAGAACGACGATTCCAGAAAATCATGGTTGATCCAACCACGCCTGAAGAAACGGTGGAGATTCTGAATCAGATCAAAGGAAAATATGAGAAGCATCACAGTGTGAACTATACACCGGATGCTCTTGATGCCTGCGTAAAATTGACCGATCGTTATGTAACCGATCACTTTTTACCGGATAAAGCTATTGATGCGTTGGATGAAGCAGGTGCGCGTGTGCATTTAGCGAACATCACTGTTCCAAAGCATATCATCCAACTGGAAGAAGAAATTGAAACCACCAGTGCTGAGAAAAACTCGATGGTTAAAAAGCAGCGCTTTGAAGAAGCTGCCCGATTACGCGACAAGGAAAAGCGATTAATCGAAGACCTCGAAGTTGCTCAACGTGAATGGGAAAAAGAAAGCGAAAGCATCGTTTTTGATGTAGTTGAAGAAGATGTTGCTTCTGTAATTGCCATGATGAGCGGTGTTCCTGTGAATAAAATCAGCCAGAACGAAGGACAGAAACTTCTGAAAATGAAGGAAAGTCTGAAAGGGAAAGTGATTGGGCAGGATGAAGCCATTGTTAAACTAACGAAAGCCATTCAACGAACTCGTGCCGGATTGAAAGATCCGTCGCGACCTATTGGGTCTTTTATTTTCTTAGGACCAACCGGTGTTGGTAAAACGGAAATGGCGAAAGTACTTGCCAAATATCTGTTCGATAAAGACGAAGCCTTGATCAGAATTGATATGAGTGAGTATATGGAGAAATTCTCTGTATCTCGTTTGATCGGAGCGCCTCCGGGTTATGTTGGCTACGAAGAAGGTGGCGTACTTACCGAGAAAGTTCGCAGAAAACCATACAGTGTTGTTTTACTTGATGAGATCGAGAAAGCACATCCGGATGTGTTCAACATTCTGTTGCAAGTGCTGGATGACGGTATTCTAACAGACAGCCTTGGCCGACGTGTGGATTTCCGAAACACCATTATTATCATGACTTCCAACATTGGAGCACGTGATATTAAGAATATGGGCAAAGGCATCGGTTTTGCTGATATCAACGAAACAGCCTTCGATTACGCTAAGATGAAGACTACTATTCAGGATGCCCTGAAAAAAGTGTTCAACCCGGAATTCCTGAATCGAATTGATGATGTGATCACCTTCAAGCCACTCGAAAAAACAGATATCTTCCAGATTATCGATATTCTTTCAGTGGAGCTATTCGATCGCATTAAAGAGATTGGATACACTGTGGAAATCACCAAAGGTGCTAAAGACTTCATTACCGATAAAGGCTTTGATCCGAAATATGGTGCTCGTCCGCTTAAGCGAGCGATCCAGAAATATATCGAGGATCCGTTAGCTGAAGAATTGCTGGAGCATAAGAAACCGGAAGGTTCAACCATTAAGATCAAAATGAATAAGTCGCGCGATGACTTAGAATTTGATTGGGTGGAAGTGGAAGAAAAAGCTCCGGAAGCATCAAACGATTCTAGCGACGAAACCAAAGACGAATCGGAAGAGGCAAAAGCCTGATGAACATTGAACGTTGAACTTTCAACGTCGAACTTTTAACACTAAAGCCCGGCTCGGTGAGTCGGGCTTTTTTGTATCTAGTAATTGCAAAGAGCCCGGAACCACTATCTTAATCGACGCGGCAATCTCCTTTTATACCACTGAGTACACAGAGAACACGGAGTAGTTTTGAATATTTCTTGTTCAATACTACATCTATTCAAGTCATTGCGAGGAGCCCATAAACTCTAATTAGCAATTGAAAGCATTCTACGCGGCAATCTTAAGTTAATGGCAAAGGTCATTTTGATACATCACACTCCTTTCGCCAAGTCCTTTAAAGATATACTTATGGTGTAATCTGATGCCTGATAACAATTGTTTTAAACCATTTAAAGTACCTGAAGTTATATCTGCAACTTCTCAATCGGACTCTGAATTTCTTTTACACTGCGATTAGTGACATGTGTATAAATTTGAGTGGTAGAAATGTGTGCATGCCCCAGAAGTTCCTGAATAAATCGAATATCGGTGCCATTGTCTAACAAATGGGTAGCAAATGAGTGCCTGAGGGTATGCGGTGTTGCCTTCTTTTTTATGTTGGCAAGCTTCCGGTGTTTCCTCATTAGGCTCTGGATAGAAGAGCTAGAATACTTTCCACCATGTTGCCCTTCAAACAGATACTCTTTTGGGCTATGGACTTTAACATATTGTCGAAGAATCTCTAACACTTTAGGAGATAGCAAGGAATAGCGATCCTTCTTTCCTTTTGCCTGATGGATTCTAATTTGCATTCGATTAGAATCAATATCACTAATCTTCAGATTCAGAATCTCTCCTATTCTTAAACCGGCCGAATAACATAGAGTGAAAATGGCTTTATGCTTCAGATTGGTAAACGTATTTAAGAATCGTTGCACTTCTTCAATCGAGAGCACTTCCGGGATAGTTGAAGGTTTTTTCATTTTGATATTAAAATCAAAATCGATGGGTTTATTTAGAACATGATGATATAAAAATCTGACCGACGCTAAATGTTGTTTCATTGTTGAGTAGCTATACTTTAGTTCGGTTTTACAAAAGCTAAAATACACCCTAAGGTCTTCCCCAGTCACCTCAGTTAGTTTATTATTACTTACGTATCGCAAAAACAAATGAATACAACTTAGATAGGATGAAACAATTTGATCACTAAAATTTTTAAGAATAAGCTGATGTTTGTACTTTGAAAGCAAATCGTGTTTATTCATCATATTCTAATTATTTAGTAGAATATGATGAATAACACTTAAAGATCATCAACTGTGCTGAAGCTTCGTTGATTTAAAATCTGGGATATAATGAATAGAGTTCAGCATATTCCAATGTTGTGTGCAACCTGAAAAACCGAATGATTAACGAACAAACTGCAATACGAACTACATTTTTTAGCATAATTGGAAACACCAGTTTAGCTTTGATTAAAGGACTTGCAGGATTCTTTGGTAATTCATATGCGCTCATTGCTGATGCAATAGAATCAACAACCGATATTTTCTCTTCTCTACTTGTGCTATTTGGTTTAAAATATGCCAAACGGCCAGCGGACAAAAATCATCCATACGGACACGGAAAAATTGAACCACTAATAACATTCTTAGTAGTAGCTTTTCTTGTAACATCAGCAACTATTATTGCCTACGAAAGCATTCAAAATATTCAGACACCTCATAAGGTTCCAAAATCTTGGACTTTGATTGTACTTGGTGTAATTATCATCTGGAAAGAAGTGTCCTTTAGAATAGTAATAAAAAAAAGTAAGGAGACAAATAGCACTTCACTCAAGGCAGAGGCTTGGCACCATAGAAGTGATGCAATTACTTCAATTATGGCATTCATTGGAATTTCTATCGCTTTAATTTTCGGAAAAGGATATGAAACAGCTGACGATTGGGCAGCTTTATTAGCTTCTGCATTTATTTTATACAATAGCTATTTGATTTTTAGACCAGCTTTGGGAGAGATTATGGATGAACATATGCATGATGACCTATTAAAAGAAATTCGAGAAAAATCAATTGAAGTGGAAGGCATAATAGGGACAGAAAAATGTTTTATCAGAAAAGCAGGAATAAAATACCATGTTGATTTGCACGCAATAGTTGACGGAGAAATTTCAGTAAAAAAAGGACACCGCATTTCTCATAAACTAAAAGACTACTTGAGAAGTGAAATACCGAACTTAGGTCATGTATTAATTCATATCGAACCTAATGAATAAAAAAGGCAGCACACAACAAAGCATAAAATGTTCATGATGGCTATGCGCCCTCACGCCATTTATGCAGACCGTTGTAGCCAATTTTAGGACGACAATACCGAACAGAAAAACTTGACAAAAAAAATCACAAGAACCGAAACCCTTGTGATTTAATTAAATTGATAATAGTTTAAAGTTTAACCAGAAACACCACCTAAAACACTTTCAAGTTGCATTTCTTTCAAAATTCTGTCTTGAATAGGTTGAGTTAGGTTGTTGATTTCGTCAGTTCCCCAAGTGATACCGACAACTGTTCTTGTAGGACGACTTCCAAAAGGTTGTTCTGCCAATTTCAAATACGCATCTACTACCCATTGTGGGTCGGGTGCGTTTTCGCTTTGTAGCATTTGAGCAAAATTTTCACCCATTGCAGACGGAACACCAGCCAATTCACCATAGGTTTCTAAAACTTCTTTATGGGCAGGTGCTTGACCTGATGCTAATAATCCTGTACCGAAAGGTCCAGGTTCAACCAAGACAATATCAACACCAAAAGTTGAAACTTCGTAACGCAATGCTTGTGAATATCCTTCCAAAGCGTGTTTAGTTGCGGTGTAAGTACCAAAAAATGGTGGTGACATACGACCCACCAACGAAGAAGTATTGATAATTAAACCTGAACCTGCTTTACGCATAGATGGTAAAATGGCTTGCATTACTCTAATAGCCCCAAAATAATTGGTTTCCATTTGAAATTTGGCTTGTTCTACGCTGAATGCTTCGGTAATTCCTAAATACATAATCCCTGCATTGTTGATAAGGACATTAATTTTTCCTACTTCGACAAGAATAGTTGACATTGCTTCTTTTACAGAAGCATCGTTGGTAACATCCATATCCACCACTTTAATGTTGGCAGAATGGTTCTCTAACTCTGCTTATGCAACTGCATTTTTCCCACTTGGATTACGCATTGTAGCAAAAACCCGATAGCCTTTGTCGGCAAAATCTTTGGCAGCTTTCAGTCCGAAACCGTTGCTGCTTCCTGTGATGATGATGTTTTTCATTTTTATATTGTTCTAATTATCAGTTCGTAAATAGGTTGGAAAGATGAGTTTCTAGCCTCTTGAAATCATTTTCGATATCACCATTTTTCATCACATCAAAGCAAGCAAAAGTTGGCAATTTTTGCATTCCAAAAAATTTGAAATTCATGTGTTGAGGAAAAAACAAATCATCGATAGTTTTCCCTTCAAAAAAATCATCAGAATCATTAAAAGACTCTTCGGGCGCATTAAAAGTGAGCGAAAGCATATATTTGGTGTTTTGTAATAGCCCGCCACCGCCATAGTTCTTTTTCGGTGATTCTGCTGTTCTACCATCATTCTGACTCATAGTGCCAAACATTCCCGCTGTATAAACTTCGTCCATGTATTTCTTGAAACTCCAAGGCAATCCCATCCAGTTTGCTGGCGATTGTAAGATGACTACATCTGCCCAGGTGTGTTTTTCAACCTCTTCTTCTGCCTGCCAATCATCTTTCATGGTGGTGGTTTTTATTTCATAACCCACACTTTGAAGGTGTTCTCCAATTCTTTTAGCGATTTCTTTATTCAATTCGCCTTTCGCAAAAGGATATTCCTGATGCGCATTTATTATCAGTGCTTTCTTCATAATTTTTTAATTTTTAAAACCCACCAAACATTCCGTTATCATTTGCTAAATTCTCGGTAGGCACAGGTTGAATCACATCCCAATGCTCAACTGCTTTGCCATTTTCCATTCTAAACAAATCGTAAAATGCATTAGAAGTACCGTTCCAAGTTCCCTCGCTTATTGTCAAAACAAAGTTTCCTTCTCCAATTACTTTGTAAATGGTATTGTATTGAAACATATTATTGATAGAAGTTAGATAAGCCACGGCATCCTGAATCCCTTGTAGACCATTGTCGATTTGAGGGTTGTGTTGAAGATAATCTTCAGCAATATAATTGGTGATGTTGCTTGGGTTTTGCCCCATGAGCACATCTTGGATTATGTTTACCGCTAAAGCTTTATTTGCTACTGTTTCATCCAAGTTAGTAATGGTTGTTGCTCCATCCGTCATGGTGTTTCCATTAGCTGTAGGAAATTCCCAAGGTTGTATTGCATCCCAATGTTCTGCTATCTTTCCATTCGCATCAAAACGAAGAATGTCAAAAGTAACCACGGTATCAGCACCAAAAGGAGCAGCATTGGTCCATAGATTGTGTATTGCGACAAAATTAGCGTCTTCTATAACTCGAATATTCTGAACTTGCGTGCCATTGTCTTCTAAAACGGTGGTCAAAAGTTGCACAAAGGCATCTCTTCCAGTTGGAATAAAAGGGTTGTGTTGTATATAGTCTTCTGTTACCAACTCTTGTATGGTTGCTACATCGCGCTCGTTTATCGCCTTAAAAAAGATAGCGACTTTTTCTTTTTGGCTCAAAGATGGAGTGCTAAGAGTGGGGGAGTCGTCATCCTTATCACAAGACATAATGAAAAAGGTCAGGACTAAGAGTGTTGCTATATGCTTAAGATGTGTCATTTTTTCTTTCTTTTTGATTGTGATTAAAATCCGAACATTCCATTGTCATTCGCCAACCCTTCGGTAGGTATAGGGAAAATTATATCCCAATGCTCAGCTACTTTACCGTTTTTAAAGCGCAGCAAATCATAGAAAGCTACTGGCTTGCCTTTAGCCGTTCCTTCAGAAATAGACAATACAAAATTTCCTTGTCCAAGTATTTTATGATTCTATTTAAATACCGATTGCTCATTTTCAAATGCTTCAAAAAGTGCAGCAATACCATTTCCAAGGCTTGGATTGTGGTTCACATAACCAGACTCAAACATTCCGTTTACGAGTTCGTCCACTTCTGCTTGTGTACCATTAATAAACGTATTGAACAGTTTTTTTACCGCTGTTTTATGTTCATTGGTTTTGTCCAAATCTTTCACTTCAGTTGCACCACCAAATTGAGTGACACCTTCATCAAGGTTCTCAACTATAGGAACAGGAACGCCCCAGTGTTCCACAATTTTGTCGTTTTCGGTACGGTACATATTGAAGGACACAATTTGCTTCGCGCCAAATGCATCAGCATTGTTTAATGTATTGTTCATAACCGCATATTCCCCGTCCTGGAATAGCCGGTGGTTTTGGTACGTTGTACCTAACTTTTCCAGCGTTGGCAAAAATCCAAGTAGCGCATCTCGCCCTGTAGGCACGAAAGGGTTGTGTTGAATAATATCTTCTGTGAATACGTTTTTGACACCTTCTTCACTATAATTTTTAAAAAGAGCATTGAAAGCTGCAATAGCCGGTTCCGTTGGTTCTTTAGTTGCCTTTACTGATGATTCGATTTCTTTGTTTGTCATATTCTTGTTGTTTTTGTTTGTGCTGTGCCACAGGAAGCGAGAATACCTGAAAATAAAAGCGCGCTTAGTGTCTTTCTCATTGATGTTGCCATTTGATGATTAATTATTACTTTTGTTTCGCAAGCAAAAATACATAATAACTTTCAATTCGCAAGTAATTTATATAAAAACTTTTGATTTGCAAGTAATACAGCTCATCATAATCTATGAGTCAAGAATTTAGATGTTATTGTCCCTTCACTTCTGCCCTTGACATTTTGGGCAACAAGTGGATATTGGTTATTGTAAGGCAGATGCTTATCGAAGGTAAAGAGAACTTTAAGGACTTTACAGAAAGTGAGGAATCTATCGCAACCAATATTCTTTCGTCTAAACTCAAGCTTTTAGAAGAAGTGGATATCATTATCAAGACAAAGCGACCCGATAATAAAAAAGACCAATCTCTACTTTTTGACCGAAAAGGGTTTGGCTTTGACACCGATACTGGTAGAACTTGCAACCTGGAGTGATGGACACCTTAGAGACATCCACCCAACTCTGAAGGATGGAGAATCGATAGAAATACTGCAAAAGGACAAAGTAGCTTTTGCCAAAGTCATAGAGAAAAAATACAGGGAAAAACTGGCTACAACATTGTATAATAGCAATAGCGGGTGAAGTGATATATCGAAGGCCAGTATATTTAGTAAACCTTTGTGCTAGCGGAGAGGTAATCGCCTTGAATTCCGCTACTGCACTTATACTGGACCGTTAAAATAAAACTATAAAAAAAGCTCCGCAGCAGAGCTACGGAGTCTCAAAATGTTGTTAATTCGCTCGTCAATCGTCCTTCGTCGCCTACCGCTTCAACAAACTAATCGCGAATCCACCACCTTCTGCCAGTTGAATTGTCAATGAGGAGGATTGGTCGATCTCAATTTCTTCAATGTCTATGGCTGTAGGATTGTCATCCCAGTGAGAATCTTCGGCATCTTTATAGATGATCACATCATACTCGGCATTTGGATCCAGAAAATCGAAATCTATGGTTAGTTCACGAGCTTCCTCGTTGGTGATGCCACCTACAAACCAATTTCCGGTTTCGCGTTCTTCACGAGCTATAGTCACGAAATCGCCCACTTCGCCGTTTAACACTATGCTTTGCTCCCAATCTACTCCAACATCACGGATGAACTGAAAAGCTGGCTGACCTTCGTAATTTTCGGGTAAATCTGCCGCCATTTGTACCGGACTGTATATCACCACATACAACGCCAACTGTTGTGCTAAGGTAGTACTTACCTGATTATCATCCCGATATGGATCGAGCTTGATGTTGAAAATTCCCGGTGTGAAATCAATCGGTCCGGCCAGCATGCGGGTAAATGCTACTTTTGGTAAATGATCGGGTGGATTTCCACCATCTAATGACCAAGCATTGAATTCCTGTCCGCGTAAGCCTTCGCGGGTAATTAAATTTGGATACGTTCGGCGTAATCCGGTAGCCTTTATGGGCTCATGAATATTTAGCGCTACCTGATATTCCGCGGCCTTCATGGTCGAGTAATTGTAATGGTTTACCATCCACTGTCCGTGATGATATTCTCCATCAGGAATAATCGGACCAACATACCCGGTTTTAACTGAGTGCATGCCGTATTTCTGCATTAGAGCGTACGCGGTATCCATTTGTTGCTCGTAGGTTCGAACCGCTGCAGAAGTTTCGTGATGCATGATAATCTCCACACCACGTTCGGTAGCATATCTAACCACTTCGTCGATATCATAATCCGGGTAAGGAGTAACGAAATCGAACACACCTTCACGATCAGGGAAACCTATCCATCGATCCCATCCGGTGTTCCACCCTTCAATCAGCAATCCTTTAATGCCGTTTTCGGATGCAAAGTCGATGTATCGTTTCGCGTTTTCGGTGGTGGCACCATGTCGGACAGATGTTGCTTCATCGGTATTCCATGTACTCATATCCTGCGTTTGCTCATAATCCCAGGTTGCAATCCCTAAGTGCATTTCCCACCAGATTCCCATGTATTTCATAGGAGTGAACCAGCTAACGTCGCCCAGTTTATTTGGCTCGTTTAGGTTTACAATCAATCTCGATTCGATCAAATCACCGGCGTTATTTGTAATCTGAATCGTTCTCCAAGGAGTTGCAAAAGGAAGTGCTCTTTTCACAGCATGTCCAAAACGATCTGATTTCACAAGACTACTTTTCATGGATAGATTCGTTGTATCTACCAAAAGTGTCATTCCTGCATAGTCCCACAAATTGGCTTCATGAAAACTGAGATGAGTACCATCGTCCATTCGCATGGTTACCGGAGTATTCACTGAATTTTCGGGGATGTAAGTAGCAATCAGATTTGCCGGATTTGAACGATACGGATCTACTTCAATCTCAGAGAATTTCGATTCTGTATATAATTGCTCATAAATATCCCAATCGCCGGGTTGCCACCAAGTGGTATGGTCGCCTGTTAAGTTGAATTCGGTACGCTCGTCAGCAATGGTTAAGGTATCCTGTCCATCCTGCTCATGGAAATAATATCGGAAGGCTACACCGTCATCATAAGCACGGAAATAAAGGTCAATTTTCCGATTTGGAGAAAATTGCTCTTCCAATTCTACCTTCATTTCATTGTAGTGATTTACCACTTCGCGCTGCTCGCCCCAAGGCATTTCCCAGGTTTCTTTTTCGGTGGATTTCTCACCCCCAATCATCACTAAATCTTCATTTAATGGTGCTTGATCGTTAAAATCAAAACCGAGCGCTGAGGGTTTGATAATTTCTTTTCCATCTTTTATGACACTATAAATTGGCACTCCTTGCTCGTTGAGCTGAAATTCAATAGCTAAATTGCCTGATGGAGATTCTAATTTAGTGTCGGTTAAGTTATTAGAACACCCAAATGTTGCAGTCATTGCAAGTATCATCAACACGGTGAATAGTCGTAGCATAGTACTATAGTTAGTATAGTTGTGGTTTTAAAAACTGTTTTTCTTAGAACTGCGCTCTAAGATTGATCATGGAATCGAGGCCAAGTAGTAAATACCTTCCTTTACCCGTACGCTCCATAACAATTTGATGAAGTTGCTTCATCGTTCCGTTAATATCTTTTCGGGCAATTTTTCGGGCCGATACATTTACGGTATGTGCCTGTAATTCGGAATAGGATTGCTCACCTTTACCGGTTAGCGCAATAATTGTTTTATCCTCTGGACTGTAATTGGCATAGATAACACTTGTATTTCTAAAGCTGGTAGAACCTACTCTTTCTTTACTTCTGATTTCATAAGCAGCTGCTCGTCCACCCGAATAAATAGTAGCGAATAATCCATTTTCTGAAAATGCTACTCCTTTTACATCCTGATCGAACTCTATGGTTGCAAGCATATTTCCGAACTGATCGAGGATCGTCACCTCATCATCGGTTCCATCTTTCTCTGTCGTAATAGCAATAAGTTCTCCATTCGAGGATATATCAACATTTTGGATCGCACGATCCTGACTCGAAAATACATCAGTAACTTCCAAGTTTGCTTGTACAAACTTTGCACGCGACCCGGTATTTCCACCCCTAACAATCTTTGGGTTGTAAATCACTTTCGTTTTGCCGTTTACATCCACCGTAAACTCAGAAATGGCTTCTCCCCCTTCACTCTGCGAACTGTTTGATATTGATTTTCGAATATTTCCGAAAGAATCATAAAACAAGAAATTGGCAATATTCTCGCGCACAACCACACTCCCATTGGGCATGGCATAAGCTTTCAATGAAGGATCAGGTTCTGCCGGAAAATTATATTCGGCTTCTAATATGGTATTATTTCCTTCACTAACTATCATTCCAGTTTCGGTAACAGTAGCGCCTACGGTATTTTTGTAATAGGTAGAAGTAGTAACATCAAGATTTTGTGCAGATACACTTAAAAATGGGATCGAAAGAAATAAGACAAAAAATACGCTTCGTAACATGGAGCATTTAAATTAAATTAAGGCTTTAAAGAAAGGGATTTTTCAAACAAAGTGCTTTATTTGCTAAGGCTTTTTTTAGAATTGCCTATCTTCTGCGATACTTGAAAAATGACATTATGAATTATCATCTAATTACCGGCGGTTGCGGATTTGTTGGCCGCAATTTTGTAAAACGAATTTATAACACTACCACCGACACCATCCTATTTGTTGATGACTTATCGGTTGGAACCCATCCATCAACTTGGCTACCGGAAGGAACCAGTAGCCGAACCACAGAAAACGGACTTGAATATTTTGGAGATGACAACCGCCTCATCTTTCTCAAAGCTGATATCCGCGTATTGCTAGAGCATCTAATTGAAGACAGCGACTATCTCAATAAAACGTATGAACTGCCCATCGAGAAATTCAAAGACGTGTTTCACTTTGCGGCGATAGTTGGAGGTCGTGCAACGATAGATGGCGATCCAATGAAAGTTGCTCTCGATTTAGCCATTGATGCGCTCTTTTTCCGATGGATCTGCCTGAATAAACCCGAGCGAGCATTATATCCAAGCTCCAGTGCAGCTTATCCGGTTGATTTGCAAACTGAATCGGATGCAATTGCTTTGTCTGAAAGTGATATTGATTTCACGCGCATGGGTCAACCGGATATGACCTACGGCTGGTCGAAATTAACCGGCGAATATCTCGCTTCTATTGCTGCCGAGCATTACGGCGTTTCGGTTACGTGTATTCGTCCGTTCTCAGGATTTGGAGAAGATCAGGATCTCTCCTATCCGGTTCCGGCCATTGCCCGACGTGCAGCCCTTAAAGAAAACCCATTCGAAGTTTGGGGAAGCGGTAAACAAGGTCGTGATTTTGTGCATATCGAAGATGTAATGGATTGTACATTGCTGGCTATGGATCACATCAAAGACGGAAGCGCCATTAACATTGGAAGTGGTAAGCTGACTTCCTTCCTCGATTTGATTCAGATTTTCACTTCTTTTGCAGGATACAATCCAGACATCAAACCATTGCTTGATAAGCCGGTAGGCGTACATTCTCGATACGCAAATATGGATTATGTGACCGAGAAACTAGGTTGGAAACCAAAGCTGAGCATCGAAGAAGGAATGCGCAGAGTTTATGATGTAGCGGTTAAAAAATACACCTGATATGCCAAAAATCGTGTGCTTTGGTCCGGGACCAAAATTTAAAGGCGGGATCTCAAATTACAATACTTCGTTGGCTAAAACGCTGGATAAAGATCCAAATAACGAGGTTCATATAGTTTCATGGACAAATCAATATCCATCCATTATACCCAGAGAGTTTGTTGACAAATCCAGTAAATCTGATTTTTTAGAAGGCACTCGCATTCAGGTAAAGTATCTTACCAATTATAATAATCCATTTAGTTGGCGAGAAACTGCACGATATATTGCCTCATTAAATCCTGATAAAGTCATTTTTCAGTGGGCGATTTCTATTCAAGGCATCCCAATGGGTTCGATAGCTAAATGGCTAAAAAAGCACTCAACCGTTGAGGTAATCTTCGACCTACACTTTGTAGTACAAAAAGAAGGGAGTACCATCGATGAGCGACTCACAAAACTGGGAATTAAACATGCGCAAACCTATATTACGCATGCCTACAAAACTGTAAAAGAATTACAGGCTCTATTCCCAAAAATGGATATGCTGGTTAACGAAAACGGGGATCGTTCTACGAAAATCGGACAACGAAGTGTGATCAAACTATTTCATCCGGTATATGATTTGTATCAGCCCGATCCAAACTTTGATATTGAAGCCTTCAAAAAAGAATTGGGTTTAAAGGAGAATGTGTTTTTGTTTTTCGGATTTATCAGGAAATACAAAGGACTCCATAATGCCATAAAAGCATTTAAAAAAGTTACTGAACAGCGAGACGATGTTTCGTTCTTGATTTGTGGTGAAGAGTTTTGGGCTACGCTCGATACCTCGAAATTCTCAACCAAACTAAAACGTTTTTTATTCGGCATTGCCCAATCGTTATTCTTGAAAAACAAAGAAAGTGAGCAGGATTATCGGCCGCTAAAATTGGTTGATGAACTAGATCTTTCAGATTCAGTGGTAGTGAAAAATGAATTTGTTCCCAACGAGGATGTTCATAAATATTTTCAGGTGTCTGATTGCAGCATTCTTTACTACCTTACTGCTACCCCATCCGGCGTTGAATCGCTCACTTATAACTTTGAGTTGCCTATATTAGCAACCAATGTTGGGCATTTTCCGGAAACCGTAAAAGATGGTTTTAATGGCTATTTAGCCGAATCAGAGAACATTGATTCGATGGCAGAACAGATGCTCAAATTTCTGGATCAACCATTGCCGACACAAAATGTAAGTAAAGCAGCCGAGTATATGAGCTGGGAGAACTACGTAAAGGCAATTCTGAGAAATTAAATGAAAATTATTAATCTTTTTTTCAATTCAGTATTGCCTTCCAACCATATAAAATCTTATCTTTCTAGTCTTTGAAAAAAGGCGGGGAGTGGCGCAGCCCGGTAGCGCATTCGCTTTGGGAGCGAAGGGTCGCAGGTTCAAATCCTGTCTCCCCGACAACAAACTGGAATCCTTGAAAAAGGATTTCGGTTTTTTGATTTATTGACACACAAGCTGTGCCTCCATCAACATGGTCGCACTGCTTTAGGAACGGTTTCAAAGTATGCGCTTTGCAGCCTTCTGACATTGACATATTTTAAGCATAAGTTGGGCGCCCATTAACACGGTCGCACTCCTTTAGGAACGGTTTCAAAGCATGCGCTTTGTAGCCTTCCGAAATTGACATATTTTTTAAGCATAAGTTGGGCGCCCATCAACATGGTCGCACTGCTTTAGGAACGGTTTCAAAGCATGCGCTTTGTAGCCTTCCGACTTTGACATATTTTTTAAGCATAAGTTGGGCGCCCATAGCTCAACTGGATAGAGCAACTGCCTTCTAAGCAGTAGGTTTCAGGTTCGAGTCCTGATGGGCGTACTACTACTTTAAAGGCGACATGGCCGAGTGGCTAGGCAGAGGTCTGCAAAACCTCGTACGGCGGTTCGAATCCGCCTGTCGCCTCAAACATTCGGGTTTAGTTGCTCGCTTTGTTCATTGAATTTACTGATGCCGCGTTCGTCTAGAGGCCTAGGACGCCGCCCTTTCACGGCGGTAGCACGGGTTCGAATCCCGTACGCGGTACAATTATTTAGAATCATGCCATCGTTTATACTTTATTTTATAATCGTGTTCTTTGTAATATGCACCTTCGGATATTGGTTGCTGATAACCATGACGAACGCCAATTACGACGATGATTCTAAAAAAGACCAGTAGATGGAGCCTGTAGCTCAGTCGGTTAGAGCGCTAGTTTGTGGCACTAGAGGCCGTGGGTTCGATTCCCATCAGGCTCCCCAATTATTGATTTCCTACGCCGCGTTCGTCTAGGGGCCTAGGACGCCGCCCTTTCACGGCGGTAGCACGGGTTCGAATCCCGTACGCGGTACAAAGCCGGTTAGCATTGCTAATCGGCTTTTTTATTGTGCATGAAAAAGTAAATTAGGCTTTTCTAAACGACAGGATAAATACGTACAAAAAGCCCGACACTAATAATAAGTGAAAGGGTAAGAAAAATAGTCCGCCAAACTTAAAATCGACATAAATGGCAGCCATGAAATACAAAGCTAAGAGCCCTTCTACATAAGTAATCAACGGTACTTCGCTCGGCCTGTATACTTTATCTTTCCACTTATCGTCGTTGGAAGTGATGTTGTACTTCGACGTTCTATGGAAAAACACTTTCTTACTGATGAAGCCTTCAATCATACTTGTGATTTGAAATGCCATCATTCCTAATGTCATTAATGTAAATGGAAAAAATGAAACCAGTGTTTCTTTAAACGCTTCCCACTTAGAATCTTTATTATACATTAGCATTACGATATATGCGTAAATCGGCGCTAAAATTATGTTTATCAGTGCAATGCTGAAATATGTAAGGACTTTATCGAATTCATCCGTTTGGAATAACAAAATTGTAAGCGGAAGGCTTAGCATAGCAATCAAAAAAATGCCCGGTATGATCGCGAAATTGAACAGATCGAAGTAAACGTGCATTTTATCATTGAATGACATTCCCTTTTGGCGGATAGATGACCACAATTTGCGCACAACCTGAGCCTTGCCTTTCGTCCATCGATACTGCTGAGCCTTAAAATCGAGCATGGTAACAGGGATCTCAGCCGGAGCTTCTACATCCACATCGTAAATAACTTCCCAATCTTTTAACTGTGCTCGAAATGCTAAATCTAAATCTTCAGATAGTGTATCTGCCGACCATCCACCTGCGTCTTCAATGGTTGTTTTTCTCCAAACTCCGCCTGAACCATTGAACCGTAAAAAGAACTTTGCCAACGATCTTGCTTGCTGTTCTATCACAAAAAACATATCCAAAAAGATAGACTGTGATTTTGTTAACACGGAATAATCCCTGTTAATGTGCCCCCATCTTCCTTGAACTATCCCCACCTTTTCATTTTGGAAATAAGGAATGGTTCGTTTTAAGAAGGAAGGATTTGGCCTGAAATCTGCATCAAATATTGCGATAAATTCTCCCTTGGCGTCCGGTGTGGCATCCGCTAAGGCTCCGGCTTTAAAACCATGGCGATGTTCACGATGTACCGCTTTAATATCAATACCCTGAGATGTCCAGTGTTGTACACGTTCTTCCACAATCTGAACGGTATCATCGGTGGAGTCATCAACAACCTGTATTTCAAGTTTGTCTTTTGGGTAATCTAAGCGTGCGCAGGCATCAATTACAGCTGATGCAACATATCGCTCGTTATACATGGGTAACTGAACAGTAACCGTTGGCAGATCCTGATCTTTCATCGGAGAATATGAAGGATGAAAACGCCCGTTTTTTTTAGGGGTACTGAAATAATACAATAAATGAAATTGCCCGAAAGTGTACACAGTGATGAGAATAACACCGATTGCGTAAAATGCTACTATTAACTCGGGAATAAATGATGGCCACATAAATTAAAACTGCTCTGTACTTGATGAATGCTAAAAGGAGTACCCTGTCCCCAAATAAACTCCTGTTCCTATTTCCGAGAATCCCATCTCATATTTGAGAATAAAATCCGGCGTAAAGATAGACATAACCCCGCCTAAACCCAATGAGTGAATATGATCGGATAGGATGCCTCCCCAATCATCATTTTTGAAAACCCGACCGCCATCAATAAAGAAGTTCAGGCCTAAGTTTATATTCTTGTATTTGATGGGTATGAGCCAGGTTCTGGCTTCCAGCGAATATGAAATGGCATTATCACTAGAAAAACGACGGTAATAAACACCACGTATGTTATCCGAACCACTTAAACTGGGGAGAAACCAATATGGTGTATCTCCGACTGTGTTTTTTAACGCAAACTTTGAGGCCAGCGTAAGTGAGCGCCCTTTATATTCGAGTACGGGTAAAAAACCAACGAATATAAAATAATTTTCAGCTGTTACATTCGTGCTAATTAATGGTGGGGCTACTTTTGTACCTACATCAATTTTATACCCACGTTGGGCTACAAATTCATTATTTCGGCGTTCTAAAACCAATCCAAGTTCCATCAAACTTAAAAAGGCACCATCATAACCGGTGAACTTTTGCTGTTGCATGAATGAACCTTCTGCCAAATCCCAGGGCGACTCATAGACCAAAATTAATCCTGTTTTTAAATCGAAGCGTGAGATACCTTCGCCAAAGCTAATCGGAAATCTAGTGGAAATACCAGATGCTGCTCTGAAAGATTTAAAAGAGTAAAATTTACTGGTATCAAATCGGGCCTGACTAAATTCAATCTCTTCGGTATCCCCAAAAAAGTAATTTCCAAAGTTCTGAGAAAGCAATACATCCATCCCGGTTCGAACGTCGGTTCCAAAAGTTCTAACCTGATCGCGATACATATACAACCCAAAAGCGCCATTGGTTCGGTAGGTTGCATTAACTCTGGTATAACTATCGAACGGTAACATAGCACCGTAGTCATAAATCTGCACTTCTCCACCTAAATAAACACCATCATCGGTATTAAATGATAGAAGCGGTAAGAAGCCATATTTAATACCTGTGCGGGTAGAATCTTGTGCTTGCACTGATCCTATAAATGTAAAAACTAGAATCAGCGAAAAAAATACTTTACTCATGCTTATCGATAAGACGTTGCGCCTCTCTTTTAAAATAGTCGTCGTTGTGTTGAACATTCTCTAACTGCAGTACCTGCTTAAAATGAATTAATGCTTCTTCGGTGTTACCTGATTCCAGATAAGCCATCCCGAGCCAATACCTGTGTACCGGTATGTTATCGAGTTCCAGCGCTTTATTGAAATAATTTATAGCGAGTTTGAATGAACCTTCCGGTGAGGTGCGAAATACAAGTTTGGATAATTTCCTTAAGAACCAGCTTAATTGAGATACTTCGAAATGCCATCGGCCTAATATGTGATAGGCTCTATCATTGTTTGGATTAATACGAACCGCTTCTTCTGCGTAAATACGCACAGAATCGGCTAGCACCGCTTTCCCTTTAAGTCGCGAAACAGAGATAAGTGCTGCAAACGCCATCGACATTTGTTCGTAATTAAGATGCTCGGAAGTATCCTGCGAAAGTGCAATTCGCGACCATTCTAACGCTTCATCAAAAATTTCCCGCTTATCTTGTTCGAGCTCAACTCCTTTGTCGTCGTAGTTAGTATCTCCTAGCTCTAGCAATCGTAGTGCAAGACGACGTGTGATTGTACTCGAAGGTCCGCATAGGTTCACATTATCTCTTAGAAAGGTTACCTCCTCTACCTGACCGAGTTCTACTTTCACTTGGTCTGAGCTTCGTAAAACTTCAGCGATACATGGCTCAAATTGCTCATACTTGTCGGAGTTCTCAACATCCTGATTTGATTCAGATTGAGCAAATAGATGATTATTGAAAGAAAGCAACACTAGTATTGCTACAAAAAATCTGTGTACTTTAGGGATATACAAATCAGGTGATTTTCTATTTATTTTGATTACAAAAGCGAGAATTAAAGACTTTATTGTACCCAAGCTAAAATATGGAGCTTCTTCGGTAGTAGCTACCTCGATCGACTATTTAGTGTTTTTTTCCGTAGTTCACTTATTAACAGTGAAATACACCACTTTAGCTCAGGTCATAGCCTATTCATGTGGGTTATTGACTAATTTTTTTCTTCAAAAAAGCTTCGTATTTGAGTTAAAAAGAACCGTTTCCAGAACCTTTCAACTATCACTTACCTTCTCTTTATTAGGATTGGTAATTAGTAGCTTGCTTATTTACCTCTTTAGTCAGTTTCAATTCTTTTTGGAGTATCTGATTTTAACAAAAGTGATTGTTACTGGAATTATGTTTGCTTACAATTTCTACACTAAGCGTTTTGCCTTCGAGCGCAAACGGTTGGACGATTTTAAATCTCGCGCCACAAATCAATCTTCAAAGTAATCGTTTTCTCCTACCGTTTCGGTGCTAAACCACTTTAGTATATCCGGGAGTGGTCGATCAGGGACTAACACCGTGTCTTGCCTCGCCAAAGCATTGAAATACTTATCCATGTTTTTTCCGTAGGCCGATAAGTCGGGCACGCTAGATGCATCATAAGGATCTACTGGGAAGTACACATTTCCGTATGCATGTGCGATAATTGCTTTTACACTGTCATCCGGCGAAAATAATATACTCATTAGTACAGTATCCCAATCGTTGTGCATTCCGTTTGAGAGTCCATACTCTTCATTAATGTCGAGTAAAGTCGTTTCTTGTGCCAAATGTAAGCCAGGCTCTAAGCTTGCCAACTCCTGTTTAAAAATATCCAAGTATTCATTCCACTGCATAGTAGCCTGAATTGCCCAGCCAATTTGCACGAAAGCGATTATCAAAAATACTCGAACTGCCGATCGATAAATTTCTCTAGATATTTTGATCTTCTTTTGAGCAACAAAGAATGCTACTATAGCTAAGAGTGCCGTAAAATAGATGTTTAAGGATCTAACTTGTTGATGCGTTTCCGGTGCCAGACTCTCGGCCCATATTATTGGCATTAAGAAAACTGCACCAGAAAAAACATGTAAAAATGGGACGAATAGTTGTTTTGTGGATTTAAACAATTGCGGTTTCCATACACTGATAGCAAAGTATCCGAAAGCAAACAACGATAAAAACTGAGGCCAATGTGGGTATAATTCCTCATCGAAAACAAGTAAAAAGCCGATTATAAAGGTAACAAAACTGGTTTTGTCTTGTGGATCGAGTACCGACAAAAAGGACAAAAGTGCCCCAGCAAACATGTAAAGGCCGATAATGAGATAACTTAGCATCTTAAATTTGTCGGTATCCTTAAACGCCCACGCTTTCCAAAAAGCAAGTACTCCTAAAAGTGGACCTAGAATCAACATCCCCTGATAAATTCTAAGTAAGGGCCAGCCGATGATCACAATCAGGATGATACTTCTCCAACTCCGATGGAAAAGCATTAGGTTAAATATCATCCAGAATAAAGCAGTTAGTAACCTTCCCGGAGTTATTGGAAAAAACTCGGTATTAAAATAAAAACCGAACATCCAGATTAGTGGGAATAAGAAATACGCCTTTTTCTCTTTTGGGATGATAAACCAATTTGCAACCAACGAGATTAATCCAAAAGAGAAATACCAAAAGGTATGAATTCGAGCGAGTGTGAAAATATCGGTAATACCACTTTTGATTGATAATATGAGCGGCGAATGCTGAACGTAATAGGCAAATTGACGGTCCCAATGCCAATGTACCGGTTCAACTACCTGTAAAATGTGCGTAAAAAATATGGTGCCATCCGGGTAAAATATCCGGGTTGACCATGCTGCATAAAGCACGTAGATAAACTGCAAAACGAAAATACCGGCAATTGCCCAGCGATATTTCGCAATCTCTTGAGATAGTTCTTTCATTAACTTGTTTGCTTAATCTCTGCTTTTATGCTTGGCTTTTGTTGCTCAACGTGATTTCGATTTATCAGCTCTCCTAATAATCCGGTGCTAAAAAATTGTACACCTAACACCATCAATAGGATACCTAAAAACAGTAACGGGCGATTTCCTATACCTACATTCATAATCAATTTGATGAATGCCAGATAGATATTTATTGCCCCGCCTATTAGAAGTAGTAACACTCCAATGCTTCCAAAAAAGTGCATCGGTTTTTGTAGATATCGTTGCACAAAAAGAATGGTAATCAAATCCAGAAACCCGTTGATGAATCTTGAGAGTCCGAATTTTGTGGTTCCGTATTTGCGGGGATGATGTTTCACCACTTTTTCAACGATACGAGTAAACCCTTGGCGTTTGGCTAAAACCGGCACATAACGGTGTAATTCACCATATAGGTAAATATTTTTGATTACTTCACTCCGATAGGCTTTCAATCCACAGTTGAAATCATTCAACTTTATCCCGGATGAAACACGTGTTACATAATTGAAAAATTTTGAAGGCACTGTTTTAGAAATGGGATCGAAACGCTCTTTTTTCCATCCGCTTACCACGTCATTTCCATCTTGAAGCATCGCAATCATGTCCGGGACTTCATTGGGATCGTCCTGCAAATCGGCATCCATTGTAACAACAAACTTCCCTTTTGCCTGCTCAAAACCTGCTTGAAGAGCCGAACTCTTTCCTTGATTTGTACGGAAAGAAATCCCGTTAATGAATGATTTTCCGGTAGCTAATGACTGAATAACCTTCCAGGAGTCATCGTTAGAACCATCATCAACAAATATGATTTCATATTCATATTTTCCTGTTAGGCTTTTTTCAATTTCAGAAACCAGATCAGGTAAAGATTCGGCTTCATTATAAAGAGGTACTACAATGGAAACCTCGGGTTGAATTGAATGTTCAGTTTTCTGCAAAATGCCTGCTTTTAAAAAACGGTTGAATTGGTTTAATTCCTGTAGATTGAATCGACGACAAAATACACTTTCTGTTATCTATGAAAAAATTGTATTACTCGATGGGCGAGGTGAGTGAACTCACCGGGTTAGCCCCTCATGTACTCCGAAATTGGGAAAAGACCTATCCCCAGCTTAAACCCAAAAAAAATAGCGCCGGAAACAGAGCCTATCGAGATGAGGAAGTTCAACTAATCTTCAAAATCAAAGACCTACTTGAAGAGAAAAAATTCACTAGTCAGGGCGTAAAGAAAGTGTTGAACGGAGAAAACGATGCCGTTGTAGTTAAGCCGGTGGTTCCCTCCGATATCAAAAAAGATTTAACTGAGATGAAGGTCTTTCTCAACCAATTGCTGGAGAAGCTATAGTTTTCCGCGATTCTGAAACCAATAAAATCATCAAAAATTGAGCGCATATCATAAGCGCAATACCCACCAAGTGGATTACCTGTAGAGGTGCCGCCATTCCTAAATATTCTAGCCCTACCCCAATAGCTATTTGCAAGATTATAAGAGCGAAATTTGCTATACCCAGTTTATAGAGTACTCCGTGAATCTCATTCCGCCAAAAAATACTCATAACATATACGCCGGCTATTAGTATGATCCACGAAAAACTTCGGTGAATTAAAAAAACTGCACCAGCCTGATCTAACCAACCTGAACGTTCGATATCGGTAGTTAATTTAATGGCATCTACCACTTCCCGAACTTGAGTGCCCAGAATCATTTGAACAGTAGTTAACACAAGTAGCAGGATACCCGACCAATAAATTTTCTTGCGAACTCCTTCCTCTACTTCAATAACAAATAACGATTTTGTTGCTCTGAATGCGCCATATAGAAGTACTGTAACTATAATCATCGCAAAAACCATATGGATGGTAATTGTACCGGGCAGTAAATTTGTACTAACCACAATCGAACCCAACCAAGCTTGAAAAAGTGTTAAAACAACAGCTGCGAATGCGGTGATGGGAATTACTTTATCGGTTTTCCAGTAGCGAAGAGAAGTGATGAAAGTCGCGAGAACTAATACTCCTATCAGTGCACCTACCAGACGATTAATATACTCGGTCCATGTTTTTATAGCGTTAAAATCTTCCTCTTTTCGCACGTTTGGATCGTTCTCTATAGTTTCGGCTAGCTCAGTAAATCCCAAACTATTTAGATAGGATACTATTTTTTTATTCTTCTCAATTCGTTGCTCAACGAATACTTCTTTGTAGTTGTCAGGCAACTCAGAAACGTGCGTTGGTGGAATAAACTCGCCAAAACATTTTGGCCAATCCGGGCATCCCATCCCTGCTCCCGTGGCTCTAACTAATCCTCCCACAAGAATTAAAAAAAGGGTTGCAAAAACTGTGGCAATAGCAACTTTTTGGTAGATGTTTAATTTCATGAAGAAATGCGAAAAAGAGTTTAAAAATCCTTATTTTTGGGCGCTGTAATTTACGTGTCTACCCAATTAAATACATGAATTCAACTCAAGATAATATCGTTCAAGAGCGATCATTTCAGTCTATTATTGCTGATTACTTTCAACTAACCAAGCCCGGTATTGCATTGGCTGTGCTAATGAGTATGCTTATGGGTTTTATTTTGGGAAGTAATGGCAATGTTAATCTCATCTTGATGTTGCATGCTATTTTCGGAACTTTCTTAATTGCATCAGGCACCAGCGCTCATAATATGTTCATGGAGCGTACTTTTGATGGGATGATGAAACGGACCGAGCAACGACCACTTCCACAACAGCGAATTTCTGCCAAAAATGGAATGATCTTTTCTTTAGTGCTGATTTTTACAGGATTAACCTATTTAGTGCTTGTGGTAAATCCGGTTGCAGGATTGGTTTCATTCGCAACTACTCTCATTTATTTAGCCGCCTACACTCCCTTAAAGCGCGTATCAGCATTCAATATTTTGGTAGGAGCAATACCCGGTGCATTGCCACCTGTTGGTGGATGGGCTGCCGCTTCCGGTAATATCACTGAACCGGGAATGTGGTTACTATTTGCGATCGTTTTATTCTGGCAGATTCCACACGTAATGGCCATCGCATGGAAATACAAAGACGATTATTTTGGTGCTGGATTTAAAATGTTACCCAAAAACGACCTAAAGGGAACAAAAACGGGCTTTTATGCCGTGCTTTGCACACTCTTACTCTTTCCTGCATCCTATGCCATTTATTATTTTGAACTAGCAGGAATGCCGTTTCTTGTTTCAAGCTTTACTCTCGCACTCGTTTATCTCTGGTATAGCGTTGTATTTGCTAAAGATCGTACGCTGGTAAATGCTCGAAAACTAATGTTCGCATCTATCGCCTATCTCCCATTATTCTGGGTAGTTCTATTTATCGACCGACTGTTTTAGTTTTGATGCACGTGATTGTAATCGCTAATCACTTGTTTTAGAAAATCGTCGGCGTTTACTTCCAGTTTTTTGATATCCATTTTCATCTGGATGATATTGGCAGTTCGCTGAATCATCACAAACCAGGTTGCATATTCATAACCTTTACGAGAAGCCAGCACTTCTTTAATGGTGGTTATGTCTTTATCTGATAGATTTTTTACCTGCGGATATCGTGCTTCGTATTCAGTTTCAAGTTCAGAATATAGAGTATCGCTCAGTTTTACTTTCCTTCTGGTTTTAATCACTGCTGTTTTCGCGGCAATATCACCGAGTCGTTGCCCTTTTCCGTTCAACAGAACTGTCATAAATGCAACTAAACCGGTTGTAAATGTGATTTCAACCAAACGGAATAACCAACGAATCAAATAATTTGAAAATGAAGGACTCGTACCATCTGTACGTACCACTTGTAAGCCCATAATCCATTTTCCAAAAGATTTCCCATTCCATAGCACTTCACTCGCCAAATGATAAAAGAATGGAACAATGGAGTAGATAAGTACAAACACCCACTGCTGGTTTTCTATCGCCTCGCTACTCATTAAGTTCGATTTTTCCAAAGCCCCAACAAACGACTGCATCAACAAAAAATATCCTACTATTACAAAACCGTCGAGTAAAAAGGCTAGTAACCGCTCTCCTACCGATGCCGGATTATAGGCAAGTTGCACGTGTTGGGTAGTTTCTACTCCAATAGGCTGCATAAAATTGATTCTAAATAACGCTGAAAATTGTTAGTATCTTAAAAAAGATACAGCATTTATCTACAGAAAATAACCCCTGATCGAAGCGAATGCGAGAAGTCACTTTTTTAAGAAAAAATGCCGATAAGTGGAAAGAGTTCGAGTACATTCTTAAGCATCATAAAAAGTACGATGGGGATCGTATATCTGAGCTTTATGTTGAGTTGAATAATGATTTGGCCTATGCGCAAAGCTGTTATCCTGCAAGCAAAACCACTCAATATCTAAACGACCTCTCAATTCAGGCTCACAACACCATTTATCGAAATAAAAAAGAGAATAATCGCAGAATCATCACCTTTTGGACCGAAGAAGTTCCTGAAGTTTTTTCGCATCGTTTGAAAGAATTGTCTGCGGCGGTTGTTGTTTTTTTACTTTTTTGTGCAATTGGCGTCATCTCCCAACAAAATGATCCATCTTTTGCTCGTACCATTTTAGGTGATGCGTACGTGAATATGTCAATAAATAATATCCAAGAAGGAGATCCACTTGCGGTGTATAAGTCACATACTCAGCTTAACATGTTCTTTGCGATCACCTTTAATAACATTCGGGTTTCTTTTATCAATTTTGTGCTTGGGATATTTACGGTATTTGGTACGGGCTGGGTGATGTTAAAAAACGGCATAATGGTTGGAGCATTTATTAATTTTTTTGCCGGTTACGATTTACTTTCAGAAGCGATGTTGGTCATTTTTATTCATGGAGCATTAGAACTCAGTGCCATTACCATTTCGGGAGCCGCTGGATTTGTGCTTGGTAATAGTTTCATTTTTCCGGGCACTTTAAAGAGAACAACCGCTTTTGCTAAGGGGGTTAAAGACGGTTTAAAAATGCTGATTAGTTTAGTACCCGTTTTTATTACCGCTGGCTTTCTTGAAAGCTATGTAACTCGTTACACCGAAATGCCTATCTGGCTGAGCTTATTTATTATTATTGGCTCTTTTATTTTTATTGGAGGATATTATTTCGTTCTTCCAATTCGCATCTACTTAAAAAGAAAACAAATACATGCAATCATTCGTCCATCATAAAGTCCGAGACATTGGTGATATCATCACCGATTCCTTCCAATACATTCGTGAGCACTATCAAACCTTGGGTAAAGCACTCCTTTTCTTTGTGTTACCCATGTATATCATTCAGTTTTTTTTATTAAAAGGATATACAGATCAGTTCTTCGCGAATATTCAGGCCAATAACTTCAACGATTTTAGCTCATTATTCAGCGGTCGATATTTTCTTGGAATCTTGATCTCAATTCTTGCCAGTGCAACGCTTACGGTGGTAACACTGAAACACCTACAGCTTACCGAAAACGGTTATGAAGCAACGCCGGAAGAAATTCTCGAAGACATCGTTCCAAATGTATTCAAGTACATCGGCTTATACATTATTCTATCGATCACACTCGGTTTTTCTCTTTTGTTTTTTGTGATTCCCTTCTTCTTTTTTGGAGTAAAATTCTGCTTAAGCACATCTGCACTCATTCTCGAAGACGAATCCATCACAGGTGCTATGCGCAGGTCGTGGGAACTTACTTCTAATCACTGGTGGTCGACATTTGGAGTGCTAATTGTGATGTACTTTTTGATGATGCTGGTGAGTTATGCTCTACTGCTTCCTATTTCAATTTTATCATTTCTGGTGATTGATGCAGGAGCCACTTCTGCCGGTGATACCAGTTTTATCGCAAACCTCTTTATGATCATTAATGGAATTTTGACCGCAATAACTTCATTGCTATCCACGATTTTATTTATTGGAATTGCTCTACAATACTACAATCTGGTTGAAAGAAAAGAAGGTGGAAGTCTACGATCGAAAATTGAAGGTCTCGTAGATTAAGTTCATGCGAAGGATCATAGCGTTAGTTTTATTTACAACTGTCTGGCTACTTCCTCAGCTTTCTTTTACTCAGGAAGTTCAACTAGACACCACCACTGTTGATGTGCGTCTACCCAACGAACAAGCCATTGAAGTTTACGCCAATGATCCCGCTTTTACCTATTTACAAGCAGCGGAAAATCCCAACTCGCTTAGCCAGCGTATCTTCGGCTTTGTGATAAATACGATCCTTCGAATTTTAAATAATCCATTGGGTGAATTTTTTGTAAATCTTATTCTAATTGTCTCTGTTATCGGGCTGGTTTTTGCCCTCATCAATCAACTGCTGGGGGGTGAGTTGATTACCTTGTTTACCAAAGACAAAAACAAGGGATTTTCTCTCGGCATAAACAGAGAAGAGTTAGAACAAACCGATTTTGAGCAGCAACTAGAGTTGGCTCTCAAGAACAATGATTATCATGCCGCAACTCGTTTTGTGTACCTGATAACACTTCAATTGCTAGCCAAGAAAGGGCTCATTACCTGGAGTCTGGAAAAAACGAATCTCGATTTTTTGCGCGAATTAACCGGTCATCCTATTAAGATAGATTTTTCTTCTCTCACAAAAACCTATGAATATGTGGAGTATGGTGATTTTGAGATTAATGAGTCACAGTTCGATCGATACAATCTTGTGCATGAAGAAATCAAGACTGCATTGAATGAATAAATCTGATCGGAAATATTACATCGGCTTGCTCGTAGTGACTCTCGTAGCTATCATTATCCGATTACTGCGACCGTCCCCGATCGATTGGAGTGAAGGCTATTCTGCTTCAGAAAAAAAGCCCTTTGGCACCTTTATATTATTTAATGAACTAAATGAACTAATTCCCGGAAGGGATATAGAAACCAATTTTTCGCCTGTTTTTGAATTGCCGTTTGATTCTTCGCGTACCAATCTAATATTTATCAATTCGGCCTTAACCTTCGATGAATTTGAAACCGAGATTCTACTGCAAAAAGTAGCTTCGGGTAGTTCCATATTTATTTCTGCCTGGACTTTCGAAGGATCTTTAGCCGATAGCTTAAATATCGTTTTCCAAAGTGGTTTTCCGGGAATTAATCCAAGCATTAGCTCTTTGGATTCATTACTCCAACGACGTGTAAATTTCTCTAATCCTCAATTAAGGAGTTCCTCAAAATGGGAGTTCCCTTCTGGTTTAGTAGAAACTTATATCTCACGATTTGATACCGCTAAATCGACCGTGCTGGGGAAAGTAGAAGCTAAACGTGTGAATTTTCTAAAATACGATTATGGTGACGGCCAAATATTTATTCATTCAAACCCATTCGTGTTTACTAACTATTTCTTAAGAGATATAGACCGATACGACTATGCTTTTAAAGCACTTTCCTATTTACCACGCCACCGTACTTTATGGGATGAATACTATAAAATTGGTCGCCAACAATTTAACAGCCCTATGGCTTATGTAGCATCCCAACCGGGACTTAGCACCGCATGGTTTATCGGAATTATTGGTTTGATTGTATACCTCATTTTTGGTTCGAAGCGGAAACAGAGAATTATTCCGGAACTTCATCCTATAAAAAATACCAGCGTTGAGTTTGCACAAACCATTTCGAACCTGTACTTAAACAATGGTACTCATGCTGAACTTCTAAACAAAAAACTGCTCTTTTTTAAGGAATACTTGCGATCTAATCTCGGGATATCTACCAACTTTGATCAATCAGATGTTGAGCAAACCGCACAGAGGTCAGGGTTAGATACTGTGGATATTGAGGACTTATTTTCAAGATTACGTGCTGTTGAATCAGCAACAGAAATTACTACCGAGCAACTTAAACAGATAACCGATCAGATTGATTGGTTCTATAAACATACACAACGCTGATGGAAGACCAATCATCCATTTCTCCAAACGAAGAATCTTTTAATAGCAGAATTGATCTAACCGGACTTAATCGTTTAGTAGATCGGATTCGTAACGAAATCAGAAAAGTAATTATCGGGCAAAACGAGTTTATCGATCTGCTTATATGTGGGTTATTAGCAAACGGCCATGTTCTTGTAGAAGGAGTGCCGGGAGTAGCTAAAACACTTACTGTTCGAATTCTTGCCAAAACAATTGATACTGATTTTTCAAGAATTCAGTTTACACCCGATTTAATGCCTGCTGATATCATTGGGACTACCATTTTCAATACAAAGAACAGTGATTTTGAATTCAAAAAAGGTCCCATCTTTTCGAATTTAGTACTCATCGATGAAATCAATCGATCTCCTGCCAAAACTCAAGCCGCCTTGTTCGAAGTAATGCAAGAACAACAGATTACTGTGGATGGCAACACCTATCCTATGGAAAATCCATTCATGGTAATTGCAACTCAAAACCCTATCGAACACGAAGGCACTTACAGATTACCTGAAGCTCAACTTGATCGGTTTTTATTTAAAATTGATGTGGGATATCCCTCTGTTAACGATGAAGTTGCCATTCTGGAGGGAAGTTATCAACGAAAAGCTGCCCCGGATACCCAACAAATTGAAGCTGTTATTTCCTCAAATGAGCTGAATCAACAGCGAGCACTAGTGCAGGAAGTACATGTCGAAAAAGAATTGATGACTTACATCGCACAACTAGTACATGAAACTCGTAATTCTGCATCCATATTAATTGGTGCATCGCCGAGAGCTTCGGTTTACATCATGAAAGCAGCACAAGCTTGGGCAGCAATGCAAGGCAGAGACTTCATAACGCCCCAAGATGTTAAGGAAATTTTTGTACCTGCTTTACGGCACCGCATCGCACTTACTCCCGAAAAAGAAATGGAAGGTATTACTCCGGATTCCGTACTTACACAGTTAGCGAATAAAATAGAAGTACCTCGTTAGTGATTTTTCTGAAAAGTTTATACATAGCACCACGATTCTATTTTGCTCTTTTTGTAGTCGCAATTTTATATACCGTTGGGTTCTTTGTGGATGCAGCACTCGCTTTGGCTCAAATAGCTGCAGTAGGCCTCATTGTAATTTGTGTGGCCGATTTTTTGCTTTTATTTGGCAAAAACTCCGGAATAAGTGCCTCACGAATTACTCCGCAAAGATTATCAAACGGTGATGAGAATACCATAAAACTGACCGTTAAATCTCATTATAGTGTTAACACATTCGTTGAGATTATAGATGAGCTTCCCATTCAATTTCAGATAAGGGATTTCTCTATTAAACAAGAGTTTAATCAAAGTGCCAGTCATCAATTTTCATATACTTTAAAACCGGTAAATCGCGGTGAATTTGAATTCGGTTCAATCAATGTTTTTGTGCAAACAAAACTATCTCTTTTCAAGCGTAGGTTTAGCATTGATGAAAGCCGGAGCATACCTGTGTATCCCTCGTACGTACAAATGCGGAAATTTGAGATGTATGCCATTTCGAACAGGTTAACCGACCTCGGAGTGAAGAAAGTGCGGCGACTTGGCCACACGATGGAATTTGATCAAATCAGAGAATACGTTCGTGGCGATGATATTCGATCTATTAATTGGAAAGCAACGGCTCGAAGCAATCAATTGATGATTAACCAATATCAGGATGAACGTTCGCAACAGATTATCAATGTGGTAGATTTAGGTCGTGTAATGAAAATGCCTTTCGACGGTCTACAACTGCTGGAATATGCCATAAATACCAGTCTGGTACTCTCCAATATTGCGGTATTGAAAGAAGATAAAGCCGGCTTGATTGCTTTTTCCAACAATGATTTAACAGTTATACCAGCTGATAAAAAACGAACTCATGTACGCAAAATTCAGCAGGGTTTGTATAATATCGATACAAATTTCATGGAATCGGATTTCGATAAGTTGATTCTGGCTCTTAAAACTCATGTGAAACAACGTAGTTTAATCCTGCTTTATACCAATTTTGAGACCTTAAGCAGTATGGAGCGTCAACTTCCCTATTTGCGAAAAATTGCAAAGGATCATCTTCTTGTAACCATATTTTTTGAAAATACCGAGTTGACATCCCTAACCCAAAAAGACGCTCAAAACGTATCTGATATTTACCTGAAAACCATTGCAGAGAAATTTAGTTTTGAGAAAAAGCAGATTGTTAAGTCACTAAATCGGTATGGAATTCATACTATTTACACCCCACCAAAGGAACTTTCAATTAACGCAATCAACAAGTATTTAGAATTAAAAGCTCGAACTTTAATCTAGTTCGCATCAAAAAGCCTGAGCACATCTCTGAATTCTATGTCTTCGATTCCACGATTACTTAAATCTTGATAGAAATCTTCAGGAACTCCCTGATTGTACAAGGCTAATGCACCTCGAAAATTCATTTCATCAAAGATATTAGCATCCCCCATAGCTTTAATGTAACTCAATGGAATATCTTGATTATATAAAGCTATAATTCCCGCTGCATTCATTTCGTCAAATAAATCAGCAGCACCAAGAGCTTCAACAAACTCTAGCGGAATGTCTTGATCGTACAATGAAATAATACCATTAGCATTCATTTCATCAATTAAATCGTACGAAGCCAAAGCCTGCACGTACTCTACAGGAATTCCTCGGTTATACACACTAATCAATCCATTACCCGACATTTCGTCAAATAAATCAGTTTGTCCTATTGCCAGAACATATTCGGATGGTACCTGACGGTTATATAATCCGATAATACCTGCTGCACTCATTTCATCGAAAAGATCAGAAGCTCCAAGTTCATTCAGATAATTTTGAGGAATGTTATTATCAAATATGCTGATGATGCCGGCCGAAGATAAGTCATCAAACAAATCAGACTCTTCCAAAACGTTTATATAATCGAGAGGAATATTTCTATCGAATAACGCTTGTGCATTTGATACTGATAAATCGTCGGTGATATCAAAACTACGTAAAGCGGTTGCATAATCGAGAAAACTTCCACTTTGTTCGAAAGCTTCAAAGGCTTGTTCTTGAGAATTGTTCGAAACAGGTATCGATTGTTGAGTGGGGACGACCGGGGCCGGTATCTCAGGGACAGAGATTTCGGTTAGCTGATTATCTCCTTCTCCAAAAAAACGCTCAAATTGTCCAAGCGGGTTCATAAAGTAAATAAAGACGATCGCCACAAAAATCAGCCAAAATCCGTATTTCCTTCTATTTGTACTTTCTTCATCGACCGAATTACTGTCGGATTCTGATTCTAATCCGGATTTCTCCCTTAAATAATCATCAAGATCAAAATCCTGATTATCGTTTGGCCGAACCCTTTCTCTATTACTCATACCAGATGTAGTTAATGTGACTTCATCTAGCACGATGAAGAGAACTAAAAGTTACAGTTCATTCTTATTCGTAGATAGATGGAAATTTCGATGGTTCACATTCCCGCATCATTGAGTAAATTTCATCGAAAATATCTTCTGCATTTGGCTTACTAAAGTAATCTCCATCAGAAGCGTACGCCGGACGGTGTTCTTTAGCCGTTAAGCATCGTGGTTCTGAATCTAGATGGTAATATGCATTTTGAGTTTGCAATACATTGTGCAGAATAAATGCAGAAGCTCCTCCCGGAACATCCTCATCAACAATTAACAATCGATTCGTTTTCTTTACGGAATCAGCGATGATGTGGTTGATATCAAAAGGCATCAACGTTCGAACGTCGATCAACTCGATATTAATCCCAACTTCCTCTAGCTGTGGGATGATGGACTCTATGATATTAAATGTTGATCCGTAAGAAACTACTGTGATATCCGAACCCTGATGAACAATTTCAGGAATGCCCAAAGGGGTAGTAAATTCACCAATATTATCCGGTTGTTTTTCTTTCAATCGATACCCATTGAGAGGCTCAATTACGATTGCGGGATCATCTCCTTTCAGAAGTAAATTATAAAAACCGGCAGCTTCAGTTAAATTTCTTGGCACACATAAATGAATTCCACGAGCACCACTTAAAATGACTCCCATAGGTGAACCAGAATGCCAGATTCCTTCGAGTCTGTGTCCCCGAGTACGTATAATAACCGGAGCAGCCTGACGGCCTTTAGTTCTGTAGCGCAATGTTGCAAGATCATCGCTTAATACATAAAAACAATACAAAAGGTAATCGAGATACTGAATTTCTGCAATGGGTCGCAAGCCTCTGAGCGCCATACCAATCCCTTGCCCTAAAATGGTTGCTTCTCGAATTCCCGTATCCGCAATTCGAAGTTTCCCGTACTTCTCTTGAAGTCCTTCAAGCCCTTTATTTACGTCGCCCAAGGCACCAACATCTTCACCAAAAGTGAGTAAATTTGGATATGCGTTAAAAAGCTTGTCAAAATTATTTCGAAGAACAATCCGCCCATCTACCATATCTGAATTACTGGAAAATTCAGGGGCGATGTGCTCAACGTTCAATGGTGACTTTGGAGTCTCGCTCAATAAATGACTGTTATAGCGGTCTTCGTTTATCGGCTTATTTTCTTCTAACCAATCAATTAGTGCTTTGCGAGCATCATTCTCACTTCCAACGGAGTATCGCACTGCTTTTTTAGCAACCGGCATAATATCTTTGCGGATAGCATTTGGTGATGCTTTGAGCCTTCGTTCCAGCGCTGTGAAACGATCATCTTTCAGCTCTTTTTTCAATTCAGCAACCTTAGAAAGCACGAAGGTTTTTTCCTTTTTCATCGGATCGATGTAATCCGCCCAAGCTTTAGTTTTGGCTACATTTACTTCTTCCAGTGCATTAGCTTCAATTTCATCGAGTTGCGCCTCAGTGGCAATCTTTTTCGCTAAAATCCATTTTCTTAGTTGATTGAGACAGCAATATTCTACCTCCCACTCTAAGCGCTCTTTGCTCTTATAGCGCTCATGCGATCCGGATGTTGAATGCCCTTGTGGTTGCGTTACTTCTTCTACATGAACTAATACGGGTACATGTTGTTCTCGCGCGATCTCTTCAGCTTTTTCGTAAGTAGCCAGTAATTGTGGATAATCCCACGCCTTTGCGGTTAGAATTTCAAAGCCAGGCTCTTCTTCTGTTCGCTGAAATCCCGAAAGAATTTTTGAGATGCTTTCTTTCGTAGTTTGGTATTTTTTTGGTACTGAAATCCCATAACCATCATCCCAAACCGACATTACCATCGGTAACTGTAACACTCCAACGGCATTAATTGCTTCCCAAAAAACGCCTTCAGAGGTTGATGCATCCCCGATTGTTCCAAAAGCTATTTCATTACCGTTATTCGAAAACTTCGACCATTCTTCGCCGGAAAGCTCCGGTACATTTCTGTACATTTTAGAGGCTTGAGCTAAACCAACTAACCGTGCCATCTGCCCAGCCGTTGGCGAAATACCACTAGAAGTGTTTTTATTCTTGGTTTGATCGATCCATTCTCCGTTTTCATCGATCAATTTACTGGCGAAATGTGAATTCATTTGTCGACCGGCAGAATTAGGATCTGCTTCAGGGTCGGGGTGCGCATACAATTGTGCAAAAAACTGCTCTACTGTTACCCCACCAATTGCCATCATCAAAGTTTGATCTCGATAATACCCTGAGCGGAAATCGCCATCGCGAAATACTTTAGACAATGCAATTTGAGGGATTTCTTTTCCATCGCCGAAGATTCCAAATTTGGCTTTACCGGATAGAACTTCTTTGCGGCCAATAAGCGACATATATCTACTTGTCCAACCTAATTTATAGTCGGAAAGAATCTCCTTCTTTTCAGCGGCAGAGAATTTACCTCGGGTCTTTGGCTTAACTTCTATCATGGCAATGGTTTGTACTTACTTGACTATTTGATATCTGTGAAAGGGCTTCCAATATACAATTTCATGTGCTTTTTTTAAAGCACGAAACTGTACAAAGAAAGCCCAATTTACGCTTTAAGATTAATGTAATCTTATCTTTACATTAATCGGTAAATCCTCCTTTTGTCATCTTAATTGGATCTAAGGCATCTTTCAATTCTTTTTCCGACAAGTCGGTCATTTCAAGCGCTACATCTAATAATGCACGATTTTCGGCGTAGGCTTTTTTAGCAATTTTTGCCGCAAGATCGTATCCAATAATTGGATTTAAAGCTGTAACTAAAATCGGGTTCTTACCAACTTTTTCAGCAATTACATCTTCTCGAACAGTAAGCTTGGATACTGAACGATCAGCAAAATTTCTGGATGCATTTGCAAGAATATTGATCGATTCTAACAAATTATGTGCAACCATCGGCAACATCACATTCAGCTCAAAGTTTCCATTTAAACCGCCAACGGTTATCGCGGCATCGTTACCAATTACCTGAGCACAAACCATATTCATCGATTCTTCGATTACCGGATTCACTTTACCCGGCATAATGGACGATCCCGGCTGTAAGGCTGCCAGCTGAATTTCGCCAATTCCTGAATTAGGGCCGCTATTCATCCAGCGTAAATCGTTGGAAATTTTCATTAAGCTTACTGCAATCGTTTTAAGCTGACCGCTTAATTCAACAGGTGCATCAACCGTAGCCTGGGCTTCAAAATGGTTCGTAGCCTCTTCGAAAGCTTCACCAGTTATATCAGAAACGGTTGCCGCAAATGTTTTACCAAAATCTGAATGCGTGTTAATACCTGTGCCTACTGCAGTTCCGCCTTGTGGCAGCTCTTTTACTCGTTCTAATGCAGCTTTTACACGTTCAACACCAAGTTCAAGTTGGCGAGCATATCCACCAAATTCCTGCTCAATAGTAACCGGCATTGCATCCATAAGATGCGTACGCCCTGTTTTCACAACATGTGCGTTCTCAGCTCCTTTAGCCAAAAAAGTATCCTTTAGGTGATTTAGAGCAGGGATTAAATTTCTCTTTACGGATAAAACTGCAGCTATTCGAATTGCTGTGGGGATTACATCGTTCGAACTTTGCCCAAAATTTACATGATCATTCGGATGGATTCGATCCTCACCTTCTTTACCCTGATTAGCAATATGGCTGATAACTTCGTTAGAGTTCATATTACTTGATGTGCCCGAACCGGTCTGGAAGATATCAATCACAAATTGTTCATCGTGCTTTCCCTCAATTACTTCTGTAGCCGCACTCATAATCGCATCAGCTTTAGCTTCATCTATCAAACCAAGTGATTTATTTGCTGAGGCTGCAGCTTTTTTAACGGTACCTAATGCTTCGATAAATTCACGACTAAATCGAATTCCTGAAATAGGGAAATTATCATTCGCACGTTGCGTTTGCGCACCATAGAGTGCATTCACGGGCACTTTAATTTCGCCCATACTGTCTTTCTCGATTCTGTAATCGCTCATAATTTTTTGATTTTCTATTAATCTAAACTTTCAGTTTATCGCACTATTATGTAATCAACACGATACTGTAACATCCAATTACAGTATGAACATGGTATGAAGACTAAAGTGCCTTCGTATACATATGATATTTTTTATCAACTTTTGCCCCAAGGCGCTCAGCTACACGAATCATGTCAACGTTATTGTTCAGCACCCAGCTGATTTCTGACCGATCGTATCCTTTTATTTTCCCTCGTTCAATTGTTCGCTGATTTAATAACGCCTCTATTCCTCTGCCTTGATATTCCGGCAATACACCCATTAGTGCCGTACGTAATTCATTAATTTTTTTACGCCCAAAAAGTAGTTTAAAAATCCCAAAAGGAAATAGTTTTCCATTCATCGTTTTGAACAGCACATTCAAATTCGGAATGGAAATTGAAAAACCAACCGGTCTTCCATCAATTTCTGCAATGTGGGCTACGTCGGCGTCTAATATCAGTTTAAAATCGTCGGCGGTGGATTGTAGCTCGGCTTTGGTTAAGGGTAAAAATCCCCAGTTATCCTTCCAAGCCTGATTGTAAATTTCGCGAACAATTTCTACTTCTTCTTTGATGCGCTTCATATTTACTTGCCGAAAACTTAAACCGGGATTGCGCTTATGAACGATTTCGGTTGCGCGTTTCATTCGATCGGAAGCCACATCATCTTGAGAAATCATAAAAGCGAGTAATTCCATTTCAACATCATAACCACAAGCTTCAATCAGCTTTGGGTAGTATGGCTTGGAATAGGGCATCATGACAAAAGGATCGCGATCAAAGCCTTCGGTCAAAATCCCAATCATATCCATCATGCCCGGGCTTGCAGGTCCTAGCACTTTAGTTATTCCACGATCCCGAAGCCAGTCTTCTGCAACTCTGAATAATAATTCTGCGGTTGGTTGATGATCTATACATTCAAAAAAGCCGAAGTGACCCGTTTTTGAATTATGATATTTGTTAAACCGATGATCCACAGTGGCTGAAATACGACCTGCAATTTTCCCATTATGTTCGGCTATGAACAAAGCAATTTCTGCATTTTCATAAAATGGATTTTTCTTTGTGTCGATCAGTTTTTTCTGATCTATCCTGAGTGGTGGAACAAAGTGGGGATCGTTTTGATAATGAGTGTACGGGAATTCCAGAAATGTCTTTTTCTCGTCATCGGTAGTGACGATCGTAATTCCCGTAGTGTTCATATCCTTTTTCTAGCTTGCCGAGTGTCCGTTACTATCGATTATCCCGTGTTTGATACCAACTTTTCTGAATGCTTCAAGTATTCTGTCTAAATGGTCATCAGTGTGGCTGGCCATGTAACTGGTTCGTAACAACGACTGCCCTTGAGGTACTGCTGGCGGTATTACCGCATTAGCATATACACCTTCTTTAAAAAGATCTTTCCAGAACTTAAAGCAATCCATCATATCACCAATCACAACTGGAATTATTGGTGATTGACTCGTCCAAACATTAAAACCTAGTTTTTCCAATTCTGTGCGCATGTAAATCGAAATTTCTTCTAATCGATCTAAACGCCAGGTTTCTTCTTTAAGAATTTCAAGTGCAGTAAGAACTGTAGCTACGTTAGCGGGTGGCATAGAAGCGCTAAATATATGCGCCGGCGAATGATGGCGAATATACTCGATTACGGTTCGATCACCAACCAAGAAACCACCAAGTGAAGCAAACGACTTAGAAAAAGTACCACTAATTAAATCAACTTCATCCGTCAAACCGAACACTGAAGCAGAACCTCGTCCACCTTCACCAACAACGCCAACCGCATGGGCATCATCCAAATACAAGCGTGCATTAAATTCTTTAGCAAGAGCAACTAATTCCGGCACTTTTGCAAGTGTGCCCGACATGGAAAAAACACCATCCGTAACAATGATTTTGCCAGCTTTGGGATCGGCTTGCTCTAAAAACTTTCGTAGCTGATCCATGTCGTTATGCTTATAACGAACCGTCTTTGCATTAGAAACTTGAGTTCCTACCACTATACAAGCATGATTGTCACGATCCGAGAAAATAATATCATTTCGGCCGGCTATGGTTTGAATAGCTCCTTCATTGGTTTGGTACCCTGTACTAAAAAGTACACAGCCTTCCTTGCCCATAAATTCAGCAAGTTTATCTTCCAGTTCTAGGTGGATATCCAGTGTACCATTCAGATATCTGGATCCGGTACATCCTGTACCGTACTTGGTTAGAGCGTCCTGAGCGGCTTTAATGGTGCGTGGGTCGTTTGTAAGGCCTAAATAATTGTTAGATCCGGCCATTATTACTTCCTGACCTTCAATTTCAACGATGGTACCATCGGTGGCTTCGAGCGGTTTAAAATATGGGTATAATCCCAATGCTTTTACTTCATCAGCTCGTGTGAAATTGTGTGCTTTTTGAAAAATGTCTTGAGTGGCCAATTTTTTAGTTTCGCTCATGCGATCCGTCCTGTCCAAATAATCGAATAACGTTGAATATAGCTAGTATTAAAATTCATTCAAATCCGCCAACTAGCCATTTAGAGTGCTGTGATCTTTTATAACCTCGCCAAGATAAGAAATATATCTATCAGCGACCCGTTCCCAAGCAAAATTTTGCTCCACATAGTTCCTGCTACTCTCGCTCAATGTAGTATAATCAGTGGTTAAAACCTCATCTATCCGTGCGGCAAAGGTTTCAGCGTCTTTTACTTCTACCTTAAAACCGTTCTCGCCATCGCTAATCACATCTTTAATTCCTTCAAGATCGGCAGCTACTGCGGGTGTTGATGCAAGATTGGCTTCCAGCATTACAATCCCAAATCCTTCCATATCTCCCTCCACCGGAATATTTGGCATGATAAATACGTCAGCGGCAGCATAAGATTTTCGAAGTAATTGGTCTGATTGTTTTCCAACAAAGTGTAAGTGCCCTTTGTAATCGAGTTCATCCCGAACTTGCAATAACCGTTCATGTTCTGGACCATCACCAATAGCGAGATAGATTACATCGCCATTAATTTTTGGATAAACTTCGGTAATAAACCATTCATGACCTTTACGTTTTACTTGTCGGCCAACCGTTAACAATAATTTCTTGCCTTCAAGAGAGAAACCAAATGCATTTTCCAGTTCTTTTCTGGCTGCTGATTTTTCAGGCGTTTCTTGTATATGTGCCATATCAAATCCATTAGGCAAAGCTATACCTTTATCTGGATGCATTCCCCGTTTGATACATTCTTCGCGCGTAGCTTTTGATACAGAAATAACACCGTCCAGCGCATCAAATACTTTGGGTACAAAGTTCTGATATAAACCTATTGGCATTTTCACATCCTGTCCATGATTAATGGTAACCATTGGCACAGAAATCTTTTTTCTGGTGAATTTTGCCAAAGTTGCGGTAACCATCGAGGAGAAAAGAATCACATCGGGTTGATAGTCCTCTACAATTTTGGGGAGTTTACGAATCAGTTTTAACAAAAATACTGCCGTTCGGGCTTCAATCCCTTTCCATGGTGCGTGCTGAATAATTGTTTTTATCTGCACATTTGGCTTTTTTTTAAGCTCATTAACAAGCTGAATACTAACTCGTTGCATTCCACCAATGCTTTCTAGAGGGGCATTTTTTGGCGGATGTAAATGGGATATGTACAAAATCTTCATCATGAAGCAGAATAATTCTTAATCACGGATTTATAGTTTTCTACGAGCCCACCATTGATTGAATCCCATTGATATTCCATCGCGAATTCCTGAGACTTTTTACTCATCGAACTTCGAAGCTCTTCGTTTTCTACAATTCTATTCAATTTCTCAGTAAAATCAGCTTCGTTTTTTGGTTCTGCCCAAAATCCATTTACACCATCTTGTACCAACGATTTGCTACCAATTGCATCAGCAACAACGCAGGGCAAACCGCTAGCCATTGCTTCAAGCGTAACATTTCCAAATGTTTCGGTATGCGATGGAAATAAGAAAATATCGCTACTAGCATATGCACGCGCTAATTCTTCTCCTTTTGCGAAACCGGTATAATGGGCAACAGGTAACAGCTCTTTCGTTTCTTCCAAAGCGGGACCATCACCTACAATTAATGCACGCACTTTAGGATTCTTAGCTTGTAAATTTTTTACTGCTTTTATGTAAGTCCTTAATTCTTTCTCCCACACTAAACGAGATACAAAGCTCACTACAATTTCATCGTCTTTAAATCCAACCAATCGCCGCCATTCAATATCTCTTTTATTTGGATTAAAACGTTCTAAATCAATTCCACGAGCCCATATTTTCATTTTACTATCCAACCCGATTTCTTCGAGTTCATCGATCATAGATTGAGAAGGAACATAGGTTTCTTGCACTTTTTTATAGAAAGATTTCATGTGCCATTTAGCCGGCAGAAAAACGGGCATCAAAAATGCAGCGTAATATGTGGCATAGCTCAAAAAGTGAGTATGGTAACTAGCAACAACCGGCACATCATGTTTTTTACCCCATTTAAGCGCGCTGCTTCCAAGACCATCTGGAGTGGCAACATGAATTAATGTTGGATTGAATTCTTCTAATCGCTTTTTTGCCCATCCGGGAAAATGCGTGGCAATTCTATACTCAGTTCTACCGGGAACCAACATTGGTATGGATGGCGTAACCACCAACTCTCCGGAGTGCTCCATGGGTGGATTTTTTATACTCGGCCCGAAAACTAATACAGGGATGTTTTGTCTCTCTAAATAGGCTACCAGTCTGTTTAATGTAAGCGACACACCATCTCTGATGTGATTATAATTACCGGTAAATAATGCTACTCTCAGTTCGTTCATTCAGTTTAAAAGCAGTTCGTAGATTTGTATCTTCGAGGCTGTGCGACTATCCAATGATGCGCTAACCAATTTTCAAAAATCCGATAAATATACACATTTATGAGAGCCTTTGTTACCGGCGGAACCGGTTTTGTTGGCAGTCATCTTGTTGATGCACTGATCGAATCCGATCAATATTCGGAAGTATTGTGTTTGGTTAGAAGTTCTGATAAGTGGTTAACCGGAAAAGCCTTTACTAGAGTTAAAGGCGATTTAACCGACTTACAAGTACTTAGTTCCGCGCTGGAAGGTGTGGATGTTATTTTCCATGTGGCGGGTGTAGTTAGAGCTCCGAAATGGATGGATTTTAAAATAGCTAATGTTGATGCCACTGAAAATCTGCTACGCATTGCGCAAAAGAAAGGAATTAAAAACTTAGTGATTCTTTCTTCCTTAGCAGCGTCCGGACCCAGTAATGGAACACCTATCACAGAACAAGCACCGCGGCGCCCGGTAAGTATGTATGGAGAGTCCAAAAAAGAAATGGAAGAAGTTATACTAAGAACTGCATCAGAAAACGAAAGCATTAAAATTATTCGTCCACCTGCCGTTTTTGGACCGCGCGAATCTGATATCTACACTTTTTTTAAAACATTTAAGCTTGGGATTTGCCCAATGGTTGGCGATGGGAACCATCCGAAGCTCTCTATGGTATACATTAAGGATTTGGTAAATGGCATAATGAAAGCCGCAGAATTCACAAAAAAAGGAACACATATTTATTTCATGGGTGGACCTAAAGACGCTTATTCATGGAATCAGATTCGTGATATCACCTCAATAGTCACTGGCTGGAAGCCAATCCCCTTAAAGTTGAAGTCTGATTGGATTAAAAAAATTGGATCGTTGGTAGAGAAAGGCGCAGGAATTTTTGGGAAATATCCGGTATTGAATGAAGAAAAGGCCAAAGAGATGACCCACGAATGGGTGTGTTCATCAGCGAAAGCAAAGAAGGAACTAGGTTATACACCAACTACAACTTTAGAGGAAGGCATTTCGCGCACTATCAGATGGTACAAAAATAATAATTGGTTGTAGAATCATAAATGAAGCATATGCATAACATCACAACTGCAATCTTATTCTTTCTGGTATTTTGTTTCAGCGCCCAAACGCACGCACAATGGTCGCAGGACTACGAAAACCTTATTGAGATTTCCAACATCAAAGCTTTAGATGCCTCAGCCTCTCATTTGTACGTGTTATCCGAACTTGAAGGCATGGCAGTTTTTCGAGTTTATGGCGATTCTTTGCAATGGCTGTACACCTCATCGGGAATGCAGCGTCGAGGAAATATTATCGAATCAGACATTCGTTTCGCCTACTTGTATGGAAATTCGACGCGATTGACCGTTCTGGAACCAACCTCTGTGCTTGGGGTGTTTTCATCTACACAACTTCCTGTTTCACCAAGAGGTGTAGCTCGTTTAGCTGATAAATTATATGTGGCACTTGGTGAGGAAGGCTTAGGTGAACTTCCATTGACTTCTCCCGATGAATTTGATTCGGATGCAATTATCGTTGCAAATGGCACAATAGGACGAGTTGCTGTTTTAGACGTTGTTTCATCGCTATTGTCCAATCAGCTCTTTGTGTTATCTGATGATCGAAAAATTCACTCCTTTCAAATAGGTGATAACGGCTTAGAGTCCATTAGTTCTTTGTCGGTAAGTGAAGACCTAACCAATCTTTTTATTCAAAACGAAAAACTATGGGGTTCAACCGATAACGGCGATTTGTATTCGGTTACCACAAATGGTTTGGGGCGAAAAATAGGCGCTACAAATACACCAATTCTTAAAGTTGCTGAGTTTGACAATACATTATTCGTGCGTACTCAGAATGGACAGCTTTGGATTTCGGAAAATAATGGAGCCTTACGATTATGGCAGGGTGAAAGCCAAAGCGGTAATTATATTGCTAAAAGTACCGATGCACTCTGGATTTCAATTTTTGATAAAGTAAGTCCTTTGCAAAAAAATAATGATGGATCAGCTCCAATTTCGACCTCAGGAACCAATTCAGGTGCTTTCAGACTCAAATCAATAGACAACAAAACACTAACATTTCCTCAGCCGCTTATTACAGCGATCGAACTTGAATCCGGCGACCATAGTGACGTAACTTTTACCTACAAATCGCCGGTTGCAAATGCTCGTATCCAAAAACAGGGCTTTTATTGGCAACCTTCTGTCAACCAAGTAGGTATTACTCCTTTTACTATAATTGGAACTAACAGCAAAGGCGAAATCGATAGTACTAGCTTTACTGTCGAGGTCCGAACATTCAATACTCCACCTCGATTCAGTCCCGTTCGTGGCTCTACAATCGCAGTTAATGATCCTTATCAGATCACATTTAACGCCATCGATCCCGAAAACCCTTCAAATGGGTTAATTCGATATTTAGGAGTTGATCTCCCGGAAGGATCTACACTAAATGAACAAACCGGCGAATTTAGTTGGACGCCCAACGAACGGCAGATTGGTGATCAGTCGTTTAGAATCGTAGCAACTGATGAGCAGGGAACTGCATCATCCATCGAAGTAACTTATAAAGTGATAAATATTTCACGAGGCGAATAGTCTTTTTTTGAGCTCCGAATCGAACTTTACATCTTCTGTCTTAAATTGGTATGCCGAACATAAACGACCAATGCCTTGGCGTGAAACCGGAGATCCATATAAAATCTGGATTTCTGAAATCATGCTTCAGCAAACACGCGTGGATCAGGCGTGGCCTTATTTCGAACGCTTTATTTCAGAATTCCCCACTGTTTTCGATCTCGCAAAGGCCAATCAACAACAGGTTTTAAAAGCCTGGGAAGGATTAGGTTATTACAGCAGAGCACGGAATCTACACGCTGCGGCCAAAACGATAGTCGATGAATATAATGGCAAACTACCCGAATCCTACGATGAAATCATCAAACTGAAAGGAATTGGACCGTACTCTGCGGCTGCCATTACTAGTATAGCTTATGGCAAACCAAATGCCGTGGTAGATGGGAACGTGATTCGTGTAATAACCCGATATTTTGGAATCGAAGAAGATGTCCGTTCCAGCAAAACTACCAAACAAGTTCAACAGCATGTTGATCGGTTAATAAGCAGTGAGCATCCAGCAGATTTCAATCAAGGGATGATGGAAATTGGCGCTACTATTTGTAAACCTACTAACCCAGACTGCAATAATTGTCCCATTTCTTATGATTGTGTGGCCAACAAAACAGCTAGAACGGATGTGATTCCCTATAAGTCGCCGGCAAAGAAAAAGCCCCATAAGCATATTGGTGTTGGGATTATTATGAGAAATGATGGAAAGGTTCTCATTGCCCTTAGACCTGAAGATGCCATGCTTGGAGGATTGTGGGAATTCCCGGGTGGAAAACAGGAAAAAGGCGAAACTATTGAACAAACGGTGGAGCGTGAATTAGCAGAAGAACTCGGTGTCGAGGTAACTGCCTACGAGGAATCTATGACCCTAAAGCATGTGTACTCACATTTCTCCATAACTATGCATGCTTTTTTATGTAGGATGATATCGGGAGAACCTAAACCGAAATCGAGTCAGGAAATACGTTGGGTTGAAATTTCTGAATTGGAGCAGTATCCATTTCCAAAAGCCAATAAAAAGTTGACAGAAAAGTTGATGAAGTACGATAACTAATCCGGTTCAAATACATTAAGCTATTGCGTATTACAATGTAATACATTTTATTTCTTTTATGAGTACAACAATTTCCATACGCATCGATTCTGAGCTGGAATCTATGCTCGATAAGGTATCAAGATCATCAGGTAGGCCAAAGAGCGAGGTTGTTCGCGAAGCACTGCGCCGTCAACTAACTATTGATTCTTTTCAACAACTTAGATCTCGAATCCTTCCCTTTGCTGAGTCGCAGGGCTTACTAACCGATGAAGATATTTGGCGTGAAATCTCTTGAAAGTATTTGCAGACACAAATTTTCTGATTAGTGCATTCGCAACACGTGGACTAAGTGTAGATGTATTTCAATTGATATTATCCGAACATGAACTTGTATTGGGTGAGTTTATATTAACTGAATTCAAACGAGTAATTTTGACAAAAATAAAACTTCCTGAAAAGTATATAGATGAAGTTGAACAATTACTTCGGCAGTTTGATGTCCAAGAGATTCCTGAAAATAAATCAGAAATTATTATACGCGATCAAGACGATCGATGGGTTCTTCAATCTGCAATTAATGCCCAAGCAGACATCTTGATTACCGGAGATAAGGATTTATTGGAAATAGCTGATCAAATTGATAAGCCAAAAATCTTAACGCCACGACAATTTTGGGAGTTTGTACAATCATAATATGCCCAAAAAGCTCAAAATCCTCTCTAAAAAGAAGCTACTCGAACTAAAGCCTTATCTGGATAAAATTGTCAAGATTGTCGAGACCCCAAATTACATCGATTCGGATCCCATACAATTCATGCATGCTTTTGAGGATAAAACTGATCAGAATTTGGCCGGTTTTTTTGCCGCGATCATGGCTTGGGGGCGCCGCGATATTGTAATTGCAAAAGTAGATGATTTACTGAATCGAATGAATTATCGCCCCAAGGAATTTATCTCAAATTTCACCGACTCTGATTCTTCTGCATTTGATGGATTCAAACATCGTACTTTCAAGCCTGAAGATATCTATTGGATGGTGAAAGCAATTCAAGCTGCAATTACTCAATTCAATTCTTTTGAAGGGTTTTGGTCAGATTGTTATAAGCAATCAAAAGAAGAAGGAAGAGAGCTTATGGCTGTGTTTCATCAACGATTTTTTGAATTCTATCCGGAAACTCCGCAACGCTCAAGAAAGCACTTATCCAACCCAGAAAAAAACAGCTCTGCAAAACGAATGTACATGTATCTGCGCTGGTGCATTCGCAAAAGTGACGTTGATTTAGGCACCATGAAATTCATGCCCGCATCCGAACTAAAAATCCCTTTGGATGTTCATGTTGCCCGTCAAGCCAGAGCTTTAGGGCTCTTATCCCGCAAACAAAACGACTGGAAATCGGTTTTAGAACTCATGGAAAAGCTTAGGATCCTCGATCCAACTGACCCTGCTAAATACGATTATGCACTTTTTGGATTAGGAGTACGTCCCGAGTTGGTGGATGAGAAATATTATCTCAATGTATTACAATGATTCAGTGGATTTAATGATGTTCAAGATTTTCTTTGTAATGGATTGCCTTGTAATTTCTGCTTAAAAGATTTGTTATAGACTCTTTTAAATTGCAAACTTCGAGCGCCAAAGTTTATTAAAAGGCCAATTTCGAGATCATATGCTTCTAAATAATTTATCGCTTGAGAGACATGAACATCTTGTAATTCCGTAACTGCTTTAATTTCTAGCGCGATTTTATCCTCTACAAAAAAATCTACTCTTCGCTTTCCGATGGGTGTATCTTTGTAATAGATAGGCATTTCCTGTTCTCGCTCGAATGATAAGTTTGAGTCTCTTAACTCAATTTGAAGCGCTCTTTGGTAGATTACTTCCTGAAAACCATTACCCAATGCAGTATGAACATTCATAGCTGCTTTTATTATTCTCCCTGTTAAATCAGAATATTTATACTCAGTTTTAGTCATATAAATCATTAAATCAAATAAATCCTGTTCAGAAAACAAAGAGTTGGTAAATGATTTAAGTCCTCGAAAACACTCAGAATTACACCTCTGTATATTCGAGCTAATTTTTTTTATCTTTCAAGTTCTCAATAATGAGAAAATAAAATAAACGAAAGGATGTGAGACTCCAATGCTAGGCGTTGAAGTTAAAGACAACGAAAGTGTTGAGCGCGCAATCAATCGTTTCAAGAAAATGGTAACTCGTTCTCGAATCTTGAATGAATACAAGGATCGTCAACAGTTTACAAAGCCATCTATTTTGAAGCGAGAGGCTATGAAAAAAGCCGTACGCGAGCAACGTCGCCGTCAGCGCGACAATTACTAATTCGTTGTTTCACGAATTACGGCCCTACCGATTCATCGGGAGGGCTTTTTTTATGGCGTCTCGTAAGTACTTAACACCTAGTCCCCCTTTCGTTATTGGAGCTATATTTTCAGAAAAACCCAACTTGGCGGCTTCTTTAATCCGCTGCTCAATGTGAGGAACCGTTCGGATTTCGCCAGCAAGCCCTACTTCCCCAACAAAGGCAACCCGCTGATTGATAGCTTTGTCAATTAAACTGGAAACAAGTGCACAACAAACTCCTAAATCACCGGCTGGATCACTTAGTCGAAAGCCACCTGCCACGTTTAAATAAACATCTTGATTGGCGAAACTGAATCCAGCTCTCTTTTCCAAAACAGCTAAAAGAAGTAACAATCGGTTGCGATCAAATCCATTTGCTGTTCGTTGAGGAGTGCCAAAACTGGTTGGTGTTGCCAATGCTTGCACTTCAATTAATAGCGGTCTCGAGCCTTCCATCGTACACACAATAGCATTTCCACTGACACCTTCAGTTTTATCCGATAAGAACAGTTCAGAAGGATTGGATACTTCTCGTAGTCCGTGTTCGAACATTTCAAATACACCCACTTCCTGCGCCGGACCAAATCTATTTTTGAGCGATCGCAGTAATCGATAGGTGTAATTCTTATCCCCTTCAAATTGCAGCACAGTATCTACCATATGCTCTAATACTCGTGGACCGGCAATATCTCCTTCTTTAGTAACGTGCCCAATTACCAACGTTGTGATATTCTTTTTCTTAGCAACTTGCTGAAACAATGCGGCACATTCTTTCACCTGTTGAATGGATCCCGGCATGCTCGAAAGCTCTGTACGGTACACCGTTTGGATAGAATCCACAATTAATAAATCAGGATCTACCTTTTGTGCCTCTTCAATGATCAGGTTAACCTGAGTCTCGTTGTAAACAAGTAAATTCTGAGATTGGACTCCTAATCTCTGAGCACGTTGCTTAATTTGACCAGCGGATTCTTCTCCGGCACAATACAGAATCTTAAGATCGGGATTCGATTTTGCAATTTGTAGTGTGAGTGTACTCTTACCTACACCGGGTTCCCCGCCAATCAAAATGTAAGCGCCCGGAAGAAAACCTCCTCCAAGTACCCGGTCAAATTCAGAAATGTTGCTTAAAAACCTGGATTTCTCTGAAGTTTCAACTTCATCAAGTTTTTGCGGAGCGCTTGCCGATTCTATTCCGGCTACCTTCGCTTTATGATCTACTTCTTTCTTTGTGGATGTCTTTTCAACAAAGGTATTCCATTCATTACAACTTGGGCAGCTTCCTAACCATTTGGGTGAAATATGTCCACACGAAGAGCATTCAAACTGAATTTTGGTTTTGGCCATCAGTCCTTGTTCTGAATTTCTTCAACCTGCCGATTGATATAATAAGTAGTAGCCGCAAGGCCAACACCAATAGCAATGTAATAGCTGATCACTCTCCAAAGGAATAAGGAAAGCCCGATAAACGACTCCCTAACTTCCATCGCAATTTCCGAAGGCGACATAAACAACAATGGTCCCTGGAAGAGCACAAACAATCCTTCTACACCTCCACTTCCTCCGGGAGTTGGTACCACAAGAAAAGTGAGATTCATTGCTAAACTTCGAAGTACTGACAAGATCTCTGGTGCCGGAAGTAAACTTAAAATTACAATGGTCGGAAGTGCTATTCTACACAACCAAGAAGAGGTAGAAAACAAAAATGCTTTCAAAAGGAATGAGAATGGCTTTTTACGTAGCTGATGCGCATAACTCTCCAAATTCTCCGCTTCAGCGCTAATTTTTTCTTCCCATCTGTTCAAAAATGGCAACCTGAAAACAAACTTAACAACTTTTTTTATAGCTGCCGGATTTACTAAAACTCCGTATGCCAACAAACCTGCATAACTAAGCAAAAAGATGTAGAGGATTAGCATTGAGGCTTCCCCAATCATCCCTGCTTCGGGTGGAACTACCTCAAAATAAATCCCTGAAATTAGTAAAATAGGTATTGCCAGCGCAAACCAAATCTGATCCAACAATACGCTATAAAGTATGATTGCAGTGGATTCACCTAATTTCAGTCCTTCTTTTGTCATAGCGTAGGTTGCCATCGGAGCGCCACCAATTGTAGATGGAGTAACAGCAGAAGTAAAATCCCAAGTCAATGTAATACGAAAAGCACCCAACCAACTTACTGTTTGCTCTGAAAGCACACGGAACTTTGCCGCGGTAGCCCACACCCGTAGAAAAGACACCAATAAAGCTATGAACAAACCCGGCATCCGCTTTGGAGCCAGATGAGTTAGAATTCCCGGTGTATAGGTGTAGTAAATTACTCCTGCCATCGTAAGCAAGCTTAACGATAGAGAGAGCGCTATATACCTTTTAGATATAAAACTCTTGGGTTGTGGTATGTTTATTCCGTCTGTACTCAATGGCGAGAAATGGAATCAAATATAAAAAAAAAGCCACGACGTGCGTGGCTTCATTTTCGTTTCGATGCGAATTTTACGCAATCGTTACATCGTCATTCAAGTAAACGTCTTGAATAGTGTTTAAGAGCTTTACGCCTTCACCAAGTGGACGCTGGAATGCCTTACGACCACTAATCAAGCCCATACCACCCGCACGCTTGTTAATAACGGCAGTTTTAACGGCATCAGCAAAGTCATTCGTGCCGGAAGCACCACCAGAGTTGATTAAACCTGCTCGGCCAGCGAAGCAGTTAATCACTTGGTAACGAGTTAGGTCAATCGGGTGATCCGAAGTTAATTCGCTGTAAATGCGCTCATCTAATTTACCATAGCTGGAATCGCCGGTATTCAATGCTTTAAAACCACCGTTTACATCCGGTTGCTTTTGCTTGATAATATCAGCGCCAATAGTTGTACCAATGTGATTCGCCTGACCGGTTAAATCAGCAGAAGTGTGGTAATCAACACCATCAACCTTGAAAGCATTATTACGAGTGTAGCACCAAAGAATAGTTGCCATTCCTAATTCGTGAGCATAAGCAAAAGCTTGAGCTACTTCCTGAATCTGACGATTTGATTCGTCTGAACCGAAGTAAATAGTTGCACCCACAGCAGCTGCACCCATATCATACGCCTGATCGATTGATCCAAACATGATCTGATCGAAGGTATTTGGGTAGGTCATCAACTCATTGTGGTTGATTTTTACGATGAATGGAATTTTATGAGCGTATTTACGCGAAACGGATCGAAGTGCACCAAAAGTAGATGCTACACCATTACATCCCGCTTCGATGGCTAGTTTAACAATATTCTCAGGATCGAAGTAATCCGGGTTTTTTGCGAAAGATGCACCACCTGAATGCTCAATCCCCTGGTCAACCGGAAGAATAGAAACGTATCCGGAACCACCTAAACGTCCGGCTTCCATTAACCATTGTAAATTCCCCAACACTCTATTATTTCGATCGGAGTGGTACCATACTTCATCTACATAATTCGCTGATGGTATTGCTAAGCGATCTTTACTTATTGTTTTACTTTCATGCTCCAACAGGTACGAGGCCTCATCTCCTAAGTACTCTGCAATTTTAGCTGTATCAAGTGACATATCTTTCTAATTTGTGATTAATCATTTGGTGCAAAAATATAGCAGATAATCGTTGGAACTACTACTGCCATTCTGCTCCGTTTCGGGATTTATTTATTCGAAACGCCACAAAATCCGTATCTTTTGTAAATTTTTGATGAACCATGAACATAGGCCCAATAGAACTTCCTGAGAAACCGCTTTTCCTCGCTCCGATGGAAGATGTTTCTGATTCTCCATTCCGACAAATTTGCCGGGAAAAAGGAGCAGATATCGTTTACACAGAATTTATTAGCTCCGAAGCACTCATCCGCGACTCCGATATCGCACTCCACAAGATGAGCTATACTGAGAGCGAACGACCTCTCGGAATTCAGATTTTTGGTGGCCGAGAGGAAGCCATGTACGGAGCGGCAAAAGTAGCTGAAAACAACAATCCCGATTTGGTTGACATCAACTTCGGATGCCCAGTTTATAAAGTTGTGAACAAAGGCGCTGGTGCTGCATGCCTAAAGGATCTTGGGATGATGGAGCGCATGGCAGGCACAGTTGTGGATGCGGTCGAATCAAAACCGGTTACTGTAAAAACACGCCTAGGCTGGGATGATTCTACCATCAAAATTCAGGAAGTTGCACTGATGCTTCAAAAACTCGGGGTTAAAGCGTTAACCGTTCACGCTAGAACCCGTGCCCAAAAATACAAAGGCGATGCTCGATGGGAATGGTTGAAGAAACTAAAAAACACGCCCGGGCTCGAAATCCCAATTATCGGAAACGGCGATGTAACTACTCCTGAACTCGCCAAACAGATGTTCGAAGAAACAGGTGTGGATGGTGTAATGATTGGTCGCGGTGCAATTGGAAACCCTTGGATTTTCGAGCAAACACGCCATTATCTCGAAACGGGAGAATTACTACCCGAACCTACGCTTCAAGATCGACTGGAACTTACCGCCGAACAGCTTCGCAAATCAGTGGCTCATCAAGGCGAGCGTTATGGCGTCATTATCATGAAAAAGCATTACGGACAGTATTTGAAAGGCATCCGAAATGGAAAGAAGCTGCGTCTTGAACTCATGAAATATGATACCATGGATCCAATCCTAGAGATTTTACTCAACTACAAAGAAGAAGAGTTTTTTGCGGTTGTTTAGGGATCGTTATTAGTTGCTGGTTACTGGTTACTGGTTTCTGGTCTAGTCCTAGAATAGGTTTACAGTTTTTGTTTTGTTAAGCTGCCCGATGCACTTGGTCTGGAAACTGATAGTTCAGACTCAGGTGTGGGCGTTCTTCATTATAAAGTTTGATGGCAGCTTTCACTGCCTGTCTGGC
>JAEPQH010000033.1 GCA_017640605.1 Balneolaceae bacterium | reverse complement strand
TTTCATAGGCAGTATAACGCCCTCGCTCTATTTGTTCAATCACTTGAAGTTTAAATGCTTCACTGTATCGATGGGTAATTCGTCGTGGTTTACTGTTCATTGCTATCATGTTTTGTGTAAACCTATTTCAGGATGTGACCACGAGTTGAAGCCAATAACATTTTTGTGTTTTAGTGCTTCCGTGGCAAATAATCTGAATTTCAAAAATCAGGTTAACGAATTTGATTCATCACTTTCCTATTTTTTGATCAAAGAATTCATCAACTGAAAAAGAATAAATGTCAGCAGCTATAACCGCACGTATTTCTAAGCAATTAAATATTGCTCAACACCAGATTAACACCGTAGAGAGCTTGTTAGAGGAAGGAGCTACCATACCGTTTCTTGCCCGTTATCGAAAAGAAGCTACCGGTGGGTTAGACGAGGAACAATTGCGTGCGATCAGAGATGCTTTAGAACTGCAAAAGGCGTTAGAGTCGCGCAAAGAAACGATATTAAAGTCGATTAAAGAGCAGGGTAAACTTACGCCTGAGTTAGAGAAAAAGATCAAAGCTTGTGAAGATTTAGCAGTACTTGAGGATCTCTATCTTCCTTACAAACAAAAGCGAAAAACACGTGGCGACAAAGCCAAAGAGAAAGGACTAGAACCGTTGGCACAGGTGGTGTGGGATCAAAAAATAACCAAGGGAACACCTGATGATTTTGCCCGAAAATACATCGACAAAGAAAAAGAGGTAGAAACGGTAGAAGACGCTTGGGCAGGAGCAATCGATATTGTTGCCGAGTGGATCAATGAGTCGTTGGAAGTGCGGGAGAAGTTGCGCGATATCTTTTTGAATCATGCCACGATTAGCACTAAAAAGACCTCCAAAACCAAAGAGCGCACAAATTTCGAGGACTACTACGATTTTTCGACTAAGGTAACTCAGCTAAAGCCGCATCAAATTCTGGCGATTAATCGGGGTGAGCGAGAGAAAATTCTTTCGGTAAAAACAGAAATTTGGGAAGAACGTACGTTGGAAACCATCGACGATATGGTGATCAAAAACGATGATTCTATTTTCGTAGAACAAATTCAAGATGCAGTTGAGGAAGCTTTTAAACGATTGTTATTTCCATCATTGGAGCGTGAATTACGTAACAAACTCACCGAAAAAGCCGACGAGCATGCCATTGAAACCTTTGCTACCAATCTCGGAAATTTGTTAATGCAACCACCTTTGCAGCACAAAGTGGTAATGGGAATTGATCCCGCATACCGAACAGGATGTAAGGTGGCCGTGGTTGATGAAACAGGGAAATATTTTGAAGGTACAACCATCTACCCAACGCCGCCGCAGAAGAAAGTTGCTCAAGCCGAAGCAGTAATTGAAGCGCTCATCAAAAAATATAAAGTAAATGTAATTGCGATCGGAAACGGAACAGCAAGCCGAGAAACGGAGCAGTTTATTGCAGATTTCCTGCGCAAAAGTGGTGATTCATTTTCTGATTTAGGATTGAGTTATCTGATCGTGAATGAGGCCGGAGCTTCAGTGTATTCTGCATCCACAATAGCTCGTGAAGAGTTTCCGGATTTGGATGCGGCTCAGCGCGGTAACATTTCCATCGCCCGACGAGTACTCGATCCGCTGGCCGAATTGGTGAAAATTGATCCAAAATCGATTGGGGTAGGCTTGTATCAACATGATTTGAATCAAACTAAGTTAGCATCCAAATTGGACGACGTAGTTGAAAGCTGTGTGAATGAAGTGGGTGTGAATTTGAATACAGCAAGTGCTCCATTGTTATCACATATATCCGGATTGAGTAAAAAAGTAGCTGAAAGTATCGTTAAGCAAAGAGAAAACGAGGGTACCTTTAAGTCGCGCGATGAAATTAAAAAAATTGCCGGCGTGGGGGATTTACGTTTCCAACAGGCTGCTGGATTTTTGAGAATTCCCGAAGCTGATAATCCATTCGATAACACTGCCATTCACCCGGAAAGTTATGAAGCGGCCGAAAAGCTATGCAATCTGTACAATATTGATGTGACTACTTTAGCTTCTCAGAAAAAAGAGATTGAGCAAAAGTTATCTAACATCAACCTGAAGCAGGTGGCTGAGCACGTAGGAGTTGGAGTGCCAACACTTGAACTTATTATCGAAAACCTGATGAAACCGGGACGAGATCCCCGCGAAGATCTCCAAAAACCCTTGCTCCGCACCGATGTGATGGATATGAACGATTTGAAAGAAGGCCAGAAACTGGAAGGAACCGTTCGAAATGTTGTCGATTTTGGTGCCTTTGTGGATATTGGGGTGAAACAGGATGGATTGCTTCATATTTCAAACATGAGCAGATCCGGTCGGCGAATCGAAAACCCACATGATGTAGTAGGCGTTGGTGATATTATATCAGTAGAAATCATATCGCTGGATTTGGAAAGAGGCCGAATTGGGCTGAAGCGGAGTTGACAAACTGAACATCGAACAATCGAACATCGAACACTTGAACATTGAGCAATCGAACTTTGAACTTCGATCTCACTTTAAGATCACAAACACTCCTCTTTGCCATCTCGAATGGAATGAGAGATCTGAAGAGTTACGAATAGGTGAGTGTAGATTTGCGAATTACGAATTGTTGGTTACTGTTTACAGCTTCAAACAACCAACATAAAAGCTACTTTTTTTAAGTTTAAATGTGTAAATCTGCACGAAAAAATTGTTATCCGACGATAAATTTATCTAGACAATAATTAAATATGTTTTGAAACCTAGAATCGATCATGAGCATAGGCAAGCGAGGACTTTAGTCCTTCGAAATGTGGGAGAGTGTTGAATAAGCGAATGTAGAGTTTCGAGGTACGAATTGTACTCAGAGAGGCTTCTCGTCCTACATCCTTTTTAGGAAAAAACAGCCATAAAAAAACCCGATACTCTTTTCAGAATATCGGGCGTGTACCGCGGGCCGGACTCGAACCGGCACGGCAATTGTAACTGCCATTGGATTTTAAGTCCAACGTGTCTACCAATTCCACCACCGCGGCGTTAAAAATTCAATAAGGGTGCCGAGAGTGAGTGTCTACCAACCTGCCCACCGTAATCCGTGGATGCAGGCGGGTTCCACCACCGCGGCTTTTCAAGGGGTGCAAATATACAACTTAATTATGCACTAACTCAATCGCTTTTCCATCAAAAATAATGAATCGCTTTTTTTGTACGTTTAGAGCTTAAAAAGAGAGAAAAAAGTTTGTTTTAAAAAGATAACCTAGCTAAAGTACAGGTTAATCATTTGTTATGGACGAGGCATCGATTCTGGAAAAATATAATCTCGACGAGTATCAACTCGAACAAGCGCAAAGCGAAGATCTTAAGCAGCTTCTAAAAATATGCCGTGAGCATATGGATACGTTGGATGAAGAAGCAATCTCTAAAGCGTTTAAGTTGTGTTTTATGTCGCACCAAGGGCTTACTCGGGCCTCGGGCGAACCTTATTATTATCATCCGGTTGAGGTTGCTAAAATCGTAGCACAAGAAATCAATATTGATGATATTTCTGTGATTTCTGCTCTATTGCATGATACGGTCGAAGATACCGATGTAACACTGGAAGACATCCGTTTTTGGTTTGGCGATGAAGTTGCAGTAATCATTGACGGCGTTACAAAAATTGCGGGAGTGTTTAAAAGTCGGGACAGTAAACAAGCCGAAGCTTTTATGAAACTTCTGCTTTCTATGGCAGAAGATATTCGCGTAATCCTGATTAAATTCGCCGATCGATTACACAATATGCGCACAATTCAACATCTGCGAAGAGAAAAGCAGATTCAGATTGCAGCCGAAACAATGGATTTATATGCACCACTAGCGCATCGGTTTGGATTATTCAACATCAAAAATGAGCTTGAGGATTTGTGCTTCAAAACTATCGATCCAACTTCCTTTAAGTTCATTGCTCGAAAACTGAGAGAGAAAAAAGAAGCCCGCGAATCGTTCATCGACGAGTTTATGATGCCCATCGGCAGACAGCTCATTAAACAGAAGTTCAGTTTCGAGATAAAAGGTAGGCCAAAGCATATCTATTCGATCTATCGCAAAATGCAACGGCAGCAGAAGCCCTTCGAAGAGATTTACGATTTATTTGCGATCCGTATCATTTTAGAAGACCCTCACACCAAAGAAGATTGCTGGCGAGTGTATTCTATCATAACTGATTGGTATACGCCCATACCCGAACGATTTCGTGATTTCATTTCGGTTCCAAAGGCAAACGGATACCAATCGCTGCACACTACCGTAATTACAAATCGAGGGAAAAAAGTAGAGATTCAGATCCGAACCCGACGGATGGATAATATCGCAGAAAAAGGCCTTGCCGCGCATTGGAAATATAAAGAGGGCGAGCAAGCGGGATCGGAATCGTTAGATCGGTTTGTAAATTGGGTAAGAGACGTTTTAGATAATCCACGCCCGGATTCAACCATGGATTTTGTGAAAGATTTTCAGTTGAATCTGTATCAGGATGAAATCTATGTGTTCACTCCTAAAGGCGAACTTAAAACCCTGCCGGTTGATGCCACACCAATAGATTTTGCCTTTGAAATTCACAGCGAAATAGGAGAGCGAGCCATGGCTTCTAAAGTGAATGGAAAAATGGCTCCATTGCGTCAAAAACTTCGAAACGGCGATCAGGTCGAAATCATCACCGGAAATAAAGTGAACCTGAATCCGGATTGGATTGATGATGTAGTAACGCATAAGGCGAAGTCGCGCATCCGGCAATTTATCAAACAAAAGCAGCGCATTGTTTCTGATAAAGGACGTGAATTATGGCAAAAGCGTTTAGATCGTGGAAATGTGGAAATTTCGGATCAGGAACTCACAAAAATCGCCAAACGATTTAAGTATAACGATACCCAAAATATGTTTTATGAGATGGGTACCGGATCGCTTGACGTAAATACCGTGTACAAAGAGGTTAAAAAATATAAAAGTACCGGCCGAATTGAAGGAGATACGACGGAGACAACGGCGAAATCAGAGCAAGAAATTCAAGACGAATATATAAGCAATGCACGCAGTATTGCTGCAGGAAATGCGCTGATTTTAGATGATGATATCAGCAACGTGAAATACTCGTATGCTAATTGTTGTAATCCAATTCCCGGTGATAATGTGATAGGGTTTATTAGCCGAAATGGAGATGTTAAAATCCACCGAACCATGTGCAACAACGCTCAGCATTTGTTAAAAACCGAAGGACATCGTATCGTAGACGTGCAATGGGCTAAAAATATCGAGAATAAATTTCTGGGCGCAGTGCGGGTTATTGGAGAAGATAGAGTGGGAATGATTAACGATATTACCGACGTACTTTCAAAATCCTTATCTACTAATATGAAAAGCATTAATGTTTCAAGTGATGAAGGTATGTTCGAAGGGATTATCACTTTGTATGTAGATGGACTCTCACATTTGGATAGAATTATGAAACGCTTAGGACGGGTAGAAGGCGTTAAAACTGTGATGCGCTACGAATAAATGAGCTTATATCTATTTTGCAATAGATTTAACCACTAAGTATATTATCGAAAATTGTTTTTACGCTATAACATACAGCTTAAGGAAAAAAAGAAGCGTACAACAAACTGGAAGGATAAATAAAACGTGCAAAAAAGCACATAAATCTAAAGACTAGAAGTTATGATGACATACACCAAACGAGACATCGTTCGACGCGTTGCAGAAGCAAAAGGCGAGCCGATGATCAAAGTAGAACCATGGGTAGATGGAGTGATTGTTGCGATTCGCGAGATCATGATGTCTGCAAACACCGAATGTAGAATCGAAATTCGTGATTTCGGGGTATTCGAGGTAAAAGAAACTAAGGCGAAACCAAAAGCCAGAAATCCAAAAACTAATGAAGTGATTTATGTGCCTGCGCACCGTAAGACCCACTTCAAGCCAAGTAAATTGCTCAAGTCTTTCTTGCGTCAGCCACTAGAAGACAAGTAAACAAAAGCATTTTGCAGACATATTCACGGTTGGTCGGTATCGATGTTGGTAACAAACGCATCGGTATCGCCCAAACCGATCTGCTAAAAACTATTGCTACGCCGGTTGGCACATTCTCGCACGAAGAAGTGATCACAGCTTTGAGAGATATTGCATCCAACGCTACCATAGATGCATTTGTAGTGGGGTGGCCACTCACCACACAGGGAGAAGAAGGAAAAGCTACAAATCGTGTAAACGAATTCATCAATCGCTTAAAGAAACAATTCCCTGATATTCCCATCAAAAAAATGGATGAGCGATACACCTCCGTTGAAGCTAAAGATTTAATGATGCAATCAGGCGTCTCAAAAAAGAAACGAAGAGAAAAAGAACGCGTGGATAGAATTGCAGCAGCCCTTATCTTACAGCGATATATGGAATCAAATTATTGAAAGCGCTTTAGTTCATGCCCATTCTGCCCATCGTTACTTATAACGACCCAATTTTACGCCAAAAAACTACTCCTATTGAGGATTTAACTCCAGAAATTCAATCGTTTATAAACGACATGTTTGAAACCATGTACAATTCGGATGGTGTTGGACTAGCGGCTCCTCAGGTGGGTTCCAATCATAGTATTTTTGTGATGGATGCCGACCCTATGGCAGATGAAGATGAGGAAACTTTTGGGCCGATGGTTTTTATAAATCCGGAGATTATCGAAAAAAAGGGAGAAAAAATTCCCATGGATGAGGGTTGCCTCAGCATTCCGCAAGTAACAGATAAAGTATCGCGCCCGGAAAAAGTATTAGTTAAATACAGAGATGGCGAGTTTAATGAACAAAACAGAGAATTTGACGGTTGGGTTGCACGCGTGATTCAGCACGAATTTGACCATCTGGAAGGAGTGCTGTTTATTGATTATTTAAGTGCTTTTAGACGACGAATGCACAAAAAAGACCTTAAAGAAATTGACAGCGGAAATCGGGAAACTAGCTATCCGGTAAAACCAAAATAATCCTATGAATATCGTTTTTATGGGATCGCCTGAATTTGCGATTCCTAGTTTGGAAAAACTACATGCCACCAAGCATACTATTTCGGCGGTTGTTTCAAATGTTGATAAACGTCGCGGGCGAGGTAAATCGCTATCTCCAACACCTGTAAAGGCAAAAGCGCTGGAATTAGGTTTGCCTGTTATTGAAGTTGAGGATCTGAAATCAGAAGAATTTGCTAATCGAATTAGCGAACTCGAACCGGATTTACTAGTGGTAGTCGCATTCCGCGTTTTACCGGTTTCCATCTTAAAAATTCCTAAAATCGGTTCTGTAAACTTGCATGCTTCTCTATTGCCAAAGTATCGTGGTGCTGCTCCAATCCATTGGGCAATTATACATGGAGAGGAAAAAACCGGGTGCACTATTTTCTTTTTGGATGAAAAAGTAGATACCGGAAAAGTAGTTTTGCAACGGGAAACAGAAATTGGATGGGAAGAAACAACCGGTGATGTCTACGAGCGGTTACGATTGATGGGAAGTGATGCCTTAGTGGATGCCATTCACTTAATCGATTCCGGTTCTTATCAATTAGCAGCTCAAAACGATGCGGAAGCTACACCGGCCCCCAAATTATTCAAAGAGCATTGTCATATTGATTTCACCAAAAGTGTTGATGAAGTACATAACCACATCCGTGGATTAAGTCCATTTCCCACAGCATTTGCAATGCTAGAGGATGAAAAAGTGAATTTTTATAAAGCAAAACCGGGTCAGGATGCCAATATTGATACAGGAGAGATACTGATCAAAAACGATCAACTTTTGGTTGGATGCGCAGACGGAACCATCGAAGTGCTCGAATTGCAATTTCCGGGGAAACGAAGAATGAGTGCTGACGAGTTTTTGGCCGGAAATAGTGTATCCGGTCGGTTCATTTAATTAAGAAATAGGTGAATTAAAAGTTTGAGTTCGTAAATCGGTTTTTTATTATCTCGCAAAGTTAAAAACAGGAAAGAGATGAATTCAGTAGAACTAGTAAATGCAGCCCGAAGCGGAGATTTTGACACCGTAAAACGTCTTCACAAAGAAGGTGCAGATTTAAATGAAGTAAACAGCAGTGGTGCAAGTGCGGTTATTGTTGCAGCCGAAAAAAATCACTTTGATATTGTTAAATACCTGGGAGATAATGGCGCAGATTTAAGCATCGAAACAAAAATGGGAGGAACAGCTCTCCAACGTGCTGCTGAAGTTGGCAACCTCGAAATGATGAACTACTTCTTTTCAAAAGGCGTGAAAGTAAGTTCGCTTGCATTAATTGTGGCCGCTCGATATGGAAATCTGGAAGCGGTTAAATTATTGGTAGAAAAAGGTGCAGATGTTGATTTTCAACAACGATGGGGGCACACAGCACTAATGGTTGCCGCCAAAGATGGACATGTAGATGTGGTAAAATATCTACTGGAACAGGGCGCGAATTTGTTTTTGAAAGACAGAAACAACGATACAGCAATGAACATTGCCACTGAAAACGAACAGGATGATATTGCGATTATCCTAAAAAGAGCGGGCGCAAATTATGTGGCAAAACCTTCGAAAGAGAAGAAGGCAGAAGTTATTGATGACGACGATGACGATGATGATTTGATCGACGACACACCAGATGTGGACGACTTAGTATCCGATGATGACGCCCCCGACGACATCGACGACGAGTTAGATTAACTTTGAGTAGTAATCATCAGAAGAAATAAAAAAGCCCGCCAAGTTAGTAACTGGCGGGCTTTTTCTTTAGGTAAACTGGACAATTAGTTATTTGGTATAACTAAACTCCGGTAGGCTCATATCCACGCCTTCATGCGGGCGAAGGGTCATCGACTTTGGTTGTAAGAAATACAACAAGTAATCACGACCACCGGCTTTGGCATCCGTACCGCTCATGTTAAATCCACCAAATGGCTGAGCACCAACTAGTGCACCGGTACATTTTCTGTTGATGTACAAGTTCCCCACTTTGTATTCGCGGAGCGCTTTCTCAATATTTTTAGGATTACGGCTGAAATAAGCTCCTGTTAATCCATATTGTGTGCTGTTTGCGATACGAAGCGCATCATCAGTGTCTTTGGCTTTAATGAAAGCTGTTACCGGACCAAAGATTTCTTCTTGGGCAATACGTGCATCTTCGGCTACATCAGCAAAAACGGTTGGTTCTATATAAAAACCCGGATTTTCGGTATCAGCTAACTTACCACCGGCAAGTAAACGTCCTTCTTCTTTTCCGATTTCGATGTAACTCATGATTTTATCAACGGCTTTCTGATTCACAACCGGACCATTTGGGTAATTATCTTTGGCATCGCCCACTTTCAGCGCTTTGGTTTTTTCAACCACTTTCTCGAGCAATTCATCGTAGACGCTTTCAACAACAATGGTTCTGGAGCCGGCCGAACATTTCTGCCCCTGGAAACCAAAAGCACCTTTTACGATTTCCTCAGCAGCTAAATCGATATCGGCATCAGCATCAACAACCGTAGCATTTTTTCCACCTAATTCACAAACAAGACGTTTTAGGAAATGTTGGCCCTCTACTACTTTTCCTGCAATTTCAGCCATGTGCAATCCAACTGCTTTAGAGCCTGTGAATGAAATAAATCTTGTTTTAGGACTGGTTGTTAGCGCTTCACCCACTTCAATATTTTCGCCGGTTACAAAGTTGAATACGCCTTTGGGTAATCCAACTTCTTCGAAAATTTCCGCAATTATATGTCCCATTTTTGGGGTATCGGGCGAAGGCTTAGCAACAACGGTATTTCCTGCTACAATTGGAGCAGCTGCCATACCTAGTGTAATAGCAAATGGGAAATTCCAAGGCGAAATAGAAACTCCGGCGCCCAGCGGCATATAAATGGTTTTATTGGCGTCGCCCCAGCTGTCTTTAACTGGCATTCCGGCGTCTAAACGCATGGCTTCGTAAGCGTAGTAAATCAAAAAGTCGATGCCTTCGGCGGTGTCGGCGTCAGCTTCCAGATAGTTTTTCCCGGCTTCGCTGATCATCCAGGCGTTAATCTCCATTCTTCGGCGCTTAATTACATCGGCAGCTTTTAATAAATATTCTGCACGTTCTTTTGCGGGAGTATATTGCCAAGTTTCAAATGCATCCCAAGCAGCATCTAAAGCACCCAATGCCTGTGCAGTGCTGGCAAGTTGAAAGGTTCCGATTACTTCGTCGGTGTTCGATGGGTTGATACTTTCGAATGTGCCTGAGTCGCCTTTCACCCATTCGCCATTAATATACATATCATGTTCTTTACCAAATCCGGCGCGGGCTTCCTCGATGGCTTTCTTTTGCGCAGCATCGATGGTTGGGTCGTTGAAGTCTAAATAAACTTCGTTTTCAAATTTTTCTAAGGTCAAATCAGACATCGTGTATCCTTTAACTCCGTTTTATTCTCAGTTTTGTTCGTTTTTGATTGATTTCAGGCTCCAAATATACGCAGAAAAGCGCTCCCATCTCAAAGATAGTGTAATGGTATGTTATGATGCTGTAAAACCATTGAAAATGGGACTTAGGAGTGGTAGTTTAAAGTCTTCATAAGAACTTTACATGATAGTCTTACGTTCGGAATTGAAATACAAAGATTATCCATTCAATTAATAAACAGAGGAAAAGAAATGGCAAAAATTAAGGTTGGAATTAATGGTTTTGGTCGGATTGGCCGAATGGTTACACGCGCCATTATAGCTAATTATAAAGATGATATTGATATTGTAGGCGTAAACGATTTAACCGATACTGCTACATTAGCCCATCTTTTTAAGTACGATTCATCACAAGGCACATACGCTGGTAACGTTGCTGCCGATGGAGATACCATCACTATCGATCATTTATCATTCAAAGTTACTGCAGAACGCGATCCTGCAAACTTGAATTGGGGCGATCTTGGGGTTGATGTTGTAATCGAGTCTACCGGATTTTTTAATGATTCAGACGCTGCTGGAAAACATCTTACAGCCGGAGCGAAGAAAGTTGTTATTTCCGCACCAGCAAAAGGCGATGTTAAAACCGTTGTGCTTGGCGTGAACGACGATCAAATTGATGCTGAGACAAAGATTTATTCAAACGCATCGTGCACCACAAACTGCCTGGCACCAATGGCAAAAGTGATTGATGATTTAGTTGGAATCAAAAAAGGATTCATGACTACCATCCACGCTTACACCGGTGATCAGCGAATTTTGGATGCTCCTCACCGCGATTTACGTCGTGCTAGAGCAGCGGCAATCAATATTATTCCTACCTCTACAGGTGCAGCTAAGGCAGTAGGATTAGTTCTTCCTCACTTAAACGGAAAACTAGATGGTGGCGCTGTTCGTGTGCCAACCCCAACCGGTTCTTTAACTGATTTTGTTTGCGAAGTAGAAAAAGAAACTACCGCTGAAGAAATCAATGCGGCGTTTAAAGCAGCTGCTGAAGGACCGTTAAAAGGGATTTTGAGATATACCGATGAGCCAATTGTATCTTCAGATATCGTTGGTGATCCACACTCAAACATCTTCGATTCTCAGATTACAAAAGTAGACGGTAATTTAGTTAAAGTTATCGGCTGGTACGACAACGAGGCAGGGTATGCACATCGCACTGCCGACTTGGTAAAAAGAATTGGCTAATTAAGCTAGCTTCAAACATTGAAAAGCTCATCTTTTTGGATGGGCTTTTTTTTTGCGATTGTCTTGTCCTGAAATATGTTGACACAACTTAGACTTAAAAATGTCAACACAAAAAGGAACAAAGACTAAGCGCAGTCAGCGCGATTACACGATGGGCTTTAAATTATCGGTGGTCGAACAAGTGGAACAAGGCCACTATA
>JAEPQH010000010.1 GCA_017640605.1 Balneolaceae bacterium | reverse complement strand
TTTGGCTACGAAACATTTATCTATATTGATAAAGATGTGTCGATATCAGATGAAATAGGAGCAAAATATAGAGACCGATTTATTAGAGACTCTGATAAATTCATTGCATTAGCTAATTCAGGTTATTTTGATTACATCTTATTTGCTTCAACGAAACTGGAGTTATTGCTTGACCATAAACCATGGTTAAATAAGCTTAATAAGAAAAATATTATTGGAGTGTTTTGTTATTTCAATACATCATTATCAAGAAATTTTAAGCTGCTTAAAATAACCAGGAAAATGGTAGCGGTTGGTTTTATAACCCCTATTCAAAAACTAATCTGGGATGCGATCATTAAAAAAGTACCTTCGTTTATTATAACGACTGGTCAAACTCCTCAAGTGAGTTTAAAGGAAAATAAAACGAAGGATACCATATTTATTGGCGAATTAAGATCAGTTCATCATTTATTAAAATTAATCGACATTGCAAAACTTTGTAGTGATAGAAAGCACTATTTGATTACAACAAGAATAATCGATCAAAAAGATAATAATAAAGTTTATCTAGATCTTTTAAAGTTTCCAGTAACTGACAGAGAGGAAGAGTTCAAAAAATTTATTGAATCTCTGGGCTATGAATTACCTGAAAATTTGATATTTAAGGATATTCCCTATGGAGAAGAATCTGAAATACTAGACGAGGTTGGTATTGGGATTGATTTTTCATGGAACTCAGTGTATGAAATTGAAAATACAAAGGTAAATAGGTATTTAACTTATGGTCTGTATCCGATTGTAGAAATGCCATCACCATCATATAGGTACTTAAATTTGTTTCAAACCGGTAAAATTATTGATTACGATTCATCTGCAGAAGTTTGGTCAGAAGCAATTAATAAATTCGAATCTCCAGATTTAACAAAAATCAATAATATTAGAGACAGGGCAAGGATTAAATTTGATTGGTTAAATTTAGCTTATGAAATTGACTCAATCATCCAGGCGAGAATTCTGCTTAATAAGAATAAGAGTAGAATAAAGTATAGAATGAAATTTCTGATAAGATCTTTACTAAGGGTTTAGATAAGTGAAAGCTGTTTTTCTTCGAGCTTGGAATTCATCCACATTTACTACATGGGGTAATTTTCTATCAAGTACTTTGAAGTTAGTCATAATCACCCCTTTGATATTAACAAAGTTAGGTGTTGATGGAATTGCTTTTTGGTATTTATTAATGACCGTACATTCATTAAGTATGGTTCTTGATTTTGGATTATTACCAACATTATCAAGGCTTATTTCGTATGCATTTGGTGGGTCGAATAACTTAAGAAATGCGGGGACTTCTAGTAAATCTGAATTCGACGAGCCAAATTGGAAGTTAATAAAAGAAGTATTTGATAATACTAGAATTCTCTATCTATTTGTAACAGTTTTGTTTTTAATAGTTTTATCGGGAATCGGTTTATTTGTAATTAGCGATTTTATTAACAAAATCGAATCAGGTCCATATAATTATTGGTTATGTTATAACATTTTTTCAGTTAGCTTGATAATCAATTTTTTTTCAAAATCTTATGAAGCAGTACTAATTGGCGTAAACAAAGTCTCATTAAACAATAGATGGACTATTCTGCTTAATATTATTAATGTTTTATTAATGTTTATTTTCCTTATCCAAGGATTTAAACTAGTTGCGTTAACATCCATTATACTTCTGATATCAGTATTTAATTTGTTACGAAGTTACATTCTAGTAAAACGATTAAATAACAGCTACCTAAAATCGAATAAAAAGGTAGATGGATTAAATCGGGAAATTTTAGAAGTTGCATGGAGTCCAATTTGGAGGTCAGCTATTGGGATTTTAGGTTCAACAGGTTTACTTCATATTTCAAGTCTGGTTTATTCTACGATGACAGATGCAGTAACTTTAGCTGCATACTTATTTTCTTTAAAGATGATGTCTGCTATTGTTCAGTTTTCAAAAGCTCCATTTTATTCTAAGATACCAATCTATTCAATGCTTAGAGCAAGGGGTGATTTAGATGAACTTGGAAATCGAACAGCACTTGGTGTTCAATATTCATTATACACATTTGCAATATTGTCATTTGTGCTTATTGGTTTTGGTAATGGACTGTTATCTGCAATTGAGAGCAACACAAATCTTCTCGAAACAGAGATACTGGTGCTCATGGCATTAGTATTCTTTTTAGAACGGCATCATGGGATGCATGCTCAAATTTATAGCACTACAAACCATATACCCTTTTATATACCAATTATTATATCAGGTATTTTAAATATTATACTTTTAGTAATATCTTTACCTAGGATTGGGGTTTGGGCTTTCCCTATAAGTCTGGGACTTTCAAATTTGGTGATCAATAATTGGTGGAATGTCAAAATATCTGTAAAGTCTTTAGAAACTAGTTTTTTGAAATATGCAAGGAAGAGTATAGTATTTCCAACTATCACCTTCGTGGGTTTGCTTATAATTGCATATTATTTTAACGCACAATTTTCAATATTTACTTATGAAATATTTTATACAATTAAAAACATTATTTAAATATTTTTCTATTACAAAATCTATTGGACTCTTTAGCAAGATTTCATTTTTTTGGTTAGCTGATTTCGGGCTCCCTCTTCGAAAAAATGAAAGGAAAATTAAGTCATTTAAAAATCTTCATAAAAATGAAAGATGTTTTATAATTGGTAATGGGCCAAGTTTAAATAAACTAGATCTCAAGAAACTTAAGAATGAATATACATTTGGTGTAAATGCTATTTACACGTATTACGATAAAATGCAATTTTTTCCTTCCTATTATATTGTCGAAGATACATTTGTTGCAGAAGATAGAAGTGATGAAATAAATAATTATAAAGAGAGTGAAAAATTCTATGGAAATTATTTGACTTATTGCCTTAAACCTGATGAGAAAACTACACTCTTGAATGTCATATTCGATTATAGAAATTATCCGGATTTCCCGAGATTTTCTACGAACGCTTTAAGAGAAATAAATGTGGGTGGTACAGTAACATATCTATGCCTGCAAATGGCTTACTACATGGGATTTAAAGAAGTATATTTAATTGGTTTTGATCATAGTTATAAAATTCCCAAAAGTGCAAAAATTGAAGGTAATGATATAACTTCTACAACAGATGATGTAAATCATTTTTCCAAAGAATATTTTGGGAAAGGTAAAAGATGGCACGATCCCAGAACTGATCGAATGGAATTAGCATACATAAAAGCCAATAAATACTTTGATATAGACGGGAGAAAAGTATTTAACGCAACTGCAGGTGGTCAGTTAGAAGTATTCGAGAGGGTAGAGTATGACTCATTATTCTAAGTTGGTATCTTTTATAAAATAGGAGATATTAAATCTTCAGTTTTTATACTTATTATGAAGAATAAACTTGTAAGCGTACTGGTAAATAATTATAACTATGCTCCTTATTTGATTTATTGTATTGATTCAGTATTAAACCAAACATATAAGGATTATGAAATATTAGTTTATGATGACGGATCCACTGATAATTCAAAAGAAATTTTATCTAAATATCCGGATACAGTCATTAAATATTATGGAACCCATGAGGATAACAAGCCTGCATTTAACCAAATGAAGGCAATAAACTATCTCTACAAGCAGTCCAAGGGAGATATAATTTGTTTATTGGATAGTGATGATGCTTTTAAGAGAACAAAAATAGAACGAGTTGTAGAATTATTTAATTCTAGACCCAATCTATGTTTGGTTCAACATCCATTCATAGAGATAGATAGTGCATCAAAATATACAGGCAACAAAAGACCAATCTATCCCTTGAAAAAGTCTGATCCAAAAACTGAAATCTATAGAACTCATAACTTGTCAAATTTATTTGTCCAGACAAGTGGGTTGTCATTTAGTAGGGATTATTTAGATAAGGTTATGCCTTTAGATACAACGATGTTTGATAAGGTATGGGCAGACGTTCGATTGTCACGACAGGCTATTTTTTATGGCGAGTCAATAACAATAAATGAGCCATTGGGTGAATATAGGGTTCATGGTAAAAATGACTCGAAAAAACTTAAAGATAAATCATACTATTCTGATCTATTAAACCAGTTGTATGAGTTCTTTAACTCAAAAGCTAAAGACAATAATTTTCCAGAAATAAAATTAGAGTATTCTGTTTTAAGGAACGATCTACCTAAAATAAAAAAAATGATATTTATTTTATTATCTAAAGAAAATTTTAAGGAGAAAATTAGACTATTAAATCGAGGTTTTAGCTCACTATTCAAATAATGTATTTTTGAGCTTATTAAAGACTAATCAGAACTAAAATTTGTTTTATTTGAAGCATAGTATATCGCATTATTTATGCTTATTTTATTCCGCTACATTGTATTAATTTATCATGTAAGAAATGTCACTAATCAATAGTATAAAAAGAAACGGAAATAAAATTTTATCATCCGTTGAACGAAGCAAGGCTTATTTATCATCTGCTGGCTTATTTAAAGAGAGTAGATATAATAAAATTAAACAGTTTAAAAATATTCATAAAGGTGAAAGAGCATTTATTATAGGCAATGGGCCAAGTTTGAATAATATGGATTTGTCTTATTTAAACAATGAGATTACCTTTGCTTCAAACTCTTTCTTCTTAATGCTTAAAGAAATCGATTTTGTTCCGTCCTATTATAACGTAGAGGATCCATTACCGGCGGAAGATAATTCTAGAGAGTTAAAAAATCTAAAAGGTACAACGAAAATATTTGCACATGACTTGGCTTATTGTCTTGGTAATGATGCAAATACTCATTACGTATTTTTTGATCGCTATTACGAAAAATTTCCTTCAAAGAATTTTCCAAAATTCAGTACAAATGCCGTGAAGAAAGTATATTGGGGAGGTACGGTAGCTTACATGAGTATTCAACTTGCATATTATATGGGGATTAGGGAAATGTACTTAATAGGCGTGGATTTGAATTATGATATTCCTGATTCACATGACAGCGGAACGGTAATTACTTCAAAAGAAGACGATAAAAATCATTTTCATCCATCTTATTTCGGCAAAGGAAAAAGATGGCACTTACCTAGAGTAGAAAGAATGGAACACTCATTTCTCTTTGCAGATCATTTCTTAAAACAAAATGGAGGTAACCTATATAATGCTACTGTAGGTGGTAAGCTAGACAGTTTAGAAAGAAAAAATTATAAACAATTATTTGATTTGAATACTGCTAAAGTTAGAGCATGACTTCAATCGATTATAACTAATTAAAAATATGAAGAAAATAAATGTTGGTATCATAGGCTGTGGAGCTATTGCAGAGAGTTATTATATCCCAGCATTGAGTAACCATAAAGATAAAATTGACAGGGTTTATTTTGTAGATAGAGATTTAAGCCTTGCCAATAATGCTAAAAGAAATTTTGGCTCTGGAGAAGTATCAGATGATTTGGATAAAATTATAGATAAGTTGGATGCAGGCGTTGTATGCTTGCCAAACACCTTGCACTATTCGTTTAGTAAAAAATTATTGGAAGCAGGTTGCCATGTTATGGGTGAAAAACCGCTCACACTTAAACCTGAGAATGGGAGAGAATTAGTTGAAATTGCTGAAAAAAAGAAAGTATTGCTATCAGTAAATAATACAAGAAGACTTTTTCCATCGTATCAAGTAGTTAAAGAGCTAATAGATGATGGATCAATCGGAGAAATTAAAGAGGTTTATTACTATGAAGGTGGAGAATTCAGCTGGCCGACAAAATCGGGATTTTATTTTACGGCTGCTGATCCAAAAGGAGTCCTACTCGACAGAGGAGCTCACGTTTTAGATTCTATTTGTCATTGGGTTGGCGGTAAGCCAGAACTAATAAAATCTCAAAATGACTCATTCGGAGGTCCAGAGGCTGTAGCTGATGTGACGTTTAAATTCAAGGATTTAGTTGGAGAAGTGCGATTAAGTTGGCTTTATAAGCAAGAAAATGTATACAGAATTATCGGCACAAAAGGTGAAATAACTGGCGAGATTTATGATTGGAATAAAACTGAACTGAAATTAAATAATAAGTCATCAGAAATTAGAAGGGGAAAACAAAAAGTTGATTCTTTTTCCGAGTTTGGAAACATTTTAGTTACAAACTTTATCGAATCAATTTTAGGGAATGAAGAATTAATTATCAAGGGTAAAGACGTCATTGATTCAATTGAATGGCTTGAAGAATGTTACAATGAAGCAAAACCATTTGAAACCTCTTGGTATAGCATTTAAATCCTAATCTTCACAATTATTAAGAATTTAACTAAGATGAAAAAAAGTAATATTTTAGTGACTGGCGCTGGTGGGTTTATTGGAGGCGCATTTATTGAAAAATTGATCCAAAGTTGGGATGAATTCGAAGGATACGCAGGAATTCGTCGCTGGGCTAGTGCTGCAAGAATTGGTAGATTTAAAACAAATTTTGTGTTATGCGACATCATGGATACAGATAGCATTGAGAAAGCATTAGATGATATGTCCGTTATTATTCATTGTGCTGTCGGCCCACCAGATGTAACTGTTGAAGGAACGAGAAATCTTCTTGAAGCAGCTAAGAAAAAAAATATTGATCATTTTATTTATATAAGTTCAGTTGACGTTTATGGTGAAAATGAAGGCGAACTATCGGAAGAACTAAAACTTACCAAGAGTGGTAATGCTTATGGTGATTCGAAAATTGATGCAGAAGCCGTTTGTAATAGTTATATTGAACAAGGTTTAGCAGTAACAATTGTCAGACCTGCAATTGTATATGGCCCATTTAGCAAATTATGGACAGTTAGGTTTGCAGAGCGGTTGCAATCAGGTGCCTGGGGATTTTTTGATCAGGCAGATGGATATTGTAATCTCACATATATTGATGATTTAGTAGAATCAGTTTTATCATTAGTGAACAAGAAAGAAGCATTTGGAAATGCATATAATATTATCAGTGACGATTCTATTACCTGGAATCAATACTTTGATGAGCTGAACAATGCTTTGGATCTTCCAAAACTTCAAAAGATTAATTCAGTAAAAAGTAATTTCAAAACTAAGTTATTTCAGCCGGTCCGCTCAGTAGCTAAATTTGCACTTAACAAATTCCCTGATTTAGTTCAGACTTTTTATACTAAATATGAATGGTCGAAAAAGATTATGCAAAAAACTAAGACTGATCTAAACCTCGTACCAACATCAAATGAATTAAAGCTTTACAATAGAAAAGCAATTTATAAGAATGAAAACATAAAGAAAGTTACTAGTATTAATTTCACAAGTATGAAAGAGGGAGTGGAGACCAGTGTTAAATGGCTGAAACACCATAGAATAGTTTAGGAATAAATGAAACTATCCCATATTGCTGTTAGTTTCTTATACATCTTTGCACTTATAAATACGTTACATGCTATTAAAAGTGGATCTATAGGTAGACTTATTGATTTATCAGTCGTGATGTTATTGTTATTCACAACGATTGTGATCATCGTAAATAAAAGAATTAGAATTAGTCGTATATTTAAGGGAAAGTATTTATTTGTAATTTATTTAATAACATTTTTAATTATTTCTTTACTATCTGCTGGATCATCGCTCAGTAGTTTAGTGATTATAATAGCATATGCTTTAAGTGGCATATTATCATTTCAATTTTGTGGGTATTTCATTCTTAAAGAAAAAAAGCTATTCAATATTCTTTTAAAATCAATTATTTATTGTTCAGTATTCGTCTGTTTTACAGTTCTGGTGTCTTGGACAGGGTTGAATAGTTTTGCAGGTCTGAGTTTTTCTGAAAAATTCGGGGCTTACAGTTTAGGATCTATTAATGCATCGGCTGGCATTCTGGAGCATCCAAACACATGGGGAACTCTGTTAGTATTCAGTTTGGGAGCTCTAAGGTATTTAAAACCAGAATTTAATAAATTTTTTTATTGGACATTATTTGGAAGTTTTGTGTTTTTTCTATTTGCAACTTTTACTCGCGGTCCTTGGCTAGCTTTTGCAATGGCCTATATTTTCATGAATATTTATGACAAGATTCCAAGATGGGGTTTCTACACTATTTCTGTCTTCATTTTGATACTTCTTTCATTCACATCATTACCTCAGTTTACAGACTCCGACAATGAAGTTATAAATTCGCTTTTTAGAGTTGAAAAGGGGTTGTCTGGTCGAGAAGTTATGTGGCCATTTGCATTTAGCTTAATCATGAGTGAGCCAATTACTGGCTATGGATTTAAATCTTCAGTTGAAGTTAAGCAAAAGTTTGGTGTTGAAGAAGTGCTGAAATATGCACCGGATTCCGCATTTCACAATAGTTTTATCACAATGGCTGTTGAATTGGGTTTGATAGTTAGTATTCTGTATTTAATTGTATTTTTTAAATCCTTTGATAATATTTATAAGTCTAAAATAGATATTAGAACTAAAAGATTTCTCATTTACACCACGGTTGCAACAATTTTATCAGTAATGGTTGTTGATTATAATATTGGTGGGCTCAGGTCTGTTTCACTTTTATTATCAATTTTCCTAGGAGCTGCATATCAATCAAAAATTATAAAATAAATACATACAATGGTTTCAGTATTGATGATAACCCATAACAGATCAGAAGAGCTAATTGATACTGTTAAAAATATTCTTGAACAAACACATAAAAATATCGAAATAATTATTGTAGAAAATGGTTCACTAGATGCTGTGATTCAAAAAAATCGTGAATTATTAAAAGATTTTGATCTGCAATATATTGTCAGTAATGAGAATTTGGGGGTAAGTGGTGGCAGAAATCTGGCACTTAAAGAAGCTAATGGTGATGTAATAATAGAAATTGATGACGATGCAGTATTTGATGACCCAAAATCTATTGACAATGTGATTAGTTTCTTTGAAAAAAATCCTACAATTGGGATACAAGCATTTCAGATTATTAATTACTACACTCGCAAAATTACGAATGAAGAATATCCATTTAGGGACAAATCAAGAGATTCAAATAGTGAAGGATATACAACATGGTTCATTGGGGCCGGACATGCATTTAGGAAAGAGTTAATTGATGAGATTGGTCTATACAGAGACTTTTTTCCATGGGGTTCGGAAGAGCAAGATTTTTCTGTCAGAGCTCTTAATGCAGGTTATGAAATATTTTATAACCCTGAGATAATTGTCTATCACAAAAAATCACCCAATGGCAGAATAGAAAATAGAATAAAATTTGGGGGAATTGCTTTAAAAAATAGAATAAAGTTTACACTACTAAATTACCCGTTTCGCTATGCATTAATTCATTCAATAATAAGATCAACTCAATCAGTTATTAAATTTAAAAGTATTAGAGTCTTAGTTTTGGCAATAAATCATTTATATAATGAATTCAGTTACATAGTTGATAATAGAAAAGTTATAGGTAAAGATACTCGTAAAAAATTAATAGAAAGAGACGGACAGCTTTATTACTAATGATTTCAGATATTTTAAGGAAGTTAATAGATTACTCCGGTGTTATTCGTAAGCATCAATACTTATTAAAGTCTAATAATGTTGATTTAGATAAGTATCCTAAAATATTAGCTAACTCAATACCTAAAAGTGGGACACATCTGCTTACACAAATTTTGGAAGTAATTCCGAATTCAAAGATTTATGGTACATTTATTACGACAACTCCTTCAATTCCTCATAGAAGAATTCCAAATAATAAATTAGTAAAGAAAATTAAGGGGATCGTGCCAGGTGAAATTGTAAGGGCTCACTTAGAATATGAGCAGTCTGTTTACAAAGAACTTATTAATCAGGATGTACTTCATTTCTTCATTTACCGTGATCCAAGAGATATTGTAATATCTGAAGCTATGTATTTAACCTATATGAACAAGTGGCATAGTTTACATAAATATTTTCGAAATTTAGCAAATGATGAGCAAAGGATTATGCTCGCTATTAATGGATTAGATGCAAAAAGTAAGTATCATTATCCTAACGTTGTGGAAAGGTTTAGTTCATATTTAAACTGGATAGAATCACCTTCGGTTATTTCTTTAAAATATGAAGAATTAACTAACAGTAATTTAAGAGAAGTTGTCATGAAAAGAATGGCGAAAGTAATTATTGATAAATATTCGTTATCACTATCCGCAGAAAGTATGGTAGAAAAAATGACTAAGAGTATTAATCCTGAGAATTCACATACATTTCGATCTGGAGGAACCCAAAAATGGAAAAAATATTTTAATGATGATCATACAAGTGCTTTTCAAAATTGTGGAGGAATATCCTTGCTCAATAAAATGAAATATGGCTGACTCCCGACAAGTAATTTTAATAACACAATTCTTTGCACCTGAACAAATTGGATCAGGACCATATTTATTTGAAATCGCAAAATGGTTTGCTAATAAGAATTATGAGACGGAAGTAATTACTAATAGGCCATACTATCCGTACAAACAAGTTTTCTCGGAATATCAAAAAAAGAAACTTGATAAGGAGAATTTGAATAATGTTTTTATAAAAAGAGTTAAACCATTTATTCCAAAAAAAAATAATATTTTCGAAAGAAGTATTTCTGATTTATTCTTTTTTTTCCAAGTACTTTTTAAAAACCGTTTCAGATCACATCATCAAATAATTACTCTTTGCCCTTCAATCATAAGTGTGATACTTGGTAATATATTCAAAAAAAAAAAAGGTAAGCACATTGTAGTTGTACATGATATTCAGTCGGGTTTAGCAGAGGGGCTGCAACTAGGAAAAGGGTTTAAGTTGATACTAAAATTAATTAAAAAAGTTGAAAGTATTGCATTAAATAAGGCAGATCAAATTGTTGTTCTTACAGAAGGTATGAGAAATAGTCTGAATGAGATTGGTGTTAATGATCAGATTATAAGTCTAGTCCCAATTTGGGTAGATTTTGAGGTTATTAAACCTATTAATGAAATTAAAATCGATCCAAATCTATTAATGTATAGCGGGAATTTGGGCAGCAAACAGGGTTTAGACCAAATAATACATTTAGCTATGGAGCTCTCAAAAGACTCTCGTACTAAAGACATGAGGATTATACTAAGAGGAGATGGTAATTATAAAAGTGTATTAGAGTCAAAAGTCAAGGAGCTTGGGCTCAAAAATATTGAATTTAAAAAGTTGGCTGATAAATCACTTTTATCTTTTAAGTTAAGTAAACCAATTATTCATTTAGTTCCGCAGGATCCAAATGCATCAGAATTCGCAATGCCTTCAAAGATTTATACACTGATGGGAATAGGAAAAACATTTATTGCGACAGCATCAAAAAATTCTACACTAGATTTATTTGCTAAAGAATCCGGCGGCTTTATAGTTGTTACGCCAAATGATCCAGTACTTTTAAAAGAAAAAATTCTTACAATAATAAATGATCCTAAAACAAGAAAAAAACTAGAACAGAATGGATTCAATTACATAAGAGAAAATAATTCTAAAGAAACAGTTCTCAATGAATATGTTAAATTGATGGACAACAAATTCTCGTAAATTTGAATATAGCTATATCAACATTAGTAAATTCAGGTATTAACAATGGATTAAATCGGTATGCAAAATATCTGATTGAAGCAATTCAAGAAATCCCATCCGATCATAGTTATTATATAATAGTAAATGAAGAATACAGTAAAGAAATAAATATATGGGCGGATAATTGTCACAAAATTGTAGTTCGAATTCCTAATGAACCGCGTATTTTTACAAGACCCGCATATTATTTATGGCAAAATATTTTAGCACATAAAATAATAAAGAAGAATAATATTCAAGTTTTTCACTTATTGAACCCGATTCCGCTCTTTAACAAGTTTGGAATACCTTTTATCGTAACAATTCATGATGTCGCAGAGTTTTCAGTGAAAAGGTATGCTAGATTAAGACAAAGTTTTAGGAAAGCATATATCAAGAGAATAGCTAATAAAGCTGACAAAATTATAACGGTATCTGAGTTTAGTAAAAATGAGATTTCAGAAAAGTTTAAATTGTCATCTGAAAGGATTGATGTTACCTACTTAGGGCCCGGAATTACACTTATGAATAGTGATCTGAATGCAGTTAATGACAACAATCAGTATTTGCTTGTTTTCGCTAGCGATCAGCCTTATAAGAATACTAAAATTGTAATAAACGCTTTTTTGCAATTGCAATTACCCAATCTGGAATTAAAACTTATAGGGTCCAGCAAGATAATTAGAAAATTACAGTATAATGTTCATGAACTGATAAACCAAGGTGTAAGAATTTTAGAAGCTCCGTCAAACGAAGAATTAATTCAATTATATTTAGATTCTACTTGTTTGGTATATCCATCTAAATATGAAGGATTCGGGTTGCCAATTATGGAAGCTATGTCTTTAGGGGTAACTGTTGTTTCATCAGAAATACCAGTTATTAAAGAAGTAGCTGGTGATACAATTTATTATTTTGACATTAATGATATTGAATCATTGAAGAAGCAAATAATGCATATTATTAATGCGAAAGCGATAACTCATAAGAAAAGAAAAGAGGCAAGAGTAAGAAGCAAAAATTTTAATTGGAAAAACACGGCCATAAGAACAATTCAAGCCTATGAATCTTTAGGTTAGAAAAAATAAATATTGAAATTATTAAAATGAATGTTTTCAAATTATCAAAAATAATTTGTAGCTTAAAACCTTAATTCAATTTTATTTTATGCTTCAAGAATTAGATCGAGAAATAAGGGGTGAAGTATCAAAAATTCTAGCAACTTCATATCTAAAGTATAAAGAGCGAAGATTGTACAGAGCGATTTCCAGAATTTTTGATGTAATATTAGCCTCATTAGTGCTATTTGTCACTTTTCCCACGATGATCATTATTGCAGGTTTGATTTTTTTCTCTAACGGTGGACCAATTCTATTTAAACAAAAAAGATTAGGTAAAAATGGTAAACCATTTACGATATATAAATTTCGCACAATGCGAAAGGATGCTGAGATTATACTCAAAGAGGATAAGGATCTCTACAAAAAATACATTGAAAATGATTATAAACTACCGCCGAATGAAGATCCGAGATTAGTAAATTTTGGTGGGTTTCTTAGATCTTCAAGTTTAGATGAATTACCACAACTTTTTAATGTACTTAGAGGTGATATGTCTCATGTTGGACCAAGACCTATTGTTCCTGCAGAGCTTGAAAGATACTCAGGTCATGAAAGAGAATTTCTTTCAGTTACACCCGGACTAACAGGTTTATGGCAGGTTTCAGGGCGAAGTGATATTGAGTATCCACAGCGTAAGTATCTTGATTTATTGTATGTTGAAAATCAATCTTTATTTTTAGATTTCAAAATATTAGTTAAAACAGCATTCATAGTACTGTCAAGAAGTGGTGCTCATTAATAAAAATTACCGTATCTTAAAAAAGCGTGCCATGCACGCTTTTTTTTTGTAAATATATCTGGAATTAGTGAACAATAAAGACATTAAAAATGTAGGCATAATTGGGTTAGGCTACGTTGGTCTGCCACTTCTATACACTTTTCATCAGGCAGGTCTCAAAGTTATTGGTTTTGACGTAGACGCTTCAAAGATCGAAGCTATAAATTCAGGAAAGACCTATATCAAACATTTCAGCGATATTCAGATTAAGGAGCTTTCTGAATCTGAGCGTTGTGCAGTGACTACAGATTTCCAACTTTTGAAGGATGTTGATTCCATTCTCATTTGTGTTCCTACTCCACTCGACCATCATCGTGAACCGGATATGAGTTATGTGGTTAAAACTACAGAAGTAATTGGCGATCATTTGCAAGAAGGCCAACTAGTGGTGTTGGAATCTACCACATATCCGGGTACCACAGACGAATTGCTGAAAAGCATACTTGAAAATAAATCCGGTTTAAGAGAAGGGGAAGACTTTTTTATAGCATACAGTCCGGAAAGAGAAGATCCCGGAAATGAACACTTTAACACGAAGACTATTCCTAAAGTAGTAGGCTCTTCAACTCAAAGAGGAAGAGAGCTTGCGGTTTCTTTATATGAAAAGGCTTTAGATCACGTTGTCCCGGTTTCATCTGCAAAAGTAGCTGAATCAGCAAAATTGCTTGAAAACATCTTTCGATCCGTAAATATTGCTCTTGTAAATGAAATGAAGCTGGTAATGGATGCAATGGAAATAGATATTCATGAAGTAATCAATGCTGCAGCTACTAAGCCGTTTGGCTTCATGAAGTTTACACCCGGTCCCGGGCTTGGTGGGCATTGTATTCCAATTGATCCTTTTTACCTTACGTGGAAAGCTCGTGAATATGGTTTGAATACTCGTTTTATCGAGTTAGCAGGTGAGGTAAATGGAGCGATGCCTGAATTCGTGATAAATAAAACCATGCTTGCTCTCAATGAAATGGGGAAGGCTGTAAAAAATTCCCGAATTCTGATACTCGGAATTGCCTACAAACCAAATGTAGATGATATGCGAGAGTCACCTTCCTTTGTGATCATGGATAAGTTGCAAACTTTAGGGGCAGAAATTGAATTTTATGATCCTTGGATCCCAATTATTCCTTCTTCGCGTGAACATATGAATTGGAAGGGAAAAGTTAGCGTGGAATGGAAAGAATCAATCATTAAAGACTTTGACGCAGTAGTGATAGTTACCGATCATAAGGCGGTAAATTATGATGAGTTAAAAAACTGGGCTGATTGCATTATCGATACGAGAAATGTTTATTCTGAATTAACGAAAACAGATAAGAAGAAGATATTTAAGGCATAGTAATATGAAAATAGCAGTAGCAGGAACAGGATATGTAGGGTTATCACTAGCGGTATTGTTAGCTCAACAACATGAAGTGGTAGCACTAGATATCGTTCAGGAAAAAGTGGATAAGATAAATTCAGGACATTCTCCTATTTCTGATCCTGAAATCGAAGATTATTTGGCACATAATAATCTGAACCTGACAGCTACTGTTGATAAACATGCAGCATACGATAATGCGGATTTTGTCATAATTGCTACTCCCACCGACTATGATCCGGAGACTAATTTCTTTAATACCAGTACAGTTGAAGCTGTAATCAATGATGTGACTGCGATTAACCCGGAAGCAGTAATGGTGATTAAATCTACTATTCCTGTAGGTTTTGTATCGCACAAAAAGGAGAAGCTATCTGTTGAAAATCTGCTTTTTTCACCTGAATTTTTACGGGAAGGGCAGGCGCTTCATGATAACTTATATCCATCCCGCATTGTGGTTGGTGAGCGATCAGAACGTGCGGAAGTATTTGCAGATTTATTATTGGAAGGCGCAAAAAAACCTAAAGATGAAATTCCAGTATTGTTTACGGATTCAACAGAAGCTGAAGCAATAAAGCTCTTTTCAAATACCTATTTGGCAATGCGGGTAGCTTACTTTAATGAACTAGATTCCTATTGTGAATCTCATGATTTAAGTTCTGTTCAAGTTATTGAAGGGGTTGGTCTTGATCCACGTATAGGAAGCCATTACAATAATCCTTCATTTGGTTATGGCGGGTATTGCCTACCCAAAGATACCAAGCAACTTCTTGCAAATTACAAAGATGTACCGAATAACCTAATTGGGGCAATTGTAGATGCTAACCGAACTCGTAAAGATTTTGTTGCCAATCAGATCATTAAGAAAAAACCGAAAGTAGTTGGCATTTACAGATTGGTTATGAAAGCGGGTTCAGATAATTTCCGGGCAAGTGCTATTCAAGGGATTATGAAACGTATCAAAGCCAAAGGGATTGAGGTGGTAGTATTTGAGCCCTACTTGAAAGAAGATGAGTTTTTTCACTCGAAAGTAATTCGCGACTTAAATGAATTCAAAAAAATCTCAGATGTTATTGTTGCCAATCGAATGGTAACTGAAATCGAAGATGTGGAAGACAAAGTGTATACCCGGGATTTATTTGGGAAAGATTGAGCCACGCTAGGGCGTGGCAGTGATTAGTGTTGAGTTTTGAGTGATGAGTTGGGTGAGTACCTTAACTTTTTTTAGATAATCAAAATGAGCGCTGAGCTTTTCGAAGGGCGAATGGTTGCGTTGCAGTTTTTAGTGTTAAGTGTTGAGTTGGGTGTATAAGCTACCCGTATTGTAAGAAACAAACCTCATACCCTGTAATAGATTCAGATTCCTGCCTTCGCAGGAATGACAACTAGGTTACTATAAGTTGATATAAAACTAAAAGTATTTCTTCTAGTGACAGTAAAGGCAGAACTGTCTGCTTAAGTGGAGTACGGTTCTTTGGCAAAAGTAGTAACAAAGTGTTGCGAAAATCACGAATTTGAGTAAAATAACTAAGCACTCAAAACTCAAAACTCATAACTTAAAAGCATGAAAGAATTAGCTTTTTCCGTTATTGGTTTTGGTAGAATTGGCCAGCGTCATGCAAAAATAATTCACGAATTTGAGGGTACTAAACTAATCAGTGTTACTGATGTAAATCCTGAGGAATTTGAGAATCTGAATGATTTAGGAATTGATGTTCCTGCTTACGCTCACATCGATGATTTTCTTATAAAGGATATGGGGAAATCGGATATTGTAAACATTGCAACACCCAACGGTTTTCATACAGATTATGCTATTCGATGTTTAGAAGCCGGTTATCATGTGGTGATTGAAAAGCCAATGGGTTTATCCATCAAGGATTGCGAAGCAGTCGTTCAGGCTGAACTGACCTCCGGAAAACAGGTGTTTGTTGTTAAACAAAACCGATACAGTCCACCTTCTGAATGGTTAAAGATGATGGTCGATACAAAGATCATTGGCGATGTATTAATGGTGCAGACTAATTGTTACTGGAACCGTGATTCCCGCTATTATGCTCCCAGCAATTGGAAGGGAACCAGAGAACATGATGGTGGAGCTCTTTTTACTCAGTTTTCTCATTTTGTAGACATTATGTACTGGGTTTTTGGTGACATTAAGAATCCCAAAGCAATTGTTAAGAATTTCACTCACCCGGAACTAAAAGATTTCGATGATTCAGGGTTTGCACAGTTCGAATTCGAAAATGGTGGGATTGGCTCCATTAATTATTCAACCTCGTGTTGGGATAAAAATATGGAAAGTAGTATCACAGTAATTGGTACAAAAGGGAGTGTAAAAGTTGGCGGACAATACATGAACGAGATTGAATACTGTCATGTGGATGGATATGAAATGCCGGAATTGCCCCCAACTAATCCCCCGAACGATTATGGGCCGTATAAAGGGAGTGCAGCAAATCATCATTATATTATCGAGAATGTGGTTGATACTCTAGTTCATGGAAAGAAAGCCACAGCGACGTCTCTTGATGGACTTAAAGTAGTGGGGATTATTGAGAAGATTTATCGTGCAGCAGGATATTTCAATTAAAGATTAAAAATTCAAGATTTAAAATTATATTTAATCCATAATTTTAAATTTTTCATCTTTAATTGTCCTCATTGAAAGCATTCATTCATCCATCCGCTATAGTTGAAAATCCCGAGAATGTTGGAGAGGGTACGAAAATCTGGCATTGGGTACATGTTATGCCGAAAGCACAAATTGGAAGAGATTGTATCCTTGGACAGAATGTATTTGTAGGCAATGATGTAATTCTTGGGAACAATGTGAGAGTACAAAACAATGTTTCAATTTACGATGCAGTTCGACTGGAAGATGATGTTTTTTGTGGGCCAAGTATGGTCTTCACAAATGTGATTAACCCTAGAAGTGCGATCGAACGTAAAGAAGAATATCTACCTACCATTGTAAAAAAGGGAGCTTCTATTGGGGCGAATGCAACTGTTGTTTGTGGAAATGAAATTGGGAAGTATGCATTTATCGGTGCAGGGAGTGTAGTAACTAAACCGGTTAAAGATTATGCACTGGTTGTAGGGAATCCAGCACGTCAAATCGGATGGGTATCTAAAGCCGGTCATAGACTCGATTTCAATGAATCCGAAACTGCAATTTGCAAAGAAACAAAGGAAAAATATCGCATAATTGATGATAAAGTTAGTATCATCGAACCATGAATGTACCTTTATTAGATTTACATGCGCAGTATGAGCAGATCAAGCCTGAAGTGAAAACAGCCATTGATGTAGTTTTAGAATCTCAAAGCTTTATAATGGGAAGTACGGTGAAAAGATTTGAAGCCGAGATATCTAATTACTGTAATGCTGAACATGCATTTGGTTGTGCATCAGGTAGTGATGCTTTGTTATTGGCTTTAATGGCTATTGACATCAAACCGGGTGAGTATGTAATTACCACCCCCTTCACTTTTTTTGCTACTGCCGGAGCTATTTCAAGGGTAGGAGCTATCCCTGTATTCGCAGATATTGAACCGAACTCTTTCAATATTGATCCTTCAGAAATTGAAAAAATCCTGAGTGGGGAGCACCCTGTTGCAAGTCGGCTCGGTGTAGATCCTAAGAAAGTTCGTGCCATTATTCCGGTTCACCTATATGGACAAATGGCCGATATGAATCCAATTATGGATTTAGCGAAACGGTACAAGCTATATGTCATTGAAGACGCGGCTCAAGCAATAGGGTCGAAGTATGACGGAAAGCAAGCAGGTGAATTTGGTGATTTCGGTTGTTTCAGTTTTTTCCCAAGTAAAAACTTAGGTGCATATGGTGATGGAGGACTAATTACTGTTAAAGATCCGGATTTAGCCAAAAAGGCAGATATTTTACGCACTCATGGTGCTCGTCCTAAGTATCATAATATTTATGTGGGAATGAACAGTCGACTCGACGCGATGCAGGCAGCTATCCTTTCCGTAAAACTTCCATATTTGAATGAGTGGTCGGAAAAAAGGAGGGAAGCCGCAGAAAAATATAACTTACTATTTACTGAAAGTGGGTATATAACAGATATTCCAGATTGCTGCACCACTTGTGAGGCACTTGGAAAAGAGCCCTGTGATTTACCATCAAATCGACTAGTATTACCGAAAGAACAAACAGGCGCTCCGGCAAATAATGGTAAACACATTTATCATCAATACACCATTCGAGTGAAGAATCGTGATGAAATCATGAAAAAGCTACAGAAAAAAAGTATCGGTAGTGCCGTTTATTACCCCGTTCCTATGCATGAACAGCAATGTTATGCTGAGATTGGTTTTGAGAGCCATGATTTTCCGAAGTCAGTTTGTGCTGCAAATCAAGCCCTATCACTGCCTATATATCCCGAAATCTCTGAAGATCAGCAAGAATACGTGGTTTCTACTTTGACTAAAATATTATCTGAATATGCTTAAATCTCCGGTTACTCAGTTTGTACTTAAAGCCTTAGGTATTTTTGCGGTTTGGTATGTAATCTATGAACTTTGGTTATTACCACAAGGTGATTTGGATGAGTGGCTTTCTTTGAATATTGTAGCTGTTAGTAATGGTATAATACAATTATTCGGTTACGATACTTGGACAATGCATCGCATTATAGGTATTGGAGAAAATGCAGGAATTCAACTCGTAGATGGTTGTACTGGAATCTCAGCAATAGGGCTGTTTCTCGGTTTCATATTGGCCTACCCGGGCGAATGGAAAAACAGAATCAGTTTTTCTTTACTTGGAATAGGAGTCATTTATTTAGTGAATATCTTTCGAATTGTGGTACTTGCAATTACACAAGAAGAATGGATCGAATTTTTTGATTTTACCCATGATTATTCAACAACTACAATTTTTTATGTGGTGATCTTCATTCTTTGGATGATATGGGTACAATTAAGTGAGGCTTCTTTCCCTTCTAAACCAAAAGTTCAACATGCCTAGTATTTTCAAAAAGATACTATTGGTGTTTTTTGTAATTACAATCTACTTTTTTGGAATTCGAGAACTTAGAAAATCGATTCATGATTTTTATATGGGTACTATTTTACCAGCTGAATACGGAGAGATTAATGAAAATATTTCATTCTATGCTCAATCATCGGTATCGTTCACACTCGTCGACTTGAAAGCAGAAAATCATAAAGGTTGGCAATTCAAAATACCATTCGGTTCGTTCTATTTATTTGCTGTAATTGGGTTACTTTTTTTACAAAGTGATAAAAAAACCTATGCTCTTTTATCAGGCTTTCATCTATTGATGGGCGTAACAACTGTTATATTAGTAGTAATTGGTATTAAATTTAGTACTGCACTGTTGATTGTGGTGGATTTTATTTCACGTTACTTATTGCCACTTGGTTCATTTGGTTATGTTGCTTTTTTGTATGGTAAATTGAAAATGAACGATCGCTTATATGCCAATCAAACCTGATATAGTTATATCAAAAATTATTTCTCATTCACTCGATATACCTGATAGTGTATTTGAGAAAAGATCAGGAAATAACTGGATTCTAGGCGCTGGAAAAGCATCGGTATCAATAGCTACCGAACTAATGGATTCTTTACCAGCTTTACCTAAGGATGGTATTCTAATTTCTCCTACCCATGATTACCTCGATCATATACAGATTTTTAAAGGTTCGCATCCCTATCCTGATGAACAAACCATTGCAGCATCCTATGAGTTATTAGAATTAGCTAAAAGTATACCTCCAGGAGATACGGTTTTTTTCTGTTTATCAGGCGGAGCTTCGTCGTTACTTACGATACCACCTTATGGTATTGAAGTTGAGGATTTACAGGTATTATACAAACTGTTACTAGAATCCGGGGCTTCCATCCATGAAATGAATACGGTTCGTAAGCATGTATGTGATTTGAAAGGAGGTAAGCTTGCACAAGTATTAGCAGATACAAACTTAATATCGTTAATTATTTCTGATGTCCCCGGCGATGACTTATCCATGGTTGGGAGCGGACCAACGATAGGTGATGACTCTACCTTTGCAGATGCTAAAGATATTCTCGTTAACTATCAGCTATGGAAGAAGCTCCCATTATCTATTCAAACTCACATTCAGCTAGGTGTAGATGGAGTAATTGATGAAAACCCAAGAAAGTCTGAAAGTTATTTTATAAACCACTCAGTGCTGAATTTGAACAGTGCCGGGCAATTTGCTGAAACTATTCGAAAAGAACTTTCTGTACAGGGATATTCGACATGGATTGCTAAAAAGGCTTATAGTGGACCAATCAGAAAAGTGGCAAAAGAAATATCAGCTAAAGCTATTTCTGTATTAAGTTCAGGTGAGCCGGTTAAAAAACCTGCTGCTTTAATTTTTTATGGAGAAAGTGAGGTACAGGTTAAAGGCTCGGGGAAAGGAGGTAGGAATCAAGAACTGGCTTTGATTTGCGCTCTATCTCTTGAAGGACAACATAATGTTCAATTATTGAGTATTGGCACGGATGGAATTGACGGCCCCACAGACGCAGCCGGAGCTATTATAGATTCATTTACTACCCTCAAAGCAAGAAAGAAGAAACTAAATCCTGAAGAGTATCTTCAAAATAATGACTCCTATCACTTTCATGAGCAAATGGGGACGCTTATTAAAACCGGGCCGACGGGAAATAATCTGATGGATTTACAAGTGTTGATTGTTGAGTAGTTGGTGAAAACTTAGTGAATAGGTATTTTGCTGGTTGCTGGTTGCTGGTTGCTGGTTGCTGGTTGCTGGTTGCTGGTTGCTGGTTGCTGGTTGCTGGTTGCTGGTTGCTGGTTGCTGGTTGCTGGTTGCTGGCTGGTTGCTGGCTGGTTGCTGGTTGCTGGTTGCTGGTTGCTGGTTGCTGGCTGGTTGCTGGTTTGGATTTGACTAATTTGTGATGAAAAGTTATCGAGATTTAGATATTTACAACGAAGCGTTTTTGCTTGCTATTAAAGTTCACAAAATGAGTTTAGAGCTTCCTAATTATGAATTATATGAACAGGGTAGCCAAATCAGAAGATCAAGTAAAAGTATAAAAGACAATATCATTGAAGGTTATGGGAGAAAACGCTATAAACAGGATTTCATCAGATTTTTGACCTATTCACAAAGTTCATGCGATGAAACAATTGGTCACTTACAAATGATTTCAGAAACACATGATTTGGCTCTACCAATTGAAGAACTAGTACTCCAATATGAATTATTAGGAAAAAAGATCTTTAAATTTATTCAATACGTAGAATCTAATTGGAACGACCCAAAACCAGCAACTAGGAACCTGTAACTAGAAATTACAATGATCTGGGAAAACGCTACCTATTTATGGTTTTTAATACTGATTCCCGTACTGATAGCACTAGTATGGTGGAGAGGTAAATCTATTCAAAATACGCAGAAGAAATTCTTCGACCATCAACTATTCCAATCCCTAAGAATCGGGTTCTGGGAAACAGGCAGCTCTTTAAAAATATCGTTAACAATTACGGGGTTAGTCTTTCTAATTATCTCGCTTGCTGGTCCTAAAGTTGGTACCGAAGTACGTGAAGTGAAACGCCGTGGAGTGGATATGCTCATTGCTCTAGATTTATCAGCGAGTATGAATGCAGAAGATGTTCGGCCTAGCAGACTGGAAAAAGCGAAATTTGAAATCAGAAGACTCATAGAGCGATTGAAAGGAGATCGTGTTGGATTGGTGGTATTTACAGGTGAAGCCTATCTCCAAAGTCCTATGACTCTGGATTATTCTGCATTATTACTCTTCTTAGAAATAGTAGACACCGATCAAATGCCGAGTTCTGCAACCGACTTTAAAGCTGCAATGGAGACTTCTTTGGTGGCTTTTCAATCGCTGGAAGAATCCACTACCGAAGCGGCAAGTGTTCTACTCATCATTTCAGATGGCGAAGATCATGGACAATCGTATGATGAGGCGTTAGATAATCTGATTGAATCAAATATTTCGGTTTATACTCTTGGAATTGGAACACAAGAAGGAACCACTATTCCACTTTATGAAGAGGAAACCGGTCAATTGATTGGCTATAAACGTGATCGTGAAGGGCGCGTTGTAACCACTAGTTTGCAATCTAATGTGTTACGGCAGATAGCTTCTACCGGAAATGGAAACTACTATTCAATTGAGCGAGGTAACGATGGAATTGATGCGTTTCTGGCTCGAGTAGATGAACTTGAAAAAGGCGAGTTTAGCAGTCAAGAGTACGCCGATTTTAAAAATCAATATCAATGGCTCGCAGCTCTTGCTCTACTTTGTTTTATAGCGGCTGTTCTAGTGCCAAACTATCGAGCGAAATAAGCGAAGCGATGATTAAACTATTTATTACAGATTTGGACGGTTGTGTAACTGATCCTTTCATCACACCCGATTGGAAAGCATTTTCTAAAATCCGGAAATTAAATCTTAATAGTCATTACGACCCAAACATACCGCCGTTAACCATTTGCACGGGAAGACCCATGCCTTATGCCGAAGCAATGGCACAGGTTTTAGGCATAAGAATTCCCTTTTTGTTTGAAAGCGGTGGAGGTATGTATGATGTTGCTAAAAATGAACTTACCTGGACTCCCGAATTAAATGATGAACGCAAAAGAGAGGTAAAGGAAATAAAAGCGTGGGCTGTTGAAAAATTTATTTCCAGCTATGAGGCGACCATACCTGAATTTGCCAAATTCACGGATATCGGAATCATTAATCAAAATGCGGAGATTATTTATGAAATCCGTGATGCCTCAAATGAATTTATATCGAAGAATTACCCTCACTTTGAGGTGCATCATACAGAAGTTTCAGTGAATATTATCCTGAAAAAAGCCAACAAAGGAGAAGGAATAAAAATGATATGTAAGCACTTTGGCTATTCATTAGATGAAGTTGCCTACATTGGAGATTCAAGTGGAGATATTCCCGGGCTGAACATCGTAAAACTCCCTTTTGCCCCTGCTAATGCCGCTGAACCTGTAAAAAAAGTAGCCGATGTGATGCGTGGAAAATCAACGGATGGTGTATTGGAAGCTTATCACAAAATTATTGAATACAACATTAATTATTGAATTTCACGTTGCTGAACTTCTTTCAATAATTCGAAATACTTTTCGATTAACCGCTGATAATCCGGCGCATATTTTGTGAAGTCAGGATCGTTCAATCGATTTCTGATTTGCATTTCAAGCTCTTCTAAGGTGATTTCCGGGGGGGTTACTCGCTCAAATTCATTTGCAGCTTCACCTTCTCTGCGTTCTTCCTCTTCGCGCTCTTGCAACGCATCTTCTGCCTGAAGCATTCTTGAAAGGATATTTTGCTGGCGCTCAATCAGTGTGGGGTCAACTGCACCGCCTCTAAGATCGTTTATGGTTTCTTCCATTTGTTCGATCATGCGCTCCAATTCACTTCCTAATTCATCGCCACCTTCCATGCCTCCGCCTTGTTGGAGTTCCTGTAATTGCTTCCGGATTTCATTTTGTTGGCGCGATAATTGATCTAGTCGCTCCATTTGATCCTCGCGAAGGCGCTCTCCCTGAATATCATTAATCATATCCTGAATCTGTTGGTTCAATTGCTTCTGATTTTCACCCATTTGTTGCAATTGTTCCATCATCTGTTGAGATGACATCCCGCCACTACCACTTCCTTGATTCTGTTGATTTTGTATTTGCTCCAATAAATCGGCAACTAAAGTAGATAAATTATTAATACCTCCCAAAGCCTGTCGAGTTGTAACAGAAGCACGTCCCTGATTTCGTTCAGCCATTTGAGTTAGTGCGGCCTCAATAAGTCGTTCTACTTCGAGCTTCTCTTGATTGATTTGATTCGAAAATTGAGGGATTTCGGTAGATAGTTGAAATAAAGAATCGGATAAATTGGCGAATATATTTTCAACATTTTTTTGATCCCTCGCATAGCCCACATAAGCCTGACTTCTATTCTCCGCTCCGGAGGCATAGCTCACTAAATCTTCTTGTTCCATGCTCAGATTGATGAGCGAATATAAAATATACTGTAAACCGGCTATGTTCACATTCATTTGCTGCTGATTCATCTGCTGCATCGAATTACGAGTCATTTCGGCAAGCTGGTTGAATTGCTTCTGTATTTTATTCTGCTGTTGGTTATTCAGTCCTTGGTGCGACTCTTCATCATTTTGACCCTTTTGTGGATCTCCTTCTTTGTCGCCACCCGAGCTGGATTGTGATTCTGCTTTTTCTTTACGTTGTGCTTCCAATCTTCGAGCAAGTTCTTTTTTTATTTCTTCAAGTTGATTTCTACTTAAGTTTTGGAGCTCATCAATCATTTCCTCGTTCTTCTCGGAGGTGTTTTCAGATAGTCTATTAAGCTGCTCTTTTAGCTGTTCAATTTGCTCCAGCATTGCTTCATTTTGAGCTTCGGCATTAGGAGAATCTTCACTTTGAAGCTGCTCTTCTTGTCTCGCCATATCATCATAAGACTGAGCGAGTTTTTCCAAATCAGCATTTAATTTTAATTGCTTAAATAATTCAATCGTACGTTCAATGCGTTCTTTATAGAGTTGTTCGTTAAACTCTACGTTTTGCATAGCTTCACGCAATTGTTCGGGCGTCATCGCATTCATGTTCTGCTGCAATTGCTCGAGAGCTTCCTTAAGAGCAGGATCATCGATCTCTTCCATCAATTGCTTTAGTTCCTCATAAGCCTCTAAGGTCTCGTCGGACAGTAAACTGTTTTCATTTAATTCTTCTTTTAGCTCATCGAATTTTTTGTTTAGTTCATCAACTTTTTTTCTGATTTCTTCTTGTTGATTTTGAACCTCCTGTAGTTGTCGTACATCCTGATAATCAACCTGCGGATTTTCCTTTAGCTGTTCTCTGAACTGCTCATATTGTTGCTGCATTTCTTCAAAGCTCTCAGCTACATCGTCTAACTCTGACCCTACTTCATTTTCTTTCTCATCCAACTCTTCGAAGTAATCAATCAGGGAGGGAAGGGTTAAGCTTAGTATTTCAGATCTGCTGCTCTTGAACCCATTGTAAGCATCGTTATCTGAGGTTTCAATCCAAAAGGTGACTTCATCTTTAGGTTTCAGATCAAGTGCACTTACATCCCATATATAATTCTGTAAAATTCCATTTGCGGGATTGGACAAGGGAATAGATCCCGTTTCGGTATCATCCACAAATGCCCGAGTCAATTGGTAGCCCAATCGGGTCGAGGTAATTCCAAAATCGTCACTTGTTCGATATAATAGCTCTAATTCTGACGGCTCAACTTGTGTTACGGATGTCTTTGGTTCAAGAATCTCAGCGATGGGGAAAGCATCTTCAGTTGGGTCAATCAGGAATTCAAAAGGATTCAGATTTACTAAGCCACTTTCATCCAATAAATAGAAACTAAGTGTATCTGCTTCTTCAATATTTTGAGAATACTCAAAGGTATTTTCGTTAACCGAAATAGTGATTGTATCTGAGGAGCTGAATAATTCAAATTGATTGACAGCTTTATTTATTGTTCCCTTTAAAAGCAGAGAACTACCCTGTAATGCCGTAATCTGAGAAAAAGGATAAGAATAGAAAGCGCTGTCGAGCCCAGAGTAGTTCGGTGGGATTACAGTTGCAGTTAAATCAGTAAATCGTGGTCGTAATTGTACGTTGATCTCATACAATTCAGATTTAAAGCCATCCATCTCAATATAGTAGCTGAGATCTGAGTTTAGTTCGTTTGAAGAAGATTGAAATACTCCATTTAAGGACTCCATCCCTCGTTTACGATAGGTTTCCTCGACCGGAGTTTTTAAAAACAAAACGACATCATCCGGTTGATCACCTTCAAATTCAATGGAAACTTCAAACAAAGTGCCTTGTTCAAGCGTAGCTGATCCGGGTGAGATCGTAAATTGATAGGGATTTGGTTTTTCAAATTGTTGAGTAAAGCTAAAATAGCGTTGCGTTGCTTCACTAAAATTCAAGAAGCTGGCACATGCTACAACACATGCTAAAACAGCTAATAAACTGTTTCTCTTAAACGCTAATGTACTTGAGTGACTGCTAACGAAGTGAGTAAGAGATTGGTCAAATTGTTGTTCCTCTACAAGTTCAAGATTCTTATAGATTGCGGCTTCAATTAATTTTGGGTTGGCATTAATCGAGCGCTCCAGATCTAAGGCATAACCAAGTTCTTTTAGCTTAGAGTGTTTACTAAATCGTCGGTAGAATGTTAAAAAATCAACGTTTAAAGTTGATGAAGTTTTCTGCCAAAACAGGAAAGCGATTAAAAGTATCAGGAAAAGGAGAGAGCCGATTTTTATGGCTGGGGATAAATACAGTTGAGTTTCCGCCAATACAAACAATAAAAGCCACGATGCAATAAGGCAAACAGAAATAGCTATGGTAGTTCTTTTCTGTCTACCAGAAAGAAGTTGATGAGCTTGGTGCAGCTTCTTCTTTAAATCATCTGCTTTATTATTGGCGGGTGTATTCATCTGATTAATTAATCACTAAGTGAGCATAAAACATAATTAATGATCGAAAATTGTTACTAAACATCACCTAGTGTTAATGTGTCTTTTATTTGCATTTTCTTTCCATCATAGGATAAAGTAATAATCTCTTTCTCCAGATCATGCTCTAAGTATATCAACCAATTCTCGTCATTCGCTCGTTCGAGAATTGCTTTCTTTTCTTTCAGTGTTTCTGTTGGATACATATCGTAGCCCATTACCCAGGGTATAGGCACATGTAAATGCGTGGGTATTAAATCTGCAATAAAAATTAGTTTTCGATTACCGTCACTTATAATCGGCAACTGCTGACCAATGGTATGTCCATTAGCAGTAATGGCTGTCAAGCCAGGTTCGTATTCATGATTATCCTGAACTAAATTTAGTCGGCCGGATGACTCAATTGGACCAATGTTATCAGGTAAAAAACTAGCTTTTTCTCTCGCGTTTGGATGTGTTGCAGTTTGCCAATGCTGCTCGTGTACATGGTAGGTTGCTTTCTTAAATGTATGTTCTATCTCTCCTGATTCATTATAGTAAGTAGTTCCTCCACAATGATCGAAATGGAGATGTGTAAATATTACATCAGTGATTTGATCAGCTGAAAAGCCATGGAATTCAAGGGATTTTTGCAGTGATTTGGAAGAATAATCAATCTGATAGATATCGTTCATCTTTTCATTGAACTTTGTACCGGCTCCATTATCAATGAGATAAAGCTTTCCGGTAGTAGTTGATTCGACCAGTAAACAGCGCATGGTCATAGTAATTCGGTTTTTTTCATCTACCTCAATACCTCGCGACCAGAGCGTTTTAGGTACTACGCCGAACATTGCGCCACCGTCGAGTTTAAAATCACCTGTTTCGATGGTATATAAATTAAAAGTACCGAATTTGGTTTTGCTCATACTCATTTCAGATTGTCTTTTAGTGCCTAATTTCAGCATTACTGCATCGAAAAGCCAAGAATTAGCAAATCATTTACATAAAAAAAGCTTCGATCTGTTAAGACCGAAGCTTAAAAAAGTTCTGATTAGCATCAGAAGGATGGAACTACTTCAATTCTGTACATGGTATCGAGCAGAGTAACTCCAACCATGAGTAGGAAGAATGCAACTGCTCCAATCAAAAGTACTGCATTAAAGCGGTTATCCCATTTAAGAGCCATAAAGTAGGCAGCTACTAAATAAGCTTTAAACAGTGCGATAGCCAACGCTGATAAAATATCGAATGGGCTGGGTAATCCAAGTTTTGCTACTGTTACAGTAAGCACTGTCAGGATTGTTAAACCAATACCAACCGACCACAGCATTTTAACTGATGCAATATGATGTCCGTGATGTTCGTGTGCGCTCATTTGTATAAACCTCTCATTCAATTAAGTATAATAATGGGAATAGGAAAATCCAGATCAAATCGACTAAGTGCCAATATAGCCCCGTGATTTCAACAGGAGTATAATACTCGCTACTGAAATGACCTTTTCCTGCACGGATATAAATCCAGATCATCAATCCAATACCAACAAGTACGTGTAACCCGTGGATACCGGTCATCATATAGTAAATACTAAAGAAAATATTCGCTTTAGGGTGATCCAGAATAGCAAGCTTTTCCGGAGTTGGATCCCAGAATGAACCCGGTGCAATTCCGTAATGGAGTTTGTGCTCGTACTCGAAGTATTTAATCACTAAGAATACACAAGCAAGTAAGATGGTGATCATCAAGTTGATACGTAACCCTTTGATTTCGTTTCTTTGAGCAGAACGAATCGCCATGGCAACAGTTAATGAACTACCAATAAGTACCACTGTGTTTACACCTCCCCAGAAGGCATTAAGCTCTAAAGCTGCTTGTGTAAATAATTCGGGATACCATGCCCTAAAAATGATGTAGGCACAGAATAACCCTCCGAAAAAGAGAATTTCGTTCACCAGAAATACCCACATTCCCAGTTTTGCCGAATCGAACTGTTGGTCCGAATCCACAAAATGGTGCTGAACATGAGCAGGGTGATTTGCTGAATGATTAGCCATTTATTAGTTGAGTTTTAGATTGATTTAAGCTTTTTCTTCGGTCTTTTCTACTTCGGTAGAAGTATGCTCGGCATCGTGTCCGTTATGCGATACGGCTAAACCTAATTGGAATTCTTCCATCGGCTTGTGGTAATCGTAAGGGCCGTTAATGACAACCGGAGTATGATCGAAGTTGTGGAAATCAGGTGGGGAGGTAGATTGCCATTCAAGTCCACGGCTGTTCCATGGGTTTGAGCTAGCTTTTTCTCCACCAAAGAGTGATTTAACCAGGTAGTATAGAATAATCAAGAAGGCAACACCAAGAATGTACGATCCAATAGTGGATGTTTGGTGAAACGGAGTAAACTGATCGATGTAGTTATAATATCGTCTAGGCATTCCTTGCGATCCCATCACAAATTGTGGGAGGAAGGTCATGTTAAAGCCGATAAAAATGAGTACTGCAGAAATCTTAGCAAGGGTTTCATTGTACATTTTACCGGTCATTTTTGGCCACCAGTAGTGTAAACCGGCAAGTAATGCCATCAAAGTACCACCCATCATTACATAATGGAAGTGAGCAACTACGTAATACGTATCGTGTAGGTGAATATCTACTGATAATGCACCAAGCATAATTCCTGTAAATCCACCAATCGAGAATAAAAACAAGAAGATAAATACATATAACATCGGCGTTTTCATATCGATGGAGCCTTTGTAAAGGGTAGCAATCCAGTTGAAGATTTTGATACCCGTTGGAATACCTACAAGGAAAGTTAGGAATGAGAATACAGTGGTAGCAACTGCACTTTGACCGGAGGTAAACATGTGGTGCCCCCAAACAAGGAAACCGATAAATGCAATAGCTAACGAAGAAAGTGCAATTGCCCAATATCCGAATACGGTTTTCTTCGAGAAGGTAGAAATTACCTCAGATATAATACCGAAGCCGGGTACAATCATAATGTATACAGCAGGGTGAGAATAGAACCAGAAGAAATGCTGGAATAAAACCGGATCTCCACCTAAAGCAGGATCAAAAATCCCGATATCCATAATATTCTCGAAAGCGAGTAATAAGATTGTGATTGCCAGTACCGGAGTTGCTAATACCTGAATAATTGATGTAGCGTATAAAGCCCAAATATTCAGTGGAAGGCGATCCCAGGTAATTCCCGGTGCACGCAACTTATGGATGGTTGTAATAAAGTTTGTTCCTGTAAGAATAGAGGAGAATCCAAGAATGAACACTCCAAGCGTTACCCAAATAACACCGGCGCCATTTCCATCAGAGCTGTATGGAGTGTAAAAAGTCCAACCGGTATCAAAACCACCAGAGGCAAGTGCCGCAAATGTGAATATTGCACCAGCTACGTAAATGTATAAACTAGCAAGATTCAATCGCGGGAAAGCAACATCTTTTGCTCCAAGCTGCATCGGAAGAATAAAGTTACCCAATGCTGCTGGAATACTCGGTACAAGTACAAAAAACACCATCATTGCACCATGTAAGGTGAATAGCTGGTTGTAAGTGTCTGCCTCGATGAAAGTTTTTGCAGGTGTCCAAAGTTCAGTTCTTAATGCAATTGCCAAAAATCCTGCTAGTGCAAAGAAAAAAGCAACTGCCACAAGATACATGATACCGATCTTTTTGTGATCGACGGTAGTCATCCAAGCCCACACACCTTTCTCATCGGTGAGATAATTGTTTGTAGGATTTTCTGATGGCTTGAATCGCTTAACCTGAAGAGTGGTCATTTTTTTAGCTTCTGTGATCGCCATATCAATTAATGGTTTTTAGGTATTCAATAATATTAGTGATTTCGTCGTCGCTTAGTCTCCCTTCATAAGGCGACATCACGTTCTGATATCCGGCTACAACTTTGTTTCCTGGATACAGAATGGACTCTCTGATGTAATTTTCGTCTACAACAACAGTACTACCATCGGTTAACTGCTGCTCTCGCTGCCAGATTCCTTTAAATGAAGGACCGATCATTTCAGATCCATCTACACTATGGCAAGTTTGGCAACCTTGTAAAGTCACAAGTTGTTCACCTTGTTCAACCGGCGAACCTTGAATTCCGCCGCCGTTTAGTTCAAGCCATTGTTCAAACTCTTCGGGTTCGTGAACAATTACCTTTGCTAACATATCGGAGTGACTGGTACCACAATATTCAGTACAGAAAATGATAGATTCTCCCGTTTCTTCAGCCTGGAACCATACGTAGGTATATCTACCGGGCACCACATCATGTTTTACGCGGTAATCCGGAATGAAAAAAGAGTGAAGTACATCACGCGATTGCATTACCACTTTAATTGGTCGCCCTTTTGGCACGTGCAATTCGTTTAGAGTCTGAGCTCCATTCTCGTAATTAAAGTTCCAGTTCCACTTATATCCGGTAGCCTGAATTTCGTAAGCGTCATTAGGAACGGCTTTCAGGTTTAACCATCCGGAATAGCCCCAGCCAAAAATTACCATTACAATAAGCAATGGAATCACCGACCAGGTGATTTCGAGCGTGTTATTGTGCGTAATCACCGGGGTTTTATCGTCCTCGGATTTTCGCTTGTACTTAAATGCGAAGTAAATTAAGGCAAAGGTGATGCCGATTAAAAAGATTAAACTCACTTCGTTAATGAAATGAAATAGCCCGTCGGTACTGTCTGCCGTAAGCGGAGACTTATTTTCCGGGAGCATGAAATCGAATAGTCTACCCATTATTGGAAATCGATATTAGATGTTTGTTTTTTCCTTCTTTCACGTAGCCATAAAAGGCCTAAGAAGATACCAAGAAATAACAGCGTAGCCAAGCCGCCAAGCTTCATAAAATTTAAAGCGATGGGAACATAGCTGTTGGAGTTTGGATCGTACTGATAACAATACATGAGCACTTTTGTAAGTGTATTTCCAATTTTTCCATCGGCTGCCTCAAACAGTGCGCTCCGTACGTTGAACTCATCATACTGTATGCCATAAAGATAGCGTGTGATTACGCCATTTGGGCTTACAAGCATAATTGCAGCGGCATGAGCGAACTCTCCGGTGTCTTCAATTTCATTAATTTCGAAGCCTACAGCTTGTACTAATCGCTGAATATTTTTTTTATTTCCTGTCAAAAAATACCAGCCATCTTGTGCGTCAGGCTTGTTCAGTTGTTCGAGGTATCGGCTTTTGTAATCAGAAGCTAAAGCATGTGTTTCTGATGGATCGATACTAAAAGAGATAATTGTGTATTCGTTGCCAGGTGCCCATGCGAGTTCATTGGCAACATCCAAAACCCCATCAATTACAAGTCCACAAAGCATCGGACAATCGTAATACAAGGGATTTAATAATACAGGTTTTCCCTCACTAAATAATTCTGCTAATGTAACGCTGTCGCCAGTGCTTGTAGCAAAACGTACATCTAAGGGGAGAGTGTCTCCCAATTTTTCGTCTATTCCAACGCTTTGCAGTGCTTCGGGTTGTTCACGATTAAGCTGAGCGCTTAGGTGACTAAAAGAAGAAAGCACTGCTAAGAATGTTAACAGTGCAATTCGTTTCATAAATAGAAATAATGTTAATCTACAGCCAGAGTATTAATGGCTTCGTCGATAGGTATGTGATATACACCTTCCTCTATAACACCGTAGGAATTTAATCGTTCATTTCCTTGCTCGGTAAGTCGCTCAATTTCGTAGTACGAAGAGGTAACATTCACGTTTTCTTTCGCATTATCTAATGCATATTGCGCAAAAGGGATAAGAGCTGCAATAAATACGATTACGGCAATTACTCCAATACCAGACCATTTATAAATGGCGCTCATATCCAAACCTTCTTCCTCTACACCATAGCTAACAGCATGGATAAAGGTGTCGTCGTCCGACTCAATGGCAACGTCTAATACTTCACCTTGAGAAGAAGCTGTTTTAAATACCTCTGTGGCATTGCCTTCAAGTTCAGAAACCCATTGTTCAACTTCTTCTGCGCTTACCTCGTACTTCTCGGCAATTTTGGCAAAAGTATCATTTTTATGAGAAAGCGCATCTAGAGCAACTTTTGCTTTAAAATCTGCTGTGTGTTTTGATGACATTCTTGAACAGGATTATTGGTGATACGTTTTTTCTAAGCATGCATCCAATTTCGGATCATTCTCTGGAATCATGCTGTTTTCTTGAAATTTTTTGAAGAATAACCAGAAGAAAATGCCTCCTAGTCCTATAAATGAGGTAAGATCAATCCACGTGAAGTGAATTCCATGCTCACTTAGTAAAGGCATTGCAATCCAGTAGATCTCCAGATAGTGCATTACAACTACAACAACTGCAACGAATTTAAGAACATTAGGTCGGTGCTTTTGCTCTCTGTTCAATAGAACTAAGAATGGTAATACAAATCGGAAGATGAGCAAGCCATATGCGATAAATTTCCAACTGCCTTCTAGTCGGTGGTAATACCAAAGGGTTTCTTCAGGAAGGTTTGCATAGTAGATAAGCAAAAACTGGCTAAATGCGATGTATGCATAAAACACAGTGAAAGCGAATAACCAGGCTCCTAAATCATAAATGTGTGCTTGACCAATGGTATTTTTTAACAATCCACGTGATTGCAAAAAGAACACCATTAAAATCATGATTGCCCAGAAACTTTGGAAACTGATCGCGAAAAAGTACACGCCAAACATGGTTGAGAACCAGTGTGGATCTAAACTCATTAACCAATCAAAGCTTGCAAATGCAACAGATAAACCGAACAATGGAATTGCAGGAGCTGAGATTTTTCTCATTAAGCTCGTAATTCCCCAATCACCGGTTTTTTCCAATTCAATGGAAGCTTTATATAATTTGTGACCTATATATCCCCAGATTGCAAAGTAGATGATCTGACGAATGATGAAGAAAGGTACATTTAAGTATGCTTCTTTACCGGCAACGATATAATCAAAGTTAGGCGAGTTTGGATCAAAAAGGGTAGGGTCTGTCCAGTGATGGTATAAAACAGTCATGCCACCAAGAATTGGCAAAAAAGCAAGGGTCCACCACTTGAGGTTTCCACCAAATACTTCGGGAATTCTTCGAACAACTACGCCCCATTTCGATTTAGTGATATGGTGGAACATCACCATAAATACAGAAGCTAATCCAATACCTGTAAAAAATACAAAGCTTACTAAATATGAGTATAGAGACTGCTCTAGGTCGGTTGCAAACCCAATTGCTGTGGCTAATAAGCCGACAGCACCAACTATAAGAAGAATTCTTGGAATCTTACTATCTGCTGGAAATTGTAAAGAATCTGTTATTGTAGGTTTATGACTCATTGTACTGTTTTTCCAAAAATCTTAATTGTCGCTCAGTGTTTTTATGTATTCTACGATGGATTGTAACTCATGCTCAGCTAGATAATCGTAAGCTACCATTACACCGTTCTCGTATCCGCTTGTTTTCTTAGCCTCTGGATAGACGATAGACTCTATAATATACTCTTCATCTTTAGTTACGGTAATTCGTTCGCCATCTTCTGTAACTACTTCGGCTTCACTTCCAAATAAATTGTACCATGTTGGCCCGATTCCACCCGGATCGCCTGTTTCGTTATGACAAGCTCCACACGCGTATTGGGTGATAATTTCTTTTCCAAGATCAGCTGTTGGTTCTATATCGGCAGACTTTGCATCCTTAGCAGCTTGCATCTCCGCTTCTGCTTCCTGCGCAGCAGCGAATTCAGCCTTTAATTCATTCAAATCAACATCATAGTTTGCAATTTCTTCTTCAGAAACATTTTGACTTGCCTGAAGCGCGCGCACATATGCAACAATAGCCCATCGGTCTTCAACAGGAACTTGATGTGCATACGATGGCATGTTTCTTACACCGTTGTAGATTGCTGAATAAATTTCTCCATCCGGAGCTTCCCGTAAACGAGCTTGGTGAAAAGTAGGAGCAGGAACGTATCCGTATTGACCTGTCATTATAATTCCTTGTCCATCACCGGTAATACCATGGCATGGAGTACAAAATACATCGTAACGGTCTTGGCCACGATATAGAATAGAACGAGTTAGTTCTACAGGCATTTCAGCAACCCACTCGCCATTATCATCTACACCTTCATAGTAGGCTGCATCTGCTTTTCGTAAACCACGAGCAACTGTTCCTTCTACAGGTTGGCGCATAGATCGACCATCCTCAAAAAAGTTGTTTACTTCTTGCGCCTCTTTACGAGGTTGTTGATCCATATTCATGTTTGGGTGGATCGGTGGTTTTTCTGAAATGGAGCCGCGGCATCCACTTAACATTAAACCAACTAACAGCACACCACCGGCTTTAGCTAAGCCTTTCGTTTTCATAAATGATGATATTTTAAACTGATTACTGCTCATAAACTTCCTCGATATGCGTAGCGCCTGCTTCTTCGAATAATTGACGAACTAAATCTTCCTGAAATTTACTGTCTTTTGCTTCGATACATACAAAGAAGCCATCGTCGGTTGCTTTTTTAAAGCGCTCAACTTCGAATAAAGGATTATTCAAACGTGGAAGTCCGTTCAAGAAAAACATTCCGAAAACTGCACCGAATGCAGATAATAATACGGTAAGCTCGAAGGTAATTGGTACCCAAGCCGGTGCATTAAAAAATGGTTTTCCACTAATGTTTAATGGATAATCGATCACCGACATCCAATACATCATTGCAATCGCACCAGAAAACCCGAGTAATGCATGCCCAAAAACAATATATCCTAGTTTCGATTTCGGCAACTTCATTGCTTTATCGATTCCATGAATTGGATATGGAGTGTAGGTATCAAATTTATCGTAGCCGGCTTCAACAACTTTTTCAGATGCATCAACCAACGCTTTAGGGTTTTTAAACTCGGCTAAGATGCCGTATAAACTTTTTGATTCTGTAGTACTCATTCGCTTAGGCCTTTACTGCTTTAGGTTGTGGTACTTCTTCAACATGTGGATGATACTCCTGTGTTTCATCATCGTAATTATGTGGATCGCCTTGCGGCATTACAAGCTTAACTTCTGCAATTGCAATCATTGGCAGGAAGCGTAAGAACAATAGGAACATGGTGAAAAATAGTCCGAAAGTACCTACGTAAGTCAATACATCCCATGCTGTTGGAGAGTAGTAATCCCAAGAAGATGGAAGGTAATCGGTTGATAGCGAAGTTACCGTAATTACAAATCGCTCGAACCACATCCCAATGTTTACAACAATAGAGATAAAGAAGGTGAAGGCCACGTTTCTGCGAAGTTTTTTCGACCAGAAAACCTGAGGTGAAATCACATTACAGAACATCATAATCCAATATGCCCATGCATAAGGACCAGTTGCACGTAGCATGAAAATTGCTTTTTCATATTCAACGCCACTATACCACGCGATAAAGAACTCCATCATGTAGGCAAAACCAACCATAGAGCCGGTAACCATGATAATGATGTTCATTTTTTCCATATGATCGTCGGTCATGATGTCTTTCATGCCATAAATCTTTCTGGCAACAATCATCAAGGTAAGTACCATTGCGAAACCGGAGAAAATTGCACCGGCAACGAAGTATGGAGGGAAAATGGTAGTATGCCATCCGGGAATCATTGAAACCGCGAAGTCAAACGATACAATCGTGTGTACAGAAAGTACAAGCGGAGTAGCAAGACCGGCAAGAATCATATATGCTTTTTCGTAATTCCACCACGCACGGCTCGAACCTGTCCAACCTAATGCAAACAAACCATATGCAAACTTTCTTATTTTGTCGGTTGCTTTATCACGAAGTGTTGCTAAATCGGGAACTAAACCTACATACCAAAACAGTAAAGATACTGTAAAATAGGTAGATACAGCGAATACGTCCCACAATAACGGAGAGTTAAAGTTTGGCCACATTGCCATTTGATTTGGTATCGGGAATACCCAGTAAATCACCCAAATTCGTCCAACGTGAATAGCGGGAAATACCCCGGCACACATAACAGCGAAGATGGTCATAGCTTCAGCAAATCGGTTAATTGCTGTTCTCCAATCTTGTCGGAAAAGGAATAAAATGGCTGAAATAAGTGTACCTGCGTGACCAATACCAACCCACCATACGAAGTTGATAATTGCCCAACCCCAACCAACAGGGTTATTTAATCCCCAAATACCGGTTCCTTCCCAAATCAAATAACCAATTGAAAACAGGAGTAAACCAAGAAGTGCATTTGCCGGCAACATGGCCAGATACCAATTTCTTGGTGTAGGGCGGAGGTTTACATCAGTAACTAGTTTTGTAATACTCGCAAAGTCATGATTGCCTTTTACAAGTGCTGGCTCTGGTATGTATTCGTATTTACTCATTATTTGGCGTATTCCTCATTAGTTTCTTTCACCAAAGCTGGGTTTGGATTCGTCAATTTGGCGATATAAGAAGTTCTTGGGCGTACATTCAGCTCTTCAAGCATTAAGTAGTTACGCTCGTTTCTTTTCATTTTAGATACTTCACTTCCTTCGTCGGTTAAATCACCGAAATAAATGGCATCGGCCGGGCAAGCTTGCTGGCAAGCTGTTTGAACAGTGCCGTCGGCTGGTTTTGGTGAACCGGTTTCGATCTTAGCACTGATTTTCTCACGATTAACCCGCTGCACACAGTAGGTACATTTTTCCATAACCCCTCTGAAACGTACAGTTACTTCAGGGTTCATTGCCATTTGAATAATATCCGGATCTTCACCGGTTGTTAAATATTCTTTTGGATAATTAAAGAAGTTGAAGCGACGAACTTTAAACGGACAGTTGTTCGCACAATAACGTGTACCAATACATCGGTTGTACGTCATTTGGTTCATTCCGTCATCGCTATGCGTTGTAGCTGCAACCGGACAAACCTGCTCGCATGGCGCTAATTCGCAATGCATACAAGGTACCGGCTGGTGTACTGCCTGTGGATTTTCTTTATCTCCCATGTAATAACGATCGGTACGAATCCAATGCATTTCACGGCCACGTTCAACTTCACGTTTACCAATAACAGGAATGTTGTTTTCAGATTGGCAAGCAATGATACAAACGCCGCAACCAAAACAAGCATTTAAGTCGATGGCCATTCCCCATTGAGGCTCGCCTTCAACTGCAGTTTGCTCGTTAAACAATGAAATTGGCTGATCTTCGCCAAGTTCAGCAGCTTCCTTCATGCCGGGAACTGCGTATTTATGCACTTTCTTGAATGAAGCGTAGTCTGCAGTTTCTTTGTACTCAGCTAAGGTTGCCTGCCGATACATGTCACGGCCTTCAAGGCTGTGGTGATCTTGCACACAAGCAATCGGATACGTTTCATTAGTTACACTTACACCGGCTTGAGCAAACAACATGGAAGATGTAGTTCGAATTGGGTAAACATTAACCCCACCGGAAGTTGTAGATGGATCTAGCCATTGCGAGCTTTCTGAACTTACATCCGCTACACGTCCAATTCCTTCTCTACCATAACCTGTATGAACGGTGATTGAGTCATCCGCATGACCCGGTTGAACCCAAGCTGCGATTTTAATTGGAGTACCATTAACAGCGATGTTTAGAATAGGTTGATCAGCTTTTCCAAGATAATCGTCGGTACTGATTCCTAACTTTTCTGCCGTATTTGGGCTGATTAAAGCAACGTTGTCCCAAGTGATTTTCGTGATTGGGTCTGGTAGTTCCTGTAACCATCCAAGATTAGAAAAACGACCATCATACACTGAATTATCAGCTTTAATCACCACTTCAATATCATTAATCGAAGTAGAAGGAGCCGGAGATACTGATCGAATTGAGCGGTTAGCTACAGAAAAGCCATTAGTTACGTCTATTCCATCGTGCAGAATATCTAACCAGCGGTTTTCAAAACCCGATCGGTAGTAGCCATTAAAAGTGGAACGAACAAGGTCGTAGCCGGCTACTTTTTCAGCCTGAGTAATTGCACCTAGGAATTCAATTTCTGATAAAGAATCGTGCAAAGGTTGAATTTGTGGCTGAATAACTGCTCTTGCTCCGCCGAAAGAATAACCATCACCCCAAGCTTCGAGATAGTGCGCGCGTGGCACATGCCAACTGGTGGCTTTTGCAGTCTCATCATTATAAGTGGAAATCTGAATTACTTCTTCAGCACCTGAAAGAGCTTCAACAAAATTTAGATCGCTAGGGGCAGTAAGTGCCGGATTAGCTCCAATAATTACAACTGCATCAAAATTTCCGCCCCGGATAGAATTCACTAATTCAGCGAAAGCTGTTTTGTTATTCTGATCGTCGACATGAGGAACTTGCAGTAAATTAACGGTTGATCCGTAGTTATTTAATGCGCTATTAATAGCTGCAACAACTGCGTGTACTTCAGGAGCAAAATCAAAGCCCAAAGATACTGCTGAGCGACCAGCATTATTGGCCAAGTCATCAGCTAAAACAGTTACAAATTCTGTACCTGTAAATTTATTACTTACCGATGAAAAGTTGCTTAGTCCACTTACTCTGCCTGAAAGTGCATTTGCGATGGCATTTGCAAAATCAGCCATTTCACTTGCTTTAATTCTCAAGCGATGGTCTGCATAAGAACCGGTAACTGTAAAACCATTTTCTACAGAGTAGATTCGGCTCATTGAATCCTGCTGGCTGGTAACTTTTCTTCTGGAAGTTACTTGCTTAGCATACTCAACATTATTTGGATGAGTAGGTGCTAAAAAGTCATCGTCTAATGAAACAATGATATCAGCATTAGTAAAATTGTAATGAGTACGAACTCGCTGACCAAATGCGATATTATTTCCTTCTATCGCATTGTCTTCACCAAATGGTTCATAAGTAACCCATTCAGCGTTATCAAATTTGTTAAGTGCTTCTTCCTTTAATCCATTATAAGTAGGAGAAGAATTTGCTTCCGAAATGAAAGCAACACGCTTATTAGTGTCTGCAAAGTATTCTGAAACAAACGAGTAAAAATCATCAGTGCTTGATTTAGCACCATTTCTCATTGGCGTTCTTGATCGATCAGGATCGTACATCTCAAGAATAGATGCCTGATGGAAAGCATTTGTATTACCACCGGAAGCAGGGTGTAGGTCGTTACCTTCTACTTTAGTAGGTCTACCGGCATGATTTTCGACAACAAGTCCGGTCAAGCTTCCTTGAAATGGCATAGCCGACGCATAAAATAGCGGAATGCCGGGTACAATATCTTCGGGTTGTTTAGAGTAAGGAAGTATTTTTTGAACAGGGCGACGGCAAGCTGCAAAACCAGCTAGTGCAATCGATGCACCCATAATTCTCAAGAATCCTTTTCGAGAAACGCCGTCTTTTAGCTCGGTGGCATTTTCAGGAAATTCACGCTCAACAAACTTCTCATACTCTTTATTCTGAGCTAACTCGTTTAAGCTTTTCCAGTAAGTTTTCTGTGTTAATTCGCTCATCAGATGATTATAAATTCAACAATCTTTGGTTTAGTAGTGGCAGCCCTGACAATATTGGGGAGGGCTAACGTTATTTTTACGAACCAGTTCTGCTCCAATAGTAAGCTGGTCTTCCACTTCATACCCCATGGTTGTTACTTCCTCAACCGGACGTAGGTATTTTTCCGGTTCTCTGTGGCAATCCAAGCACCAGCTCATACTTAATGGCTCTGCTTGGTAAACCACTTCCATTTTATCGATTCGACCGTGGCAACTCTCACAACCTACACCTACGTTTACGTGTGCAGCGTGATTGAAATAGGCATAATCACCTAAATTATGAACACGAACCCACTCAACAGCTTTTCCGGTTTCCCAGCTTTCACGGATGGGAGCTAGCTTTTCGCTGTCAGTTTTAATTTGATTGTGGCAGTTCATACAAGTTTGAGTAGGCGGAACATTTGCTTGTTTCGAATCCCAAACTGAGGTATGGCAATATTGGCAGTCAAGGCCAAGTTTATCCACGTGTATTTGATGAGAATATGGAACGGGTTGTTCAGGTGCGTAACCTACATCGGTATACTCAGGTGAGAAGAAGTACCAAACACCCAGAATGATTACGTTTACAGTTACTATTAGTCCTACTAATAAAAGTCGGGGAACCTGATTTGTCCACTTCGGGAAAATCTGCGCCATATTTTTTAGCTGATTTTTGTTGAGTTATCACGGCGTAACACCTCAAAATTGAGGCGTGCCAAATCTATCGAAAATTTGGAACGAATAGTATTTAATGATGAATAGAACTCTTATTTAAATTAGTTCTAAATAAATATCTGAAAATACCCTCATTCACTGGCTTCCTGCCTTATCGGCAAGATAAGAACAATTGTTAAAAAAACTTGGAAAGGTCTGGAACGCCCCCTATTAGTTTTGAGATTCATTAACTTTAAGGGAAGCAATCAAGAAGGCGTACTCAAGAGTAAAACCGCTAATTTTTTTATGGCAAACGATATTAAACTACCTGATTCTGCGCGCGCACTGCAGGGCATAGACTCAAAAAAAGCAATTTATACCATCATTGGAATTAGCATTGTAGCTGTTCTAATGTTGTTTTGGTTAATCTACTTCAAACCACCGGCTGTTACCGAACTGCCATGGATAAAAAATCTATCAGCGTTGAATGCCACCTTTAATTCATTGAGTACCATATTTCTTTTACTGGGTTTTAATGAGATTCGAAAAAAGCAGTTCGACAAGCACATGAATTACATGATTAGTGCTTTCATTACCTCGGCGCTTTTTTTAGTTAGCTACATTGTGTACCACACTTTCGTGGGAGATACCAAGTTTATGAGTGAAGGCATTATCCGTTATGTCTATTTCTTTATACTGATTTCTCATATTGTACTTTCGGTGTTCGTAGTTCCCTTAGTACTTACTACCTTTTACTTTTCACTATCCGGGCAGTTTGTACGTCACCGCAAAATCGCACGCTGGACATTTCCGATTTGGTTGTATGTATCGGTGACTGGGGTATTGGTTTTTATCTTTCTAAAAGTATTTGGCTAAGGATTACCCTGATTTTACCCTGATTTTTTTTACGCGAATAATTTTATTTATTTCAGATAGTTATTGCCGAAACTAAAGATAAGATTATGATTAGGGTACTCACTTTCAGTTTGCTAGTTTTATTAACAACAGCAGTACATGCGCAAAATGTTAAGCTATCTTCATTTAGCGGTTTTGAAAGAGCTCAGATTGTATATGAGAACTTTGATGAACCAAACCAATTTAAAGATAGCTATGGCACAGCAAATGTCTCTTTACTTACAACGGGTATAGCATTAGGTGTTGAAAACCGATTTACTGATTATTTCACATTTTACTACGCTGAATTTCGCAACCGCGCTTACGACCCAAGAACTTTTGATGATACTTCATTTATTGGCGATTTCATTTTAGAAGATGGCTACTCTTTTGGAATTGGAATAGAGAACAGTATTCATACGTTTATTCGTACAAAGAATGGTTCTCAACTTTTTTTTAACGGTAGTGGAGGATTGGGAATGGCAACCATGAATGGAAAGTACCGTTATGAAGATGGGTTAAATGATGGAAGGGAAATCCGCAGAAACAGATTCGAGTTTAATGTGCAAGCAAGCCTTGAAGCTGAAATTAATTTAAATCTTATGAAGCTATCTTTAGGATATTCACCAATTGGATTTCGAATGGGTTATATACGAAATGCAATTTCCTACAACGGATTTAACGTAAGTTTGATCGTGGGTCGTTAAAGAGTTACTTAGGCTTGAATCACACCAAATTATGAAAAACCCGTTGAACGTCTTCGTCTTGCTCTAACTTGTCGATGATTGCCAAAACTTCTTCGGCTTTTTCTTCATCTAAGGAAACGGTTGAATTAGGAATCCAGTCGGTCTCAGCACTGATTGGCTCGATATCTCTTTCTTCAAGAGCGTGTTGCAGGTTTCCGAATTCGGTAAACTCACAGCGAATTACCAAAATGCGGTTTCCTTCATCGTCTTCACTTTCACCCATTTCTGTGAGGCCGTAATCAATGAGTTCTAGTTCGAGTTCTTCTTCATCAAAATCGCCCGGTTTAATTTTGAACGAGCCTACTTGTGTGAACTGAAAAGCTACACTGCCTGCGTTACCCAAATTGCCGCCATTTTTGTTAAAGATTGGGCGCACATTACCTACAGTACGAGTGTTATTATCGGTAGCGCATTCAACCAGAACAGCTACTCCATGTGGTGCATAGCCTTCAAGTAAAACTTCATCCCAATTGGTAGAATCTTTTCCCATTGCGCGCTTTATAGCACGATCGATGAGATCCTTAGGCATATTTACGCCTTTACCGTTTTGGATGGCTCTTCGTAATGATGGATTCGTATCAGGATCAGGTCCGCCTGCTTTAACAGCGATCTCAATTTCTTTACCGATTCGCGAAAACTGTTTGGCAATACGATTCCAGCGAGCAAATTTCGCTGCCTTCCTTACTTCAAAAATCCTACCCATGGTTCAAAAAATGATGTTGGTGATCTAATTAATTTTATCTGACTAATTTAAAAGTATTCTGACTTTGTTCGTAGTGTGATTTTGGTGTATTCAGGTGTTGGTGTGTTGTTGTGAATAATTGCTTAATTATTTCAACACATCAACACCTTATCACTCGAACACCCCAACACACTATCCAAACAAATCAGAACTGAGGTATCGATCACCACGATCGCAAACAATGCTTACAATCACACCTTCATCAATTTCGGAGGCTACATGCAGAGCTGCTGTCATGGCACCTCCTGAGCTCATTCCGGCCAGAATTCCTTCTTCCGAAGCTAATCTGCGTGTCATCTGTGTGGCTTCATCAGCACTTACATCAATAATTCGATCTACCCGCTTTGGCTCGTAGATTTTTGGCAAAAACTCGGGCGACCACCTGCGAATTCCGGGAATACGAGAACCATCGGTTGGTTGGGTTCCAACTATCTGAACAGCAGGATTTTGTTCTTTTAGATAACGAGAAACTCCCATTATCGTACCCGTTGTGCCCATCGCCGAAACAAAATGTGTGATTTTCCCTTCAGTATCTCGCCAGATTTCAGGACCAGTGGTTTTGTAATGCATTTTATAATTATCCGGATTGGCGAATTGATTCAGAATATGATAATCACCTGTGGCTGCCATTTCTTCTGCTAGCTGTCGAGAATATTCAATGGTTTGTTCGGCCGGTGTTAGAATTACCTCGGCTCCATAGGCTTTCATTGTTTTGAAGCGCTCCGGTGTGGCTCCATCAGGCATAATCAGCGTCAAACTAATTCCTAACTTTCTCGCAACCATTGCTAAAGCGATTCCGGTATTTCCTGAGGTTGCTTCTACCAATCGATCACCCATATTAATTTCCTTTCGATCCAGAGCACTTTGTATCATGTTGAAGGCTGCGCGATCTTTTACCGAGCCACCGGGATTCTGCCCTTCTAATTTCCCATAAATTTTTACCGATTTATTAGGATTAATATGCTCGATTTCAACTAGTGGAGTATTTCCAATGAGATCCTGTAATTTCATGATTGTGTTTTGATGATATTTGTTTCAAAAGCATTTTCACCTTCGGCACTAACTCGAGTTGAATAATGAACCGTTGAGTTTGGAGGAATGCTTTTGGTAATCCAAACATTGCCACCAACCGTGCTGTTTTGGCCAATTGCCGTTTCTCCACCTAAAATGGTTGCATTGGAATAAATGACCACATGATCCTCGATGGTTGGGTGACGTTTAGTTTTAGCGTCTTCCTTTTTTACACTCAAAGCGCCAAGCGTAACTCCTTGGTATATTTTGACATGATTACCGATTATAGTTGTTTCGCCAATAACAATTCCGGTTCCATGGTCGATACAAAAATGAGAGCCAATTTTGGCATTTGGGTGGATATCAATTCCGGTAATATTGTGTGCTAGCTCGGTAATCATCCGAGGGATGACCTGTACACCACTTTTCGCCAATTGATGAGCCAACCGATACGCTGCAATTGCATAAAACCCCGGATAAGAGCGAATCACTTCATCTTCGCTAACCGCCGCAGGATCGCCTGTATACATCGCTGTTACATCCTGAAGAAGGTCAGCGTAAATTTGCGGTATGGCATCAAAAAACGATCGAGTAATCTCCCATGCATCAAAACCCGTGGTTTTACTTTGGGTATACAGCAATTCGTATAATTCTTCTTTCAGATTTAGAAGATGAAGATTGAAGGCTTCCAAGTTTTCATGGTCTACCTTGGAATAATTCGGAAAAAGAGTGCCCAAAAGTCCTTCGAAAAAGTTCTGTACTTCCTCACGAGATGGACACTGCACACATTCTTTATGAGATTCAAATAGTTGATGAATAAATTCGTCGTTCATTACTTTTTAACTGTTTGCTAGCCTAACAATTGTAAAGAATTTACGGTTCGTTTTGATGGGACACTATCAATAAAAAGTGATGTTTACCGGAGTCGGTACTTCCGATGAATTACCACTGAAAGTGAGAGTACCCGTTTCAGAATCTATCTCAAAAATGGCGATGTTATCTGAGTTTTGGTTGGCCACATACAGCTGATCTCCACTTGGATGCAATGCAATATTTCTAGGTATCTCACCTTCTGAACTAATCCGCTGCAGAGCAGTGAGTTTGCCGGTTTCTTCATCAACAGAAAAAACAGCAATGGAATTATGTCCCCGATTGGATGCATACACATACTTTCCATTTGGATGCACATGAATATCTGCGGTGGAATTCCAATCGGTAAATGAATCAGGTAGGGTAGAGATGGTTTGAATTTGTGTGAGTGCACCTGTTGTTGGATTGTATTCCATCACCGAAACGGTACTGTTTAATTCGTTCATCACATAAACGAGGTTTTTGGTGGGATGAAAATCCATGTGGCGAGGTCCTGCTCCCGGATCAGATTGAGCAAATACTTGGGCAGTTTTTGATACTGTTCCATCATCGTGATTAATTCGATAACTCCAGATTTTATCAGAACCCAAATCAGGAATAAAGAGAAAATTATTGTCAGAACTGATTTTCGTCATGTGCGGATGCGAAGAACCTTGGTTTGGATGAGGTCCAGATCCTTCATGACTCAACTCTTGAACAAATTCCAGGTTACCGTCCTCTAAACGTCGATATACCATCCCAACGCCACCCTGATAATTGGCAACAAAAACAAATTTACCGGTAGCATCAACACTTACATAACAGGGCGAATAAGCATTTGTGGGATATCGACCAACTTCGGTTAGTGTGGCATCTTCCGAAATGGAGTAAGCAACTACAAGTCCTGAACCTGGTTCACCGCTACCAATTTCACTCACCGCATATAGATTTTTCTGGTCAGGTGAGATTGTTAAAAAGGATGGATTTATAAGTTCAGCAGCTAATTGAACGTCATTTATGGCTAATCCATCTTTGGCTAGCTCCCCTGCATAAATTCCATCACCTTTTCCATTTACCCAGCCCTCGTCTTGAGTATAAGTGCCTATAAATACTTTCTGCGGCTGTTTAATTGTTTCGATTTTTTGATCTTGAGTTGAAAGCTTATTCCCACATTGTGTAATCAGAATTACTAAAGTTAAGAGAACTAGTTGGTGGTACATTCGGTATGAGTGTGTTATTCATTTACAGCAACAAAACGCTCCATGGTATTTGATACCGGCGTTAAAGTTTGAAGGTAGGCATAAATGGCACTTAAATCTTCCTCATTCATCTTACTATATAAGCGCCACGGCATAGAAGTATTATATTCGCCGGGAGTGAGTTGACGGTTATTTACTTCATGATTTGGATCCTCGAATCGTTTAAAAGCAGCAACAAAAGCTTCTTCACTCCATGTTCCAATTCCCGTTTTCGGATCGGGGGTAATATTGGCTGATTTTACCAATCCACCCGGTACATGAAAATCCATTCCACCTGCAAAATCCATCCCCGGAAGCCTTCCACCACGTTCATCAATGGGAGTATGGCAATCAGCACAGCTTGCGGCAGTAACCAAATACTTCCCATAGGCAATATTATCTGATAGGTCTGGTTTAGAATTCATTTGAGGATTGGTTGGCATAGTTCGCATGATCATACTCATTGGGAATGGAGCCGAGCTTTCAGGAACGTCATGAGCTACCGGTTCCAAGGTTCGCAAATAAGCGATAATGTCGTAAATATCTTCAGGATCTACCTGAGCATAATTTGGATAAGGCATAATCGGAAACATCGGTTCACCTTCGTTATCCACCCCGGATGTGATAGCCCGGTAAATTTCCCCATCCGTCCAATCTCCAAGGTTATATGGAGTCAAATTTTTTGCATAAAAATCGCCGGGAAACCCATGTTCTAAGCCAAATAAATTTCCGCCTTTTCCCAAGTTATTTTCGTCCAAAACATGTGCAAATTGCGCATAATTACGATCGGAGTGGCAATCGGTACATAAGTATACATAGTTTGCTAAATACTTTCCACGTTCAATACGCTCTGGTGAGAGCTCAACACTTAGCTCCGGCGCATTTTCAACCGCCGGTAGCGCGGTATTTACATAGGCTATAACTCCTACTATCATTAATATCAATACAGTCACGATTACAGCAAAGATTTTCCCTATTAACTTCATAGCACCCAATGTTTTTGTTGATATTCCCCTCTATCGAAAAGTCGGCTAAAATTTGTGTAATCGTGAGTAAAATTGCGAATTAAAATCCACATTGCCTTTTTAAGGCAGATATATCACATTGGCAACTCATCAAATTGACACGAAATGAGCGATCCAAAATCTAAAATTCATAATAAAAGTTGGCTCCAAAAAGTAGCTGAGCAAAGTTGGGAGCCGGAGTTGTTGATATCGGGTTTGGCTATTTATGCGACGTTAAATCTGCCGCAATATGTATGGAAGTTTTACGATTACTACTCCTACAATTTACAAGCCGGTTCTGGATTCATCGACGAACTGATCCCGATTTTAGTGGTTGGGGTACTGCTTACCGGATTACAAGCGCTAAGTTTTGCATTCATTTTTCATTTTGTAGTGCGCGCTTTTTGGGTTGGGTTGATGGGATTAACCTCGGTATACCGCGATGGGATTAAGTACGACGACCTGCAATACAGCGAATACTACCGCCAAGAGATGAAGAAAAGGATTGGAGACAAGGATTCTTTTCTTTTAGCTGCCGATAAACTGGCTAGTTTGATATTCTCCGTAGCCTCTCTGTTTGTTTTGTACTTGATCGGCGTGATGATCATTTATGTGATCTTTTTCTTACTCATGAACGGTGTGAAGCTGATGGTGAGTGAGGAAACTTTTGATCTGTATTCGACGATCATTCTCATTGTGGCGGGTGTTTTTCTATTTGGGATAGCTACGCTTTCCATTGTATTGAATGCCGAAAAGTTCAGAACGCAGGAGAAATATGCAAAGCTACATTTTCTGATTACCTGGCATTTTTCGAACCTGTTTTATCCCTTCATTAATAAGCCGATTCAGTTTATAAACCTCACGTTTTTGTCGAATCAGAACATGAAAAAGGTATCGTACTATGGAGCAGCCTATTTCGCTGTTTTTATGGCAGTTTTCATGTATAACACCTTCCAGTTGATGGGAGCAGATTTGTTTGAACCCAGAGATTTTTATGCGCATCGGTCATCTGCATCAACAATAGATGCTACCAACTATGAAAGCGAATTCGAGGGCGCTTATTTCGATAGTCCGATTATTGCTTCTCCGACCATTAAGAGAGGAGATTTATTGTCGGTTTACATTCCATATTCAAAAATGATGGATAAAAAACTCGGTTTGTATTGTACAGAATTTTCCGCGGTAGATTCTTTAAACAGATATGAGCGCAGAAAACAACGAAACGAGCACAATATTGAATGTGCCAATGCCTTCTTTTCGGTGGTGATAAATGAAGAAGATACTCTGGATTCTGATTTTCTCTTTTATAATCACCCGAAAACCAATCAGGCTGGATTTAAAGGCTACTATGCACTTTCCGACACATTAAATAGAGGCAGAAATACGGTTGGGATTTATCGCCAAGCAGTAGATGAAGCCGACACCCGAAGAGATTCCACCGGCCGATTAAAAACCTACGAAGCTGAAATTCCTTTTTGGGTTGAGAACTAATTTTGGGTGTTGGGGTGTTCAGGTGTTCAGGTGTTTGAGTGTTTATGTGTTTAGGTGTTGACGTTCTTGTTATTCACACCTCAACACTTGAACACATCAACACGTCGCCCTTCAACACTTAAACACTTTTTCCTTATCATTGAGGATGCAAAAAGAATTACAGCTACGGGTTTTTCCGGAAATAGCCGGACAGCCTGCGGAACTTCAAGCTTTCGTATCTAAGAAAATTGGAATTCCCGAATCAGAAATTCGTCACATCGAAATCGTAAAACGTTCCATTGATGCCCGCCAAAAACAAGTCTTCATCAACCTGAAAGTACAGGTGTTTATTAACGAGTATTTTGAGGAAATACCTGTTCAATTACCTGATTATCCCGATGTTCGCAATGCGAAAGAAGTGCTTATCGTTGGATTAGGTCCTGCAGGATTATTCGCGGCTCTGAAACTCATCGAGCAAGGACTAAAACCGGTTGTGCTTGAACGCGGAAAAGATGTGAAAGCCCGAATCAAAGATTTGAAAGGAATCAACGTTCATCACGTCGTAAACGAAGATTCTAATTACTGTTTTGGTGAAGGAGGAGCCGGAACCTATTCGGATGGAAAGCTTTACACACGGTCCAAAAAACGCGGGGATGTAAACCGAATTCTTGAATTGTTAGTCGGATTCGGAGCCGTAAAAGAGATTATGGTGGAGGCTCATCCACATATTGGTACAAACAAACTGCCCGGTATTATCGCGAAGATGCGCGAAACCATCTTGGAGCGAGGTGGCGAAATTCATTTCAACACTCGTGTTATCGACTTCTTGTTGGATGATGACTCCATAAAGGGAGTGAAAACACAATCCGGAGATGTCTATAAAGCAGATCAAGTGATTTTGGCAACAGGTCATTCAGCCCGGGATATTTTCGAATTACTGCATCAAAAAGAAATCGAAATCGAGCTAAAACCAATCGCTGTTGGCGTTCGGGTAGAACATGCCCAGTCTTTGATTGATCGAATCCAATATTCTTGCGATGATCGCGGTGAGTATCTGCCACCATCCCCATACAGCATTGTAAAACAAGTGGATGGACGAGGGGTGTATTCCTTTTGTATGTGTCCCGGTGGAGTGATTGCACCCTGTGCAACCAGTCCGGGCGAAATTGTAACCAATGGTTGGTCATCTTCAAGGCGAGCTAGATCTACGGCAAATTCAGGGATTGTGGTAGAACTTCGAGAAGCAGATTTTAAACCATTCGAAAAATTTGGACCTTTAGCCGCCATGGAATTTCAGAAATCCATTGAGCAGAAAGCATGGAAGGCGGCAGGTGAAACTCAAACCGCACCGGCGCAAAAACTACTCGATTTTGTGGAGGGAAGGATGTCTTCGAATTTGCCTGATACTTCGTATTCGCCGGGAATTACTCCGGTAGAATTAGGGGAAGTTTTGCCAAATTTTGTACACAAAGCATTACAAAAAGGATTCCGAATGTTTGATAAATCCATGCGAGGTTACCTGACAAACGAAGCGGTTGTACATGCTCCGGAAACCAGAACATCATCTCCGGTTCGAATCCCCAGAGATCGAAAAACCTTGGAGCATGTTCGAGTTAAAGGATTATTTCCGTGTGGGGAAGGGGCCGGATATGCCGGAGGAATTGTATCAGCAGCGATAGATGGGGAAAAGGTAGCGGCCGCGATAGCGGCAATTAGGAATTAGGATCAACTATGCCAAGGCTTCGTTGATTAGAATTAAGATCAACTACGCCAAGGCTTCGTTGATTAAAATTAAGATCAACTGCGCCAAGGCTTCGTTGATTAAAAATTAAGAATTAGGAATATGAGAATTAGGAATAAAACTCCAGATCGCCATCCTGAGTATACTACCGTAGGATCTGATCGGGTTTTAACTTGGATAGTTTTATTCAGTGTATTGTTTGGAATCTCATGCAATTTCAACGCTGCAAAGCCCGGTAAGCAAGTGTTAGTTACCGAGGGACTTTCGGGAAACAGGGTGGATGGATATTGGTTGTATTTGCCCAAAAATTATGATGAAACAAAAAAGTATCCCGTTATTCTTTTTCTTACAGGCGGACTTGGTGTAAGCAGCCAAAAAATTGATGCAAAACATGATGGCCCGGCAAAGTTCGCTATACAAGAATTTCCTGATCCCGAAATAGCAGCGATGGTTCAAGACTCATTTATCATTATAAATCCACATCTGGATATTGGTCCGCCGGAAACGAAAGGCTGGCATCATCACACTGAAACATTGTTCAACATTGTTGAAGAAGTTTCGGCAACATATTCGGGAGACCTGAATCGGGTTATACTTACGGGATTAAGTCATGGTGCAGGTGGAAGTTGGGAGATCGCAAAAACGCATTCCGATAAAATTGCAGCTTTGATACCCATTGCCGGCCGAATTAAGTGCGAAAATGACTGTGATAATATCGGAGATACTCCATTTTGGATCATTCATAATAAAGATGACGATAGGGTCTCAGTCAGATATGCAGAGGAGGTTTTTGATCATCTTACTAATAACAAAACGTTAAATCTCGAGCAAAAAGAAAGTATAGATTCGGTTCCAAAGTCAGAATTTGTATACTCAGTCATAAATGAGTCGGGGCATGATGCTTGGAATCCGGCGTATTCTAATCCAAATATTTACAAATGGTTATTAGAGCAAACAAGAAACTGAATCTGATTGTATTCCTATCGCTATTCTTGAGTTTAAATGTGAATAGTCAAATTACTGGCTTATGGGAAACGACTTCCGTTACGGTGGGACAGGAATCGATGACGCCTTTAGCAAAATGGACGCAATTTAATGCCGATGGAAGCTACACTAGTGGGAATGGATGGCTTATAAATAGTGCTGGAACCTGGGAATTTGATGCCACTTCAAATTCACTCACTGTTAATGTGGAAAAAGGATTTGCTAATGAATTCGGACCCTTTTCGGTAGAGATGCTCAGCGATAGCACAATGAAATGGATACGAATAGAAAACGGGGAAGAGGTGATAGTGTATAATCGACGAATCGTAGATGTTCCTAAACACCCTGCAACGCTTGCTGTTGGACTTTGGATGGTGAAAGAGGTTCAAAATGAAGGCGTTGAGATTGCTGAGTCTTTTATTTCAGAAGAATTCCAAGCGGTTTTTGTCCGATGGGATAATTTATTTCAAGAGATAACCGCGGAAGGACGAAGAAGCGGAATCTGGAGGGTAAATGCACATCGCCCTGTCATTGATATCTTGTATTACGATGGGCAAAAGCCTCTGCAATATTGGGAGATGGATTTTGAAGGCGAAACGATCATGACTTGGAAAAGAGATGATTTGATGATAACCTTTGAGCGCTTAGACGCTTTTCCGGAATAAATAAACTTGTTTTTGCTCGATCCGATTTTAATGCTTCTTTTCTTCTAAGACATAACAATTTACTCAATACTCTGATTATTTTTACTCAATTGACAAAGTAATACAAATTAAATGACCATATTAAAAGCCGATCTATTCAACCTAGAAGCCCTCAACGATCTGTTTGATCAGTACCGGCGCTTTTATAACAAACCCTCGGATTTAGAAGCGAGTAAAGCTTTTTTGAAGGAGCGCATCGAAAAAAATGAATCGGAGATTTTTATGGCATGGGAAGGGGAAATGGCTGTTGGGTTTGTTCAACTTTTTCCATTGTTTTCATCCACACGGTTAGCCAGATATTGGCTGCTCAACGATTTATTCGTTCATCCCGATCAACGTGGAAAAGGGGTTTCAAAAGCGTTGATCGAACGCGCTAAAGTATTAAGTCGGGAAACAAACGCATGTGGCATGTATCTGGAAACGGGCAAAGACAATAATATCGGCAACAAACTATATCCTGCCACCGATTTCAAACTCATGGATTCGGTCAATTTTTATGAATGGACTGAAGAGAATTAAAAATTCAAAATTTAAGATTTAAAATTAGTGTACCATCTTAAATTTTAAATCTTTCATTTTTAATTACTATAGCTAAGGTAAACAGATCAATAAAAAGCCCCTCCAAATCGTCCTTTTGGAACCCTTCTTCTCCGGTTCGCATCGCCAATGGGCGGAAGGATTAAAAAAGCATTCTCGACATCAGATCGAAATATTGAGCTTGCCGGGCAGACATTGGAAATGGCGGATGCACGGCGGGGCGCTATCGCTGGCCAAACAGTTTAATGAGCTGGATTACAAGCCGGACCTCATTTTGGGAACTTCTATGCTTGATTTTCCCACCTTTCTGGGACTAACGCGACATAAATCAGCGGGAATTCCAACAGCGATGTATTTTCACGAGAATCAGCTTACCTACCCTTGGTCGCCTCAGGATCGGGATGTAAAGCATAAACGCGATAACCATTACGCATTCATCAATTACACGTCAGCTTTGGTAGCTGATAAAGTGTTCTTCAATTCCGAATATCATCGAACTTCTTTTCTGGAAGCACTGCCGGCATTTTTAAATCAATTTCCAGACAAGCGCGATAAAACAAACATTAAGCTCATCGAGAAAAAAAGTGAAGTGCTGCATTTGGGATTGGATCTTTCACGTTTTGATGTGCACCAAACGGAACACAACTACGAAGTGCCGTTAGTGATTTGGAATCATCGGTGGGAATACGATAAACGCCCGAAACCGTTTTTCTCGGCTTTGAAGAAAATCAGTGAAAAGGGCATCGATTTTAAACTTGCTGTATTAGGTGAGCGCAACGAAATGATCCCGAAAAGCTTCGATGAGGCCAAGGAATCTCTTCAAAAACATATTGTTCATTGGGGCTATGCAGAATCCTTCGAAGAGTACACGCAGTGGTTGTGGAAAGGTGATATCCTTCCTGTCACCTCGAAACAGGATTTTTTTGGGGGAAGTGTAGTAGAAGCCATGTATTGCGGGTGTTTGCCGCTGCTGCCAAACCGTTTAGCTTATCCCGGTCATTTGAATGAAGCTTCAAAACCTGCTTTTTTGTACGAAGAAGGAACATTTCTTGAACGCTTGCAGCAGATGATCTTGAATTACAAAAACATCAAATCATACAATACTCGTAAACTAGTTGAGCACTACGATTGGCAATCTTTGATCTCGAAATATGATGAAAAATTATCAACCGTCTACGTAACAAAATAGTAGGTCTGCGTACATCCTTCGCGAATAAATGGAGGATTACATGAAAAAAGAGTGGGTACAACACTTCGAATTTATCGCCAGATTATATGCAAGTACCATGCTTAGCATCTATGGTTTAGGTAAAATTATGGGCGGACAGTTTTACCAAAATGGAGTACCCGATAAGGTTGCTTCGTTACCATTGGCAGAGGTTGGAGGCTTCGATTTAGCCTGGACTTTTTTCGGATATTCGTTCGGCTACATTGTATTTATTGGAGGCTCTCAGTTATTGGGATCGTTGCTGCTACTTTTTGAACGTACTAAAATTCTTGGTGCAGCTATTCTCGTTCCGATCCTGCTAAATATCATCATTGTAGATTATTTCTACGAGATTTCAACCGGCGCTATGATGAGTGCTATCAGTTATTTTGCAGCAGTAAATTTTGTGCTTTGGTACAATCGGGAACAAGTGATAGCTGCATTATCGAAGGTGGTGATCAAGCCCAATTCTACGAATTGGAAATCGAAAATGATTAAAATTGGTATCGGGATAGCAGGTGTTTTGATATTGATGTTACTAGAGAACCAAATGCTGAATATTGTGGGGCGATAGAGTAGCTAGTGTAATGAAGTTATCTGAACGATTAATCACCCTATTATTCCTAGTTGGATTAATTCCGGTTGGTTTAGGCTTTTTAGGAAAATTTCATTGGATCGCTGATTTATTTTCACATTTCAGGTTGATCTATATCATCTATTTCTATTCAATTGGATTCATTTTGCTTCTTGCTAGAAGTATAAAAACCGGATTGCTGTCGATATTAATTGCCCTGTTATTGACAACCCCACTGATTCAATTTTATTCCCCAAAACCGCCCATTTCCACAAGTAAAAATAATACTTTAAGTATTTCTTCCATCAATTTGCTTTCCTCTAATTCGAATTATTCGGAAGTCTTTGAATACGTTACCAAGAATAATTTTGATATTGTTTTTTTGATGGAGTTAAATCATCAATGGCAGTTTCAATTTGAGGATTTAAATAGCTATGAGCATGCCTACTTTTTACCCAGATCGGACAATTTTGGAATCGGTGTGATTAGTAAAATTGATCTCGACTCGGTACAAGTATTAGATCTAAGTGATGCAAACTTGCCAAGTTTATTGGTTTCGATATCAAAGGAAAGTGAAACACTTTCAATGTTAGCCACTCACCCGCTTCCTCCAATTGGGAGAAGATTTTTTGAGTCAAGAAATCTTCAATTCGAGAATATTAACCGTTTTGTAAGCACCATCGAAACAGAACTAATTTTGATAGGTGATTTAAATTCAACTTCTTTTTCCCCTAATTTTAAAAGATTGACACGAGAAAATGACTTGATCGATACAAGAATAGGCTTCGGAATACTGCCAACATGGAATGACTTATTCGGTATTAATTTACTTACTCTTGATCATGCACTGGCAACGCCGGGGGTAAATGTGTTGAGAAGATCTGTAGGTAAGTCAATTGGATCGGATCATTTGCCGATCGAGGTTGAAATAGGATTCTAGTTCAATCCGAACCTTTTTTCATCGGCCAGATAACTTCCACCCAAAGGTCTTCTACCTGATCGCGCGCCCATTGATGTCGTCGTAGAAATTTCAAACTCGATTTAACCGATGGATCATTTTTGAAGCAATTCACATCCACATGAAAGCTCAGCTGTTCCCATCCGTAATAGTTCACTAAATCCTCAACAACTTGTTTGAGCTTAATCCCGTGCAGTGGATTGTTTGGCTGAGAGCTCAAGATTCCGCGACTTCTTTCAGTTTAGGTAAGGCAATTTTCCAACCTTTTTGGGTATCAATATAGCGTTGAAGCCCATCTTCCACATATTTAAACCCACGTTGAGTAATGGTAAGATCGGTTTCATCGCCATGCTCCTCGAGTTGGTAGGTGATTACAATATAATTCTCGAGCGTGTCATTTAGCTTGTTATCATTTGGAAACAACGTGTGTTCCAGCAACTTACCCGGAATATTTCTGATCACTTCTCCCTTAACAATGGTGATTTGCTTATTGTCTTGTTCAATAAAAAAGTGAGATTTGCTACCGGGCTTCCAGTCAGTATCAACCTTGGAACCAAACATATACTGCTCAATCTTATCCGGATTTGTTATGGTATCCCAAACTTTTTCGGCACTCGCTTTAATGGTAGTCTTTAATTCAATTGTGTTTTCCATCCGTATCGTGATTGATTATTTAACGGGTGATGTCAATTTATTGGCGGTGTATTGAGTCAGAAACCATGCCCCAATCTTATGATTAGCCTCGAAGTACATACGCTGTCGAAAATTCAAAGTTCCTAAGCTCAACGGTATCTGTATGGTTAAACGAATAGTGTTTACTCCAGAATTGTATATTTTTCTTCTACTGCTTTAAGCGACTCAGAAATTACTGTAGAAAGTACGTCAATGTCTATATCTGATAGCTTTTTTATGTAAAAACACGATTTTCCGGTTTTAAACTTTCCAATTTTTTCCAAAAGTTCGGCATGGCGTTTAAAGCCATCCATAATATATAAAGTGATGGCTTGTTTACGATTCGAAAACCCTGTAATCAGCATATCACCTTCACGGCCACTCTCATATTTGTAGTGATATTTACCAAAGCCAACAATACTACTGCCCCACATTACCGGTTCCCGACCGGAAATTTCAGTCATCAGCTTTAAAATGGTTTTACAGTCTTCTTTTCGCTGCGGATGCTCTATGGCTTCGATGTAGGCATCAACACTTAAATTGGTTGGAACTGTTTTATTTTCCGCCATGTACAGCGTGTAATCATTTATAGTTGGTAAAACTGATTCGTTGGGCTTATAATAATTTTATAGAATGATAAATAAAAGCGAGATACTTAATCTAAAGTCAATTTCTTGAAGTTTTCAATCTCTAAATATTTTGGTCCAAGCACTCTTGTAACTGCCGCCTTTATTGGGCCGGGCACTATAACCATTTGTACCCTGGCTGGGGTTACCGGTGGGTATACGCTACTATGGGCCGTAGTATTTTCGGTGTTTACTACCATCATTTTGCAAGAAATGACAGCCCGACTTGGTCTGGTAACACAAAATGGTTTTGGAGAAGCCATTCGTGATCAATTACAACAACCGGTACTGCGAGGGTTGGCAGTTATCCTGATTTTTGGAGCAATTATTATTGGAAATGCTGCTTATGAAGGTGGAAACATATCTGGCGCTGTGTTGGGGTTTAATGAGTTTTTTGGGACGATAACCTACGAATTTGGCGATTATACCATACCGTTAGCGCCACTAATTATAGGTGGAATTGCTTTTCTGATACTTTTTATTGGAGAAGTAAAGCTAATTGAATGGTTTTTGATTGGCTTGGTGATGATACTCAGTATTGTTTTCATTACTACAGCAGTAGTACTGGAGCCGGATGTTCAACAGATTCTGCGAGGAATGTTTATTCCTTTCACAGGTGATACCGATTGGGTACTTCTGGTTGGATTAATTGGCACAACGGTTGTTCCCTACAATCTGTTTTTGCACGCTTCACTGGTTAAGGAAAAGTACTCGAGTGTTCGCTCATTATCAGATTTGAGGAAAGAAAATGCGACGGCTATCATCATTGGTGGTGTGATTTCAATCTGTATAATTATTACAAGTGCTACAACACTCTTCGGTAACAGCGAAATTCAATCAGCTGCTGATATGGCTCAGCAACTAGAGCCGTTATTAGGTAGTTGGTCAGGCTATTTTCTGGGAATTGGATTGTTTGCTGCAGGAATTTCGTCGGCTATTACCGCGCCTTTGGCTGCCGCATATGCAGCACGCGGAATTTTAGGCTGGGAATCAGACAGTCTTCGATCGTTTAAATTCCGGTTGGTTTGGATAAGCATTCTGGTACTTGGTGTTCTTTCCAGTTTATTTGGTGGAAGTCCGATTGAAATAATTCAATTTGCTCAGGTAACAAACGGGATTTTACTACCATTAGTAGCGGTTTTTTTGCTGTATCTAATGAATCAGACCAAATTACTGGGTGTGTATACCAATGGAATATTCCAGAATACAGCAGGTTTCTTGGTGTTGTTAGTTGCCTGTGCACTTGGGATTCGAAGTTTAAATGCCGTTTTTCAATTTTTGTAAGATGAAGATTGACTTGAATTGTGACTTAGGTGAATGGAAAACACCGGAAAGCCGTCTAAATGATCAAAAGATCATGCCTTACATTACCTCGTGTAATATCGCCTGCGGTGGGCACATTGGCGATGACGAATCCATGAAGTCAACCATTAAACTTGCGGCAGATAATGGTGTTGCTGTAGGTTTGCATCCCTCTTATCCCGATAAAGAGAATTTTGGAAGACAAATACTAAATATTTCGCCGAAAGAACTTTTGAATTCCTTGAAAAGCCAAGTGGAAGTTTTTATGGATCATGCTTCGAATCTAGACGTAGATGTACATCATCTTAAACCGCACGGAGCATTATATAATGTGGCAGCTAAAGATGAAAAAATTGCGAAGATCATCGTGCAATGCTTAGAAGACCTTCAGTTAAAGCTTCCAATTTACACCTTGCCGAACAGTGCGTTAAAAAGGGTGGCAGAGCAGCGTGGTTTTACATGTGTCCAAGAAGTATTTGCTGACAGAGCCTATGAAGACTCCCTTGAATTACGAGCCCGAACTAAGCCCGGCGCTGTACTCAGTGATTTCATACAAGTACAAGAGCATATTCATAGAATGGTTATTGATGGCGTTGTTAAAACGTATTCAGGTAAGGTTAAACCTATTAATGCTGAAACGATGTGTCTGCATAGCGATACGGAAGGAGCTATTCATTTAGCGAATCAAATTCATCAATATTTAACCGATCATGGCTGTACCATCGTTGCATATTAAGGGAAATGAGTTGAGCATAACTCATTTGAATGAACAGGCAGTAATTTTGAGCCCGGAAGTAGAAGCCGATTCGTTAAACTCTATACACGAGTTGTACCAGATGCTAGAGGATAATCCTGTTGAAGGAATCATCGATGTAGTACCTGCGTATGAAAATATCACCGTTTTTTTGGATAACTCTGTTTTATCCCAGAAGCAATTGTTAGAAATACTCGCAAACCTTCAAGAAGTTGATTCAATCGAAGCAGCTAACACTCATCACATTCAAGTGGATTACAACAAGGGGTTAGATTGGGAACGTGCTGAAAAATATACTGGACTTTCAAAGGTAGAGATCATCAATAAGCATACTAAAACGACATATACGGTAGCAATGATCGGCTTTTTACCGGGATTTATCTTTCTGGATGGACTAGATCCGAAGCTCACTATTCCAAGATTAGATTCGCCTCGAAACCGAATTCCTGCGGGTGCAATAGGGATCGGAGGTTCACAAACAGGGTTGTATTCCATTCAAAGTGCGGGTGGCTGGAATATTATTGGAACTACAACTCAGCGTTTTTTTGACGCTACAAATCAACCTCCCATATCGGTTAAGCCGGGTGATTTTGTACAATTCATAGATATTCAACGCTGATGGGAAGTTTAGAGGTGATAAATCCGGGCATATTCACATCTTTGCAGGATAAAGGCAGATTCGGGTATCGAAAGTTTGGGATACCAATTTCCGGGGCAATGGATGAACAAGCAATGGCAGATGTTAATCGAATAGTAGGAAATCCCATCAACTCACCTGTTATCGAATGTACGTTTGAAGGTGGGAAATATGAGTTCAATTCAGATGCTGTTATTGCGATAACGGGAGCGGACACAGAAGTCACCATAAATGGAAAAGAGGTACCTCGGTACAAATCGTTAACGGTTTTAGAAGGAGATTTACTGAGCATCGGGCATCCGAAAAGAGGGATAAGAAATTATTTAACAATTCAAGGAAGTTGGAAAGCACCCAAAGTAATGGATTCATATTCAACTTATGTACTGGGTGTATTCGGAGGTTTTGACGGAAGAACCCTAGCAGCAGGTGATATCCTAAAGTGGAACGAACTTGATGAAGCAGTACCATCAATCTCTCCGGATATTCAGATTCCTTATTTTTCGAGTAAACTTTCGCTACATGTATATCCCGGACCGGAATGGGAAATGCTGAATGATCGGCAAAAAACTGAGCTTCTCAATGCTGAGTTCACAGTTGACTCTACATCTAACCGAATGGCGATTCGGTTTTCAGGATCATCAGTAGCTCATAGTTTTGAGGATATGAAATCATCGGCAGTAGCTCCGGGCATTATTCAGTTGCCACCATCAGGCCTTCCAATCTTGTTGATGAAAGACGCACAAACAATCGGTGGCTATCCAAGAATATTATATGTGGCAGAATACCATTTGTGGCGAGCCGGACAATTAGCACCGGGAGATACCGTACGTTTTGACTTACAAAATTCTTAATGTGAATCAGGAAAGGTATTTATTGATCAGAAAAGCTTTAACTGCATCAGCATCTTCAATTTTTGCATTTAGTAGTGCCGCATTTATTCCTTCAATTAGATAGAAAAGTACATCGGTCTCCATTTTTGGATTATCAACACCAAGCTTCTTAAACGCAAGTTCAACTTTTAAAAAATGAGGTTTTAAATGAGAGGAATTCGTTGCGTTCATTTCCCAAGCTAACTTCGTTTGAAGTCGGCAAAATTCGAGGTCTTCGGCTGTCAAAACGAAAGGAAGTTCAATAATTTTTCGAAGCACTTCACGAGGATCGGATTCAAAAACAATATCGGAATAATAGCTTTTTAATCGTTGCTCACCTTCGGCGAGAATGGTATCGAGTAAAGCTGATTTATTGCCGAAATGGCGAAATATCAAACCTTCAGAAACACCCGCTTTCTCGGCAATTTTACTGGTCGATGTGGCCGAAAAACCATTTGATGAAAACAGTTGAGCAGCTGCATCAATAATATTTCTTTTTTTCTCGGTCATAGTAAGTGATTACTCACTAATGTACTTTTGATAGCAGAAATATCCAATAAGTTATCAACCGATCCGTCGAATGCTTTCGAGATGATGAAGGGTATGAAACTCGGTGAAATAAAGTAACTCTCGAATAGACAAAAGCCCCAAAACGGGATGTTTTCCGCCAATTTCGGAGAGTTCTTTTTCCGACCAACGGTCTATTTGTTTGAGTAGTTTAAGCTTCTTTTTATGAAAAGATTTGAGTAAAGCTGTTTTAGCCGAAAGTGGCACGGGATCAGGTATATAAGGCGCAGAAGCTTTCGCGCCTTCGTTTAGCTTTTTATGATACACATCCTGTAATTCCTCGAAGGTCATCTCAGCACGTTTAATGGTGCCAAAGCGAACTTTTAATAAAATAGCCGGTCCGGATAATCCAAGAATGATCGGTGTAACACTTTTGATTAAATGCTCAAGTTGTTGTCCGGTTGTCCACTTCCCGTCAGCAATTGAAGATTCAAAAAGGTGATCCGGCTGTGCTTCCACATGCTGAATCACCTTATCAAATGCTTGATTTAAACCGGATTTTATTTCGGGAATTTGTCTCAAAAAACGACCCTTACGAAATGGACCCGTATTTCTCTTCCCAAATTTTTTCGAGGTCTTCTAATGATCTTCCCTTGGTTTCAGGGATGTATTTCATTGTGAATACAATGATAATGACGATGAAGAAGATAAAGATGAAATAGGGTAGGGAGCCATTCCAGAAGGCTGAGTTATTTACTTCACTTTCTACCACTATCGGGAAGCTTTGTGAAACCACATAATTCATTGCCCATTGTACCGCAACGGCAATACTCATTGCTGCACTTCGGATGCTGTTTGGAAACATTTCAGAAAGTAGCACCCAAACAACAGGACCCATACTCATCGCAAACGAGCCAATAAACACTAACACACCAATTAGAGAAACTAAGCCGATATTGTCAGTCATTAACGATACGCCAAGCATCAGGAAGCCTACAATCATACCAACAGATCCTGAAATAATAAGTGGCTTACGTCCCCATTTATCCACGGTAAACATAGCGATGAAAGTGAATAAGAAGTTCACACCGGCTAATAAAATTTGCTGGGCAAGTACTTCATCCTGACCAAAGCCCAGAGCCTTTTCAAAAATATCTGCTCCAAAATAAAGTACAGCATTGATTCCGGTAAATTGTTGCAGACCGGAAATAACCGAGCCAATTACAATAATAGGTAACACCGCTTTTTTGAAAAGATCTTTGAATGGAGTAGTCTGCTTCCCTTTCAAGGATTCTTTGATCTCCATCAATTCTACATTTGCCATTTCTTTCCCATGTACGCGCTCCAGCACGATAACGGCTTCCTCTTCTCGCCCTTTTAGCATTAACCAACGCGGACTTTTAGGCACGAAAAACAAAAGCACTAAAAAGAGGGTACACGGAATCAATTCCGACCAGAACATTAATCTCCAGCCACGCTCGAGATTGTATACTTCATCTCCACCTTGTCCGATGGCATAAGTAGCTAAAAACACTACGAAAAAACCGATTACGATAGCCATTTGATAGTAGGTAACCATCTTTCCACGGATTTTAGCAGGAGACAGCTCGGCGATGTATGTGGGCGCATTCATGGATGCAATCCCGATTCCCAATCCACCTAAAATTCGGAAGAACACAAGCAATGAAACCGATTGTGGGAGAAATTCCGGGAGTCCTGAACCCCAAGCAGAAACCGTGAACAAACTTGCAGATAGTATAAGTGAGCTTTTTCGGCCGATAGCGCTACTTATCAACCCCGATGAAGCTGCACCAATTAAACAGCCTAATAACGCACTACCTACAACCCAGCCTTTCATGGCGGCGTCCAAATCGAAATATTTACTAAAATAAAACTGGGTTCCGTTGATTACTCCGGTATCGTAGCCAAAGAGTAAGCCACCAAGTGAAGCTACAATTGCTATTAAAATTAGCCCCGTGTTAAACGACTTAACCTGATAAACAGCGTTGTCTGATGTGCTCATAGAGAGATTCTTTTAAATGGTTGAGATATAACTAGCTTGATCACCTGAATCGAAGATCGAAAAAGCAAATTGTTCAGGTTAATTTCAGCTAAACGGCTGAACTTATAAAACCAACCGCTTACATACCACTCAAGAATTTGTTATAAGCAAGAAAAGTAGGCGCCGAAACTAGTTGGTAGCTAATAGTTCTTTTAGTTTTTCCCATGCTTTATCCCGAGCAAGTTTATTTGCGTCATCAGCTGGAAGGGAAGGATCATCACCACGTCGCATAAATGCATGTCCGGCGCCTTCATAGATTACATAATTATAGGATTTGCCGAATTCAGACATTGCATTTTCTGAGAATTCAATCGTAGAGTTTACTCGATTATCGTTACCGCCATAGAATCCAAATACCGGAACTTCTATGGTTTGGTAGGCTTCTTTTTCCTGAGGTCCAGTTCCATAAAAAACAATGGCTTGTTCTATTTGATCACCAGCGTTGGTTGCAAAGCGAAAGGATTGGAATCCTCCCCAGCAAAATCCAACTACAAATACTTTACCATTGCTGGCAGTGAGACTTTTTGCATAATTAAGCGCATTTATTAAATCAGTAGTAACATTGGCTGGATCTAAGTCATACAAAGCACTTCGAGCTTCATCTGAAGAAGCAAAATCAGAAGTTTTCTCGATGCCTTCTTTTGTGTTACTGATAAGATCAGGGGCAACGGCAATGTATCCATGTTCAGCCACTTGATCGGCGAATGATCTTGCCCAGGTATTTAATCCCCGATTTTCGTGAATCACCAGCACAACCGGCACCGGTTCGTCCACTTCTGGATATGCAACAAAGGTGTGAAGTTCTCGATCGTTGGAATTTATTGTAACCCACTCGTGATGGCGAGGAGAATTTTCGAGTTGCGTTTGTGCATATTCTTGCGCCGCTGCCGAAAGAGAAAACAGTGCTAACAGCACAAAAGAGAAGAGATTTTTCATAATTCAGAATATTGAGATATAGAATTTTTGAGCGTGTATCTTAAAGTATCACTCACTTAAAATAAATCGAAGTCTATGGAACCCAACGCTTTTGAAACGCGTGCGATCCGCATGCAAACTGAACGGTCGAATCATCGCGAACATTCCGTGCCCATTTACGCTACCTCAAGTTATGTTTTTGAAGATGCCGAACATGCCCGAGCTTTATTTGCTAAAGAGGTGGATGGGAATGTGTATTCCAGATATTCCAATCCAAACAATGATGAGTTTATACAGAAATTATGTGTTTTGGAAGGAGCTGAAGCCGGAATTGCAACGGCATCAGGAATGGCGGCGATGTTTATCAGCCTCGCTTCTTTTGTAAAAGCAGGAGATCATATCGTAGCATGCAGATCGGTTTTTGGTTCTACCCATCAAATTTTGACGCAGTTACTTCCCAGGTGGGATATTAGTTGTACGTATGTGGAAGGTTCAAATTTAGACGAATGGGAAGCTGCAATTACCCCAAATACGAAAGTGTTTTTTTTGGAAACGCCATCAAATCCCGGACTACAGATATTCGATATTGAAGCAATTTCTGAGATTGCACATCGGCACAATATTCTGGTAAATGTAGACAACTGTTTTGCAACTCCGTATCTCCAAAACCCGATCAAACTCGGGGCAGATATTGTAACTCATTCGGCTACAAAATTTATAGATGGACAAGGCCGTACACTCGGTGGCGCAGTACTTGCCTCAAAAGCGTTGATCGATGAAGTGATGTTTATGAGCAGGCATACGGGTCCTGCGATGTCGCCATTTAACGGCTGGGTACTTTCGAAAAGTTTAGAAACGTTGGCCGTTCGAATGGATCGACATTGTGAGAATGCGAAATCCTTAGCCGAGTTTTTGTCCGATCATCCCGCGGTTTCAAAGGTGCATTATCCTTTTCTGGATTCGCATCCTCAAAAAGAACTGGCTAAAAAACAGATGTCGAAGGGTGGAGGGTTGGTAACTTTCGAGCTTGCCGCTGGTTTAGAAGGAGGAAGAAATTTTTTAGATCATCTTACAATGATTTCATTGTCGTCAAACTTGGGTGATTCCAGGACCATCGCAACCCATCCCGCCAGTACTACTCACTCAAAACTTTCCGAAAAAGAACGATTAGCAGTGGGAATTCAACCGGGAACTATACGCATATCCATTGGGCTGGAACACATCAATGATATAAAAAAGGATATTGAGCAAGCATTAAATGCGTGAATCCGAATCAATCAACTAATGAAGTATCAACGCGAGTTGGAGTTGCTCGGCCAGAAATTATTATCTCTGCGGCTTTGGCTATCGCGTGGATGGTGTTATTCAGATGGCTGATGTCGATCGTATCAAATTCATCGGTTACTTCGTGATAATCTCTGTCTACATCAATAGGAGTTGTAGAAATGGAGTGCGCTGGAACTCCTAAACGTGCAAGTACGGCATTATCCGAGCGATAGAACAAATTTTGATTGGGATAGGGATCGGGATAGAACTCATAGTTTGAATTATGCGCACTCTCACTTAGAATCTCTCCAAACGTAGATCGTTCAAAACCGGTTATCCAGGCTGAGTTTGGCCCTGAAACTGCAGGCTTACCAATCATTTCGATATTGAACATTGCAACAATTTCGTCGGGATCTTGTTGTTTTGAAAAGTATTCCGACCCGAAACCACCCATTTCTTCGGCCGTGAAGGTAACAAACAATAAAGTACGCTCCGGTTTTGGTTGCTTAGCAAAGTGTTTTGCAAGCTGAAGCACAGCCGTAACTCCCGAAGCGTTATCGTTTGCTCCATTTGCAATGGAATCGGAACTAACTGCATTTCGTATTCCAAGGTGATCATGATGAGCAGAAAAGATCACTATTTCATTAGTTCTGTTTCCGGTAATTTTACCAACCACATTCCGTAAACCATGATATTCTGATTCGGTTGTAATTACTGCTGAGTAGTTATTTATGGGTGCATCATTTAAAACAAAAATGATATTTCCTCTGATTTCTCCTTCCATAATTCGATTATTTCTGGAGTAAAAAGACTGGTAGCGCTGAAAAATATCTTCATAAGACGGATCCACAACGATGATTAAATTTTCTGAGGAATTCCTGAATTGATTAAACTGATTTCTGAAGTTTCTGCCCGCTTCTAGATAAACAAGTTCTGTATTTGTTTCTGATAACTCGACAAGATTATCGGTGTAGAATCCAAAATAAAGCTCTTTATCTACTTCTTGGTTATTGATTACTAGTTGTTCTGATACAATCGAAACATCTTGTAGATTAAATGATTGGAAATAATCGGATTGACTATCTGGCTGTTCCAATCCATACATATCAAATTTATCGGCGATGAAGTTTTCCACCAATTTGATTTCTTCAGATAAAGCATGTCTGCCTTTCATCTCATCGGAGGAAAGTGTGTATAGGATTTCAGCTGTTTCCTTCTCCGACATGGTTAACGATTCCCTGCAACCGTTCAAGAAGAATAAAAGTGCCACCAATATTGAAAATGCAGAAGAGCGCATACGTATCTTTATTTTGTTGCTGGATGATACTATTTGGGTAGCAACGGAGTAGTAAAAAGCTATTAAGGGAGCTCGTCAGCCAGCCATTTTATTAACATTTTACGTGTTAATTCCAGCGATATTGGCTTGGCTATAAAATCGTCCATTCCAGCCTCGAAACAGCGCTCTCTGTCTTCTTGTAAGGCGTTGGCAGTCATGGCAATTATAATGGGCAATGTTCGATCACCGAGTTGTAGTTTTTTTATGATTCGAGTTGCTTCCAAGCCATCCATTTCCGGCATTTCCATATCCATAAAGATAATGTCGTAATGGTCGGTTAGTACTGCATCAACCGCTTGTTTTCCATTTTGCACAATGTCTGACTGAATCCCCATGCGTTCTAATATTCTAAATGCCACTTTTTGGTTTACTACATTGTCTTCGGCAATTAACACCTTAAATTCTGTTTGAAATAATTTGGTGTCTTTTACTTTTTCATCATCATTTGAACTTGGGGTAAAGTCGGTGGTAAATAATCGTTCGAGGTTGTTCAAAAACCGAGTTTGATGAATGGGTTTTTTCAGAAATAGTTCAAACAGTGCTTTGTCTGAATGGCTTCCTAACTCATGAATGGAACTTAGTAGAACCAACGGTAAATCGTTGCTGTTATATAGTTTACGTAGTTCTTTGGCTACCGAAACGCCATCCACTTCCGGCATTTGCATATCTAGAATTCCGAAATCGAAGTCGTTTAATTCAGCTTTAGCAGCAATCAACATCTTGGGATTGTTATAGGTAGATACCTTTAAGTTTGCTTTTTCTAGTTGATGCTGCAGTATCCCTAAGTTTGTTTCATTATCGTCGAGAACGAATACTTTTTTGTGTTCTAAAATGGATGGAATTTTAAAATCTTCAATTCGCTCACTTCGCCCAAAGGGAATGGTGAAATAAAAAGTGGAACCTTTTTGGATTTCACTTTGAACCCAAATAGTTCCTCCCATCGCTTCAACCAAACGTTTGCTGATAACCAAGCCAAGTCCGGTTCCTCCATATCGCCTTGTAGAAGAGGCATCAACTTGAGTAAATGATTGAAATAAGCGATGCATCTTATCCTCGCTAATCCCTATACCGGTATCCTTTACTTCAAAACGCAATACAATGGATTCCGAAAAAGTCCTTTCAACACCAACTTTTAATAAGATTTCTCCCTCTTCGGTAAACTTAATTGCATTAGCTAATAAATTGGTAAGTACTTGCTGAATACGGTTTGCATCACCAATCAAATAAGGAGGAATCTCATCCGAAACGGAGTATACAATCTCGATTTGCTGCTTTTTTCGGGAAGATGAAACTACATCCAGCACGTTTTCTATGATCTCGCGCAGCTTAAATTCAATTTCCTCAATTTCCAGTTTACCGGATTCTATTTTTGAGAAATCCAGAATATTATTGATGATCCCGAGTAAATTTTCCCCACTTTTTTTGATGGTTCCGGCAAATTCCAACTGTCGGGCATTGAGGTTACTGTCTGATAATAATCCTGAGAGACCGATCACGGCGTTTAATGGTGTTCGAATCTCGTGACTCATTGTAGATAGAAATTGTGATTTTGCCCGGGATGATTCTTCGGCACGAGTAAGTGCTCTTCGCATAGCAGTAGAAAACCTGAACGAATGAACCAGCGATTGGAAGAAGAAAAAGAACAAATAACCGGCGAAGTTTAAAAACAAAGAAGTTGTGAAGAAGCCCAAATACACCAAGATTTCGTATCCAAAAACTACAAAGATTGCACCTGAACTTATTAGTGAATAAATAGCCCCCGGCCGCTTATTTAATACCGCTTTGATGTACACATAAAATGCCAGTATCAAATAAAATATGAGCAGGATAAAGTAGGGGATAACCAATTGTGTAAAAATCGATGGCGAGAGGAATAACGATTCTAAGGTAAATAAGATGGATACTGCACTTAGCACGTAAATGAGCGGGCGCGAAGTTTCTCTAGGGTATAAATACAAGGTGTAGAGCCCAAACAGGAAGCCGGAAAGAAAGAGTGTGGCGTACTCGATTCGTAGCGTAACGATCCACGGTAATTCGGGCATTAGCATGTGAAACGCGTAACTCCCAAAACCAATAATTCGGTAACTATAAACCAAACAAAACGCAGCAAAAAACAGTATCGAGATTTCTCTTCTACCAAATAGGTAAACGCCTAAAAAGAAAAGTCCGGCCATTAATAAAATACCAGTGAGTATAAAAGAATAACCATAACTGATATATCTGTCGCGGAACAGTTTATCGGCATCCCCAAGCATAATCGGTAAATAAGCTCCGCCTTTGCTATGGTCGAAATTTGCTACATGAAGTACCAAGGTTAGCGTATCGGCGCGAAAATCTGATAACGGTTTAGTTAGCGGAAGCCAATGTGGTTCATATTCATCCTTGGTGGGGGCTACTTTTCCATTGTCTGCAAAAAGACGATCGTTAATATAAAGTTCATACGCTGAGTAAAAGTCGGGGATGTCTAAAGCGAGTGCCGGATGTTTTTCAGGTAGTAAGATTTTGAGTGCATAAGTGGCATAACCTTGTGCATTATAGGTAGAAATACTGGCCCAGTCTGTAGTAAAATTTAGGAGTGTATCAGGTTCAGAATTTACAGCTTGCTCAAGGGTTAGCAGTCTATTCCAATAAAACGCCCAAACGGTGTCGGTATCGATAATTGGTTGCCGGTTAAAATCGTGTGATCGCAGATCGAGAACTGGAACGGAAGATTGTCTGGCTTGAACCTGATCAATGAGTATCAAAGAAATCATCCCACAAAAAAAAGCAAGCAATGAAAAACGCTTTAGAAATTTGAAGCTATGGTAGATAAAAGAATTCAAGCGCAGTTATTTATAGGAAAACCATTTCAGCAACACATTTTCGGTAGTTTGAAGAGTAATTGGTTTCGCTATAAAATCCTTCATTCCGGCTTCAAAACAACGTGTTTTATCTTCGGTGGTAGCATTTGCCGTCATAGCTACGATAATAGGTTGTTTTTTCAGATCAGGAAGTGTTTTAATTCTAAAAGTGGCTTCAATTCCATCCATTTCAGGCATTTCCATATCCATGAAAATTAAATCGTAGGTATGTTCCTTAACTTTCCTGATGGCTTCAAATCCATTTACCGCTATATCAGCCGTATATCCCAGACGTTCCAATACTTTGATCACTACTTTCTGATTGATAATATTGTCTTCTACAACCAGTATATCAAGTTCTTTTGTAAGTAACTTTTCTGTTTCGGTTGGTTCCTTTGCCTTATTTCGAATGTCATTTTCAGAGGCTTCTTTGGCAACTAAAGTAAAGTAAAAAGTAGTGCCAACGTCAGGTTTGCTTTGTACCCAAATCCTACCTCCCATTGCTTCAATAAGGCGTTTGCTGATGGCTAACCCCAAGCCGGTTCCTTGATATTTCCGCGAGCGATCTGCATCCAGTTGTGAGAAACGATCGAAGAGCAAGCCCATTTTTTCTTCGGGAATCCCAATCCCGGTATCCTTTACTATAAATAAAATCTGATCTTTTTCGGCGATAGATTCCGTGGTAGTTACTTGTATCGATATCTCTCCTTCCTGGGTAAATTTTATGGCGTTACCCACCAGATTGATGATAATTTGTTGCAACCGTGCCTGATCTACAACTAAAAAATTACTAAGTGAGTCATCAAACCGAAAACTCAAATTTACTTTTTTGGGATCAACGAGGGATCCCAACATTTTGATGGTGTCGGCCAATAAAGTGGGAATATGAGTAGGTTGATAATCGTATTGTACCTCATCCGACTCAATTTTTGTGAAATCTAAAATATTATTGATGATCCCCAACAAGTTTTCGCCACTTCGCTTGATGGTTTTCGCAAATTGAGTTTTTTCATGTTCCGATTTACTATCGAGTAGTAATTCGGATAAACCTATTACAGCATTTAATGGTGTTCTTAACTCATGCCCCATCGTTGAAAGAAAGTGAGTTTTTGCAATGGAGGCAGATTCAGCCTTCAACTTGGCTTCATTAAATAAATAAACAAATCGGTTTGAGATTGTTAAGGATAAAAATGCCAGAAAAGCTACGTATCCCAATCCCGGTAACCATGCTGCAACGGTTAATATTTCGTAATACGAAAGTATTTCCAGAGCTACGATTAAAAACATGAAGGAGATTCCGAGAAAGATGAATAAAGCTCCTGATTTGTTCTGACGTACTCCTGTATAAGTAACATAGGTCAAATACACCGAATACAGTGCAATTACAGCAATGTAATAGTCGATAAAAGAAGTGAACAAGCCTGCAGGTAATAGAACTGTTGTGAAAATGAAAAACAAAAATGTACCGGTAAAGGTAAATATCACCCCTTTGAGGGAAAGCTCGGGAAATAAATTATAGATGAACAAGCCAAAGGAAATCGCTGCAAAGTAAAACGAGATATATTCAAACCGAATAACAAGCCACCACGGCACGCTAGGTATCATGATTAGTATTGGATACAGTCCTGTTGAAATAATTCGAAGACTGTAAAACAAACAGAAGAGTGAAAAAAAGATGATCGATTTTTCGGAATGACCAAAATAGAATAGAGCTAAAAAGAAAACTCCGGCAATAACAAAGGCGGCAAAAGCAAAAAACTGTTGTGCAAGAGCTAATTCTCGTTCTCTGTTCAGCTTGTTTTGATGTCCGATTTTGAAAGGCTCAGCAATTCCGCCACGATAATGCGAAAAGTTCGATACCTGGAGTAGAATTTCGATTCTATCCTGACCAGATTTAATATTCAGTGGAATTACCGTCTGATTCCAATTAGGTGCGTGCGATGAACTATTCGTCCCAACATTTCCACTACTAGCCGCTTCTTGTCCATTAATGAATAATGAATAAGAAGTGTATATCAAGGGTATTTCTAAAGATAACCCGGAGTGGTTGTTTGGTAATAAAACTTCCAAACTGTAGGTTCCGAACCCTTTTGAATCCAGCGAAATATCCTCAGGCCATATATGAGGCAGTTGAACAATCATCGGTAATTCGCGCAACTCGTTAGAAGTACGTGCTAACTTTTGCCAGTAAAACCTCCATTCACCGTTTAATTCGAGCGCCGTGTTTTCATTAAATTCCTGATTTCGTAAATCGAGCACCCCACGAATAGCGAGCGGCTGAGCAATAGCTTCAGTGCCAAAGGCGATGGTGAGATAAAGCAGTATTATGGTAAAAGTGTGTTGCACAGCACATCGTTGGTTTATCTGGTAATGTAGATAATTAGTTAAAAAAAAAGCTCATCTGAGATGAGCTTTAAAACAACCTAATGATTAAGCCATGGCCGGTGACCATGTAAAGTCTTTATCGCCAAATTTTTTGAGGGTGCGGTAGTGCGAGGCAACCGCTTCGCGAAAGGTTTCGTGGCAGTTGTAGGGAATACCAAATTCTTTAGCAGTTTCTTCAACAATTGGGCTGATATCAGGATAATGAATGCTGCAGATTTTTGGGAATAAGTGATGTTCGATCTGGAAATTTAATCCGCCCACGTACCAGCATAATACTTTGTTCTTTCTGGCAAAATTGTTTGTGGTAAGCATCTCATGAATTACCCAATGGTTTTCAATCATGTTTTCTTCATTAGGTAATGGATGTGTAGTACTCTCAACCACATGTGCCAGCTGAAATATGATGCCCAAGATTAAACCGGCGGTTAAATGCACAGTAAAGAAGCCAATTAAATACTGCCACCAAGTGATTTCCAGCAACATGAGCGGTAACACAATAGTTAACGTATACACCACAATTTTGGTGATAATCAGTTTAACCCACTCTTTGGTTGGATGCTTCTTGTTCTCATAAGGACCTAAAGGCGACTTAAAGAAATACCAGTAGTCTTTCACAAATACCCAAAAAATGGTAGCAAAACTATAAGCCGGAAAAGCCAATACATGCTGGAAACGATGTACAGGTTTATATTCTGTATGGGGGGATAATCGGATAAACTCAGCAACTTCAAGATCTTCGTCGTGGCCGTGAATATTTGTGTATGTGTGATGGATGATATTGTGAGTGATTTTCCAGATGTAGCCGTTAGCACCCACTAAATCGAACATCGTGCCGAGAATATTATTTACGGTGGGATTTGATGAATAGGCACCATGCAGCGCATCGTGAGTTACCGAAAATCCAATTCCTGCCATTCCAATTCCCATTATCAGGCAAAGTAACCACATCACTTCTACCGAAAAGCCTGCAGTTAAAATCAAAGCAAAAGGAACCCAATACAACGAAAGTATGGCAATCGTTTTGATGACCATAGCCGGATTAGCATGTTTAGAAATACCCTTTTCCTCGAAGTAGGCGTTTACACGTTTCTTTACAGCTCTGCTGAATTCTTTATCAATTTTGTTGTTAAAAGTAACCAGAGAAGGCATAGGCGTTTTTTAAAACTGTTTTCAAGAATTAATGAAAAATACGAATTTTCATTGCAAACTGAGTAATTGAGTTAATCATTCGTTAACAATTGGGGAGAGAGAGAATTAACCGTTTGGATTTACATCTTTTACTTTAAAATTGGTTACCAATGTTCGCAGTTTCTGCGCTTGGGTAAGCTGTAATCAACAAGCCAGTGAGCTAAAGCATAACATTAACTCTTTCATGAGAATTGAATCAGATTTTCTCACAGATGAAGTGTGTAATATTAGTTTTTACTTCAGATAATTGGTGAAAATCTTGGTGATTACATCCATATTAGCGACGGCATCAGAAAGGGGGATGGGAACTTCTTTGTTTTCTCGAATGGCATTGCTGAACGCTGCAATTTGCAATTCATATTGATTGCAAGGCTCAAAAAAATGAGTGTTGGTTTTCCCATTCTTAGTAACCGTAACTTTTCTTTGAATCTCGTCGGCATCGTTAAAGGGAATGCTAATCTCAATTTTGCCGCGAGAGCCATAGATTTGCGCACGCTGATCTTGATTGATTTGCATACCACATAAAAAGCTTGCAGAACCACCTTTAAAAGTGATTAGTGCTGATGTAAATCGATCGGTATTAAATACCGGATCAAAGTTCATCATCGATTGCACTTGAATGGGTTCCGATTGATAAATAAATCTCGAAAAATTAACACAGTAGCATCCAATATCGAGTAAACTGCCGCCACCCAACTCGGCCTGATTTTTGATGTTATCAGGCTGATTATTGAAGTAGGTGAACGTAGAATGCACATGCCGGACTTCACCAATTTCGCCCGCATCGATAATTTTGCGGATGAATTCCCATTGTGGATGAAATCGGTACATAAATGCTTCCATCACCTTTAAATGCGGAAATTTTGATGCAAAATGTAGTAAGTCATTGGCATCCTGATGATTAACGGAAATCGGTTTTTCGCATAACACATGCTTCCCGGCAGTTAGCGCTTTTACCGTGTAACTTACATGTAGATGATTGGGGAGTGGATTGTAGATAACATCGATATAGGGGTCTTCTAAAAGCTCATCATAGCTACTGTAAGCTTTTTCGATATCAAGTTCTTTGGCTGCTTTTTGAGCGTTTTCAAGTGATCGAGATGATATTGCAACCACCCGGTTACCCTCGGTTTGTTGAATAGCCGGAATTACGTTTTTAGTCCCAATTTTTGCGGTGCTTAAAATGCCCCAATTTAAGTCTTGTTTCATTGCTTAAGTTTCCAAAAATCAACTTTGCCAAGGGCAACATAAGGAACTGCAACAACATTTTCATTGGGGTTTATGGCAATATCAGCCGGTCTACCCGAAACTTTGATAAACAACTCATCCTGCCCGTTGATCATGATATGTAAGCTAGAATCTTGTTGTGTAGAAGTGATTAATGCACCGTCGAAAAATTCGATTCCATCGTAATTATCGGATCCATTTACTGTTCCAAAAACTAATAATTCACCGGTTTCGGGATTAATTTGGTAGATATTGGGTCCTTCGCGCCATGGAGCCAAGGCTAGATTTCCATTCGGCAATATCGTAATCCCATTGGGCATAATAGGTAAGTCTTCGATCACTTTTTGATACCCCGAGGAGTTAAATCGGTACACTTTTCGAGCACCGGTATCGGTGACGTATAATTTGCCTTGGTTGTCGGCAGCTATATCATTTAAAAACCCGGGATTTTCTGAAGAAAAATCTACAAAGCCAAGATGTTCACCCGAGTTTTTATCGAAATAATGCACTCCCAAATGATCGGCAACCCAAAGTGTATCTCCGGTAATAAACATGCCACGACCTGCATCAAACGGAAAATCTGCTGTGCCCATCATGAACTTCAACTCAATGATCTCGCCATCACCGGAAACTTTAGAAATGTACCCGTTGGCATCTCCAGAAGTATTTCCATTGAAGCAGGATACAAAGTAAATGTCTAAGTCAGCATCGTAGCGAACGGCTTCGGGGCCATCAAAGCCGCTTACCGAAAACAAGATGTTTTCAGGAGTTTGCCCCTCAATCCAAGAATTTTGAGCAGTGATTGATGTTGAAATAATTAAAAGTAAAAGAGTTGATAATAGGAGAGTTGTTAATGAGTATTTCATTCGGAATAAATTTCGTTAATAAGCCCGGCAAGTCGGACGCCGGCTTGTACGATTCGAAGCTCAACAGTCTCAAAATTTCGATACATGTACTCATAACTTAGACGATCACCCTCAAAATCGTATACTTGAGGTAATAAAGCTTGTGATTCGTAGGCCCAATCTAACCATGAAGTGCTTTGCCATTCAGCAATTAACTCATCGGTGAGTTGATCGTCCGAAAAGCCTGCCAGTTCTCGGCCGGAATGCTGTCGACTATCGATCATTTCGCTATCCCAAACACGGTGAAGATTCGAATTATCACGGAACCATTGTACGCGAACATCATTTCCTCCGCGATCGGTACCATTTCCAACATGCAGCGGCTGATGCAAATCTCCAACTAAATGAATCAACACTTTTAAATTGATGGCTTCTTGTTCGGGTGGTAACTCCCCGGATTTCAATTCCGTAACCATTTTTTCGATCGCCCAAAGAATATCTCCTTCTTCCGGTGTGCCGGCTTCTTCGTAGGTCATGCCTTCAGGAATTGTGCAATAATGCCAGGGTGCCATAAACCCAAAAGCAGGATCTGAACGTACTTCATCCATCCAGGTTGTAACTTCGGCAATGGAATCGCCATTTAATACTCTCGCCACTTCAGCTGCAGCATGTTCGGTTAAATGTTCAGCGGCGATATAGCCTGTAGCTCGGTGACCAGCTTGTCCCCAACGGCGATTTTCGTGGTCATTCGTTTCTGGATTTGAATTGAAGAAAAGACTGGTGATTAAAACTGCTATCAATAATTTCATAAAACTACTATTTGATTCTTTAAATGGCGTTGAAAGGTAGGTAAAAAGGCAATTACTATTTCACACTTATAGTTAACTGTTGATTAACAACATTAGGATCGATCGAAGATTTTGAAGAAGCAGAGATAAAAATATTTGATGTACCGGAATTGAGTGCTTCTACAAATAAGGTGTCATTTATCTGTTGCAGAGTTACGCTGGAACCATCAATTTTCCAAAACAGATCCGGGGCGTTATATCTATTCGAAGCAATATCTTGGTCATCTGCATAGAAACAATTGTCAGAAGATTTTGCAAAGCGCTCTGTTACGATAATTTCCCAAGTGCTTCCTAAAGTAAGTGTGGTATCCGGTAGCGTTCCAGCTCTCACAATATTGATATCACAGGTTCCACACGTGCTTGAACCTGGATCGGCAAGTAGGATAAATGCGAGTATTAAACCCGTAAAACACATGGATAGATTCATAATTTCAATGGTATGTAAATGACAAATTCTAAGGTATAGTATTCAGAATCATCGAACGAATAAGGTCCGGTAGTAAATGAACTTTCGATAAATTTGTTGTGATTCCAAGAAAAGGTAGGACTCAAATGAAATGAGCCGATCAGAAAGGTAATTCCTAGTTCGGTACTAAACGTTACTTGTGTTACTTTAAAATCATCGCTCAAGTCGAACCATTCTTCATTTCCATTGCTATCTGCACCTTTAACTTTAAATGAAGAATTTAAAGGAAACCGAATTGCTCCGCCTAGGTGTAATTTTATTAGATCCTTACCAAGGTATAATCCATATCGGAGCTGAGCATCAGAAAATGAGATTACATCATTATAAGGCTTATCCGTATTGATGGGATGTAATCGCAATTGTTGATAAGAAAGTCGTGCAGATAATAGTATCCCAAAAAGTGGATCAAGTTTTCGATACTGCCCAAGTTCGACGGTAATTCTAGGCACATAGCTGCTTCGCCCAAAAGTGCCGAAGTTGTTGTCCACATTTAGCTGTGCATCACCTACTCCCGCACCGAGAAAATAATTTTTCCCGGTGCTTGCCGATATAGGCTGGAAATCTTGCGCATTCAGCTCATCACCAATAAAAAATAGGCACACACAAAGTAAAAGAGCTCTTTTTGCGATATTTGATGATCGGATCAAATAATATTTTCTCCAATTTTCGGAATACGAGCTTCAATATCTAACTCTTCGAGTAGATCCTTAAAAACGGCCGGATCTGCTTCAATGGGAGGCCAAGTGTTGTAATGAATGGGCACAGCATATAATGGATCAATCATTTCAACAGCATAAGCAGCTTCTTCGGGACCCATAGTAAAATGATCGCCAATTGGAGCAAATACTAAATGCGGATCATATAATTCACCGTAGAGCTCCAAATCAGCAAAAATATTGGTATCACCCATGTGATAAACACAAATATCATCTTCAAATGAGAGAATCAATCCAGCAGGATCACCCGCATATTGACCTTTGAAAGATGAACTGTGATTGGCAGAAACCATGGTTACTGAAAAATCATCGAAATGAACCGTTCCTCCTTTATTAAAGGCTACGGATTGATCATCAGCGAGTCCTTCATTACCGAGTAAGCCCATCAACTCAACAATACCAACAACTTTTGCTCCTGTTTTTTTGGCAATTTCGATGGTGTCCCCAACATGATCTTCGTGGCCATGTGTGAGCAGGATATAATCAGCCTTTTCTACTTCTTTTAATTCTTCGGGAGTAGAAGGATTTTGCGATAAAAATGGATCGATATAAATTACAGTTCCGTTTGGGCTGATAAGTTTAACCGCTGAATGTCCCAGCCAGTACGCTTGAGTCTTGAATGTCATAATAGTTAGGTTATTGGTCTCTCATTAACAATCAGTATAAACTGAAAGAGTGTTTATGTTGCTGTATCTTAACAAGTAAAAACGAGAATTTCATGGGTTTTTTAAGCAATTTATTTGGTAGTGAAAATAATGAACAAGCTCAGTTCTGGAATACTGTATCTGAACCATCTGATATCGATGCCATTGTAATGCAATCGATGGAAAGACCTCAAGTGATATTGAAGCACAGCAATCAATGTGCTACCAGTTTTTTTGCGAAGAAAAACCTTGAACTCATTCCTTTAGAAGATCTGGAAAACGCGGATTTATATATAATTGACGTCATCCGGCAACGTCCATTATCGCGTTATCTGGAACAAAAAGTTCAGGTTCGCCACGAATCACCCCAACTTCTGGTGCTGATGAATGGAGAAGTAGCATGGCACGGTTCACATCATCAGGTTCAATCAGAGTACTTACTTCAAACTCTACAGGAAGTTTAATTTATCTTTGAGTGCTCAGTGGTGCATTGTTTAACCACAATTTAGATTCAAATTCCTAGCTTAAGGATACAGAGCAGTAGTTTCAGTAATAAATTGATCAAGCTCTGGGATGAAATTGTTTATGTACCTGATGTAATAAACTCCGATCTACATGGGTATAGATTTCGGTGGTAAGGATGGAAGAATGTCCCAACATTTCCTGAACAGCACGTAAATCGGCACCACCTTCAAGTAAATGAGTTGCGAAAGAATGCCGGAATATATGAGGGTATACATTTTTGGTGATATCAGCGGATTTAGCTGCTTTTTGTACAATATTCCAGACGCTCATTCGGGTAAGGGCACCTCCACGTTGATTTAAGAAGACTTTATTTTTTGCTTTATCAGCTTTCTCCGGATTAAAAAAAAGCGGTCTAACATGTTCGATATAATGTTCTAAAGCATCCTGAGCATGTTCGCCCACCGGGACTAAGCGCTCCTTGCTTCCTTTTCCAATCACACGAATGAAGCCTATTTCAAAAAAAAGACGATCCGTTTGCAAATCCGTTAATTCACTCACTCGCATTCCGGTACCATACAAACACTCGAGAATGGCTTTATCTCTGATGCCTGCCGGTTTAGAAGTGTCGGGCGAATCCAGCATTGCAAAAATCTCTTCGGGATTAAGAATCTCAGGAAGTTTCTTTGCTTTTTTGGGGAGTTCAATGAGTTCAGCAGGATTGGCTTTCGTAAATCCTTCAACCATAGCAAATTCATGAAATCCCCGGATACTGGAAATATTTCGAGCTAAAGAAGATGCTGAAAGCAGTTCGTTATCGATCAGGTAATCCAAAAAAGATTCAATATGCGAAAGTGTGATACCTGACAAGTCAGTGAGTTTGAACTCAACTGTCATGTAGTGCAAATAACGTTGTAAATCGTTCTCGTAAGAAACTACCGAGTTATTCGACAAGCCTTTTTCCAGCTTTACAAATTGAAGATATAAATCCAGTTCTTGTTTAAAACGCACGGTTTACTCTTTGGTGCTGCCGTTTGTTTTTACATCCGCTTCCTTAGGTTTTTCTGCAGGTGCTTTGGATTCTTCGCCCTCAGTTTCTTTCTCTTTCTTGGCTTCTTCTTCGATTTGAGCGGTACTTTTTCCTTCTTCGGGATATTCAATTCGGCTATGATAGACACCAACTAAAATCGAAATGAAGGATTCTTTTATCACCTGAAGATCCCGGAATGTAAGCGGGCAATGGCTCAGCTGACCTTCACTCACCCGATCATCCACCATTCGGTTTACCAGATTTTCGAGCTTGCTGTAAGTCGGGTTTTTCATCGCACGCGAAGCTGCTTCAATTCCATCAGCCAATAAAAGAATACCTGTTTCTTTGGTGTGCGGAAGTGGACCGTCGTAGCGGAACGTTTCCTTATGAGGCATATCTTTGTCTTTATCCTCTTCGTTCGCCTTTGCTTTTTCGTAGAAATATCGGATTACAGAAGTTCCATGGTGCGTCTCGATGAAAGAAATAAGGATATTTGGCAGGCCATATTCTTTAGCCATTTTTACCCCTTCACTCACGTGCGATTTGATCACCATCGCACTCATTTGAGGCTTCAACTTATCATGCTCGTTGTTACCACTGGTCTGATTTTCTACAAAATATTCCGGCTTTACCATCTTCCCGATATCATGATAAAGTGCACCAACACGAACTAATAGTGGGTTTGCATTAATCGCAGAAGCCGCCGATTCGGATAAATTGGCAACTTGTAAACTGTGATGAAAAGTGCCGGGAGCCTTATTCATCAATTCTTTTAGCAACGGTTGATTGGTGTCCCCCAATTCAAGCAACGTGAAGTCGGTAGTAACTCCAAAAATTTTCTCAAAAAGCAGAATAATTGGATAGGTAAACAGAATGAATAAACAGTTGATGGCAATAAATAAGGCATTATTCAGCACCAATTCCCATTCTTCCATCACGGCAAGGCTGAATGCCCCCATCGAAATGAGGTAAGTGATAAAAACGATGCCCGGTGTGGTAAAGAAAAACTGCGAACGATTTCGTACATCACGCACGGAAAAAACTCCCATCGAACAAGCCGCAAACGTAGAGATGGTAAATTCAAAATCGAAACCGTGCACCAATCCTATAAGTGAAGCCATGGTTACAGCTGCTATAATTCCTACACGGGAATCAAAAATGATGGTTAGAATAATTGGCGCTATGGCAACCGGTATGAGGAAGGCGTTAGCCACATCAAAATACATGAGCACCAAATTTGCAACGCTAATGAGCCCCATTGTTAAGAAAACAAGTAGAAATAATCCGTTATGTGAACTGATACTTCTGCGATAAAGGTATAAATACATAAAGAAAACCAGCGAGATCAGAATCACGAGTACAATTCCACCGGAGAAACGAAGCCAACGCTCGGCATCGGTAGCATTTAAGGCACGGGCAGCATTCAAACTTTCCAGAATATTCACAGTTTCGGAGGTAACCATATCACCACGACGAATAATTACCTGTCCTTGCGCCATCGCACCTTTTGTGGGCGAGATATTCGCAATAGCCTCATTGATGCGCTGTTGGCGGCGCTCTTCACTAAACTGATAATTGGGTGCAATTACTTTATTGTACAATTCGATGGCTAACTGTGCACGTTCTTCATTAAACGATCGGTTTAATTGAAATTGAGCAAATTCATTAGCTTCCCGTAAATCTCGAACCCGTGCAATGTTTACAGATTGCTCGGTACTTTGAGCCGGATTTATAACCGTGATCACTTCCGAATTGATGTTCTGTTTATTCATATCGATGATGCCTTGGTTCAGCAATTGATCGATAAGATTCTCCAACCGTGTTTTTACAATTACACCATCAAATCGGTTGTAGTTCAGGTTCCGGGTTTGCACATCGTGGTAGCTGTTTAATAACACATTTAATGAAGCTTCCGTAATCCCGATATTTGCAATTTGAAATTCGCGAGCAAAGCGAAGACTATCGTCAAAAAGAGTTGGCCGGCTATTTTCTTTAGAAATCTGCCATTCGTGAAAGGTTTCCAGAACCGGTTGGATGTTTCTGTAGAGGGAATCGAGCCGGGTTTGAATGGCTATGGAAGTACTGGGATTAACCTCGAAAATAAGAGGAATTTGAGCCTGTATTTCTTCTTGCTCTTCTGCAATTTCTTGCGAAGTTTTGTTTAAAGAGAAGGTAAAAGGTGCGGTTAAATCATCGGCGCGCCAAGGCTGACCTTGTGTATAAATGTATCCGGTATTCACCGAATTTCGAGGAAGTGAGAATACCGAGATCAAAATAAATGAAAGAAAAATCAAAGCCCGAATGTAAGGATTGCGCTTTAACGAATACGCTTCCTTTTCTTTTTTCATCTTGTCGCCAAGCAACGGGATCAGATCTTTCTTTTTACGTCCCAGTCCAATTTTTTCGAGAATACCCATGCGGGATTGTGCAGTTAAAATTTAGAGGCTAAGGTTACTTAGCAATCGGTAAAGATCAAAGTTACCGATAAAATAATATTGATGTAGTCAATTCATGTGATCTTTATTTTCTTTGCATTGATTTAGTTTCCGATCGAACAAAAACACATCATCATGAACCGATTAACATTCTTAGTTCTATTTGTATTGGGTGCTGCACAATTTGCCTGCGATACCACCAATGTTCCACAGTTTGATGAAGAAGCTCAAAAAGCCAAAACCAAATTATTAAAGGCTGATCAAAACTTTAGTCTGGATCTGTTTTCAGCAGTGCACGAAGGTGATTCATTGGCTGAGAATATCTTCATTTCTCCACTCAGTGCGTCAATGGCATTGGGTATGACGATGAATGGAGCCGCTGGTAATACCTATGCGGAGATGCAAGAGGCGTTAGGATTTGAAGATTTATCCACAGAGGAAATAAACAAAGGCTATCAGGCTTTGAAGTACGAACTAGAGCATGCCGATGAAAAAGTGGAGATGGCCATTGCCAACTCGGTGTGGTCGAAACAAGGATTTGAAGTAAACCCCGAGTTTTTTAATACGGTTGAAGAATACTTCGAGGCCGAAACTGCAAGTTTGGATTTTAATAATCCCAAAACTTTGGAGCGAATCAATGGTTGGGTGGCCGATAAAACTAACGATCGGATCAAAAAAATCATTGAGAAGATAGGAGAGAATGATGTGATGTATCTCATTAACGCGGTGTATTTCAATGGACCGTGGAAATATGAATTTGATCCCGAATTTACCGGAGATAGAGAGTTTTATGTGGATGAAAACAATACGGTAATGGTTGAAATGATGAACCAAAATGCTGAAGTGGGTTATCTTATCAACGATGAAGTGGAAATGGTCGAATTACCATACGGGAACGACAAATTTAGCGCACTCTTTATTAAGCCTGGAGCAAACTATTCGTCGGTCGATGAAATGATTCAGTCAGAATTGAATGCAACACAGCTTGAAGCTTGGATTTCTGATCTGAATGTGGGACAAGTGAGATATCTTATTCCGAAAATAACCCTCGAATACAAACGCCAACTTATTTCCGATTTACAAGCGTTGGGAATATTTGATTTATTTAACGAAGGATCAGCGGATCTGAGCAACTTATTCTCAGATATCAATAACTTGTACGTTTCGAGTGTATTACAAAAAACCTTTCTGAAAATGAATGAGGAAGGGACAGAAGCTGCTGCTGTTACGGCTGTAACTGTTGGTGTTGAATCGGTAGGTGAATCATGGCCTACTATAATTTATGACGAGCCATATTTACTGTTACTACGTGAGAAAGAAACCGGAGCGATTCTGTTTATCGGCAAGATTGGTAATCCCGTTGCAGAATGAGGCTAGAAACTAAGGGCGTACATTTCTTTTAAACTGATGCGCCCTTCGTAATAAGCTTTTCCAACAACAACCGCGTCAATGTTAGCAGCGGAAAGTCGCTTTAGGTCGTCGATGTTGGATACGCCACCTGATGCTATCAATCGGATGGTCGGAAATTTAGCTTTCAGCTCTTCGTACAACTCTTGATTAGGTCCTGCCAGTGTTCCATCTTTAGAAATATCCGTGCAAAGAATCTCTTGTAGTCCTTCTTCGAGCATTCTATTAACAAAAGAATCGACACTTTCAGCAGCGGTTTCCAGCCAACCAGCATAGGCGATTTTTCCGTCCTTTAAATCCATCCCTAAAATGCTTTTTTCAGGGTGATTTCGCAGAAGTTTGATCCATTCCTCTTCATTTCTCACGGCCATCGAACTGCAAATCACTTTAGAAATACCTTCGCGGAGCAGATATTCGCAGTTTTCATACGTTCGGATTCCACCCCCGGTTTGTACCGAAATTCCCAGCTCGTTGATGATTTGAGTGATATGCGGAAGATTAACGAAACGCCCTTCCTTTGCGCCGTTTAAATCAACTATGTGGATATGATCGAAACCTGCATCATGAAAAATCTGAGCTTGTTCGATGGGTGATTCATTATACACTGTAACTGCATCGTAATCACCTTTATGAAGACGAACGCACTTTCCGTTATATAGATCGATGGCTGGAATGATTTGCATATAGCCGTGTAAAGAATGGGTTTTTGAGTGAGAATTAAATATCCGAAAAAAAGGGCTTCAAAACGACCACTTTACTCTAAAAAACAACAAATTTGGAGTATTGGTAAATGCGGTTAGGCCATCACCTCGTAAAAGTTGAGATAAGAATAAAAGATCGGTGTTTTCTGAGATCGAATAACTCACTTGTGGAATGAGAATAAAAACAGATTCATCAAAACTACCGAGAGTGCTTAAGCTGATTGTAGTAAGGGGCGAGGCAGAGAAAGAACCGTTAAGATAAAATCCAGTTTTTGCAATGAATAGATTATCGGCCGAAGGAGGCTGAGAAATTTGAGCCAATGTATTTCCAGCGCTTTCAAACCCACCATTATAGAGGAATTCACCGCTTATATACACTGCGTTAGGCAACATATAATCAAAACCCATACTGGCTGTAACGATATTTTTTTCGGTGGATGAAGAAGATTTAGGCTGGAAATAAGAAATTTCACCTTTGAATCCGGCATCACGGAAGTAGCCCGACCATCCGGCGCCAACCATCCACTCATCGAAATGCGACCCCGCCAGTAACTGGATATCATACTCGGCAAAATTATCACGATACATTACAGCAATTACCGATTCGTTCAGGGAATCTCCAAAACGATACCCAAGGTTTACACTGGAAGCGAACCCCCAGGCATATTCGGCAGAAAAAGCATCCGTACCGGGACGTTCTTCATAATCAAAATCGAGGTATGCATACGCATTGAACAAATCGTTGGGACTCCATACAAAAGTTTGGCCCCAGTTTATACGTTGTCGGCCAAGTGTTGCCTCAAATGGACCGTTGAAATACGTAAGCTGTGCACGATCGATGGTGGAGTGAAGCACGTGAGCATCTGATTCCAAAAGAATCCAACTCATATCCAAAAATCCGGGATCGTCATCCAAAAAATCTGCATATAAAGGAGTACTAGAAACCGAATTTCCACTGATTAATCGATTGCGCAGGTCGAGTTTAAGCTCGAAGTTGTCGTTAGCGTCCCAAACTGTTTCTAAGCGGTTATGCACAATATTATCGTAATTTACAGTGCCAAGATCGTTGCTGAATGCAAGGCTTCCTAGCTCTTTTACATATCCACGAAATTGTAATGCTTGAGCTGAAATTTCTACTCCAAAAATTACAGTGATAATCAGTGCCCAAAGAAAGGTTGGCAGAATCTTGCTTCTTTTACTGGTTGAATCGCTTCGATATGAAAACAGAAAGTTCATTTACTTCTGTTCGTCGCTATCTATTACACCATCAACTAAAGTAAGTACTCGTTTTGCGCGTTCTACCACGCGTTGGTCATGAGTTGAGAAGATAAAAGTGGTTTGCTCGGTTTCGTTTAACTTCAGCATGAGATTAAGAAGATCGGTTGCTGATTTTGAGTCGAGGTTAGCCGTAGGTTCGTCGGCGAGTACAAATGTTGGTTTAGATGCAAGTGCCCGCGCCACTGCAACCCGTTGTTGCTGTCCACCCGAAAGTTCTGACGGACGTTTGTGAATTTTATCCTCAAGCCCAACTTGATGCAGTAACTCTGTGCCACGTTTTCTGCATTCTTTGGTTGGCAAGCCCTGCATTTGCAAAATGAAGCTCACATTTTCTAAAGCAGTGAGAACAGGAATTAAATTATATGCCTGAAAAACAAAGCCAATATGATGCAATCTGAAATCGATTAGTTTGCGTTCTTTTAACGCGAACATATCTGTTCCCTCAATAAACACTTTGCCTGAACTAGGTTCATCCAATCCTCCTATAATATTCAATAAGGTAGTTTTACCGGAACCCGACGGACCAACTATGGCCGAAAATTCTCCCTTTTGGATTTCCAGATCGATACCGTTTAATGCATGCACCGGCACTTTATCTTTATTGTATATTTTTGTGATGTCCCGAACGTGTATTACTGCCATAGCTTTCAGATTTTTCGAATCGCCTCCACAGGATTGAGTTTCAAAGCTTTATAAGATGGATACAAAGCAGCGATAAGTGTTGTTATGAAAATGAGTAACCCCACATTAACATAATATTCCGGCTGCAACTCGGGGTAAATAATAGTTCCTATTCCATAGGCTTCAAATCCTTGTCCCCAAGCACTTACATTAATTCCTGTATCGCTCAAAATTTGAATGCCCAGCCAAGCCGTTAGCATGCCAATTGGCGCTCCAACTATCGCAAGCATAAAGGTTTCGATCAAAATCATGCTGAAAGTTTTCATCTTGTTAACGCCCACAGCCATAAGCATGCCTAGTTCCTGCTGACGTTCCAGTACAGCCATTAACATGGTATTGATAATCCCAAAAGTAAGTGCAATCAGAATAATTGCCATCACGATGTATAACATGGTTCCTACCATCGAGTCCATATACCTTAGCGAAGGGGCAATATCGCCCCAGCTTTCTGCCACTAAACCGGAGTCGAGATTGAGTGAGTTGCGGTAAGCATCGGCCATTTTGAAATCGTTAACCAAAAATGCGATTTCATGGCTGATTTCATCCGCATTAAGAAGAGCATTAAGATGCGTTTGTTTTACGAAAACGTTGGTTTCATCAAAACCGGAATTAGGTGATTTGAACACACCGGTAACTCTAAAAGCGGCTGCGGTGAGGTTGCCTTCCACATCCTGAAAATTGATTACCACTTTACTACGAATGTCCAAACTTAGTCGCTGTGCAAGTTTATTGCCCACAACAATACTATTGGCTCGTTTGCTTTCCAGAAAATCACCTTCAATGATATGAGTGTGCAATTCGGTAACAGTGTTTTCCGATTCGATATTAATCCCGTTTATGGTAACTCCAAAGCTACTGGAACTGGTTGAGGCAAGACCACTGATTACGGTGCGGGCAGTGATCTCTTCAACAAAAGGCAATGAACTTAGTTCATTTACTAATTGATGAGCGTTGGGAATGAATTTACTCGGGAGTACTTCATCTTTGTATTCCTTTGTGTGAATTTGGATGTGAGAAGTAAAATTTTGGAGTTCACTTTTCACAAATTGCATACTCATTCCATACATAAACGCAGACATAAATACTCCGGCTCCGGTGCCTAAAATCACCGCAATAATTACTACTAAGCTTCGGGTTTTATTTCGCCAGATATTTTTCCAGCTAAGCGATACAATTGGAAGAATATTCATCATGCGCGCATAGCCTCCACCGGTTCTAAGTTTTTGGTGTGAATAAGTGGGTAAATACTGATTACAAGACTGATTGCGCCGATAATTGCGGCTTGAATAAACAGAATTACAGGCTCGGTAGAAAAGCGAATAAATGGTTCCATACCATAATCTGCGATTGCAGCAGCTGCCTGCCCGGTAAATTCCATTGGGTTGGTATTAAAGTAGTAAATAACCGGAATGCTTAACAGAATACCGACCATTGAAGCAAGTGTTGTAATGATGAACATTTCAATCATCAACATTCGGCTGATGCTCCACTTTGGTGTACCAATAGCTATTAATACACCGAACTCAAATTTACGCTCAGCCGTCATCATCAGAATGGTTCCGAAAATCCCGAATCCAACTACCATATACAGAACCAGTAGAATGATATAGCCACTGCCACGATCTGCTTGAATTGCTTGGACCAATTCGGGCATCAATGTTGGCCAATCATAAACCCGATAATCGTTGCCCAAAGCACTTGAAAGTGTTTCTGTTAATTCCTCCGTTTTTTTCGATTGTTCACTTAAAATCGCTATTGCCGTTACGCGACCGGTGGCACCATAAAATTGTTGAGCAGTATTAAGTGGAAGGTAGACGAGGGATTTATTCATCTCCGGAATACCAAACTTTGCGATACCAACAATTGGAATAAGATCAGCAGCAGTTACTCCACGATACCCACTGCTTAGCAGTACCAAAGAATCCCCTACACTTAGTTCAAGATAATCTGCTAAGCCTTCACTAATTATTGTTGAATTTTCGGAATTCGAATTAAAGTATCGGCCCGAGGTTATTTTCTCATGGGGCTTACTCAACGCTTTTTCTTGTTCCCAATCGATCCCAACTACCAAAGCAGGACGTGTTTTCTCAATTCCACCGGCTAAACCATAAGAATCAATTCTAGGTATTACTGCCCTTACATTTGGTGTTTCGGTGATGGTTGAAAGCAATGCCTCATTTATTTCAAGGCTGTGATCGAGCATTGGTTCTTCAAAATAGTCGGGAGCCTGAATTTGAATATGACCAGAAAATGAACCCACTGAGTTTTCGATCATTTGATCGTATTGCCCCTGCTGCATCGAACTCATAACCGAAGATAATACCACAGCCATCACAATCGACGCCATTGTTATAAATGTGCGTCTGCGATTTCGCCAAATATTGCGCCATGCAAGCTTTAAAAGGAACATTTTTCAGTTATCAGTTATCAGTTATCAGTTATCAGTTATCAGTTAACAATTATTTTTGAGTTTTTGTAAGGAGTTCTGTTTTGACAGGTCTTATGGGATAAATATGAATAAAATGATATTGCTATGATTCCAGATAATAACTTATATACGAAGGCATATGCTTTTGCAATTCGAATCGTGAACATGTTTAAATTCCTGACTGAGGAAAAAAGGGAATTTGTGTTGTCAAGACAGTTAATACGCTCAGGCACAAGTATTGGAGCGAATATTGCAGAAGCAAATGGAGGGGTGTCAATGGCGGATTTCTCTGCAAAGCTCTCGATTTCATACAAAGAAAGTCTAGAATCAAAATATTGGTTGTCGCTGTTACACGATACCGGATATATTGATCGCAAATTATATGAAAGTCTGTTTGCCGATGCAGACGAGCTCTCAAAGATCTTATTTACAATCTTAAAAAAGACTAGAATAAATCCACCTGAATAAAGGTATGTGATCACATCGAATTCCTACTTATTTCAAAGCTATTATTACCATTTCACAGATACTGATCCCTGATAACTGTTTACTGCAAACTGTTTCATGTTCAGTTGACTCTTTTCATATTTTGTATGGAGAAAAAATTATCGCGAATCGACTCATTAAATGTCATAGAGTTATACTCTAGAATGGTTTGATTACCCGGCTCTTCTATAGGAGTCATCGTCATTTTTGCGGGGAGTAATCGTCCATCAAAATTCTGAATATCGGAGGCTTCCATTACATTAATTAAGTATCCGTCTTCATCGTAAAATTCTGTGCGCAGCTGTATAAACTCATCTTTTGTAACCCAAAGCTTAAGCTGTCCCCAAACCACCGGTGCATCCGGCTTAGGATCAAGAATAATTTGGTAGCTATCCAATCCGGCGATGGTTGTATCAGTGCCAAAGCGATGCTCGTAATCTTTAATCACTGAAGACTCTCGTACCAAGTCATCGTTGGTGAAATCCGAACCCATCCAAGACTGCATCATCATAGAAGGAGGGAGCTTAACCGTACGCCCGATGTTAGGCACCCAATTCCATATTTCATTATCTCGCTTCAAATACGCAATACCCTTATCGCGCGCCGGGCTTACCACATAGATTAGCGAATATTCTGAGCCTTTACTCCATGTTTTCATCGACACAGAACGCTCCCAATCAGGACGCACAATTGTCATGGTGATTTCTGCTTTAGATGATTCTCCACGAAGCTTTTCATCCATTTTTGTTACAACTTCGGTAGCTGTTTGCCCCACAACTGAAACAGTGGAAAAACAAAGCAAAGTCAAAAATAATAGGCGTTTAATTAAGCTCATATTTCTTTAAAATTAATTGTTTTATTTGTTCCAAGGGGTAATCATTGCCCATGGTGATAAATCCCAGCATTGCGCCATCTAGCATAGCGCCTAAGGTGTAAGCTTCAGCTGTTGGTTCTTGATAACCGAGTTCCTCAAATATCTCTGCAAATCGTTCGATCTGATGATGATTTCCTTCTCGGATTTGAGCTTTTAATGGCTCCAAGGCGTCAGGTTGCAGGGCTAAACTGATCATCAATTTCCCAAGTCCATATTGATGCTCTATAAAGGTAAATGTTTGTGTTATTACCTCTTTTAAATGCTCTTTTGGCGATTTTTCCTGACCTGCATCAATAATTTGATCGCCCATAGCCGTGAGCATTTCAAAAATGCCAATCAATACATCTTCTTTGCTTTCGAAATAATGATAGATCAACCCTTTCGAAATCCCGGCTTTTTTAGAAATAGCAGCTATGGAAGTTTTTTGATAACCGGTTTCGGCAAACAGTTCAAAAGCGGCATCGATAATTTGCTGCCTCGATTGCTCTCTAATTTCTTTGTTCTGCGCTTTTGTTCGTGGGCTCATTTATTATTGACTAAACGTTCAGTCAAAAGTTAACAAAATAAAACTCAAGTAATCAATAGCGTTTTTTTATTGGAAAGTGTGCTGTCTGTTACTCAGATCTATTGTGAATACACGTAATCCACAAAATTCTGAAGGATTTGAGCGCCTAATTTGCCTGATTTTTCCGGATGAAACTGCACTCCAAAAAAATTGTCTTTAGAAACTACCGCCGTAAATGGATGGATATAATCACACGTTGCAACAGCATACTCATTTTCAGGTGCATAGTAACTGTGCACAAAATACAGGAAATCATCATTGCTGATTTGCTGCAATAAAGGGTGGTCGGCTTGTTTACGGACAGAATTCCAGCCCATGTGTGGCACTTTCTCTTTGGAAGCATCGAACTTTAGCAACTTTCCTGGAATTACTCCGAGTCCTTTAGTATCACCTTCAGTAGAGGATTCGAATAACAGTTGCATTCCCACACAAATACCCAAAACGGGTTTTTTAGTGCTTTTCAACCATGCATCGATTCCGTTTTCCTTAAGTGATTCCATGGCAGAATAAGCATGGCCAACTCCCGGAAAGATTATACCGTCAGCTTTATCGAGTTGTTCAGTTGTTTCTGCGAGATAAAAATCAACGCCAAGACGTTCCAAGGCATTAGAAACCGAAGCAATATTACCGGCACGATACTTAATTAGTGCGATCATCAGAGCCTACCTTTCGAGCTTGGAATCATATTTTTGATGCGGGGATTCTTTTCAACCGCAGTTTTCAAAACCCGTGCAAATCCTTTGAAAATAGCTTCAATTTTATGGTGATCATTATCGCCTTTGAATTCAATTTGTAAGGTCGCTTTCAGGTGCATCGCTAAGCTGTAAAAAAAGTGTTTTACCATTTCTGTAGGCATATCCCCAACATACTCTCGGTTAAACTCACCTTCGAATACCAAATAAGGTCGGCCGGATAAATCCATGGCAACTGTGGCCTGCGTTTCGTCCATAGGTAATACAAACGCATATCGCTCGATGCCTTTTTTATCACCCAAAGCGCTGGTAATGCATTCACCCAATGCAATGGCCACATCTTCAATAGTATGATGTTCGTCCACTTCCAAATCGCCATCGCAACGGAGGTTGAGATCAACAAAACCATGCCGTGCAATTTGTTCGAGCATGTGATCGAAAAACTTGAGTCCGGTATTTATTTCGTTTTTACCGGTTCCATCAAGGTTTAGACTAATCGAAATATCAGTCTCATTCGTAGTTCTCGATAAACTTGCCGTTCGCTCTTTTCCTTTTTGATAGGAAGACAATAACTCAAAAAAATCATAGCCGGAAGCTAGGGTAGTTTCTCCCAGCCATAACAGCAGCTTTCCTTCACTCTTATCAAATTCTATTATTCCGTGTTTTTCGGTTTCTTCAAAATCAGTGAAAAGCTCCTCGATTTCGAGTTGGGCGCGTTGTTTTTTTTTAAGTGATTCCGAATCAGAATTGAATTGAAAATCTTCTCCCATCAGCACAGAACAAAAATGAACCATTCCTTTTGGTAGAAATTTTGAGGGAGATAGTGCGAAAACTTCAGGGTGTATCCAGATGTTCATGAGTTGTGAGTTTGAAGATAAAACCGTGTTCGAATTGTTATGATTTCGTGAATTATTAATTGAGTACCAGTGCTACTTTGTGTGCAACAAAATCAAATACGTTATGAAGTCAAAAGTACACATTTTCTATTGGATATTACGTCTTGTAGCCGCATTCATCATGCTGCAAACATTATTTTTCAAATTTACAGGAGCACCTGAAAGTATATTTATTTTTGAAACCGTTGGCCTTGAACCCTTCGGCAGATATTCGTCGGGTATTGCAGAATTGGTTGCATCGATCTTACTACTTATACCACGAACAACCTGGCTCGGGGCACTTATTGCGCTTGGTGTGATGGCAGGAGCAATTATTAGCCATTTAACAGTTTTAGGCATTGTTGTGCAAGATGATGGAGGCACACTATTCGTAATGGCATTAATAGTATTCATTTCATCGGCAATATTATTATGGGCTAATCGGGGCGATATTCCGGTCATTGGCAGTAGTTTAAAACCTCAATCAGATTGAAGAATATTACGGAGCGCTTGAAGAAAAGCATCGTTTTCATCTACGCTGCCGATTGTCAATCGAAGACAATTTTCGCAGTGAGGTTCATTGCCTCTATATCGTACAATCACGCCCTCGGTTGCCAGTTTCTGATAAATTTCAAGTGCATCATCCACTTTAAAAATCAAAAAATTTGCATCGGTGGGGTAGATCTTCTCGATTTTTTCCATCGATGAGAGTTCATCAATTACGCGTTCCCGCTCGTTTAGTAGTTCTTTTACTTTTATCTGCATTCCTTCAATGTTCGAGTATCCACGAAGAGCGGCTTGAGAAGTGAGTTTATTTACATTATAGGGCGCTTTTACTTTCATCATATATTGTATGATTTCAGCGCTGGCAATTGCAATACCTAAACGAATGCCCGCAAGCCCAAACGCCTTCGACATAGTTTGCAACACTACAAGATTTGGATAGTTCTTCACCTGCGTTGCAAAACTCTCTTGTTCGCTAAAGTCGATATAGGCTTCATCTACGACTACAATTCCGGGAAAATTCTTCACAATGGTTAGTATATCCTCAGTGCGAAGATTGTTACCAGTAGGATTATTTGGTGAACAAAGGAAAATGATCTTCGTTTTATCTGTAGCAGCTTCCAGAGTTTCTGCTACCTGTAACTGAAAATCAGGAGTAAGTAAAACCTGCTGAACTTGCACATTATTGATAGCTGCAGATACTTTATACATCCCATAAGTGGGTGGAGTAATCAGTACTTCGTCTGATCCCGGTACACAAAATATGCGAAACAGTAAATCAATGGCTTCATCACTGCCAACACCAGTAAAGATGTTTTCGGAATCAACTTTTCTAAACGCTGCAATTCGTGCTCTGAGTTCTTCCTGATAGGGCATGGGGTAACGATGTAACTCCAGATCATTTTCGAAAGGAGCACCTAAAGAATTTTCATTAGCATCAAGCAGAATCCCAGAGTCAAAATCATCCCTCGCACTTCGGTAGGGCTTCAAATCAAGAATATTTGGTCGGATCAGTGTTTTTAAATCGAACGTTCGTTTCATGATAGCAGGGCATACCGGGAATTATTGAGTAGGTATGTTGATGTTACCTTTTCTGAAATGATTCTCAGTACGATGAATGGTTAAATAATTAGTTGTTCAAATCCTTCAGTCGTAGCGTTACCGCATTTTTATGAGCATCCAAACCCTCCGCTTCTGCAAGTTTTTCAACAGCTGGACCAAGTAGTTGAAGTCCTTCGGCTGTAAGTGTTTGCATGGTGATGGATTTTTGAAATGATGCAAGATTCACACCACTATACATACGAGCATATCCATAAGTTGGCAACGTGTGATTGGTTCCAGAAGCGTAATCGCCTACACTTTCCGGAGTAAAAGCACCAAAGAATACGGAACCTGCATTGGTAATTTCATCCAAAACAGATTCTGCATCAGCAATATTAATAATCAAGTGCTCTGGGGCATATTCGTTGGAATATTGAATGGCTTCGTGAACTGAATCAACGGTAATTATGAAGCTGTTATCCAATGCTTTTTTTGCAAATTCTTTACGAGGAAGAGCATCAAGCTGCTTGGTTAATTCTGATTTTAGTACATCCACATCAAATCCTGAGATAGCAACCAACACTACCTGACTATCTGCCCCGTGCTCGGCTTGCGAAAGTAGGTCGGCAGCAACATAAGCCGGATTGGCAGTTTTATCAGCAATAACCAATACTTCTGAAGGTCCGGCCGGCATATCAATAGCAATTTGAGCTTCGCTGTTCTGTAAAATCATTTTTGCAGCGGTTACATATTGGTTTCCGGGACCGAAAATCTTATCCACTTTTGGTACAGATTCCGTTCCAAATGCCATTGCGGCTACTGCTTGTGCGCCACCGGCTAGTAAAATATCAGTAACGCCTGCTTTTTGAGCGATGTATAATACCTCATCCGGTACCCGACCTTCAGCATTTGGTGGAGTAGCGAGAACGATGGTCGTACAACCTGCGATCATTGCTGGAATACTCAGCATCATAGCCGTTGAAGGAAGAATAGCAGTTCCGCCCGGTACGTATAATCCTACGCGTTCAATCGGTTTCATTACTTTTCGGCAACGTACTCCCGGCATGGTTTCAAGCTCCAACAAAGGCTGAACCTGTGCCTCGTGAAATGCTTTTATATTCGAAAACGCTACATCAATGGCCGATTTAACATCATCTTCCAGGTTGGTTTCCAAATCATTGGGTGAAATGGTCGTCTTTTCCAACGAGATATTATCGAATTGCTCTGTGAATGCTAACACCGCTGTATCGCCACGTTGCTCAACTTCATCAATGATGGGTTGAACAATTCCAAAAATGGAGGTGAAATCCATTTTCGGACGCTGTATTAACTGCCTTCGCTGCTGTTCGGATAAGGAATTCAGGTTAAACGTTTTCATCACAAAATCATGCTTTCAATAGGGAGCATAACAATATCGGTTGCTCCGGCGCTTTTTAGTTCTTCCATCACTTGCCAAAATTTATCGTAAGGAATTACCGTGTGGATGGCTACCATGTTGGTTTCGGCCAACGGAACAATGGTTGGGCTTTTCATGGAAGGAATAATTTCTTTGATGTAGTCGATTTTATCCTCCGGAGCATTCATCATGATGTAGCGGCTTTTCTTCGCTTCCTGATACCCGTCGATGCGTACCAGAAATTTCTCGATTAATTGCTCTTTTCCGGGCGATAACTCTTTATTGGTTTTGATGAGCTTGGTTTCTGATTCCAAAATGGTGAACAGTTCTTTTAAACCATTTGCCACAAGTGTTCCACCGGTAGAAACCAAGTCAGAAATAGCGTCTGCTACTTCTAGTTGTGGGGTAATTTCCACAGCTCCCGAAATTTCAACTAGGTCAACCGAAACACCTTGTTCTTTGAAGAATTTTTCGGTTAAAAAGGGATAGCTGGTGGCAATGGTCTTACCCTCGAAATCAGAGGCTTCAATGAGTCCACCATTTTTTGGGGCAGCAATAGATAATCGGCATCTTCCATAGTTCAGGCCTCTGAGTACGGTAACATCGGCATCTTTCTCGAAGACTTCATTAGCGCCAACAAATCCTAAATCGCAGATACCATCTTGTACATATTCAGGGATGTCATCATCGCGAAGCAATAACAGTTCAACATCGAAATTGCGGGTTTTAACCATCAAATTTCGCTTATAATTGTCGAATTCGATGCCAATCCCGTGCAAAAGATTGATGGTTTTGTCGGTTAATCGGCCACTCTTTTGAATAGCAATGCGTAATGAAGTCGAAGAATCTTTCGTGCGGTTCATAAAATTAGGTTAGTAAAAGGAGTTGTAGGAAAAATTAGATAGTGAATTCTCTTGATGACAGTGCGTAGAATTAGTGCACGTGATGATGGCCCAAATGGCGATCATGATGGATAGATGAGGTATGGTGTAATGTTGAATTCACAGATCAAAGATAAGAATAGATTTAACTTTCAGGAAACCAATTTTCGATTTTTTCAATTATTTCCGAGCGAGTAACAGGCTTACTTAGGTAATCATTCATTCCGGCAAATAAGCATACCTGACGATCTTCTTCCGAGGCATTTGCCGTCATCGCAATTATGATAGGTTGATGTGGTGCAATCACTTTCATGCGAACTTTTTGGGTAGTTTGTAATCCATCCAAAACCGGCATTTGAACATCCATCAAGATGAGATCATAAAATTTGTTGTTTAGCTGATCCAGAACTTGTTGTCCGTTTTCAACTACATCAATATCGTAGCCGATGTTGCGCATTAAGCCTTTCGCAACAAGTTGATTGGTTGGATTATCCTCAGCCAATAAAATCGAAATAGGTCGGATTCGATGCTGTTCTTCGTCAGTTAGTTGTTTTGGAACGGCTTGTTCGACCGAAAACGCTTGTTGTATCTTTTTTACCAGAATATCCCGACGAATGGGTTTGGTGATGGTGAGGTCAGATTCGTCGCTAGAATGCTCCGCACTTTTAGTAAAAGGAATAAAGCCAATGAGTGGCAAATTTTTAGCTTCGAGTTGTTTTCTAAAACTCTTCTTTAGGGTAGGATCGATTGATTTATAAAGATATTCCTCCGCAAAAATAAGATCACAAGAGTTGGTTTCTTGTATACCAAGAATAAGTTCGGGCAAGGTATAAAATATGCGGCTATCCATTCCCAAAGCAGATAGTTTTCTAGCCAGAATTTCGGTTTGAGTACGGTTTTGTCCTGCAATAAGCGCTGTTTTACCAGAAAATTTTGGGCTATTTCGGGTTTCGAGGGTTTTCGAATGGTCTATTTCTGCTTCAACAGTAAAGGTGAATTTTGAACCTTCGCCAACAACACTATTTACCCAAATATTTCCATCCATCATAGTAACGAGGCTCTTGGTAATGGTAAGCCCAAGTCCGGTTCCTCCATAATTTCGTGTGGTGCTGGCATCAACTTGAGAAAAAGAGTCGAAGATATTGTTAATTTTATTCTTCGGAATTCCGATTCCGGTATCCCGAACCTGAAATTCAAGAATTACTTTATTTTCAGTAGTGCTTTGAACATGTACTTCAAGTACAACTTCGCCTATTTCGGTAAATTTAATGGCGTTGCCGAGCAGATTAGTAAGTACTTGTTTTAATCGAACGGCATCTCCAATAATGTAGTCGGGAACGTCTTCATCTACATAAAAAATGAGTTCAATGTTTTTTTCTTCCGCTTTTAAGATGAGCAGATTTCCTAGATCGGCAACGAGATTTTGAATACTTACAGCACGCTGCTCAAGCTGTAAATTACCGGATTCAATTTTGGAGTAATCGAGAATGTCGTTGATGATATGAATGAGATCGTAACCACTTTTATAAATGGTGTCTATATATAACAGTTGCTCATTGCTTGGATTTGTTTCTCTCAAAATTTCGGTCATACCAATAACTGCATTCATTGGCGTGCGAATTTCATGACTCATGTTAGCAAGAAACATCGCTTTTGCCCGAGTTGCCTCTTCGGCCTTGTTTTTGGCTTCAATTAGCAGCTGTTGTGTGCGTTCTAATTCTTGATTCTTCTCCTGAAGATCTTTAGTGAGTTGTTCAAAATGATCGGCTTTTTTGAGCAGCAGTTTTTCTATCTGATGCTTCGTGAGTGCTCCAATCCGATCTTCATCCATCAAATTTTCGGGTAGTACAGAAATAATAATCTGGAAGGTGTCGAGATTGATAAACTTTTTGGCAATTTCTTTGTACCCATTATCGAAGCGACGTAAAGCTGCTTCTTCACCCAGCTTTTGTACTAAAAGATTAAAAGTGTGGAAGCTTAACTTTCTTAAAAAATGAACCCAGTCGTTGTAATTCGAAGGATTGAAATTGGATTGATTAAGCGGATTCCTACCGGGAAAACCGTTCGGTATCTCATTTAAATATTTGCCAATATTCTGAATTTCTTCTCCGCCACGTTCCCCCAGCAAATCCTGTAGGCCATTAATAACCACTTTTAAGAATAGCCGACATAACTCAAATTCCTGTTTCGATTCCTCTTCAAAAATGATATCAAAACTAGGAACAGACAGAAGATTAGCATACTGTACTTTTATTTGAGCGCGAAGCTGTTCCTTGCTCAGTTTAAAATCGGAATCAATATCTGTGAGGTATTTCTCTACAAAAAGATAACTTTCCGGGAGGCGTTCAAGGCGCTCATTATTTTTGAGCTTCAGGTAGTTATTAATGTACACAACGGTAGCATTAGCCTGATTGGAACTCGTTATTTTCGAGATCAAAAAAGAGAATAAAGCCTCAATATTATCCCCAAAAAAATCACGACTGTCGGTGGGATTTGTTGTGATTTTCCTGGTTAATGAACGATATAGATTATTGAAGAATTCCATCAATAAAGCCGGTTAACTACTCCCGGCTATTGCATTAATTTTTACTGGCTTGGTAAATTTTATAGAATCCATAGGCGGATAAGCCCCAGGTTGTCATTAAAGCTGCGAACCATGCTATTTTACCAAGTGGCTGACTTAATAGTGCTTCAAAAATATCGATACCAAAAAAGTTGGTGATTTGTAAACTTAGATGTCCAACCGCCATCACCAAAAATCCCCAAGCTAAATACACCATCCCTTTCCCGAAAACACCGCCTTTTAACGTTTGTGCGGTTTTAAAACTGTAAACTATACATACAAGCAAAAAGGGTAGTTCTAATATGCCAAACCACTGCTCTATTCCTAGATTTTCCATTGTACTCCATTAAGTTAGTATTGTAAGTACGTATAATTACGAATTTACATTGTTAAGTCAATGCGTTAAGTTTTGAAATTGTATCTTAAATTTGTTTAGTGAATTAATCAGCAAAAAAGAAAAGCTTTAGGACAGCAATACCCATGAGAACGATTGCACAATTAACTGTTATACCTCTTGCAACTCACAATCCCACAGAAATTGTACGTGAACTATTGGAACATATCGCGCAATTTGATTTACAAATAGAAGTTGGCTACTTATCTACTACTGTAATTGGTGATACCGATATTGTGTTCGGGGCAATTAGAGATATTTATAATAGTATGGCTTTGGAACAAGAGCGGTTCCGATTGCATGTAGAGCTGTTGAGCCCGGAAAAAGAAAATTAAAATATTTTGTAAGGACTTCCTCTGAAAGTATTCTTACCGGTACATGATGACCGAATATTTCGTATACATATTAAGTAATGCCTCAGGGATGCTTTATGTTGGTTTAACAACCGATTTACAAAGCATGTTGCAGAAGCACCGTTCGCAAAACGTACAGAGCTTTAAAGCTAATTTTGCGTTTAATAAACTGGAGTATGCAGAACACCTTTCAAACCCAAAAGAAGCCGTACAACGCTTTCATACTCTCAAAGGGATGAACATGCGTGAAAAAAGAGAACTTATCACCTCCTCCGATAAAACCGAGGCTTATCAAAGAGAATTGGGAATCAAGCAGATAGCCTGAGCCTGCATCTTTACGGGTATTTATAACCTTTTTTTCTGTACAAGTTCGCTTCTTTGTATCTTTATCCTTTTAGAAAGAGACGCATCGATCACACTATATGAGTAACATTCGCAATTTTTGCATTATTGCCCACATCGACCATGGTAAATCAACCCTGGCCGATAGATTATTACAGAAAACGGGCACCATCAGCGAGAGAGAAATGCAGGAGCAAATGCTCGATAGCATGGACCTTGAACGTGAGCGTGGAATTACGATAAAAAGCCATGCCATTAAACTTGATTACAAACGACCTAACGGTGAACTCTACAACCTAAACCTTATCGACACCCCCGGTCACGTAGATTTTGCTTACGAAGTTTCTCGCGCATTGAAAGCCTGTGAAGGCGCAATTTTAGTGGTCGATGCCACGCAGGGGATTGAAGCACAAACAATCTCGAATTTGTATCAAGCTGTGGAACAAGATTTAGAAATCATCCCGGTGCTAAATAAAATCGATTTACCAAGTTCGGATCCTGAAAATGTTGGGCAGCAAATCATTGATTTAATAGGATGTGAGCGCGAAGATATTTTAACGGTATCCGGAAAAACCGGAGAAGGTGTTCCCGAGTTGCTGGAAGCTATAGTTGAACGAATACCGGGTCCAAAACAAAATGTTGATGCCCCCCTCAAAGCACTAATTTTTGATTCTGTATTCAATACTTATCGCGGTTCGGTAGCGTACGTTCGTGTGATGGAAGGCTCGATTAAAAAAGGCGAACTCTTCAAGTTTATGGCCAATAAAGAAGAGTACAATGCTGAAGATGTTGGGTTTTTGAGAATGGATTATCAGCCAACAAAAGAGCTGAAAGCGGGCGAAGTTGGTTACATCATCGGCAGTGTGAAGTCATTATCACATGTGCGCGTAGGTGATACTATCACTACGGTGAAAAATCCTGCGGATGCTCCAATTCCCGGTTATCAGGAAGCGAAACCGATGGTATTTAGTGGTATTTTTCCGACAAATTCGGAGGATTTCGAGGATTTACGAACAGCGCTTGAAAAACTTCAGCTGAATGACGCTTCACTAAGCTATGAGCCTGAAACCTCGAAAGCACTGGGTTTTGGATTCAGAGCTGGTTTCCTGGGTTTATTACACATGGAAATTGTACAAGAGCGTCTCGATCGGGAGTTCAATATTGATATCATCACTACTGTACCCAACGTACAGTACGAAGTGAAGTTGGAAACCGGCGAAGTGATTGAGGTTGATAACCCTAGCCAGATGCCTGGGGCCGGTGATATTGACGCTATTTACGAGCCTTACATCAAAGCCAGCATGATTACCCCGGCCGATTACATTGGGCCGATTATGAAATTATGCCAAGAGCGACGTGGAGTGTATGTGAATCAACATTTTATGCAAAATAATCGCGTTGAGATTACGTACGAACTCCCGATGGCAGAAGTGGTTTTTGATTTCTACGATAAATTAAAATCAGGAACACGTGGGTACGCTTCGCTCGATTATGAATTTATCGAATACCGAAAAGGAGATTTAGTTCGTTTAGATATCTTGTTGAATGCGGAACAGGTTGATGCATTGAGCAGTATTACTCACCGCGATAAAGCTTATTACCAAGGCAGGAAAGTTTGTGCTAAATTAAAGGAACTAATTCCACGACAACAATTTGAAGTTGCTGTACAAGCCGCAATTGGTAGTAGAATTATCGCTCGTGACTCTGTGCGTGCATTACGTAAAGATGTAACCGCAAAGTGTTATGGTGGTGATATTTCACGTAAGCGAAAATTACTTGAAAAACAGAAAGAAGGTAAAAAACGAATGAAGCAGGTTGGTTCTGTCGAGATACCTCAAGAGGCGTTTCTGGCTGTGCTTTCAATGGATGACGAAGATAGAAAATGAAAGAAATCAGAAAACAACTGGCATTATTTTTTGTGCTGATGGCGCTATTAACCGGAACAGCAATGGCGCAATTTGAAGAACCTCAAATTCTAAAAGTAGAGGCAGAAAATGCCGATCAGTTTCAAGATCGCTTTTCTGAGATAAAATGGACCGGGCAAGGATTTAACTACAATAGTTTGGATAGAATGCCTGCCATCGAAATACGCGCCCGACTCGAAAGTGCCTACGGGGAGCCAACTAAAACCATTGAAAATGTGATGGGTGAAGGTAAATTTAGAGCCGGTAAAGCCATTCAATTCGAATATTGGTTTATTGTAAATGGGTCGATACCAATGATGGTTTTAGATCTTGACGGTCCATTTGCGGATGGCTTAGTGTACGTGGGAGCAAGCCGTTACATAGATTTAATGCCCGAAGTGAAACGAACACTTACGCGCACCGTAACTGAGGCCGAACCAAAAGAATATGTCGACTATTTTTTCTCTCCTGAACGTGAACAGTGGTACAAAGTGAGTTATAAAGACGGCAAATATGCGAAGGAAGAAATTGATACCCCTACGCATTTCAAAATAAATTAATAGAAAAGACACGTTGGAAGACAACAAAACAACCCATTCAGAAACTATCAGCAACAATAATAATCCTGCTGATAATGAAGAACAAAAGGCGAAATCATGGTTACGGGAATGGCTTGATGCACTCGTTTTCGCATTTATAGCAGCAGCAATTTTGCGTGCGCTTATTTTTGGTTCTTATAAAATCCCCACCGGTTCGATGGAGCAAGATTTATTGATTGGTGATTTTCTAATCGTTTCAAATCTTACGTACGGTGCCCGAACTCCTATGGCGTTTTGTGTTCCTTTCACCCAAATTTGTCTGCCGGGGGTGAAAATCCCGAGCACACGTTTACCCGGATTTCGCGATGTAAAACGTAATGATATTATTGTATTTAATGTGCCATGGGAAGCTAAACCAATCAGCCAAAAAACGAATTACATAAAACGTGCTGTCGCCGTAGCAGGAGATACGCTCGAGATAAGAGATAAAGTTGTGTTTGTAAATGGCGAACGCGAACCCGAGCACGATGGAGTGCAACGCTTTCATATCATTAAAATGAATGATCGCGTGCGATTGAGTGACGCTAAAATGAAATCTATTGGTGCGGGTACCATCGGTGGAAGTGAGCGTTACGTGAGCCAACAGCAGGAACCCAATACGTATCTAGTAAATCTTACCGAAGAAGTGGCAAGCACGGTGCGTTCTTGGCCGGAAGTTGATACGTTACATTATTTCTTATTTGACGAAGATCAACGTCTTTCTCAGTATGTAAATAGTGATGGTAATTTCTCCAGATCGCAAAACAACCACGATCATTTGTCTGAGGTTGTAATTCCATTTGAAGGACAGGAAATTGAACTTACTCCGCAGAACTGGTTCGTATATAAAGATTTGATAGAGAGATATGAGCGAAATGAAGTAACCCAAGATGGGAATCAGTTTATCATTAACGGTGAGCGCACCAACATCTACACCGTAAAGCAAGATTATTATTTCGCAATGGGGGATAACCGCGATAGCTCGGAAGACTCACGATTTTGGGGCTTTGTGCCAAAAGATCATATCATTGGAAAAGCATTTATCGTTTGGATGTCGCTGGATGGAATGGTTCCCAGATTCAGCCGTATATTCCACATTATTGATTAATCTTCTATCTATTGAACTTGATTCTTAAGTTCACCCAACGTCAAAGTCAAAGATACATCAGGATAGCTATGTCAAAGAAATTTTCGATTCTAATTCTGCTCTTTATTGGGTTGCAGACTACGATTTTTGCTCAAGATAACGCGAAAGATGAAATTCGTGTTGTAGCTTGGAATATCGAGCATCTGGCAGAAAATGACGGTGAAGGATGTGTTGCTCGAACAGAAGCTGATTATGAGAAACTACGTGCTTTTGCAGCTACCATGGATGCCGATGTTGTTGCGTTGCAAGAAGTTGAATCAGCAAAAGCTGTTGCTCGGGTTTTTCCTACCGATTCATGGATTATTGTGATGTCGGACCGACCGGATTCCGGTTCGTATGAATGCAGAGGAAGTGGCCGACCATCCACCCAACAAAAAGTAGCGTACGCCATCCGCAAAGGCGTAAATTTTGAAGAGATTGGCAGTTTTGATGAACTCGCTCTCGGTAATCCGGGATTGCGTTACGGATTAGTTATTCGATTATTAGATGGTCCGGAGCCGATCGAGGTATTGAATGTACACATGAAATCAGGATGTTTTGTGAACGATTATTCAACTTCTAATCGTGACGCCTGCGAAACTTACGAACAACAAGCACCTATTTTGGATGGCTGGATGGAAGAGCGCATTCAAAATGGAACAGGATTCGTAGTTCTGGGTGATTTCAACCATCGTCTAGCGGAACCGGGAAATCGATTTTGGTCTGATTTGACTACAATGAATGGAACTGCCAACGAACTTAGAAGCAGTATGGCAAATCTAAGTGGATGTCATCCTCGGTATCCGGCGCCTATCGATCATGTATTGGTAGGTTCAACGGCACTGAAATACTATGAAGAAGGAAGTGAGGCTGTGTTTTTCTTTACGGATGAAAACATGACCGAAGATGACATGCTGAGCGATCACTGTCCGGTAGGGCTGGATTTGAACTTCAATCTTACTGAAACTTATCCCCCAAGTACAGCGGTTCGTTGGACTCAAAACAGTGCTGAATATCAGTTAATTACAGCTTCGCTTTACAAAATGGCTTCAGAAAATCTGGAATCATTAATTCCGGATAATGAGCCATGGGTGGTAATCATGGATGTGGATGAGACGCTATTGGATAATAGTATGTACAACTATAGTAGAGATGTGGCCGGACTTTCATTTACCCCCGAAAGCTGGAACGAATGGGTGATGAAGGAAGAAGCAACAGAAGTCCCCGGCTCAAAAGCCTTTGTTGAACTCGTACTTTCTATGGGTGGACAAATTGCTCTGATTACCAATCGCGATCGCGAAATGGATACTCACACGTGGGCAAATCTGGAGAAATTGGGCTATCCGATCAATCGAATAAATACGTGTATTATGGGAAGATCGCAGGAAGACAGAGCGTCGGTTGAAAATCCGGGCATTGTGAATGATAAAGATCTGCGGAGAAATCAAATCCTTACTGGAGAGAGTTCCTATTGTTGGGAAAGTCACCCTTCAGCAAAACGAAATTGGAATCGCTCGTTAGCAGTTGTAATGCAAGTAGGTGATAACATCAAAGACTTTTTGTTCACCACTCAAGAGAACGTTAATCTTGATGAATTTCTACAGCTACAAGGCAGAGAGATTTTGATTCTACCAAATGCGATGTATGGTTCTTGGGACTAGTTTTCGTTAATCGTTGATTGTTAATCGTTATTTGTTCGATTTTAGTTAGGTCTCTAATGCACTATACCAGATTAAAAGGATCATGTCATTCCAGCGAAAGTATGCACTCCGAAGTTTAAACGCAGGTGTGGCAGGAATCTGATATTCGGCGAGTGGCTCTAGCTTTTAAACTATCTAAGATCCCGGCTAAAACTACGCTGTTAGCTTCGTTATACATGCTTCGCCGCGGGATGACTTTTATTCGGTTAACATAGTATGGGAGTCAAATCCGTCGGTCAGACGGACTCAAGCCGTTAGACTAAAAAAACTTCGCTTGTTTGAATTTTGTAAGAGTTGGTTTGATCGCTGTAATTAGTTGGGTTTAATGACTTTTAAATTCTATCAGTCTTAAACAAACTCGGATAGATCCAATGAAGTTTTTTTTATCTCTTTTTTCTATTTCATTATTATTCTCGAATTTATCACTTGCTCAATCCAATGTTCAAAAAGTATTAGCAAAAAAAATAGATCAAAAAGTTACACTTGACGGGCTACTTGATGAACCATTTTGGAATGATTTAAATGATGTTGGTGATTTCTGGCAATACTTCCCATCGGATTCAATCAAAGCTTCGAGCCAAACCATAGTTAAAATCGGGTATGATGAGCAGCATCTTTATGTAGGTATTACTGCTTTTGTTCAGGACGATGACTTTGTTATTTCTAGTTTAAAACGGGATTTCAGTGGTATTTCTAACGACAACGTTTCACTTGTGTTTGATACATTCAGGGATGGAGCAAATGCTTTTTTATTTGGGGTAACTCCATATGGTGTACAAAGAGATGTGTTAGTTTCGGAGGGAGGTTCAGGCTTTGAAACTTCCTGGGATGCAAAATGGACTGCTGAAAGCACAACTTTTGATGATTATTATGTAGTTGAAATTGCTATTCCATTTTCAAGCCTTAAATTTGAAGAAGGTAGTACCATATGGAGATTTCAGACTTACCGATGGGATTTGCAAACCAATGAGCAAAGTGCTTGGGCTAGCGTACCGCAGAATCAATTATTATCAAGTTTAGCATTTATGGGTACGCTAGAGTTTGAGGAACCACTTGGTGCCTCCAAACCTCCAATTGCCGTCATTCCTTATATAAATACACTTGCACAAAACAATTCAGCCACCAATACTACTAAGGAAGAAATTAACTTTGGTGGTGATGTAAAAATCGCAATCGGAACTGGGTTAAATCTCGATCTTACTGTTAATCCGGATTTCTCAACGGTTGAGGTTGATGACATTTTTACTAATCTGACCCGTTTTGAACTTCGTTTGCCTGAGCGTAGACAATTTTTTATCGATAATAACGACTTATTTGGGAGCTTTGGTAATACGTTTAATGAAGCGCGCCCTTTTTTCTCTAGAAGAATTGGACTTGCTAGGGACACTACAGGTAACCTTATTCAAAATGATATTATTGGTGGGGCAAGGTTAAGTGGTAAACTTAATGAAGAATGGCGTATAGGTTTATTAAATCTGCAAACGGCTGAAGATCGAAGAAATGAAATTGCATCAAACAACAACATGATGCTTGCATTTCAACGAAAAGTATTGAGTAGATCAAATATGGGGTTCTTCATTGTAAACCGACAAACACTAGACAATTACGAATTTCAAACCTCAGCTGACGAATATAATCGTGTAGTTGGCGCAGATTTCAATTTAGCCTCGGTAGATAACAAATGGACAGGTAAATTCTACGCTCATAAATCCTTCCAGCCAAATGATTCAAAGGGTAATTATTCAGCTCAGGCTACTGCAACATATAATTCCAGAAATTATACTGCGGTTTTGGATTTTGTTTTTGTTGATCAAGATTTCACCGCAGATCTTGGTTTTGTTCCAAGAACCGATTTCTTTAAAAACGGAATATTACTAGGTCGCAGTTTTTATCCATCTTCGGGATTTGTAAATATCCATAGTGTTGATCTCTTATCAGTTACATTCTGGCAGCCAACTGATAATTACAAAAGAATCGAGCAACTACTTCGATTTCAATATGTAGCGGAGTTCAAAAATCAATCTACCTTTACGGCAGGAGCTCGTAATGAGTTTATCTTTCTAAATAAAGCTTTCGACCCAACAAGAACTTCCGGCGCAATTCCAATCCCTGGAAATACCGATTATAACTTCAACCGAGTTACTTTAGATTACACCTCTAATCGAGCAAAAGTATTAAATTTTGAACTTTCCACTCAGTTAGGTGAATTCTTTAATGGGTATGCTTATACCTACAGTATTGATGCTGGATTTAGATTTCAACCATGGGTAAATCTTGGAATGAATGTCCGCTACGACCAAATTCGATTGCCAAATCCTTACCCGGATGCTGATTATTTATTATTAAGTCCAGTGGTTGATGTAACATTTTCAAAGTCAGTATTTTGGTCAACGTTGATACAATACAGTAACCAGAGGGATAACCTTGGAGTTAACTCAAGATTACAATGGCGTTTTGCTCCACTTTCCGATTTATTTTTGGTCTATAACGATAATTATATACCGGATGGACTGATCCCACAATTTCGATCCATCAACCTTAAATTGACCTATTGGTTAAATCCATTCTAGTGAGGATATAAAATGAAAAAACCGGAGTCCATCAAAGAACTCTATGAATACAAATTCGGAAGCATACCCGAATCGTTAAGTAAAGAAATAGGTCATTTCAATTTGTTCAGGGTTGAACCATTTAAAGAAGGGGAAGTTCGTACCATCCCATATCGCCGTCGAGATTATTATAAAATCATGCTCATCGAAGGGAAATCAGATATTTTTTATGCTGACAGGGTGGTTCATGTAAACAAGCAAGCACTCGTATTTTCCAATCCGATGATTCCTTATAAGTGGGATAATTTTATGGCCATCAAAGGTGGTATTTACTGCATATTTGATGACGAATTTTTCATTAATCAAACACAAATCACAGAATACTCGGTTTATCAACCTACAGGAAATCATGTGTTTGAGTTAACGGATGCTCAGGTGCTGGATGTGATTTCTATTTTTGAAAGAATGTTTAATGAAATCGAATCAGATTATGTGCACAAATTTGATGTTCTACGGAATCAAGTTCTAGAACTTATTCATTTTGCGATGAAAACTGAATCTTCACTCCGCATGAATAAAAAGAACGAACTGAACGCATCTTCCAGAATTCACATGCTGTTTGATGATTTACTTGAAAGACAGTTTCCTGTTGATGATGTAAATAAAAGTATAGCCCTTAAAAATGCATCTGATTTTGCCCATCATTTAAATGTGCATACCAACCACTTAAATAGAGCACTTAAAGAAGCAACCGGAAAAACAACCTCAACTTTAATAACCGAGCGATTATTACGTGAAGCTAAAACCATGCTACGCAATAGTACTTGGAATATTTCGGAAATCGCTTTTTCTCTGGGTTTTAAAGAAACAACTCATTTTAGCAATTTTTTTAAGAAGCACTTAGAGCAAAGTCCAACAGAATTCAGATCTCACTAAATAAAACGCATATTCCAATGATTAAAATTACAACAACCATAACCGCATTAATTATTCTACTTTTAAACTGTGCACCATCTTCAAACCAAGAAACACTTCAACAACTTCAGTTAATCGAAGATAAAATGGCGCTGAAAACCTTGGTTGATGAATTTTCAAATTTAGCAGATGTAAAAGATGTAGAGGCTCAATTACTATTATTCACGGAAGATGCCGTAGTTCAAAGCAGCAGTAACGGAAATATGGGTAGCGTTTTTAATGGAAGAGAAGAGATTGGTGATGCCTTTTCCGGTTTTTTAGCAAACTTTGAAACTGTATATCACATAAATGGTCAGCAAACTGTAGAAATAAACGGTACCAATGCTACCGGTATAGCATATTGTTTAGTTGTATTGATTAGCGAAAATGAAGGGATACGTGAAAAACGAACTATGGGTGTTCGTTATAATGATGAATATGTGAAAGAAAACAATAAGTGGTTTATAGAGCGTAGGCATTCCAATTTCATGTGGTCGGAAACGGCACCCTTGAATTAAAAAACTATAAAAGGAAGGCAGGTTTTTAATTATGGAATATTCCTTGTTGGATATTGAAAATTGTTCAGGCTTTCGCAATCGTCTTCCCCTTCGGTGCACCTTCCCGAATGGCAAGCTGACCACAACCGGCGTCGATGTCATCGCCGCGGGAACGGCGAACGGTTGCTCGAACTCCATGCTTTAACAAAGCTTTCATAAAGCGATTCAGGCGATCTTCCCGAGCGCGTTGTAGCTCAACACCAGCCACATTATTGTACATGATGATATTCACCTTAGATGGAGCCCAGTTCACAATCTTTGCCAGATTTTTGGCGTCTTCGTTAGTATCGTTAAAGCCATCAAATAATAAATATTCGTAGGTGATGGGCTTTTCTGTTTTTCGATGATAATATCGCACAGCATCTTCCAAAGCATCGAGATTCATAGATGCATTGATGGGCATGATTTTATCCCGCTTTTCATCGGAAGGAGCATGAAGGGAAATGGCCAGATTGAACGGCTCTGAATCATCAGCTAATTGCTTTATTTGCTTGGTTAAACCCACCGTTGAAACTGTAATCCGTTTCGGAGATAAATCGATTCCGAGTGGATCAGAAATGATATCGGCTGAGTTTACTACTGTTTTGTAATTGTGCAATGGCTCGCCCATCCCCATATACACAATGTTGGTGATTTTCTTACCGTATTCAGCTTCCGCTACTTCGTTGATGTATTGTACCTGATCGACCACTTCGCCATGACTCAAATTTCGAAAAAATCCCATTTTTCCGGTGGCACAGAACGAACAGCCGAACACGCATCCTACTTGTGAGGAAACGCATACTGTGAGTCGTTTGGCGACGCCATCATCATAAAAGTCGGGGATCAAAACAGCTTCTACTTTGTAATCTTTTTCCTCATCATTCAGCTTAAATAAAAACTTTATGGTGCCATCCTGCGACTTTTGCTGAGCAGCTGGTTCAATCCGATTAATGGTAGCCACTTCTTTGAGTTTCTCTCTCAAATCTTTGGATAGGTTGGTCATTTCATCGAAAGAGGAAACGCCTTTTTGGTACAGCCATTGAAAAATCTGATCTGCCCGGAATCGAGGTAAACCTAATTGTTTACAAAAAGCGAGTAGTTGCTCTTTGTTCAGGGTTTTTAAATCAGTGATTTTGCGGGGTTGTTGAATGAGTTCTGACATGCCCTAAAGATACGCAGAACATCAACGAACGACCAATTAGTCTGCTTTAGAATCCATAAATGTTCGAGCAGCAGCCATTAGAATCTCACCGGAAATGCGTTCTCTGTAATTGGGATTCACATACTGGAAATCAATATTTCCATCGGTATCCACAAAATACACGGCCGGTACCGGGAGGATGTGATGATCATATCCTGAATCAGCTTCCAGATCGATGCCGACTTCTTTATATCGGGTTACCGTTGCCTGATCGACAGTAAATGCCAATCCAAAAGCTTTGATGGCATTGGCCGGGCTGTCGGAAAGCAACATGTAATCTAGCTTCACATCGGTAAGTGTTTTTCGGAGCACTTCAGGTCTATCAACACTTATGCCTGCAATTTGAAATCCTAAATCGATGAGTTCTTCCTCAACCTGAGCAAGTTCGGCCATGTGCCGGCTACAGTAAGGGCACCATCCACCGCGATAAAACACAAAAATTGTGGGTTTTTCTTTAACCACTTCGTGCAACGAAATGTCTTCGCCAGCTACTGTTTTTACAGTAACATCGGGTATGGTGGTGTTGATAAGAATTGGGGTTACTTTATAAGGATCGTCAGGAATTTGCTGTGCCGCCAAAGGTATTGAAATCAATAAAAGAGCAAGAAAAAGTAAAAAGCGCATAAGAAAGTTTTTTAAAGATGTATTCATCAAAACTAACCAATCTACGTCAGCTTACACAGGCATTGGCATAGATGTTATACAATTGTTAGATCTTGACCTGGGGTAAAAACCTATGACCTAAAGCCTTGGATTAACAATGTTGTTATAAATAGAACCAAATTGAACAGACACCCCGAAGGAACCGCTAAAGCTGTATGAAGTTGCCTGCTGTCGCACTCCGGCTAGAATTTCTTCTGTAGACAAATCTCCGGCTGGAAGTGAAATTTGATCAGAAATAATATTATACCGTCCATTCAGGAAAACTGATAAATATTTAGAGATTCGAAGATTTACTCGGGTATCAAATTCGAATCTGTTAAGGCTTAGGTCATGGAGAAAAGCACCGGCTTCTAGTCCTGCTCTAAAACTTCCCCAAGGTTGAGTGAAATCGGCACGCAGATCAATTTCCGGTCTGATAAGAAATTCTTCGTCTTTGAGTAGAACCGTTGTTTCAGTGTAGCTGTAATAGCTGGTCATAAGCCCAAGGCGAGCAGTTACTTCACGCCGAGTAAATTCTCTATATGGAAATAAACTATACTCTATAGCCGGAGTGATTCCAATTTGACTATCGATATTCTGGAAGGTATCGCTGCGGTAACGGGTGTAAAATCCAACCGACCAATGATCGTCGATAGTTTTTGCAACCAAGCCGAAGTAGTTTTGATTTGATCGATCGAAGTATCGGGTTGTTTCTACCAAGCTTGTGTCATTGTTTTCGATCACTTCCTCTTCTTCGGTTAGGGCTCGGCGATTATAATTACCCCAAAAATTTAATCTAATTTTCCACTCTTCGGTTATTCGTTGAATTTCTCCATCGCCCCCAAGATTGTACCGTAACTCGTTTTCCTGCCCGTTTACATTGCCATCAACACCAAATTCAAAAACCCAATTATTCCAGGGATCATCTCCTTCTAGGCTCTTATTAGCCTCTGTGCTTACTTGGGGATCGAAAGCGACACTGAGTTGCGATAGAATCTTAGAATCAGTTAAATAGCTAATCAACCCTAGCTTGATAACACTAACGAGATCATTCCTTATTTCTTCATCCGTTTGAAAACTGTAGGTATCGAGGAGAATTTCTTTTTTAGGCTTTTCGGGCAGGCGTTGATCGATGTAATCGATAAGAAACTGTGAGCCATTTGAAGTTCTTTGGCGAATCACTAAAATATGAACATCAGCCAAGCCCTGATCGCGTACAAAGTTCACAAAACGTGTTTCAGTGATGATGAAATTATCATCACAACCACGGCAATCGAGAAAAACATTAATGGTTTCGGAATCTTTTGAAGAAACAAGGGTAGGGCTTTCCTGGGCTTGTATGTAATATGTGCTGGAAATTAATAATAGGGCAAATAAGTAAATGATTTTTTTAGCCAAAGTAATTCTGCTGATGTTAATTTTGGTCGCTTAACAAAAAAAGTATCACTAACATCGACCAACGATTGCAAAACTTTATAAACCACTGGCTGTAATGCCTTTTACTAAAGTTTTTTTACAAATTGCTCATTAAAATCTGGAACGCAGCCATAGCAATTATTGAAAGGGTAACCCAAAAGCCAATTGCATGAGGTTTGCATTTTTGAAGGGCCTCAGGAAGTAATTCAGAAAATACCATCCAGATCATGGCACCTGCGGCCAGACCTAAACCGAATGGGAGGTATTCACGAAAGGTTTCTACGAATAAAAAAGCTGGAATTGCCATTAACGGTTGGGGAAGACTGGAGAAAATACTCCACCAAACCGCTTTAATGGGGCTGGTTCCTTTTGGAACCATTACCAGGCTAATAGCTAATCCTTCCGGAATATTGTGGATAGCAATGGCAATGGCGATAAAAATCCCGAACTCCATAGTATTCGCGAAAGAAACGCCTACACTAACGCCCTCAGCAAAGGAATGGACCGTCATAATTCCGAGGAAGAGCAACATTTTCTTGGTTCCGGCACCAACCAAATCCCCTACATCTACTTCGTAACTATGTTCCATCCAGCGATTGGCACCAATAACAAGAATAACACCGGCAATCATCCCAAAAATGGTCATCCATTCCCCTTCCTGATATCCTTCGAATATGAGGCTAAAACTTGCTGATAGCATCAATCCGGCAGCAACTGCATTCGATTTACCAAGAAATGAATCGGAAATATCTTTAATGAAAAAGAAAGGAAGAGCTCCAATTCCGGTTGCAACAGCGGTTAGCAACGAATACCAAAAAACGAGCGCTATTGGTTCTGAGAAAAAGTCCATATACCAAGGTAGCAATTCCTGCAATTTCACCCGCGTAAATAGAAAATTTAGAAACAGACTAAATAGCTTAAATCAGCATAAAAAAAGAGCAAAAGTTTGGCTATTATTGGCGAGTAAATCACTCATCTAAAACACTGGTACATTGCTCGAAAATCGCCGATTTGTGCGCCCGCGTCAGAAATTAGTTGAATTATTGCGGGAAAAGGGAATACAAGACGAACGAGTGCTGATGGCGATTGGTAAAATCCCCCGGCATACTCTGATCGATTCCGGCTTACATAATAAAGCCTATCAGGATACTGCACTACCCATTGGCATGGGGCAAACCATCTCTCAACCTTACACGGTAGCGCGGCAGACAGAATTGCTGGAAATAAAGAAAAGTGATAAAATCTTGGAAATCGGAACGGGCTCGAGTTACCAGTGCATGGTATTGTGCGAAATGGGTGCCGATGTGTACAGTGTTGAGCGGCATAATGAGTTGTATCATCGGGCAAAAAAACATCTTCAACAGCACGGCTATCGTGCGATGCTAAAAGCGGGCGATGGAACTTTGGGATGGAGTACCTATGCACCTTATGATGGAATCGTGGTTACAGCGGGTGCCCCGGTTGTGCCACAAGATTTGATTGCGCAGCTAAACATCGGAGGTAAACTAGTGATACCGGTAGGCGATGACAAAACACAAGTGATGTTGCGGATAATCCGCGTTTCGGAAACGGAATATGAACAGGAAGAACTTGATAATTTTAAATTTGTGCCACTAATTGGCGAAAAGGGATGGAAATAGAAAACCAGCAGCAATCGGCTAATCAAAATGCCGACAAAACCACGATTAAAGAAGCGCCGATACTAACGATAAAAGGTTTTTTGATGGGGTCGGCAGATATAGTTCCCGGCGTAAGTGGTGGTACTATGGCGTTGATTCTGGATATTTACGAGCGATTATTGAATGCCATAAAGAGCGTAGATGTCAAATTTGTTAAAAGCTTGTTTCGCTTCAATCTAAAGGAAGCATTTGGTGAATTACATTGGTTGTTTCTGGTAGCTTTATTTACCGGAATATTTAGTGCAGCTGTCTTTTTTACCAAAGTGGTACCCCTCCAAATTTATATGTTCACCCATCCTGAAATCGTATACGGGTTATTCTTTGGATTAATTGTTGGCTCTATTTACATATTAATCAAAGAGCAGAGTCAATTTAGGTGGCAGGAGGGAGTATTTCTGCTGGCTGGACTTGGAATAGGTTTATGGATTGTGAATCTCGTACCGACGGATACTCCGGATCATCCGGCTTTTGTTTTTTTGACGGGCGTTATTTCTATTAGCGCGATGATTCTACCCGGAATTTCCGGCTCATTTTTGCTACTGATTATGCGAAAATATGAATACATCCTTACCAACATCAGTTTAATTTGGGGCAGCGATCCAATTACAGGTATTATCAATATTGCACCATTTACACTAGGGACCATTGTAGGGATTGCCACTTTTTCGAGATTTTTATCATGGTTGCTGGGCAAGTTTCATTCTCAAACAATTGCGGTACTTATTGGTTTTATGATCGGATCGTTATTTGTGATCTGGCCTTATCAACACAGAGAATACGTTGAGCAAGTTCGAGAGACAGAAATAATGGCCCCGGATGCTCAGCTTGTGATTGATTTGAGAGCCAATCCAAACGAAAATTTGCCGGAATTTAATCGCCTTGGTGAAAATACTCCCGAAGGTATTGAAGTGCTCACCATCAAAAAGAAATTGATTCGTACTGAGCCATACATACCCGGAAGTATCGGTTCATGTGCTGATGATGCACCAAATGTTTGGGGTGGTGTAATTGGGATGATTATCGGGGTAGTAATGGTAGGTGGTTTAGATCGATTACGGGAGAAAAAAGTAGCCTGAGTTAGTTCAAAAAAGGGGATTCGAAAAATTCTTCATGAATCCTTCATGATTTTTAAACACCTTTAAAGTGAGAGAAATCCAACTTTAAAATGGAGGTTATCATGAAAGTTCAACATATACTTGTCCCAACCGATTTTTCGGAACGTTCGATTAAAGCCATACAGTCAGCCGGTAATATGGTTGATTTTTATGGATGTACGGTTGATTTGATGCATACCGTTCCTTTGATGAAATACTTCCATGAGAGTATGGATCCGCTTGGTGTGCCATTTTCGATTGAAAAGCACTTATATCCACATTGCTTAGAACGCGCACACGAGCAGCTCGAAATGCTCGCCGAGAAATACATCAAAAAAGAATATCGTGGTAAAATCTTCACAAATGTGGAGCGAAAAGCTTCTGAAGCGATTGTAAATCAGTCTCGACAAGAAGAATACGACTTAATTTTGATGTCGGCGAAAGGCGAACATGATACGCTTCACTTATTAGGTGGAACTACAGAAAAAGTAATACGTCATAGCCGCGTTCCTGTACTTTCTGTGAATGAGGTGATCTCAGAAAAAAACATTCACACCATTATGGTGCCGATTGATTTCTCGGATGGTTCGTTCTTTTCTCTAATCCCTGCCTTTGAACTAGCCAAGGAATTTAAAGCAAAGATTGTACTCTTTAATGTGATTGAGTTGTATTCTGCCGGCAGTGATATGGTACCGTATGTTCCAACTTCTATTGATGAAGATGCTATTTATGATAGTTTAATTACTCGTTTGATGGAGTATTTAGATGAGCATGATCAATACAATCTTGGTATTCATAGAACCGGAGTTACTTACAAAGATGTACTCGTTTCTTCAGAAAATGATCATGTAACTTCCGTTGAATTGCATACAAAAGTTGTGAAAGGTATTTCCGCACATCGTGAAATCACTGATTTTGCAAATGATGAGTCTGACCTGGTAGTAATGAGCACACATGGACGTACCGGTTTAGCCCGCGTATTTATTGGCTCAACTGCAGAACAAGTTTCACGACATTTGCAGGTTCCATTGCTAACTGTTCGTCCGGAGTTCTTAGAACAACCTGTGGAATAGGTTCAGTTATCAATTAATAATTATTCAATTAAGAATGATCGGTTTGACGGCAAAAGTCTGTCAGACCGATTTTTGTTATTGTGGCTTATACCACATTTCGAGGTTGGCACCTCCCTGATGTGAGGTGGTTTATTTGTTTTTGGGTAGATAATCCCTCCTCGAGGAGGGAAAGTTTGGGGTGCGTCTTTTCCTGATTTAGGTTGACAGTTTTTTGTTTATTTAATCACTAAAACTGAATAAGGTTAACACTTTTTCATCTAGGGTTCTATCTTAGTTTTTTCGGGATAACTCTTAGCCCGTTGTTTCCAACGTTTGATCGGCT
>JAEPQH010000021.1 GCA_017640605.1 Balneolaceae bacterium | reverse complement strand
TTTCATAGGCAGTATAACGCCCTCGCTCTATTTGTTCAATCACTTGAAGTTTAAATGCTTCACTGTATCGATGGGTAATTCGTCGTGGTTTACTGTTCATTGCTATCATGTTTTGTGTAAACCTATTTCAGGATGTGACCTATGCTCATAGCTCATAGCTAAACATAGTGAATCGCTTTTGGCAAGCCTTCGGAATCATGTTCTACTTCAGTGGGAATGGTTTTAAGCCCTTTTTTCTCGGATTGCTTAGCGTAATATGCTAATACCATGGCGTCAACTATATCGTCTTCTCCAACATCAGCACGGCGGTATTCTTCTTTGATATCACGGAAAAAATCGTCAGCTATGGGTTCCTGATCACGAAGTAACTCTAAGCGATGGCGAATCCCTTTTTTCAAATTCTTTTTCTGAAAAATCATCCCACCATTTAACTTCTGAAATAGTAATTCGGGATGGGATTCGAGTACTGTACTTTTTAATGACTCGTTTTTTCTGAGTATTGAATCAATGAGCTTAATTTTCGGAGTGATATTCCACGCCTGCAGCGACAGTTTTTTTTCAGTCCACTCAAAGCTAGTCATATTGGCTTCGGCGTAACTCGGAGCTTCCAGAGCGGGACGAATTGGCGGGCTAAAAACCGAAGAAGCATAATCTGCGCCCAGTTCTTTACGAAGCAACCGATCACACTCGCGAGTGTATTCTTCATCTTCCAAACCAATGGGCATATCAATAAAAATACGGTCGTACTCTTCAAATATGGAGGTTAAATCCTCGGTTTTTTCAATTACTTGGTACTTTTCCTCTCCCTCGGTAAAACTGATGAGGATCCATCCTAATTTACAACCGTCGATACCCGCTGTTTTCACATGTACTCCATTTCTTTTATTTGATGATTCAATGTAAGCCACTAAAGCACTAAATCACGAAAATAATTCGAACTTTTTTGACACAGAAACACAAAAATCACAGATGATGAATTCACTAAACCATCGGTCAGACGAAAAACCGTCAGACCGTTTTATACAGCACTTTGCCAATTTTGTGGTTTAGTGTTTTCGTGGCTAAAACAACTATTTTACAATTCGTTTCAGGCTGATGTGTAACTCATCCAATTGATCTTTTTCCACCTCAGCCGGTGAATTATCCATCATACTTTGTGCACGCTGATTTTTCGGAAAGGCGATTACATCACGTAAACTTCCTGCGCCGGTCAGCAACATTACAATTCGATCTAACCCAAGTGCAATTCCGCCGTGTGGAGGTGCGCCGTATTTAAAAGCATCAAGCAAAAATCCGAATTTCTCCTCCGCTTCTTCCTGCCCAATTCCAAGCAGTTTAAACATTTGTTCTTGCACCTTTCGATTGTGGATCCGAATCGATCCCCCGCCGATCTCTGAACCGTTCATCACCAAATCGTAAGCGCGAGCTTTTACTGCTGCAGGATCAGATTCAAGTTTGTCCATGTCTTCCTCTTTTGGCGAAGTGAACGGATGATGCATCGCATGATAACGTCGACTTTCTTCATCCCACTCTAATAATGGGAAATCAGTCACCCAAAGTAGATTAAATGCCTCTTTGTTAATCAGATTAAACTCTTCGCCCACCATTAAACGCAGAGCTCCAAGTTGCTCTAAAACCGATGGTTTTGGTCCTGCTAATAAGAAGACAAGATCGCCTGTTTTTGCTCCGGATGCTTCCACCATTTGATCCACAATTTCCGGAGTAAGGAATTTAGCAACCGAACAAAGCACGCCACTTTCCTGCATTTTGATGTAAATCAAACCGCCTGCTCCGGTTTCTTTTTTCACACGCTCAGTCCAACGATCGATTGCACCACGCCCCATTTCGCCTTGACCTGGAATGGTTATCCCTACAACAGCGCCGCCATTTTTAACGGTGTTTGAGAATACTTTGAACTCTGCATCCTTCACAATATCAGAGAAATCCACAAACTCGAGACCAAAACGAGTGTCCGGTTTGTCGGAGCCGTACGTGCTCATAGCGTCATCGTAGGTCATGCGGGGAAAGGGAGTTTCAATTTCTAACCCGATCGTTTCTTTAAAAATATTTTTGATGAGGCCTTCGTGCATTTCGAAAATAGCTTCTTCATCTACAAAGCTCATCTCAACATCGATTTGCGTAAATTCAGGCTGGCGATCTGCACGTAAATCTTCATCCCGGAAACATTTTGTAATTTGAAAATATCGATCGTATCCCGAAACCATCAACAACTGCTTGTAGGTTTGAGGAGATTGAGGCAACGCAAAAAACTTACCCGGATTCACACGACTTGGCACCAAATAGTCGCGTGCGCCTTCCGGTGTACTTTTCATTAAAACGGGTGTTTCCACTTCTGCAAAATCATGCGTATGATAGAATGCGCGCACTGCCTGATACGTTTTTGAACGCAACATTAGCTTTTCCTGCATCTCTGGCCGGCGAAGATCCAGATAACGATATCGTAAACGCACTTCTTCGTTAGTAGCGATACCATCTTTTATTTCAAACGGTGGGGTATCTGCTTCTGAGTAAATCTCGAGCTCAGTTACTTCAATTTCGATTTCCCCGGTAGTTAGATTGGGATTTTTATTCTCATCACCTCGAGCAATCACTTTTCCTTTAATGCCAATCACGTACTCTGCGCGTAGTTTTTCCGCTTTGGCATGTAGCGTCTCATCCGTTTCAGTAAAAATAATTTGGGTAATACCGTAGCGATCGCGTAAATCTATAAAAATTACACCGCCTAAATCTCGGCGGGGACCAACCCAGCCATTTAGAATTACTTCTTCCCCGATGTTACTGGCAGTAAGCTCGCCACAAGTATGTGTTCTTTTAAAAGTCATGATAAATATTCGATGAATCGTCGAGTGATTAACGATGTTGAAAGGCGCTGAAAATACACAACTATATAACGAATCGCTTGTTTGAGTGCATTTATACTAAGATTTTTTCCATCTTGTGGTTACAATCACTTTTAGAATGAAATATAATTTTTGTGGCATTCGTCATTTTTTAGCTACATTGGTTGTCCATCTACGCAAATTGTAATTCATTTTGAGCCTGGGGAGGTCTCAAATGGGCACAATCAAAACGATTGTTGCGGACGGCAACGAAATTTTTCGGCATGGGCTTAGTTCCATCTTATGCGATGCAAACTTTACAGTGTGCAGCGAAGTAGATAATGGCGCCTTGATTTTAACCGCTTTCGAAAGCGTAAAGCCGGACTTATGTGTACTCTCGTTCGAGATGCCCGAGATTAATGGGATTCAACTTGCCAATAAAATGATTGCTCGGTTTCCTGAGGCAAAAATATTAATGCTTACTGATTCCGATGCCGACGAAGTTCTCAATCAATTCTTAGATTCTGGTGCGCAGGGACTTTTACTAAAATCAGCTCATCGTATAGAACTTATAGATGCAGCTACTAAAGTAGCCGGTGGCGAAAACTTTCTGGGTAAACAATTCTCCCACATGATGACCCGCGAGTATATGCGCCTAGCCAAAATGAGGAAAAGCAAAAAACATGTAACTGTACGCGAACGCGAGGTATTAGGTCTTTTGGTAGATGGACTCACAAGTACCGAAATTGCTGACAAACTTTTTATTAGCCCACGAACGGTTGATAAGCATCGTACGAATCTCTTAAAAAAATTAGGGTTGAAGAACACTCCTGCTCTCGTTCGATACGCGTTGGAAAACAAACATTTGGTTTGATTTCCTGTCTTATCACAGCAACTACGTATTTATACGTACATAAATTACGTAAAAGCCACCATTGAGCAAGCCGTTTCAATCACTTAGCTTGGAAGTGCAAATGGGGTAATAGCCGTCTGTAGATGATATTAGCCGACCAACATTGAGTTGTGGTCGGCTTTTTTTGTGTACTTTTTTTTCAGATGTAAACACTTTCGAAAAGTAACCACTTATTTAACCTTACTCCTTCTTTCTATACTTAGGGTTCACCTGAAATTTATTAATAAGGATTAGATTCAGTTTTTTTATTAACTACTGCGTTAAGATTCTTAACTAAGACCAACTGATAATTAATGGCTAATAAAATACTTGTTCTTTTCTCGATATCATTTTTGTTCTCATTTTGTACAAATACTCCAAAACTTGAATCTCCCGAGTTCGAATTTGATGAAAGCACACAACAATTTTGGAACAACCTTTCATCACATTGCGGCAAAGCTTTTCAAGGCCAATTGGTAACCGATCCAGTTGATGGATTTTCGGGCAAGAATTTGGTTATGCACGTTCTTTCCTGTGATGACAATCGAATACTAGTGCCGTTTAATGTTGGCGAAAACCGTTCACGTACTTGGATATTCACCAAAAAGAACAACAGAATTGAGCTTAAACATGATCACAGGATGGAAGATGGGAGCGACGATGAAATCACCATGTATGGCGGTACTTCCACCAATGCAGGAACAGCAAACATGCAGCTCTTTCCTGCGGATCAGGAAACACAAGATAATATCCCTTATGCCTTTTCGAACGTTTGGTGGGTAACTGTGAACGATAGTGTGTATTCCTACAATCTTCGGCGAATCGGTAGATCTAGTGTGTTTACCGTTGAATTCGATTTGACTCAAGAGGTAGTTACGCCCGAACCCTCGTGGGGATGGGAAAACTTCGGGAATTAAGCTAGTCTGTCCCAGAGCAAATCTAGCGATAAATACATTATTTTATATTGATTATTGTTAGATTCGTGCATGCGTATTCTATTTATTTTAATACTAGCTTTTCCCGGTACACTTCAAGCTCAACAAGGTTTTGTACAGGTCACAACCAATCTTGATAACTTTTATTTGGTTGCTAATCACGATTATGAGGGTGTAAAGCTATATCAAAGAGGCGATAAAATACCGCTCGAAGTTGGGTTTAATCATGTTCGGTTAGTTTGGGAGGGCATGAATGACTTTGAGCAAGTTATTTTGATACAAGAAGATCAGGTTTTTGAACTCCGGCCTGTTATCGATTTCCAGAAAAACCCGAAAAAATCATCTCTTGAGGTCATAACCAACTACCGAAATCTCACTATCTATTCTGATAAAGAATCTGAGATATATATTAATGACACCTTGTTAGGTACCGGATTTGTGCAGGGAATGTTAAACCCGGGAGTGTATCGCTTAAAAATGGTGCATCCTAATGAAGGCTCACTGGAAAAAGAATTGATAGTTCGCTCTGTAAAACACAACGAAATTTTCAGATTCAATAAAGACCCGGATCAAATCCCTAAAGTAGTTAAGTTTGTACCCGGTGGTGGCTTCTATGCTAATGGTGAACCCGGAAAAGCAGCATTAACTCTGATGGGCACCTCGATGCTTGTTTTTAATGTATGGGTTCAAAACAGATCCTACGAAAGGGCCTATAACAGATACGATGAGTTAGTAGTTAAATACAAAAATGAGAGAAGGCAGGATCGAATTCCAGCTCTTCGAAATGAAATAAATGCTCAGCTCAAAACGCTGGATAATCGTTCACTTAAATTAAATATCTCCTATTTAACCGCTGGTTTATTTTACGCTTACACAACCTTTCGTGGTTTTAAGAAACCTAAAAATGGATTTGGGTTATTACGTGAAAGTGACAAACAAAATATCAGACTCATCTATCAGGAAAATTTCGGCGTTTCTACTGCCGCAATTAAGTATACCCGGAACTTTCGATGAAAAACACTGTCTTCTGTATCATCTTGCTTTCCTCAATCTTTGGCTGTAAGCAAACGCCTACGTTTGTAGATGATAATCCTGTAGATTCAAATTCTCCTTTCTACTCAGTGCCGGCCCCACACTCACCTAGTTTAAGGTTTGACGTATCAGATTCAACGTACATACTTAATTGGGGGCTACCTACAACCAAATATTCTAAAACGAGAATCGATCGATATGATCCTAAAACGGATTCTTTTTCGCCCCACTTTTACGTCAATAACACGGTAGATTCTTTAGCCTACCAAGCTGAGCATCAATACATCACTGAGCAAGTTAAAATCTTCAATGTATTTGAAACCGCTACTGGTGACACATTGGTCTCACCAATTCAAGAGCTCATTCATCGCCAATCCAGCATCGAGTTTAGTGCACTTTTGAATGCGAATAGACAGGTTACTCTAACATGGAATCATGAAATCCTTGCCGAGAACGCAAAAGTAGTCATCGTTCGTAGGCAAGATCGTACAGATCAGGAGATTGCTCGTTTACCTGTGCAAGACTCCACCTTTACCGATCCAAACCCGGTAGATATTCTCACTATTACCGAATACAAACTGTATGCAGTAGACGATTTCTATCAAACACCTACAGAACTGATCACTATTGGGCAAGATGGAGTAAAACCGGTTGATAGGGTTGATTTAGTGAATGACGACACAAACAGGCTTTTGTTGGAAATTGAAACTGATATTGAATCTAAATCTGATTCAATTCTGATTGTTCTGGAATCAACAATAACCGGAGAGAAATTTGTTAAGCGTCAAGAAACACATTATACAGGAATCAACGTAGTTCAATTCAATGAAATAGAAGGTGAACTAGCACCGTATAATTTAAATGTTTATAACCGTTTATATGGGGTTTCTTCGGCTCCTTATTCCACTATTCTAAACAGTGAAGTGATATTTGAAAAACCAATTAAGACCAACCTATCCACAACAATTAACAAAGACTTTCTCTTTATAGTAAACAATGGCGAGTCGCTTGCTTACTTAAATGTATCACCCGAAGAACCTCGTGTAGCTACACCTACATTACTCAGCTTAGAAACCGGAACTATTACACATAGTTTTAGTGGCGACACAGCATCATCTACATTGGAGTATGTGGAATCAACTAATACTTTATATGCAAATCAGCCGGAAGGATTATTGGTGATGGATTTAAATACCAACGATGAACGAATCATTGAGCGTCCCAGCGCTTTATTAAATTCATATATGCTACATGTTGATAATAATAGTATTGCCTACATGTATAATACACGCTTCTATGTTGCTATGTTTGATCTAAAATCAGAAACCCAAATAGGAATTTTGGAGACACCTGAGCCTCGAATACTCTTAGCAGCAGATAAACAGCACTTATTTGCTTACACATATGGTGAAGAGTATTACGATGTTTATCGAACCTCAGATCATGCTATACTTTATTCAAGTTCTGATAAAATTGATTCGCTTCAAATTCTACCGGATATATTCTTTGGTGACGATGAGATGCTGTTATGGTCTAAATATTTTGGATTATATCATTTAAATTTAAACAATCTAGAGTATCAATATATCATTGATAATCCTGCATATGGTCATAATAATTTTCATGGCTTTTATAATGCCCAAAACAGAAAATTTTATTCCATATCTAGGCAACACAATTATAATACCATGCTTAGTGTCTGGGATGTAGAATCAAAGAAGATCATACAAAACCTGGACATAACGAGTCATATACCAAGAGATACAGCAAAACAGACAAGATTAATTTACAGTTACCCGACTAACACATTGTATGCATTTACGAACTCTGCAATGTTTGAATTCCCAATAACCTACGAATGGTCTCTTGATGACTAACTAGTGTTAATACTTATTGCTACAAAACATAAAAAAGCCCGGCTCATTTCATTAAACCGGGCTTATAATATGTTAATGGTAGCGTGGGGCGGAATTGAACCGCCGACCTCACGATTATGAGTCGTGCGCTCTAACCATCTGAGCTACCACGCCATGCGTTTCGCAAAGAGCATCAAATATACGCACTTCCTAACTTTTGTGTTAGCACTTTTTTCAGGAAATCTGCCCATTCTAATTTTTAAGTTCCTTACCTTCATTTTTCTCCAAAATCATAAGATTCAGATCAATAATGGCGCAAAAAATCACAAAAAGAGAAAACGATTATTCACAATGGTATTTAGATGTTGTTCGGGAAGCTCAGCTCGCTGAACATTCTCCTGTTCGAGGCTGCATGGTTATTCGGCCAACCGGCATGGCGTTGTGGGAGAATATGCAACGAGGACTCGATCAGATGTTTAAAGACACCGGCCACGAAAATGCCTACTTCCCATTGTTCATCCCAAAATCGTTCTTATCAAAAGAAGCCCAACACGTAGAAGGCTTTGCCAAAGAATGTGCCGTTATCACCCACTCGCGTCTAAAATCGGTTGATGGTGGTGTTGAAGTGGATCCTGATTCAAAATTAGAAGAAGAACTCATTGTACGCCCTACCTCAGAAACTATTATCTGGGATACCTACCGAAGCTGGATTCAATCATATCGTGATCTTCCCATTTTGGTTAATCAGTGGGCAAATGTGGTTCGTTGGGAAATGAGAACCCGACTTTTCCTCAGAACTATGGAGTTTCTGTGGCAAGAAGGTCATACCGCGCATGCTACCAAAGAAGAAGCCGTGGCCGAAACCAAGCAAATGCTTGAAGTGTACCGAACGTTTGCTGAAGATTACATGGCTATGCCTGTGATAACCGGAGTTAAAACCGAAAGCGAGCGCTTTGCCGGTGCCGAAGACACTTATTGCATCGAAGCATTGATGCAAGATGGAAAAGCTCTACAAGCAGGAACCTCCCACTTTTTAGGGCAGAATTTCGCCAAAGCCTTTGATGTAAAATTCCAGGATAAAGATGGTGAACACAAACTGGTTTGGGCTACCAGCTGGGGCGTTTCCACACGATTAATCGGTGGATTAATAATGACGCACTCCGACGATCAGGGACTGGTACTGCCTCCAAAATTGGCTCCTACTCAAGTTGTTATTGTACCGATTTACCGAAAAGACGAAGAGCGTGCTGAAGTATTGGAATATGGCGATGCGATTTATAATGAGCTTAAAGCGCTGGGAATTCGGGTAAAACTAGATGATCGTGACAATTTTAAACCGGGATTCAAATTTGCAGAGCATGAAGCTCGGGGAATTCCTTTACGCATTGCCATTGGTCCACGAGATGTGAAAAATGGAAATGTTGAATTGGCTCGCAGAGATACTCTGAACAAGAATATTGTACCCAGAGAAGGAATTGCACAGCATATCGATGAACTTTTGGTAACCATTCAGAACGATTTATTTACTGCTGCAAAAAACCGCAGAGAAGAAATGACTTCTGAAGTGGAAACCTATGATGAGTTCAAGCAGGTATTAGAAGCGAAAGGTGGATTTATTTACGCTCATTGGGATGGAACGCCAGAAACCGAAGAGCAAATCAAGAATGAAACCAAAGCGACCGTTAGGTGCATACCACTAACCGAAGGCACTCCGGGAAAATGTATGGTCACAGGAAAACCATCTCAACAAAAAGTGTTGTTTGCTAAGGCATATTAAAAAGCGCGTATGCAAATCCCGCACAGGTATCATATCACATCCGCTGAGCAAAACCGTCGCATGGATTCAAAAACCATCAACGAGTTTGGTATTGATGGATTTACCCTGATGGAAATTGCAGGCACCCGAGCTGCGGACTATATCATGCAGCACTCAGAAACTGGGTCAAAGGTGCTCCTCGTTTGCGGGAAAGGAAATAATGCAGGTGATGCTTTTGTAGTTGGCAGAATTCTTTCTCAACAAGGTTATAAGTGTAGTTATTTTCTTTGCTTTGGGGATGAAGACCTTTCCGCAGATGCGCAAAAAAACTATGAACTGCTTCTAAAATTAGATTCCGATTTACCCATCATAACGGAATTAACTGAACTGGATACGAGAAACTACGATGTTATAGTTGATGGAATTTTCGGTACAGGATTAACTTCAGAAGTTCGTTCACCAATCGACGAAGTCATCGACCTGATCAATTCTTCAACCTCAACCGTTTTTGCTTTAGATATTCCGTCCGGACTTTCTTCAGATACCGGCAAAATAATGGGAGCCGCAGTGCGCGCTCATCATACTTTAAGTTTTGGAGCTCTAAAAGCAGGTAGTTTTCTAAACGACGGCAAAGAAATCTGTGGGGAAGTAGTTTTATGTGATCTACCGTTTCCGAATGAATATCGGGAACATGCCGGTTATTTGATTGATGAGGATTGGGTTGAAATCAACAGCACACCTAAGAAACAACGAGAGCATAAATATGCAGAAGGAATGCTCTATATCATTGCCGGGTCGGAAGGATTAACCGGAGCGGCAATTCTCGCGGCAAAAAGTGCTTGGGCTAAGGAATTAGGGGCTGTTACCGTAATTACTCCAAAAGCATTGCTGGATATCTATGAAAAAACGCTCATCCAGATTATAAAAAAACCAGTTGGCAACTCTTCTGATACTCATTTCACCAGTAAACATCTGAATGATGTACTAGAAATTCTCCAACAAAAAAAAGGAACCATTTTAATTGGTCCGGGTTTAGGCAGAGAATCAGAAACTCTCGAATTTGTACGAGCATTGCTTAAACAATACAATGGAAATGCAGTGATTGATGCCGATGCACTCTTTGCCCTTGATGAAGCTACTATTCAACAAAAACCAGCAAATACTCAGTGGATATTAACACCACACCCGGGCGAATTGTCTCGATTATTGACCGATTCTAATTCGCTCGATGATGATTCCAATCGAATGATTCAGGTGTCTGCTTTTGCAAAGAAACACAATAGTACCATCCTCTCTAAAGGATACCCAGGAATTCTTGCTTCAAAAAATGGTGAAGCTTTTCTAACTACCTACGACTCGCGCATCTTTGCCCGTGCAGGATTCGGCGATGTACTTGCCGGTAAAATTGGCGCTTTTTGGCTAACAGAACAAAACGAAATCATTGCTTCTAGTAAAGCATTACTCCAAGGTTATCAAAAAGCACGGCTCGTCCTAGAAATGGGGAAAAATGCTCCAGAACCGTTGGATATCATTTGATGGATGTTTTACTTAAATATCGGAACTCCATTTTCCTGCTCTTTTTGGGTGTAACACTTTCAATCTTAGTTGGAACTTTATATCCGGCTGAGAAACTATCACAAATAAATATCTGGGATTACGATAAACTTGCCCACTTTGCATTATTTGCTATCTGGACTTTTCTTTTCGGCCTAGTTTCTGCCGCCAAGAATAAAAAACGGCCGAACTTATGGCTCGTATTTTGGTTGAGTTTATTTTTTGGGCTTGCAGTTGAAATACTACAGTTCATCCTACCCACAAATCGAAGTCCGGAATTATATGATTTTATAGCAGATGCGCTTGGATCCGGTGCTGCGATTATTCTCTTAAATCAGATTTTTAAGAACAAAAATACGGCTTAGAGCTTGCCCCCTACATCTTAATGCGATAACATCGCTAAACTGCTCTTTTATTTTTATTGATGTCAATTACAATAAAAACAGGGCATCATGAAAAAAAGCACCCATCACACGTTTAAGCAAAATTATACACTCTTCTTTCAAACAGGATTAATTTTATCACTGTTATTTCTTCTTGCATTCACTAAATCAACGATCAGATTTGAATCGCAAAATCTAACATTCCAACCTGTGGATGAAATAGATGTAGAGGTGATCGAAATACCGAATACAGATGAAATTAAACCGGCTCCTGCAAAACCATACATTCCAATCGAGGTTCTAGAAGACGTCCCTATCGAAGAACAAGACATCGAGTTTCCGGAATTTGAGTTCTATGAATCAAAAATATCTTTACCTCCCTCTCAAAATGTAGAGGAACAAGAAGAAATACTTGAAGGCTGGGGTGTTGAAGTAATGCCTACTATGTTGGGTGGCTTAAAAGCACTGTACGCAGAGCTCAACTATCCCGAAATGGCAAAACGCGCTGCCATCGAAGGTAAAGTTATTGTTCAATTTACTGTGAACAAATTGGGTGAAGTAGAAAACCCAGAAATATTACGCGGTATAGGCGGCGGTTGCAACGAAGAAGTGCTGAGAGTTTTAAAAAAGATGAAGTTTTCACCGGGCATTCAGAACGATCGGCCTGTGAATGTGCGCATGACTCAAACCGTTGTTTTTAAACTCACAAATTAAGTAAAAAACTAAATTCGTATTATTTTCGTTACGCTAACGTAATAATGGGATTAAATACTTGCGGGCTTTTAAAAAAATCCCGTTCTTTTTACACCCTATAAATTAATCAAGACCAGAATATGACTAACGAACGCAAAAACGCGAAGGCAGACTTGAGGAGATCGTATAACATCACTCTTCAATTCGGTCTTATTGTTGCCTTATTATTTATGATTGGACTTGTTCGCGTAAATCTGTACAGCGAACCTCCAACGCCACCACCCATCGAGCAAATGGAAGAAGTGGTGATGGAAGAAGTTATTCAAACCAAACAAATTGAAACCCCTCCACCTCCACCTCGTCCGCCGGTTCCTGTTGAAGTTCCCAACGACGAAATTATTGAGGACGATGTAGTGGATCTTGATCTTGAGTTCGACCTTGACGGTCCGATGGATCTTCCACCACCTCCACCACCTCAGGAAGAAGAAGAGGAAGATTTCTTTGTAGTGGTTGAAAATATGCCGGAACTACAAGGTGGTTTAGCCGCTCTTCAACGTAAAGTTAAATATCCTGAAATGGCGCGTCGTGCCGGAATCGAAGGACGTGTAACTGTTCAGTTTATCGTGAATGAGCGTGGCGAAGTTGAAAATCCTCGCGTGATTCGTGGAATCGGCGGTGGATGCGACGAAGCTGCACTTGAAGCTGTAAAACAGGCTAAGTTTTCTCCTGGTATGCAGCGTGGACGTCCGGTAAGAGTTCAGTACTCATTACCTATTGTTTTCCGTCTGCAAAACTAATTGAAAAGCAGATTTATCAAATTCAAAGCCCGCTTATCTGAGTGGGCTTTTTTTTGCGCTTATTCCTAGTTAAACCAGACTTTAAATCGATTTAGCACCTCTTTTAAGTTCTCGAACCCTACTAGGTTAATTGCCTCTTCTAATTTCACCCATTCTATCTGTTCGATTCCTTCGTCAGTTTGTGGCGTAAATGATCCCATTCGAGGGAAAATCATAGAGTACCAATAGGTGGTTTTTCCAAAGTGAGTGTTTTTTTGGATGTATTCATGATAGGTAGTTCCTAAATCTGAAAGGATCATGGGAAGTTCACTACCTGTTTCTTCTGCTACTTCACGAGCAGCACACATCTCAATCGACTCCCCTTTTTCTAGTTTTCCTTTTGGTATGTCCCAAACGCCGTTTCTGTAGATAAGTAGTACCGCCGGCTCTCCATCTTTGAGTGTAAACACTACTCCACCGGCGGCAGTAATTGGCTTAGGCACGATTACTCTTCAGACGATTCTGCAGGTGCTGCTTCCGAAGAGCTATCATCTTTTTGGGAAGCTTCATCGGCGTAATTCAACCGAAGCGTTGTTAATGTTTGATCCAAAAAGCCCTTCAGTTCTTTAGGTAAATTTCCTTCGGTATATTTTTCCAGTACCGAAAGTGTATCGATAGCGTATTTTGCCGATGCGAGATCCCGTTCGATAGCGTCGGTAGCAGGATTTTTTAGCTTACCTAAACCCATCATTCCAATCTGTTGATGCTGTTGAATCAACATCATAAATAGCAATTGGTCTTGCTGATCTTTGTTTAAGGAACCTTCGTTCATAGTGCTATAATTTTTTAAAGTTTTCCGTCTACATTTATTGCTGATTTAAACTTAATAAAGTTCTTTTTTCTTTACCTTGGCTAAATCATCAAAGATAGAATATATGGCTGTTTTAAGACCTTTTAAAGCGTGGCGACCCAAAGCAGAATTTGTTGAGGAAATTATTTCAGTGCCTTACGACATAATTGAAACGGAAGAGGCAAGAGTTTTGGCTGGCGATAATGAGTATTCTTTCCTTCGAGTGGTCCGTCCAGAAATAAACCTTCCTGCGTCTACCTCTATTTATTCTGACGAGGTGTACGAATCCGGCGCGAAAACGCTAACCAAGTTTTTGCATTCGGATAAGTTTACGCAAGAAGTTGAGTCAGCTATTTATGTTTATCAACTAATCTGGAATAATAAAACCATTACCGGTTTGTTTGGGTGCGTTTCTGTTGAGGATTATGATTGGGGAGTAATTTTAAAGCACGAGAATACACGTCCTGATAAGGAAGATGATCGCACCAAACACTTGATTGCTCAAAAAGCACATGCAGAACCTGTAATGATGACTTTTGAAACCAATGAAGAACTTCAACAGATTATTGAGCAGACAACCACAACTGAACCCATCTTCGATTTAATTGACGAACAAAATGTTGGGCACCGAATTTGGAAGATGGAATCTAACCCAACAGGGAGGGCATCAACACTTTTTGAAGATATTACCCATCTGTATATCGCTGATGGACATCATCGATGTGCAAGTGCTTCCAGAGCTGCAAAGGAAGTTGATCTTTATGAATATCCGGAAGCTCGCTTTTTCCCCGCTGTTTTATTCCCTTTTGATGAAGTAAACATATTGGCTTACAACCGAATTATTTATCACATCCCAGATGATTTTCTCAAAAAACTGAGATCAACATTCGATCTTAAAACTACTGAAAATCCCAAACCAGATAATCCGGGTACCATTTGTATCTATTTGGATGGCAAGTGGTACAAAACAGATCTTCCGCAATCAAAATCAGCTAGCATCGAATCTCAGCTTGATGTGGCTCGCTTACAAGAATTTATACTAGAACCTTTACTAGGCATCAGCGATCAGCGGACAGATAAAAATATTTCGTTCGTTGGTGGAATTCACGGTACTGATAAATTAGAAGAGCTGGTAAATCGTCAAGAAGCTCAAATGGCTATTAGTTTGTATCCGACAAGTATACATGAATTAGTGAATATATCGGATGCAGGAGCACTAATGCCCCCAAAATCAACCTGGTTCGAACCAAAGCTGAAATCCGGTTTTTTAATTCATACTTTTTAACCTCACACTCATCAAGTTTAAATAATGAACAGAATACACAATTTTAGCGCAGGTCCGGCAATCCTGCCTTTGGAAGTACTTCAAAAAGCACAAGAAGAATTTGTCGATTACAAAGGAACAGGAACATCAATTATTGAGAAATCGCATCGTGGTGCAGATTATGTAGAAGTTGATGCTAAAGCGCGCGAACGTCTTGTTCAACTGCTCGGCCTGGGTGATGACTTCGAAGTGATGTTTCTTCAAGGGGGAGCAAGCACACAATTTCTTATGGCTCCGTACAATTTCTTGTCAGAAGGTGAAACCGCAGATTATATTAATACCGGAACCTGGAGTACTAAAGCCATTAAGGAAGCAAAACGATTTGGCAACGTAAATGAAGCATTCACAAGTGCCGATTCTAATTTCCATCGTGTGCCTACCGATGATGAACTTAGCTTAACTGATGATGCAAAGTTTGTTCATTTCACATCAAACAATACCATTTTCGGTACGCAATTCCCTCTTGAACCGGAAACTAATGGAGTGCCTTTAGTTTGTGATGCCTCGTCTGATTTTCTTTCTCGGCCTATTGATATTTCGAAATATGGAATCATTTATGCGGGCGCACAAAAGAATTTAGGTCCAGCCGGTGTTACTGTGGTGATAGTGAACAAGCAATTTCTCGCAACATCTAACAAATCGGACATCCCAACCATGATGAACTATAACACTCATGCCGGAAAGATGTTCAATACTCCTCCGGTGTTTGGTGTTTATATGGTAGGATTGGTGTTAGAATGGATTCAAGAAAAAGGTGGACTCGATTATTTCAAAACCTTTAACGAAGAAAAAGCCGGTTTACTTTACAACGAAATTGATGCTGATGATTTCTACCGTGGCACAGCTGAAGAACGTTCTCGTTCAAACATGAATGTTTGTTTCAGGCTTGGAAATGAGGATTTGGAAGCAAAGTTTCTAACGGAAGCCAAAGCATATCATTTGGATGCGTTAAAAGGTCACAGAAGTGTTGGGGGCATTCGTGCAAGTATTTATAATGCCTGCCCACGAGAAAGCGTTGTTGCTTTAGTTGACTTTATGAAGGATTTCAGATCCAAAAACGGATAACAATAAATTGCATTTGTAAGGTGAATTCGTGAATTCACCTTACAATTTTTTTATCCATAAAAACCAAACACGGTTAGAAAATGATCAATGGTGTTGGGCACAAAAGCGAACATGTAAATTAGGCCCCATGCTGCACCGCCTATATGCGCTTCGTGATTGATTTTACCTTCCTTTTTACTTGCCCAGATACTGTACGCAACAAATAGTGCCCCAAAAATTATAGCGGGAATTCCGATTGGAATGAAAAACAGATAAATCTTTTCGAAAGGGAAGATTACTATAAACGCAAACAACACTGCTTCAACAGCGCCGGATGCTCCAATGGTGGCGTATTGAGGATTGTCTTTGTGTTTAATTAACGAAGGTACGGATGAGGCCAATAATCCTGTTACATACAGCGCTAAGAAATGTGCTTCTCCAATAGTGCGCTCGAGAACAAGACCAAAAAAGAACAGGGTTATCATATTGAATGCTAGATGTGTAAATCCGGCATGTAAAAAACCTGATGTAATGAGTTCGTACCAGGTTTTTTGACGAACGGCACGGTACGGCATGAACATCCCGATCTCCATCATTCGTTGTGAATTAAATGCTGCTACTGATACAACCACATTTATTGCAATAAGAGTAAGTGTTACACTCATTCGAATCGTTTAATTATTAGTAATAAAAAACCCTAACGATTCATCACCGTTAGGGTTCCAATCAATAAAGAAGAAAATACTTATTTATCTGCTGACATAGGAGTTGTGTCAGTAGATTCATCACTTGAAATAAGCGTCATCAGTTGATTGATTTGCGCTTTCATCGTTTTGATGTCATCAGCCTGAGCACGTAACTCAGAATTTTCTGATTCAAGCACTTCGATTTTCGCATTCAGCTCTTTAACGGCTTCAATAAGTACTGCTACCATCTGCGAGTAGTTCACAGATTTCATGCCTTCATCATCAGTGTGTACAAACTCAGGATAGATTTCCTCTACTTCTTGTGCGATTAGACCAATCTGAGTATCCTGAGATTTAGTCTCATCTTTCCATTTGTAGCTTACACCTCTAAGAGCAAGAGTATTATCCAAAGCGTTTGACAAGCTTGCTACATTTGTTTTTAAGCGAAGATCAGAAGATTGGTTAACTGTTCCAGCAAAAGTAGCGTTACCGTCACCAGTGATGTTAACATTCAGGTTACCTCCTTGATACATTTCCAAAAGTGTGCCACCACCAACGTTATGATTCAATTGAAATCCATCTGTAAATGGATTCAACCCTCCGGAAATACCGCCATTATTTATTTTTATCGCCTGATCGTCGTTAGTATCGCCAACAATATTAAGATCACTTTGATTGATTTCAACAGCACCATTAAAAGTGGCAGCAATATCTGCGTTTACGATAAGTCCTCTGTTATCGGTACCGCCTTCCACAGTTAGATCCATACCTACGTTATTGTTATCACCATTTATATAACCGAAAAATCCTCGGTTTAACGTTGAAGAGCCATTCACAATAGCTTGGATTCCTGAGTTTTCTGCGGTTGAGGTTGTAAACACGCGAGCTTCGGCACCAATATTAATTCTTGAGCCCTGATCACCACCAATTTCGATATCTACACCAGTGTTTCCATTTAGGTTTCCTTCAACATAAGTACTATAACCGATATTAAATGAGCCAAAATTTCCATCTTGCTCGGCAGGATCACCAATTGGAATGATTTCACCACTACCTGCACCATTTACAAAGGTTCTCGCTCCTTGGTTAAATTTACCTTGACTTGCTGCTCTACCAAATAACCCATACGAACTTCCTCCGGTTCTATCCGGAGTGTTAGACCAACCATATACGCCAATATGGGTTCCACTTCCTTCACCAACAGCTTCGCCGTACGTTCCTACCTGAAAACTTTCGCTTCCGGATTGTGAAAATGCTTTCCCTTCCACACCCACATTAGTTCCAAAAGTACTTGCTTCACCGATGATAGCTGAGTTATTTACTGCGCCTTCATCACCGGAAATACGCACGGTAAATGCGGTATCGAGTGTTGCATCAAGATCAATTTCAGTGATTAATCCACCGCCACCTTCGCCGTTGATTGCGCCGTTAACAGTTAAATTCCCATTGATCACTACTTCGCCATCGAGCCACGCAGCATAATTTTCTGCGCCATTAAAAGCACTTCCATAAAGCGCCACATTTCTACCGGGGCCACCGGCAAAGGCTTTTACACCCATATTTTCGATTTCTGTGGTTCCATCATCTACGTTACTTTCTGCAAAAACACCGGCATTATCCGTTCCTGCATTTCCAAAAACGACAGCAGAAACAGCATGGTTTCCAATGGTGTTGCCATTCGCTTCTGCACGCACTCCTGTGTTATAAGAACCATTTTCCAAATCGCCACTTCCGGAACCTGAGGCAATACCTACCACACCGGTATTGTATTGTACTCCGAAATTTTGAACATCTCTGGCATCTGCAATAATACCCACATTTCTTAAACGGCTGAATCTACCCGAAAACCAACCACCATAGTTTTCTTGGGTACTTTCCCAGATGGATTGTCCGCGCACCCCAACGTTCCATGCATTAGCAGCACGGGCCTCGCCGCGAAGTCCGTAGTGTAAACCGGTTCCTTCCCCAAGCGCTACACCGCGCACACCATATTGAAAGGTTTCATTTCCTTCTACCGACTCGCCAATACCATCCACACCAATATTAAAACCGGTTGTATTTGCATAACCAATAATTGCAGGGTTAATCAGGCCTCCTTCATCACCAAAAGCTATTACAGTAAAAGCTGTATCGCCAGTTGAAACGTCAATTTCATACTCTGTGATGGCAGATGCACCCGTTCCATTTACAACATCTTGTGCGAGCAAAGCATATGGAACCGACAATAACTTGGTTTTACCCAAGCTTACAAAATTACCGGTGTTGGTAAGATCGATAGCAAGGCCAACAAAGAAGTTATCTGAACCCCAATTTACACTTGAAAATATGTTGCCTTCTGCTGCAGTGCCCTGCCCGATAGTGAGCTGAAATAAACCCACAGCATTTGTATTAACGGTATGTGTTTCGGTGTAAACCACTTCGCCTTCTTCGGTGCCTTTCACGATTTCGATTTGGACGCTTATATCCTGATCGGCTAATGGTAAACCATCGGTACCAGCCGCTACAGCTTGAAAGTTAAAGCCTTGTGGTACCTGTTGAGCAAACGCCTCCATCCCAACAAGGCAAAGCGCGATGTGCATAAATAGTAGTGTGTTAATTTTTTTCATAATTCCCGAGTTATTTTATCAATAGCATTTTTTTGGTTTCGATAACATTTCCATCTGCAACTAAACGATAGAAATACATTCCACTTGAATACGACGATGCATTGAAACGTACCGTGTGGAACCCGGCCGATTGTTGCTGATCTACTAAAACGGCTACTCGCATTCCAATAGAATTGTATACTTCGATGCGCAGATCTGCACTCTTCGGAAGCATGTACTCAATATTTGTGGAAGGGTTGAATGGATTTGGATAGTTCTGACTAATCCCAAATGTGGCGGGAATGTCGCTGTTTACAACTTCATCGGAGGTGATAAGTCCCGAGCTGATCAAGCTAAAGCCTGAGGAAAGGGAAAGATCATCGGATGAGAAGGCTCCCGATACTGCTTCGCCACTTGTAAATGTGAGAGAAATTTCGCCGTTTGACAACTGACCTCCGGCAAAATTTATCGATACTTGCTGTGCAAAGGCAGTGACCGAAAGCATACAAATAAAAACAAAAGCTGGAATAAGCTTTTTAAACGTATGCATAGTTCGATGATTAATTATTAAAGATTGGCATAATTATCGAATCGGCAGACATTAGTCAATATCTTCATCAAATAAATTATAAAACCACATGATCATGCGATAATTACTTGCACCCCTTGAAAATATGAAGCATTTTCTGCATGGAGTTATAAACTAGTATTTAGGTGACAGTTATTAGCGGGCAATGGAAGGAGCTTGTCGGCATCATTATATTTTCGCTTACAGCGACAGTAATAGGTTATGCCCAATCGGTTCCTGAGCTTCCAAAAGAAGCATTTATAGAACAGCAAATTTCGGAGTACGAAAATACTTCCGATTTGGCGCAAAAGTACGAACGAGCGCGGCAACTTTACCGGTATTTTAGATTTGAAGATCTCGAACGCGCAAAAGAGTACATAGAGCTTAGCTTAGAGCATGCACGTGCACTCGATGATCCGGTTCGTATCATTTACGCTTACACCGAATTAGGATCTGCCTTTTCGGAACTAGGAGATTACGAGGCCGCATTTCAGGAATACTCGGCTGCATTTACTATGGGTTCCGTTTCTAACATCACAAGCGAGATATTTCACACGAACTATCATCTGGGGAAAACTTATTTCGATATTCAGTTACCAGCACTCTCTGAACCGCTTCTTCGTTCAGCATTAGACAATTACATTGAAGAAAGAACTCTGTGGATTCCTAAATATGATCTTGCAGTTCTGTATTCAACAATTGGAGATTCTGCGAGAGCCAAAAAACTATTTGAGGAGCTTGAATCCAGCATTTACACTTTCGAAAATGAAGATGAAGTAAGCGATATGCAGCAAACTATCTTGCTGGCAGAACTTATGATTGAAATGGGTGCGTATAGTAAAGCCGAAAACCTCATGAATGCGCGTCAACCAACATTTCAACAATTGGATTTATGCTTTTTTAATGGATTACTAAGCCTAAACCGAAGCAGAATTGCGATGCAGGTTAATAAACCGAAATTAGCGCTTGAGCTTGCCCTTAGTGCCTATGCAGATTTCAATGCTCATAAAGATGAATCTTATATCCGAAAAACGTTATTACATCTCTCAGAAGTTTATGCCGCTTTAAATGATTTTGAACATTCCTATGCTTACATGAGCGAATATCATCAACATTTAGAACTAGCCCGATTACAACAATCATCAGCAATTGTTTCTCGTTTGATCAGCGAATCTGAAGCAACTGCCGAAGCGGAACTAGAATTACAGCGATTAAATGAAGTGTTACAGATGCGTAACGTATACAACACCGCATTACTAGTTCTGCTGATTGCCATAGTTGTGTTACTTGTATTTTGGTTCAGAGTGTATCAAAAAAGAAAAGAAGTAACGAAACAGCTAGAGGATTTAAATACCGATAAAAACCACTTTATAGGAGTCGTTTCTCACGATTTGAGAAGTCCTTTGAACTCGGTGATGGTGTTATCAGAATTCATGAAAGATGATCCTGAAATGGTGGATGCAGATACTGCCCGAGAGTATGGATCAATCATTTACAATTCTACCCTGCAGATGCAGCACTTGCTCAACAATATGCTGGATGTAAATAAGATAGAATCTCAATCGGCAAAAATATCAACTAAAGAACTTTCAATCGAACCTATACTAAAATCGGCCTACACAACACTTTCTGTACTCGGCAAGGAAAAGGATATAAATACCACTTTAGAAATTGATGACTCTTTACCTAACATTATGGGCGATGAGAATGCTATATATCGTATTCTTGAGAATTTGGTAAACAATGCCTTTAAATTTTCATCGAAGGAGAGTTGCGTCAAAATTACCGCCCGCGAAGTAGGCACTCAAGTTGAAATTGCTGTTTCGGATCAAGGTCCGGGACTTACCGAGCTGGATAAAACCAAGCTTTTTAAAAAATTCGAAAAGCTTTCTGCTAGTCCAACTGCAAATGAGAAATCAACCGGTTTGGGGCTATATATCGTCAAAAATCTAGTGCAACAAATGCAAGGAACCATTTTGGTTGAAAGCGAACAAGGAAAAGGAACCACCTTTAAAGTATTACTTAATAAAGCTCAATTTTAAGTTTATTTAGACCTTGGTATATTTGGCGAACCTCTCTTAACAATCGTATATGTCGTCTACAAAAAGTTTACTTCTACTACTATCGGTATACCTAATTACAACTGCGTGTGGTGTAGTGCCAAAAACTAAAGGTATGGAAGCCGGCGCAAAAGGTTCTTCCAACGCCATAGAAACCGGAGTTGCCAGTTGGTACGGGCCTAATTTTCATGGGAAGTTAACAGCTAATGGTGAAGTGTACGACATGGACGGAATGACCGCTGCACATCGCACCCTTCCATTCAATTCTGAGGTAGTGGTAGAAAACCTAGATAATGGCAAAACAACCCGAGTACGTATCAACGACCGAGGACCATTTGCAAAAAATCGAATTATTGATTTATCGCGTGCTGCTGCTACCGAGATAGATATGATTGGACCGGGAACCGCTCGCGTTCGGCTATATTTAGTGGTTGGTGATTTAGAAAACTCTCGCGTTACAGATTTAAAAGTGGCGAATTTCACTATTCAATTAGGCTCGTTTTCTGAAGAAAGTCTTGCCCTGCAAGAATCAGATAAGATTGAAGGCAGCCGCGTAGAGCCGGTTACTGTTAATGGAACATTAGTTTATCGGGTATATTATGGACTTTACCAAGATACCGCCGCAGCACAAAGTGATCTTGAAGCTCTACAACTCGATGGCTTCGATGGCTTTGTGAAACAGATCGAAAACGATTAATTATTTTTTCCGGGATTGATAGCTGAATGATTTGGGTTATGGGGACTCAATCAGAACAAACAGCTACATGAAAAAGAATATTATTGTTATTGGAAGCGGATTTGGCGGATTAGGTGCCGCTTCCCGATTACTAAGCGCCGGGCATAACGTTACCATTCTAGAAAAGAGAGACAAACTGGGTGGACGCGCTTATGTGTACGAAAAAAATGGGTTCAAATTTGATGGTGGCCCAACTGTAATTACAGCCCCATTTATGTTCGACGACATCTTCGAAGCTGCAGGTAAGAAACGATCCGATTATGTAGAGTTTGTTCCTTGCAATCCTTTTTATCGCATTTTCGATGATAAAGGAGAAGCTTTTGATTACAACAACGATCATGAGTTTACACTAAAAGAAATCGAGAAGCGTAATCCATCCGATAAAGAAGGCTACGAAAAGTTTTTAGGTACCACCAAGGCAATCTTTGATAAAGGTTTTACAGAGTTAGCCGATCAGCCTTTCCTGAAATTCACCGATATGCTTAAAGTAGCCCCGGATTTGATCAAGCTACAATCTTATAAGAATGTATATAAGTATGTAGCACAGTTCATTAAAGACGATTTTCTTCGGATGTGTTTTTCCTTCCATCCGCTATTAGTAGGTGGTAATCCTTTTGATACCACTTCCATTTACGCCATGATTCACTATCTGGAGCGCGAATGGGGCGTGCATTACGCGATGGGTGGCACCGGTGCCATTGTAAATGCCTTTGAAAAATTAATCACTGAGCAAGGGGGAAAAATCCATCTTGAAACAGAAGTGGAAGAAATCCTTGTGAAAAACGGCAAAGCAAATGGCGTTCGTTTAAAAAATGGGGAGCAACTAGATGCTGATGTTGTAGTTTCTAATGCTGATGTAGCTTTTACCTACAAAAATTTGATTAACCCGGTGCATCGGAAGAAATATACCGATCGTAAAATTGAGCGAACAAAATACAGTATGTCGCTTTTTGTGATCTATTTTGGAACCAAGAAGCGATATCTCGATTCCGGACTTGCCCATCACAACATCATTTTAGGTCCTAGATACAAAGCCTTATTAGATGACATTTTCCACAAGAAACATGTAGCCGATGATTTCTCATTGTATCTACACATGCCAACCATCACCGACAGTAGTATTGCGCCGGAAGGACATGAAGGATTTTACGTGCTATCGCCGGTTCCGCATTTAGACAGCGGCACCGACTGGAACGAGTTCGCACCGATTTACAAAGATCGAATTATGGATTTCCTCGAAGAAAATTACCTTCCTGATTTAAAAGAAAACTTAGTGGCAGAGCACTATATCGATCCACTACATTTTCAGGATACTTTAAATAGTTATAAAGGATCGGCATTTTCTGTGGAACCTATTCTTACACAGTCTGCATGGTTCCGGCCACATAATAAATCAGAAGATGTAGATGGTCTGTACTTTGTGGGAGCTGGAACGCATCCGGGAGCAGGATTACCCGGTGTGCTATCAAGTAGCATTATTGCACAGGATCTTATTGGACCAGCTTAGCAAGGTTTCCAATCAAACTAAGGTTCAGAGATTTTCTGAACCTTTTTTATTTTATAGGTGATTTAACTCTTTGGTATTCATGATCTTCGTAAAAGGATTCCTCGAAGGTTTCCAGTGAAGACTCACCAGCAGTTAACACCCTCCACACCATATAGATAATTAGGAAAGGACTCAGAGAAAACATACCAATTATCAGTCTCACAGGCACACTTGGAATGGATGCTAATACAACATATACGATCAAGAATAATGTTGTTCCTAGTACAATATTTTTGATGGGATCCATAAGAAATTGAATTTCTCACAACACAATCCTTTACAAAAAACCGTTCCTTTAACGGAATGAAAAATGGGGTTTAGGTACTTCTAAGAAGTAAATAGTTTCCTCATGATAACACTACTACTCCTTCTTCTTTTTTCAGATCCTATTCTCAATTACGACTTTGGCAGTTCCAAGTCTGGCACCAATTGGTTAGTAATAAACGATGGTGTTATGGGAGGCAGATCCATTGGTAATGCCTACTTATCTGAAAATCGTATTCATTTTGAAGGAGCTATTTCTTTTGCGAATAATGGCGGGTTTGCCTCCCTCCGCAGTAAACGACTGCAACTTGATTTAGCGCAAGCCAACACCATTGAAATCCGCTACAAGCTGGAAGGCTTAGATTTCGCCTTGATGCTAGAACAATACAATCAGTTTTATCTTCCCTATTTCTCATATCCACTTACAAAAACTGATGGACAATGGGTTACGAAAATAATTAACGTAGAAGAGCTCTACCAAACCCGGATGGGTGATTTTACCGGCCAAAAGTTTGAACAAAAAAAATCCAAGCCGTTTCGGAGACTTGGATTCATATCAAAAGAAAAAAAGGAAGCGAGTTTTTTACTCGAAATAGATTACATCACTATTAAGTGATTTATTAACTCTTTAAACTTTCCTGCAAATCTTCCCAATCTTTCAGGAAACGAGCCAATCCATTGTCGGTTAATGGATGTTTTAGCAATCCATTAATTACACTCAATGGCATGGTTGCTACATCAGCACCTGCTTTTGCGCAATCAACAACATGCATTGGGTGACGAATACTTGCAGCAAGTACTTCGGTAGGAAAGCCGTAATTCACATAAATCTCAACAATATCACGAATCAGTTGCATACCATCTGTAGATATATCATCCAATCTGCCAATAAATGGAGAGATGTAAGTTGCACCTGCTTTGGCAGCAATTAATGCCTGGGTTGAAGAAAAGCATAGCGTACAATTAGTTTTGATGCCTTCTTCAGAAAATGTTTTTATGGCTTTTATCCCGTCTTTAATCAAAGGGATTTTCACCACCACGTTATCCGCAATCTTAGCAATCTTACGACCCTCTTCCACCATTTCGTTATAAGTAGTTGACACCACTTCTGCTGAGACATCCCCTTCAACGATATCACAAATCTTTTTGATGTGTCCTTCAAAATCACGAACTCCGATTTTCGCACACAAGCTGGGATTAGTAGTTACGCCATCGAGAACACCAAGATCGTTAGCTTCCTGTATTTCTTCGAGGTTTGCGGTATCAATAAAAAATTTCATGTATGAGTAATTTTGAGGTGGATTTTGGAAATACAAATTACGGAATCAATAGCACCTATTCATTTCAAAATGTAAACCATGGATTGCTTTTTTTTACATGCTAAAACTCATTCTTACTGAACTATTTAGCGAAATTTCGAGTCTTAGGATACAAATCTAATTCATCAATATATCAGTGAAAAATTTACTCTTTTCGGCATTAGTTCTATCGATCGTAATTATGGGCTGTGGTGGCTCTGAAGAAGAAAGCAGCGCAAATTCCCGCGGTGGCGGAGGATGGGGAGGTTGGGGAGCCGGTGGCGGCGGTAACCGTGTAACCAGTGTTGAAACCCAAAATGTATCGTTACAACCCATTGCAGATCAGGTTCGCTCTTTTGGTACTATTAAAGCTCAGGACGTAATCTCAATTACACCGCAAGTTTCTAATCGTATCACTCGTTTTTATGTAGATCTCGGTGATACGGTACGACAAGGTCAGCTTTTAGCAAAAATCAACGATGCTACTTTTCGTGATCAATTATTACAAGCAGAGGCGCAAGTTGCCCAAAGTAAAATTGCAGTTTCGAGAGACAGCGCCGCATACTTCCGCTTGCGCACATTACAAGACCGTGATTTGACTAGTATAGCTGAAGTAGAAACTGCCCAAGCTGCTTACCAAAGTTCGGTAGCCGCTTACGAAGCAGCCAAAGCATCCCTAACACAAGCGAGAGAAAATTTTAGTTTTACCGAAGTACGATCACCGGTTCGCGGTGTAATTATTTCACGTACCGGTGAAGAAGGAGACATCGCTAATGCTTCGCAACCCATTTTTGAAGTGGCAAATTTGGTTGGTTACGAATCGCGTGTATTTCTACCTGTTCAGGATTGGAGGTTTGTGAAAATTGGCCAACGCGTTAAACTGCGTGTTTCTAACGAAAGTGATGCAACCGCTGAGGGTGTTATCAGCAGAAAAAGTCCACAATTAGATCCTACCACAGGATTGGGCGAAGTTGTGATTACGCTTACAAACTCTGGCCCAAGTATCTATCCCGGCGTACTTACCGAAAGTATTATCGATATAGAATTTAAACCACAAGCAGTAGTTGTACCAAGAAGCGCATTGGTAGAAAAAGTTGAAACCGTAGTTGAGCCGGAGTCTAATACAATAACTCTTGACCGCACTTATTCAGTTTTTGTTTCTGTTGGAGATACGGTTGCTGAATTACGCCCATTGCAATTAGGAATAGAACAAGGAGATAAAATTGAAGTGCTCTCTGGTTTACGTCCTGGCGATGATATCATTGTTACCGGCCAAGCGAGTTTAAAAGATGGTGGAAAGATCAGAGTTGCAACAGGATCAGATTTTAGCTCACCGGAAGGCTCGGCTGTTGCAAGTGGCTCCGGTGGAGGTGGATGGGATGCTTCAAGCCGTGGAGGATCATCTGCACAACAAGGAAATGCTAATGGTGGAAATCGAGCTGCTGCTTTCGCAAATATGAGCGATGAAGAGCGACAAAAAATGCGTCAACGCTTGCAAAATATGAGCCAAGACGAGCGACGTGCATATATGGATAGTTTGCGAACTGCTAACGCTTCTAATAATTAATTATGGGCGGCTTATCAAAACTGGCGGTTCAACGCCCAATCACATTTCTCATGGTCAGCCTTATCCTTATTGGATTTGGCATTTTCGGAGTTTCTCAACTTCGCCTGAATTTATATCCGGATGTTAGTTTTCCAACAATCACCATCTACACAGGATACGAAGGTGTTGCCCCCGAAGACATCGAAGCTTTAGTAACCCGCCCCATCGAAGAGCAGGTTGGAAGTATTAGTGGAATTCGCCGGGTTCGTTCACTTTCGAGCCAAGGTGCATCGGTTGTAAAGCTAAATTTCAATTGGGGAACGGATCTCTATGAAGCAGAAAACGACGTTCGTAAACAGTTAGGGTTCGTATCCAGATCAATTCCGAGAGATGCAGAAACCCCACTTGTATTTAGTTACGATCCCAATCAGGAACCTATAGTGGTTCTTGCTGTTACCTCTGATGTCCGATCTTCGCGTGATTTACGCACCTATGCTACCCAAATTCTTGAACAACGGGTTGAGCGTATTAATGGGATCGCATCAGCTGAAACTTCCGGTGGATTGGAGCGCCAGATCAATGTAACCATCGATAGCGAGAAAATGCGCTTGTACGATGTTACCATTTCAGATATTTCTTCACGCCTATCTGCTGAAAATATTCAGGTTCCTGCCGGCCAACTTATCGAGGGTAACACCGTGTATTCACTCAGAACCATGGGCGAACTAAAAACGGTTGAGCAAATCCGAAATACAGTTATCGAAGTTCGTGATGGACAAACACTTTTCCTAAAGGATGTAGCTAAGGTTGAAGATGGGATAGCCCAGCCAATTGGCAACGTACAGGTAAATGGTGAAGACGGAATCATCATCAACATTTATCGCCAAAGTGATGCAAATGTGGTGGTTGCTGCTGATGAAGTTATTGCAAGTTTAGACGTCATCAAACAGAGTTTGCCTGAAGATATTCAAGTAGAAGTGCTTACAAATAAAGCCGAGTTCATTAAAATGTCGATCGAGAACTTGCTGCTTACCGGCTTACAGGCCATTATTTTAGTTGTACTTATTCTGCTAGCCTTTTTGCGTAGTGGGCGTTCTGCACTGATAATCGCTATTTCAATCCCGGTTTCTATCATTACCACTTTTGCAGTGATGGATTTCGCAAATTTAAGCCTCAATATCATTTCACTTTCCGGCCTAACACTTGCTGTTGGATTGGTGGTTGATGACGCTGTTGTGGTTCTGGAAAACATTTTCCGTTTCCGAGAAGAAGGTCATAACCGAAAAGATGCTGCTGTGATGGGGGCGAAAGAAGTGGCCGTTCCGGTAGTTATTTCAACACTAACCACCTTGGTGGTATTCCTCCCAATTTTATTTGTGCCCGGTATTGCAGGGTTTCTATTTCGCGACTTAGCCCTCACCATTTCTTTCTCGCTCTCAGTGTCGTCGCTCGTTGCGTTAACATTGATCCCAATGATGACGTCACAGTTTTTCAGAGATGGAGAATCGAAATTTCAGTCAGATAATAAACTGGCGCTATTCTTTAGCAATCTGCTGGCAAAATTGGAAGAAATCTATTCACGACAGCTTGATTCAAGTCTACATCGCAGTGGATTAATCATTTTCTCAGCAGTTTTATTCTTTGTGATAACCCTGCCTATTTTTAATTCCTTAGGTGGTGAATTCTTTCCTCGTGTGGATGAAAATGCATTCACATTAGAAGTTAGCCGCGAACCCGGAGTAAGTTTATTGGAACTAGAGCGCTCGGTTAAACAAGTGGAAAGCGTACTAACCCGAACCATTCCTGAAGCCCGGATTATTGTTTCGGATTACGGAGATAAAGAAGGAATTGAAGGCGCGGATAATCCAGGTGGTTTTACCGGTACCATTCGGGTAGAACTGGTTTCTCAAGATCAACGGGATCGAACGCAATTTGAGATTGTAAACCAAGCATTAACCGATTTACAAATTGTTCCCGGTGTGGATGTTCAGGAAATTGTGATTGATCCTCTCTCGCCGGATGGTGAAAACGGATTGATCGTCCAAATCTTCGGTTTTGACCCGGCTGTGAAGAAAGATTTAACCGAAGGCGTAAAAGAGCGTTTACTACAAATTGATGGCGTTGTAAGTGCTTATTCTACTTCAGATCAAGGACGCCCGGAGCTTCGATTGGTAATGGATCGCGAGCGGATTTCGTTAGTAGGTATGAACACTAATCAAGTTGCCAGCGCGGTAAGTAATGCCGTTCAGGGCTCCATTGCCACGAGTTTTGTGGATCAGGGCGTGGAGTTTGAAGTTTTGGTTGAACTCGACCCTCTTCAAAAATCAGCCTCTTCTGATTTGGAAGACATTCAGATTCAGACACCAACCGGCGAATGGATGCCGCTTAGTAATTTAGCACGTGTAGAACGTTTCACAGGTCCCACTAACGTTACCCGAATCGACCAAGAGCGCGTTGTTGAAATTTTTACTGAACTTGATGACATCGATTTAAAAAATGCTTCCGCCGAAGCGCGAGTTTTACTAGATGAAATTCAATGGCCGGAGGGTTATCGTTACGCACTCGCAGGCTCAGCAGAAGAACAAGCTGAATCGTTTAATTTCTTACTCATTGCTTTTGCCATCGCCGGGATATTAACCTACATGGTAATGGCTTCGCAATTTGAGAGTTTGATTGAGCCATTCATCATCATTTTCACTATACCACTGGCTCTGTCCGGGGTATTAATCATACTTGGATTAACCAGCACACCCATCAGTGTTACCTCCATGGTTGGCTTAATTCTGTTATCCGGAATTGTGGTTAATAATGGAATTGTGATGATCGATTACATAAAAATTCTGCAAGCCAGAGGAATGAGCCGACATGAAGCCATTGTGCAAGGCGCTACTCGTCGTCTGCGTCCTATTTTGATGACTGCACTCACTACTATTTTATCAATGGTTCCGCTAGCACTAGAGATTGGCTCAGGTTCAGAAACATGGAGCCCCATGGCACGCACGGTTATCGGAGGACTCACAATGTCAACATTTTTGATGCTATTTGTAGTACCCAGCATTTACAACCTAATCAATAAAGGTGTGAGTAAACTTGGTTTTGATGCTATTCACAAAGAAGATCCACTTGCTAAAGAAGAGGTTACTGTATGAAGAAATTTACCCTGACCGGAGGAATTCTGAATCGCCCGATTACTGTAATCATGTGTACTTTGATTATTGTCGGATTCGGCATATTCTCGCTCACCAATCTGAGAGTTACGCTCTTTCCTAAGTTGAATATCCCGGTTTTGGCAATTTCAACCGGTTACCAAAATGTGGCACCCGAGGATATTGACAGGATAATTGTTACACCTATTGAAGGTGCGGTTTCTGCCATCGAAGGTATTGAAAGTCTGGAGGCACGAGTAAGTCGTGGTAATGCATTCATTATCATGCGCCTGTATGAAGGCACAGATATCAGAAAAACGGAATTAAAAGTTCAAAAAGCGATTGATCAAATCCGGGCCGATTTACCCCAACAGGCTCGCGAACCGGTAATTTTCCAGTTCGACCCGGAAAACCGCCCCATCATGCAATTGAGTATTAATTCTGCGCAAAAGGGATTGGATGAACTCCGCAATCTCGCTATTGAAGTGGTTGAGCCAAGTTTAGAACGCCTAGTTGGTTTAGCCTCGGCGGATACTCGTGGAGGCCTGGAGCGACGAATTTATGTAGATGTTTCACCAATGCGTTTAGCCCAATACAGCCTGGTTCCACAGGAAATTGAAAACGCCATTTCTACTAATAATACACAATTACCGATGGGTAATGTGCTCGCGCAGAATATCAGTTACAGTGTGCGGGCAGAATCGATGTACAAAACCGTAGACGAAATTCGCCAGACCATTATCAAAGTTGCGGAGAACGGAGTTCCAATTCGTATTGGTGATGTTGCTGAAGTTTCGGATGGATTTACCGAAGTAACCAGTTTGGTGAATGTGAATGGGAATAATAGTGTATCCATCGAAGTACAGAAAAATTCGGATGCAAACACGCTGGATGTCGTAAATGCCGTAAAAGCAGTGGTTCCTGAAATCAATGAAAAACTACCTCCTGATGTTGAATTACGAATTCTAAGCGACGAAGGGCAAACCATCGACGATTCCATTAACAACCTGGCTCAATCTTCGTTAATTGCGCTGTTGGTTGTGGTGCTTATCATTCTGATTTTTATGGGTGGATGGAGAATTTCTCTTGTGGTAGCTATCTCTATTCCTGTTTCGATTGCAGCTTGTTTTGCAGCAATGTATGCGGCAGGTTTGACACTTAATATTTTTACGATCTCTGCTCTAGCTTTGGCAATCGGATTATTAGTTGATAATGCCATTGTTGTTTCAGAAAGTATTGCCCGAAAAATGGAAGATGGGATCGCAAAAATGGAAGCCGCTCTCTCCGGAACCAATGAAGTAATCGGACCACTACTCGGCTCCACACTAACCACTCTGGGAGTTTTTATCCCCATTACACTCATTACCGGTGTTCAAGGAACCTTATTCCGAGAATTTGCCCTCACCATCAGTTTTGCGATTGGTATTTCCTTTCTTTCATCGATAATTTTAGTTCCGGTTGTAGCATTATTGGTATTGGATCTAGACCAATTCAATAAAGGCGGTTTTGTATTTAAAGCCATGCACAAGTTAGAAGGTGGATATGGAAAAATTCTGAACTGGATTTTGCACCACAAGTGGCTACCCACCATGCTATTGATCGGGATCCTTGGAGGAACCGTTTATTTATTTCAGAACATCAACAAAGAAGGATTCCCCGAAACTGATTCCGGTGAGATTGATGTAAATATTTCTCTTCAGGAAGGCACAAAACTCGTAAAAACGGTAGAAGTGATGAAGCAGTTTGAGGAAATCCTGCTCGCCAAACCTGAGATCGAAACATTGGTATCGAACATTGGGCGCAGTCGGTGGACCGAACAAAGTAACCGAGGCAGCTTTACCATCAAATTAGTGCCGCTTGAGGAAAGGGAAATAACCAGCAACGAAATGGCGGCTGCTCTTCGGCAAGAACTTACCTATCCGGGTGCAACTGTGCGTGCTTCAGTTGAGGGTGGTGGTTTAAATTTTGGGGGTCGTGGATTTAGCTTTGGTGGCAATTCTCTTAGGCTAACGTTTGTGGGTCCCGAAATGGAGCAACTTTTGAAAATCTCCAATCAAATTGAAGAACGCCTACTCGACGATCCAAATATTACATCCGTAGATAACGGGCGCACTGATCCTACCCCTGAATTACAATTTGTGGTAGACCGTAACCGAGTTGGATTACTAAATGCAGGTGTTGCCAATGTTGCCAGTAATTTGCGCACACAAACACTTGGAAATCAGGCAGGATTTTTCAGAACAGAAGGACGAGAAATTCCAATCGAAGTACGAACTTCAAAAGATGCTTTAACTTCACGCGAAGATTTATTTGATCTGGAGGTTCTACAATACGAAGATCAGCGCATTCCAGTAGTTGCAGTAGGTGAGTTTGTAGAGACTAAAGGTGTGGATTCTTACTCGAAACGAAATCGCGAAATTTTGCTGGATGTTAACATTCAGTTTAATGGAGAATCTGAAGAGTACAAGGCTCTCATCACCAATTTTATTGACGAAGAAATCGTGATGCCGGAAGGGTACCGATATGAATTTACCGGAGCCAGTTTCGAAACCGAACAAGCAATGAATCAATTCATGTGGGCGGGTATTGCGGCCATTGTACTCATGTTCATGATAATGGCTTCGTTATTCGAAAATTTCCGTGATCCATTTGTAATCTGGTTTTGTATTCCAATGGCATTATTTGGCGCTCTTGCAGGATTGATGCTCAGCGGTTCGCCACTGAGTACAACCGGAAATATCGGGCTATTTATGCTGGTTGGAATCATCCTCAATAATGGAATTGTTTTGGTGGATTACATGCACTTACGAACCCGAAACATGGAATTCAATCTGGATAAGAATTCTGTATTTATGCAGAATATTCTGGAAGCTTGTAAGCGAAGAATGCGCCCCGTTCTTCTTACTGCAATCACCACAATCTGTTCGATGATTCCACTTTCGTTAGAGTTGGGTGCGGGTGCAGAAATTTGGTCACCCTTAGCAAAAACAGTGATTTTTGGTCTGCTTTTTGGCGTTATTTTTACACTGTTTATTACACCGGCCATTTCGTTAGGCTTGAAACAGGTAATACATTGGATTGGCAATCTATTCGGATCGATAAAAAATGCCTTATTCAACAAAAAACAGCAGGCACATATTTGAATACGCTAATTTACATTGGAGAGCGTTTTTTATATCCTAAGAGTAATAAAGACAAAAGGAGTTATTATGAGTAAATCAGGAAATTTTTTAGCAGGACTAATCACCGGCGCAATGGCCGGAACTGTAATTGCTTTGCTATACGCACCGGATACCGGCGCAAACACTCGAGGCAGAATTTCATATCGGTTAAGCAATTATCGTGATGAACTAAATGAGTTAATTGCTGAACTAAGAAAAGAGAAGCAAAAACTTATCTCAGAAGCGAAAGAAAAAGGTGATGCGGTTGTACTTGAAGCAAAAGATAAAGCGGAAAGTCTAATTCGTGAAGCTGAAAGCTTATTAGAGTCTATAGAAACCGAATCATAGTTTCGATAGACATATACTTTTATAAATCTTCAAAGGCATGGGATAAATCTCATGCCTTTTTTAATTCTCGTCGGTTTCGGGATTGTCTTCCTTTTGTTTCCACACTTCATAAATCGAATCGAATAAAAGTGTATCTACGCTGATGCTTGCTTGTTCACGAAGCGTGGCAATTTCTGAATTTATAGCAGTAAACACTTTATAGCGCGACTCAATATCGGCTTCGTCGGTAGAGGATTTCACTTCCGTAATTTCTTTTTTTAGGATATTAAGCACCATCCACCCTTCCGACTCCGAGTAAGCCAGAACCGGCATATTTTCGATCCCTTTTCGAATGAGATCAAAATCGTTGCTCGATGGGTCAACTGCTGCATATTCTACTTTTGTGAAAGTGTCGTAGCTTTCCGGGATATCTCCATCTACTATTTCGCTTTTGATTAACTCTGCTTCCTGTAAATTATCAGCGGTAATTTTCCAATAACTAGCTTTTAACAATACATATTTATTTCGGATGAGTCGATCTCTGTAGCTTGAGGGAACTCTAATGCCGGAAGTATCCGCCAATGCCTCTCTGGTTAATTGGTACTGATAAAGATCCGCAAGCATATCGTATCCTCGCTTCTCCACCTCTTTTTGCACTCGATTATCTTCCGAGTAATTTTCTTCTTCTGCCTGTTTGAATAACACTTCGTTTCTCATCGCTCGGCCCACAGAAGCGCCTGTTCTAGTTTTCGATTCCTGAAACGATAAAAAGGGTAGCCAACGTAGATAATCACCAGCGGTAAATTCAAATCTGCTTCCTTCCAGATCATAAGTTGCGAGCATTAAATCAGGATTTAAGGAAGCTTCTAGTTGCTCAAGCCGTTCATCAGTCCAGTTGTAGGCGTTATTTTCGGGTTGAGGCATATTACTAATGATCCCTTCACCATCCAGATTTAATATAGTCTGCCGAAGCTCATTTAGGTTTTCTCGATCGGGCTGTACATTCAATCCTTCCATTTTTGTTCGGATGTACTCGTCCGAAATAAGTTGTTGCTTGCGCAGCTTTAACTGACTACTTACACCCTGTTTCCGATATTGATACTCATCTTCTGCCAAAATCGCCGGGAACTCGATATACTCTACATAAATGATGTGATAGCCATATCGTGTTCGAATGGGTTCTGTAAACTCGTTTAGATTTGTGGAATAGGCAGCTTCAGCAAAAGCATCATCTGCTCCGAAATAACTGATCGGTCCGAGATAGCCGGCTAGTGAATCGTACTCCGACGTATTGTAAAAGTCGTTCGCTACGTCTACAAAATCTTCACCGGCCTTCAGCCTTTCATAGGGTTCTTCCAGATCGGAGACATCGGTACTGAACAACTGCCTCACATACACAGAACGTTGCTTTTTTGCATACGCCAGACGTATTTCTTCATCGGTGAGCGGCTCCAAAATTTCTTCCATTTCATCCACAAAATAGAAATCAATCATAGATTTTTGTTGCTGATAGGCAGTTGCTGCTTGATATTTCGGATGATCCAGCAATCCTTTATTTGCTCCAGCTTGAGCAAGTAACAGCTTATCGATCAGTTCATTCAAAAAACCATATCGCTCATTTTTTGTATCGTTTCGACCTGTTTTTATTAGGTATTCTACATAGGCTGTTTCGAAATCAAATACTGTTCTCTCAACATCATTTACCTCGAACAGCACCTGAAAGTCGATATGCTCTTCTTCTTTCTGATTGCTTGAGCAACCAATGAATACGATAAAAATTAGGATAAAAAAGAAAGGCTGCCTTGAAGCAAAGCAGCCAATAGTTGAAAAAAGCGATTGAATCATTTTAGAAGTAAAGCTTTACATCCACGATGGTAGTTTGACCTAAATATTCGAAAGGAACTTGTGCAAAATCAACACCGATTGCCATTCCATTTTGTGTTTTTAATGTAAAACCTGCACCGTAAGTCATGTGCGCATCCACATTATCACCTAAAAATAAATCTCGGTATCCTCCTCGAACGTGGAATTTGACCGTGTTGGATAAATAACTCAGCTGAGTACCGGAATCGAGGTTTATGTTATTGTCGTTGGTTTGCTGTACTTCGCTAAGCAGTAAAAGCTCCAGATTTTCCTGTTTAATTGCAGGCACCTGAACACCAAACTTAAATGAAAGTGGTAATTCCCAAGAATTCAGCTTTACGTTGCCGATAATCCCTTCGTTGTTACCTTCGTGTTGCGGATCTAAATCCACAAATGTTTCCGAGTTGATTCCCGACATCTGTAATTCATTTCCAAAATTAGTGATAGAAGCACCAATGGTTAACCCGTTGATATAGTCTGTCTTCAAAAGAAAACCCATATCGATGGCAACGGCTTCGGCAACCATATCATAAATTTTTTGTTGGATGAACTTTACACTACCACCAAAGTGAAACGATTCGGTTAAATTCTGGGCGTAAGTAAAAGCGATGCTTAAATCATGTGCACCAAAGGTTGCACCTATTCCATCAGGATCTTCAACGGTTCGAACATCCATTCTTCCGTAATCAACAAAATTAAGACCGAGACCAAGAACACGTCCTGGTTTTTTGCCGATTGGAAAAACTAACCCTGCTCCGTAGATATCAACATCCACAAAATATTGGTTTACACTGATAAAGCCCGAGCTGAAGGTTCCGCCGTCATTTTCAACAGATATACCCGCCGGGTTCCAGAACAATGCTTCTGCACCGCTCACATACACCGAGTTGGCGTTTCCAAGTGCTGCGCCTTTCGCTCCAACACCCATTGTTAAAAATTGAGCCGCTGTTGTACCCGCACGACTTTCGTTACCGGTTTGCCCGTGAACCATTGAAAAGGCAAGTACCAGAATTAATTGAGTAAGAATGAGTTTTTTTGTCATTGTTTTCACGATTACTTGCCTTATTTGATTATCGCAAATTTGTCGGTGTATTCGCCTATGCCGGGGGCTTCTACATGGTAGAAGTAAATACCGTAGGCTACATCTTCATTTTCGTTGGATTTGAGATCCCACGGCGCAGAACCATCATTATTTGCCCCGTCATGTTCGATGGTGCGAATGAGTTCACCACGAACATTAAAAATTCGAATGGTGCAGGTTTTTGGCAGGTTAAAGAACTCGATCTTACGCTCACCTCGGCCAATTGAACTACTTGCCCGTTCCCAAGATGCCGCCCCGATATATGGATTTGGTACCACATAAATATTTTCGAGCTGATCTTTGGCAAGTTCATTATCAACAGAACCTGCTCGCATAGCAAACTGGAATGAATCGTCGGAACCAAACTCGCGGGAGGTTGAAATTCTGATCTTATCACCCGGAGATGGAGCTGTGCTACTTTCTGTTGGTAGAATGCTAACCATAAACCGGTAATTGTATACACGATCGTCTCTTTCTGCGATCAATAGCGCGTCGCCCGGACTTAATTCATCGTTATCATCATTATCAAGAACAAACATATCAGCGAGTTCACCTGTCATGAGATTACGAACAAACACCGGGATATTGATTCGGCTAAAACCGCCACCAAAACGAAGTGGTGGTCGATAGGTGCTATCAGCCGGATCTACAAAATAGAGTTCATAATCATGGTCGGTACGAATGAAATTGGTTAAATCCCCTTCACGATCCGGTGTGATTACTAATTCCCAGTTGGTCGACAATCCGTCTAGTTCTGTAGGATCTAAACCATACAGTTCATTTTCTTGCCCTTCGTTTGAGATCCATCCTGTTTTATTGGGGAGGATAAAGCCGGCTTCTGCGTTTGTAAAACTGATGGTGAATCCATCCACAATACTTGATGTGGATGCATAGGTTGTGGATTTAACTTTAACCTCATCCTGAGTTAGTTCGCGCACCTGATAATTCACCGTTTTTCGCATCACACCAACATCCGCGGCTGAATCGGTAAAAGTTACCTCATAGAGTTTCGACTCATCAATAAGTGCATCTACTACAATATTTACTTCCGCATAGCCTGTTCCGGTACCGGAAGTAACCGAAGATAAATCGGTGGTGGCCCCACCTTCAACAAACCCAGCTGCTAATGTGCTTGGCATTACTGCGGCTGCATTTTGGGAGGTTCCCACTACTTGACCGGCACCATTTACAGCAACCCGGAATGTGTTCTCCTGCGGATCGATTCCTGGATCGTCACCACCGGCTGAAGGAACGCCGCGATCGTAAGCTACTATCGCGTAATAGTAAATCTTGCCGTTTGTCACATCATTATCCACATAGTAAAATTGTAAACCGGAATTATCGCCCATATTGTAAAGCGCATCGCCTTCCAGTACTCGAACATTACCGCTGATGTCATTATCCAAGTCCCATTGTGCAATCGGATCATAGAACGTTGGTGTACCATTTACATCGGTGATAGAGCGAGCATCTGATAAGAGGTTATCTGTACCTTTGTAGAGTTTATACCCCTCAAAATCTTGCTCTTGCAGGAATCTGTCGAAACTTGCTACAGAAAGGGTATCCCAAGATAAAACTACTTGCTCATTACCGGCTACTGCGGTAAGCGTGGGCGGAATTGGCGGCTGAGCGAAGTTATAATCAGAGTTATAAATATTCTGAACCGTGCGTCGGTTTTTGAAGAAGTCGTCTCTATCGTCACCAAAAATCCATGCGGTTGAGAAGAAATCGGTAGACTTCGCGGTAGGATCATTCTCTGAGAATAGTTCTACTTCGCCTGAGGTAAACAGAATAAATGGCTCATCCGCTACCACGGTAGAAGGCTCTTCATAATCTGGATTCGAGAACAATGTTTCTGCAATTCGCTCAAATAACCAGGTATCATCGCGAAGATTATCACCACTTTCGTAGAATGGACGAGTATTTAAATCGAAACCACGTAAACCAATCTGATCAGATTCATCTACGTCGAGTTCGTTGTAGTTTGGCTCACCATTGGTTGGAATTCCATCGCCTTCGCCTTCATCCGGGCCGGGATATTGAATATCGAAAGGGCTTAAACCGTCACGACCAACATCATTATTTAGTGTTTCGCCTTCATCGAAGATTCCATTTTCATTCGCATCTTCAAAACCTACCCAATCTAGGTTTTCATCGGTGGTGAACCATCTTTCGAAGGTATAGGCAGGTCTTTCGAAATATTGCTCACCATAGAAGGCTGCAAACTGATTTACATCGTATTGAGACTCCACATAAGCATCAATTTCTGCAAAAGTGGTAAATAGCAGATAGTTTTCGTCAAAGCGAGATTCATCGGTAATACCATCTAAATCATCATCTTCGCCATTCACATCATTTGCTGGTGATTCAAGGAATGCAAAACCGGTGTAACCAAGTTCATATTCGGTTGCACCTGCTTGAGTAGGCACACCTACACCATCTGAATCCCATCCATATACTAAATCCAAAAACGGATCATAAGTAGCGTTGTCATCATCTTCGTCTTGCCCGAGGCCGTAATCCACAATCTGAGAAAAGAACAATCGGGTTTGATCACCTTCTCCTTTATTTGTGATTCTATAGATGATGAACATTGTATCCTCAGACAATATATTTGCCCATTGGAACAAACGTATCTGAGTTTGAAGCCCTAAACCGCCAATAGTAGGATCTTCGAAAGGACTTGGCATGTACACACCTAAATTGCTATGTGGCCCCTCTGTTTCTAAGCCAACGGAGTATTCGTGATCCGAAAAATCATCCATCACATAATAAGACTCCAAATCTGAACTTGGGAAACGCCCATCGCGCCCGTTCCATGTGCCGGGCCATCCGGAATCATCTTCCTCTAGTCGATCAGGCCAGAAAGTTGGCCAAGTGGTAGGATCGTTAGATAATGCCGGTAACGGAGCCGCACCTAGTGTTACCGGATCTACACGTTCTGCATTGTTAAAGCCGGGTAGTGGCAACCATCCCCAAAGATTTGGTGAATATGGACTTATTCTGGCGCCTGCTTCCCGATAGTTGATACTTACCGGATTTAAAAGCGTATCCGGCCGAAAATTATTCGATAATATCGTTCGATAATCTTCTACAGTTTCAACACGGCTTGCATCCACAGCTTCTACATAGGCAGAGACTACAACGCCAACGCCATCAATATGTCGCCCACCTACTCCACGAGGCCAAACGCCCCAGGGAAGGTCGTTCCAGCGAGAAAGTTCGCCATGGTTTCTGAAATTCGTTTCAATGAGGTTTCCATCCAATACCCCACGGGCAACGTTATCGAAGTCACCACGGTAAACAACACCGTTTAGTGAATCGGGAATGGTTTGTTGTGCTTGTAAAGGACTTATTGCCAACAGGCACACTGCTATGAGTACCGCGAACGAAAAAGACTTTTTATACATCTGATTGTTCAAAGATTAAAAATTATAACTTAAGCCAATCTTAACGCTACGAGGAGCGCCTCTTCTTGACGGATCTAAATAAAACTCTTCGTAAGTATTTAACCCTCCGGGTCTACCTACTGAATTTTGAAGCCTCCATAAATCGGTTGATTCATTCGCTAGGCCGGTGTCGTTGTAGATTCCAAAGTGTGGATTAGAATCGAACAGATTATCCACCTGTACAAAGAACTCTACATTGTGGCTTATAGCCGGTGGCTTGTAATATGCTCTCACATCAGAATTAAACCAGGTTGGAGTGTCCAAGTTATTTGGGATAAGAGAAGTGATATCATCTCTTTCACTCGTGTATGGACTGCCTGACTGCAAGCTATTAATTGCTGATAGAGTTAAACCGAATTTACTTACCCAGGTAATCGAGTTGTTTAGCACATTTCTGCGATCCCAGTTCAAACGGTTTATAAAAATGATATCCTCTGCATTATTTACAAATCGATTGAATCGTTCGCCCGGATCCGAAGCTGATCCGCTGGCAAATTGCAGAGTATAATCTAAGGTCCACGAAAGCTGACCGGTTCCTCGCTCGTACAACGAGAATGTTACTCCCTTCACAGTTCCGTAATCGATGTTTTCCAGTCTACCCACAGGCACCCCGGTATTACCACGGACTACAGTTTGCCCGGCGAGTTCGCGTACATCTTTTGAGAATACAGTCAGATCAAGTCCCATGGTTTCGGTTAGGCCTTGTTGCAAACCAATCTCGAACTGAAGTGTTCTTTCGGGCTCTAAGTTTGCATTACCCAATGTGTATGCTGAAGCACTTTGAGAACGATCGAACTCGTTGTTTACATAAAGTAGATTCAGCTGAGGGGTTTGGAAAAACAAACCTGCAGAAAAACGCATCACTCCGGTTTGCGAAATGGGGAAAGCCACTCCCAAACGTGGGCTCAATTGATAGGTTGGATCAGCTTGTATTCTGTTTGAAATTTCTTGACCGGGATTATTTGGATCAGGAATGGTTTCCAAATGGAATTGGGTATAATCACGAGGAACTACGAAATCAGGTTCAAAGTAATCGAAACGAAGACCAGCGTTAACAATCAATTCGTCGAATTCTAATTTAACCTGAGAATAAGCGGCTGCTTCCCAAGGATTAACTTCCAGACTGTTATTCAAAACATCGTTTGTTGAGCGAAAAGCACGCCCAGTAGCCAGGTTCACACTGATGCCAAAGTTCTCGTTATCTAAACGGTGAAAACGAGTTGAAACTCCGGATTTCCACAATACAACATTGTTGATTTGATTGGTATAATCTGCAACAATTGTATGGGTTTTTGTGATTTCCTGACCGGAACCTAAATAATTACCACCCATCACAAATGCATCGGCTCCTTGCTGCGAACTAAACGCTGCCGGTACGTAGCGCTCGTCTAAGTCGCCCGTGGCGGTAACATCATCATACAGGTAACTTTCAGCTTGATCGTTCAAGAAGCTGTATGAGAAATTAGCAAAGGCATTATCGCCCATCGACAAGCGTAAACCGGCAATATGGGTTTGATTAGAGAAGTAATAATTGTTTATACCGCTTGGATTATATTTATACGCCTGATCGTAATTTCGTCCATCGCCAAATTGATAGAATAGATTGTAATCGAATTTTAAACGGCTATTAATTTCATAAACAAATGAGCTGTTTAAAGATAAACGCTCCTGACGATTAATCGACTCAAAATCACCATCTCCCGAAGCTTGAATTAACCAGCTACTTGGATTATCACCCGTTCGCACATTCGCGCTTTGCACATCACTAGGGCGAAATAAGTCACGACCAATCAAATGTCCGTCGAATTTTACATAGCGTAACGTAGTTTGGATGCTCAATTTATCTTTAATAATGGGGCCGCCCAATGATACTTGATAATCCTGATCGCCGATTGTTGGCGCTACTTCGCTATATGTGAATTTTTCGTTCGAGAAATCATCGGCGCTTAAGAATAGTTTCTGATCTGTATTTCTGGTAACGAATTCTAGTTCTCTGCCACTTACAATTCTGCCAACGTAGCCAAGAAAATTGCCCGACCATTCCGGGCTCACGCCTTTGGTAACAATATTAACTACCCCTGATAAAGCCTGTCCATATTCTGCGTTAAACACCCCACTAATTACCTCGAGGCTAGAAACCATGTTTTGTTCCACATCAAAAGAAGCACCATTGTTGAATGCGTTATTAATTGGAACACCATTTACCAAATAAGAAACTTCACCGGTTCTTCCACCTCTGAAATGTCCATCCACAACTCCTGCAGTTTGGTTAATCGCCTCGTTAATACTTACAAGAGGCAAAGCTTCTAATTGCTCTGAGCTTATGTACGATGTGGTTGTGGTTCTGTCTTTTTCTACAATTGGGCGTTCAGCAGTTACTACAATTTCCTGCCCTTCAATTACTTCTTCTCTTAACGTTACGTTTACTTCGGTGGTTTTATCTACAATTACTTGAACTTTTTCAACTCGTGTTGTTGCAAAACCTATGTATGAAAATACTACTGTATAAGTACCCGGATCTAGATTTATGATGGTATACTTTCCATCCACATCGGTTAGTGTACCCTTGGTAGTACCGTCGATATAAACCTGTACACCGATAAGGGTTTCTCCAGATTCATCAATTACCGTACCTGCAATTTTACCCTTTGTCCCGAATTCAGCCAAAGATGCTGAGTGAAATATTAGAGACAAGACTAAAGCTAGTCCAAACGAATTAGACAAAATTTTCTTCATGACTGAGTGATTAAATCGGGCGCGATCCTAAGACCACGCCCGTTTTTATAAGATTGGCTATGCTTATTTGATAAGCATCATTTTTCTAGACTGTACAAAGTTAGCAGCGCTAATTCTGTACACATACATACCTGATGCAAGACTAGAAGCATCGAACTTTTGAATATGACTACCAGCAGTCATTTTTTGTCCATCAATCAACGTTGCCACTTTTTGGCCCAACATATTAAACACCTCAAGAGTAACATCTGCAGTAGCCGGTAAGCTAAACTGAATGTTAGTGCTTGGGTTAAATGGATTTGGATAGTTCTGTTCTAGTGTAAACACCATTGGAGTGGAAGCTTCCAACTCATCGTTTACTGTGAATACTGCATCGGCTCCAACCAAAGCAACTACTTCCCACTCGGATGGAGTATTCCACCACTGACTGGTACTTTTGCTTGACCACGCGTACTGTGCATCACGAGCTGTTCCGTCATTGTCATTAACAGCAAGTTGGAAAGGTATGGTTGTTACGCCGGTTCCGGTAGGATAATCGAAGTTTTTCGCACCGGTATTTACCCCACTAAATTCCAGAGTACTTATAGCAGTTAATAAGCGATACATACCTGTTTGTGAACTGTCACCGATTGTGGCTGAGTTTTGAATCAACTGGTTAAAGTCACCGGTATCGCCATCCCATCCATGAATGTATGGATCAGCGCCAACCATGAAACCTGCACGTAACTGATAATCAGGTTCGTCGCCAGATTCAAAGGCATCATGGGTAGAGCCGGTTATGAATGATTCCGGTGCATAAGAACCGAAGCCACCTTCCCAACTGTCAAAATTCCAACCACCACCACCGTTAGCTGCGTTTGCGGCAGGTACAATTACGTCATCCATAATTTCAGCATAGATTACAAACAAATCACTTCCTGAGATGTTTTCGAAGCCAACCCAGAATTTTGCAGAAATATCAGTATCAGAGTCGGCACCGGTACCTTCTGTAAGAATATTGTTTGTAGTGATTTCAAATGGCTTGTAACCATCCGGGAAGAATCCGGCAAGTGTAGCCGCTTCCGGTACAACCCCCGTTTCTAACGCTCCTGCAACAGCTTCAACCGCTTCTTCGCTTAATTCAACAATGTAATTTTCGCGAACACTGGTTGCAGTATTAATCATAGAAGCAGTCATATCACTAGCAGAACCTTTTTCCGACTTAGCTACTACTCCATAGTGAGCATCAAAGTTCAGTACCAAATCGGGGTGTGGTGCTTGCGTTGTGTGAGTTAATGAAAGTCCATTTGCCGGATCAATGGTGCCTACATAAGTTCCCTGAGTAGTTTCAGTGAATGCACTATCAGCAAAGAATACATCATATGAAGCCGCACCGTTATCTTCAACTGCAACCGTTACGATACCATTTGCGGTAGACAGGTTTACTACAGGCGCATCGGGTACTACATCAGTAATTCTTGTGAATACTACGTTATCGATGAAAACATCACCAGCATCATAATTCACCTCAAAACCAATTCTCATACTCGGCCAAGTTTCACTAACAGCAAACTCACGGGTATACGTTTTCATTTCAGTGTCAATAGTAAATAAACCATCGCTTGCGGGATCAAGGTATCTTGCCCATCCACCGCCAACTTCACCAATAAATACGTGAATGTCGTGTGTACCTTCGTCAGTTCTGGCATCGAATGAAATCGAGTAAGGCCCCACATAAATGGAGTCTAACTGCTCTTGGTTAAATGGTTGGTTTGCCTGAACGTCGTACGAATTACCTTCGCCGGTTAATCCAATAAACTGTAGCTCGCCATCAACGATTGCGCCACCTTCAAACCATGCAGAATCCGCAGAAAAATCACCATTTCGTACAATGTTATCCGAAACAGTGCGAAGCTTTACGTTATCGATAAAAAACGAAGCATTATCGGTTCCACCTTCGAAACCAACTTTCATTCCGGCATCGTCTACTCCCCAAGTAGCATTAACAAATACTTTCTGGGTAAATGTTTGCATGGTGTTGGTTAGGGTAACACCGGTTGCATAATTTTCCCATCCACCACCGTTGTGGCCAAAAAATACGGCAATATCTTTTGATTCAGCATCTGTGCGGGCATCGAAACTTAGCTCGTATTCTTTACCCACTTCAATAGCTGCAATTTGATCTGCAGTTAAGATTTGGTTGAATTGAACGTGCCAAGAAGTTCCATCGGTACCGGAGATGCCGGTAATTGATGCAACACTATCTGTGACCCCAAATGTTGCCGTAGCTGCTCCACCATCCATTGAAGTTGAAAATGGTGCCCATGCTGATGAAAGTGTATCCGCAGAGAAATCTCCGTCAATGATAATATCTGTGCCATAAAACGCATACTGCGCATTGGCTGACTCCATTGCAAATACTCCAACAAAAACAAAGAAAAGCACTCTTAATTGATTGTAGAAATGTTTCATATGAGTGTGTTTTGTTAAAATTTCGTCTTGATAATGACGTAACGAATACTAAAAAATCGTTCCCAAATAAACAATTAATTTTGAGATTATTTCTCACTGTATTGGGAACATTTTGCCTATTCAATTATCATAGAAAAGCCCTTTTTCTTCATTTTTCCTTCACAAACTATGCTATAATGCTTTGAATTGGAGATGCATCGGGAATTAATTTCATATATAGTAGAAATTTTCTCATTTTTCTATCTACGTGTTGTTTCCAACCTTGAAAACGACACAGTGTTACTTACATCCAAGATGTGGGAATTTTTCTCACATTTTGTGTAATCATTTTCATATTATTGACGGGCAAAAAGAAAAGCATATGAACAAAGCCACTCTTCAAGATATATCCGACTATACAGGTTTGTCGATATCGACGGTATCAAGAATTCTTCGGGGTGAATCGGGATCGAATTCAGAAAACGTAGAAAAGACAATCAATGCTGCGATCAAGCTTAAGTACCCGTTTAACTTCACTTACCTGAAAAATAAATATCAGTTTAGTTCTCAAACTCGAATCGCCTTAATTACCACACTGTTTCCAAGCGAATTTTACGCTTCGTTATTTGCGGGTATCTCGAATGCATCTGAGGCAACAAATTTTGACGTTTCTTTTCATCACATCAATCCGGATAAAACCGATGTGCTGGAATACATTAAAGTTTTAATGGCCAATGAGATTGAAGGGGTGATTCTATTTTTGCCGATGATGAGTGAACCTGAATATGAGCGGCTTTTGGAAAATCTTCCCTCTGATTTCATTTTAATTTCAGTTTTGCCCATTCAAAATCCTTCCGTCGATACCATCACTTTCGATTCTTATGGCGGTGGATATTTAGTAGCTCAACATTTTTATCAAAAGGGTTATTACGATGTAGGCATTGTGAACGGGCCTTTCGAACGAACTGAATCGTTATTACGCAGAAACGGGTTCCAAGACTATGTGGCCAGACATAAAGAAATGAAGCTAGAGTGGTCGTTTGATGGACATTTCAATTTTATTGATGGAGCAAAAGCGTTTGACCATTACCTTCATAGTAAACACAAACCAAGAGCCATATTTTTTGCTAACGATGTAATGTGCGTTAGTTTTCTATCAAAAGCAATTGAACACGGTATTTCGGTTCCTGATGAGCTTGCCGTTGTGGGCTTCGACGACCTTCCTATCTGCCAATATGTACAACCTACTCTAACCTCAGTGCGCACCGATTATAGTGCATTGGGTAAAAAAGCATTGGAGGTATTAAACACCAAATTATTTGGCGAGAAACAACACGCCGGGGTTCAAAGCCTTATTCCGGTTACACTTTCGAAGCGTAAATCCAGCTAGCGATTATTGATTTCTCTGCGATTCTAAATATCGTTGAAAATATTGCTGCCCAGCCAATGTATCGCCGATAACTAAATAGAAACGAGCATAATTGTACAATAGGCGTGTTGAATTTGGATTAAGCGCTTCACTTCTTTCTAACCAATACTTTGCATTTTCAGGTGCATTATTGATTAAATAAAGTGAGGAAATAACATCCATATACCGCGGGTCTGTATTTCCGTCATTCACCACTTGTAATAGCATATTCAGTAAATACTCATCATACTTTCTATTGGTGATCGCAAATTCTGTAACGCGCTCAACCAAACTGATAGAATTTAATTGCCATTTCAGTAGTTCATAGTAATGGCGAACATACGCCAGTGAATCTCCATTGACTCGACTGTAATTCACAGCTTCCGTTAACATTTCTGGCACAAATCGTTGCTCTCTCGCAGTTAATGCGCCTAGTGAATCCACATGTGATTTCTCTTGATATTGCCTGAAGACTGACTCAAAATTTTCCAGCTCTTGCTCTTGAGATATTCCTTTGGTGAATGGGTATCCTGCTAACAATCGCTCAATAGCTACATTCGCGAAAGTTATTTCAAAATCACTTATAGAATCAGGTCGACCAAAAGGATTGTTGATCAGGCGAGATTGAAGTCGAGGTAGTTTTTTTATCTCTTCCAAAAATACATCGGCCATTAAAAAATGCCCCTCAAATGTTGGATGCAAATGATCGATAAATAATGATTCGTCTTCGATACTACTTTCCGATGAGTTCCTGAGTACCTGCTGAATATCTACCACTGTAACCATCTCATTCTCAGAAAATGCTCTTATCACTTCGTTTATGGCCTCCGGTGCGCGAAATCTAATTTCGTCCAATTCCTTGCCCTTAAGAAACAACTCCAACGCTTTAGTGGTGTCGGTATCTGCGAAAGAATTTTTAGCTTCCTCAAAAGCTGCATTTGCTGCTTCTGCATCCGACAATGGCGCTTGATCTTTCAAATTTGAAGCTACGGTTCCAATAAATACCGGCACTTTATCTTTAGAAAAAGAATCAATTACATCACCAATATTTTTTTCGAATTGGGTAATTCCGTCGTGGTAAATATCGGAATCAAGACTAATATCAGCATGTTTTACCACTCGAGCCATCATCGTGCGTCGATCGTTACTTTCTTTACCGCTTTTCGAAAATAGTGACTCCATTAACTGATACAGCCGCCAATTTTTTAGCCAAAGAATCAATCGCTTCAGCGCTACACTATTCGCCATATTGAATTGAGTTGATGCCGCGCCAAAAGAACCATAAAATTCGTTATGTCCAGCATAAATAATCACCGCATCCGGCTCATATTCTTGTACTCGTTTCGATAAGTCGTGTATTACATAACTATTTATGGCCGTCATAGCTAAGTTTATCACTTCCACATTTACGCCTTCTGTAGATACTAAAAGCTGCTGTTCAATTTGATCAGCAAAGCTGTAGTAAAAATTATAAGGAAAGCCGAGGGCCGATGAGCCGCCAAACACAAACACACGAAAAGTATTGGGCGCCTTTTCTTTTCTGAATGCATTAGGAGCAACTTGTGGTACAAAGGAAGGGAAATACCGCTCAATGAATTTGGTATTAGAAACTAAATAGTTCGGATTACTTTCTACTTCGATGAATAGATTTTGGGAATCTTTGTTATAGCCAAATACTCGCAGTCCAAGCTCAATACCACCAAATAGTAGAAATGGAATGGAAAGAGTGATCGCCCAGAGTAATAACGTTCGATTTTTTGATGAGCTAGACATAAAGCTTAAAACACAATCGTTGCAACAGAACTTGCCGGCACTGAAGTGTTATAGGTTTTTGAGTTGAGGCGAGTATTAATGGATTCTTCTTCGCTCGACTTATTTAAAATTATCATCACTACTTGGTTTGATGGAGTTTTAAAGGCAACGTTCGGAAGATCATCTAACTCAGTGCTATTAATTCTTACTGATCCATCGGGGATAAACTTCGAAGCATGGGCAATGGCATAATATCCTTGATTTCTGCTTACTTCATTGCCGTCAATAGTAACTGCCCCAAGACAAACCGTACAGCCTCCAAAAGGAGTATAGGGGGTGAGATCAGGATTAGAAGTGAGATTCCATTGCAACACATTCTTGCTCCAGTTTCTGCTAGCACCAATTATCAGATTTTCTACATGCCACATTAAATCTCCGCCAAAATCTCCATTCACATTCACATACTGTTCAGTGAAATATAAATTTTTGTCCGGATGTGCTTCTTTTACGGTCGATAACGCTTCAATATCTCCTGCATATAAATGAAAAGCTGATCCATCTATGAATTTACTTGCTTCAGGATCATTTAAAATTGATATAGGATATTCAGGTCGGTCGGCATTATGATCCCAGATTATAATTTTTGATTCGATTCCAGCTGCTTCAAATTCTGGTCCCAGATGGTTTTTCACAAAATTCCTCATTTGATCTGCTTCCATGTATAAGCTGGGATTATTCCTATGATGATGCGGTTCATTTTGTATGGTAATAGCATCAATACTGATACCTTCGGCAGCCATCGCCTGTATGTATTTCACTAAATAGTTAGCATAAACATGCTCGTACTTTGGATTAAGTCCACCCCCAACCGTAGGTGGGAGCTTTGGGTCTCTCTCATTTTCAATTGGTATATCAAACGTTTTCAACCATGTTGGCGGGCTCCAAGGTGAAGCTAATATTTTGATGTCCGGATTTATTTTCAAAATCTCTTTCAGGATAGGAATCAAAAACTCCCGATCGGGCGCAATATCAAACTGTGATAACTCTTCATCCGTTTCTCCTTCCGGTAAGTCATTGTATGAATATGTTTCTCTATCCAGATCAGAGGCCCCTATGCTAATTCGCAGGTAATTGATCCTAATCGCGTGCTCAGCATTTCCATATAGTTCTTGCAGCAATTCCTTTCTTTCCGGCTCATCCATCTCACTGAGATGCCACGCACTTCCGCCGGTTAAGGTGTATCCAAATCCATCCATCATTTGGTAGCTTATACTTGAATCAATTAAAATAGTATTGCTTGTGGATTCATTGGATCCTTCAACTACAGCTCCAGTCATTTTCTCAAGTAAAAGTGATTTATCCCCGGAGGTGACAAACATTACTGGTTTCTCTGATTGATATCCTTGATTTTGGATTAAAATCAGCGCAGAAAAGAGTACTACTCCAAAGCTAATTATTGATAAAACACTGCTAAAAGTTATTTTCATCCGATGAGGGCGTTGTAACTATTTTGAGAAAAGGAAGATGTTATTGAGGTCTGCACGAACTTATCCCTTCTTCCATTGTTTAACAACTCAATTTATCTGCAGAATGTTTGAAGACGATCAAAACAAAAAAAGCCTCTCATTTCTGAGAGGCTTTCCAATTTAAATAAATGCAAGGTGTTGCTTAGTTGATGTCGCCTTCTGTAGCACCATCGCCACCTAATGCTTCAAATACTTGAGCAACTTCTGCTTCGCCTTGTTCCATGTCTTTCTTTGATCCAACAATAATGTCGTTGTAATCGCGAAGACCTGTACCAGCCGGTACTTTGTGGCCAACCACTACGTTTTCTTTTAGTCCACGTAGGAAGTCTTTCTTAGCTTCAATAGAAGCCTGAGTCAGTACTTTGGTTGTTTCCTGGAATGAAGCGGCAGATAACCAGCTTTCAGTAGAAAGAGCAGCTCGCGTAATACCTAACAAGATCGGTTTCGAAATTGCTGGTTCAGCTTCACGAGTTTGCAACTCTTCTTTATCGTCTTTGATTAACTGATTGTTGATGTCGCGAACTTCACGGCGATCTAAGATCGTACCTTTTTTAAGCTCACTTCCACCCGGATCAGTTACAACAAACTTACCGATTAACTCATCGTTTCTTGTATTCACTTCAAAACGATCCACTTTGTCGCCTTCCAGGAACATGGTGTCGCCCGGATCGGTGATTTCAACTTTCTGCATCATCGTAGAAACAATTACCTCGATGTGCTTATCGTTGATTTTCACACCCTGTAGGCGGTAAACCTCCTGAATCTCATTCACTAAGTACGATTGTACTGCATATGGTCCAAGAATATTTAGAATATCCTGTGCAGGAATGGTTCCATCAGATAATGGTTGACCTGCCTTCACAAAGTCATTTGCCTGAACAAGAATGTGCTTGCTTAAAGAAATCAGATATTTCTTTTCATCGGTACCGTCTTTCGACTTCACGATTACTTCCTGAGAACCACGCTTACGGCCACCCATTTCAACAATACCATCAATTTCTGATACTGCTGCCGGATCGCTTGGAGAACGAGCTTCAAACAATTCGGTCACACGAGGCAGACCTGCGGTAATATCTTTCGATTTAGAAGTAGCACGCGGGATTTTCGCAATAACCTGACCGGCACTTACTTTTTCGCCGTCTTCAATCACGATGTGAGTTTCAACAGGTAGTGTACTTTCGCGGAGGATATCGCCTTCGCCACGCACAGCTAACGTTGGAACTAGTGAACGATCTTTAGAATCGATAATCACTTTCTCACGGTGACCGGTTTGGGCATCGGTATCTTCGGTATAAGTCAATCCTTCGAGGATATCTTTGTAATGAACGGTACCGTCGATTTCAGAGAAGATTAATGCGTTATATGGATCCCACTTACACAATTGTGCACCTTTTGGAACCATATCGCCTTCTTCAACAATCATTTCTGAGCCGTAAGGCACATTATAACTGATCAGAACTTTGCCTTCATCGTCAACAATTTTCAATTCACCGGCACGGCTTAGAACCACATTATGCTCTTCTTCACCATCGTCGTAAGTAACAACTCGAACATTTTCGAATTCTACTTTACCTTCGAATTTCGCCTTGTGCTGAGAATCAGCTTCTAAACGAGAAGCTGTACCACCAACGTGGAAGGTACGAAGAGTAAGCTGCGTACCCGGCTCACCGATAGATTGAGCTGCGATAACTCCTACCGCTTCTCCTTTTTCTACCACTGTACCACGCGCAAGATCACGTCCGTAACATTTCGCACATACTCCACGACCGGTTTCACAGGTAAGTACCGAGCGAATTTCTACTTGTTCGATAGAAGTTTCAGCGATTTTCTTGGCTACTGATTCATCAATCATTTGATTTGCTTCACAAATCAATTCATCTGAAATCGGATCATAAATATCATGTAGCGAGAATCGGCCGATAATTCGGTCTTCCAGGCGCTCGATAATGTCTTCATTATCTTTTAGCGCTTCCATTTTGATACCACGAAGTGTACCACAATCGCTTTCGGTAATGATCACATCCTGAGACACATCCACTAATCGACGAGTTAAGTAACCCGCATCGGCAGTTTTAAGTGCGGTATCGGCAAGACCTTTACGCGCACCGTGTGTAGAGATGAAGTACTCAAGTACCGTTAATCCCTCTTTGAAAGAAGAAAGAATCGGGTTTTCGATAACCTCATTACCTTGTTGTAAACCAGACTTTTGAGGTTTCGCCATCAAACCACGCATACCACCAAGCTGACGGATCTGCTCTTTCGAACCACGAGCACCGGAATCGGCCATCATAAATACCGGGTTAAACCCGTCACGGTCTTCGGCTAGTGCTTTAAATAGTGTTTCTGAAACTCGGTTTGTGGTGCTTGTCCACTTATCAATTACCTGATTGTAACGCTCATTATCGGTAATGAAACCCATTTCGTAACGGCTCTGAATGTCCATTACTTCATCTTTGGCGCCATTAATTAGCTCAGCTTTTGCATCGGGAATAATGATATCATCTAAGCTGAATGACAAACCACCGAGGGTTGCATTCTCGTAACCTAGTTTCTTCATGTCATCAAGGAATGCAGCTGTTTTTGCTGTTCCGGTTGTGCCATGAATCTCACCAATAAGAATACGAAGCTCTTTTTTACCAAGAGTCTTGTTGATGAAGCCCATTTCTTCAGGAACGATCTCGTTGAAGAGTACTCGACCTGTTGAGGTTTTTACAACTTCAGAAACGATTTCACCGTCCGCATTTTTGGATTGTACACGAACGTTAATCTTAGCATGGATATCGATCATCTGCTGATCGAAAGCTACAATCACTTCTTCCGGGCTAGAAAATGTTTTGCCTTCACCTTTTTGTCCACCACGTGGCTTTGTTAGATAGTAAAGACCTAGAATCATATCCTGTGACGGAACCGCAATAGGTCCACCGTTTGCAGGACTCATAATGTTGTGCGAACCTAACATTAATACCGATGCTTCAAGTACCGCATCATGGCTTAATGGTAAGTGAACTGCCATCTGATCACCATCGAAATCGGCATTGAAAGCCGTACACGCTAGCGGATGTAATCGAATGGCTTTTTCTTCGATAAGTACCGGCTGGAACGCCTGAATACCTAAACGGTGAAGTGTTGGAGCACGGTTCAGCATCACAGGGTGTCCTGTAATTACATTTTCCAATACTTCCCAAACTACTGCATCGCGGCGATCAACTACTTTTTTCGCTGATTTTACCGTTTTAACATATCCACGCTCAATTAATCGGCGGATGATAAATGGTTTGTAAAGCTCAACGGCCATTTCTTTAGGAAGACCACACTCGTGCATCTTCAATTCCGGGCCTACCACAATTACTGAACGACCGGAGTAATCAACACGCTTACCAAGAAGGTTTTGACGGAAACGACCACTCTTACCTTTAAGCATATCACTCAAAGATTTCAGCGGACGGTTATTATTCCGAACAGCGTTTGATTTACGCGAGTTATCATATAATGAATCTACCGCTTCCTGCAACATGCGTTTCTCATTTCTGAGAATTACATCAGGAGCTTTGATATCAATAAGTCTTTTCAGACGATTGTTTCTGATAATTACTCGTCGGTAAAGATCATTCAAATCGGAAGTTGCAAAACGACCACCTTCAAGAGGTACAAGCGGACGAAGTTCCGGTGGAATTACAGGAATTACACGCTGAACCATCCACTCAGGTCTGTTTTCGGTGTGCTGAGCAGCCGCACGGAAAGACTCAATAACCTGAAGTCGCTTTAATTTTTTCTTCTTACGCATTTGCGAAGTTTCGTTCTTCACTTCGTAGCGTAATGTGTAAGCTAATTCATCCAGATCAAGATCTGCAAGCATTGCTTCGAGGGCATCTGCACCCTCTTTTACAATGAATTTGTCCTCATCGTCATCATCCAGCTCGTAATTATCTTCCGGCAGCTGATCCATGATGTCGTACTTCTCTTCTTCAGAGATCATGTCGCCTTTTGCGTAACCAAGATCACGAGCCAAGCCCGGATTGATGATCACAAATGTTTCGTAATAAACGATACGATCAAGATTCTTAGAAGAAAGGCCTAATAAGTAGGCAATTTTGTTTGGTAATGATTTGAAGTACCAAATGTGTACGGTTGGAACAGTAAGGGTAATGTGACCCATACGCTCTCTACGAACAGCTTTACGGGTAACTTCTACACCACAACGATCACAGATAATACCTTTATAGCGGATTCGCTTGTACTTTCCGCAGTGGCACTCATAATCTTTTACCGGGCCAAAGATCTTTTCACAGAAAAGACCGTCCATTTCCGGCTTAAAAGTACGATAGTTGATGGTCTCCGGGGTGAGAACTTCACCGTGAGAACGTGATAAAATTGTCTCTGCAGACGCCAGCGAAATGCCGATGCTGCTAAAGTCGTTGGTTACTGCTAATGTTTTTGTAATTGGCAAGGGGTTTTCCTCCGAAACTTATATTAACAGTGATTAATTCAAATGAATTTCAAGGCCGAGACCCATAAGCTCTCGTAACAATACCTTAAATGATTCCGGCACGTCTCCATCAGGAAGGTTTTCACCTTTTACAATGGCTTCATAAACTTTGGATCGTCCTTTTACGTCGTCACTCTTTACAGTGAGCATTTCTTTCAAGATGCTGGAAGCACCATAAGCATACAGTGCCCATACCTCCATCTCACCAAGTCGCTGACCACCAAACTGAGCTTTACCACCCAATGGCTGTTGCGTAATTAATGAGTATGGCCCGATAGAGCGTGAGTGCATCTTATCCTGAACTAAGTGGTTCAGTTTAATCATGTAGATGTAGCCTACGGTAGTTTTTTGTGAGAATTTCTCACCACTTCTACCATCATAAAGTTCAACTCGGCCATCTTCAGGTAAACCTGCAGCGCGTAGTTGCTCTTTTACATCGTTCATGCTTGCACCATCAAATATCGGTGAGGCGAAGGTTGTACCTAATTTCTTGGCTGCCCATCCTAAAATGGTTTCATAAATCTGACCAAGGTTCATACGAGAAGGTACACCAAGTGGGTTTAAGCAGATGTCAACCGGAGTTCCATCTTCCATAAACGGCATGTCTTCAACAGGTACGATTTTAGCAACCACACCTTTGTTACCGTGACGACCTGCCATCTTATCACCTACCTGAAGCTTACGCTTTTTAGCCACAAATACTTTGGCTTTTTGGATGATTCCCGGAGGCAGCTCATCTCCTACTTGAATAGCAAATGTTCTACGTTTTGCTTCGCTGTCGATTTCGCGACGTAACTCTCTGTAATTGTGGAACAATAGTTTTACATGCTTCACCAACTCCTGATCGGTTGCCCAATCGATATTTTCGTTGATGTTCACAGGATCGATCTCTTCAAATACAGACTTCTTATATTTCTCACCTTTCGGGATAAGCTCTACACGGCTGTAATCGTACACACCCGGTGAAGTTTTATCACGAAGTAGCGAGTACATTTTATCTGCCCACTGCTGATTTAATTCAGCAATTTTTTGGGAATGACGCTCCTGCTCTTGTTCTACACGTTTTTTCTCTTCTTTACGTGATACAAGTTCGTCTCTCTTTCGGCTGAAAAGCTTAGTACCAATAACCGTACCTGATACACCCGGAGGTGTTTTTAGAGATGCATCTTTTACATCACCTGCTTTATCACCAAAAATTGCACGTAATAATTTCTCTTCCGGAGTTGGATCTGTTTCACCTTTTGGAGTGATTTTACCAACTAATATATCGCCCGGATTAATTTTAGCCCCCACGCGAATCATACCACGCTCGTTAAGGTTGCGTGTAGCTTCCTCACTTACGTTAGGGATTTCACGAGTTAGCTCTTCCTCACCACGTTTTGTGTCACGAACTTGTTGTTCGAACTCAGTAATGTGGATAGAAGTATAAATATCTTCTTGTACGATGCGCTCAGAAATAACGATCGCATCCTCAAAGTTGTAACCGCGCCATGGCATGAAAGCAACAAGTAGGTTTCGACCTAATGCAAGTTCACCACCATCGGTAGAACATCCATCAACAATTGCCTCATTCTTTTTAACCTTGTCGCCTACTTTTACAATTGGGCGCTGGTTAATAGCTGTATCCTGATTCGTACGTGTGAATTTCTCTAATTTGTATGATTTGATACCACCATCAAAGTAGCAATTCTGTTGCAATTCGGTTCGCTCATACTTCACTCGAACTTCTGTTGCACTTACATATACCACTTCACCATCGGCTTCTGCAGTAATAATTGCACGGGAATCACGAGCAGCACGATGCTCAAGTCCGGTACCTACAACCGGTGCTTCCGGTCTTAATAGTGGCACGGCTTGACGCTGCATGTTCGAGCCCATCAACGCACGGTTAGCATCATCATGCTCGATGAATGGAATCAATGCTGCTGCTAACGAAGTAATTTGGTTAGTAGCAACGTCCATGTATTCGATTTCATCGACACGTGCTTGGTTGTAGTTACCTTCGCGAGCTCTGGAGAATACAGTCTCGTTTTTGAACATGTTGTTCTCACCAAGCTCAGCATTTGCCTGGGCGATTACTGTCTCGTCTTCCTGCTCAGCAGCTAAATAATCAACTTCATCAGAAACCTGACCATCTTTTACTTTACGGTAAGGAGTTTCGATGAAACCAAAATCATTTACTTTGGCGTGCACACATAGAGAAGAAATCAAACCAATGTTTGGCCCTTCCGGTGTTTCAATTGGGCAAAGTCGACCATAATGTGTGTAGTGAACGTCACGAACCTCGAAACCGGCACGCTCACGGGTAAGACCACCCGGTCCAAGTGCCGACATACGTCGTTTGTGTGTCAATTCAGCTAATGGATTCGTTTGATCCATAAACTGTGAAAGCTGATTGGTACCAAAGAAAGTGTTAATCACACTCGAAATGGTTCTCGCATTTACAAGATCCTGAGGCGTTAATTGCTCAGCATCGCGCGAGTTCATTCTTTCTTTAATAGTACGTGCCATACGTGCTAAACCAATTGCAAACTGCTGGCCTAGCTGTTCACCAACGGTACGTACACGTCGGTTACTCAAGTGATCAATATCATCCACTTGAGATTTCATATTCTTTAGTCGGATCACCTCACGGATAATCGCAACAATATCTTCTTTGGTCAGATACTGAACATCTGTTGCATCTAAATGCAGACGTTTGTTCAATCGGTATCTACCAACTTCTCCAAGGTCGTACTTCTTGTCGCTAAAGAATAAGCGCTCAAGAATAGCACGAGAAGTTTCCGGATCTGGCATTTCACCAGAGCGAATTTGCTGGTAAACTTCGCCAAGTGCAGAAGTTTCATCCCAGGTTGGATCCTTACGAAGTGTGTTCATGATTACAGAACGAGAAGACTCTTCTTCAGAAATTTTCTGAACAAGCACTGTTTTCAGTTCTGCTTCTTTCAGCATGCCGTAATCATCTTCCGTTAATTCATGATCACGTTCGAAAATGATTTTTCGATTTAGTGCTTCGCTTACTTCACCGGTTTCTTCATCAACAACCTCTTCCATTTCTTCCATCACAATATTCTCAGCGAGGCGTTTGCCCACTAAGTTTTTCTGATAGGTTGGCTTGGAACCGAACTTAATTTCTTCCGAAAGCTCAAATAAGCTTAATAGATCTAAATCGGTAGAATAACCAAGAGCACGAAGTAGCGTAGTTGCTGGGATCTTTTTCTTACGATCGATGTAAGCCCAAAGTACGTCACGGATATCAGTAGTGAATTCAATCCAGCTACCTTTAAATGGAATAACTCGAGCTGAATACAACTGAGTACCATTCGGATGCACTGATTGGCCAAAGAACACACCGGGTGAACGGTGTAATTGGCTCACAATAACACGCTCAGCGCCATTAATGATAAAGGTTCCGCGATTGGTCATCCAAGGCAGATCACCCAGAAACACTTCCTGTTCGATGGTTTCGCTGGCTTCATCACTGTCATCTACAGATGAAAGCCGCAGCTTAGCTTTAAGGGGTACAGAATACGTTAAACCTCGATCCTGGCATTCTTTGATTGTGTATCGAGGTACATCAACATTGTAATATAGAAACTCAAGAATGTGGGTTTCGCGGGTATCCTGAATTGGGAAATTCTCAAGGAAAATTCGCTGCAACCCTTGATTCAATCGCTCGTTTGGGGCAATATCAAGTTGTACAAATTTTTCGAACGACTCTAGCTGTATATCCAGAAAATCAGGATATTCCAGTACGTGTTGAGTTCTGCCAAATGATTGGCGGGAAGTATTTGGGATGGTTTGCATCTTCTTGCTCAAAAGGACCTCTCCTTTTAAATTGAAGGGTAATGGTGAATGCCCGTATTATGGGCATGGGTACATAGACGCCAATAGCCAATACCGTTTTCACGATATTGGCTGCCAGCGATAATTTGCGAAATGATTACTTCAGCTCTACAGAAGCTCCTGCTTCTTCTAGCTTATTTTTAATCTCTTCAGCTTCTTCTTTCGACGCGCCTTCTTTTACTGTGTTAGGAGCACCGTCTACCAATTCTTTAGCTTCTTTCAAGCCAAGACCGGTAATACCGCGTACTTCTTTAATAACAGCAATTTTCTTTGCGCCAGCAGAAGTAAGAACTACATCAAACTCAGTTTGCTCTTCAGCAGCACCGGCATCACCACCACCGGCAGGACCTGCAACTGCAACAGCCGCTGCAGCAGGTTTGATATCGTATTCTTCTTCTAGAACTTTAGCAAGTTCGTTAGCTTCTTTAATTGTTAAGTTTACAAGCTGTTCTGCTAGTTCTTTAACGTCAGCCATTTTATTTCTCCAGTTGTTTTGTAAGTAAAATTCGTAATTAAATAAGGGTTAGTTTTCGCCTTTTTCAGCGATGGTTTTTACAGCACCAACAATGTTAGAACCTTGTGCTTGCAAGCCACCTACTACGTTTGTAATTGGTGCCATTAATAAGCCAAGAACGTCTCCAATGATCTCGTTCTTAGACTTCATAGCTGCAAGTGCATCAAGTTTATCGCCACCGTAAAATTCGCCATCAACAATGGCAGCCTTAAACTGTGGTTTATTATTATTTTCCTTGATGAAGTCCTTCAATACTTTAGCTGGTGCAGATAATTCTTCTTCTACAAATGCGAAGCCATTTTGCTCGTTAAGCGTTGGAATGATATCATCGTATCCTCCAACTTCTTCCATAGCAAGCTTCATCAGTTTATTTTTATAAACTTTGAAGAAGACATCTCCCTTACGGAATGCTCCACGCAGTTTGTTAGCTTCCGCCACAGACATTCCCGTGTATTTTGCAACGTATAAAGCGTTGGCACTGCGTAGGTGTTCTGTGATTTCGTCTAATACTGCTCGCTTTTCTGCAGTAGGCATAATTTAATTCCTCCTAGTTAAGGGATGTAACTGCGGTTCTGCTTATAGGTATGCTTGGCCCCATGGTAGTACTCATGTATACACTTTTCACGTATATACCTTTTGCGGATGCAGGCTTTAAACGCATAACTGTTTGAAGAAACGCTTCTGCGTTATCTTTCAAATCTGACGCGGAAAAGCTTGCCTTACCAATTGCAGTGTGCAAGATACCGGTTTTGTCAACTCTGAAGTCGATTTGACCAGCTTTAACCTGCTTTACTGCGGCGGCAACATCCATTGTTACTGTACCACTCTTTGGGTTTGGCATTAAACCTCGGGGTCCCAAAAAGCGACCTAACTTACCGAGTTTACCCATTACATCTGGTGTAGCGATAATCACGTCAATATCAGCCCACCCATCTTCAATTTTTGCAATGTACTCATCAAGCCCGACATGATCGGCACCTGCTTCTTTCGCTTCATCTTGTTTAGCTTCGTTAACCAAAGCTAACACCCGCACTTCTTTACCGGTACCATGAGGCAAGCTCACTGTACCACGCACCATTTGATCAGCATGACGTGGATCAACTCCTAAACGGATGTCGATATCTACTGAGGCATCAAATGTAGTAGTGGATGTTTTCTTAACAAGATCACAAGCTTCCTCCAGCGTATATTCCAACTCTGGATTTACAAGAGCCTTGGCTGCTTGATATTTCTTTCCTTGTTTCGCCATAGGTATAATTCCTTTACTTGTCGCGATTTACTCTAAGACCCATACTACGAGCCGTACCAGCAATCATTTCTGCAGCAGCTTCAACGTCGAACGCGTTTAAGTCCTCCATTTTTTCCTCTGCAATTGCTTTGCACTGGCTCCAGGTAACCGTCCCCACTTTAGCGCGGTTTGGTTCTCCTGAACCGGATTTAATCTTCGCTGCTTGTTTCAGTAATACTGGTGCAGGCGGGGTTTTTGTCTTAAATGTAAAAGACTTATCCGCGAACACAGTAATTTCTACTGGAATTACAGTTCCGGTCTTTTCCTGAGTCTTAGCATTAAAGGCTTTACAAAACTCCATAATGTTGATACCAGCCTGACCTAACGCCGGACCTACAGGAGGTGCGGGATTGGCCTGACCACCAACGATTTGGAGCTTCAGGATTCTTTCAACTTTTTTAGCCATGGATTCTCAGGATCCTATTCTAATTTTATAACTTCTATTTATCGCGTAATAGCTAGTTTGCATCAACTAGGTTCTTTTATGCAGTGGATTCAACTTGATTCACATCCACCTCTACCGGAGTACGTCGGCCGAATATGCTCACCAATACACGGAGCTTCAATTTATCGGCGTTTACTTCCTGTACAGTTCCGTCAAAATCTTTGAACGGTCCAGAGATCACTTTTACTAGATCTCCTTCATTGTAAGGAATATCCACGTTCCGGATTTCATCGCCAGCTTCTTGCACTCGCCCAATGATGCGTTGAACTTCGTGCTTCTTCAGCGGCGTTGGCACCGTTTGTTCCTTGCCTACTTTCAAAAAACCAAGACAAGAGGGTGCACTTTGAATTAGATTATTTACCTCTTCATCATAATGAGTGTTAAGCAGGATATAACCTGGAAAAAAGTTCTTTTCACGAGTTCGCTTCTTACCCCCTCTGATTTCAACGACTGTTTCGGTTGGTACCAAAACATCTAAAATCTTATCACCGAGGTCTTGATCTTCAATCTCTCGCTCGAGGAACTCTTTAACTTTTTTTTCGTGACTGGAAAAGCAGCGAACTACATACCAGCCATGTTCTAATTCTTTACTCATTATCTGTAAATAGCTTCAAGTACTGTGCTGTACACTTGATCGATGCCGAAAATAAATGCAGACAGTATGATCGAGAAGACAACAACAATTATAGTGTTATCAATTAATTCTTGTTGTGTTGGCCAACTCACTTTTTTGAATTCAGCAATCACACTCTCGAAGAAATTTGTAAGCTTTTCCATATCAATTTGTTTGTTTGCACGGGCAGAGAGACTCGAACTCCCGACACCTGGTTTTGGAGACCAGTGCTCTACCAACTGAGCTATGCCCGTTTATACACACAAGAGTAGGCAGCTTAGCTACCTACTCTACAATGTGCAAATATGTTGGTGTTAGCCTTAATCTAAAATTTTAGTTACCACACCGGCACCTACGGTACGTCCACCCTCGCGGATCGCAAATCGTAGCCCTTCTTCCATCGCTACCGGCTGGATGAGCTCTACGCTCAACTTCACGTTATCGCCAGGCATTACCATC
>JAEPQH010000030.1 GCA_017640605.1 Balneolaceae bacterium | reverse complement strand
GCCAGACAGGCAGTGAAAGCTGCCATCAAACTTTATAATGAAGAACGCCCACACCTGAGTCTGAACTATCAGTTTCCAGACCAAGTGCATCGGGCAGCTTAACAAAACAAAAACTGTAAACCTATTCTAGGACTAGACCACCATTTTCTAATTCTTAATTCATAATCTTTAATTTTGAATTTGGCGTAGCCAAGCTACCAGCTTCCGCCGGCGCCGCCACCGCCTGAGCCAAAACCACCGCCTCCGCCGAAGCCGCCGAATCCACCTCCGCCACCGGAACCGAACCCTCCGCCTCCACCAAAGCCGGAACCGCCACCTCGATTTCTGCCGCCGCCAAAAATTTGGCTCCAGAAAATGGCTTCTATTACATCGTCAGCTCCTATGGTTCGTTTTCCACCTCTAGGTCGCCCGCCTTTCGAAACCAGAAAAATGATAATAACAACGATGATGATGATAACATCGATAGGAATGCCAGAGCCACCATTTCCGCGAGTATCATAGGTGGTGCCGATGCCTTCATATTCGCCAGCTGCTAGCTGAATCATAGCATCAGAAGCACGATCAAGTCCGGCATACACGGTTCCACTGCGAAGATTAGGAATCAGAATATCCTGAACAATTCGGTTAGCCATGGCATCCGGAATTGCACCTTCCAGTCCATAACCAACTTCAATTTTTAACTCCCGATCTTGCTCAGCAATCAAGATTAGCACACCGTTGTATCTATCGCCTTCCCACATGCGCCAATTATTAAACAATTCGGAAGCCACTTCTTCTCTGGAGTTTCCTTCTAAACTTTCAATAATTGCTACTGCAATCACATTTGAGGTACTATCGCGATAAGCTCTTAGCTTGCGTTCGAGTTGGTTTTCCTCATTTTGATTGAGCATGTTCGCATAATCATTAACATGCCCCGATGGTCGCTGAGGTAGAAAATCTAAATTTTGCCCTAAAACAGGCAATGAAAAAAGAACGATTAAGGCCGATAAAATAAGTTTACGCATCCTTTGCTCCATAACTGATGTCATCCGATAGCTCATTTTGATCGTCTTTTTGAAAAGGGAAGTTAGCTTTCAATTTATCCCCGATTAATAGAATGGCTTCACTAAGTCCGGTTTCAAAATCTCCCGCTTGGAAGTATTTCGTCATTCTTTTTAACACATCATTCCAAAAATCTTGGCCAACTTTTGTGTGGATGCCTTTATCACCCCAAACCGCAATTTTGTGATCCTTGATCGCAACATAAACAATAACTCCGTTTCTGAGCTCAGTTTCATGCATGTGCAACTCACCAAAAACTTCTATAGCCCTTTTGATGGGATCATCTGCTTTACACCGATCTTCCAGATGAACACGGATCTCTCCCGATGTGTTAGTTTCGGCTTCCTTGATGGCAGCCATTACATGTTTCTCTTGTTCTTTGGATAATAATCGAGCCATAGCTTAAAAGACGATGGACTAACGACGGCCGACGAACGTATCAAAGACGTTCGTCATTCGTCGGTGGTCGTTAAAATTAATTTGAAAAATCTACCGTAGGAGCTTGTTCTGCACCTTGCTCGGCTTCGAAATAGGCTTTTCGATCAAAGCCGCCGATCGAGGCAATGATGCTGGTTGGAAATTTTCGAATGGAGGTGTTATAACTCTGCGCGGCATCATTAAAACGCTTACGCTCGGTTGCTATTCGATTCTCAGTTCCTTCCAGCTGAGCCTGTAGATCGCGGAAATTATTGTTGGCCTTTAATTCCGGATAGCGTTCGACACTAACTAACAGTCGAGACAGAGCACCACTCAATTGTTGTTGCGCCGCCTGAAATTGCTGTAGTTTTGCAGGATCATTTAAATCATCTGAACTTACATTGATGGAGGTAGCCTGACTACGAGCTTCGATTACGGCCGTTAAGGTTTCCTGTTCAAAATCAGCGGCACCGCGAACCGTATTTACCAGGTTTGGTATCAAGTCCGCCCGGCGTTGATATTGATTTTCAACTTGTGCCCATGCACTTTCCACATTTTCCTCTCGCTCAACCAGCCCGTTATTTACACTAATGCCAAAAAACGCCAATAGCCCTAGTACAACTACAATTATTATTACTTTCCCTTTCATGATTGTGATTTTTGATTGTTAACTTTGCGCCCGCTATACGAGCCAAAACTGATTTGGTTTTGTTTCCTCTAATTCTAATCAAAAATTATTCCATTGTCTGAGTTAAACCCAGAGTTCATTTATTTTGACCTAGATGACACCTTATTAGACCACAAAAAGGCAGAACAAGCAGGTCTTGCGGATGTTCACCAGCATTTTGACGTATTCAAAAACATTGAACGGCAACAATTGATCGACACCTATCATCACATAAACAAAGGATTGTGGGAAGAATACGGACGTGGTGAGATTGATCGGCATATTTTGCATCGACGAAGATTTGAGGAAACCTTCGTTGAGTTAGGTATTGATGCCACGTTATACGAAGAGGCCGGAAAGGTGTATATGAATTATTACCGTAACCACTGGGAGTGGGTGGATGGTGCCAAAGTGGCCTTTGACGCGATAGCTGAAAAGTATCCTGTTGGAATCATAACCAATGGCTTTGCAGAAACACAATGGTTAAAAATTGATCAGTTTGGATTCAAGGAAACAGCGCGACAGATTGTCATTTCGGAAGAAGTAGGAGTGATGAAACCTCATCCAAAAATTTTTGATCACTCTACAGAATTGATAGGAATTGAGCGAGATCAAATTCTTTATGTCGGTGATTCGCTCACGTCTGATGTGAAAGGCGGAAAAGCCGCCGGCTGGCAAGTTGCTTGGTTTAGTAAGCACCCAAGTAAAGAAGGGGAAGAATTAGCAGATTTAGTTTTTGATGAATTTGATACTCTTTTGAATGCGTTATCAGTTTAATGCATCAGGGAAAATGAAATTAGCCATTCCTTCGAATGCAGGAATCTAAAAGCTAAATTAACCGCGTACGATAGCGGGCTTGAGATTTCAACTTGCAAGGGGATGACAACTTGAATAGACTGTACCAATTAATCCATTGTAGTCCCGGGAAAAACACAAAACGAAGAAACACGCTCGCTTACAGCATCAGGTACATAAAGATCGAATAAGATAAAACCGCGAAGAATTAATACGATTCCAAAGGTAAACGCGAAGTAAGGGATCCAATCGCGAATCATTTGCCGTAGATCCTGAGAAAGTATATTCGGCGATAGATACATGAAGAACATAGCAGGAAAGGTTCCAAGGCCAAATAAAGCCATGTATGAGGCGCTGTGAACAGGGGAGGAAGTGAGTACGGCGGCTGCTAAGCCGGAATACACAAACGCACAGGGGAGAAGCCCATTGAGCACTCCAAGACCAAACAAGGTATAGTTCGACTCCTTTCTAAGCAATTTGCCATACATCGATGTAACCCAGGCTGTAGGTTTTTGTAATAGAGTTGCGGTTTTTCTTCTAAAAAACTTTACAAAAAAAACACCAAGTATGATTGAAGAGCCCAGGATAATTGAAAGCGTACCTTGAAAACCTCCAATGGTAATCCCGGTTCCTAAAAAGCCAAAGAGTAAACCAAATACGGCATAAGTTAATATTCGTCCGGTGTTATAGATGAGAGCAGAACCGGTTAATCCAAGAAATGAGTTTGATGATCTGGGGATCGACATGGCAATGGGACCACACATCCCCACACAATGGAAACTTCCAACAAATCCGAGAACCAATGCTGTCCAAAGTTCCATATAGCTGATTTACCTAAAAAAGAACACCCGTGCCATCATACATTTCTACAAAGTGATGTACCCCAAAAAAGCCTTGGAGAAATGCATAACGCACGGGTATAAAGTTGATTTGCGCTTAGATGATAATAACCTTTTCTGTAATATAATCAAGGTCATTCATAGTCCAATTTATGGTAAGTACCCATTTGCCTTTTTCCATTCGCTCCATTGGTATGACGTGTGTTGCACCGCCTTCGAATTCGATAGGTAATTTTAAATCGAGTTTAGCATCATTGGGTCGGTATAAATTAATATCACCGGATTGTGCTTGCTTAACAACGTTTTCAGGAAATACAATTTTTACAGCGATTCGTTCTTCATCAAATAGAACCACTACTTCTTCGTCGAGCGCAGCTGTACGTGCTTTGCTGTCGATCACCTGCTGATATTGCACGCCTTCTTCGTAATGGTTGTTATTGACCAGATAAAAGTCCAAGCTAATCATATAGCTCACAGCGCTTAAGGTTCCAATCACAAAAAGTGCAATTGCTAACGTGATTCCCTTGCCCCAGTTAAATGATTTCATGTGTTCCTCTATAGTTAATAATGGTTAATTGGATGGGCCTAAAAAGGCAGTTTCTACGGTTTCGATGCGTTCCCCATTAGCATAAATGCCAAAGGTTAACGGTGTTTGAAGTCCTGTAAGTTGATCGCCATTTAATTGAATCATAAAGCGACCTTCTGCTAAACTCTGTCCTGCAATTTGGTTTATAGAGCCTAAGGAAACGAGTTCACCGGCAGGTTCTTCAAGTCGGACCTCGTATTCAATTTCTTCGAAGGTCTTGTTGATTACTTTAATGCCGTAAATATTGCTGAAACGGTTATCAGATAATTCCTGATACAGCGTGCCGGGTTCGCGTAAAATGGTGGTTTCTAAATCACTGCGCATACTCATTAAAGTGATAAAAACGCCTACAACAATTACCAAAACCGCAGAATAACCGAGTACACGCGGGGTAATTATTTTTCGTTCTTCGCTGCGGATTGCATTTTCGGATGAGTAGCGAATCAAACCACGTGGTTTATCGATTTTATCCATCACGTTATCACAGGCATCAATACAAGCCGTGCAATGCACACATTCCAGCTGAGTACCATTTCGAATATCGATCCCCATAGGGCACACTTTCACGCATTGGAAACAATCTATGCAATCGCCAAATGTGGTGTCGGGTTCAAGTCCAAGATCGGCAAGGGTAGCTTTACCGGCTTCTACTTTTTTACGATCACCCACCCGGGCTCTATTTTCTCCACGTTTGTAATCGTACATCACGTTAATGGAGTTATTATCCAGCATAACCGATTGCATACGGCCATACGGACATACAAAGTGGCATACTTGTTCTCGCATAAATGCAAACACGCCGTAGAATACACCACTAAAAATAATCATTGCAGATAATCCGCCTAAATGTTCACTTGGCGGATCGGTAACTAATTCGAACCAAGCATCATCGCCAATTACATAGGCCAGAAACATATTAGAGATTAGAAAAGCCATGCCGAAAAAGATGGCATGTTTAGATCCTTTTTTTAGGATTTTTTCCGCATCCCAAGGCTTTTTGTTGAGTCTGATTTGTGCAGAAGCATCGCCTTCGATCCAATATTCAACACGGCGGAATACCATTTCCATGAATATCGTTTGTGGGCATGCCCATCCACAAAATAGCCTTCCAAAAATGGTTGTAAACAGTACTACACCAATAATGAAGGCCAGCATCCCGAAAACCAAGAGGTGTAAATCTTGGGGCCAGAAAGCGACCCCAAAAATTACAAACTCTCGTTCCAGAATATTGATCATAAGCAGCGGATTGCCATTTATTTCTATAAATGGTCCGGAAAAGAAAAACGCGAGCAAGAACAGGGCGAAGATATTTCTTGCCTTATAATATCTACCACTAGGTTTTTTAGGATAAATCCAGTTTCGGCCACCTTTCTCGTTTACGGTAGAAAGGTGATCGCGATATTTGTCTTTCGTTATTCGGCGTTCGTCTATTTCTGACATCCTTCTGCCTCGATCAGTTTAATTAATTAATGCCACATTGAGTAGCACGTTCGGTATCGGTAGGCTTAGGATTTGCAGGCGCTGTCCCTTGTAGCGATGCGATATAGCTGATTAAATCGGTCATATCATCATCAGAAATGCGTGCGCCACTTCCATAGGCAATCATCCCTTTATCAGGAAAACCTTCTGCAATACTTGTTGCAATTTCTTCGGCAGAACAACCGTGTAACCACATATCGTCGGTGAGATTAGGGCCTACCATTCCTTCACCGGCAGCTCCGTGACATGTGAAACAAAGATTGTTGGTACTCATGTAGATTTCGCGACCATTTGCTATGGAAGCATCATCGGTTTCGTAACTCCATGAAACGGCAGCAATTGCTTCTTCGCCATCCTGACTGAACCCATACTTTTCGGCAGCTTCAGCCATTTCAGCAGCATATTGCTCGTGTTGATCCATGCCAACGCCGGTTACTGTGTAATACAAAAAGTACAACACACCCCAAACTATGGTGAAGTAGAATAAATACAGCCACCACTTTGGCATATGGTTATCCAGCTCTTTAATGCCATCATACTCATGATCCATCAACAGATCTTTTTCGTCGTCAAATACTTTCATGATTCTTCAAATTTCAGTGTTGTAGTTTCGTCGGATTCCAATGGGAGGTTAGCAGCATGATCCCAATGCTGCTTCCCGGTTCGAATTAAGTATCCCACCAGCAAAATGAAGAATCCGAAAAATAGGATGAGTGAAATACTTGGGTAAATGTCGATGCCCTCCATGGAGCGTAATACATCTTTATACATAGCTAGCTTAATTAGTTTTGATGTTAGCGCCCATACGTTCGTTCGAAGGCAAGCCCGCAAACGGATCGTTTTCTCCTTTGATGTCTACACCCAATCGTTGTAGGTAAGCAATCAAAGCGATGATCTTTTTATCGGAGGTAATTTCGATACCATCAACGGTAGCAAAGCCATTTTCGCGAAGACCTTTTGTAATCATTTCAGCCTGATATTTAGCGTCTTTGATTACGAGTTCTTCGTAATTTTCCGCATAAGGAACTCCAACAGTGCGTAGTGCTCCAATTCGGTTTGGTAGTGTTTCTACGTCCATTTCTTGTTTCAGGAGCCACGTGTATGCAGGCATTAATGAACCCGGAGAGGTAGATGTAGGATCGTACATGTGGCGTAAATGCCACGAATCAGGATATTTTCCTCCAATTCGATGCAGATCAGGTCCGGTTCGTTTAGAACCCCACAGGAATGGGTGATCATACACGAACTCACCGGCTTTAGAGTATTCTCCAAATCGCTCTGTTTCGGAGCGGAAAGGTCGGATCATTTGCGAGTGACAGTTATTACAACCTTCTGCGATATAGATATCACGTCCTTCAACTTCCAGCGGTGTGTATGGTTTTACACTTTCGATAGTTGGGATGTTCGAGTCGATCAAAGCAGTTGGCATATACTCAACGATACCACCAATCAAAATAGCTACAAGTACAAGCATAGTGAATTTTAATGGACGTCCTTCTAAACTACGGTGCCATTTTTCTTCGGTACCCGCTGCAGGATCGATAATTGCAGGAGCTTGTGCTTCTTCTTCGGCAACTAAGCTACCACTACGAGCAGTTTTGTACACGTTATAAGCACCAACTACCGCACCCACGATAAATAAACTACCACCAAAAGCACGTAGCATATACATCGGAACGATCTGAATTACAGTTTCAAGGAAGTTTGGATATTGTAAGAAACCTTCAGCTGTAAATTGCTTCCACATCAATGACTGAGTGATACCGCCCCAGTACATCGGAATTACATAGAAAATTGCACCTAGTGTAGCAAACCAGAAGTGGATATTTGCCAGTTTTATAGAGTGTAATTTTGTTTTGTAGATCTTTGGTGTGATGTAATACAACATCGCGAAGGCAAGACCACCATTCCACATTAAAGCGCCGTTATGTACGTGCCCGATAATGTAATCTGAGTAGTGGGCAATCGCGTTAACATTGGCAATAGAAAGCATAGGGCCTTCAAATGTTACCATACCGTACGAAGTTACTCCAACAACCAAAAACTTCAGTACCGGATCTTCGCGAACGCGATCCCACGCTCCTCGTAAAGTTAATAAACCATTCAACATACCACCCCAACTTGGTGCGATCAACATCACACTAAACACAGTACCTAAAGCTTGTGCCCAACCCGGAAGTGAGGTATATAACAAGTGGTGAGGACCTGCCCAGATATAGATAAAAATCAACGACCAGAAGTGAACAATCGATAATCGATAAGAGAAAATCGGGCGATTTGCTGCTTTAGGAATAAAGTAGTACATGATTCCCAAAAACGGAGTAGTTAAAAAGAATGCTACCGCATTATGGCCGTACCACCACTGAACCAAAGCATCCTGAACACCTGCATATAAAGAGTAACTCTTAAGCATGGTAGCAGGAACCTCGAAGGAATTTACCACATGAAGAACAGCAACCGTTACAAATGTGGCAATGTAAAACCAAATGGCTACATATAAGTGCTTCTCACGACGCTTTAGAATCGTCATGATCATATTGATACCAAATACTACCCAAATTAAGGTAATTGCGATATCGATAGGCCATTCGAGTTCTGCATATTCCTTACTGGTAGTAATACCAAAAGGAAGGGTTAGTACTGCAGAAAGTATAATGGCTTGCCATCCCCAAAAATGGATTTGACCGAGTAAGGGACTCCACATAGGAGCTTTACACAATCTTGGAAGTGAGTAATACACTCCATAAAAAATGGCATTACCGGCAAAAGCAAAAATTACAGCGTTTGTGTGCAGTGGACGCAAACGACCGTAAGACAGCTCTGGGATAAATCCCAGGAAGTCCGGTAAAAAGAGTTTTAGTGCGATAATCAGACCTACAATAAATCCAATTACCCCGAAAGCTATAGTCGCAATTCCGAAATTACGTACTATTTTATTGTCATAATGAAAGGTTTCCATCGACATGGTTATTCCCCTCGTTTGGTTAGTGTTTGATTTTTTTGTGTAGTAGTTTCGTTATCGAACAGCATGCGAATTCCAGGTGTTTGTGGGTCGTCGAACTGCCCCGATTTAACCGCCCAGAAGAAGGCGTACAAAAAAGTAAGTGCCACAATCAGGCTGAATAAGATCAAAAAGATGATTACGCCCATATTTTCAACTTCATTTGGTTTGCTTTAATACGTGTTGCTATGTTCGTGAATGCCATCACACTTACCGAGCTTAGGGGCATAATGATTGCTGCCACCAATGGCGATAAATTACCCGTAATTGCGAATCCTAAACCGGTAAGATTGTACATCAGTGAGATGCCAAAGCTTGCTACAATAATCCGAAATGCTGATCTGCTAAAATCGACCAGTGTTGCAAGGTTTTTGAGTGATGCTGATTCTGCGATGGCATCACACGCTGGGGAAAATGAGCTCATATCATCAGAGATGGCGATACCGAAGTCGCTTGCTTTAAGCGCTCCGGCATCGTTCAATCCATCTCCTATCATCACAACATGCTCTTTTTTCTGATGCAGGCGATCAATCACTTCCAGTTTTTGGACCGGTGATTGATTGAATAACATCTCCGTCCAAAATGGATAGGCTTCTTTTAATTTTTTTCCTTCTGCTTCATTATCGCCTGATACAAGGTATACATCCTGTTGTCTTCCAAGCGTAGCCAGCACATCCTGAATACCGTCTCTGAGTTTGTTTTCCAGGAGAAATGCACCTTTATAGGAATCGGAAATCATCACATGAACCAAAGATCCGGCAGAATTTGTGTTTACAAATCCTGAAATACTTGATGAAGAATGCTCAGCTAAAAATGATTTACTACCTATAAGTACTACAACTTTTCCAAAGTGTGCTTTTAAGCCTTTACCGGGAATCTCTTCCACAAAATTAGGAAGCTTTGTTTCTTGAGTTAGCGACTTGGTGATAATTTTAGAAAGAGGATGAATAGACTGCTTTACCGTAGATTTGACGAAAATCTTTTCATCTTCTGATAAATCAGTACCAATAAAACGTACTTCCGATTTTTCGGATTCAGTAATAGTTCCCGTTTTATCGAATACAAACGTAGTTGCTCGGCTTAGAGCTTCTAGTACGTTGGAGCTCCTAACATACAATCCATTTAAAGATAATATGTTAACAGCAGCACCTAGGGTAAACGGCGTAGAAAGAGCTAATGCACAGGGGCAAGCTACAATAAGCACCGCAGTAAATATGGTGAATGCTTTGCTTGCGTCAATTTGAAGCCATACCAACAGCGATACAATGGCAATTGCTAAAACGGTTAAGGTAAAATGAGGAGATATTCGATCAGCAAAAGAAGTAATGATTTTTTCTTCGGCTCGCTTGGTAAATGCTTCGTTTTCCCAAAGTTGGGTTAAATAACTGTGTTCTACTTTTTTGGCGATCAGAAACTCTGCATTGCATCCAATAATTTTGCCGCCGGCGAATACTTTGGTGCCTTTTACTACCGATACAGGCTCTGTTTCACCGGTAATGAAGCTATAATCGATAGCGGCTTGCTCTGAATCGAGTACAGCATCGGCCGGGATAAGTTCCTGATTTCGAAGCAGCACTCGGTCACCAATCTCCAGTTTATCTACCGGAATGGATTCTTCCGATGTTCCTATAAGTTTGATGACAGAAATGGGTAGGTAGGATTTATAATCCCGATCGAAAGAAAGGCGGGCAAAAGTTTTCTGCTGCACCACTTTTCCAATCAACAAAAAGAAAATGAATCCGGTAAAAGTATCGAAATAACCAGCACCGGTACCGCTTAAAATTTCATATAAACTGCGGCCAAACAAGGTTAGCAATCCTATGGAAATAGGAACATCCAGGTTTACTCCACGTTGCGATAGAGCCGCCCAGGCAGATTTTAAATAGTCGATACTGCTGTAAAACAGCACCGGAAGAGACAGTAGGATGTTCAGCCCGCCAAAGAAATACCGAAACATCTCGGATGAACCCGATTGATCCATCTTCAGGTATTCCGGAAAGCTAAACAACATTATGTTGCCGAAGCAAAAACCAGCTACGCCCAGTTTAAGCCATAAACTGCGATCAATAGTGCCGGATTCTTTTTTATCCAGCTGATCTAAAGTAAGATTTGGTTCGTACCCGATGGTGGTGAGTAATTCTACAATAGCACGAAGTGAGGTAGAAGCGTCATCGTAAAGAAAAGTAACTGTACGCTTCATGAAATTGACGGTGCCTTTTAAAATACCCGAGTCGATATTCCCGAGATTTTCCAGCAACCATACACAGCTGGTACAATGGATATTTGGGATAAAAAAAGTAACCGAAGTGGTTGAGCCATTTTTGAAATCGACTAACTTATGTTCTACATCAATATCTTGCAGATACTCGAAGCGTTTACGTGCAATTCCGCTCGTAACAGTGTTACCGGCACGCTCATCAAATTGATAGTACGAACACATATTGTGCTCATTTAATATCTGGAATACAGTTTTACACCCCTCACAACAAAACGTTTTATCCTCTAGCATAAGAGGTTCATCGTTACAGGTTTCCCCGCAATGGTAACAGCTCGACTTTGATATGACAGATGATTGCTGCACCTAGGCGATCCCGTTCGAGAAGGTGAGTCGTTCTTCGAACCAGGCCTGAGTCATTAATTTCTCGGCATCATCAAAGGTGGTTTGTTGCAACCATTCTTTGATATTCTCGCGCTGTTGCGACCAAAAAAAGTGGAAGGGACAGGGCTCGATATGTCCGCAGCCTTCAATTCCCATAAAACACAGGTTAAAAAACTCTTCACCATCGATGGCAGAAACCACATCATAAATAGAAATTTGTTCCAGTGGTTTTGCCAGATAAACTCCACCATTTAGCCCTCGCTGGGATTTTAAAATACCCGGAGCTTTTAGTTTTGAGAGAATCTGAGAGAGATAAGCGGCCGGACAGTTTAAACTGCGCGATAATTCAGAGGCCGAAATCACATCGTTCTCGTGTTTAGAAATAGCGATAATCGCTGATATAGCGTACTGGGCGCCCTGTGATACTAATTTCATAGCCTCTACTTAATTCTAATATTCATATTCGAATATCGTTATTAGATTTTAAGAACAGCCTCCGACAATTGCAATACCGGAGTTAATAATTCTTAAAAAAAGAGGGGAATAATCTGTATTAACTGCAACATAATGGGAGACAGCTCGAAACAGGAACGCATTAAAAGCTAACCAACTAAATATTCTATGATTGCAAGATTAATGGGTTTAAAAACCATTTCACCAAAAGATTTACTTACTACAATTCAAGAGAATAACGTTCATGTATATGATTTGAATTCTTCGACAGTATATGCATCCGGTCATATTCCTGGCGCCATCCACCTAAATCACGAAACATTTAATGGGGAAGAGTTACCTGCTGACAATCACGCTGAGGTGGTATTTTATTGCTCCAACCCTATGTGTCGAAAAGCCCCAAATGCTGCAAAACTGGCAAAGAGTATGGGATATACAAATGCAAAAGTATTATCAGCGGGTATCTCCGGTTGGATGAGCAAAAAGTTGCCGGTTGAAACTTCTTGATCTTTTTATATGCGGATAACCTGTGGAAAAGAAGGGCTTCATTAAAGCCAAATTCATCGTATTTTCTGCCCTTCATTCCCAACGAATCTGCAAACACACACTATGGCTCAACCTATCGTAAACGAACCGGAAGTTAATTTAGAACTCGCTCTTGATCACGGCTTAACTGAAGAAGAATACGGATGGATTAAGGAGAAACTTGGTAGAACACCTACATTTACAGAATTAGGCGTGTACTCAGTGATGTGGAGCGAACATTGTTCATACAAGAATTCCATCATCGAGCTTAAAAAATTACCACGTGATGGCGAGCATTTATTGGTAGAAGCTGGAGAGGAAAATGCAGGTTTAGTGGACATCGGTGATGGCCTTGGATGTGCATTTAAAATTGAGAGCCACAACCACCCTTCGGCCGTTGAGCCATATCAAGGAGCCGCAACAGGCGTGGGCGGAATTCACCGCGATATTTTTACGATGGGTGCTCGTCCGATTGCTAGCTTAAACTCTCTCCGATTTGGAAGTATGGATAATCCACGTGTGCGTTTTCTACTGGATGGAGTTGTACGAGGAATCGGAGATTATGGTAACTCTTTCGGTATTCCGGTAATTGGCGGTGAAGTGTATTTTGATGAAAGCTACGAAGGTAATCCGTTGGTAAATGCCATGAGTATCGGAATCGTTAAAGCCGGTGAAACGGCATCAGCCATCGCAAAAGGTATTGGAAACCCGGTAATTATTGTAGGTGCAAGTACCGGTAGAGATGGAATTCATGGGGCGACTTTTGCCTCGGAAGAAATCAGCGAAGAAAGCGAAGCAAAACGACCAAGTGTGCAGGTGGGTGATCCTTTTACCGAAAAGTTATTACTCGAGGCTAGTTTGGAAGCTTTAAAAACGGGCGCCGTAATTGGCATGCAGGATATGGGTGCTGCAGGAATTGCGTGTTCAACCAGCGAAATGACCGCCAAAGGCGAACAAGGTATGATCGTTGATCTCGACAAAGTGCCGGCTCGAGAAGATGGAATGACTGCCTACGAACTACTGCTTTCTGAAAGTCAGGAGCGTATGCTGATTGTAGCTGAAAAAGGTCGCGAACAAGAAATTATTGATGTATACGAAAAGTGGGATCTCCACGGAGTGGTAATTGGTGAGGTAGTAGATTCCGGTAAAGTTACTTACATGAAAGACGGCGAAGTAAAAGCCGAAATCCCGGCTGAGCATTTGGTGTTAGGTGGCGGCGCTCCACAATACGTACGCGAAACTAAAAAACCATCCTACCTTGAAGAAACACAGAGTTTTGATATTGATGGGCTGGATCATCCAACTGATCATTCAGAAACCATCAAGAAGTTGTTGAACTCTCCGAATGTGGCTTCAAAGCGATGGGTACACGAACAATATGATACCACGGTAAGAACGAATACCGTGACAGCACCGGGAGCTTCAAATTCGGGAGTAATTCGAATCAAAGGCACTAACCGAGGATTGGTCGCAAAAACCGACTGCAACGGTCGATATGTGTACTTGAATCCACGTCGGGGTGGACAAATAGCTGTAATTGAATCAGCAAGAAATGTGGTTTGCTCGGGAGGTCGACCTCTAGCAATCACAAACTGCTTGAACTTCGGAAACCCTTACAAACCTGAAGTGTACTGGACTTTTAAAGAAGCGTTAGCCGGAATGGGCGATGCTTGCCGTGCACTAAATACTCCGGTTACCGGTGGAAATGTTAGTTTTTATAACGAAAATCCGGAATCAGCGATCTTCCCAAGTCCGATTATCGGGATGCTTGGCTTGATCGAAGATGTAGAAAATCACACTACCACACCGGCGCTAAAAACTGAGGGGGATGTCCTTATATATATAGGCGCAAAAAGATCAGGCTTGGGCGCAACAGAATATTTAAAAGTTATACATGGTAAAACCGCCGGCGATTCACCAGAATTGGATATCAATTTTGAAGTGAAGTTACAAAACGCACTTTTAGAAGCGATTAAATCTGGTTTAGTTTCTTCCGCTCACGATATTTCGGATGGTGGATTAGCAATTACTCTGGCCGAAAAGTGCATATTTGGTAAAATTGGAGCCAACATTGATTTATCGTCTGTTGGTGGAAATACGCATGAAGTTTTATTCAGCGAAGCCCAATCTGGAGTGGTTATTTCTGTATCAGCTACAAAAGTAGATGCCGCATTGACTCATTTCAAAGAGGCTGACGTTCCTGCTTATCAGCTGGGAACTGCTGGTGGAAGTGTATTAAGTATTACAGGAATCGAAGCTTTAGATGTTGCCGAAATGGCGACCATCCACGATTCTGTAATCCCAAATGCAATGGATGTATAGCTCAAATAGCTGATCGCATTTTTAATCGAGGATAGTTTTTCATAAAGTGAGCCTAAAATGCTTATGAAAACTATCCTTTTTTTTATTTGTAGTCTAACCACATTGGTAAGCGCACAATCTCCTGAAACTTATTTCGATTTTTGGCTAGGAAACTGGGAGTTAACATGGCAACATGCGGATGGGACAGAAGGTTCAGGTACCAATCTGATTGAAAAAACCTTAGATGGTGTGGTAATTCAAGAGAATTTTCGAGCTCTTACAGGTGCTTATGCCGGAATGAAAGGCACATCATTATCAGTGTATAATCCGCAAACAAAAACCTGGAAGCAGGCATGGGCTGATAATCAAGGCAGTTATTTCGACTTCACAGGAGTTGTTGAAAACGGACAAAGAATATTTCAGACTGAAGAGCAAACGTTAGCAGATGGTAGAACACTAATCCAAAGAATGAGATTCTACGACATCGAACAAGATACTTTGACATGGGATTGGGAGTCTTCGTTTGATGGTGGCGTGACGTGGACACTAAACTGGCGTATTTTTTTATCGACGAGCTGAATGAAGCAATTGTAGTTCATCGGAACGAAAATATGAAGTGTTCTCATTTACAAGGTTGACTATTCATCAAGAAAGAAGAGAACATTGAAAGATAAAGTAATACTTATTGTAGGCGGAACCGGTGGAATTGGTTCTGCAATAGCATCCAATCTATCCGAACAAGGTGCGAAAATTGTAATTGCCGGACGCAATAGATCAAAAGCAGAAGAAATTGCCAAAGAACTAAACGCTAATGGTGGAGATGCCTACGCTATTGATGTGGATGTTACCAATCCATCTTCGGTAAAAAATTTAGCCGAACAAGTAAAAGACGGTTTAGGAAAAGTGGATGTGTTAGTAAATGCTTTCGGTCAAGGGATTATCCAATCAATTACTGATATCGATCATCAAGCCGCCAAAGAGATCATAGATGTTAATGTTTATGGTACATTTTTAGTTACTCAAACTTTGCTTCCATACATGAATGAGAATTCACATGTACTGATGTTTCCGGGAACCATGGGCAAGTTTGTGATGAAAAATTCATCCGTGTATTCTGCATCTAAATTTGCAATTCAAGGCTTCACAAAAGCTCTTACCGAAGAATTGAAAAGAGAAAGTGTCAACTTCACTCTGTTTTACTTAGGTGGAGTGAATACTCCTTTTTGGGATGATGATCGCGTGCAAATGCGTGTGAAAAAAGAAGCTATGCTCAGCCCCGAATCTGTAGCAGAAACAGTAACGGCAACGTTATCGCTGCCGTCAACTGCGGTTGTAAATGAAGTTGTGATGCAGCCCGAAAGCCACCAATTGGTTTAGTGAGCCACAGGGCAGCGGGTTAATGCTGCTTTGTATGCATTTTCAAGAATATTTAGACCTTCATCAATATGTTCTGTTGTTACCGTGAGTGGTGGACGGAAGCGAACGGTATTATCACCACAGGATAAGATCATCATGCCATGTTTCATGCACTCACTTACTACAGCATTACGAGAATGACTATCCGGTAAATCGATCGCACACATTAAGCCTAAACCGCGAGCATTTGATAGATATTCATGGTTATCTGCCATAGTCTCTAATCTGGAGAGTAAGTACTTTCCAACCTTGGCGGCATTGTCTACCAGATTATCTTCTTCAATTACGTTCAAGATTCTTCCGAATCGAACCATATCAACGAGGTTACCCCCCCAGGTAGAGTTAATTCTGGATGAAACACTGAAACAATTACTTTCCACTTCATCAACTCGAGGACCGGCAAGAATACCGCAAACCTGAGCTTTTTTACCAAATGAGATGATATCTGGTGTTACATAATGTTCATGAGCCCAAAATTTACCAGTTAGTCCGACACCAGTTTGTACCTCATCATAAATTAGCAATGCTTCATGTTTATCGGCTAATTGGCGAAGCGCTTCATGAAACTGAGGTCTGAAATGGCGATCACCACCTTCCCCTTGAATAGGTTCAATCAAAATACAGGCGATCTCATCTTTATAAATCTGAAAATATCGCTCAATCTGAGCGACGGCCATTTTCTCGTCTTTCTTCACTAACTCAACATGCTCGGGAGTAGCCGGGTAAGTCATTGCCGGGCTGATTACACGTGGCCAATCGAATTTTGGAAAGTATTTAACTTTATCATAAACCGTATTGGTTACAGAAAGGGTGTAACCGGATCGCCCATGAAATGCTTTTTCGAAGTGTAATACTTTATGGCCTTTCTCCTCGCGATATCCCTTCTGGTAATTCTTCTGCACTTTCCAGTCGAAGGCAACTTTCATTGCGTTTTCAACGGCTAATGCCCCACCAGAGATAAAAAACGAATGCTGAAGGGTGGAAGGAACTGCTACCCGGCTGAATGCGTCCAAAAATTCTGCGAGTTCTTCGGTGTATACATCAGAATTAGATGGCTTATTAATAGCTACTTTCCCAAGTTTTGCAACAAAATCTGCATCTCCGGCAAGTTTATCATGATTCATTCCCAAGGGATTAGAAGCAAAAAACGTAAAGAAGTCGAGATAGTCTCTTCCGGATTTACTGTCGTGCAAATACACGCCTTTACTTTTTTGTAGATCTAACACCATATCGAAGCCATCAGTTAGTAAATGCTTACCAAGAATGGATCGAACTTCATCTGGATGAATTGATTGAGTAACAGCCATTTAAATTTTGTTCTATAGGATTAATTTTTGATTGACGAAGCTAGCAAACTTGCAGGTTGTACTCAATCAAAAAAGCGCTTTTTTATTGCACGAATTCTTTCACTGTTTTTCTGATAATATCAACACATTCTAAGAGTTGATCTTCAGTCATAACAAGTGGCGGTGCAAATCGGATGATATTACCATGCGTTGGTTTGGCCAGTAATCCATTGTCCTTGAGAGCAAGGCAGAATCTCCAAGCGGTATCACTTTCTGGCGTATCATTAATAATCACTGCATTCAATAAACCACGACCGCGAACTCTCACGAATAGAGAAGTTGAATCTACGATTTCCTGCATTTTTGCTCGGAATAATTCGCCGAGTTTTCGAGCATTTTGCGCAAGTTTCTCTTCTTCCACAACTTCAAGTGCAGTCATTGCAATTTTGCAAGCCAACGGATTTCCACCATAAGTAGAGCCATGCTGTCCGGGTTTTATTACTTCCATAATGGTATTATCAGCCAGAACCGCAGATACGGGATATGCTCCTCCTGATAAAGCTTTTCCAAGTATGAGGATGTCGGGCTTAGTATAAGTCTTGCCACGTTCACATTTAGCAGCACAATCACAATTTCCACAAATAGCCAATAACGATCCTGTACGAGCGATCCCGGTTTGAATTTCATCAGCCATAAATAAAATGTTGTTCGACCGGCATAATTCGGCTGCTTGTTCAATGTAATCATCATCCGGTACAACAACTCCCGCTTCCCCTTGGATAGGCTCGACCAAGAACCCTACAACGTTGGGTTGTGCGAGCGCCTCATTTAATGCATTGATATCGTTGTAAGCTACTTTTACAAATCCTTGTGTATAAGGCCCGAAATTCTTTTTTGCATCAGGATCATTAGAGAAGGAAATGATAGTGGTTGTACGGCCATGAAAGTTATCTTCGCAAACCACGATTACCGCTTCATTTTCGGCGATCCCCTTTTTCTCGTAGCCCCATTTTCGTGCAATTTTTATAGCCGTTTCTACGGCTTCTGCACCTGTATTCATCGGAAGTACTTTTTCTAGTCCAAAATACTCGGTCATGAACTGCTCATATTCGCCCAATACATTGTTGTAGAACGCACGAGAAGTTAAAGTGAGAGTCTTACTTTGTTCTATAAGTGTTTGTGTTATTTTTGGATGACAATGCCCTTGGTTTACGGCCGAGTAAGCCGATAGAAAATCGAAATATTTATTTCCCTCCGGATCCCACACAAAAACACCTTCGCCTTTTGCTAACACAACAGGTAGTGGATGATAATTATGTGCTCCGTATTGATCTTCGAGTTGAATAGCTTTTTCTGATGATATCATAGTGTAATTTTTGACTCCTAAAAATTTTCTCAAAAATAATAAACAACCGAATAGGAACCTTAGATTTTCTTTAAAAAAGGATTGATGTTTTATGTGAATGAGCCTTATATTGCAAATCTACATCGCGGGGTGGAGCAGCTGGTAGCTCGTCGGGCTCATAACCCGAAGGTCGCAGGTTCGAATCCTGTCCCCGCCACTAACACTAAGCGTCGTTTCTCAATCGGAACGACGCTTTTTTTATTTAGGGGGTAATATGTTTAAGGTATACGCACTGTATTCACCGAATCATGATAAGATATACGTAGGGTATAGTTCGAATTTGCAAGCTCGGATGCGTTCGCACAACGAACTTGGTAAAAAGGGGTGGACGATAAAGTACAGACCGTGGGAAATTGTGTTCACTGAATCATTTGCAACCAAAGCCGAAGCAATGAAGCGAGAACGAGAGCTGAAGTCAGCAAAAGGGAGAGAGTATGTTTGGAAACAAGTTGCTCTCAAATATGATTTGAGCTAATCGGGCTCATATCCGCCAAATGGCGGACGCAGGTTCGAATCCTGTCCCCGCCACTAACACTAAGCGTCGTTTCTCAATCGGAACGACGCTTTTTTTATTTAGGGGGTAATATGTTTAAGGTATACGCACTGTATTCACCGAATCAT
>JAEPQH010000023.1 GCA_017640605.1 Balneolaceae bacterium | reverse complement strand
GTTTCTTTGCTTTAATTAGTTCGTATTCGGAAAACAGAAATTGGTACTTCTGTAAGTAATTCCGAACTAGAGTCATGTCTTGAGTATTTATTCGCATGGACAAAGGTAATTTTTGTCCTCGAATTATCTAACATCTACAATTCCTACGGAGCAAGCATACCAAAGTTTAAATGCAGGTTTGGCAGGAATCTAAAGCTAATTAAAGCTTCGAGATTAGTAACGAACTTCAGATTCCCGTTTTCACGGGAATGACAAGCAATTTGATACATCTCATTAAAAAGTCCGAAATCTCATATACAACGCCGAAATCATAACCTCGGACGATTTAGAAAACAGTAGTTCAGAACTTTGGTGCAGAAATTAACCCAATGCACAATGACACACGTACTACTGGCCGGCGCAACCGGATATTTAGGCAAACACATACTAAAAGAACTAGAGAGTTGGCGAATTCCAACAACCGCACTCGCTCGCAATCCCAACAAACTTCATGCTTTTGCATGGAATGAACTCAAAGTAGCTAAAGCGGAAGTTACGGATCCGGAATCCTTAGCAGGACTTTTTGAGGGAGTATCCACCGTAATATCTACCATCGGAATAACCCGCCAACGCGATGGATTAACCTATATGGATGTAGATTACCAAGCCAATATGAATCTGTTAGCGGAAGCTTCAAGAGCAGGGGTGAAAAAATTCATTTATGTATCGGCTATTGGTGGAGAACGGCATCGACATCTTCAAATATTTAAAGCCAAAGAGCGCTTTGTTGATGTACTCAAACAAAGTGGCTTGGAATACACCATTGTTCGTCCAAACGGCTTTTTTTCTGATTTGAATGAGATCCTATTTATGGCAAAAAGAGGTCGCGTTTACATGTTCGGTGATGGCGAATACAAGCTAAATCCAATTCATGGCTCCGATCTTGCCGAGGTAATCGTACAAGCTATTGCCCAATCAGTTAAAGAAATAGAAGTAGGCGGACCCGATGTGTTAACCCAGAATGAAATTGCCGAAATGGCACTTTCAGCATGGAATCATACACCACGAATTACGCATCTACCGGACTGGATCCGAACCTTCGCATTAAAAGTCAGCCGGCGCGTACTTGACGAGAAAATCTTCGGACCCATTGAGTTTTTCCTCACCCTAATTGCAACCGACGCAGTAGCTCCCAGATACGGAAGCCGAAGATTACAAGAATACTATAAACAGGAAGTTAAAAATCATCTAAACCATTAAATCATGAATCATTGTTTAAAAACTACTCTGATTTCTTGTCTTTTGCTTTTGCTAAGCATAGATGTGATGGCGCAACACAAGAACAATGAGTTAGAGTTTGCATTTGGCAGTGCAAATGGGCTGATAAAAGACGAAGTATTTTCACCCTTAAACTACAAAAGCTCGGGCGGAACCCTAAGCTTACATTACTCAAGAAATACGAAACGTGATCATGTGTTTTTGCTTTCCGTCGATTTACAAACCCTAGAGATGAGCACAAACGTAAGCGATCAATTTGGGTCTGATTTAGTTAAGCTGAATATGGAAGCCGCGTATTTGTTTCGTTTGAATTCCACAGACTTCCGCAACACGAGTATTTTTCTTGGTGTGGATTTTCATTCAAACGGCAATCTGATCACATACGAAGATGAGTACACGCTAAGCAGTTCCGGAACGTATGTTTCTCACCGTGGGATAGGCTTACAAGCGCTGGCATCACATGCTTTTAAAAAAAATGCGGTCGATTTAAGAGTCAAATTACCGGTGATCGGGAAAGTATATCGTTCTCCCTACAATCAGTTCACCAAAACGATGAATGATGAACAACTTTTCGCATTCATTTATAAGAACGGAGACTTTGGAGCTATTCATAATTTTTTAAATCCGTCGGTGGCAGCGTCTATTTCCCGCCCGCTTATCGGAAAGCTAGACATTCGCTTGGGTTACGAGATCGAATATTTAAAAAGTTCTGTGTATCAACCCATTACCAACTTTCAAGGACGTTTTTTAATCGCAACATCATTCAAATTCTAACACTATGAAAAAATTCAATTTAATTCTGATACTTTTAGGAATATTCACTTTTTCGATTGGTTGCGAAAAAACAATTTTGGGCTCAGACGAAGCCAATAATCCGGAACATATATTTGAATTGGTTTGGACTGATTTTGACAAGCATTACGCGCTATTCGAGGTCAAAAATATTGACTGGGATTCGCTGTACACCGTATATCGACCGATGGTAACTTCTAACACAACCGACGACGAATTGTGGGAGATAATCACTGGAATGTTACAGCATTTGGATGATGAACATGTGAAAATGAGAATCCCATCTGATGATCCTGATAACTACATAGAATTTGCATCCGGTGCCAACAAAAATTTACATGCACTTGACGAATTCAGCATTGAGTTGATCGCGAGCGATTACGTAGAAGCGCTCTACCAAAAAGCTGATTTTTATAGCTATGGCAAGCTTTATGATCATAATATCGGATACATTCATTCAATAGCGATGCTTGGTGTGAATCCTTCAGTGATTTATCAATCGTTGCGAGAACTTGGTGATGTGGATGCCATCATTGTTGATGTTAGAAATAATATTGGGGGACAGGATGAGTATTCAGCGGGCTTTGCTCAAGCTTTTTCCGATGGCGAACATTTCTTGTATACCGTTCAAACCAGAAATGGTCCAAATTATGGTGATTTCGACGCACCACTTAGTGTGTATTCCTACGCATCAAAACCAGAAAACTATACCAAACCGGTTGTTCTTTTAACCGATGCATTAACGATCAGTGCAGCTGAGATTTTTACTCTCAATATGAAAGCATTTGAACAAGTAACTCATATTGGGGATACCACGTCCGGTGCGCACTCCGATGTTGGCCCGGCTCGCTTCCTACCCAATGGCTGGACGTACGAATATTCTACCATGAAATATCTGATGCCTGACGGAAAGAGCCTGGAAGGAATAGGAATTGCCCCGGATATTTATGTCCAAAATAGCAGGATGGATATCGTAAACCGAAGAGATAAAGTGCTGGAGTTTGCCATCGATTTTCTATCGGATCAAACACCTGAGTAAACCATCAAAAACATTGAATTAATTAAATTTAAACAAGGGAATACGAGTTATGAAAAAGGAAACAGTTTTAAATCTTACGCTAATTATTTGTAGCACACTATTGGTGTTTCATTTCGGGATTTTAATCAAAATAATCCCATACGAAATTGTCTGGGGTGGGCGACTTACGAGCGACGAACAAATGTATATGTTCGAAGGGATTTCAATTACACTAAATAGTTTATTGATTATCCTATTATCGCTGAAGTCGCAAAGAATAAAAGTTTCCGTACCTATAAAATTTGTACACGCAGGACTTTGGGCCTTCTTTGGATTATTTGCGCTAAATTCGGTTGGAAATTTACTTGCAGAAACCACCTTCGAGAAGTTTTTTTCCATTATAACTATTCTGCTAACTGTAAATCTTTGGATGATTATAAAAGGGAAGGAAAATGAAGATTCGAAATCGCCAAGAAAACAGATTTGATCATAAATGGCTGTTGAATAAGTTTACGTCCTACATAAATCACCCAATTCTATGAAGGCAAACACGATTTCTATTATTCTGTTGCTGTTCGGACTAGTCGCCGGAGTTTATTGGATTGAGGCAAAAAGGGAAATCGAAGTACTCTGTGCACTTATACAGATTGATCAATCATACGAAAAGGTATCAGCTTTGCTTGAAACCGGAGAGCATTTGCGATACGCAAAAACAGGGAATGAATTACGTTTTAGTTCAGTAAAGAATCTCCACCAGATTAGCTGTGAGGTAAAGTTATCTTCGCTTTCTACGGTTGATTTGGTTCAGTATTCAGAGCGTGTAAACCTTACAAAGAGTGCAGCAGTAATTGGGACAATGCTAACTGTGCTTTTGGTGATTTTTCAAGTGTTACTTTCAATGGGATTTTCTTTAGGCGATTATGCTTGGGGTGGAAAGCATAAAATATTACCTAAAAAACTCAGAATTGCCTCCGGGGTTTCGGCTGTGGTGTTGCTACCGGCAATTGTGTCGCTTCCGGTATTAGAATTCTCATCTTCCATGCCTGTTGCCATGAATCTTTATGTGGTTTTAACTTTTACTGTGCTATTTCTATTGAGCTTTATTGGAAATATGGCTTCACCCAATCCAAAAGAGAAAGTAATAATGATACCCGCTTCGCTCGCACTTTTTCTGTGTTATTTTTTGGTGGGTTATTCCAATTTGTAATCAATAAACTAACTATTAGTACAGCAGATAGGTAATATCAACCAGATTACTCGACTCGTCTAAAGCAATTCTTTTTATCAGCCTGATCCCATGACTATAATCAAAATACTCTCTGTTATGTACGGTACTGAACTGTTGGATTACGGTAGAATCAGATAAATGCCAGCCATAAATCCCAACTCTGTCTGATGTTCTATCTATCGCAATAACGTCTTTTTTGTGTCCGGCAATTAGTTTTCCGATAAGATCCGTATCTGTGAAACCTGAGTCAGCTAATTGAGCCTCTATCAAGTTATGATGCTTTACAAAATATGCCCGAGTTGTCATTTCATCGGTTGGGGGCATGGGGATAGGAGCCAGCTTGATATCTGCTTGTTGATAAATCGCATCCACCATTTCTACAGAAGGGAGTAACATTCCTAAACTATCGGCAAGGTGAAGTGCATCAGAATATCCAAGAGGGGTACGGATTCCTTCTTCCATGTAATAATCAGGTGCAACACATATTGTAAGATTGTTGAATTTCACGGGAATAAAATCCTCACAAAATGACGCTTGTTGAACAGGAAGAGTATCGGTGGTTGTATCTGTGCACAATCCTAAAAACAGGAAAATTAATCCAGAATATGCGATAACCGAGTTCATAGTTTTATATGTTGATTAGACCAATTGTAAACAAGAATTTTCGCAAATAGCTCAATAGGATCACTTCTATTTTTACCGAGAATTCAGCGCTTCAAACATCTTCATTTCTTTATCTCGATAGGTATCCATATCGGATAAAATACTATGTAACAGATGAAGGGTTTCCAGAATATAATCTCCTTTATTTAACATCACACAATCCGATTTTAAGCTATTTGCTACGTCTGTTAATTCCGATCGGGAAGGAATTCCTTTCTTCGCCATATTCTCCAATACTTGTGTAGCCCATACCGTTGGCACATGTGCAGAATTGCACCATCGAAGTATTTCATTTTGGATGCGCGGCATGTTTGCCCAACCCGCTTCAATCGCCAAATCACCACGAGCAATCATCACGCCAATCGGATATCGTTTCATTCCCTCAAGAAGTATTGAACTCAGATTTTGGTATGCTTTTTGGTTCTCGATTTTTAAGACAACTCCTATATGATCGGGAGCGCCGAGGAGATTCAATTCTTTGTACAATTCAGTGATATCAGATGCCGATTGAACAAATGATGCGTTTACGGCATCAGCATGCTTTACAATAAATTGTAAGTCGATTTTATCTTTAGCTGTTAATCCTGTATAACTCAGATTAGAATTCGGGAGGTTGATTCCTTTATCGGCTCGTAATTTGGAGCCTCCATGTTTCGCGTTGGTAATCTTTACCAAAAGCTCCACGCTTGAAGCTTTTAGTATGATTCCTTCAATCTTGCCATCATCGAATATAATTTTCTCTCCTGCTTGTACGGTTTCAAAGATTTCGGGAGCAGTACATGAAATGAATGGCAGCTCTTGTTCTGTCTCTAGTCCATTTGAAGATTGTGTAGAATTCACTTCTAGATCGGGATTTATTACCCGTAAAAAGTCATCTTTCCGAAGGATAAGTGCTTCATTGATTCCATGAAAATCACCGATAATGCAAGTTCGTTTCGTTGATTTAACACTTAGTGTGATTCCGGGTTTAAGGTAGCATGTTTTATTGCATTCAGCATGTACATGATCTTTAGTTACCTGCTTTAGGACGAATTTTCGGCGCTTATTTCTTGCATCTTTACATACCACTCGATCACCTTCAACCAACGACTGCAACCAATCTAAATCGACGGGTAATTCATCGTTATGGCTGAGTTTATTGCGATCAGATACAAACTTGATGCGTGTGGGTTCAATGACCTCGCCAAAGGCATTTCTGGTTGGTGTAAATTTCCGAACAGTTACTCCCGCTGTAATCTGACCAGTTCTTAATTTTGGCCCGGCAAGATCCATAAACACTTTACATTTCTTACGTAACTCGGTCATCGCTCGCTGTAAATTTTGGATCATACGCAACCAAATTTCTGGATTACCATGAGCGCAATTAATCCGTGCGATATTCATACCAGACGCGATTAAATTTCTTGTCAGAGTATAGTCGTATGCGGCTTCCGTTGGCAACGTAACCATAATACGTACTCTGCGCCCTTTCGAGCGATAGCCAAACAAGTCTTTTGCATGCTTTTTCTGTTGTTTTATTGCTCGTTTGACCGACCCTTGCCTCATTGAAGCAGGCTTTATCTCTCCGACGAGTGCCAATAAAAAATGCCGGCAGGTTAATAAACTGGTTGCAATATGCGATTCGGTTCCATCCAAAATAGAAAGTCCAAATTGATGCAATCGCTTTTGGAGTTTTTTTAGGTTCTGAGATCGGAATGCTCCATAATGAATCAGGTTCTTCGCTCCAGATTTAAATGATGGACGTACCATTTGGATAGCGTGTAAATGATCGCTTTCAAGCTTTTTGATGAGAGAAAGAACCTCATCGATTTCCTCTATTATTTTGTGGATTTTTTCCGTTTTCACATTCATTTCGATCCTTCATTTTATACTACAAGAACTCGTTTGATTGTGAATTTTAGATGGATTAATCGCTAATTGAGGGTAAATAATCCGGTTTCTGATGATTTGCCCCTCAACATTAATGGCCCCAAATGCTGAATGGAATAAGAATGTCGGGCATTTAATGTTTGATGGAGTTCTTCCGAAAAAATTAAATCAGTTTGGTATTCTTTGCCTAGTGATTGCAACCGGGCTGCCGTATTTAAGACATCTCCGGTAAATACGATTTCTTTCTTCAATGCCCCGATTTCACCGGTAGTAACTTCCCCAACATGCACTCCCGCTCGGAAATCCGGTGAGATACCAAAGTCGGCTTGGAAATCATTTTTCAAAGCATTCATTGTGTTCTTCATATCACAATAACAAGCCAGCCAGTTATTTTGATGAGTCCCTTTCTCGAGCTCCCAGGTTAGTACAATTTCATCCCCTACATATTGATAAACCTCTCCATGATGTCGAATGATAGCTTCGGATAAGGTATCGTAGTACTTTCGTAAAAAATCAAAATAGCGTACATGGCCAAGTTCCTCAGCGATAGTTGTAGAGTTTTTCATATCTAAAAACATGAAAATCCGGGTTTCTACTTTTGGAGTATGATAGCGACCTATAAAAAAGTTCTTGATCACATTATGGCCCAGATTTTCGCTGATTGCCGCATAAATCAAACTCACAACCAACTCAAACGAAAGTTGAAGCGCTGTATTCAGAAATACGAAACTCCCCAGAAACTGTCCCAATTTATAAAGGACATCAGGGTGAAAAGGGGAGCGATTTAATTCAATACCGGCAGCGATGGGGTAGGTGATTAAGATAATGCCGAATAAAACCGACGAATAAATCAGAAACTTTGTGAAGATTTTTCCTAGAAAACTGTAATTCGAAAATCTTTTTTCCAGAAGTACGATTTCAATGGTTCCAACTAAAATCCCTACGATAAATACTGCAAGACTCGCAAATATTAAAACCGGTGCTGTATAAGAGATAGCCGCTTCCTGAGCCTGATTTTCCGTGCCCCCGGTCAAACTGAGGGTGTTTACCAGAAAAAACAAATCCATAAAAACCCAGATAAACCCAAAGGGCAGGATGCGACTGATATTTCGTTTGGTTTTAGGAGAGAGCATCGCAAAAGATAAAAGAAACAGCGAAGCAAACGAATTTTGATGATCTTATAATTATTCGATTAGTTGGAAGGGAAAACCATTTCCAAAAATGCTTCTCTTGTTTCTTTACTCGTATCACGATAGTTATCAAAATTTACGTGATTGTTGGTTGATGCGGTGTCGATGGTTATTCCCCATAGTGGGGCAATGGTTGTGGGTAACATGGAATAACGGGCATCACCAATAACATTCGGATGATTAGGATGAAGAACTAAATAATCTGAGGAAAGTGCATCGAATCTTGAAATGTCATCATACAAAACAGTCCCTTGATACTGTGCAAAAGAAGTCTTCCAATCCAAAAGAGGGACGCATTCGCCCGGAATGGCATAAGGATTGGAGAATATTCCAACGCGAATTCCAATTGCACAGACTTCCGAATCATCAATAAAGCGAGCACTCCAGAGCACTTGATTGGCAATAGTCGGTTTTATGATAAGTTGCTCATAGTCGGGATGTTGCTCTTGGATATGATTCACAGCTATTTCGGTTGCGCGATGTTGCTGAATAGCTGCAAACCCGAAGTAAGAAATCACCCAAAAAGCCGTGATTACAGTCCATTTTTTCTCCACTTTAAAAACGGCAAGCAAGAAGAGAATCAGTAGAGCCACGGTGAATAAAGGGTCAAACACAGAAACGATATCCAGAGAAAAGCGAGCCTCGGTAAACGGCCAAAATAAATGAACACCATAACTTGTAACTACATCCATAAAGCCGGCAGTAACATATCCGCATACACTAAAAAGGTATGTTTCTTTAAATGATAGTTTTGATTTCACAAACCACCAGCATATTCCTGCAACTATAAGGCTTCCAGTGGGGATAAAAAGTAGTGAATGGGTAAAATGTCGATGAAGCTCGAGCGTGAGTAGCGGATCGGAGGATGGCCCTAAAAAAATATCCAAATCAGGCGCTAATGCTGCAATTCCACCAATCAGTGATGCAAGCCTGAATTTTTGTTTATCTGCAAAAAGCTGAGCGCTCGTTGCTCCAACTAAACCATGTGTTAACGGATCCATGAAGCAAAGATAAGACTCAATTCATTGATGTAGTCTATTAATTTGAGTTACTCTGACAAGATTGCATTTATTCGTTTTTCAACTTTTCGAACATCAAATTCATTTTCTATGATTTCCCCATTGATGATAATATTATTGGTGGAAGTGATCCCATTCCGGATTCCGGTAATTCGATCAGATTTTATTCGTTCGATGTTGAATTGGCTGTTTAGCTTTTCCGAAAAATTTTCCACATCTAAGCCGACATTTCTAGCAAATTGCTCAAGATTTATATCCTGCAAGGTTTCCTGATTTTCGAATAGTTCATCATGCATCTCCCAAAACTTATTCTCTTCGTTAGCGATTTCAGCTGCAATGGCCGCGTTAATCGCATTTGGATGCCTTCGGCTCAACGGTAAATGGCGAAATATAAATTGAATGTCATCATCCTTTTGCTCCATCAGTTCGCGAACAGATCGATAAATATCTGCGCTGGTAGGACATTCGTAATCGCCGTACTGTATCACCGTAATCGGAGCCTTTCTGTTGCCAAGAATGTGATCATATTCCCGCTTTTCAAGACTGAAATCTTCCTTATCCATTGTGCTTTCTAATTCACTATCCGGCGAAAGTGCTGAAGCTAGTTTACTTGTTCGGCCAAACATCCACTCACTCCAGCTCAATTCCAGCTGACCGCAATCCCGATCCGGAAAGCGTTCTTGTCGTGTTTGTGAATAGTTTAAAATGGCAACCAACAATACACCGCCCACAGTATTACCGAGCGTAACGGCCGACATGAAGTATCCAAATTCTGTCCAGCTGGCTAATCCTTGAAAGATCATGTACAATACTTCACATGCACCGATGATACAGTGAAAAAGATCGGCAGAAGGGATAAGGTACATCAAGGCAAAAACGGTGAGAAAACGAGTGGTAGAGTCGCGTGCAGCATGGGTTAACCAAACCATAGAGGCTACAATCCAACCTGCAAGCACTCCTTTCCAGAAAAGGTCGTTCCAGGCGATTTCCAAAGCATGTTTGCCAAATTCCCGAGCCGCATTGGCCGCTTCCGGAGTTAAAATATTGGTTTTGGCTAGCACAAAAGCTAAAGCACCGGCGCCTAGAACATTGGCTACGAGAACACTTCCCCAAATACGCAATAAGTCGGGTATGCTTGCTATACGAGTTAGAATATGAGTTACAGGCGTAAGCGTATTTTCGGTAAACAGCTGATATTTTCCACCTACAATCAGAATAAAACCAAGCGGATATAGTAGGTTTCCGATTAAACCGGATGTATCATTAGGAACCGCGCCGGATAGTGCAGCTCGAGCCACGAATGATAGTCCAATGGAAAGTCCCGCTGCAATTCCGCTAAGGAAAAGTAAACGAGTAGAACGGCTAAAGTCTTCGTCAGCGGTGGCAACTATGCGATGAAAGATTTCATCAGTAGAAAACATGTCACGAATGGCTTCACCTGCAGCAGGAGCTCCACTCTTTGATTGATCCATGTGATTTCTTAACTCGTCATTTTGTGCCATTCGCAAAGTTTTTTTAAAGATTACAGTCCTATCCAAAGCGATAAATACAATTAAATCATTCCGATTGTCACTGTTTTGGCTTATTTGTGAAATAATTTCAAAAAAAATAAAAAAAGGGCTTAAGAAATAATCGAAGTGGTCGATACCCCGAATAGGTCAAAGAGTATAAATTTTATAGTTATGTCGAACATTGGTGATTATCCGGGTATCCGGAACAACATGCTTACACTACACCGAATCAACAATAACATTGTTGATACCGGTGAAAAATTATCTTCGGGCGAAAAGGTAAACAAAGCGGAAGATGCCGCTGCAACCTATGTGAGTTCTATTAAATCGAAAGGACAAATTGCGGCTTTGGAAGCAGATTCCATGTTAGCCCAATCCGATCGAGAGGAAGAGTTCAATGCCGCTTCTATCAAATCGTTATCGTCGGCGAACAGCCAAATTATTGACACCGACATGGCCAAAGCTCAATCAGAAATGATTCGGCAAAAAATATTACAAGAAAGCACTACCGCCATGTTTGCCCAAGCCAACATCGAAATTGGAAACGCACTTAAAATGGTATGAGGTTGATCATACCTAGAAATTTCTCAAGGTCTTCATGAATGTGGAGGCCTTTTTTTTTGATAGGTAATCAATCCAATTAATGTGTAGGTGGATGTATTTACCGTTTCTAAACTTTAAAACTATTTGGTAGAAATACTATCAAGTAATGATCTGACAGTCGGCACTATTCTCGATCGTTTTTTGTGCTATGAGTGAGCTTCGACTAAAGCACATGTATGCATTCCTGTATTACAATTTTCATAGGTGAACGTTCGATTACATTCAATTACTTGGCAACTCTTAGCCCTTAAAAAAAGTAGATTGGTGAATAAATTATGAACGAGAAATTGTTTCTAATGCGAGAAAATTTCTCATGTATATGACATTATCACGTCAAGATAATTAGCATATCAGTGAATAATTTTCATTTACTTTGATAATTCATCTATACAAAGTATATACATAATCATTTTTTTTTGTAAAAAAGCAAAACTTCAAAAAAGCTTGTAATAGTGTGAAAGGCATCATTTTGAGTCTAAAAAAGCGGTTTTTTGCATAGCTGTATATACAGCTGATAGGTTGTTTTTCAGGGGGAGGAAATATATCCTAAGTCAAATTCTCTCTCATGCAGTTTCTTTTGACAGGATTTTCGAGATAGACGCACCGTGAAACTAACTTCATACCATGAAAAAAATCACCACGTTTTTAGCACTAACTTTTCTTCTCTCAATTTATTCCTATGCGCAGTCAGATAATGTAGAAGTCACTATGACTGACGAAGGCTGGGTAATGATGGTAGATGGAAAGCCATTAATGATAAATGGAATGAACTGGGATTACTTTCCCAGAGGGACAAACTATTCATACAGCCTTTGGAATCAAGATCCGGCATTCATAAAAAAGGCGCTCGATTATGAAATGGGTTTACTTCAAAATATGGGAGTTAATGCAATTCGGGTATACACCGGCATTCAACCCGAATGGATAACCTACATTTATGAGAATTACGGAATTTATACCATGCTTAACCACTCGTTTGGTAGATATGGTTTAACAATCGATGGTGTTTGGGAACCGGTTACCGAATATGATGATCCCAGAACGATGGAGCTTCTACTTAGCGAAGTAACCGAATTGGCTGCCACCTATGCCGACACCAAAGGACTTTTACTATACCTACTCGGTAACGAGAATAACTACGGACTTTTCTGGGCCGGTGCGGAAACGGAGGATTTTCCCGATGATGCTTCAGAGCAAGCTTTTGTGGGTGAAACGCGCGGAAAACCTATGTATAGCTTAATGAACGAAGCTGCTGTTCGGATGAAGCAAATTGATTCTTCACGACCGGTTGCAATTTGTAATGGTGATCTTCTTTTCCTGGAACACATTATTGAAGAAGCACCTGATGTAGATATTTTAGGTATTAACACCTATCGAGGTCCAACTTTTACCGATCTCTACGATCGAGTGGCTGAAGAATATGGCAAGCCTGTATTACTCACAGAATTTGGTGTGGATGCTTTTAACGCCAGAACGTTAACTGAGGCGCAAGCAGATCAGGCATTTATTAAGAAAAATAATTGGAAAGATGTTTATGCCAATGCTGCAGGTATGGGAAGAGCAAATAACTCAATTGGTGGATTTACTTTCCAATTTAGTGATGGTTGGTGGAAATTCGGTCAAGTTGAGAATTTAGATGTACATGATATTAATGCTTCTTGGGCGAATGGTGGATACCAATACGATTTTGCTGAAGGAGAGAATAACATGAATGAAGAGTGGTTTGGGATTACGGCGAAAGGACCAACTGATCCAAATGGATATTATGAATTATTCCCTCGTGCTGCTTATTACGTATTGCAAGAAGCGCATAGATATGATGTATACGACGAAGATGCTTCCATCACCGATCTGAACGAATTTTTTGAGGGAATTTCTATTCAAGGTGCAGTATTAAAGGCTCGTGGCGATAAAGCTGCATTAAATTCAGCATCGGCTGATATCATCAAGCTTAGCCAATTTACGGCCGATTTTAGAACCTACAGCACAGGTGGTACTTATATTACTACGCCGGAAGAGCCAAATCCCAATATGCGGGAATATCCAACACAACAGGGCTTCGATCACTTGGAAACCTTCTTTATTGGCGTGGAAGCTAATCCTGCTCCGAACATCAGAGCAAATTTGGTTACTAGTATTCTCGGAAACGTGCCGGGGAATCCAATAGACGAAATCTTTTATGAGAATAGAGGTCGCCCAGTTGAGGTGGAAGGGAGAGAAGAACTCATCACTCTAAATGATGTGAATCGTGTAGCTATTTACAGCGCAGAGTATACCTGGACCAGCAAATATTTCGAAATTGATGGCTTCTATCGAACTGGGCATTATCATTGGGGATATGAAGGTGATTTCTTTGGATTATACCCTGAAGCTAATTACGGCCCAAACATTGACATTTACAATGGAACTGCACCTTTCGGTTTCGAAGTGGAAGGGCGTTATCAGTTCGATGGATTAAAAGCTGCTTTTGGTCCTGAATTATGGTGGGGAGCAAACCCGGCTTTCTTGATCAAATACACGAGAATGATCGGAAATACGGAAGTAACGGGAATTTTCCATGAAGATCTGGAGCAACAAGGAACTACAGAAAGTTCGTTTGCAATTCCTCAGCCAAAAACCCGTCGCTTTACTTTATATGCTGCCCGAGAATTCGGAAAAGTTGGTGTGGAAGCTGGTGGTATTTGGGCAGGTCAGCCACTAAATGGTCGCGAATTTCAACTTGTACGAGAAAACCCGGATGGAACGTACAATGCCTATGTAGATGAAATCAAACCGATGGACAATTGGGGCGGTAAGTTGAAGCTGACTTATACTGGTGGTTTGTTTAATTGGTACAGTCAGGGCGCAATTCAAGGATTGGTTGCTAATGGTGGTGCCGATCAAACCATTACCTACACCGGTTGGAGATTGAAAGACAGCGGTAGTGGCAACCAAATGAATTTCTTAACAGGTTTAACGTACACGATTGGTAATCTCCAAATTGCTCCCAATTTCTTATGGCAAAAACCGATCGAAGGTCCAATTCCGGCAGGAATAGATGGTCCAGCACGCCCACGAAACTTTATTGACGATCCTTTTGCAGTGCGATCGAACAGAGAGCAAACTGCCGGTGAGTTAGTACTTACCTGGGACCCAACCCCGGGAACATGGATGTACAACTGGGACAGCAATCGCTCGGAAGATGCTCGATTAGCTGTTAGTTTAGGAGTTGTATATCGCCATTTACCTACAGAGCAGGATGCTGCAATTGGTATTTTACCTGATGGACGAACAACCTTTGCTTTTAATGGCTCAGCACCTGCCGAAGATTTAATTGAAGTAAATGCTCGTATTGTATCGAAATTGAATAGAGATTTAGGATTTGTTGCCATGATTTATGGCGGTGATGGCCAGGCTAATGGTAATGATCCCCGTAAAATCACTCGTTTTGGAACCGATCTTCAATTGATCTACAAGAATATGAAAGTGAATTCATTTGCTCGTTTCAACGATTGGGGTCCTTTTGATTACCACCGCGATTTCAATCAAACGTATCCAATGCAATTGATGGCAGACATTTCAACCACCTTAGGCAAACCTGATTGGTTCGATTTGCCAACTACCAGACTTGGCGTACGCGGCACATACAGAACGCTGAATCAGTATTCGCCCAGATATTCTTTGGCTGATGTAGATCCGGCAACCGGCGAAGTAACCTTACAACCCGGAGCCGAAGCCTTAGGCAATGGTTCGGAGTGGGAAATTCGTACCTACATTCAAATTGATATCAGAAATTAAAAGAGATAAGTAAATGAAAGATTTAAATTTAACTATTATGACTCGTTCGTTATATGCAGGTTTACTTGTCATCTTTTTAATGGCAGGTTGTGAACGCTCGGTAGATGGACTAAGTGAACCATCCCTAACCAATAATCCGGATGTTTTTATTGACGGATTCAGTTCAGGATTGGAATATTTTCCATACGATGATGGTTTTGCCAAACTTGATGCATTTCAGGTGGATACCGAAGTAACTTTCGATAATTCAGCGGCTTCTATGCGAATCGACGTACCGAATCCTGATGATCCATCGGGTTCTTATGCAGGCGCTGCTTTTATTGATTTAAATGGGGGACGTAATCTAAGCGAATATGATGCGTTTACTTTCTACGCGAAAGGAACCAAAGCCGGAACTATTAACAGTATTGGTTTTGGGCAAGGCTTGGAAGGTAACAACAGTTTCGAAGTTAGGGTTGATAGCCTCCGTTTATCCACATTCTGGAAAAAGTACGTAATTCCAATTCCGGAGCCTGAAAAACTTATGGCCATTGATGGCATGTTTTGGTTCGCTGAAAACCCTGAAGATGGTGCCGGATACAGTTTTTGGATTGATGATCTGAAATTCGAAAAACTTGGTACTATTGCACAACCACGCCCTTCTATTTTAAACGGTCGTGATATTACAATTTCAAGTTTTGTAAATCTCACCTACGAAATCACAGATTTCCAGCAAACATTGAACACCATCATTACTCTTCCTGATGAAACTACTACTGCTCAGGATGTAATGCTAAGTGTTGGTGCAGGTTATTTCGATTTTTCATCCTCTAATCCTGCAGTTGCAACCGTTAACAACCAAGGTGTAATAACCGTAGTTGGTGAAGGAAATGCTACAATAACGGCCTCTGTGGGAGGCGTGCAAGCCTCAGGCTCGGTAAATCTGATTTCACAAGGGACTTTTGAAACCGCACCTGTACCCACCGTCGATCCCGATAGTGTGATATCAATCTTTAGTGATGCATACACCAATGTTCCGGTTGATTATTACAACGGCTTCTTTAATGGCGATGGACAAACCACACTAGGCGGTACCGGGTTTGAAGGAGGTCCCCCGGGCGCTGACATAGTTGTGGATGGCGATGGAATTATCAATTATACTGAACTGAATTTCGTAGGTATTGGTACATTCTTGAATGTTCCTTCGATTGATGCAACCGACATGACTCACATGCATGTAGACATCAACGTACAAGAGGGAATTGATCCCGGTGATTACATTACCATACAACTGCTTAACTCAGTTGGTAATGGAGAAACCTCAGGCTCAGTTAGAATCGGTTCCGATCAGTTATTGGAAAACGATTGGTTAAGTCTCGACATCCCTCTGGCTGATTTCAATCTTGCCGATCGTTCATCATTAGGTCTCATCTTCTTTGTGAGTGACGCTACAATTTCCGATATCTATGTAGATAATATTTATTATTATAACGACGGTTCTGGTGGCTCAAATGGAGGTGGAGGCGGTAATGGCGGCGGAAACGGTGCCGATATCGTCACTGCTCCCGTACCTACTGTTGATCCCGATAGTGTGGTATCCATATTTAGTGATGCATACACGAATGTACCGGTTGATTATTACAACGGTTTCTTCAACAACGACGGACAAACCACGCAAGGTGGAACCGGATTTGATGGTGGTCCACAAGGCGCTGACGTAGTAATTAATGGTGACGGGATTATCCATTACACAGCATTGAACTTTGTTGGAATTGGTACCGGAGTAGATCCAAATCAATCAAACCCAACGGTAGACGCTTCGGAAATGACGCACATTCATGTGGATCTTTACGTGAATGAAGCTATTTCTAATGGCGATTTCATCCGATTACAGCTCATAAATTCGGTTGGAAATAATGAATCATCCGGATCGGTAACCTTCAGTTCGGGGGTGCTCCGAGAAGGCGAGTGGGTGAGTTTTGATGTTCCACTATCAGACTTTAACTTAGCTGCACAAGACCAGATTGGATTGATTTTCTTTGTATCTGATGCCACCATTTCTGATGTATATGTAGATAACATTTACTACTACACCGATGGTTCAAGTGGTGGTGGAGGTTCAAAAACCGCACCAAATCTCCCAATTACCTTTGATGATGATCAGGTAAATTATTCGGCCACTACTTTCAACGGTACTGTTTATGAAGTAGTTGATAACCCGAATGTATCGGGATCAAATAACACTGCGTCAAAAGTGGGATCCATCACAAATTCCGGCGCACAATGGGAAGGTATTTATTTCGATTTGGAGAACAATCTGGATTTTGGAAATGGCCAAACCATTACAATGGATGTGTACTCGACTTCAGCAATTCCGGTATTACTAAAAATTGAAGTTGATCAGGGAGCTTTTGTGGAAGTAGCTCAAAATCATAGCGGGTCGGGATGGGAAGAACTAACGTTCAATTTCACCTCAAGCGACTCCTTCCCAAGAGTAACCATCTTTATGGACGGCCCCGGAACGAGTACCGGAACCTTCTACATCGACAACATCCAACAAAATTAAATACAGAATTATATTTTTAATTTAATAATGAAAGCAAGAGTACTTAGTATCGTTTTACTTTCCTGCATGATTGTTTTTCAAGCATGTACGGAGAGTAACAACGAACCCGAAAATGAGTTCAATACCTTAGTTTGGTCCGACGAATTTGATACTGAAGGTTCCATCGATACCACTAAATGGTTATTTGATATTGGTACAGGTGTTGAAATTTTTGGTACACCGGGATGGGGAAACAATGAGCTGCAATATTACACCGACCGACCCGAAAATATAAAGGTAGAAAACGGTCTGCTCGAGATAACTGCCAGAAAAGAAAATTTTAACGGTTCCGGATATACATCTGCCAAAATACTAACCCGTGGATTATTCGAACGAACTTATGGCAGATATGAAGCGCGTATTCTGCTACCATTCGGGCAAGGAATATGGCCTGCTTTCTGGTTACTTGGCGATGATTCTAATGGATCCGTTATTTGGCCACAAATCGGGGAGATTGATATCATGGAATATCGAGGACAGCAGCCCACAATTATTCATGGAAGTGTGCATGGTCCGGGATACTCTGCAGGACAAGCAGTAACCGACGAATATTCTCTTCGATCAGGTCGCTTCGATTCCGAATTTCACGTATTTGCCATCGAATGGGGCCCGGATTTTATCCGCTATTTCGTAGATGATGAACTATATAACGAAATCACCCCAGCCGATGTAAACGGAGAATGGGTATTTAACGATAATGTTTTTTACATCATTCTAAACGTTGCAGTTGGTGGTTCATTTGTAGGCTCACCAAACAGTAGTACTCCATTTCCACAGGCTATGTATGTTGATTATGTGCGCGTTTACGCCCACGATAATTAGTAGTAGCCAAGGCAAAAAATAAAAATTAACAGTAGAACACTTACCCAAACACACATTTTCTGATGAATGATTCATCCACCCTAAATAAGAGGGATAATAAATCGGGACAACAAAAATTGGAAGCAGTAACCATAAATAACGAACCGTATTTTAAAATTTCGAATTCTGATCAGATTCGACCTTTTTTTATGAGCATCGTCAGTGATTCTAATCACTGGATGTTTATTTCAAGCAATGGCGGGGTTTCTGCCGGCCGAAAAAATTCGGAATACGCATTATTTCCTTATTACACCGACGATAAAATAACCGAAGCTGCTGATATCACCGGGTCTAAAACCATTATACAGGTTCGCAACAACGACGATGTACAAGTTTGGGAGCCATTTTCAAAGCGAGATTCCCACAGATATCAAACCACTCAAAATTTATACAAGAGCCAATGGGGAAATAAAATCTTATTCGAAGAGATAAATCATGATTTGAATTTATCATTTCGCTACGAATGGAAATCAAGTAATGAATATGGCTTTGTTCGTACATCTACCATTCAAAATAATGCAGACAGTGCCTGTGAGCTTACGGTACTTGATGGGATACAAAACGTACTCCCAGCCAGTGTTAATAGCGATTTGCAAGTTCGATCCAGTAACCTATTGGATGCCTATAAACGATCAGAACTAGTTGCGGAAACAGGGTTAGGTATTTATGCACTAAGCGCTATTCCTGTAGATAAAGCTGAACCGAGTGAAGCATTAAAAGCTAATGTAGTTTGGTCAACCGGACTTCAAAATCCAACCTATCTTGTTTCATCCCTTCAATTAGATGCATTTAGAATTGGCCAAAAAGTTCAAACTGAACATGATGTAAAAGGTGAAAAAGGTGCGTATTTCATTTGCTCCGAATTTACCATGGGGGCGAATACCTACGAATCGTGGAATATTGTTGCCAACGTGAATCAAAATCATGCCGGCACTATCGCCTTGAACGAGCAGATTAAGGCTGATGTAGATGAACTCCAGCGCAAAGTAGACGAAAATGTTGTTGCCGGCACAAAGAAACTAAAAAATCTGGTGGCACAATCTGATGGGATGCAACTAAGTTCGGATGCACTTAAAGATGCCCGGCATTATTCGAACGTTCTATTCAATATTATGCGTGGGGGTATTTTCGATCATCACTATCGCATCGAGAAAGATGATTTTGCCAAGTATCTGAAAAATGCCAGCAAACCAACATTTAATCGAAATAGAACTCTTATCGATGGTTTGCCGGAGGAGTTCGAACAGACATTGCTTTTAGAACGAATAGAAGGCAATGAAGACGCCGACTTGGTACGACTCGCCAAGGAATATTTGCCTTTAAAGTTTAGCCGTCGCCACGGTGATCCTAGTCGTCCATGGAACAAATTTTCCATAAATACCCATCACGAAGATGGTTCCAAAATACTGGATTACGAAGGAAACTGGCGTGATATTTTCCAGAACTGGGAAGCTTTGGCGCACTCTTATCCGAAGTTTTTGGAAGGCATGATCTTCAAATTCTTAAACGCCACCACCTTCGATGGCTACAATCCTTATCGGGTTACCAAAGGCGGATTTGATTGGGAAACCATCGAGCCGGACGATCCATGGTCGTATATTGGTTATTGGGGCGATCACCAAATCATCTATTTACTCAAATTCCTTGAACTGTACGAGAAGCATCAACCGGACGCTTTCCCGGCCTTAATGGATGAAGATGTGTTTGTGTATGCTAATGTTCCTTATCGAATTAAAAGCTACGAAGATATTGCTAAAAACCCGAAAGACACCATCGATTTTGATGCTGATTCGGATGAGGTTATTCGCGAAAAAGTAGCCGAAATTGGAGCAGACGGTGCGCTGCTTAACAACCGGCAATCTGAGATTCATCGGGTTAGTTTATTAGAGAAGTTATTAGCAACCACGCTGGCCAAAGTTTCGAACTTTATACCCGAAGGTGGTATCTGGATGAACACGCAACGTCCCGAGTGGAATGATGCGAATAATGCACTTGTGGGTAATGGAGTTTCGATGGTTACTCTTTATTACTTACGCCGGTTTTTATCGCATCTGGAACAAGTTCTAGAGAAAGTTGATGACAATGAGGTAGGGATTTCTGTTGAGCTTAAAGATTGTTTTACTTCAATCCTGAATACTCTTGTTCAACACCGTGGCTTGCTTACTGGTGATGTAAATGATGAACAACGAAAAGCTGTAACCGACGCACTTGGCAAGGCCGCTGCAAGCTTTAGAAACACCATCTATAACAATGGATTTTCAGGGGAGTTAACTCCCGTTTCCATTTCTGAAGTGCGAGATTTTGCATCTATTACCAACGAATATCTTGAACATTCCATCCGTGCGAACAAGCGCGAAGATGATTTGTATCATGCGTATAACATTATGAGCATCGAAGGAGATGGGATCAGTATTTCTTATCTCGATGAAATGTTGGAAGGTCAGGTTGCCGTGTTGAGTTCGGGGTATTTGAAAGCCGAAGAATCGCTGAAAGTGTTGGATGCTTTAAAGAAAAGCTCACTGTACAGAGAAGATCAGGAGAGCTATATCTTGTATCCAAACAAAGAATTACCCGGATTCTTAGATCGTAATAACTTGCATGAATCGGCCGTCCTGAATTCTGAACTACTCACTAAAATGGTAGAAGCCGGTGATCGGCGTATCGTAAGTAAAGATGTAAACGGCGGCTATCATTTCAACGGCAATTTCAAAAATGCCAACGATCTGGGAGTCGCTTTGGATGCATTAGATGGAACTGAATTTGAGGCGCTTGCAGAAAAAGAGCGATCTCAGATTTTATCCGCATTCGAAAAAGTGTTCAATCACAAAGCATTTACCGGTCGTTCAGGCACCTTTTACGGCTACGAAGGATTGGGATCTATTTACTGGCACATGGTTTCGAAGTTGTATCTGGCAGCGTACGAAGTTTGCGATCAGGCAGAAAAGGCAGACGTTGATGAATCCATAAAAAACAGACTTGCCGCTCATTTCTATGAAATAGGTGAAGGCATTGGGATTCATAAATCACCAGAAGTATATGGTGCTTTCCCAACCGACCCGTACTCGCATACTCCTTATCACCGCGGAGCGCAGCAACCGGGAATGACCGGGCAGGTGAAGGAAGATATCCTTGCTAGAATTGGGGAACTCGGAATTGAAGTGGAGGATGGAATATTGAGTTTTAATCCTGTATTACTCCGAAAATCAGAATTTGTAAATGAACCCGGTAGCTATCAGATTACCAATATTGATGGAAATGCAGTTGAAGTTGTGGTTCCGAAAAATGCACTTGCATTCAGTTATTGTCAGGTTCCTGTAATCTACAAGATCGAAGAACAAGACGGGATCGAAGCCTATTTGAAAAACGGAGCTTCTCAATCATTTAGCGGTCGTTCTCTTGATAAGGCTACCAGCGCAATGATCTTTGGGCGGACCGGTGAAGTAACCAAGCTGAAAGTTTCGATCAGCGAACACAGAATTAATAAAAACTAGGCAGAGGTGAGCATGCGAACATTTCATCATATACTGATTTTCTTTTTAGCATCGCTGCTAAGTATTTCATGCGAAAACCGATCTGAATCATCTATGGATAATAGAAATAAGACAGCAGAAGAAATTTTGGGGAATAATGAGTACCAAGCCATTTCGTACGGTGGATACCGCGAAAATACCCGAGATATTCAGCCTACCATCGAAGAACTGAAAGAGGATATGCGCATTCTTCACGCGATGGGAATTAAGCTCATACGTACGTACAACGTGCATTTGCCTCACGCTTCGAACGTGCTAAAAGCCATTGACGAACTGAAAAAAGAAGATGATTCTTTTGAAATGTATGTGATGCTTGGTGCGTGGATTGATGCTAAAAATGCATGGACCGACGAACCGGAACGCATCAGAAATCAAGATGCACCAAGAAATAGTACTGAAATTGCACGAGCTGCAGAACTGGCTAATCAATACCCCGATATCGTAAAGATAATTGCCGTAGGTAACGAAGCCATGGTTCATTGGGCTACTGAATATTATGTAGAACCAACTATCATTCTTAAGTGGGTGAATCATTTGCGTAAGATGCGTGATAACGGCGAATTACCGGAAAATTTATGGATCACCAGCTCCGATAATTTTGCAAGTTGGGGAGGCGGAAGTGAAAGTTATCACAAACCGGCGCTAGACTCGCTTATCCGTGCCGTTGATTTCTTATCAGTACACACTTATCCGATGCACGATACGCATTACAATCCACAGTTTTGGGGAGTACGAGCTGAAGAAGAAGATCTAACCGATATGGAAAAAATAGACAATGCCATGGCGCGTGCCCTGCAATATTCCGAAGATCAATACTACAGTGTGGTCAATTACATGAAGAGTATTGGAGTGGATAAACCGGTTCATATTGGTGAAACGGGTTGGGCTACCATTTCCAACGAGTTTTATGGGGAAGGTGGAGCCAATGCCATCGACGAGTATAAATCGGGTAAATATCACGATGAAATCAGAGCTTGGGGCGACGAGAACAATATTTCGATTTTCTACTTCGAGGCTTTTGATGAGCAATGGAAAGATGCCATGAACCCACTGGGATCGGAAAACCATTTTGGCTTAATCAACTTAAACTCTGAGGCAAAATATGCGATTTGGGATTTAGTGGATGAAGGTGTCTTCGAAGGATTAACCCGAGATGGAAAGCCCATCACCAAAACTTTTGGTGGTGATTATGACGCCATGATGAAAACGGTGCTGGTTCCACCAACCGACGAAGAAATCCAACAACGCCTGAGCGAAGAGGAATGATATGAATGATCGTTTTATCACAGCCAGTCTCATTCTACTAACAGCGCTAATCGGAATTAACTGTTCTAACGAAAAAAATATGAACCTCGAAGTATTTGAGACTTCTGCTGCAGGTAATCAACTCACTCAAAAAACCGCATTTAATATTGGTGAAAATGTGGTTGAAATACGGTTAAATCCGGAAGAGAGATTTCAGAAAATTACAGGTTTTGGGGGATCATTCACCGAGTCCAGCGCATATTTGCTTAATCAGTTGAGTGAAGAAAATCGAACAACTATTCTGGATGCTTATTTCGGGGAAAGTGGAGCAAGATATTCGCTTACTCGTACTCACATGAATTCAAGTGATTTCTCACTTGGCAATTACTCCTACGCACCGGTTACGGGCGACGTAAACCTGGAGAATTTTTCGATTGAAGAAGACATGGACGATATCATCCCAATGATAAAAGAGGCAATGGAAATATCGCAGGATGGATTTAAGATTATTTCTTCGCCATGGACTGCCCCCATCTGGATGAAAGACAATAATGCATGGAAAGGTGGGAAGTTGTTACCCGAATATTACGACACCTGGGCATTGTTCTTTTCAAAATATATAGATGCATATGCTGCCCAAGGCATTGATATCTGGGGAATCACCGTAGAAAACGAACCACTCGGCAATGGGGAAAACTGGGAAAGTATGCACTACACCGCCGAAGAAATGAACGAGTTTGTGAAAAACCATTTGGGTCCACAACTCGAAAAAACCCATCCGGAAGTTGTGCTTCTTGGTTACGATCAAAACCGTGATCACTTGGAAGAATGGGTGGATGTAATGTACGGCGATGAAGAAGCCGCAAAATATTTTGATGGAACGGCTATTCACTGGTATGCAAGTACATACGATGTGTTCGAAGAAGCGCTTCAATATGCTCATCGAGTTGCACCGGATAAATATTTAATCCAAACCGAAGCCACCGCCGATGCAGATGTGCCCCGTTGGAAAGACGATGATTGGTACTGGGCGAAAGAAGCAACCGATTGGGGTTGGGATTGGGCACCGGATGATCGAAAGTATTTGCACCCGAAATATGTGCCGGTGTATCGATATGCACGAGACATTATCGGAACACTCAATAATTGGGTTGATGGTTGGGTTGATTGGAATATGGTGCTAGATCGGCAGGGCGGACCAAATTGGGCAAATAATTGGTGCCTTGCTCCGGTTATCGTAGATCCGGATGCCGACGAAGTGTACTTTACTCCATTGTATTACACTATGGCTCATTTCAGCCGATTCATTCGTCCTGATGCCTACCGAATAGGACATCAACACAACGACGATGAGTTATTAATTACGGCAGCTCAGAATCCCGATGGCTCCATTGCACTGTTAGTATTAAACCAGACAGAGCAAGAAAAGACACTTTCCATCATGCTTGATGGTGCGGCAGAGATGATTTCGATTGATGGAAAGGCTTTGCAAACAATCGTAATAAATTCGCAGAAATCTTAAATAATTATAGGAACGGAGTACAATGTCTACACAGGTTACAACTAAGAGTGTCCCTTATTCATATAAACTAGCATTCGGCTTTGGAATGTTGGCTAATCAGATGTTCCCGGCTGTGTTGAGCATCTTTATGGTTGTTCTGGTTCAGGATCTGGGCTTTCCCGGGTGGATGTGGGGGGTTATTTTCTTTTTTCCGCGTGTGTTTGATGCATTTACTGATCCGATCATGGGTTTTGTTTCGGATAATACACGTTCGAAATGGGGCAGACGTAGACAGTATGTGTTTCTTGGCGCTATCGTAATGGGCGTTAGCTTCATCATCATGTGGCAGCTCTATGCTGATAACAGCGTGATGTACAACTTCACTTATTTTATGGCATGTTCGGTTGCGTTCTTTTTAGGACTTACAATATTCAGCGTGCCTTACGTAGCCATGGGGTACGAAATGAGTGAAGATTTTCACGAGCGAACGCAAATCATGGCTATTGCACAATGGATTGGGCAGTGGGCATGGGTAATCGCACCTTGGTTCTGGGTGATTATGTACGATCCGGCCTGGTTCGAATCTGCCGAAGTTGCTACTCGAACACTAGCTACCTGGGTCGGAATTATTTTCATGTTTTGCGCGATGATTCCGGCCATCATCATCAAAGATGAATCAACGGTTGATCGCGATGATTATATGCCGCTCACAGTAAAGAACATTGGCAAGGGATTTAAGGAGATCATCAACAGTTTTAAAGAAGCTTTTAAATCGAAGCCTTTCCGAAAGCTGTGTATTTCTACTTTTTTGATATTCAACGCATTTAACACCGTTGCAGCCTTTACCTTTTTCGTAATTGTATATCACCTATTTGGTGGGGATGCAGGCGCAGCAGGTATCTGGCCGACCTTATTTGGAAGTCTAGGCGCTATTGTAACTACTTTTATTGTGATTCCCATTGTCGCAAAGATGTCAAAAATTATGGGCAAGAAACGTGCTTTTATCGTTTCACAATCCATTTCTATTGTAGGTTATTTGATGTTCTGGTTCCTACTAATCCCGGGAAAGCCATACATGTTCATTTTTGCATTGCCGTTTTTCTCTTTTGGCATTGGTAGCCTGTTCACCTTAATGATGTCGATGACCGCAGATGTAATCGATTTGGATGAATTGAATTATGGAATCCGAAGAGAAGGAGTGTTCGGAGCCATTTACTGGTGGATGGTAAAATTTGGATTCGCAATTGCCGGTGGATTAAGCGGCATTATTCTCAGCATTGTTGGATTCAGTGCCGATGCCTTGCCCGGACCGATCCCGATTGGTGAAGTTTGGCCAGGAATAACCGGACTGCGAGCTTTCTTCTCTGGTTTGCCGATGCTCGGTACTTTTATAGCCATTCTGGTAATGTGGTCGTATGATATCGACGAAGAACGAGCGAACGAAATCAGAGCGAAGTTAGAAGCCAGAAAAAAGGGCAAAACTGTAAAAGAAGTAGAGCCCAAACAAAGCAGTTACTACCAACTGGCTAAACTAAATACATTCGAAAAAATAGAGGTTGAGAATCCATACACACCTATCCATTTAGATAGTGATGAAGCAACCTTAAAGAAAAAATCTCTGGAATTACTGGAGGAGGGAATCTCCGGAATTTGTTTTAGCCCGTATCGCGACGATCAAACCATCGAGGATCAATTATCGAAGCAACAAATAGAGCAACGAGTGAAGATTCTGTCGAAGCATGTGCAGTGGATTCGATCATTCTCAACCACCGGTGGAAATGAATTTACGCCCGGTATTGCGCAGAAATACGACAACAAATCGGTGGTAGGTGCTTGGATTGACTCAAACCTTGAAAACAACGAAAAAGAAATAAAAGGCCTGATTGCTCTGGCAAAAACCGGCGCAGTTGATATTGCCACTGTTGGTAACGAAACCATTATGCGAAACGAGCTTTCGGTTGAACAAGTGATCGAATACTTAAAACGTGTGAAAGAAGAGCTGCCAAATACACCGGTTGCATATGTAGATGCCTATTTCGTGTTCCTGGATCATCCCGAATTACTGGAATATTGTGATGTGGTAATGATCAACTGTTATCCGTTCTGGGAAGGATATTCGATTGAAGATTCAATGAGTGTGATAGAAAAAATGCACGCTTTGGTATCCTCAAAAAGTGGAGGTAAAAAAGTAGTGATCTCCGAAACCGGTTGGCCAACTCAGGGACAAACCGTTGGAGAAGCAGAACCCTCACTGATTAACATGATGAAATACTTTATTAACGTGGTGAGCTGGAGTAAGGCGAATAACACCGATGTGTATTACTTCTCTTCGTTTGATGAATCGTGGAAAGTTCGCCACGAAGGAGATGTTGGAGCCCGTTGGGGACTTTGGAATAAAGATGAACAGCTAAAAATTAAATAAGCATGTCGTACAGAAAGGAAAAATTTCTAAGCTTCGAGAAATCCTCATTACTCTCGAAAGTTGATTACCTCGAGGGGCTGGATCAAAAAGATACCAATGCTCTTTTCCATGAGATTTTGACCGAGGGAATTCATGGATTCTGCTTCAGTTTGTATGAAGAAGGACAGGAGCCGGGAGATATCATTCCAAAACCGCAGATTATGCGAAGAATGCAAATTCTTGATGATCATTGTGAATGGATTCGTTCTTTTTCTACCACCGAAGGCAACGAATTGGTGCCCGAAGTAGCCAAAGAATTGGGTTTAAAAACCATGGTTGGTGCATGGCTGGGAAGCGACGAAGAAAAAAACGAGACCGAAATTGAAGGGCTGATTGAACTTGCTAAAAAAGGCATGGTTGATGTTGCCGCTGTCGGAAATGAAGTACTGTATCGTAATGATCTAACGCTCGAGCAACTACTCGAATATATCAAACGAGTGAAAGCAGAAATTCCCGATATACCGGTTGGCTATGTAGATGCTTATTACGAGTTCAGCGTGCATCCGGAATTGGCAGAAACTTGCGATGTAGTGCTTTGTAACTGCTACCCGTATTGGGAGGGAACCTCGTTTCAGGATTCATTGAATCACATGCGGCAAATGTTTTATCAAGCCAAAGCTGCTGCGAATGGTAAGCGAATTATCATTACCGAAACGGGATGGCCTAGCCAGGGAGAAGGACTTGGTGGTGCGATTCCATCAGAAGAAAATGCCATGAAATACTTTATTAACGCCAATTTATGGGCACAAGACGAAGGGATAGAAATAATGTATTTCTCCTCTTTTGATGAGGCATGGAAAAAAAGCGACGAAGGGGAAGTTGGAGCTTATTGGGGTATCTGGGACAGTGAAAATAAACTCAAATACTAGGACTTTGAATACTTTTGAACAATTAGGACTGCAACCAGGTAAAGCAATTTGTTATTCCGGATTTAGAGATGGACAATACCCGGGTGGAGAATATCCAACCTACGATCAGGTAAAAGAGGACTTACTGATTTTGCAGGATGAGTGGAAATATCTACGCCTGTATGATTCCAGTACTCATGCGCATACCGTGTTGGAGGTGATTCGCAAAGAACAACTCGATTTCAAAATTATGCTTGGTGCCGACATTGGCGCAGAAGTGAATAATTTTAATTGTCCTTGGGGAGGCGGTGTTTACGACGAAGATGAGCTGGAAGCCAACAAGGAAATCAATCGCCGTAAAATTGATGCACTCATTGAACTTGGAAATACCTACGAGGATATCATTTTCTCTCTCTCGATCGGTAACGAGGCTTGCGTGGATTGGACAGACCACTACGTTCCGGAGAAAAATGTGTTAGCTTATTCAAAGAAAGTTAAAGCTAATACAAAACAGCTAGTTACATTTTGTGAAAACTATGTGCCATGGCTACATAAACTTTCCAACTTAGCAGAGTATCTGGATTTTATATCGATACACAGCTACCCTGTTTGGGAATACAAAAATATTTCAGAGGGTTTGGCATATACCAAGCAAAATTACTATTCGGTTGCAGAAAAATTTCCGGATAAAACGGTGGTGATTACCGAAGCGGGTTGGGCAACAAAATCGAATGGAAGAGGGATTGAAGCTGATAATGTAAACGAAGGTTTTCAAAAAATATATTTCGAAGAGTTAATGGAATGGACGGAAAAAAACGGCATTCTTACCTTTTATTTTGAAGCATTTGATGAAAACTGGAAAGGTTCGCCCGATCGCTGGGAGCCCGAAAAACACTGGGGACTTTACCGCGCTGATCGTACTCCCAAACTTGCAGTGAACCCGAATTATTCCACACAAAGAACTCATTTTTAGAAATAGCTTTTTAGTTATTAAACCTTAAAAAAAGTCTGGGAGAACTCACTCAATAAACTCGCTACAATCAATCATTTAAACCATTATTTATAATGAAACTTACAAAATTACTAATAGCTGTATTATTTTTTAGTTCTGCAGCTGTAGCACAAAACAGTCCGGTTAATTTTGAGGCCGACGGAAACGGTGCCTCTTGGACCTGGGAAGTATTTGAAAATACCGATAATCCAGCTCTAGAAATTATTGATAACCCTGATCAATCCGAACCAAACACTTCTGCAAAAGTCGCTAAATTTACTGCACGCGTTGACGGTGCAACTTTTGCCGGTGTTACCACGGATGGTATCGGGAACTTTACGTTAAACGATAATAACCGAACCATCAAAATCATGGTTTGGAAAACAACCATTTCTGATGTCGGAATTAAATTGGAAGCTGCCGGCGGTTGGTCGGAAGGCGAAATAAAAGTAGCCAATACAGTTACGAATCAGTGGGAGGAATTAACCTTCGATTTCTCGAATAAAAACAATCCCCCAGAAAGTGAAGGTGGAGCTTTTGCAAAACTAACCATCTTCCCGGATTTCACAGAAAGAAGTGAAGAAAATGTAATCTATTTTGATAATGTGACTTTCGGTGATTTAAGCAGTGGTGGACTATCACCAGCGGAAGCTGCTCCAACACCAACAGTTGATGAAGCTAATGTAATCTCGCTATTCAGTGATGCCTACACCGATGTTAGCGTAGATACTTGGCAAACCGGTTGGTCGATGGCCACATTCGCAGACGTTATGGTAGATGGAAACGCCACAAAAAAATATTCTGATCTCAATTTTGTGGGTATCGAAACCGTAGCAAGTCCGGTTGATGTGAGTGAAATGACGCACGTGCATTTCGATTTGTGGACTCCGGATGCTACTACGTTCCGATTCAAACTCGTTGATTTTGGTCCTACAGGCGGTTTTAGTGGCGAAGGTGGAGATGGACAAGGAGATGATTCTGAGCATGAACTCATTTGGGAAAGTCCGGCACAAAGCGAATGGATTAGCTACGATTTACCATTAGCCGATTTCACCGGTTTGACTAATACCACCAATATGGCACAATACATTTTCAGCGCCTTACCGGAAGGAAGTGTTACCGCATTCATCGATAATCTTTACTTTTATGATGCAAATGCTACCAGCAATGAGATTGCCGAAATACCTAATGGGTTTAGTTTAGAGCAAAATTATCCAAATCCTTTTAACCCATCTACCAATATTTCCTATTCGGTTCCTCAAACCGGAAAAGTGACTTTGGAGGTATATAACCTGCAAGGGCAAAAGGTAAGTAGCTTGGTAAACGGTGTGCAAAGCGCAGGTTCATATACGGTTTCGTTTAATGCAGCGAATCTGGCATCAGGCGTTTATGTTTATAAATTGACTGCAGGTGCAACAACCAGCATCAAGAAAATGACCTTAATCAAATAAGATTTTGTCAAATAGTAAGCCGGGCTGTTTTAGTCCGGCTTTTTTTGTAATTATGTAGTTTTAATTAAAGCAATAACCAACGTTTATAATGGGACTTAGTACCGCTGAATCCATACTTATTTTCTTCTCCATTGGCTCGCTTTTAATTGTACTTATAATAGCGTGGCAGTTCAGAGCCATCAAACAATTGATACTTGGATTTAGATCAGGCGTTGGGAATAATGAGCAATCCACCAAAAAAACTGTAGATAATTCAAAAACCAAATTGGCTTTGCTTCAACAAGAAGTGGACCACGTTAAAGCTGAGTTAAAGTCGAAAACCATTGAAATGGCAAAACTTGCCAAAGAGAACGACGAGAAAGCGGAAGCTCTGGAATCCATCAGAAAATCCATTCAGCATATTCAAAAAAATCCGAATAGTGTTTCCCGACTAACTAAAGATATACTTGCTGAAATTGAAGCGATCAATCAAGGAAATGAGGTTTCGTTTGAACTGCAACTAGACGAACTGAATAAACGCTTTTATACCAATCTTAAAGAAGAATTTTCAGAATTAACTCAAAATGATTTGCGCCTCTGTGCTTACATCAAAATAGGGATGTCCGCCAAAGAAATTGCAAATCTACTTAACATAAAACCATCGAGTGTTTACATCAGTAGGTCAAGATTACGAAAAAAATTAGGTCTTTCATCCACCGATGATCTTCACGGATTTCTAGCCTCCAAATAATCACGATTTTTTTATTTCGATGATAAAACGGCAGCTGATCTGGCCGGTAATTCTACTTCTATCATGTTATCCGTTTGAGTAAAAGTAGATTCATACATTAATGTCTTATACATCGAAGAAACTCTTGCCGGAACTTCAACCGTAACAGGGTTTTCACTTGCATTAAAAATGGTGATGATTTCCTGGTCGTCATTATATCTTGAGTATGCCAAAACTTCGCGAGCATCATCCACAATTAAATATTCCAGCTCACCGTGAGATAGCACAGGGTTGTTCTTTCTCATTGCAATAATTTGTTGCATAAACCCAAACCAATCATCATTAAAACGCACTTCATTTTCCGGGCGATTTTTACCGAGAGGGTGAGTAGTTTCATTTTCAAAGGTATAGTCTTTCCAGATGAGTGGTTTTCGTGTTGAAGGATCATTTGCTCCCCACATGCCCATTTCGTCGCCATTCCATATTTGCGGAGCACCCACATAGGTATATTGTTGAGTAAGAATCAGCTTCATGGTTTGATAGGTTTCTTCATCCGGCTTATCAATTTTGTATTCCGGGTTATCATCCGGTTTTGGCTGAAACATGTATTTATTCTTATTGTAGATGGAGGTTCCAAACCGTGGAGTGTCATGACTAGCCGTCATGTTCATCATCGCGTAATTATTCACTTCTCGAATATTCGCCTGAAATGATCGTAGACTATCCACATATTCGCTGACCGATATTTTATCCGGCGATTGATTAAAGAAATGTCGGGTAGCTCGGTACCAGCGATAATTCATGGGAGCGTCAAACACATCGCCGCGTAACATGGGTTCGGGGTCGAGTAAATTATCCGGATATTTTTGCCACCATAATTCGCCTAACAAATAGGCATCAGGATTAATGCTTCTAACAAATTCTCTGTAATCTCTCCAAAAAGTAAGTCCTACTTCAGCGGCAACATCCAACCGAAATCCGTCCACTCCATCACTGGGATCTCCATCACCATTAGGATCAAGCCAGCGTTGCGAGACATCGAAAATATGCTGTTTTACTTGTTGGGAATATATATCAGCATCGAAAATGTGAATACCATCGCTGTGATCTACTCGGTAGGTTTCTTTGATTTCAGGCAAAGTAAAAACGCCCACCCATCCACGGTAAGAAAATTCATTTTCTTCGGTGTTAGGATCGTCAAATTCATCGATGAAATACCAATCCTTGAATTCACTTTCTTGCTGATTTTTCAGAATATCTTTCCATGCCCAAAACTCAATACCGGTATGATTCCAACTGAAATCGAGGATCAATTTCATATCTCTTTGATGCAACTCTTTAATCAGATTGAGAAACATTTTATCTGCACTGGTCCATTGCCAAGTTGCAGGATCAACCGGATTTTCAGTAGCCATCAACGCAGCATCGCCATCGGGATCAGGACCGAAATTCCGATCGATGTGATGCCAGTTACGAGCATCAAATTTGTGTAACGAAGGGGCATCGTTTAATGGATTAAAATAAATGGCGGTAACTCCCAACGATTCCAGATAATCTAGCTTGTCGAGTACTCCTTGTAAATCGCCACCATATCGGCGGAGTTGTGCTTTTTGTCCGAACGAGGAAAGTTCATTGCCAAAGAAATCAGTTACGTCCTCAAGTTCATCCCAATAAGGATCCGGTGCATACCAATCGTGTGTCCATGGTGTAGTATGCCAGCCATCCGGTACAGTGCCCGGATAAGAACCCACGATGTCCTGCGGACGAGGATCATTCGTTGGATCCCCATTTCTAAATCGTTCCACAAATATCTGATACCAAATGGCTTCTTTACTCCATTCCGGTGGTTCATCGAAGGCGGTTTGTGTGAGCTTTTCGGCGTCGTTTGTAGCACAGGATAAAACGAGCGTAGCACTAATCAGAATGAGGACGAGTGATTTATTCATGAGTGAAATTTTGAATGTTCGGCGAAGGGTATACACTATTTATGAAAATTGCATGTATAAAAAAGATCTCTCTAGAAGGAGAGGGGACTATGTCTGAGCTTAAAACACCATTTCTGAACTTAATTGATACTATTTCTATAACTAATAGAGAAACGAACCTAGTTACCAATTTAGAAAACGAAAACCCTCTCCTCGAGAGAGAGCAGGGTGAGGTGAATGTACATCAATTAACACATTGTATGGCAACATTTAACTGCTGAGCACCTTATATTTGAGAGTTCAAAAAAGGGCAATTTCTACAGACTTATTACATGACTTCAGATAGAAGGATTTGCACACCTGCTATTCGATACATTTCGGTTTTTTTATCAATTATTCTCACTCAGGCACTGTTTTCACAAAACGTGCGTGCTTTCCAAAAAACTACCCCGGGCGAGAAAGAAGTACGTGAAATACTAGACAAACAATCTGATAAGTTTGAAAAGCCGGTCACTATTTCTGTAGAAGTGGATTCAACCGAAGATGAACAAAAACCCAATCCCTGGACAAAATCTTGGAATCTAAACATTAATGGAAATCAGGCGAGTTATCGTAATTGGAGTCAGGGAGGGGTAAATACGATTGCAACCTCTGCATCCACACTGGCTCGGTTTAAATACTCAGGAGGCTCGTTCTCGAACACTTTTCGGGTAAATTTGCAGTATGGTCAAACTTGGCTGGATGGCGAAGGATCAAAGAAAACAGCGGATTTGATCAACCTGAGATATAAACTGGATTACTTTCTGGGTTCCTATCAACTAAGTACATTTGCCGAGATAGACTTTAGAACTCAATTTGTTGATGGCTTCGATGAGGATAACGAGCAAGTAGTTTCCGATTTCATGGCTCCCGGATATCTCACCGAATCGATCGGTCTATCGTATCAACCGGACGATTATTTCTCGGTGCAAACCGGTTTAGGTTTAAAACAAACCTTTGTAAGCGTAGATAGTCTTGGGCAATATTATGGGGTAGATGAAGGTGATAATATGCGTTCCGAGGGTGGTTTCACCATTTCAATAAACTGGGACAAATCCTTCGCGAAAACATTCAATTACACTACCGAATTAAGCACCTTTACTAATTTATTACTGCCCGTTCGGCGGACAGACGTTATTTTCAGAAACGCTTTATCCGGTAAGCTAAACAGTTTTTTGTCTACCATTTTACAATTTGAGCTGATGTACGACGATGATGTGACATCCAAACTGCAAATGAGGCAAACCATCGCTGTTGGTTTGATTATTAAACTGTTGTAGATCGCTTCTTTTATTGCTGTCAATTCCTATTTTTAACATCGAATTTCAGACAGCCAACACTTTTAAACTCGCTTCTATGCATAAATACAAGATGCTGCCGGTATTTGGAGCAGCCTTGCTGTTATTGCTCTCCGCATGTTCCAAAAATACCCGATTCGAAAGAATATCAGCTTCGAAATCTGGTGTCGATTTTGAAAATACGCTGGTCGAAGACACCACCTTCAACTTTTTAAACTACCTGTATTACTATAATGGTGGAGGAGTAGCTGCGGGCGATCTCAATAATGATGGACTGGATGATCTGTTTTTTACCTCCAATCAAAATGAGAATAAGCTGTACATAAATTCAGGCAATTTTCAATTCGATGATGCCACAGAATCGGCGGGTATCATTCACCAACCCGGAAGTTGGAGCACCGGTGTTTCTATGGCCGATGTTAATGGCGATGGCTGGCTCGATATTTATGTGAGTAATGTAAACTATCTGAGCAGAACCGGACAAAATCAGCTCTTTATCAATAATCAGGATGGTACTTTTTCTGAACAAGCGGAGGCTTTTGGATTAGATTTTGAAGGATATTCAGTTCAATCGGCTTTTTTCGATTACGATAAAGATGGCGATCTCGATATGTTTTTGCTGAATCATTCCGTGCATTCGATTTATAGTTATGCACCTATTGAATCCCGCGAACGCATCGATCCAAAATCCGGCGATAAACTGTTTCGCAATGATGGGGATGTATTTACTGATGTTAGTGAGGAAGCCGGCATTTTTAGTAGTGCTCTTGGTTTTGGGCTGGGAGTAACTATTAGCGACATCAATGAAGATGGCTGGCCGGATATTTATGTGGCGAATGATTTTCACGAAGACGATTACCTGTACATCAACAATCAAAATGGAACGTTCTCTGAGTCGATTCGGGAAATGGTTCAGCATACCAGTCAGTTTACGATGAGTGTGGATATTGCCGACATCAACAATGATGGAAAACAGGATATTGCTACCACCGATATGTTGCCTTATGAGGAAGAAATCCTGCGAAAATCTGGGGGCGGCGATACCTATCAGGTTGCACGTATCAAGGAAAGTTATGGATACTACCCGCAATACTCGCGAAATATGCTGCAGCTTAATCAAGGAATTACGTCTTCAGGAATGCCCTTATTCAGCGAAATTGGATATTTAGCAGGTATTGAAGCCACCGACTGGAGCTGGAGTGGACTTCTGGCCGATCTTGACAACGACGGATTTCGTGATTTTTACATCGCGAATGGAATTTTTCGTCGACCTAATGATCTGGACTACATTAAATACATTTCCGGTTCGGATGTACAGCTTTCGCTTCAGCAAGGTGTTGATCCGGAAAACCTAAAGTTGGTACAGCGAATGCCTGAATTGAAAATCCCTAACGCGGTTTTCAAAAATAATACCGACTTAACATTTACCGATCGGTCTTCCGATTGGGGCTTGGGCGACGAGAGCTATTCTAATGGTGCCACTTACTCCGATTTAGATAACGACGGCGATTTAGATTTGATCGTGAATAATGTAAACCAACCTGCTTTTATCTACAGAAACGATACCAATTCAGAAGATCAAAGCTCAAATTATGTGCAGTTTCATTTGATGGGAGTTGATGAAAATACATCAGGAATTGGAGCAAAAGTGTGGGTGTATGCACAGGAGAGTCGGTTTGTACTAGAGCAATCCCCGGTGCGCGGTTTTCAATCGTCGATGAGTCATGTTTTACATCTGGGTTTAGGCGAAATTGATACGATTGATTCTATTCGTGTAATCTGGCCGGATGATCGCACGCAGCTTTTAACTAATAAAAGCGCCAATACTCTCATTCATTTAGATCAGGCATTTGCCAGAGATTCGTACACCTATCACAATAAAAACAATACCAAAGCTCTTTTTTCAGACATCACAGGGCAGTTGGGAGTGAATTTCAAACACACGGAGAACGAGTTTCTCGATTTCGATAATGAACGGTTGATTCCTCATAAACTGTCGACCTTAGGTCCGCCTATTGCAGTTGCTGATGTTAATAATGACGGTTTAGAAGACTTCTTTATTGGAAATGCTGCCCTGCAGACCGGAGAAATTTGGTTGCAAACTGAGGATGGCTCATTCAAAAAGAAAAACAATCCTGAATTATTTGAGGATCGATTTAACGAAGACACCGACGCTCTCTTTTTCGATGCAAATGGAGATGCATTTCCGGATTTATTGGTAACAAGCGGAGGCGGACAAGTAGTTGGGCAGTTTCGTGAGCTACTCGATCGGTTATACTTGAACCGCGGCGATGGAACTTTTGTGTATTCCCAAACTTTTCCGGCGATGTATGCAAACTCGTCGGTAGTAACCAATGGCGACTTCGATAACGATGGAGATCAGGATCTTTTTATTGGAGGATTAAGTGTTCCTAGGCTGTATGGATTAGATCCTGTTAGTTTTCTGCTCCAAAATGATGGTCGAGGAAATTTTACGGATGTAACCGACATCATTGCACCTCAACTCCGAAATGTGGGGATGGTTACGGATGCAGGATGGTTGGATGCCGATGAAGATGGCGATGCGGACTTAGTAGTAACCGGGGAGTGGATGCCAATCAAAGTATTTTCGAATATTCTCAGTGACGTAGCTTCCGCGGATACTATTAGTACCATCTTCGAAGAAGTCACGGATGTCGCTGGCTTGGGCGGTACAGAGGGATGGTGGAATTCGCTGGATTTTTCCGATATAGATGGTGATGGAGATTTGGATATCATTGCTGGGAATTTGGGATTGAATTCCTATCTGCAAGCATCGGAAAATGAACCGGTGAAATTATATCTCAACGATTTTAATGACGATCAAAAAGCAGATCCTATCGTATCTTACACTAAAGGTGAGAAAGAATATCCCCTTGCATCAGTAGATGAGTTATTTGAGCAACTTCCCGGACTTCGTAAAGATTTTAACAGTTACGATGCTGTTTCTGGTTTTACCGTTCAGGATTGGTTTTCGGCATCAAAATTGGATTCATCCATCCAGAAAAAAGCGGTGATGTTCGAAAGTATACTTCTTGAAAACACCGATGGAATAGATTTTAAAATCCATAAACTTCCAATGGATGCACAAATGGCGCCCATGTACTCCACACTTACGCACGATTTTAATAACGACGGAACAAAAGACCTATATATAAATGGAAATTTTTATGGAGTACGACCGTTTTTGGGCCAATACGACGCTAACTACGGAACGGTACTTTTGCAGGATGCAGATTCCGTTTTTTCATTCAAAACTCTGCCTTTCGAAGAGTTGGGAGAATATCAACGAAAGCAAATTCGAGATGTTAAACCTATACAACTCGGCGAGGGTCGAATGGGAGTTTTGGTATCGCAAAATGATGGAGAACTCGTTATACTTAGCATCAACCCGCCTAAATAGAGAATTAAATAGAAATGAAGAGCTTACGAATTTCAGTTGCACTTGCACTTTTAGTATGGATTGGATTTACAGGATGTGAGGAGATAAAATCCCCTGAAGAAGCGGGAGCCACCGATCCAACATTGCTTCATAATGCGATGGAGCAAATCACCGATATCATGGTGCATGATATTTTCTCGCCACCAGTTGCCAGCCGTGTTCACGGTTATGCTTCCATTGCTGCATACGAAGTAATGGCACTTAATATGTCGGAATATCGAAGTCTGGGTGGACAAATTAATGAGTTTACTGAAGGACCTGCTAATCAAGATGAAGAAGTTGTTCTCGAGTTGGCGAGTTTACATGCCCTTTTTCGTGTAGGAGATGAGTTGCTCTTTTCTACTGAAATGCTGGATAGTTATCGCGACTCGGTATATCAACAACTTCGCTCGAATGGATTATCCAAAAAACAACTCGAAGCTTCCAAAAACTACGGCGATCAGGTTGCCGATCATGTGATTGCCTATTTAAATACCGATAATTACAAAGAAACAAGAGGTACCGAGAAATTCCCCGTGACCGACGAACCCGGACGATGGATTCCAACTCCACCCGCCTATATGGATGCCATTGAGCCCAGCTGGAACAAAATCCGACCTTTTGTAATGACAAGCGCCGATCAGTTTAAACCTGAACCACCTGTGCCATTTAGTTTAGAAGAAGGTTCAGAGTTTTATAAGCAGACCTATGAGGTGTATGAGATTGGGAATAATCTGACCGAAGAACAAATTGAAATTGCCAAGTTCTGGGATTGCAATCCATTTGCCATGCAATTAAGAGGGCATTTTATGTTTTCTATCAAAAAACTAACACCGGGTGGTCACTGGATGGGAATAGCGGGAATTGCAGCTCAATCCGAAAATGCAGATTGGGCGCGTTCGGCGGAAACCTATGCACTAACTTCTATTGCATTGTTTGATGGGTTTATCAGTTCCTGGGATGAAAAATTCCGTAGTAATTTAATTCGACCCGAAACTGTGATTAATAAGCATATTGATGCGGAATGGGTTCCACTACTACAAACGCCACCTTTTCCGGAATATACCAGTGGCCATAGCGTGATTTCACGGGCTGCTGCAGAAGCATTAACCCATCTATTTGGTGATAATTTCTATTTCGAAGATACCACCGAAATCAAGTATGGATTACCGGTTCGAACTTTCAATTCATTTATCGAAGCATCCGACGAAGCAGCCGTTAGCAGGCTCTATGGTGGAATTCACTATCGAATGGCAGCTGAACATGGGATCACCCAAGGGCAGGGAGTAGGATCTTTTGTTACAAGCCAGATCACCCTTGGAAATGAGCCAATTGCAGACAATGATTAATCGAGTGTAAGCTAATTACTTTCAAGTATATATGAGAGTGATTTTAATTTTGGAAATTTTCTCAAAAGTGTTGGTCTAATTGCTACTCAATCTATATTCGGAGAAATTTATTTCGGTTGGAATAACTGAAATAACTGCCAAATTTTTTGGGTGAGGACTGGTGCAATGTCCATTAAATTATATCAATACCAATTTGTGCAAGTAATTAAAATTACTCCGATTTGTTGCACGGAGCAGTATGCTGAAGTGTTAAATGGTAGCAACTTTCGCGGTTCTATTTTTGTCGGAATAATTTTAGAACAATTTTTCAGTAAACGGTTTGAGAAAAATTCCCAGAAATGTACGAATTTATTTCAGGTTGCTATTTACTTGAAGTATGCACATTTTTTTCCCGGAGTCAGGAAAACTCACTATGGTCATCTATGTAATCAAAATTCAGTCATCGATGGAAGCGCTACGATGTGTTTATGGAAGCGATTACACGCATAGCTTACTTGTCTCCTCTCAATCTAACCTATAATCTAAATTCTTAGTTATGCTCAAAAATTGGATTTCATCCAAGATGCTGGCTCGGATTGCTCGATCTTTCCTATGTTTAACAATAGGAGTAGTTCTGGTAGTTCTTGCTATGGATACTAGTTCAGCACAATCAAGACGTACCATTACCGGTACAGTAACTGATGCGGCCGACGGAACCGGAATTCCAGCGGTAAACGTATTAGTAAAAGGTACACTTATTGGTACATCTACCGGAATAGATGGTACCTACTCACTCTCAGTACCCACAGACGCAGAAACCCTTGTCTTTTCTTCGATCGGTTATGTAACCCAAGAAGTTCAAATTGATGGTCGCAGCACAATCGACGTAGAAATGTCGCAAGACATTCAATTCCTCGATGATGTAGTGGTAGTTGGTTATGGTGCACAAGACGAAAAAGAAATTACGTCTTCGGTTGCCACTATTGGTGAAGCAGAATTCAACCAAGGTAACGTAAACGCTCCTGCCCAATTATTGCAAGGTAAAGTTCCCGGTTTAAGTATCTACAATAAAGGGGGAGATCCAAACTCTACTCCAACTATTCGTTTGCGCGGTATTTCTACCGTAGGTGCTAACACCGAGCCTTTAGTTGTTATTGATGGGGTAATTGGTGCTTCATTAGATAACGTAGATCCTAATGATATTGAAACTATCAACGTATTAAAGGATGGTTCTGCAGCGGCTATTTATGGTTCGCGTGGTTCTTCCGGTGTAATCTTGGTAACTACCAAAAAAGGGGAAAGATCTTCTAGCCAAACTAGTGGCGAAGACAATACTCGTATCAATTATAATGGATATTTGGCCATCGATGCCATCCAAAACGAAATTGATGTAATGTCACCAAGTGAGTACATCAACGCAGGTGGTAACGATCTAGGCAGCCAAACTGATTGGATCGATTTAGTTACACGAACAAGTGTTTCTCAAGTGCATAACTTATCTGTTTCTGGTGGTTCAGTGAATACGCAATATCGTGTGTCTACTAACTTCCGTGATATCAATGGTATTCTTGAAGGTTCAGGCTTTGATCAAATCAACGCACGAGCAAACATCAATCACAGTGCTATTGATAACCGCTTAAATGTGAGCTTGAATCTTGCTTCAACCAAAAGAGAGCAAAACTTCTCATTCAATGAAGCTCTACGTTATGCTGCTCTATATAACCCAACGGCTCCGGTTCGATTTGACAACGGACAGTATTTCCAGGCAATTTTGTTTGACAACTTCAATCCTGTTGCAATCATCGAGCAAAACGTAAGTGAAGGTCAAAGAAAAGACATCAATTTTAATGCACAAGCTGATTTTGCTGTAACCGATAATATTTCGGTGAATGCAAATTATGGTCAGCAGTTCCGATCACTTTCTGTTGCAGAATTTTATCCTAGTACTTCTTTCTTTAGAGGTTTGAATGCTACAGGCTTAGGTAGAAGAGGTTTTGAAGATCGTAAATTCACTTTGTTTGAGACATATGGTCAATACCGAAACTCTTTCGATATGATCAATTTAGATGCTACTGTCGGATATTCGTTCCAGGAAGAATTCTATGAAGACTTTATCATACAATTAGGTAACCTTCCGTCGGATGAACTTGGTTATTACGGTATGGATCTATCTGGTGACCCAAGAATCAACGGTATTGGAAATACGGTAATCGAAACATTCGGTTCTCCGGATGAGCGTATCATCGCTTACTTCGGTCGTTTAAATCTAACCTATGACGATGCAATTTTCTTTAACGCTTCTGTTCGTCAGGAAGGATCTACCAAGCTTGGTGAAGACAACCAATGGGGTTTATTCCCGGCTGTTGGTATTGGAGCTGACATCTTAAGATATGCACCTATCGATATGATGGATCAGTTAAAGATTCGTGTTGGTTATGGTGTAACCGGTGCTCTTCCCGGCCCATCTGGATTATCTGTAGCTCAGTACACGTATGACTTTAACGCTCAGCAAATCACGGCTTCTAACGAACCTAACCCAGACTTAAAATGGGAGGAAAAAGCAGAGCTTAACGTAGGACTTGATTATGCATTAATGGACGATCGTTTACGTGGTGCTATTGATGTGTACACAAGAACTATTAATGATTTCATCCTTGAAGTTGATATCCCTGCTGCCGAGTCTATTACCGGTGCAACTACTCAATATCAAAACGTTGGAGAGCTCAAGACAAATGGTTTTGAAATCTCTCTTGATTACGATGCAATTGTAGATCAGGATATGTCATGGACAACCGGTTTAATCTTCAGTACCTACAACACGACGCTTGAAGAGTTCACTATTGATGAAGAAATGAGAGCGAACTTAGGTGCACCGGGTCAAAACTCTACCGACATGATTCGTGTAGCAGTGGGTGAAGAAATTGGCCAGATTTGGGGACCTGTGTTCGACGGTGTTGCTGATGATGGATCGCCAATTTTCAAAGATCTGAATGGTGATGGTCAAGTAATCGCTGATCAAGGGAATGCCCTTGCTGATAACGGTGATTTCCAGCAACTTGGTAATGGTATCCCTGATTTCGAAATCGGTTGGACTAACCAATTTGCCTACAAAAACTGGGACGTAAACGCTTTCTTCCGAGGTGCTTTCGGTCATAGTCTTGTAAATACTTTCCGTGCTTTCTATGAGCCGATCGATCCGGGTGCAATCAACTCTTACAACAGAATTGCAACCGACAAAGCCGTTGACGGACTTACCGTATCGCAATTCAGTTCTCTATACGTTGAAAAAGCTGATTTTGTGAAACTCGATAACTTCACAATTGGTTATAATTTCGACACCAGCGAAATGAGTAGCTTCAATCGATTAAGAGCGTACTTCAGTATTCAGAATGCATTTACCATTACAAATTATTCTGGTATTGACCCTGAGCCGGTTCTGCAGGACTTCGGAACCGTGGACAATGGTGGACGTCCATCAGATACTCCTGATGTATTATCTCCGGGTATCGACCGACGTTACAATTATTTTACTGCGCGTACCTTTACGTTCGGTGTAAATATTGGATTTTAATTCTAAATAACTATTCATATGAAATATCTAAACAGAATATTATTAGTCGCTTTGACAGTATTTGTTGGAGTTGCCTGTTCGGATTTGGATGAAAATCTTCGAGGTGATTTCACCGAAGAAGATTTAACTCCTAATAATCCCGGATTAGGTGCTACTCCAAATGTGAATGGTACCATTCCTAATGATGGATTAAGTGCTGCGTATGCGCAGGTTCTTAATGGTACTGCAAATCACGGTGGTTATTTCTCAATCACTGAAATCCCAACCGATGAAGCCGTAATTACTCAAAAGGGTGGTGACTGGTTTGACGGTGGTATTTGGTTAAACATGCATCGCCACGATTTCCGTCCAACAAACCCAGGTTTAAATGGAGCTTGGACTCAAAACTATGGTGGTGTAACCGAAGTTAATTCTCTACTTGCAGGTGGCGGATTAAATGCGAATCAAACGGCACAGCTACGTGTATTACGTGCATTCTTCTACTGGAGATTGATGGACACCTTCGGTCGGGTTAAAATTGTAACCACACCGGGTGTTGATGCTCCACAAGTTGATCGTCCGGCAGTGTATGATTTCGTTGTTCGTGAAATCACTGAATCCATTCCTGATTTGGGTACGAACAATGGATACTCACGCTTAAATGAGTATTCTGCATACGCGATGCTTGCTAAGATTTATTTGAATGCAGAAGTGTATACACGTCCTTACCCATATACTCCTGGAACCGGTACCCCGGCTTGGCAGGAAGCTATTGACGCTGCTGATATGGTAATCAATTCAGGACAGTATGATCTGGATTCTGATTTCGCAGCTGTATTTGCGCCAGATAACGTAGATAATGTTGAGCATATCTTCATCGCTCCTTATGATGAGGTAACCGGTTCAGGTATGAACTTTGCTCAAATGACATTGCACTATCCTTCTCAGTTGACCTTTGATCTTCAAAACCAACCATGGAACGGATATTCAACGTTAGAAGAATTTTACAATTCATTTGATGCAAATGATGTGCGTCGCGAAGCAAGTTTCATTGCTGGTCCGCAAACAGATTTAAATGGAAATCCAATTTTGGATGTTGCTTTCGATAAAGCGGATCCGGATGGAGCGCCAATTAACTACACTCCTGCGATTAATGAGCTAGCACCAAATGGTTCACGTCAGGCTGGTGCTCGTCTTGGAAAATTCTCTTTCAAAATCGGTCAAGGTAACGAAATGGATAACGATTATACCATTCTTCGTTACGCTGATGTATTGATGGCAAAAGCAGAAGCTGTTGCACGACGTGATGCAAACTGGAGCAATGCAACTACGCTTGGTTTAGTGAATCAAATTCGTGCTAGAGCAGGTGTTTCTAATTTCTCTTCGTTAACTGCCGATCAGTTCTTAGCTGAATTAGGACGAGAATTCTTCCAGGAATCAAAGCGTAGAACCGACCTCATCCGTTTTGATGCATGGGGTGATGCTTGGTGGGAAAAAGACGGACATAACGATAGCTACAAAAACGTTATGCCAATTCCCCTAGATCAGATTAATGCCACTCAAGACGGTTCATTAACTCAACATGCAGATTACTAATCAGCATTAGTTGAACATCAAATTCATAGGGTTGCTATATTCATAGCAGCCCTATTTTTTTATCTGTTATGTACCAACGGTATTTCACTGTTTTTTTATTAGTTGCTTTAATTTCCTGCTCTACTAATCAGGAATCCTTATTCGAAGATTATTCCGGTATATCAGGAATAGAATTTTCGAATGACCTGGAGTTTACAAGAGACTTGAACCCCTACACCTATCGTAATTTTTATAATGGCGGTGGCGTAGGTCTGGGAGACATCAATAATGATGGTTTGGTGGATATTTTCTTTGTTGGCAATCAGGTAGATAACAAACTTTATCTGAATAAAGGCAACTTTCAGTTCGAAGACATTACCGAATCAGCGGGTGTGGCTTCCCCGAATGTTTGGTCAACCGGAGTAAGCTTCGCCGATATAAATGCGGATGGTTTCCTCGATATTTATGTATCAAAATCCGGTACCCCAACCGGACAGAATCGTAATAACGAACTTTTTATTAACAACGGCGATCTCACTTTTACCGAAAAAGCTGCTGAGTATGGGATCGATGATTTAGGACTTTCCAATCATTCAGTGTTCTTCGATTATGATAAAGATGGTGATCTGGATCTTTACTTACTCAACAACTCGTTTTCACCTGTAGGTGGTTTTGATATGAAAGAAGGGATGCGCGAAGTACGTGATCCCGAAGGAGGGAATAAACTCTACCGAAATGATGGTGAAAAGTTTACTGATGTAAGCGATGTAGCCGGAATCTACGGCAGTAAAATTGGATTCGGGCTTGGTGTAAGTATTGGAGATTTAAATGGAGATACCTGGCCGGATATCTACGTTTCCAATGATTTTTTTGAGCGTGATTATCTGTATCTGAATAATCAGGATGGCACATTTAGCGAAGTTATAGAATCGAATGCAGGTTCCATCAGTATGAACTCAATGGGAGCTGACATCGCTGATTTGAACCATGACGGAGCTCCCGAGGTGTTTGTAACCGATATGTTACCGGAACCCGAAGAACGCTTTAAAACCAAAACGGCCTTCGATAGCTGGGACCGATATCAGCAAAAAGTGCAAACCGGATATCATCATCAATACACTCGAAACGCATTGTTATTCAATACCGGAAATGCGGAATTTTCAGAATTAGGTCGCTGGTTAGACGTTGAAGCGACCGATTGGAGCTGGGCTGCACTCATCGCCGATTTCGATTTAAATGGAAATAATGATCTATTCGTGGCTAATGGGATTTATCAGGATCTCACCGATATGGATTATGTGACTTATTATTCCGATCCGGATACATTCACTGAAGTAATACGCGAAAATCGCCCAATCGAAGAACTTTTTCAGGATATCCCTTCTGTACCTGTACCAAATTATATGTTTGCCGGTCAAGGTGATTTGAATTTCGAAAACAAAGCCGCTGAGTGGGGATTGGCCACACCAAGTTTTTCCAATGGCTCAGCCTATGGCGATCTGGATAACGACGGCGATCTGGACTTGGTGGTCAACAACGTGAACATGCCGGCTTTTGTGTACAAAAACACCGCTTCTGAGCGCGGACTTGGAAACTGGCTGATGGTTGAATTGCGTGGGGAAGGGGCTAATACCCAAGGCGTGGGCGCTCAACTGAGCGTGTGG
>JAEPQH010000003.1 GCA_017640605.1 Balneolaceae bacterium | reverse complement strand
TATAGTGGCCTTGTTCCACTTGTTCGACCACCGATAATTTAAAGCCCATCGTGTAATCGCGCTGACTGCGCTTAGTCTTTGTTCCTTTTTGTGTTGACATTTTTAAGTCTAAGTTGTGTCAACATATTTCAGGACAAGACACATTTTTAAAAAAAGCAGGACTAAAGTCCCTGCTTGGTTATGACAAAGCCAGAGAGGTAGCGCGAGGTCGATAATTCGTGATAATCAGATTTTAAATAACCAGTTCTTGCTTCCTTAAAAGTCATCCAGATAGAGGAGCTTGCGACGACAGAAGGATCTGCAAAATATATTTTTATCTCGAATAATAGTTGTGAAGACTCATCGCTCCGCTCTGAGTGACTGGGCTAAAGCTTCGGTCGGCATGCTCTGTGTGAATTGGTTAAAAATCTACTCGCTAACAAAGGCAGAATCTATATTTCTCCTACACATCCAATCGCACGAACCAGCAAATTTTTTTAAAAAAGATAGGCTAAAGGCGTATCTCGCGTATAAAAAAAGCACATTTTCCTAATTCCTAATTCCTAATTCCTCAAACACTAACTTCCCATCCACAATAGTGCCAAGAACCCGACCATTCCATAGTGAATCCGGATTTTGTTCACCTACGTTGAGTACATCGATATTTAAAATGGTAAGGTCAGCACGTTTTCCCACTTCAATAGTACCGAGCACTTCTTCCTGAAATGCGGCGTAAGCCGACCAACTTGTATAGGCTCTCAGCGCTTCTTCGGGGGTTAGAGCTTGCTCAGGATACCACCCACCTTCGGGTTGGCGATATTTGTTTTTTCGGGTGATGGCGGCATAAAATCCATAAAAGAAGTTGTGATCGCTGCCGGTTAAATCAGAATTGAAGGTAAGTGGAACTCCGTATTCGCGAAAAGTTCGCCACGCATAGGCACCTTTTATGCGTTCACTTCCAACTCGGTCTTCCGCCCAACCCATATCTTCAGCCATGTGCGGTGGTTCCATTGAAGCAATGAGCTCTAAATCAGCAAAACGGGAGAAATCATTGGGATGAACAACCTGAGCGTGTTCTATGCGATGGCGATTGGCTTTAACTTCCGGGTTTGCATCAAAAATACGTTCGTAAAAGTTCAGCATATCCCGATTTCCGGCATCACCAATGGCATGAATCCCGAGTTGAAAACCGGCGCTCATCATTTCTTCGACGAGTGCCTCGTTAAAGCCATAATCTTCGCCACTTACTCCACGGTGTCCGGGTTTATCGGAGTAATCCTCAATCAATTTTGCCCCACGTATACCCAGCGAACCATCATAATACGCTTTTACAGCTCTCACAGTGAGCATTTCTCCGGTTGCAGTCTCAGGACCTTTTTGCATCCACTCACTAAGTAACTCTTCGTCGGTGGCCTGTAACATGGAATAAACACGAACGGGAGCGCTACCTTCATCCTCATGAAACTGATAAGCGGCTAAATATTCGGCATTCGTTCCGGCATCATGAAAAGCGGTGTAGCCTGATTCTGCCATCACATTCATACCATGCAGCACTATGTTGCGGTAATCGTCTTCGGTTTTAGGTGGAAGTGATTCTTCAATCAGCTCGGCAGCATTGTTGGTAAAAATCCCAAGCAATTCGCCGTTCTCATCTTTTAGGATATCGCCGCCAACCGGCACGGGCGATTGTGCGGTAATACCAGCACGCTTCATCGCTTCATGATTGGCAACCGAAGTAAAACCATGCGTTCCTATTATGAAAACCGGTCGGTTAGGGAAAGCTTCGGTGAGCATATCTGCGGTAGGAAGTTTTTCGGTGGCCATGCTTCCCTCATCGTATCCAAAACCAAGAATCCAATCATCCGCCGCCGTTGATTCTTCTTGATGATCCACGAGATATTGCACAATCGATTCGGCATCACTTAACCCGGTTAACTCAATTTTCCCTAAATCCTCGCCAAAGTAAAATGGATGTGCATGGCTATCAACAAGTCCCGGAATGACAGTCCCGCCCTTTGCATCGAGTAGTGTAGTTGATTCATTTTGATAGGAGAACGCGGTTTCTTCATCACCAACAAAAATAATGTGTTCACCCTCAATTACGATAGCCGAAGCATCGGGAATCCATCGGCCATTATTGTATGGCGCATTTGGATGAGGGCTTCCATCAAGTCCGGGATCCGACCAACTAAGTGTATATACTTTCGCGTTAGTGATGATGGTTCGATTCTGATCATTTGTTGAACATGCATTTAGCAGGAAAGCGCAAAGTAGAATTATCAGCGTGGTTGTTGAGGGAATTTTCATACTCTAGGAATAAAGCCGGCAAAGGTTGGTTTTGATTGGATGAAGCCAAGTATCGGAGTAAAGAAGTAGTTAAGCAACCAAGAGAAGGTTAGCGAATAGTAAGTGAATGATTTAATCGAATAACGGCATTTAACTCGTTCGCATACAGAACGTTGCGTGTTGGATGAGTGTTGATTCAGCGTAACATCAACATAAAATTAGGTTATGGAATATAGATTTTTAGGAAAATCAGGGTTAAAAGTATCGGCATTATCTTTTGGATCGTGGGTAACGTTTGGGGAGCAGGTTGATACTGATTTGGCATACAATCAAATGAAAACAGCGTATGATGCCGGTGTTAATTTTTTCGATAATGCTGAGGCATACGAATCGGGTAAATCGGAAGAGATAATGGGAGCTGTTATTCAAAAAGCCGGTTGGAAGCGCTCAGATTTGGTGTTGTCTACCAAAATTTTCTGGGGTGGCGATGGCCCTAATGATAAAGGGTTGTCGTTTAAGCACATCAAAGAAGGTACCGAAGCAGCGCTGAAAAGAATGCAAACGGAGTATGTGGATCTGATTTTTTGCCACCGCCCTGATTTGTATACACCAATAAGTGAAACGGTTTGGGCTATGAATCAAATGATTAATGAAGGAAAAGCGCTGTATTGGGGAACGAGTGAGTGGAGCGCCGAACAAATAAGAATTGCTTACGATTTTGCGGTTCAGAATCACCTTCGTCCGCCACTGATGGAACAGCCGGAGTACAACATGTTTAACCGGCACAAAGTGGAAAAAGAATATCGATTGCTTTACCGGGATATTGGGTTGGGAACTACAATATGGAGTCCGTTGGCTTCGGGGTTACTTACCGGAAAATATAACGATGGAGTTCCAGAAGGATCGCGATTGGATCTCGAGAAATACAGTTGGCTTAAAAAGCGCCTGTTAGAAACGGAAGAAGGTCGCGCAAAGCTGGAAAAAGTAAAAAAACTGGCACCAATTGCTGATGATCTTGGAATTTCGATGCCACAATTAGCACTGGCTTGGTGCTTGAATAACAAAGATGTGAGTACTGTAATCACCGGCGCGTCCACTGTTGAACAAGTGCAGCAAAACATGAAAACTATGGATGTGATCGATAAAGTGGACGAGCAAGTGATGTCAGCAATCGAAGAAATATTACAAAATAAGCCTGCGGATGATCAGGATTGGAGAGGGTAGCCTGATAAATTAATCTCCACCGTTTATAATTTCTAACTTTTAAAAGGGAGTGCACCATGTTACGATTTATAACCATAGATTCGCCATATAAACCCAAACAGCGACAAATCCTAAACACCATACTTACCTTGGCAACCGGGGTATTAACGCTTATTTACCCTGACTTTCTCTATATGTTTGTGGGTGGATATTTGGTTGCCTTAGGGATTTTGTTTTTTGCATTCAAGCTTCCATCCATATTGGCGGCAATTCCATTAGTTAGTGGAGTACTAATTTTCATATTTCCGGAGCTTATTCCAATTACTTTTGGCGTATTCCTGATCCTGTTTGGTTTGATTTTCTTCTTTTCTTTTTCGCTCAGCATTTTAGGAGTTTTAACCTTTGTAATTGGGTTGTTGATCTACTTTAATCCCGACTCCATCGCCTACCTGATTGCATCGTTTATGTTGTTATATTCCACAACCAATTTGATACAATTATTCAGATCAAAAGATTGATTGGTTTTTCGGTCAAATTACTTTGTAGAAGATTACTTAGTTGTTTGTTCATGCTAACATCGTTTTAAATTAGAATGTTGTTCAGAATTAACAGATTCAGTCGATAAGTGAGTATCTTTGAAGATAATTTGTTAGCAAAAAAGGTTGTCGCACACCAATATTCATACTAACCGTTTCCCACCGGCCTTGTCCGGTTTTTTAATTGCTCTGCTGATTTTCGGTCTAGGGATAATTATATCCTATTTCCGTTTTCAGGTGCAAAAACAAACGGAGCAAAATGAGTTACGCGATGTGATGGAAATCGTTGAACAAAACATTCAACGTACCATTAGTGAAGCATATAGTTCGGCATTGTTTCTCGCATTAACCGTTCAGGACGATGGTGAGGTTAAAAACTTTGAATCGTACGCCGAAAATCTGATGAACAATCACGAAGCGGTTGATGCACTTCAACTCGTTCCGGGTGGCGAGATTCAATATGTGTATCCAATGGAAGGCAACGAATCCGTGATAGGCTATAACATCATGGAAGATCCAAAGGTGAACCGGGAAGTAAAAAGAGCTGCCGAATCAAAGACCATATATTTTGCCGGACCGATTGAATTAAAGCAAGGAGGAATGGCTGTAATCGGGCGTTTGCCTGTATTTATTGAAGGTGAGTTGTGGGGGCTGTCTGCTGTAATTGTATATCTGAACACACTCATTGGTCAGTCAGGAATTAACGAGTTTTCGAACAGTTACTATTTTCAGCTGGCAAAAACGAATCCCAACACCGGCATCGAAGAGTTCTTTCTTCCGGTTGATGAAACCATAGAGTTTGACGACGTTCAATCGGTTGATTTTCCTGAAGGCGAATGGAAGTTGTATGCCGCCTATCGAAATAGTGCCGGCGCCCGGTATTCTTTTCTGTTTATAGGCATCTTTTCGCTGATGGTGTCCATTTTATGTGGCTACTTGTCCTACCGACTGTTCCGTAAGCCATTTGAGTTGGAAGATTTAATCGACGAACAATCGAAGAAACTTCTCGAGAGCAGAGAGCAGTTTAAGCAAAGTTCTGAGCTGTTGACTTCGGTACTAGAAAGCCCACAGAACATCGCCATTTTTTCGTTAGATCGAGATTACAATTACATCTCATTTAATGAGAATTATCGCCGCATGGTGCAAGATTCGTTTGGAGTTCCGGTCAAAAAAGGGATGAATATTTTTGATGTAGTCCCAAAAAAATCCCGCGCATTGTTGATGGTGAATTTTAACCGCGCGCTAAATGGTGAGGCCTTCGAGTTTATACAAGAGAATGTAGATACCGATATGAATGTCCAGTATTGGCAAAATTGGTTCTCACCCATTCGCGATCGCCAAAAAAATATTATCGGTCTCACGGTATTTTCCATCGATATTACACAACGTGTTGAGGCTGAACAAACCATCGAGCGTAACGAACGTCGCCTTAGAACGCTCATTTCAAACTCTCCGTACTGCATTCACGAATTAGATGTAGAAGGCAGGCTCATTTCCATCAACGAAGCCGGCTTAAAGATGTTCAAAATGGAAAGCGCCGAGGAGTATATTGGGCGAAATTATTTTGCCTTGATGAAAAACGGTCATCGGGAAACCTCCGAGCATTTATTTAATCGCACATTATTGGGTGAGTCTACAGAGTTTGGTTTCGATGACGGCGAGAACTACTTCGAGTCGTTGTTTATTCCCATCCGAAATGACGACAATGTGGTAACCCGAGTAATGGGCATCACACAAGATGTAACCGATCGGAAGCAATCTGAAGCCTTTGTTGAAAATTCGTTACGCGAGAAAACAACTTTGCTTGCAGAAATTCACCACCGTGTTAAAAATAACCTCGCCATTGTTTCGGGATTACTGGAATTACAAAAAGGCGAAGTAGATGACGATAGATTGACGGCAATTTTTGACCAGAGTATCAATCGGATTATCAGTATTGCCATGGTGCACGAGTTGATGTACAACACGCAGGATTTGTCGTCGATAAATGTGCATGCTTATTTGGAGAAACTGGTGCCTGCGATTAGTGCCACTATGCAAAACCGCCTTCAAAATGTGGATATAGATATAGATATAGAAGAGTACCGATTGAATATCAATCAGGCGATTCCTCTTGGCCTGCTGTTAAACGAACTGATTACCAATTCTTTCAAATACGCATTTAAAAACAGGGAAAATAATCGCATAAGTATTCGATTGGTGGTACAAAACGAGACACTTAATGTGGTGTATGCCGATAATGGCCCGGGGTTTCCTGAGGATATTGATTTCGAAAAGCCAAAAAATCTCGGATTAAATCTCATTCACGCCCAACTTCAGCAATTGGACGCTACTTATCAGGCACTTACGGCCCATAAATTCGAGCTAGACTTTAGTTTTTCGGTGCAGGGAAGAGGAAGCCATTCCAACATTAATTAGCAGTTTATTGGCTAAAATCAAAAAAACAGCGCCTTAGTAATCTGCGTTTTTACTACCTTCTGTGGCAATGTTTGCTTAATCTATGACTGAGACACAAAACACCGGCCGACGAACGTCCATTATTTCAGGAGCAGTTGTTGGGGCAATTATTATTATAACCGGATGCATCATTGGAGTGATGCAGTACCGTTCGGTAATACAGAGCGAACAGGTAGAAACCACCGAAGTTTTAGGCTTGATTCAGAAAAACTTGCAGTATGCTCTTCGCGAGATCAATTCGGTAGCCTTATTACTCGCCACTACCATCAACGATGATTTTGAAGTGGTAAATTTTGATTCCACTGCATCAAGATTATTTGAACAATATCCCACCGTAAATGTACTTGAGATTATACAAGACAATATTGTTACGCACGTTTATCCGCTCGAAGGTAATGAGCGGGTGGTGGGCTATGATTTGAGTAATAATCCACGCGTTATTGAGGAACTTTTTCTAGCTGAAGAGAGAGGTTCATTGTATTTGTCAGGTCCGTTTATGTTGGTTGAGCAGAAGCTGGGAGTTATCGGTTTGTTACCCATCAAACAAGAGGGAAATAAAATTTCGGCGGTTGCGGTAATACTTTATTTCGAATCGTTGCTGGAAGAAGCTCAAATAAATTCCTTTTCCGATCGGTATGATTTTGTGCTCGAAAAGATTAACCCGATCGATCAGTCAACAGAATTGTTTCTTACCGATGATGAAAGTTTTGATGCAACTACATACAGTTCCATCAAAATTGATGAGGGAAATTGGACGCTTTATTCGAAGCAAAAAGACCAAACAACTGCGAATAATGTGCTCATAATAATTTGCGCTTTAAGTGTGGTGATGGGGGTTATTGTAGCAGTTTTGTCGTATAAACTCTTCAAAAAACCTTTTGATCTCGAGCGAAGCCTTCAAAATCGTACCGAAGAACTTTACCAAAGCAAAGAATCGTTTAGGAAATATTCTGAGCTGCTCAATTCAGTGCTTCAAAGTCCTGAGTATGTGTACATTTATTCGATCGATCAGGGTTTTAATTACCTTGCGTTTAATCAAAGTCATAAAAACTATATACAAAAACATTTGGGGATTGAAATAAATGAGGGGACTAATGTTCAACAAGCACTAAATGATGATATAAAAGAGAAACTGTTACCGCTTTACAAAAAAGCATTTAAAGGAGCAGAATTTGAGGAGATTGTAAAAACTCAAGAAGACCGTAAAACCATTAAGTATTGGCAGTATTGGTTTTCGCCGATTAAAGATAAAGACGGGAATGTAGAGGGCGTTACGGTATTCTCGGTAGACATTACAAAGCGTGTGATCGCTGAAAAGAGTGTTGAACAATCGTTAAAAGAAAAAACTACGCTGCTCGCTGAAATTCATCATCGGGTGAAGAACAATCTTGCGATTGTTTCAGGGCTGCTTCAGCTGCAAAAGGCTGAGGTAGACGACAAAAAACTAAGCGCCATTTTTGATCAAAGTATCAATCGAATTATAAGTATTGCCATGGTGCACGAGTTAATGTACAACACCAAAGATTTGTCTTCCATTAACGTACATGAATATCTCGATAAATTGATTCCCGCCATTAGCGCTACCATGCAAAGTAAACAGCAGGAAGTAAGATTTGATATTAAAGTGCAGGATTATCGCTTAAACATTAACCAAGCTATTCCATTGGGTCTTCTACTCAACGAATTGATCACAAATTCTTTTAAGTACGCGTTTAATGGGGGTGCTCAAAATCGGATTATTATTGAGCTAACGGTAGAAGGTGATCTGGTGAACGTTTGTTATGCTGATAATGGAAGAGGCTTTCCTGAAAAGGTGGATTTCAATACCCCAAAAAACCTGGGTTTAAATTTAATTCATGCGCAGCTTCAACAGCTGGATGCCTGCTTTGATGTTGATACTCATCAAAAATTTGAATTAAACTTTAGGTTTTCTTCTCACGAGGCAGGATCGCACTCGAATATAGAAAGCTGATTTCCGGAAAACCGCTTTTCTACTTCATATAACCTACATAATATCGTAGCATATTGTGCTAAGGCAGCTTGTGCCGCAATCATCAAAAGTGTGGGAGGGAACCATGAACGCTCTGAAATATATCGTAGTAAGTATTATAGTTTGGGGCTTTGCCTGCGAGCCGAAATCCAATCAACAACAACAAGAATCGAACGTAATTGACGACACTAATTACGAAGTAGCAGAAGTGGCTACCGCTCGTGAACATATCGAAACGGTGTGCTACATGTGCCACAGCCCAACGGCAGCTCCAGACGATCGGTTGGCACCTCCTTTGGAAATTGCAAAACGTAATTATCTGGCAGCTACCTCATCAAAAGAAGAATTCGTAGATAAAATGGTTCAATTCATTATAAATCCAACTGCAGAGCATTCTATGTTGCATAGCGATGTAGAAGAATTTGGAATCATGGATCCGGTAGGATTTTCTAAAGAAGATGTGCAAGCTATTGCGGAATACATCTACGAAAACGACTTGGAAAAACCGACTTGGTTAAAAGATGAGTAAATGGTTTATGACGAATTTTGGTTAAGCTTGAGTTGAAGTTTTAACACATAATTCGCTTGTCGTAAATAACCATGCTTAATATTGCCTGGCATCCGGTGTATGTGCATCCGGTTCCTGAGAATCATCGCTTTCCCATGGAGAAATATGAGTTGTTGCCTCAGCGACTTATCCGTCTTGGAATTGTGGATGCACATAATTTTTTTGAACCAAGCGAAGGGCATGTCTACGATTTAGGAGTTCATTGTAGCGACTATCTCAAGCGATTGTTTGAAGGTAAGCTAAGCAAAAAAGAAGAACGAGCCAGTGGTTTTAAGCAAAGTAGCACCTTAGTTGAGCGGGAACTGAGAATTACCAATGGAACAGTTGAAGGCGCAAAGCTCGCTCAGCAATATGGGGTTGCTTTCAATATCGCGGGTGGAACTCATCATGCATTTACCAATCGCCCGGAAGGATTTTGCTTGCTCAATGATCAGGCAGTGGCGGCATCGTATTTGCTTAATAATACTTCCGTAATGAAAGTCCTGATTGTAGATTTGGATGTTCATCAAGGCAATGGGACGGCACAGATTTTTGCGGATGAACCGCGTGTGTTTACCTTTAGCATGCATGGTGCAAAGAACTATCCGGCCAAAAAACCTAAATCCGATCTTGATATCCCTTTAGAAGATGGAACCGGGGATCAAGAATATTTGGAGACTTTGTCAGCTACCTTGGAAAAATTGTTTGATGAACAACAACCCGACTTCGTGTTCTTTTTAGCAGGTGTAGATGTGCTTAAAGAAGATAAACTAGGCCGATTGGGTTTAAGCTTAGAAGGCTGTAAAAAGCGCGATGAGCTGGTTTTTGAAGCCTGCCATCGACATAATGTGCCGGTAATGGTAACGATGGGCGGCGGGTATGCACCAGATATTCGCTTGATACTAGAAGCACATTGTAACACCTTTGCTACCGCCTCTCAGATTTATTCATAGATAATTACTGAATTCTACCAATCCGTATTGCAGCAATTTCCGTATTCAATAAAAGATGGGTGAATTGCGTGAAGGTGACAGGTAGAAAAAATATTAGAAAAACTTTGATTTGTTAAAATCTTCTAATATCTTTGTATTAAATAATTTTAATAAAAGAGAGCTCCATGAATGCAAGGTCGCAACAAGTAATGATCGTTGAGGATGACTTGCTCTTACTGATGGTTGAAGAAAGGTTGGTAAATAAGCTGGGATATAATGTTATAGCCAAAGCCAGTGAAGGACAACACGCACTAAGACTGTACAGAGAAGTAAATCCGGAATTATTAATCGTAGATATTAATCTAAAGGGAGACTTAACAGGACTCGATATTGTAGAGCAATTAAAGAAAGAAGGCTCTGATACACCCGTAATTTTTCTATCCGGTGAGCAGGAAGCACACATGATCCAAAAAGCCAAAGATTTAGGCTGTGTGGATTACTTGCTAAAACCCATTACCGCAAAAGGATTAAAAGCATCGCTCGAAAAGGCGATGTCTCGCAGAAAATCGGCAGTGCACGCTGCATAAACGTGTAAGAATTTATTGATACCATAACCCTTTAGTGAAGTAGTTTGAAAGCTACTTCACTTTTTTGTTTATAGAGCATGTTCTACAACCACTCTACCCGTTTGCTTTCCTTGCAGGATCAGATCAATTTCGGTGCCTAATTTCGAGAGTGGTACCTTTTTATAATAATTCGATGGAAGTTTGTGAAAAGGAAGTGTTGAGGCCGTTTCCCAAATTTGCTCCCGAATCGTTCGTTTGCAGAAAGCCGAGTCGATTCCAAGTAATGAAATTCCGCGAAGTATGAAAGGCAATATATTTGTGCTTACTTCTATTCCCAGAACATTTCCACAGCAAGCCACCGCCCCTTTGGGTTGAATCTGACGAAGAACCGCATCTAATAATTCACCACCAACTGTTTCAATACTTCCTTGCCACTGTCGGGGCAGTAACGGATGTTTAGCAACTTCGGTTAATGCCTCTGATTCCAAAACAGAATTTGCTCCGATATTTTTCAAAAATTGATCTTGATTGGTTTTCCTAGTTGCAGCTACTACTCGATAACCCATGGCAGAAAGTGCGAAAACAGCAAACGATCCAACACCGCCTGTAGCTCCGGTGATAAGTATTGGACCGTCATCAGGATTAATCCCCTCAATTTTTAGCCTGTGTATGCCATACAAAGCTGTAAAACCGGCTGTGCCAATCATCATGCTTTGCTCGAGTGATAATTCTTTAGGCAGTGCAACAACCCAGGAAGCCGGAACACGAATAAATGCTCCATATCCTCCAAAGGTATTCGTGCCCAGATCATTTCCGGTCACAATCACTTTGTCGCCCGGCGCAAAAGTTCCTGATCGATCCTCTACAACGACTCCGGCAGCATCGATCCCCGGTATGTGTGGATAGTTTTTTGTAACTCGATTCATGCCACGAGCTGAAAGCGCATCTTTATAGTTTAATGAAGAAAAGTGAACCTGAATGCTTACTTCATGATCTGGTAAAGAGGTGGATTTTACCTCTGTTACTGTTGCGTTATGATGTTCATCAACATAAAAAGCGGTGAATGTTTGCGGTATCATCGGAAGATGGTTTTTAGCCATTTAATTTTGCCATCGTATGGTGCATATCGAATGGGGATATCTACAAGAAAATTCTTTTTCATAATGCTTTTTTGGTGTGAAAAGGAATCAAAACTTGCTTTACCATGATAAGATCCAAAACCGCTTGCCCCTACACCACCAAAACTTAGATGGTGATTACCCAGTTGAGCAATAGTATCATTGATCGCACCTCCTCCAAATGATACCTGTTCCAGCACTTTCTTTTCAACGTCATCTTTGGTGGTAAATAAATACAAAGCTAATGGACGTGTAGTACGATGAATTTGTGCGATTGCGTCATCAATATCAGAAAAAGTAAGAAGCGGAAGAATCGGGCCAAATATTTCATCCTGCATGACTTGATCATCCCAAGTTATATTCTCTAAAATCGTGGGGGCAATGTACCGCTCAGACTCATCTAATTGTCCACCAATTACCACGGATCCATTATTCAATAAAGATGCAAGGCGATTAAAATGAGCGTCATTTATGATTCGTGTATAATCTTCAGACTTGGATGGGTCTTCCCCATACAACTGGTGAACGGTCGATTTTAAATGATTCAGAAATTCGTCTTTGATAGAATCTTGAACGAGTAAATAATCGGGGGCAACACATGTTTGTCCGGCATTTACAAATTTACCCCAAACAATTCGCTTTGCAGAAATTTCAAGATCCGCGGATTCATCCACAATGCAAGGAGTTTTGCCACCAAGTTCAAGAGTAACCGGAATGAGACGCTTTGCGGCCGATTGCATAATGATCTTGCCCACACGCGTACTTCCGGTAAAGAATATATAGTTGAAAGGTAATTCCAGTAATTCTGAACTAACATCTACTCCACCCAGTGCAACCGAAACCACATCTGCACTAAAGTATTTATGAATGAGAGATTGTATTACATCAGAAGTATGTGAAGTGAGTTCAGATGGCTTAATAATCGCTGTATTTCCGGCGGCAAGTGCACCGACTAATGGTAGCAAGCACAATTGAATGGGATAATTCCAAGGTGCAATAATTAATACATTGCCATAGGGTTCTTTGAGGATATAATTTTTAGATGGAAAATTAACCAAAGAACTTGGAACCGATTCAGGCCGAATCCATTTTTCCAGATTTTTTAAGGCAAAACTGATTTCATTGATGATTAAACCAATTTCCGTACCAAAAGTCTCGAACGGAGGTTTCTTAAAATCTTGGTAAACGGCATCAATCAGTACTTCTTCATTTTCCTTTAAAAGGGTTTTAAGGATGTTGAGTTGTTCAACCCTAAACTCCAACGATTTGGTGTGACCATCCCGAAAGAAACGATGCTGATTTTTTAGTATAGATTGGAATTCACTCATCTTGTTTACCTTTAAATGTATCCATCGAGGCATAAACTTTAAATACATGCTCGGCAACAAAATCATACCAACTGGCGGGTAATACACCGCGAACTAGTGTAGTAAGTTTTACCAGCCATGGAGCCTTTAAAGTGGTTCTATTGGTCTCAATAGCATGAATAATTTTGTCGGTAATCACTTCAGGATCTAAAAGGGGCATAAGTCGAGGCGGGGTCACGCCCGTAAACATTTTTGTACCGATGTAACTCGGCATTACATTGGTAAAGTGAATCGAAGGATGATTTCTGGTTACCTCAAGTCGTAATGATTCCGCCCAACCAACAGCACCCCATTTACTGGAAGCATAAACGACCATTCCGGGATTTGGGGTTAGTCCAACAGCTGAAGAAATAGTTACAATATGTCCATTTTCCTGTTCAAGCATGGCCGGTAAAAAAGCACGAGTAACATACATGGGCGCCAACTGATTTACACCTACTGTTCTAGCAATATCAGTGGTAGAATGTTCTTGAAATAATTTACCTACAATTACCCCGGCATTGTTGATGAGAATATCAATAGAGTTAAAGGTAGACAATACTTTTTCGGCTTCGGCCAGCACTTGATCCGGATCCGAAACATCAACAGTATGTCCTTTTACGCTGAATCCTTTCTCCGAAAGCTGTTGAACGGCCTGATCTAGACGCTCCGAATTTATATCCCAGATGATTAAATGTCGGGTACCTTTCTGTAGGGCCTTTAATCCCATTAAATAACCAATTCCATCGGCGCCACCGGTAATAAGCACTACTTTGTTAGTAAATGAACTCATATAGTTTTTAGGATGAAGCTAATCATTTACAACTCATAAACTCAAAGAGCTTTCAGAATCACAATTCCAACATTAAATTAAGGTTGAATAATCAAATAAAAGCCATGAACACCCAATTAACACTACTCAAAAGTTTAGCCTTAATATTACTAGTTACCGTTTTGTCTTGTGATGATGTGCACGATGCCTACCTAGGAGCCGAATCCATAAATCAGGAACAGATGATGGAGCATATCGAAGAGCTCTCTTCTGATGCGTATATGGGGCGCGGCACAGGTACTGAGGGCGAACAAATGTCGGTAGATTATTTGGTGAAAGAGCTTAAAGCAATGGGAGTAAGTTCAGGCGTAGAAGATGGCTCGTATGTTCAACCATTTCCGCTGGTGGGGCAGCAATCAAGTAATCACACATTAAACGTCGGAAATACTGAAGCAATCTATTTTGATGATTTTGTTGCCTGGCCGGCCGGTGAGCAAACCGAAATCGATATCGAAAATGCGGAATTGGTATATGTTGGATATGGAATTCAAGCACCGGAAGAAAACTGGGACGATTTTAAAGGGCTGGATGTAGAAGGAAAGATTCTGATCATCAAAAACAACGATCCCGGCTATTCGGAAGATCTTTTCGGAGGATCGGCACGGTTGTATTATGGACGTTGGTCGTACAAATTCGAGAAAGCCAAGGAAATGGGCGCGTTGGGTGCTATTATCATCCACACTGATGAAACAGCCGGTTATGGATGGAATGTGGTTTCAAACAGTTGGAGCAGAGAACGGTTTAACGTAAAAAGCACCGATGCGTCAAGCGTAACAGAACTTAGTGCCTGGATAACCTACGAGTTTGCGGATCAGGTTTTTGAAGCAGCCGGTTTGGATGTGGATGAATTGCTCACAGCAGCCGATGATCCGGATTTTGAACCGGTTTCTCTTGGAGATGTTCGATTGGATGCATCACTAAATGCGACGTATCGAACCATAAACGCAAAAAATGTGATTGGGAAAATTGAAGGTTCAGATCCCAAACTAAAAGACGAATATTTAATTCTGACCGCGCATTTCGATCATCTCGGTGTTACAACTCCTATTGATGGAGATGAGATAAATAATGGAGCTGAGGATAATGCTGCAGGTGTGAGTGCTCTACTTGAAATGATGCGAGCGTTCAAATCTCAGCAGGAAAATCTGAAACGTAGTGTGATCGGGCTCATCGTGTCGGCCGAAGAAGTAGGTTTATTGGGATCGAAGTTTTGGGCAGAAAATCCTACAGTGAACCCGGCGCAGATTTCAGCAAACATCAATCTGGATGGAATGAATGTATATGGCTACACGAATGATGTAGTGCTAATAGGATATGGCAGAAACACCATTACTGAATTGGTTGAAAAGCACGCACAAAATACAGGAAGAGTAGTTGTTCCCGACCCAAACCCTGAACTAGGACTTTTCTACCGTTCCGATCATTTTAACATGGCAAAAGTAGGAATACCGGCCATTTTTCCAATTCCGGGAAGTGATTTTGTAGGGAAAGATGAGGCATTTTCTGCGATGATAGATAGTGTTTCGGCAGCGAATTATCACACTGTAAACGATGAGATTAACGAATATTGGGATTTATCGGGTGCCGTAAAAGACACTCGGCTTTTTTATAAAGTTGGTGTGGATATTTTGAATGCCTACGATTTGCAGCAATGGTATCCGGGCGATGAATTTGAAGCAACAAGGTTAACATCATTAAACTCTGAACTATGAGACTTTTAGTTATTCTTTTGGTAATTATTACAGCCGCTTGTGGAGCCAAAGAACCGGCAAATGTTGGATTTGTAACCCGTCTTGGCACCGATACCGTTGCCGTTGAAACGTTTGAGATTACCGGCAATGGGATTGTAGCAAATGTAGTGGTTAGATCGCCGAAAACGGTGCTTTCATCTACCGAAGTAACGCTAGGTGAAGATGGCGGAATTGAAGAAATGACTATCTATAGGTATCCATCCGAATTAGGATTTGAGGGAGAACGCGTGTTATATCGAACTATCACCAAAATGAGTGATAGTTTGGAAATCGTAACCATGATTGATGGCGAAGCTAGTAGTGTAAAAGTAGCGTACGAAGAAGGTATTATTCCATTCCTGGAATACACCCATTGGCCTTTCGAAATTGCTCTGAGGGCTAATCCATCGCAAGCGGGCGAAACCGTAGATTTTCCTATGATAGCCGGACGAAGATCACTTGGCTTTGAGCTTTCGGAAAGTGAAAATGGGAATACAATTATCCGGCATCCATTCAGAGGAACCATGGAAGTAGTTAGGTCGGTAGATAATGGAATCACAACGCTGGATGCTTCCGGCACAACCAGAAAATTAAAAGTAGAACGTACCGAGAATATTCCCATTCAGGCTATAGCAATGCAGTTTAAAAATGCGGAAGAAAATGGCAAAGTTTTCGGAGCTTTATCAGGCGCGATTGTACAAGACTTCGAAGTAAATGGCGTTGATTTCCGATTGGATTATGGGTCGCCCTTAGCGCGCGGACGTGAATTATTCGGAGGAATCGTACCCTACGGCGAGCGATGGAGAACTGGGGCAAATCGAGCCACGCATTTTAGAACTTCGGCAGACATTCGCATTGGTGATGTGGAAGTGTCTTCCGGCGAATATACTTTGTTTACAATTCCTGAAGAGGATGGAGGAATACTAATTATCAACAAACAAACCGGGCAAAACGGAAGATCTTATGAAGAGACTATGGATTTAGGCAGAACTACTATGACGAGAGTAGAAAATGCCGATTATGTAGAAGAATTCACGATTACCGTTACCGGCTCCGGTTCCGATGCGGCATTAAATTTGCTTTGGGGGAATACCAAATACACCGTACCCATTGAGTTATAAACAATTAATGTGGTTAAGTATACAATTGAACTATCCGATAAATGCAATAAGGAATAAGCATCACGGAAATGGATAATCACGCGCTTTTATTTAAGCGGTTGATGGAAAATACACCAGAGAGTGTGTTCTTTAAAGATTTAAACAGCCGCTTTATCGCCATAAATACTACTTGTGCTGCAAAATTTGGTCTAGAGAACCCGGAAGAAGCCATTGGGAAAACAGATTTTGACTTTTTCGCTATCGAGCATGCTCAGGTAGCTTTGGAAGACGAACACCAAATTATTGCCACCCAGCAACCCATCATCAATAAAGAAGAACGCGAAGTTTTTAACGATGAAAACCGAACTGTGGCATGGGCTTCAACCAGTAAATATCCACTGCTTGATGAAGATGGAACCGTGATAGGAACGTATGGTATTACCCGCAACATCACCGAGAAAAAAGCGCAGTACGAAGAAATACAGCATCTGAAAAATCAAATGGAATCGATTTTAAATGCGGTTCCGAATATGATTTTTGTAAAAGATGAATACGGTAGGTTTGTATTGGCAAACGAAGCGGCTAAAAACTACCTAGACTCCGAATTTGGTGACATCATCGGGAAAACGGATTATGAATTAGGAGTTCCAGAAGAACGGGCAGATCAATACCGTAACATTGAAAAGGAAGTAATAGCTACACAGAAAACGGCATTTCATCCCGAAGAGAAAACCTACCGACACGATGGAACCGAATTTTGGCATCAAACCATAAAAGTGCCGTTTACGCTGGGGAATGGAAAGCCGGGTGTGCTTTCGGTTACTACCGATGTTAGCAAACGCATCCAATACGAAGTTGAATTGCTAGATTCATTAAATGTGATTAGTAAGCAAAATGAACGTCTTTCCAATTTTGCACATATCGTTTCTCATAATTTGAGAAATCATGCCGGTGGAATTTCCATGCTTTCGAGTTTAATACAGGTTTCAGAATCGACAGAAGAAAAAGAGGAGCTCATTGGAATGCTCGAAAGCGCCTCAGAACGTCTTAACGAAACGATCGCCGATCTTAACGAAATTATTGACAAGCAAAGCAAAGCAGAAATTGACCTTAAGTTACTTGACTTCAGGGAAGTTCTAGATGGAATTAAAGAAGTGCTTGCTACCGAAATTAAAACCCATGGGGTAAAATTTTTCGAAGAGATCGAGCCAGGTTTATATTTTCGATATAGTCCGGCCTATTTAGACAGCATTTTGCTGAATTTGTGTTCTAACGCTATAAAGTATCGCCATCCCGATCGAGTACCCGAAGTACATATCAAAGTTTGGCGTGAGCAAGAAAAAGTACACATGCAAATTTCTGATAATGGGCGTGGAATAGACTTGGAAAAGCATTCAGCTAGTATTTTTGGGATGTATAAAACATTTCATGGTAATGAAAACGCCAAAGGCATTGGCTTGTACATCACCAAGAACCAAATCGAATCGTTAGGCGGCAGCATCCAAATAGAAAGCGAACCTGATTCGGGAACTACTTTTACCATCGATTTTGGGAAGCAGCATCGCAATAAAATGCTTACACCTGTTTAGTGTACAGGTAGCGGAAAGCGCAGGATAAACAGGGTGCCTTCTGTTTCAAGTGCTTCAAAGCGACAATTGCCCTCTAATTGTTGCGACAGAATTCGGATGAGTGTGAGTCCGAGTGAATCAGCCTGCTCAAATTCAAAATCGTCGGGAATTCCACACCCATTATCCTCTACCTTAATTTGCACCATCGAAGGATTACGTTTAATGGTGATATTGATGCTGCCTTGATCTTTATCTGCAAACCCATGCTTAATAGCATTTACCACCGCTTCGTTGATAATAAGCGAGCAAGGCACGGCATGTTCAATATTTAAAAGCACATCATCTGCAGCCACATTAATGGATAAATTGCCTGAATGTTGAAGCGTATTCTGCAAATTGCTGATAAGCTCCTCAACGTAATCACCAACATTTACTTCGTCGAGCGTATCCACTTGATACAACTTTTGGTGGACAAGAGCGATCGACAAAATTCTGTTTTGGGAGTTTTTAAGGATGTCGACCGTTGACGGATCGTCTACTTTTTTGATTTGAAGCTCTAACAACCCCGAGATAATTGCGAGATTATTTTTTACCCGATGATGTATTTCTTTAAGGAGCGTCTCTTTTTCTTTGAGCGATTGCTCGATAATCTCCTGTTGTTTTTTCAGTTCGGTGATATCAAAAATCACTGACTGTATGGCTCGTTTCCCCTGATAAATTATTGGCCGTGAGTGTGCTACAATATGCCGTATTTCGCCCGATTTTGTGATAATTCTGGACTCACCTGGTTCTGGTTGCTCATTATTTTCGAGCTGTTTTTGTCGTTTTTTTAGAAACTCTACTTCGTCGTCCGGGATAAATTCATACACCGAGCGCCCAATAAGATCGTCTTTGGAATCTAACTCATAAAAGGGCGGTGCCGCAGAATTTGTGAATACGAATTTAGCATCAACAAACACCAATACCGGTAAAGGACTTTGCTCCACCAATTCTCGCCAACGCGCTTCCGATTCTGTTTTATCTGTGATGTCTTCGAAAATGCCGTATACCCCGGTAACGGCTCCATCTTCAAACCGAGGAAATTTGTTAACCCGAATGCGTTTTTCAATGCCATCTTTAATAACCACCGAGAGTTCATACTGATTCGAGGTTCCATTTAAAGCCTGCTTAAAGTACTCATCGGTTTGGGCTAGATCATTGGGATGTACAAAATCTTTGTAACCCAACGTAAGCAGGAGTTCCTCATCAATACCCGTGAATTCTATGAGTTTTTCATTTACATGAATGAAGGTTCCGTTGGTATCAAAACAATAAAATGGAAGCGGATTATGCTTAAATAGTGAGCTAGAAATTTCAGGCGGAGTATCAGTAGTCGGTCCATCAGCACAAATTAAGATACACTCGAAAAGAGGCTCTTTGTCTTCTGATGAAAGGCAATGAATGTATAAATCAGCTTTGGGCTTGTCAGGTAGATGGGCTAAAAATCCCTGAACCAAGGTGGAGCTTGCCGAGTGCTTTTGCAATGCGTGATGTAAGTCCTTTTCTTCATGCGGACTAAAAAAGTGTGACAAACTTAATGTAGCCGTTTCATCCAAGCCGTTAAGAAATGCATCTAGCTTGGTGGTTCTCTCTTGTATTACTCGCTGTTGATCGATTTTAAAGACGATCGAGTGTGTCATGAAACCCAGTTTTTAACCTTTAATCTACTGTTTGAATATAGTTAACAAAGGCTTGAAAGTATAGGCGCATAAAAACTAACTTAATTCGTGATCAACAATTGGGCAATTTGTACTTTTACTCTATGAATCTGGATTTATTCGAACCCATTGCTTTAACTCAGAAAGAGCGCGTGAATGCGGCCCTTCCTGATGAGTTGCCTCACTCGCCCGGAGTGTACACCATGTATGATGCCAAAGATCAGGTGCTGTATGTGGGTAAAGCGAAAGATATTCAGAAGCGATTGGTTTCGTATCGGTATTCCAAATCGAAGAAAGTGATTCGTATGATTGCGCACCTGCATCGTATTGGAATTGAAGAGTGTAAAAACGAAACAGATGCTATTCTGCTCGAAAATTTATTGATTCGATCTTTGCGTCCGCCCTTTAACGAAGCCAATAAAAAGCCGGAAACCTATTACTACATTTCCACTACCCGTCAGGGAAATAAACGGGAGTTTCGCCTGTCGATGCGACCGTTAAATGATTACCCAAAAACCTATGGCTGTTTTAAAGGGCATTTACGAGTTAGAAAAGGGTTGGGAGCGTTGCTAAAACTCCTGTACGTAACCGACGAAAAAATAGACAGTGCTTGTTACCTGCCCACACAGTTATTGAAAAGAATTACGCCCATGCGTTATGCCATTCCACTGGATGATCAGCGCGGAGTGCAAGTGCACCAACTACTAAAAGGAACGAGCGCACATTTACTGGAGGAATTCGAGCAAATAGTGGATGAAAACCCATTTCGCGACCGCTTCACAAATAAATATTTTGCCAGCGAAGTAGAGCACCTTCGTTTATTCTACGAACTCGGACCTGCCCGCAATCAACTCATGAAACGCGAGTTGAACCTGGAATCTGAAATCATCCCTCAAGATCAACTGGATGACTTGCAGGTGCTATTGGCCGAAAGGTTGAATTGATGGGGAATAGTTGCAATTCTTGATAGGGAGTCGTCATTAACTTAAAACTGTTAAGACATTAATTTTGTATTGTTTATTAAGAATTGTTTGAAATATTTGAAGATGTAGTATCTTGACTACATTCCTTTCGTAAGTTTGCCGATGGTGCAAGTCGGGCTTGGGATGGAGGAGAAATCAATCTATGAGTAGATTTCCTTTTGGAGACGTTGGTATAGAGAATGCCGCGTCGAGTTTTCTTTGATAGCTGATTTTTGGGCTCCACGCAAAGACTAGTAAAAATATCTAATCGGTCATCACAAGGAGAATCTAAACCATTTGAAGTGTATCAAATTCATCGACGAAGTGACCTCCGTTTGGAGGCAAGAAACAGCTAATACTCAGATCCTATTTCGGTTAGTCATTTACTTTTCCCCATAGTGTTGATCTTTTTGTTGATAGTACTATCTTTCAAAAACACTGAGCAGGGAACTCCTAAAAAATTTTTTCCGAAGAATATCCACTTCACCTTGTTGGCTTAATAATCTGGTAATTCAAAACCCATTATGAAAAAACACTTTTTTCCGTTTCTATTCTTCATACTTGTAGTCGTTCCGTGTTTTGCCCAATCCGATGATGAAGAACCAACGGGAGGCCCACCAACTACTGATGAATTGATAGGTTTTTGGAAGCTGCAAGAATTACCACCAGATATGAATAAAGTGAACCCTTGGCCTTTACCATACCAATGGTTTGGTTTTTATGAGAATGGTAAACTTTATACAATGATGAATACAGAGGATGAAGATTATTCAGTAGAAGACTTAAAAGAAATATTTTCTGCTTTACCAGAGGAAAAAACACCAAATTTTGTACATCAGGGACAATTTCTAACTGTTGATCAGCCTGAAATGCAAGACTATTTAGAACTTTGGGGAGTAAACATATTCTATAAAGATGTTGGCAAGTTTGCAAAAAAAGGTGATCTAATTATGTCTTTAGATGACGGAAATGGTGAAGTAATCTACTATAGATTACTAAGAAAAATAGAATAACATTACACTGAACAAGAGATACTCTTTGCAGAGTCAAGAATGTAGTGGTTTTCGTCTTTCTTGGATGTAGCTCTTCAGGCACGGCTAGTATGCCGCTTAACCTCCATGTCGTTATGTTTCTTTTCTGATAATAATTAAGACTTGAAAATGTTAACATATTTGTTAACATTTAGTTGTGAAAGAAATCAAGTTCTACAAAACTAAAACCGGAAAAATACCTGTAAAGGATTTTTTGGATTCATTAAGTTCTAAGCACGCACAAAAAGTTATTTGGGTGCTTGAATTGGTAGAAAGTCTAAACCAAGTGCCAATTCAATATTTCAAAAAACTTAAAAATACTGATGATCTTTGGGAGATTCGGGCACGTGTTGGTTCTAATAGTTTTCGCCTACTAGGTTTTATAGATAATGAAGAGTTTGTTGTACTTACAAATGGCTTTTCAAAAAAATCACAGAAAACACCAAAAAAAGAAATCGATTTAGCCGAACAGCGTAAGGCTGATTATTTATTTCGTAAAGGAGAAAAATTATGAGCGATCTTCAAGCATATATTAGTGAGAGAAAGAAAAGTGATCCAGAGTTTGCTGAAGGGTATGAAGAAGGATACCGTAGTTTTAAAATTGGTGTGCTTCTGAAACAAGCAAGAGAAGAAGCGGGGCTTACTCAAGACGAAGTAGCAGAACAACTTAACACCAAAAAAACTGCAGTTTCAAGAATAGAGAACCATGCCGAAGACATCCGACTTTCTACCCTTGAAAAATATGCACAGGCTTTTGGTAAAAAACTTAAAGTAGAACTCGTAGATTAACAGAATCTAGGTTCAAATTTGGAGGACATCATTAAATAGGGATTCAACTTCTTACCCAATGTTTTCGTTGCTCCATCGGCTATTCTACTAGAGGGAAATTGATGAAATACTAATTTAGTGCCAGTGATGGAAGTCTGGAGACTACCGATTTTAGGGCTTTTAAGTTAGAAACTTAAAAGATCCTTGGGGACTTGCTCAACTGTAGGTTTTAAGTCGCAGACTTAAAACATCTTGGGGGGGCACGATTAAAAAAATCTCCATAAATAAACTAAAAGAACAACTACTGAGCCAAAAATTATTTCATATTCTAAAACTGAAACTTTTGAGTTCTTTTTTTCATCATCCCTCAGTCTTAAAATTACCTGAAATACAGAAATCACTAACAAACAAAAGCATATAATAAGTAAGCCAAAAATTAGATCTATTCCTTCTGAATCAAAGAAAATTTCGATTAAATCCCCTAGAGCTTCTCTTTTAGTTGTATAATCATTCATTTCAATGGCAAGATTATTACTGCTTGAAGCAGGAGCTTTGAAACGAGGACATTTCTAAATCAATCCCAATCTGAAATTCAATCCAAACAGCATTAGTCCGAACGCAAGGGCGCTTAGAATTCCAAAATAAGTGCCGGCGCTTTTTAACGTTCCGGTTTCCGGGGTACTCATTCCTTTCTTTTTGCCGATGATCATCCAAGCAAATAAAGCCACCCAAAGCACAAGCTTAACTACTACCGAAAGAGAAATGTGGGTGCTAAACGTGAACCACTCGCTCATTGGCAAGTAAATCATCGCTAAGCGAAATCCAATCAAAAACTGAAGGGTGAGCACAAGATGCGAACCACGATCGAAGGCTTTGATATAATTAAAAGCAAAAGATGGATTGTCGGTTTTCTTTGCGAATGGGATTACGATGAAAGATGCCATCCAAACCCCGCCGATAATTACGATAGCCAAGAAAACGTGCAGTAAAACCAGAAATTGATATTCCATAAGAAAATTGAATTAAGTTGGTTCAAAATAACTGTATTTTTGAGGAGTTTCTACGGGATTTATTTGGAATGACCTCTTCAACAATTACGCAAGCGCAACAGGATCAAAAACTCGCTCTTCGATATGAATTTATCGCCATTTGTGCGGTGTTCTTTGTATTGGGATTTAACTTTTCTACCTGGGCAAGTCGCATTCCGGCTATCCGCGATTCAGCGCTATTAATTCCTGCTACACTCGGTTATGCGTTATTGGCGAGGGGGATCGGTTCTGTGGTTATGATGCCACTTACTGCTTGGTTAATTCAAGTAATGGGAGCGCGTAAAACCGGTATCATATTTGGGTGGATTGTAGCTCTTTCTTTACTGCCGATTGCCTTCTCTCCAAACTGGATTATGCTCGCTGTTTCAATGATAATCATGGGAGCTTCAGGTGGTGGATTTAACCTCGCCATTAACGCGTTGGGTGCGAGCTATGAAAAACGATCCGGCCAGCCACGGATGTCCACAATTCACTCATGGTTTGGTGTGGGTAACTTAACCGGAGCTGTTCTTGGTACTTTCGCTGCCGGACTGTTGATTTCAGCACAGATCCATATGTTGGTTATTACGGCCTTGATGATTTTGGTTGTGATCACGGCTTTTCGTTTTATCCCCAAAGATGCAGAATCGACGATTCGTAAACCGGGACTTGAATGGCCTGAGCGGCCTGTGTTATGGCTCGGGGCGATTATTTTTATGGCTGCCTGTACCGAGGCATCCATCATGAATTGGGTGGCTTTGTTTTATTCAGATTATCTCAAAACCGGAGAAGGTTTGGCTGCCATTGGCTACACTACGTATGCCGTTGCCTTGTTAATGATGCGCTTTACCGGCGATCGATTAAGAGCTCGATTTGGCTCCCGAAATCTGATCACATTTGGAACATTATTTGCCGCAGGTGGAATTATACTCGCAATTTTGGCCGAGCAATTATGGGTATCGAGTGTTGGCATTTTTGCGATGGGATTAGGAGTTGCACTCACCTTTCCGTTTATATTCAGTATTACGGGTAAAATCAGTCCAAACGCTCTAGCCACCGTTATGATTTTAGGCGGAGTTGGTGAGTTAATATCACAACCAATAATGGGTGTTATTGTACAAAATTTTCAACTAGATGGCGGCTTTTACACCATCGCAGGAATTATTCTGCTGACGTCGTTAATGGCTTGGAATTCGAAGTTGTTGAGGGAGACGTTTTAAAAGCTACGTTGCAGTTTCTACAACTCGGACTTTCCTAATCCAACTCCCAAACAGCGGTAGTCATTGCAGGAGCCATGAAATCTGTAGTTATATCTACCTTACTTCCATCAAAAATATCGGTGGCAGTAGTAAAGTGATCCAAAATCTCGGCAAAAACTTCACGAGGAATGGTCATTTCTTCTTCGTTTTGATTCATGATCACCATCACATTCTGATCGTCGTGTAAGCGGAAGTACACATACACTCCATTCTGAGGCACAAAGTGAACCAGCTTGCCTTCATGCACGGCAACGGCATCTTTTCGCCAGTGATTGATGGTTTTGGTGTATTCGAAGATCTCGTTTTCTTTATCGGTACGACCTTCTTCGGTGAATACAGAACGCTCATCACCGGGCCAGCCACCGGGCATATTTGGGCGGCGATGCTCATCATCTCCACCACGATATTCATGCGCCATCATCAACTCGTTACCATAGTAAATCTGGGGAATTCCACGAGTGGTCATCAAAAAGTTGTACGCCATTTTAAACTTGCGCTCGTCTTTGCCCAGGCGCTCAAAAATACGATCCATGTCGTGATTATCCAGAAAGATCACGTTCTTCATCGCATCGGCATACAAGAAATCTTTACCCAATAAATTCCAGATTGCCGATAATCCACTATCCCAGCCGAAGTTATCGTTCAGTGCACGATCAATCGTCATGGTTAATGGGAAATCAGTAACGCTCGGCAAGTTTGATTGGTAACCATCGTCTATGCCGGGTTCATCGTACTGCCAAAAAGCTTCCGGGGCAGGGAAGTTCAACCATGCTTCGCCAACTATATTAAAGTTTGGGTAAGCGGTTAAAATTTCTTTCGCCCAGCGCGCCATATAATCTTTATCCGGGAAAACATAGGTATCCATTCTGATGCCATCGATGCCGGAATATTCGATCCACCAAATGGTGTTTTGAATCAAGTAATCGGCCAATAAAGGCTGATTCTGATTCAAATCAGGCATTTCCTTCACAAACCAGCCTTTTTCGAGTTTATTCATGTCGTACTCGCTGGAGTAAGGATCTGAAACAACCGGACCTCGGTAACTGGTCTGACCATATTTCTCCCAACTGTGCACCCAATCTTTAGTAGGTAAATCTTTCATCCACCAATGCTGATCGCCAATGTGATTGTGGATCATATCCATGATAACTTTCATTCCGTTTTGATGGGAGGCCTCAACCAGCGCTTTATATTCTTCATTGGTTCCAAGTCGGCGATCCACCTGATACATATCGGTAGCAGCGTAACCGTGATATCCACCATATTCGGGCGTCATGTCATTTTCGAAAATCGGCATCAACCAAATGGCGGTCATTCCCTGTTCTTTGATGTAATCGAGGTGATTCATCACACCTTCTAAATCGCCCCCTTGTCGGCGCTCGGGATTGGTAACATCTGCCGTTTCAAGCATTCCTTCGATGGAGTCGTTGTCCGGGTTTCCATTCGCAAAACGATCGGGCATCATTAAATAAATGAGATCGGAAGCGTCAAAACCCATATGTTTGCCTTCGGTAGAAGAGCGTTCTTTGAGCTCAAAATCGACGTTCATTCGATTTCTACGATCTTTTCTCAGTTCTATATTGATGGTTCCTGCTTCAGCCATCTCAGAAACCTCGAGATAGAGGAACAAGTAATTTTTTGAATCGACCGCAATTTGTTTTGTGATTTCTACCCCGGGATAATCAATTGAAGCGCGATATTCTCCAAGATTCTCCCCATATAATTGAATCTGAAGTTCTTGCACGGGCATGTTAGTCCACCAAAATGGGGGCTCCATTCTTTCAACTTGTGCAAAGGCGGTTGTAAATAGAAACAGACTAGCGGCAAAGGAGAGAAATACTTTTTTCATGAGTGTGTGGTTAGGTCGAAACATTAATGGCAGGAAATTACCAAACAGAGGGTACATTTTCTTATGTAAGTGCTTACATGAATTTTTGACACGGAAGCACAAAAACACTAAGGAGTGTAAGTTATTCAGGATTAGGTAAGCTAAACTTCAAATCAGGATCAAATTTTGGTTTGAATTCCGGTTCCAATATTTGAAACCATGGAATATTAAAAGCACCCTTATGTACTTCTACAAAAACTATATCGCCTTTTTTTACCATTCTATAAAAATTGCGGCTAACATTAGCATCAATACCTTCATTGGCATTAGGGTGCCAACCGCCTTTTAATTCAAGAATGTATGAACTCTCTGATTCTTCTTTGTCTATTACTGATACTTCATAAATAACAGGTTCTTCCAAACTACCTATTACATTTGCGAAGGTTATCCAGCAGGCTGAGTAAGCAAATGTAAAGAATAGAAAAGCTAAAGATGCAAATCTTTCAACATTACTTTTAAATTTGATTTCATTAGTTACAGCGTTGATAATAATGAACAAAATAGTTGTTAGGATTATAGAAATAATCCAGAAGTTTCCCATTGTTAAAAACTTTATATCTATGACTAACCTCAATCCAACTATCATTGATGGAAACATAAAAACATATGAAACATGTGGATATAGCGAATTCTGTTCGCTATTTAACTTGACTAAACCTTTCGACTTAAACACTAGAAAAACTGCAAGTATTGGCAGAAGTAAATTTAACAAAATTAGTAGGTCCCAAGGTCGGGGATATGCTAATAGCAACAGTGAAAACACGATCAGGAAAAAGTTTAAAACATTGATAACAAATTTAAATTTTTGAAGTCTTTCCTCTCTATCAGTTTCATTTTTACCATATTCAATATTTGACTTTAGATCTTTAATCTCTGCTATTCTATTAATCTGATCTAAGTCGTCATATCTACTTGATAAATTTGCAATGAAGGTGAATTTATCATCTAAAGATGAACTTACATTTATAGGTTTTTTTGTGTCGGTTCTAGGATATAGCTTGATGTAATTTTGATCGACAGTAAAACCCTTTATTTCATCGAATAATAAATTCTTTATAGTAAATGCATAATGAACAACATAGCGGTCATGCAGAATTACAACCTTTTCATTTTGCGCTCTGATAAATACATAAATCGAAAATGAGACCAGACAAATGCTTATAGGAATTAAAATAAAATTGGGTGTTGATAAGAAATCAGAACTATTAATGTTGATGATCAAGTAAGAAATCATCCATATTCCCAAAGACAAGGTTATTAAACATATAACATAAATAAATATTCTCCATCCAAAAGCGATTCTAAAAGTCATCTATAAAGCTATATTAAAACAATAAGATAAAAACTGAGGTCTAACTAAATACTACTTTTTTAATAGTTTTTATAGCCAACAAAACTATCAGCCAAGGTTAAACATTTTTATTGATTCACGTAGTACTATCCCGTTAATTAAAAAATAGGGCAATCAAGTACATTCAATTCGAATCTGCAAAATGAGTAACGATCGATTATACACCGAAAAGGAAATAAGTAAGATTTTAAAGCGTGCGGGGGAAATACAGGCATCTGAGCGCGAAAAAGTAACCGTTGGATTATCGCTGGAAGAAATTCAACACCTGGCCGAAGAAGTTGGGCTAGAGCCGGATATCATCGCAAATGTTGCCGAAACCATTGATATCGATCAAGAAGAGGAAAGCACGGGTTTTTTCGATTCACTGCTTATGCCTACAAAATTGAACATCGATCATATCATACAGGGAGAGATAAAAGAAGAAGACTGGCCCGAAGTTATTACGTTGATGGAGCAGATTACCGGAAAAGGTGGAGCTTCAAATAAAATGGGGAAGTTGTATGAGTGGATTTGCGAGACCAACAACACCACACAAAAACTGTCGATGATTCCGGGTGAAGAACAAACTAAAGTAATCTACAATGGGTCGTTTGCAAAACTTGCTATGTCGTGGACCATCCCCATTATGGTGAATGTTGGGTTTTGGGTGATTTTTCTGGGAATGCTGAATTGGGGCTTAATTGGTATTCCTCTAGGTTTGGCAGCTGTATTCATCAGTTATTTGGTGATCTTGAGAGGTTTCAAAAACTATCTGCGCAAAAAATCGAGATCAGTAAAAAATGCCTTCATCAAGATGAAAAGCTTGGTTTCGGGTAAATCAGCTACTCAAGAGCAATCTGAAAACCGCCCCAAAAACTATATTGAATTTCCGGATGCATTTGATGAGATGAATACAAACGAAGGTTTGAGCAGGAAGAGAGTTCGATAAATTTGATTGGAAGGTGATTTGGGTGATTAGTTTCCACACAATATTACAATTAGTGGTTTTGTGATTTAGTGGCAAAATTTTTTCTGCGACTTTTTAAGCGTGAGCCGTGTCTTATGGCTGAATGCGCGCGCAAAACCATGAAATCCTAAAACAAAGTGTGTTGACGAATACTGAATTCACCCACTTATTAAAGCCGATTTATAACGATGCTGTAAACTATTGCAGAGCGTTATGTGCCGGACAACAGATGGCTGAGGCGGAAGAAATCATGCAGCAATCGTTACTGAAAGCGTATGAAAACATCGATAGCCTTAACGATTTGGAGAAATTCAAAAGTTGGTTTTTTCAGATTATCACGCGGACGTTCTACAACGCCGTTCGTCGACCTTTTTGGAAACGGTTTGTGCGCCAATCAGAAGTGAAAGAAATGGACTTTCAAATCTATGAAGATCACTTTTTTCAAGACAATCAGCAGTTGATGGCGGCACTATCAATACTGGAAAGCAATGAACGAGCAGCACTTTTGTTGTTTGAGCTTGGCGGTTTTTCGATAAGGGAAATCACAGCCATTCAAGAAGAGCGAAGTGAATCGACGGTGAAAAGTCGATTAAGCCGAACACGCACCAAGTTGCGGGAAATCATGGAACAGATGGAAGAATCGGGCTCCGGCTCGGCAATTCCGGCATCAACAAAACTAGAAACAAGCGATCTGTACCATGAAACTTCTAAACTTATAAACCAATTCAAATCGATGGGGTAGTGTGATGAACGAATCAAATGCATTCAATACTTATAAAAAGCACGATCACTCCGAATCGTTGAAAAAGTTAGGACCATGGCTGGATCAGCAATCCCAAAAACCTAACGACATGAGACAATTCTATAAAATTGCAGCTTCATTTTTAATCGCAGCCTTGGTATTGGTTGCTTGCACGGTTCCTGTTGAGCAGGAAGAAGAAATCGGATATATGATTCGAGGATTAATTACCGAACAACCCGAAACCGGTAAAGGAAAAGTAGCAGCGCTTTCTGCCATAAATCTACAGGAAATACAGATGATTCCGGTATTACACGAAGAAATTTTACCGGGTGGGGAAACCACGAATACCCAACAGTTAACGGAAGTAGTTGTGCTATTGCCGGAAGCCAATATCACCGCAGCCGAAGATAAAGCAAACGCACTGAAAGCCGCACTCACTTTTACAGAGATCGATATACTTCCGATCGAAGAAACCGTTGAGCGTACTTTCTTTGAAAGTGCTATGCATAAAACCTTCGATGTTAAAATTGACCCTAAACTGACTCAGGCTCAAATAGCAGCAAAGATTAATGCATTCCTTCACGAAAACTCATCGGTAACCGAGAAAGTTGACGTTGAAGTACATGAAGACGGTTCCAAACATGCTGTATTTCGTATTCAAATTGATGAAAAGAATGCGTTTGAAGTAAAACGAAATGTCGAAGGTTTGTACGATGGCTTGACTCCGGAGCGCCACCTTGATACTTCCAAAGAAGAAGTGAAGCAACACATTGTGAAAGAAATGAAGAACAAAGAGAATTAACTGCCACTCAGTTTGGTAAGCTTGAAAGTGAAGGACAGTAGTTCTTCACTTTTTTTAGTTTGATGAAAACCGAACCAAATTTCCCAGTTCCAACTCTTTGCCGGTTGTGGTTTTCAGTCCGAGTGTAGTAGCTTCAAAGTTTTTAGGCCAATTTCGAATCCCGCGAAGTAATTGTTTCAGATCGGAAAGTGGGAGCTGTGGGGAGTAGGTATTCAAAATTAAAAAACGATGATCTTTTTCCAGAATTTTGAGGATGTTGGAAAGCAGAGGTTCTAAATCGTCGTTCAATTTCCAGTTTTTCCCTTTGGGTACCATCCCAAAAATCGGTGGATCGAGAATTATTCCGTGATAAGCTTCTCCACGCTTGATGCAACGTTCCACGTATTTTCGAGCATCTTCCACAATCCAGCGGATGGAATCAATTCCATTTATGTCTGCATTTTCACGTGCCCAACTAACGGCTGTTTTTGAGGAATCTACATGGGTGACCTTTGCCCCGAATTGGTCAGCTACCAATGAAGCTCCTCCTGTGTAAGCAAACAAATTGAGCATTCGAGGTTGTTTTGTTATTGTTGAAATTCTTTGGCACTGTTCGGCAATGAACTCCCAATTTTCCGCTTGCTCGGGGAATATTCCCAGATGTTTAAAGGCTGTTTCTTTTAGCTGAAAACGAAGGTTTTTCTGTTGAATTTGATAATCGATCTGAAAATCTGGGATGGCTCGGTTCCAATTACCTTTCTGTCCCTTTTGCTCGGTAAAGCGATGGGTGGCTTCATCCCACAAATTAGCAGAACCCTTTTTACCCGTCGCCGCCGGTTCCGGCCGATCAACCACAAGTTCTCCAAAGCGTTCGAGTTTTCGTCCTTCGCCGATGTCGATGAGTTCGTATGATTTCCAGGCTGTTGGGTAGAGCATTTAAAGTTAGATGGATTTTCTATTTCGTATTTCTGATTCTTTAAAAAGCATTGGATTCCTGCCTTCGCCCTCCATCCATAGTTCTATTACGGAGTACAAGCAGGAATGACATTTATATTACGATCAGAAGTCATTTTCTAAAAGCAGATCAACAATACAAAATTCTGAACCCACCAATTCGTACTTCGTAAAGCTAAATTCGCTTATTCATAATTCTTCAACGTTCAATGTTCGAGTGTTCGAAGTTCAACGGTTCTTCCGACCTCTTCCACCTTCGTACGAATACGTACTTCAGTGGATAAATCTGTCTTCTACTTCGCCAGGAAAAGGACTTGTTGATAGATTATTTGCGAAATTGTTAAATAACAACCCCTTAAGCAACAAAATTTTGGGGTTATGAATTACTTTGATTCAACTTTTGATGGAAATAATTTCACTCATCACTCATCACTCATCACTCATCACTCACCCAAAAATATATCCGCCAGTTTCCAATGCAGATCATCGAACCCAACGCTTGAGCGGTTAATGGTGTAAGCAATCACCATCCGGTGTTCTTTGTTGATTAGAAACATAGTGCTTCCACCTACCGAACCGCCCGAGTGGCCCATCCAAGTATTTCCGTTGTGTATCCATGTTCGCCAGCCCATACCGTAGTTAGTGGATTCTCCTTCCGACAAAATTAAAGGAGTCATTAAGTCTTTATGCACTCGTTCAGGCTGATAATCGAAGTTGAGATACGCTTTTCCAAACTTAATTAAATCTTCGGTGGTGCCCACAAAACCACCTCCGGCCCATTTGTACGAATTATCTACATACGGAGCCACACTGTTTCCATCACCATCCGGCACATAAAAAGTAGTGAGGTTCGGGATTTCCTGATTGGTCCATTCCGGTACGGTGTTATTCATTTCGAGTGGATCGAAAACGTATTGCTTCATATATCCGAGAAAATCCTCTTCCGATGCACCTTCAATTACCGCCGAAATCAAATTCCAGCCATAGCTTGAGTAGCTATATTGGGTACCGGGCTCAAAAAGCAAAGGATCATCTTCAAATATGGCACGACCTTCATCTACCGTTTTAAATAACTTAGAGCTCATAAACTCGATGCCTCGATAATGGCGAATACCGGCGGTATGTCCGGCAACCTGACGAACAGTAATTTCATATTCCTTTTTTGGAAAATCCGGTACATAGGTTTGAACAATGGTGTCTGGATCAAGCCTGTCTTTTTTCATCAAGTCGCCCATTGCAGCAGCGGTTAGTGTTTTGGATACACTCCCGATTCTGAATTTAGTTAATGATGGATCTACAGGAATTTGGTTTTCGATATCCGCATAACCAAAGCCTTTGCTCCAAATCATAGCGTCTCCCAAATAAATGGAAACAGCCATTCCCGGGAGGTTTTTACTATCAACGAAAGTTTTTATCAATGCATCAGCTTCAGCAATTTTGTTGTCAAGTGTTTGAGCTTGTAGTGCTGAGTTGCCTAGCAGAATGAGTGCGAGCAGTAGAATTCGCATAATTTTAAAGTTCGTCCATTTGGATTAGGCGGTAAATCAATAAAGCCGCTCTTTGGGTTAATTTTTTGTACGATGGTAAATGCAAGTACTCACGTGGACTATGCGCACCTCCTCCCATTGCTCCTAAACCATCTAGTCCGTGAACGTAACTTGCTACAAAAGAAATATCGGCGGCTCCACGACGGCCGGGATCATAAGCTTCAACAGGTCCAATTCCCATGTCCTCACTTACGCCACTCAAAACTTCTAAAACTTTCATATTGCCTTCGGTGGGGGCCATGGGCGGATATCCGGGATTAAATCGAAAAACGGATTCTGTTTGAGGGAGAGATTCAGAAACAATTGCTTCCATTTTTCTTACCACTCGTTCACCTTGTTCTTCCGTCAGGTACCTGAGGTCGCCTTGAATTATCGTCTTTTTAGGAACAATATTAGTTTTTCCACTCATACTACCTTTCAGCTGTTCTTCATCGAAGGAAATCTCATTACCGCCAACAATCATGGCCGCGTTGAAAGTCAGGTACTCTTCATGTAGTTCTTCATAAAACCGATTCAAGATTCGAGCAGCTTCATACACCGATCCGGCACCAACACGGTCGGAGAATACTCCAGATGAGTGTGCCTGCACTCCTGTTATCTCAATATTCCATGAATTCGATGACCTACGTGCAACCGTAGCATAATCCCAACCACTGGCCGTTTCAAACCCGAGTGCAATATCAGATTGTTTGGCAGCTTCAACCAGATGATATCTGGAAATGGAGGTAGGTTTACCTGCTTTTTCTTCATCGCCCGTATACACAACAGTTATGGTAGCGTCTTCAAGTGCTCCGGCTTCGTTCAAGGCTTTCAGAGCATACAAAATCATCACATTTCCGGCTTTCATATCTGCAATTCCGGGGCCTGCAAGGGTTGTGTCAGAAGTCATTTCAGCTTTTTGAAAAGGACTATCTGGTTCAAAAACCGTATCTAAGTGTCCGATAAGTAGCAGCTTTAATCCTGAGTTTCCTTTTTTTCTTGCGATGAAGTGACCACCCCGATTTACCTCACTTTGATCAACCCATTCCGTTTCGAATCCAAGATTCGAATACGCCTCGATATATCGCTTTCCAAGTGCTTGAACACCGGCAGGATTCATAGATCCGCTATTCATATTCACATTTTCGATCAGAAATTCCAGTGCGTCATCATAACTCGCATCCACCGAATTAAGAATCGACTGTTCGGTATCATTTAGTGATTGTGCAAATGATAATCCCTGAAGGGACAGAAGCAGAATTGAAATAAATAATACTCTCATGTTATTTCCCCGCAGATTTATCAAAGTAATCGATTACTAAGTTACTCATGGCTCGAACCCCCAGTTTTAAGCCAGCTTCATCGATGAAAAAATCGGGAGTATGATGACCGGCCGGAGTGGTTCCGGGAGTCATTCCACCTACAAAAAAATACAATCCCGGCACTTCTTCCTGAAAAAATGAGAAGTCTTCAGCTCCGGTAATCGCATTGATATAGTTTACGTTTTCAGCTCCGGCTACTTCCTCAAGCGTTGGAACCATCAGCGCTGTTAGTTCAGGATCATTATAGGTGATTGGGTAGCCTTCGCGAATATTTAAAATTGCCTCAGCACCATTGCTCTCAGCGGTATTTGTGACAATTGTTTCGAGGCGCTCAAAGAGCTTTTCGCGCATTCCAGCATCCAAGGTTCGGATTGTGCCTTCCATATACACTTCTTCGGGAATGATATTACTTCGAACTCCACCATGAATTTGCCCAATAGTTACAACCGCCGCTTGTGTGGTTAATGGAAGATTCCGGCTAACAATAGTTTGAATATTGTTGATGATCTGTGAGGCCGTCACAATGGGATCGATTCCTGTCCAAGGTGCAGAACCATGCGCTTGTTTCCCTTTTACCGTAATTTCGAAACTGTTTACCGCAGCCATGATACCACGATCTCGATAATTGATCATACCTACCGGAGTAGCATCATTTATATGCAGACCAAAGATTACATCTACATCAGGATTTTTGAGTACACCTTCTTCAACCATTAGTTTAGCCCCACCTTCTTCGCCCTCGGGAGCGCCTTCTTCAGCGGGTTGAAAGATAAACTTTACAGTTCCCGCAAGTTCGTCTTTCATTTCGGTGAGTATCTGTGCCACTCCCATCAAAATGGCAATGTGCGTGTCATGTCCACAGGCATGCATCACAGGAACTTCATTTCCCTGATACATTCCTTTTGCTACCGATTTAAATGGCACATCGGTTCGCTCGAGTACGGGTAGCGCATCCATGTCGGCGCGTAGAGCAACTACCGGACCGGGTTTACCGCCTTCCAAAAGTGCTACCACACCAGTGTGCGCAATGCCGGTTTGAACCTCTAGTCCTAGCGATATTAAATGCTCGGCAACTACTTTAGCAGTATTAAATTCACGATTCGACAATTCAGGGTTTTCATGGAAATATCTCCGCCACTTGATCACCTGGTTTTCCAGTTCATCAGCCCTTTGGTCGATGATGGTTTTTAGGTTTGAACTTTGGGCACTGATATCTGGAGCGATAAACAGCAATAGAAGTGGTAGAGCAAAAAGTAGTTTTTTCATTGAGCAAAAGAGTTTTTGATTCGCCCAAAAATGTAGAGGAAAAGGAGTGGAAAACAAAAGAACAGTAGAACTTTGAACAATCGAACATTGAACGTCGAAGAATTACGAATAAGCGAATGTAGATTTACGAGATTCGAATTGTCGGTTTTCGAATTATGAATTGCTGATCTGCTTTAAAAAATGACTCCTGATCGTAATATAAATGTCATTCCTGCTTGTACTCCGTAATAGAACTATGGATGGAGGGCGAAGGCAGGAATCTGAAGCTTTCTAAAGAATCAGAACCTTGATTTACATTCACTAAACCAATTATTACTGATCAAATAGTGTAACCCGATAACTAAGAGTTTCTTCTTTTCCGGGCTCAAGGATTTTTAGCTTCTCTTTGCTTAAAAAGTCGCCATCGGTGTTTTGGTGATCAGTGATTCCATGCCACGGTTCGATGCATACGAACGGTGCACCCGGTTTTGCCCAGATTCCCAAATAAGGGAAATCGTCAAAATCGACACGCAGTATTTCACCAAGTTCATCACTTTTAAGAGTTACAGATTTACTGTTCAAATCCTTGAAAATAAGCGCATCGTTATCGAAGATGTGGTTGTGGAGCCGTAGAATTTTACTTGAATCAAATACAGGTTTGGTTGAATCGGTAAGCAATCCGTTATCATCAATTAACCAAGTTTGAGCGGTTTCATCTACCGGAAACTCGAGAAAATAATCGGAATACTCACCCTGATTTTTAAGCGGACAGTTAAATGCCGGATGAGCACCTAGTTGGTAAGGCATTGGTTCTTTATCAGCATTATGAATGGTATGGGATACATTCAGCTGATTTCCTTTCAATCTAAAAGTGAGTCTAAAAATGAATCGAAATGGAAATTGATGCAGCGTTTCCTCATCCCAATGAAATTGAAAAGTGATGGAATCATCAAGATGCTCGGTTACTTTCGCTTTGGTCGAGTGCCGAATAATTCCGTGTTTTGGAATCTGATAGGGCTTGCCATCAAAGAAAGTAGTGCCATCTTTCAGTGCTCCAATTATTGGAAATAAAACAGGGGCCTGGCCGGTCCAATAGTTCGAATCTCCCTGCCACAAGTACTCGGTACCCGTTTTCTTATGTTTGATGGAGCTTAATTCCAATCCTTTTTGTTGAATGGAAACTCCTAACTCTTCAGATTGAATGGTATAGATCATTTAATGAAAATAGAAATAGAGTGAATATCTAGCTTGATGAATTATGAATATGCGAATAACGATTTTTGGAGTACGAATTTAATCTTCTCAATCTGCAAGTTTATGCACTTCTAGTCCTTCATAAATCACTTGGTCGGAATCGGAGTTTAAGCCATTGATCATAGCCTTGGCAACTTCCCTAACATGGATGGGTTTATACTTTTTAAATGGAGGGATTTTGGTAGCTAGTTTCAACAAAGGTTCCCCTAATTTTTCGCCCAATCTCGACTCTTTGCGATCGCCCATCAAAAGAGAGGGACGAACAATCACTAGTTTCTCAAAACCTAGTTTCTGGACGTTGTTATCCAGTTTGCCTTTCATATTCAGGTAAAAGTTTTTGGTGGATTGAGTAGCACCTAATGAAGAGCATAATGCATACGATAGAACACCGTTTTTTTGTGCGTATTTGGCAACATCCAGTTGATACTCGTAATCCACTTCATATTGAGCTTCTTTCGATCCGGCTGCTTTTAAAGTGGTTCCTAGTGCTGAAAATAACTCATCACCAATAATTAAATGCTTCCAGATTCTCATTTCATCAAAGTTGATGACATGCTCTTCCAGCTTTTCGTGTGTAACCCCGGTTGATCGTCGATGAAAAACCTTTACCAACGCATACCGATGATCCGACAGAAGTTGTTGAAGAAGCTGAGATCCTACCAATCCGGTAGCGCCAATAATAATGGCAGTTTTTTGCGTACCGCTCATCGCAAAAGAGATTAGTTAGTTTTGAGTAAGATAAAACAGTTGATTGATTTTACAATTTCAACTGTAAAGATTTGAATACTTACATTACAAAAATCGAGATTATTTATCACATATATAGCAATATTTATCAAGCACTTAAAATTCAACACTTAACACTTAACACTTAACACTTAACACTTAACACTTAACACTCAACACTAATCCCTTAATTCTCCGTAGCTCCAATTACCCGTTTTACAATTCCTTCCATGGCATCTCGATTGATCCAACGCGCTACAATCACCAGATTGTTTTCAGGATCACAGTACACCATGTTGGTTCCTGCGCCTAAATGCCAAAAGGCAGATTCAGGAGCGCTAGGCATGGCTTCACGATCAGTATTCAAAAAATAGTTCATGTAGCCGTAACCGGTATTCGCTTCAGTGGGAGTTTTTGAAAGTTCAATCCATTCTTTGCTGATGATTTGCTCGCCATTCCAGTTTCCATCGTTTAATGTAAGCAAGCCTAATCTTGCCTGATCTCTTGCAGATATGAACATGCCGCCGCCCCAATGTCCGCCTCCACTTACGCTTTGCATGAATTGCCCGTCGATAACTACCCAGCTTGTTTCGTAACCTTGCCATCGCCAGGTTGGGGAAGCGCCGATTTTGTCCATCATTTGTTTTCTGAGAATCTCAGGTAAAGGTTTGCGAAGTACATTCATTGCGGCTAAAGCCAGCAGATTTACCCGAACATCGTTGTATTCCCATTCGGTGCCCGGTTCGTGGCGTTCACGGGTAAGCCAGGTTGAACGATCTCTGTCAGGCCGATCAGCCCAATCGGGTTTACCAAAAAGAGTTCCTTCCCAATCGGAAGTCTGCCGAAGCAGATGATCCCAAGTTATTTTAGAATTATGCTCGCCTTTAAAAGGCTCCATCACTTTGGGTGATTTGAAATCGTTGGCTTTGGATTGAGTTCCGTCAAAATTTCCCGCCATTAATATTGGTGCCATATATGGATCTACCAGATCATGCACATCGCGAATTAAGCCCATATCATAAGCAATGCCCACAGTGCTGCTCAGAAAAGTTTTGGTTACGGAATGCGTCATATCCACCCGAAATGGTTCACCCCATTCGGCGATGATGTATCCGTCTTTGATAATGATGCCGGTCTGATCTCCCCGGTCTTTGAACGGACCAACCCCATCCCCAAAAGGTTCGCGACCAAAAGTGCCGTAATGGTTTTCTTCCATACTCCGCGGATTGGTGGTCTCATTAGCTTTCGCATATTCAATAACCGCTGATATCGAATCGGCATTAAACCCCATTTCTTCGGGAGTACGTGTTTCCCAATCGCCCCAAGTTCCCGGGAAGTACTGGGCAGTTAGAGTTTGCGTTAGAAAGAGTGAAAAGAATAGAAGAGCGGTACGTTTCATGTCTGTAAATTTTGATCTGAAACTAATCAGAGAAATGTGGTTATCCAATTCCGGAGTTTTTTTGTACTGATAAAAGTACCATCCTACAAGCTCTATATTGTTAATCTTCTGAACCCTACTTTTCACCAATATGTCGACAGCGCGAGCAGATTATTGGTTACAAATTCTTGAAAAGAATAACTGCTATTTCAATAAATCTTGAGCTTAAGTATTTGAAATCAATTATATTAATGTGATCAATCTCTCTAATATTCATTCATGAAAAATTTCAGTTTAATTGCGGTTCTGTTTCTGATAATAGGCATTTCAGCTTGCTCCGATTCCCCTTCAAATTCCGAACAGGAAGGTAACTCAGTATTACCGGGCTATTTTGCAGGCAAAGCAGGAGTAGATCAAAACTCTCAGCATTATGAAGAGCTGATTGGAAGCGCTCGCTTTAGCTTTTCGTTAGTGGACACAACCTTCAATTTGGCATTTTCCTCGGCAAGTGGGTTATACGATACCACAAACATTGTACTTCGAATTAAATCCACTGATCTGCCGAATGAAGGTTCTTATTCTTTAAACAACATTGATGAAATCAATCAGATTTACCGTGAAGGCTATTCCTTGTTTTATTACAGCGCATTAACCAGCAGAAGCGAAATCTACTATTCCGAATCGGGTCAACTAACCATCGAAGCAAAAAGCGAAACTGGGATAAAAGGAAGTCTTGAAGGTACCGTGTTTAAGAAGGCTTACATTGGCAAAGATGAGTATGTGCGTCAGTACAGCACAATTAATCTGGACTTTAACGCCATTCCCGGCAATATGCCCTAAGTTTGTTTAGGAATTAATAATCCAATAATTCCCCGAACGCTGACTTTAAAAACTAGATTTCTGTGATATCTCTACGCTATTTATTTAGTTTATTTGTAGAAACGCCCAGAAATAAGAAATTTGAAGTCGATCAACCATCGTTTATTAGTTTTTTTAGGATGCATGCTTGTTGCTTTGCTTGGGTGTACTGTAAATAATGCACCCCCTGAAAATTCCTGCATTCTAAACGAAATCCAGTTTGCTGAAAACAGTCGTCTGATTTTTACGACCATTTCTGGTGGACAAATTTATCAGCTTCACCAGGAGTTTTTACGGGAGGACGCAGACCCGCTGGTAGTGGCTTCCTTTCAATTTCAATACTTTGTGGATTCATTGGTGGTGAGAAATCAGCTCGAAACCGAATTGCGTTTTCCTTACATGACGGTAAGCTTTGAGGATGAGCGCCCAAAACGCGTAGAGAAATATTTCGGAGGCTCCGGTGTTCGATTAATTCACGAAATCGATTACTCGAATAACGATCGAATTTTAATTGATTTATATCGTGAGGCCAGTGATGGACAAATACTTTACGCCGGATATTCGAACTATTTTACCGATGAAAAAGGGAATATCACACGAAACGAGCGTTTTTTTGCAGATAGAGAAGATCCCAGTGTTTTTAACAAGTTCGAAGACATCACCTTTGAGTACGATGCAGCCGTTAGCCCACAGCAGAATCTTTTTCTTCCATTTTTCACCGATACAAACTTTCCGGATGCGCGCTTTTTTTCGCCCAATAATGTGCTGTTAGCTCGAAACGAATCCGGTGTGTTTAATTACCAATACAGCTACGATGATTTTGGAAATATGACATCTATGATTCAACCCGATGGAACACCGGTATATTTTAGATATATCGGTTGTTCGCAATAATTACAGGGCAATGTTCATGCCCTCATAGGCTACCTTAAATCCCATACTTTCAACCAAAGCTCGTTCGGGCGAGTCGAGAAGTAGCGGGTTAGTATGATTGAAGTGGATAAAGGTGATTTTTTCTTTTTCTGAGGCTGGTAAATCGGCAAATAACTCCATGCTTTCTTCTACAAACGGATGAGGAATATCCGCCATATTTCTTCCGGGAAGTTCATTTGCATCAAAAAATGTAGCATCAAGAAAGGCGATATCTACTTTTGCAATTTCTTCGATAATATCACGATCCCAAACCTCCCATTTGTTAATGTCGGGGATAAAAAGTACCGCTTTATTTGGGCTAGTGATACGATAACCAACCGTTTCCGAAAACTCATCGCGATGAGGAACCCGAAATGGAGTTACAGAAATTCCTTCGGTTAATGAAAGGGCAGAATCAGCTCTCAGTTGTTTAAGGCTGATGTTCTCAAAATCTACCAATTGGCTCCATGGCCCATTTGTTGATAAATATTGAGCCATTCTAGGCATAGTAAAAACGGGTATTTGTTTTGCTCCCATCGCTTCATGGCCCAAGTGCATTAGCCCGGTATAATGGCCAATATGGGCATGCGTAAGAAATATGCCGGCAAACGTGAGATCATTTTTAATCGTTGTAATTGCCCTTAGTTGATGTTTAATATCCGGAGTGGCTTCAAACATCCAGAATTTATCTGAGTTGGAATCTACTAATGCTAAACTGGTGGCGTGGCGCGCTTCTTCTTTTCCATTCCAGAATAATTGGCATTGCTCTTTTTCGCAGCCGGCCTGTGGATATCCTGCATCTTGGGCGATGCCGAGTACGGTGATAAATACATCCGAGCTTTCTTCTGATGTTCGATCTGTAGAACGATTGGTACACGTAATTATAAAAATGCTAAGTAGTAAAAGCAGGAGGTATTTCATGCGGTAAAGAAGGAAAATCGAATCAATAAAAAAAGCAGCATCGGTTAAATACTGCTTTTAGAATGTTGAATTAATTTATTTTAGGGAATTTTTTTAATCACGAATGTCTACTAATTCAATATTACCAAACGAAAAGTTAGATAGCCCAACTAAGCCATAAACTGTTTCACCGGGGCCAATCTTACGGTTCATCATATTGTATGTTTCTAACTCAGCTCTAAAACTTGAGTTTGCCCCTGCAGCAATACCCATGTTTAAAAGAGCAAGGCCGGGCCCTACTGCATAACCAATATTGTAGGAGTCAATTTCTCCGGTATCATCATTTCCAACTTCTAATGTCATTGGGGTAAGTAACAAAAACAACAAGTAAGAGGCTGAATTCTGTTTTATCTCGCTCGAAATTTGTTGAGGTGTTAGTGTACTTAATGACGTGCCGCCAGATTTTAAGGCAACATCTTGGCCAAAAATAACCGTCTCATCAGAGTTATTTTTGATTCGCACTGCTACAACTTTTACGTAAGAGCGCGACTCTTTTTTAGCCAATTTCCTGTTGCCACTGCTACTCAGAACATTGGTCTGATATGCTAAACTTACCTCTGAATCTGAGTTGGTTGTCCCATAATTAAGGCTATTTGGTGAAATGTTTTTATAAGAAGACGCACATGATGAAATTAATAACACAGCCGCCCCGAAAAGTATAATTGATTTTAAATTAGTCATTATTTTTATGCCTATAGATGAATGTAAACTCAATGACAATAAATAATTAAGTGTATAGTTACAGCCATTAATTAATATAAAAAAAGCAAAGCCGGTTAGCTTTGCTTCTCAGAGTTTTCGCAATAATGGTCAACTAACACATTTAGTTAGTTACTCATTAAATCATTCTTCCATCCCGCGGGTATCATAATAAAAACGGATATGTTTAATTTTACCGTCTACCCAGGTTTGTACTTCAACTTCTTCCATTTTAATTCTATTACCATCTTTGAAAGTCATGTCCGCCCAAGACTCAACCAGAACTACTCCGGTTTCAGGATTTTCGGCTGCGTTGGTAATTCCACTATCATGCACTTCTTCGATTCCAGCAGCCCATTGCTCATGAAATTTGATATTGGCTTCTAGTCCCTCAGTAACTTCTCCGGTTCCTTCTACTTTTACGGAATCTTCGTGGTAATATTTAGTCAGGGCCTCCATCATTTTGCCCTCGTTACTCATTTTTACGATATCGTAAGCGCGTTCTAAATTGGTCATAATTGTACTCCAGTTGGGTTTAGTAGGATTTTTAAGGTAATGGTTTTAAGGAGATAACAAACCAGCAATAAAAAACGGGACAAAATTATAATTGGGAAAGGAAAATTTATTACTCGTAGGGGAGAGTTACTCTTAAACTGCCGTATTTACCATTTGCTGTTTTCCAGTAAATCCAAGCTCTAGTGTCACCTTCATCATACCATGCTAACTCGCAGTATTTTAGAGCGTAGGTATATCCAGGTTTAACGGACGGCCAATTTGAGTGATCGGATAAATCTATTGAGATTCTAGCGCCATCGTCTTCATCGCCGGCGAAAAAAAAGATGGTTCGGTTAGTGTCGTTATGGATATAAATTAATGGCTCTTTAGCTTCTGCAGTTACCTCACCCTCAAATTGGAAAAAGGTACAATTAACAGAAAGCAAGCTTATAAAAAGCACAAACAGCGCAGACTTACCCATGGATATAAACATTTATTTATCTATAGCTAAGAATTAACAAAACCTATTAGATAAACAAAAGCTTAATTAGTAAGTAATTTGATAAGACAGATTCTAATATCAATTTTTGCACACTGAATATTCAATGTTGCTTATTGAATATCGCTCAACTCCGCTCCAACATTCGTTCTAACGAAAGCACTGCATTTTTGGTGATGTCAGCCGGTACTGTTATATGATTTACCACCTCGCCTTGCTCCAGTTTTTCCAAGCTCCATAAAAGGTGAGGAAGGTCGATGCGGTTCATCGTCAAACACGGACACATAAACGGATTCAAACTCACGATTTCTTTGTCGGGATGTTCATCTATGATACGATTCACCAAGTTCATTTCAGTGCCAATGGCCCACTTCGAGCCGGCCGGTGCATTTTTGATGGTCTCGATAATGTAATTCGTAGAACCCGCATAATCAGAAGCCTGAACCACATCGTAGGTACATTCTGGATGTACAATAATATTGATTTCAGGATCTTGTTTTCGCAGATTTTGGATGTGCTGCACATTAAATTTCTCGTGCACTGAGCAATGCCCTTTCCACAAAATCACTTTTACGTCTTCCCAATCACCTTCGTACTCAAATTCACCCGTGAGTGGGGCATACACCGCCATTTGTTCAAGCGGAATGCCTAAATCGAAGGCAGTATTTCTACCCAAATGCTGATCCGGTAAGAATAGAATGCGTTCTTTTTGAGTGAACGCCCATTCCAACATCTTTTTGGCATTTCCTGAGGTAACACATGCACCTCCATTTTTACCTACAAATCCTTTAATGGCAGCGGTCGAATTCACATAAGTGAGAGGAAGAATAGTATCTCCCCAAATTTCCTGCATTTTCTTCCAGCCAATTTCTGTCTGCTCAATATCGGCCATATCAGCCATCGAACATCCCGCTCGTAAATCCGGCAGAATCACTTTTTGATTTGGATTGGTAAGCATATCGGCTGTTTCAGCCATAAAATGAACGCCGCAAAACACAATAAATTCAGCATTGGGCTTGGTCTGACAAATCTGGGCAAGCTTCAGCGAATCACCACGTGCATCCGCAAATTTGATCACTTCATCCTTTTGGTAATGATGTCCCGGAATAAATAAACGATCTCCGAATTGCGCTTTTATCTCCAAAACTCTGGCTTCCATTTCTTCTACCGAAAGGGTAGAGTAGCGCTTAGGAAGGCTTACTTCAGATTCAATTTCTAAAAGTTCTAATACGTCCATATCATTGTTGGTTGTCGCAAAAAATCACGAAACAGGAATGCGTAACGGACATCAAAAATACAAAAAATTGCATTGATACGTTACTTACGAGTTTTGAATTAACTAGTGCTTAAGTTGAAGCTGATATCCAGTGCTTTTACTGAATGTGTGATCCATCCCACAGAAATAATATCGGCGCCACAACCTTTGTAGCTTGCGATATTGGAGGGATTAATGCCTCCCGAAATTTCAACGATTATATGGTCGGGGATGATCTTCACAAACTCCCGAACTTCTTCCGGACTTCGATTATCCAGCATAATTACATCGGCACCTGCTTCTACTGCTTCCAACACTTGTGCTTTATTCTCCGTTTCTACTTCAATAGAAACCATATGTCCGGCTTTGGCCCGAATTTGCTGTATAGCGTTGGTGATGGAACCGGCTGCTTTTATGTGATTGTCTTTGATCATCGCCCCATCATCCAATCGAAACCGATGATTTTTACCCCCACCGCAAGTAACGGCATATTTCTGAAGTCCGCGCAAACCGGGGAGTGTTTTTCGGGTATCTACCACAGCGATAGTTGGGTCGCTTAACAACCGAACCAATTCGCGGGTGCTGGTGGCAATGCCGCTCATGTGTTGTAAAATGTTCAAGATAACTCGCTCGCCACTAAGTAACGTTGTTACCGGACCTTCTACCTCGGCAATAATTTGTTGATTGGTTACCAATCCGCCATCATTTACTGATAAATCAATGCGTACTTCGCTATCAAAAAAAGAGTACACAGTGTTGAGCACTTCTAATCCCGCAATTACGCCGGGTGCTTTTGCACGAAACGATCCCTTGGCAATCTGAGAGGAATCAAAGATCGAATTAGTGGTGATATCGCCCATCCCGAGATCTTCGAGGAGGGCGTTTTCAACGATTTTTTTGTAGAGATGGTTATGCACGAAAAACAGGTTTAACTGAACGAAAGTAGTTATTTTTGAACCGTTGAAGATACCGGTTTTCATCTATAAGAACGAGTTTAATGATCTATCTTGATTACGCAGCCACTACGCCCATTCACCCGCAAGTTATGGAGGTGCTGCAACAGGTTTCTACACGATACTATGGCAATGCGAGCAGTTTGCATGATATCGGCTCGAATGCCCGGCAAGTGCTGGATGCATCTACAAAAGTAATTGCCCAATCAATAAGACAAACACCGGGTGATGTAGTGTTTACCTCGGGAGCCACGGAGGCCAATTTTTTGGCTATTCAGGCTTTGTTAGATGGAAGAAACGATGATCGTAGAGAAATTATCAGCTCACAAATGGAGCATTCTTCGGTGATTAATGTGCTTCGGCGACTCGAATCTCAAGGCTATGAAATACGATGGGTGGATGTACACGAAAACGGATTATTGAATCTGGAGCATTTCGAGGAACTCATCTCTGAGCACACTGCGCTGGTGAGTATACAGCATGTTAATTCGGAATTGGGGGTGATTCAGCCTCTGGATAAAATCGGGAAACTTATTGCCGGAAAAGACATCCGGTTCCATTCAGATTGTGTGCAAAGTTTTGGAAAGCTTCCATTAAACCCCGAAAACTGGGGATTGGACGCACTCACGGTTTCTGCGCACAAAATTCATGGCCCGAAAGGTGTGGGAGCGCTCTGGATGAGAAAGGAAGTAGATTGGAAGCCATTATTTGAGGATCCCGATCAAAGAAAAGCTATTCGCTTTGGTACATCGAACGTGCCCGGAATTGCCGCTTTTGCAACCGCAGCGAAGTTAAACATTCAGCAGATGGAAGATGTGCACGAACAGGTTGCGCAGTTTAGAGCATCATTGATTGATGGGTTATCAAAATTACCCTATGAAGTTGTGATTGAAGGGAGCGCAGATTCACAATCGCCCTTTATACTTGGTGCTCGATTTCCGGGAATCGAAGGGCAGTTTCTGATGCTGGAATGCAGCCAACAAGGGCTGGCGATTTCTACCGGAAGTGCTTGTCAGGTTGGTTCCGATCGCCCGAACCGAACAATGAAGGCGCTGGGGAGAAATGATGAAGAGGCGCGAGAGTTTGTGCGACTTTCCTTTGGTAGGGATGTAAAAGAACATCATATCCCCGAGATAATTGAGAAAATAGACAGTATCTTAAATCGACATTTTAAAAAGGTACATCGACCTAAAGAATTAAACCCAAACTGATCCATGAAGAATTTATTTGTAAGCCTTTTTGCTGTTTTGTTGGTATTTGCCGCGTGCAATAAAACAGAAAACAATGCGCAAACTATGAACAATGCGCCATCAACAACTGCTGCTGAAACGCAGACCGAATCGCAAGTTGAAGCTAAGGTAACCATCGTAAAATATAGCGACTATGAGTGCCCTGCTTGTGCATACTATCATTCATTCCTAAAGCAATTAAAACAAGATTTAGGAACTGATGTTAAAGTTGTAGCAAAGCATTTTCCGTTGAGCATTCATCCCTACGCTCAAGTAGCTGCGCGTTCGGCTGAAGCTGCTCGTGTTCAAGGCAAATACGACGAAATGCACGATCTAATCTTTGCGGGCCAATCGCAGTGGAGCAGAGGAAATGCCGAAAATATTTTTATAGGGTATGCGCAATCATTGGATTTAGATGTTGAAAAATTCCGAGCAGATATGAACTCGGCTGATATGAATCGAATTGTAATCTCAGACCGACGCGAGGGCATGGAATTAGGCGTGAATTCTACCCCAACTTTTTTCATAGAAGGCGAAAAGCTTGAGAAAAACCCCGGTAGTTATCCGGAATTTAAGGCTATTGTTGAAGGATATATGGATTAACCATAATCCAGCTTGAGTTTCCATTTAAGGTTTCGGTTGTTTCAATCGAAACCTTTTTTATTTTCGGATGATGAGTAATGGCCAAAAAATAATCACCCAAACCTGCTTAAACTGTGGTTCAGAAAAAGTGGAGCATTATTGTGCGGTTTGCGGACAAAAAGCACAGGCCACAAAACAGCCACTTCGCGTTTTTTTGAGCGATGCAGTCGAAACATTATTTAATGTAGACAGCCGATGGTTCATTACCATCAAGCATTTATTTGCCAAGCCCGGTAAGGTAACTACCGAATATCTAGACGGAAAAAGAGCAAGTTATCTGCCACCCATCCGAATTTACATTTCAATAAGTGTATTCTATTTTTTGATGGTGAGCTTAATTGATAGCTCGCAGGTGTTCTTCATCAACTTTAATAACGATGAAGGAAATGCCGGTGATCTTCCTACCATTGTTCAGTACGGGCTGTTTTTTTTAGTCCCACTTTTTGCATGGCTGATTGGACTCTTTTATAGGAAAAAGAAAGCGTTTTATGTTGAGCATCTGATACTGGCGCTTCACATTCATTCCGTTTGGTTTGTGCTGATGAGTATCGAGCTGTTTACCATTTGGCTGGAACGAGTTTCGGATGAAATGTGGGTGCAAATTGTGGCGCTCATAATTAGTGCACCTGCTCAAATCGCCATTTTTGGTTATTTCATTACCTATCTTAAAAAAACTTTTGGGGAAGGATGGATAAAGACAATTGCCAAGAGTTTCGGTATCATGATATTTTATATTATATCCTTGGCCCTACTCATGGCGGCTTATTTCTTTTCACCAATAAACTAAACTATGATCAGAGAGTTTTTAGGAAAATCACCCGATATCCATTCAACAGCCTTTGTTGTTGACAGTGCAGAAATCATTGGCGATGTAACCATGGCAGAAGAAAGCAGTGCGTGGTTTAATGTTACTATTCGTGGCGATGTGAATAAGATCACCATTGGAAAACGCTCGAACGTGCAGGATAACGTGTGCATCCATGTAATGAACCAAACAGGGCCGACTTTTATTGGTGATGAAGTTACCATTGGTCACGGCGCGGTAGTTCATGGCTGCACCATTCACGATCGGGTATTAATTGGAATAAATGCAACCATTTTGGATAAAGCTGTTATTCAACCGGATGTAATAATTGCCGCAGGAACACTGGTTCCGCCTGGTAAAACTTTGGAGAGCGGTTATTTGTATATGGGTTCTCCGGCTAAAGCTGCGCGCAAGCTAAGTGAGGAAGAAATAGCATCCATTCAAAAGTATTCCCAAAATTACGTGAAATACAGCCGAGCCTATTCAGGAAAAGACGAGTATGAGTCAAACCCTTTTTATAAGCAGGAATAAACAGATATCAATATTCAATGATCTTTGAATATTGTGTGTTGAATATTGAATATTTCAAAATGTCCGGACTTTACCTGCATATTCCATTCTGTAAACAAGCCTGTTCTTATTGCGATTTCTATTTTGTAACCCGCCATCATCAGAAACAAGACTTTGTTGATGCGTTAATTAAAGAAATTGAATCGTATCGAAATTCTCGAATAACAAAGGAACCGATCAAATCGGTGTATTTTGGAGGAGGAACACCATCGTTGCTAAATGCGAATCAGTTTGAACAAATATTAGAAGCGATAGCCAAAACATTTAAACTAGCTGTTGAAGAACTTACGGTTGAAATGAATCCCGATGATGTGAAACCGGGTTATCTCGGAGATCTAAAAAGTCTTGGAATCAACCGGGCAAGTATGGGAGTTCAATCGTTTGATGAAAGCTTGCTTGCGTTTATGCATCGTGCGCACAATCGCGCAGAAGCGCTAAAAAGCCTGGAATATTTGTCGACAGCCGGATTTGATAATTTTACGGTTGATTTGATTTATGGCAATCCGGGGCAGTCGCTGGAAGTATTGGAAAGTGATATCGAAACTTTGCTCAGCTTCAACCCGCCGCATATTTCGGCCTATTCTCTCACGGTGGAACCGCACACCCGATTGGGAAAACAAGTGGAATTAGGGCGCATCATTGCTCCGGAAGACGATCAAGTAGCCACACATTTTGATACCATTGTTTCTCGATTAGCAGATGCAGGAATCCATCAATATGAGGTTAGCAATTACGCTAAACCCGGTCATGAAGCAGTACACAATTCCGCGTATTGGTCGCACCAGAATTACTTGGGATTGGGGCCGGCAGCACATTCACTTTGGTGGGAGGCAGATAGGGCGCAAGCTCAGCGCTGGCGCAACGAATCGGATCTGAAATCATATATAAATGATCCAATAAATCAGAAAGTGGAAATTGAAACTTTGAACTTAACCTCGCTGGCGGAAGAACGGTTAATGCTTGGATTAAGAACCAAACAGGGAGTTAGTTTCAGTGAACTGCAAAGCCGATATCAATATTTATTAAGTGAAAAACAGCGCGATTATTTAAACAAAAGGCAAGTAGATGGCTTTGTTATGCATAATGAAGACAGCATCGCTTTAACTCCCGATGGATTAAAAATAGCCGATTCCATCATTCTTGATCTGATAACTAGCGCATAGATTCGTACCAAATAGCCGCCTTACGGTATTCTTCAGCTTGCGCCGAATTACCTGCTTGCTCGTAGGCAACGGCAACATATCGAGCAGCATCAGCCAAACGGCGGTAATCTTCAGAACTTGGATTATCGGTAGTTCCTTCCAATTTCGGGATATTCAAATTCACGTTGGGTAAGATCAAATCCGGATCGTTCGCCGTTGTGTAATTTGCTTGAAAAATCAACGGCCACAAGCGTGTGTTTCCGTATGTTTGTCGGGCAATTTCATAAATCCAAACGCCGGAACTGGTGGTATAAGTTATCTCAAGCACTTCCTGAAGCTCAATCTGAGGTTCGCTTTGTTCGATGGACATCATTTCGCCGGGATTCTCTGATAAGTCCACATCATCAGCAATCATCGGGATCACCTGACTTTCAGATTCTGTTTCGGCTTCAGATATTGTTGGTTCCGATTCAGCCGGTGGTTCAAAAGCCAAAGGATCATTAATTGGATCAGCTTGCGTAGCTGGTGGAGTGGATGAATCAGCCGTTTGAGTCTGAGTATCGGTTCGGAAGAATAAGAACCATGTGGCTATAATCAATATCAGAAATACACCTACAACACCAAGAAGAAGTGTGGGTGAAACTCCCGCTTTATCACGATTTGGGAGCCCAGGTGTTTTTAAAGCTGAGTTATTCTCTTCTGTTTCTTTAGAAGTTTCTTCTTCCGTAGCTTCAATCTCCACTTCCTCTTCTTCCAAATCTTCGGTTTCGTCTAATTCAAACGATGGTTCGGGCTTTTTTCCAGTAGAATAATCAGGGCCTAGGTTGCTATCGTCGATTTCGAAAGATGATGATGGTATAGGTACTTCATACGTAAACTTATCATCGTTTTCTGCTTCTTTGTTTTCTTCTTCAGAAAGTCCAAGAATATCGTCGAGTAATTCATCTTCGGATATGGGTGTGGATATAGATTCAGACGCTACTTCTGTATCCTGGATTTCCTGTGGTTCGGGCATTTTAGCCTCGTTGGAATCCTCATCTTCCTCAAAATTAAATGGATCGTCATCAGGTGACGGTTGCTTGCCCGGCGAAGTAGTTAATGTATTGAATAATGCTTCCGCACTGTTCGTTTCTGTCTCTGACTTAGGTTTAGAAGTTTCTTTCTCTGGTTTTTCATCGGCCGAGTTATCCTCTAAAACGCGCGCTTCTAAGTGATCAAATTCATGATTCACCTTTTTCTCAAGGGCCTTGTAAGGCGTAAAAGAAAGGCGCTTATGAGCAGGAATGGTAATTGTTTCGCCGGTTTGTGGATTTACGCCTTTGCGCTCTGCAACATTAACTACGGTAAAGCTTCCAAAATTGGTGATTGCTGCTTTTTCTTTATCCTGAATGTCATCGAGTAAAACATCAGTGAGATGCGAAATAAACTCCTGCGCGGCCGTTTTTGAAATGTAGGTTTCATCGGAAAGCTGCTCAACAATATCGGCTAGTGTTACCTTATCCTTCATTATTTCCCCTCGTTCAGTTCATCTTTAAGTGTGGTACTTTGTGTGAACTGTACCACTTTTTTCTTAGGTAACTGAATCATCCCCTTATAATGCGGATTATATGTTTGATAGCTGTCGCGAATCCGAGAATGAAAACTTCCGATTTTTGGCAAAGTAAAACCTTCATCATTGGCTAAATGGTCCGATAAGATATCTACCAAGCGATTATAAATTCGTTCAGTTTCTTGTTGCGTGAAGCCTGTGCGTTCACTTAATTGCCTGATAGTGTCTATTTTTCCCATGCGAAGTAAGAATTTGAATCAATTACTTATAAAATACCTAAAGAATCAAATAACATAAGCGCCGAAAATACTTAAAAATTAGCATAATCTTTTTTTCATCAATCCAATTCGGATACGTATTATTCAGTACCTATGACTAAATCAGTAGAGCAATTACTAAACGATGCTGTAGATTACGCAGCACTGAAGCCGCCGACAAGCTTACCCTTGCGCGACGCTCTGCGCGAATATACCCGCATAACCAATACCCAAGACAGTTGGATTCTTTCACGATTTGTGATTCCACATTCACAAATTCCCGACCTGGCTCAGTTCGCAGATCGTCGGGACCGGTTACAAGGTCCACTGAATCTCTGTATTTTTGGCCCAATTGTAGACACACTGCACGAATTCAAAAACACAGTTCTGAATATTGAGAAAGATATTCTTTCGGCGCATTCAGGATTTCCCGGAGAAGTACGTACCAATATCCTTGAGTTAACTTTGCCTAAGGTAAGTGTCGATAATTTTAATGCTGAGGAACTGGTAAAAGCCATTGAAGCTGTTGTAACAACTTCGGCAGATTCTAGACTACTCCCTCACCGTGTATACTTTGAAATACCCGGACATGATATTGAAATTGAACTGGCGAAAAAGATTATTAAAGTGATTGCTGTGCACAACAAATCGGTGCTCAAGCGAAAAATTGATAATTACCTTTTTTCCGGATTAAAAGTGAACTGTACGCCGGCCCCAACTCCGGAGTTTTTGGCTGAAGTTATGCTGTATGCACGCGACGCCAACGTTGCATTGAAGTTTGCGGGACATAATATTCATTCCTTTCCAAGTTTCGATTACACCACGAATTCCAAAGTTTTCGGGTTAGTCAATATTTTAATGGCAGGACTTCTAGCCTACACTCAGGATTTGACGGTGGAAGAAACTATTCAAGTATTGGAAGAGAAAAATTCGAGCAACTTCATTTTTAAAGACGGATACATTGCCTGGCGAGAACTTGCTGCACCTATGATGGAAATCAAAATGCTACGTATGCTTTCGATTACTTCGATCAATCTAACTGATTTTGACACATCATTAGCCGGATTAAAAGAGCGAGCTATTTTATAAGCGTCATTGCTTTTGTTTTGATGCCGTCTTCGCTAATCAATTGGTAAAAATAAATGCCTGAAGAAAGTGCTCGTGCATCAAAGAGAATATCATGAAATCCGGCCTCGATAGTGCCACTGTAAACGATTTGAATTTCTCTGCCAATTGAGTCGAATACACGTAAGGTAATATTTTGCGTTCTTGGAATGGTTACCCGAATTTTGGTGCGCGGGTAAAATGGATTCGGATAGTTTTGGGCTAGCTGTATTTCTTCGGCGATAAAGTAGTCGGTAAATCGGAATGCATATCCATTGCTTTCATCTACCGAGCTATTCATCACTACCAAGCCAATTTTATCAATCTCGTTATACAACCAATTGGTTTCTATACTTCCAGATAATCGATCGCGAGAGCCAATTGCGGTTTGAATGCGAGTTGAGCCATCTGGCATGTAAGCTATTAAACCGAGATGCACCTCAGGATTTTCTACATAAAAGTCGAACTTCACGTAACCCTCAGAAATCGTATTGAACTCGTTTTCGAGCGTATAGTAACGAGCCGCGAAAGGTGATAAAAACAATGTATCGGTTAATTGAGATTGTAACTCTGTGTAGGTTGCTGAAATTCTGGGGTTGGGATACTGCAACCGCTCTTCGAATCCAAAATCAGTTCCCGAAAAGTCCGACCCACTTGCATAATGCCACATATACGATTCTAAAACTGCAGCGTCGTAAGAATCGCTCTGACCTACCAACACAGTTCTGATAGCATCTAAAAGAGTAATGCTTGTATTTGCTTCGATCACTTGCCAAACTTCAGTCCAGAAAAAAGGTCCAAAACGTTCGTAGAAATACAGCGCCCAGGTTATATCCTCGTAAGAACCGGCGGTTAAAGAAGTAGCAGGAAAATTGAATAGGTCGGAGGCAAACCCGGTGATGTAGTTGTAGTAATCATTTACATCATCGTACACTACTTCTTCCATTAAAGTAGCATCCATTTCGGCCCAACGATCTGTTTCACCCTGCCAGTTATTTTGGGCAAACTGAATGGCATGTTTAAACTCATGTGCCATAGTTACTTTTACAGCTCCAATTACATCTCCCTCGGGATCAGTATTCGGCGGATAGCCCACAAAATCATTTTCAATATAAATACAGGTGCCGGGTGAATTAGAATTGCACGAAAAACTACCGGAAGTTCGATTGTTGGTTAATCCATAGGCACCGATATTGGCTAAGTTTTGCACAAACACATCGTATACTTCGCCATCTCCGATAGGGTCGGTAAAACCTAAAGTAACTATTTCATGTTGATAGGATGAGTCGGCCGCCTCTGCAATTTCTTCTACATAATCTGGAATTCCATTGGAGTTAAAATCATCGGAGGGAACACGATGAGAGCCACTGGTTTCGTAATGAATTCTGAATTTTCCTCCCGGCGAAATATACTCAGAGGCAGAAAAAGAACGAGGAGCATCCAACGCATTGAATGCAGTTTTTAGAGCAGGTGATATTTCGGATTCTTGATCATTCAATGAAATAATTAACGGCGTAAGACATTTTATGAAGGAATGATCATGCGAATGATTAAGAGATCCTGTTGAATCAAAATGCTGAAAAATTACTAGTTCAGGGTTCTGTACTTCAGCGTTAACTCCCACTATTTGCCCAAGTATTGGGGTGCCTGTCAACAACACTAACAGGCTGGTACAAAGCAGTTTAAATGAGTGTAGATGTGGGTTAGTTGGTGGCGTCTTTTTCAATGAAATTGCTTATTTTTGAGCTTGCTAACGATATAATCGGCAATCTCGTCTTTAACAAAAGAAATACAATGTACGAAGTTATACTTTATTATAATTTTAACCCAATCGAAGAAGTAGAGCGTTTCACAAAGCTACATAAAAATAAGTGCAAAGAGCTAGGCTTGAAAGGGAGGATTTATATATCAAGTGAAGGAATTAATGGAACGGCAGCAGGTACAAAAGAACAAGTTGAAGCTTATAAACAATTTGTTTGGTCGTTACCCGGATTCGAAGACACCGAGTTTAAGCAAGATCAATCAGATTATATCCCGTTCGCAAAACTGATCTGTAAAATCAGGGAAGAGATCGTTTCACTTCATATGGATGGTGTAGATCCTAAAGATGGAGGAAGGCACCTCGCCCCAAGCGAGTGGCGAAAAGTTATGGAGTCGGGCGAAGATTATGTGATGATTGACGTTCGCAATAACTATGAATCGAAAGTAGGGCATTTTAAGGGAGCGTTAACCCCCGATCTGGATAATTTTTACGATTTCCCCCAATGGCTCGATGAAGTGAATATTCCGAAAGACAAAAAGGTATTAATGTACTGTACCGGTGGGATACGATGCGAGAAATTTTCGGTATTGATGAAAGACAAAGGCTGGGATGATGTAAATCAACTACATGGTGGGATTCTGAATTACGCCAAAGAAGAAGAAGGCAAGCATTTTGAAGGGAAGTGTTTTGTGTTTGATGATCGCTTGATAGTACCGGTAGATCCAAAGAATCTGGAGCCCATTGCGCAGTGCGAAATCACTGGTAAGCCCGCCGATACTTACGTGAACTGTGCAAATATGGAATGCAATAAGCTATTCGTATGCAGCGAAGAAGGAGCACACATAATGGAAGGTTGTTGTAGTGAAGAATGCAAAGCCAGTGACTATAAACGGCCGTTTGATCCTGAAAATGCCTTTAAGCCGTTTAGAAAATGGTATAATTATTTCGGCGATGACTTCAAACAGCGCACGGTTGAATCTGCCTGAAAACAGTGTTTGTCCGGTTCGTATTGTAGCCCCATATCCAATTACGCACGAATTTAAAGCAACCCAAGAGTTTGTTGGAAAGACGCTATTGGAGATGATGTGCACGAAATTTCCATTCAGAACCAAAAGCGAATGGAATAAACGAATTGAGGAGGGGCGGGTTTTTTTAGAGAACCGAGATTCTAAGCCCCATACCATTTTAACTAACTTTGATGAAATTAGGCATCACAATCCTGCCGTAATCGAACCAAGCGTTCCGGATACAGTTCGAATTATTGAAGAAACGGATACTTACATAGCGGTTTTTAAACCGGCGCCTATGCCCATGCATCCCGGTGGGCGGTATTTTAAAAATACCCTTAAATCAATTCTAGAAGAAAATGGATTCGAGGGATTAAAAATTACCCATCGTTTAGATGCTGTGACATCCGGAATTGTACTTTTTGCTAAAAACAAAGAGTTTGCAAAACAGGTGATGCAAGCATTTATGACTGGCAACGTGGAAAAAGAGTATCATGCTACGGTTTTCGGAATACCTACAGAGTCCGCAAAAACGATTCAGTCTAAAATACGACGTAAACATGGGTTTGTGTTTGAAAGTGGTGGGGAGTTAGACTCTGGGCAGGTAGGAATAACACAGTTCGAAGTGATTTCCTCATCACCAGAAACCAATACTAGTTTGATACGATGTAATCCTGTAACAGGTCGCACTCATCAAATCCGATTGCATCTTGCCGAATGGGGATTTCCAATTATCGACGATCCGATTTACGGCCCAAACGGAGATCGAAGTAGTCGAAAAACACAGAATGTTGGAATCAGCTTAACTAGCACTAAACTAAAGATTGAAGCACTTGATATAGATTTGAGCCTTTAGATGGAGCAGTAATTCAAAATTTAAAATGAAAAATTAATAGCCCACATTTTTCATTTTAAATCTTTCATTTTGAATTCTATTTGGGTTCAAAAAAGGCTCTAGCAATAGCCGCAAACTGTTTCGGTTTGTCTAAAAACGCGTAATGTCCGGCATCCTCGATCACTACTAAGGCACTGTTTTTAAGTCTAGCATCGATGCGCTCTGCTTGATAGAGAGGAGTAGCATCATCATTTCTGCCCCAAAGCAATAAGGTTTCATGCTCGATAGTGGGCAATTGGTTTTCCAGATGCTCAGAAATAGATTTAACAAAGGTTTCTCGCATCACCCCAGATAATTTCGAATAATCACTAGAGCCTAAACTTTTCCAAAGTTCGGTACTTCGTAACCAACTCAACGCTTTTTCACGAAGAGGATTTGGGAGGATCATAAACGGAGCTTTCAGTGTTTTTGCGGTGTACTTTCGAAGATAAAACTTAAATGATCGTTGGGGCTTCATGCCGGCGCCACCAGTAATCAACACTTTTTGAATGACCTGCTTCCCTTTGGGTCGGTTTAGTAGTTTCAGGATAACTCGGCCACCAAACGAATGCACAAGCACATCAACATGATCATCGGGCAACATCGAAATAAAGGCTTCAATGGCATTGGCATAGTCATCAATACTCCAAGGAGTACTCGGTTCATTTGATTCCCCAAAGCCGGGAAAATCGATCACATAACTTGCTCGGATATCTGCAAGTTGGCTTGCAATGGGCATCATTACGCGTTTGCTGCTTCCCCATCCGTGAAGTACAACCAAAGCTTTTCCGCTGCCAACAACCTCATATGCGATGCGCTGTTCTTTGTAATTGAAATAATGTGTTTTACTCATGGAAACTGATTTGCGCAAACTTCTCACTTCAGACAGTTCAAAACAAGTTGACTTCTAAAGAAATGTTTGGCTTATTTATGAAGAATTACGGGGTAATTATGAATAAACAACAAATTAAGAGAAGTTTATTTTTTTGGGCCGATCGACTTCAGATCAAAAAGCGTGAACGTTATGCGCTCACCACGCTGGCAATACTTTTCGTGATGCTTGCTCTGTTAAATGTATTCTATACACAAAAGATGGTTCTCGTTCCGGAAAATCACGCGCAAATACTGACCGATTTCAAACAAAGAAGTGCACTTATCGAACGCGAAATGCTCATCAATAAACAAAAGTATACAGGAATAGAGCAGGCAAATATAGATCAAGAGGAAAGCCCTAGTGATATTATTATGGAGACCATTTCCATAAATAGTGCTACTGCAACACAGCTAACAAGTCTTCCCGGCATTGGTGCTACCTATGCACAAAGAATTATTGAATATCGGGAAACTAATGGGGATTTTACTTCCGTTGATGAACTCGTAAAGGTGAGAGGAATAGGCGAAAAAACCCTAGAGAAGATTAAACCTTTCATTAAACTGTAATTCAAAATTTAAAATGAAAGATTCAAAATTGTATTCATCTTTCATTTTGAATCTTAAATTTTAAATTAAAAAGGATGCCAACAATACTTTGGGCGGATGATGAGATCGATCAGCTGCAATCGCTGATATTATTTTTAGAGAAAAAGGGATTCGAAATTATACCTGTAGCTAATGGTCAGGATGCCGTGGAGGAGATAAAAAACCGATCATTTGATATCGTTTTTCTGGATGAGCAAATGCCGGGCATGGGAGGATTAGAAGCTCTTGATGCTATCAAAGCAGAGCAACCGCTACTTCCTGTGGTGATGATTACCAAAAGCGAGGAAGAATCGATTATGGAAGATGCTATCGGCGCAAAGATCAGCGATTATTTGATAAAGCCGGTAAATCCCAGCCAGATTTTACTCACCACCAAAAAGCTCTTGGAAACCAGCCGATTACAAACCGAAAAATCGTCTCAAACTTATTTGCGACAATTTGGTGAGTTATCATCCAGAATTTCCCCACGTACCAGTTGGGAAGAATGGATAGATATATACCGCGAGCTCACTAAATGGCACATCGAGCTAAGTGATGGAGATGAAGCGCTGGTGCAAGTGCTTGAGGATCAGTTTAAAGATGCGAATCATCAATTTGGGAAGTTCATCCAACAGAATTACGAACAATGGCTGAACGAGGGAAAAGAGGAGGCACCGTTACTTTCACCGGAGGTAATAAAAAATTACGTATTTCCACATGTTCAGGGTGGCAAGAAAACCATGTTCTTTTTGGTGGATTGTATGCGCTACGATCAGTGGCTGGTATTTGAACCTTACCTGGCTAAAATGTTCGATATCAATACCGATTTTTATTACTCCATCCTGCCAACAGCTACTCCATATTCGCGAAATGCTATTTTTGCAGGCTTATCTCCAATGGAAATTGAACAAATGTATCCAAGTCTGTGGCAACAAGGTCAGGACGAGTCATCGCTAAATCGGCACGAAGAAGAATTGCTCGAGAAGCAGTTAAAGAGAGCAGGAATTGACATCAATTTCAGATACGAAAAAATATTAAGTGCAGATGTTGGGAAACAAATAGCGGGTAAAATGAAAAATTTTGCTCAATCCAAACTAGCTGCTTTTGTGTTCAATTTTGTGGATACCCTCGTTCATTCTCGCTCAGATTCGGATGTAATTAAAGAACTCGCACCCGACGAAGGTGCATTCAGATCCATTACCGAGGCATGGTTTCAGCATTCTACATTACTGCAAATGTTTAAAGAACTGGCCGACGAAGACGTAACCGTAATTGTGACTGCCGATCATGGTTCGGTGCGATCCATGAGGGATACAAAAGTGTATGGCGATCGTGATACTGCTACGAATTTGCGATATAAATATGGGAAGAATTTGAATACTGTGGATGAGAATGCGAGCATTAAAATCAGCGATGCCAAACGCTTTAAACTGCCGGAAGTATCCAAAGCAAATGAATACATCATAGCGCTAGAAGATTACTATTTTGTGTATCCAACCAATTATCACAAGTTTCAGAATCTTTATCGTGATACCTTTCAACATGGCGGGGCTTCGATGGAAGAAATGATTTTGCCTATCGTAACTATGACTCCAAAAAACTGAGAAACGACGAAGGATGGTTGTCGATAGACAAATGAATTATCACAGTTTCGTCGACCTGATGATTGACCAATACTTAAAGTCATTCCCGCGAAGGCGGGAATCTTGAATGAATGGTAAGCTATCGAGTATAATTACTAATTAAAATTAGTGAAAACAGAAAATTAAAATCGTAATGTTAAGCAACTCCATCAAAGAGACGATACAAATTGGGAAGCAATTTGCAGAGCGGTTAAAACCCGGCGATGTAGTTTGCCTTGATGGTGATTTAGGTGCCGGCAAAACACATTTTGTAAAAGGGATAGCATTGCATTTTGGAGTTAAAGAGCATGAAGTAAGTTCTCCTACTTTCACATTGATAAATGAATATCAAGGAAACGTTCCGGTGTATCATTTTGATTGTTATAGAATTAAAAATGAACAGGAAGCGTTGGAGATTGGCACTGAGGACTACCTCTACGGCGATGGGATTTCCATTGTGGAATGGCCGCAAAAAATCGGAAATTTATTGCCGCCCGATTCCGTTTGGATTCACATATTGCATGTTGGCGAAAACGAAAGAGAAATACGAATAGAAGACGCATAGAGCATCATGTCCCTTACAGGGAAACGCAGACTACCATACCGACTCGATTTATTACCGGTAATTTACCCGTACCATCGCCGGGCAAAGAACGACCTGAGTAAAGGCGATTTGGTGTACTATGGACCAAGCCCGGAATATTACGGCATAGGAGAGGTGGTACAAAAAGACGAGAAAGTGTGCGTGGTTGATTTTCGGGGAACGGGGTTGTTGGGGATTCATAAAGATGAGCTTCTTTCGTCCTATCTCATTCCCATTCATAAATTAAATCTCACCAATCTATTGAAGGGTAGGTGAACAAGATTAGTTTGTTATGGCTACCGATTGGGTTTCAAACTCAAAAATATTTCTAGATCGCCCTTCCTGCTTGTAGAAAACACTAAATTTCATAGGTTTTTGTTGATCAGGGGCTGTATTTAATACAAAATACAAAGCTTGAGGAACCGTTGGTTTGGAAGCTATAAACTCGGGATATGAGTATCGTTGGTAGCCGTAGTAATTGCTGAATGTTATAATATCGAAGTAACCTATTAACTCTTCGTAAGCTTCAGTTTTTGCATTAAATGCTAAATTGCTGGAAATAGATAAAGATTGAATAGTTTCTTCAGACGTTGGTATGGTTGGCGAACACGCAAAAAGCAACGAATTAGTCCATCTAGAGGGTGTGTTTTTCGCAACTTTAGAAAAATAATATTCTTTCACCGGTTCCATTAAAATTGAAAATCGTTGAACAGATACGCTATCAGGGTTTAATTCATTTTGTGTAATGTTGATACCTGCTTCAGTATGTATGGTGATGTCGGATATAGTTACTTCAAAATCAGTGGTTTCATAATGAGAGGGAAACGGACCACAAGTATCGGTAGGTGTATTACATGAACTAAATACAAAATTTGAACAAAACAGTATAAATATCAGAAAACAAAAAGTTCGGAATAGCATGACGATTATATCTAATAAGCTATTTGATTAAATGAATTAACGGGATAGAAATTGTGTAGGGTGCAAAGCAACATCGGGAAATTCTGCTAATATTTTTTTATCAAAAGTGATGAGTGGAATTTCTAAATCCATAGCAAGCGCTACAAACTCGCAATCGTATGGTGTGCAATTTGAGTTAAGTGATAGATCAATTACTATTTTTGATTCAACCTCAAATTCATTACCGGTTAAGTGTTCTTCTGCATATTCTGTACTTAATAATGCATCAGAAATGGTAGAAACTTTGTGGTGGATATATTTACAGGCAACATTACGAAACTCACTTTTCCAAAGTAAAGGAGCATTCCAAGTAGGATCTTTTTTAAAGATTTTCTCTGCAATTTGTGTTTTATCATTCGGTAACCATAAATAGGCAATAAGGTTAGTATCAGATACTATCATCTCTATCTCGATTTATAGCTTGTCGTATTTCTTCTTCAGTAAGACTTCCCTTCATCTTACTACGAAGCTTTCGCGCTTTATACAGCACTTCTTCAACATTTATCTGATTAGCTCTGAATTGAGATTCAATAAGATGAATCACCTCATTATTTATAGATCGGCGATTTCGCTTAGCACGCTCTTTTAGTTGTTCGTACACCTCGTCTGGGATGTTTTTTATGGTGATGTTTGCCATGGTTCCAAATTGGTTGCGTTATGGAACCAAAAGTTACAAAATTCCGATCGAACTTTTTCCTACCTTTGCCGCGCACATTAACCCAAAGTACATTGAGCGAATTATTATCCGCATTTATTGAAGGCGTTTATGCAACCTCTACCATCGAATGGATTGCCGTTACCACCGGTGTACTCAGCGTTTGGTTTTCGATGAAAGAGAACATCCTTGTTTACCCATTCGGAATCGTAAGCGTGTTGATTTATGTGTACCTCGCCTTTCAGTATAAACTCTATGCCGATATGGGTGTGAATGGCTATTACTTTGTAATGAGTGTGTACGGTTGGATGTATTGGAAAAATACAGATGGAGTTCGCGATCAAATTCCTGTTACCGTAAATAATGCTCGTGAATGGTTGACTACGGTTACATTACTTGTTGGCTCATTTGGGATACTGGTATTCGTGCTGATGAACTTCACCGACAGCGATGTGCCTTTTTGGGATGCTACCACCACCTGCTTTGCAATCACTGGAATGTGGCTAATGGCCCGCAAAAAACTCGAAAACTGGATTGCATGGATTATCTGCGATTTAATCTCGATTCCGCTGTACTTCTACAAAGGACTTGTTCTTACCAGTGTTCAATTTCTGCTTTTCACCGGATTGGCATGTGCCGGATATTTGGCTTGGAAGAAATCGTTGGAGAGAGAAAGTGATAGATTTTTAGAAAGAGAGAATTCGTGACTTGTCCCAACAAATCACATCACTTATGCCATCATCAATTTTGTAATAGCCTGCGCCAAGTCTTTCACTGATTTCTGGAAATCGAAACCAATCTCCTCAACAATATCCACCATTTTGATTCCTCGAGGGTTTTGGATCAGTGTATTGGCAGTTTCTTCCGAAGCTACGATATCCAAAGATGAAGAAAGTAGTCCAATATTCTCTCCACCCTGATTTAGAATGGCATTAAACTTAGTAGAGCCAAACGGAGTGGATGAGAATGCTACGGCTAATCGGGTTTGCTCGTTAATCATCAATACCTGATAATAATTGGGCAGAAATAAATCGGGTTCGGTACCCTCGAAAGAAAAATAACGGCCAGGATTAGTATTCATAATGAAAAGTGAAATTGCATTATCGACAAGCCACTGCTTCATTTCCGTTTGAGCATGTTGCCCGGCAAATCCTCGTTCTACCCAATACTCAAAAGTGTAATCGACTTCTTGTGAAGGAGAAAACTGATTCGGTATCGAATTTAGGTTCGTGATCTGATCACCTGAAAATTGAAACCAATAATCGTACAAGCCATTGGTCACCAGAAGATAGGGAGCTTTTACTTCAGTATTATATCGTGCAATTTGAAGCGCGGCTTTTTCATCCAACTGTACCGATGGAGCTTTGCATTCAACCAATAGTAATGGGTTAAATTCCTCATCATAGCAAATGATATCAGTTCTAGATGCTGATTTATCTCTTGGTAATGAAACCGGACTTTCGAATGAAATACGATTCTTGGAAAATCCTACTTCAAGCAACAAATATTCAACAAACTGAAGCCTAACCTGCTCCTCCGGTCGTATTACATAGCTCTTCTTGAGAATTGGATTCCAGAGATGTTTATGATTCTCTTTGAATCTAATCAAAGGAAAGTGAAAAAGAGATTTACTAATCATGAAAATGTCATTCGTTAATCGAAAATCGTTATTCGATCTCAATTAACGAATAACGATTAACGAAACTACGCCTTAGCAACCGCAGCTTGGTGTGTAGTTTTATTGATGTACAACTGCTGGAAAATAGACAGCACGTTGAAAATCAGATAGTATAAACTCAATCCTGAGGCAAAGTTATTGAACACAAAGAGCAGCATGATTGGTAAGAAATACTGCATGATTTTCATTTGCTGTGCCATCGGATTATTCGCTCCACCCGCAGAATTTGCCGCCGAAATTTTACTCTGGAATACCATCGAAACCGTCATTAGTAATACCAAACCGGCAATCTGATCGCCTAAGAACGGAATACTGAACGGCAGACTAATAATATAATCCGGTGCAGAAAGATCGCTTACCCACAAAAACTCTTCCTGACGAAGTAAGATTGAATTTTGGAAAAATCTCCATAAGGTGATCAGGATCGGGAATTGGAGTAACATCGGTAAACAACCACCAATCGGGTTTACTTTGTTTTTTCGATACAGATCCATAGTTGCTTTTTGCTGCTTCTGTGGATCGTTTTTGTACTTCTCCTGAATCTCTTTCATTTGCGGCTGGAGCTCTCGCATGGCAGCCATGCTTTTATAACTGCGTATGGTGAGTGGCGAAAGAACGAGTTTTATAACCACAGCAAAAATAATTACCAGAACTCCGTAATTGGAGATGAATCCACTAAAGAAATTGAAGAAGGGAATTACCGCAAATCGCACAAAAGGATCGGAGAACCAACGTAGCCAACCGTAGCTAACTTCTACCATATCGAAGGCGTGTTCATCAAAATCTTTGATATCCAGATAGCGCATAGGCCCGATGTACAAATTCATCGAAACCGTGCCATCAGAAGGAATATCTGCCGTTACGGTACTTGTGTAGCGATGGCGGGTAGTTTGTTCATCAACCTCGCCGGTGATTTGTCCACTTAAGTAAGCGCCTTCAGTATCGGTTACCGGTTTAATAATTTGTGAGAAGAATTTCGTTTTAGTAGCAACCCAATCGATATTACCATTAACATTCAGCTCTTGATAGCCGTCATTTTCTTCGAAGTCGGTTACTTTAAGCTGTTCAAGTTCTCCACCGGCATATAAATAAGAAGTAGTTGCCAAAGCTTCCTGCACGCGATCTTTTTCCGTAAATCGTAACCTTGAGTTGAACCCAAAATCAACGGCTCTACCAATAATGTATTCGCGAACACCTACGAACCGGATGTCGAGGTCGATTTCATATTTTCCACCGTAGAGCGTGTAGGTGTAAACCATTTGCCGGCCATCACCTAGTTCTAATGCATAAGAAAGTTCCTCAACTTCGCCCTCTTCCAAAAAAATAGAAGATCCGGACGTTAGCTGAGTGAACAGCAATTTATTGGTATCAACATTATAATTTTCGGTGGTTAAGAACCCGGTATTGTAGGCAGATCGTGTGGTGTCGCCAATCATTTGTATAGGTTGACCGGCCCAGGTCTTGTGATCTTTTAGCGTAAATTTCGAAGGTCCTGCTCCTAGATTTGTGAAAACCGCGGTATAACGTGGGGTTTCAACTACAAATTCAGTTTGAATAGAATCTTGGTTAGATGAGAATAACCCAACTTGTTGAGGAGCTTCTTCTTCATCAGGTGTAGTAAACGAAGGTTGACGTGTTTCTTGTGTCTGTTCGGTTACTTCAGGGATTTCCTCAACTTGTTCGAGTGCGTTTAAACTATCCTGAACGGCTTGCTGTCGGCGTTGTTCTGCAATTTCTTCTTCGCTTGGCAGGGTGAAATAAAACCAACCCAACATGAGCACAAAAATGAGTGAAAAGCCAATTACTGTATTCTTATCCAATGATCTACGTTTTTAAAATTGGGTGTTAGGCAACGCGATTACGCAGTTTAGTAAGTAGAGTTACTACTTCGTTTTGCATTGTTTGGAAATCGATTTCGGAAGTACGTGCAATTATTCCAACATGGAGAAGCACAGAGGCGCCTTGTACAGGTTCTAATATTTCCTGATTAAGTCGGTATGATTCTCGCATCAGGCGCTTTATTCGATTTCGTTGTACCGCAGAACCTATCTTTTTAGGGGAGATAAATGCGATTTTAAATTCAGGTGAATTGCTTTCGGCAATTCGGTATCTGAGAAAAATGGAGGCAGAAGACAGTGATGTTGAGTTCGAAAATAGACTCTTGAAATTTGTTCTGCCTCGCAGAATTCTAGATTTAGGGAGGGTAAATCTGCGAGGAGACGGAGCAGCTAAATTACTTTGCTCCTTTTTTCTCATCGCTTACAGTTAATTTATGGCGGCCTTTCGCACGGCGACCGGCAATTACATTGCGTCCGTTTTTGGTGGACATGCGCTTACGGAATCCGTGCTTGTTCGTGCGCTTCTTATTACTAGGTTGAAATGTACGTTTCATGAATCAGGATGTTTATGTCAATTTCGTAATCCAAAAGACTCCAAATATAAGCAGAATTTCATTCAATTTGCACATTATTTAATCGGAAAAATTAGCTCATCGCAAATCATTTCAATTCAGGGCAATCTGATTGCTACTAAGCCTCGTACTCATAAGTGAAACAAGAATTGAAATTTAAAACTATTGAAAATGAAATCGATTAATAAAAAACTATTCACAATGCTGGTTGCAATGTCTATGGCATTTACTGCTTGCGAGGATAATTCAACTGGTGGAAACATGGAAGAACCTCCCGTAAATCCTGAAGTTACGGCAAGCAATCAGGGAACAGTTGGGGGAAATCAAGTAACTATTGAAACCGTAACAGCCGCACAAGATGGCTGGATTGTTATACATCGCTCTAACGCAACCAACGATGGTCCTCAAGTACCGGAAATTATTGGTAAAACAATGGTTGATGCCGGAGAAAACAGTAATGTAATGATTCAACTCGAAGAAGGAGTTTCGAATCAAGAAACGCTGTGGGCAATGCTACATATTGATACCGGAACCATCGGCGAATATGAGTTTGACGGCCAAAATGGATTTGACGGTCCTGTAACGGTGAATGAAAACATTGTTATGTCTTCGTTCAGAATTACACAAACAAATCCTGAGATTATGGTTCAAAATCAGGTTAATAAAGGAAACATTTTCACTTTAGATGTAAACGCTGCTGAAGCCGGTTGGATCGTAATACATGCTTCAAACGCAGATAATACAGGTCCGCAGATTCCTGAAATTATCGGAAAAACAGCCATTAATGAGGGAATGAATGAGAATGTAGAAATATCGGTAGAAGGTGAAATTTCTGCAGGTGATATGCTATATCCTATGATGCATTTTGATACCGGAACGATAGGCGAATATGAGTTTGACGGCCAAAATGGATTCGACGGCCCGGTACTTGACGGACAAGAAATTGTTGTAACGTCATTTACGGTTCTCGAAAACAATTCTACTTTACAAGCAAACGATCAAATGGTAGAGAATAACTCTATTACTGTAGATGTAGAATCTGATACCGACGGCTGGGTGGTTGTTCATCGCTCGAATGCAACTAACGACGGTCCGCAAGTACCTGAAATCATAGGTAAAGCACCGATTACTGCCGGAATGAACAACGACGTTCAAATCATCTTTAATGATGGCGAGATTGTTGAAGACGGCGAAACACTTTGGCCAATGGTTCACTACGATACCGGCGAAAAAGGAACCTACGAGTTTGATGGCGTTGGAATTCATGATCAACCGGTAATTACTGCAAACGGTGTGCTTATGACATCAATTATGGTGATGGGCTCTACAACCTCATCAGTAATGGCAAACGATCAGTCAGCAACTAATAACATGGTAACCATCGCCGAAGCCATGATGGAGGAAGATGGGTTTGTGGTATTACACCGCGATAACGGAAACGATGCTCCGGTTGTGCCAGCAAGTATTGGTAAAGCAAAATTATTTCTCGGAAATAATACCAATGTACAGGTAATGTTAGACGACGGCGAAACCCTGCAAGCCGGCGAGAAAGTATGGGCAATGCTCCATATTGATAACGGAACTACCGGAATGTATGAATTCGATGGATCTGCAGAATCCAACGATCCACCTGTATTCGACGAGTCAAACAACATCGTTATGATTCAGTTTACTATTCAGTAACAACACTGACTAGTAAATGTCCTAGAACCTGCATCGGAAGATCTCCGGTGTGGGTTTTTTTATTTCTTTTGGAATGGCATTTTGAACAGATCTTTAACTTCCTGCTCTTTTTCAGGTGGATATTCTTCCAGACCGAAACTGAAATTTTTAAAATCGGTGCGTAATTTTAACGTGCGAAACAGCCCATCCCAAAATGTGAAAATGGTGCCGAAGTTTGAGTCGGTTTCGGGTTGCCAATTAGAATGATGAACTTTATGTATGGATGGAGTTACCATCACACGCCGAAGTATACGATCTACTTTTTTGGGGATTTGAATATTGGCATGATGAAACTGAATGACAGCAATAGCGATGATTTCATACACTAACAATTCCCACAAATGCATGCCAAGTAGTAATAAAACTCCTATTCGAAATGCAGAAGAAAGCACAATTTCACCGATGTGAAATCGAGTAGAAGTAGAAACATCCATAAAAGGATCTGCGTGGTGAACTTTATGAAATCGCCAGAAAAACGGAATTTTGTGATTGATCACATGCCACAGATACATCCACAAATCAAAGAGGAGAAGCACACCTAAAAGTCGTATCCAGGCCGGAAGGTTGGTAGCGAAAGAATCAAACCAGTTAAAGAGTCCGAAATTATGTTCATTGGCCCAAACTGTTGCCCAAAGCCACAATCCACTGAATAGTGTTACGATGACAATCGCATTAACTACTCCAAGCACCAGATTACGAGCAAAATGTTTGGTGCGTTTATTCTTTTTCTGTTGATAAAAATCGAGAAATGGATGCAAACTTTCATACACACCGAGTAGGATAAGTCCTGCCAAAGAAACGGCCACTTGGGTACCGGATAATAAATCAACTACAGTTTGCATCAGAAAAAAGGTTTTGAATAAGCTAATCAGCTCTGTCTGAATCCTACAACTTGTAATAATAAGTAGTTCCTATATGGTTGATTGGGTACATCTAATCGCATTACGGAACAAATTAGGCGGTAATCGCCTTTATATAAGTGAAGTTGAATAAAAACAGCAGTTAAAATACATTATGAGTAACGATAAATTAAGAGATTACACTACAGAATTATTTAATTACAATAAACATCTATTAAGTGCGGTACGGTCGCAGAAAAGTTCAGATGTCGTAAAGAATACGAAAGCAGTGAGCTTACTAAACGACATTGATATTTCATTAACTAATCAATTAAATACCTTAGAAAGTTTTGATGGCCTGTTGAATGAATCTAAGATGGATCAATTTAGAGAGAACGCAGCACGCGTACTCGGAACCATTGCAGGAAGTATCGGAACCATCCGCGAAGATGCAGTCTCCAAAATTATGAGAGATAACTATACAGCATTAAGCATGACAGCAAGTGGATATACAATGCTAAATACGCTAGCCATTGAAAGTAAGCATGATGAACTAGCGAATTTCGCAGCAGACAGTTTAGAACGTATGGCACAACTAATAACAGAAACAAGTAAAGTGTTACCATTTGTAGTTGCAGATGAACTTACAGATAATATGGAAGAAGCGAACCGTATTGGTGAGCAATCGATGAAAGAAACACAGCTGGCATGGAAGCCGGAACATCTGTTTGAAGGCGAATAATACTATGACGACCAAATATCAAATTTGGCCAAGCCCCGGTTTACGCCGGGGTTTTTTTATGTGTAAACAATCTGTCAGCGCAAGAAAATTGGCTCAATATTTGTCAAAACAATGCAGAACAGTTGAACCACCTATGGTTAAAGGTTAACTTTAAGGCTGTTTGAATAAATAATATCCACTCCAAGCGAGATTATGCTAGATAAAGTAGGAAAGCTGATCACCAAAGTGTTCGGCTCAAAAAGCGAAAAAGACATTAAATCCATCCAGCCGATTGTAGATAAAATAAAAGCTTACGGCCCCGAGATGGAGAAGCTGAGCGATCAAGAGTTAAAAGAAAGAACGGAAGGCTTCAGAAAAAAAATTCAGGATGCTACCGCTGATGTTCGGGCTCAGATTGAAGAGACCAAAAAGCAACTTGATAACATTGAGGAATCCAATCCTAGCGAAAACCGAAGACTTGCTGAATTACTAGATGAATTGGAACAGCAAGAATTGGACATCATCGAAGATGTACTTAATGACATTTTGCCCGAGGCTTATGCGGTGCTTAAAGATACCTGCCGCCGATTTGTCGGGAAGACCTGGAAGGTAGCCGGCGATGAAATTACTTGGAACATGATTCCATACGATGTGCAGCTGGTTGGTGCAATTGTGCTGCATCAGGGGAAAATCGCAGAGATGAAAACAGGTGAGGGTAAAACGCTGGTAGCTATTTTTCCGGCGTATTTGAACTCGCTTTCCGGTAAAGGTGTGCATGTAATTACGGTAAACAATTATCTGGCGAAACGTGATGCTGAGTGGAACGAGCCAATCTTTAATTTCCACGGAATTGAAGTAGCATGTATCGATAATTATGAGCCTAATACCGAAGCTCGTCGAAAAGCGTACCGCGCCGATATAACCTATGGAACCAACAACGAATTTGGCTTCGATTATCTGCGCGACAACATGGTGGTTGGCAAAGAGCAGCTGGTACAACGCGAGCATAACTACACCATTATTGATGAGGTTGATTCCATTTTGATTGATGAAGCCCGTACACCACTCATTATTTCCGGACCTGTTCCTAATGATAACAAGTCGGATAAATACATCGACATGAAGCCGCGTATTGAGGCCTTGGTGAATGCCCAGAAAAAACTGGTTTCAAATTTGGTTGCCGAAGCACAAAAACATTTGGATGATGGAAATGAGGAAGAAGCCGGATTAGCTCTATTCCGAGTACAACGTGGTTTTCCTAAAAATTCCCGTTTCCGCAAGATGCTGCAGGAGCCGACCATTCAGAAAATGATCCAAAAAACGGAATCGTTTTATTTGGCTGATAACGCCAAAAACATGCCGATTGTGGATGAGTATCTGTACTACTCGGTGGATATGAAAATGAACTCCATCGAAATGACGGAAAAAGGCCGCGAGTTCGTAACCAAAAAAGGGGAAGATCCCGATTTCTTTGTAATCCCGGATTTAGGTTCCGAAACTGCAACACTGGAAAAAGAAATCGAGTTGCTGGAGTCGTCTAAAATCGCCGAAATCGAAAATAATTCAGACTTCAGCGACGATTATAAAGAGAAAAAGATTGCTGAAGCGAAGATGGAAGTTCAGCAAGAAAGAGAACGAAAGTTCAGTGAACTGCATCGCTTATTTGCAGAACGTGGAGATCGTATTCACACCGTAAATCAGCTGTTAAAAGCTTATACCAACTTTGCGAAAGAAGAAGAATACATCGTTCAGGACGGCAAGGTTCAAATTGTGGATGAACACACCGGCCGTGTACTTTCCGGTCGCCGTTATTCCGATGGATTGCATCAGGCGATTGAAGCCAAAGAAAATGTAAAGGTGGAAGCTTCTACTCAGACCTATGCCACCATTACGCTGCAGAATTACTTCCGGATGTACAACAAGCTTTCGGGTATGACCGGTACTGCGGAAACAGAAGAAGGTGAATTCAACGAGATTTATGAGTTGGACGTAGTAGTTATTCCAACCAATCGCCCTATTCAGCGGGATGATAAAGAAGATTTGGTATTCAAAACCAAACGCGAAAAATTCAATGCTGCCATCGACACAATTCGGGAATATCACGAAAAAGGGCAACCTGTTTTGGTGGGTACTACCAGCGTGGATGTTTCGGAAACCATGAGCCGAATGTTGAAGCGAGCCGGAATTCCGCACAACGTGTTAAACGCAAAGCAACACGCCAGCGAGAGCGAAATTGTGAAGCAAGCGGGGCAGCCCGGCGCCGTAACGGTAGCAACCAACATGGCTGGTCGTGGTACCGATATTAAGCTGGCTCCAGAAGTGAAAGAGAATGGCGGTTTAGCCATTTTAGGAACCGAACGCCATGAATCTCGCCGAATTGATCTTCAGCTTCGTGGTCGATCCGGTCGTCAGGGAGATCCGGGTGAGTCGCAGTTTTATGTGTCGTTGGAAGATAAGCTGATGGCTCTGTTTATGAGTGATCGTGTAGCCGGAGTGATGGACAAACTGAGTTTTGAAGAAGGCGAAGTGATCACCCATCCTTGGATTACCAAGTCGCTGGAAAGAGCGCAATCGAAAGTAGAGCAGAATAACTTTAGCATCAGAAAGCGACAGCTGGAATATGATGATGTGTTGAATAATCAGCGTAATGTGATTTACGCCCGACGTAAACACGCCTTGTTGGGAGATCAGCTCCGGACTGATATTCTTGGGATGCTTGAGGAGTTGGTGGAGTCTATTGTTTACGAACATGTGGCTGCCGGCGATTATGAAGGGCTTCACAAAGAAATCCTGCGTCAGCTTGCCGTTGATGTAGAATTTGAAGCTGTAGAATGGCGCAAGAAAGATGAATCTGAACTCACTGAGATGATCATCGATCGTGCATTGGATGTGTACAAGCGCAAAGAAGATTTAATGGCGAAGCCGTTGTACGAAGTGATGAAGCGGATTTCGGAAGCCGATCCGGAGCGTCGCCCAAGCAAAGTTCAGATTGTATTTACAGATGGAATTCGCAGAATGCGCGTGGTGGTAGATGTGGAAGCCGCGCTCGAAAACGAAGGCCGTGAAGTAGCCCGTGCCTTAGAGCGTGCAGCGGTACTTTCTGTTATTGATGATAAGTGGATGCAGCATTTACGCGAATTGGATTCGGTAAAAGAAGGGATTGGGCTTCGTTCGTTTGCACAGAAAAACCCATTGCTGGAATACAAAAAGGAAGCCTTCGATATGTTCAAGCAATTACTGGATATGATCAATCAGGAGGCTATTTCTTTGATTTGGAAATCCTTCCCTGAAGCGCAGGCAAACAACGGCGAATTGCAACAGGCGCAGCAGGAAAAATCGAAATACGATACCTCCCGAATGACCGCCACCCAAGCCGATGCAACCGGAATGGGACTTCAAGCCGGTGGAACAGACGCTACCCCAAAACAAAATCCAATGGGACCGAATGTGAAACGTAAACCGGTGGAAGTAGCAGCTGAGCCCGGCCGAAACGATCAGGTGACCATCCAAAACATGAACACCGGCGAAACCAAGCAGATCAAATGGAAACACGCCAAGCGCATGGTAGATCAAGAAGGCTGGGTGTTGGTGGAAAACTGAAGAATTACGAAATACGAATTCTGAGTTTAGAATTACGAATTGAATTGAGGTGAGTGCTGAAAAGTGCTCACCTTTTTTGTTGATGGGAGGATGTCCCTCACCTAGCGCAAGCGTCCGCTATTACTCGTTACATAGCTCCGCTATGTAACGCCCACAAGAGGCTCTGCCTCTAAATAAATATACTATCCACTAAATAACGTAATTGGTATCACCGCCTTCAAACCAAGATAATTTCTAGCGGAAGAACACCGCCAATCTTCGGGTTTGTCAATAAAACCGGCTACCACAGGATTATTGTGCCCAAAACTAGCGCAAGCGTCCGCTTGTGCAGTTTCAGCCAAGAATCGAACTACAGGTTTTTAATTTGGTCCAAGCGGACGCTTGAACCAGTGTATCCAACATGGCAAAGTGATTAGTCATATTCTAATGTAAGGAGTAATACTGTACGGTGTCATACTTACAAAAAGAATAAAAGTATGAGTAGAAAATATAAGTTTTTAGATCAACAACAGGCCTATTTTGTAAGTTTCGCTACGGTTAATTGGGTGGATGTTTTTACCAGAAGTGTTTATTGCGATCGAATAGTTGAAAGCTTGAAATTCTGCCAAAAGGAAAAAGGATTAATTCTATATGCCTGGTGTATAATGCCAAGTCACGTTCATTTAATAATCGGAACGAAAGACAAACCAATGCAGGATATAATGCGCGACTTAAAGAGCTATACATCCAGAGTTATTAAAGAAGACATTCAAACCTATCCCAAAGAAAGTAGAAGAGAATGGTTGTTATGGATGTTTGAAAGAGCAGGCAGAAAGAATGGAAACAACCGTGGGTGGCAATTATGGCAACAACATAATCATCCCATCGAATTATCGGGAAATAAAATAATGGAGCAAAAGTTTGAATATTTACACTATAATCCTGTGGTGGCAGGCTATGTTGAAAGTCCGGAACATTGGATGTATAGCAGCGCTCGAAATTATTACGGAAAACCGGGGATAATTGATGTGGAAATATGTTACTAAATATGGAATAGGAAGAGCACAAGCGGACGCTTGCGCTAGGGTGGGCCAACAGGCTAAGAAACAAGGAGTGATTGCTGTGGCAAGAAAATTATTAATTCTTATGTACAGTCTATGGAAAAATGAGCAACCATATGACCCAACTAAAAATCTAAAACAAGAATTGATTTTGAACGCGGTATGACGCTTGCGCTAAAATATGATCAGGATGCAGGTCTTTAAGATTGTCATCATATCTCTTCTTATACTCGCTTCTGCTAACTGTTTCTTTTTTGATACAGTAAGAGTGTATAAACTTGAAGGTAGTTCTATTTATAACTATTTGGGAGAGTGCGGAAGGTTTGAAATGAAAATGAGCTCCTCTTTAAAATTAAATACTTTTAAACTTAGAATTGAATTTCAAACTTCTGTAGACACTTTATTCCCAAAGAAGTTAAAAATTGAACATTATTCAGAAGGAAATTTGAATTATGAAATATGGACAATCAAAGATCAACTTTTGAAAGACACACTATATCAAGATGTAAACTTTCTAGATTATTTCTTTGAGACAGATGATATACATAAAGTATTTATATGGTCAGATAAAATAGGCGCTAAAAATCAGCTTAATTGTCAAGTAGATACTTTAAGAATTGATTGAAATACCCCCAAACTAGCGCAGACGCGGTATGACGCTTGAACCAGATTTTATATTACAGCTTTTAGAAAATGACCAAATATCCATTTAACTTTCCAATAATAACGCTTGACAAAACAACCTTTGATTACTGTCAAAATGTTGATGTATTAACAAAGACTACAAATTACGTACTAAAAGGTGGTTATTTTAATAACCTTCTATTGATTGATTGTACTGGAAAGAGCTGGATAATAAAGGAGGCAACTAAGTTAAATAGTATTGGTCTATTTTGGGGGTATAATGTTTTTCTTGAACAGAATATTAGAGTCAAATTTAAATATAAAGAGAACAAGAAAATCTACAACTTATTGGATGTTAAGAAGTTGATCCTAGATAAGATTTATAGAGATAGGTATTTTTGGGAATCAGGGGGGGAATTTGATGAAATCGTAAGTACTGTAAATCAATCAGAATCTATTTTAAATTTATTTGAATTATTGAAACAGGACTTAGTTAAGGGTAAATGATATGAAGTGCCCTAAACTAGCGCAAGCCCCTAAACTAGCGCAAGTGTAGCAAGTCTGCGCTAGGGTGGGATCGTGTTTCCTCGTTTCCAGTTTCCGCAAATAGTAGATTTGGTTTTTTGCCTTTAGTAGATCGATTATTTTGCGTGCAGTAAAAGACTTAAATCTTCTGATAATATTGGGAATATCATCTGCTTCAATTACTAAGTGTAAATGATTGTGCATGAGTACATATCCATAAAGTGACGTAGAATTATTAGATTGAAGATATGATAGAGCGTCGATGCATATGTTGGAGATATCCATATCTGCAAATAATGATATTCCATCAACTATGGGTGAAGTTAAGAATATGAACACCGGCGAAACCAAGCAGATCAAGTGGAAACACGCCAAGCGTATGGTTGATCAGGAAGGCTGGGTGCTGGTGGAAAACTGAAGAATTACGAAATACGAATTCTGAGTTTAGAATTACGAATTGAATTGAGGTGAGTGCTGAAAAGTGCTCACCTTTTTTGTTGATGGGAGGATGTCCCTCACCTAGCGCAAGCGTCCGCTTGTGCGGTTTCAGCCAAGAATCGAACTACAGGGTTTTAATCAAGTCCAAGCGGACGCTTGAACCAGTAGCCTTTGACATTGAACTTTTATCAAGAGAAGGACTTCAGTCCTTCGAGTTAAATACCAGAAACAAAGCTGCATCCTTATCTCAATCAACTCAAGATTCCTCAAGATTTAACATTGGATATTATTCGGCTTTCCTTATGTTTGAATCCCGTGTTACCAAATTGTTAAGCCATTGGAAGTTCTAGGAATTGTAATTGAGGAAGACAGCGTAAAAGGTGCCATCGTTGATACCAAAAAAGGAGAGATTTTATCCGGTAAAAAATCCATTGATAAAATTGAAGATACGCGCCCGCACAAGCTCATCTCAAAAATGCATAAAGTGGTTAAGAAATTCGATTGGGATGGTCCGGTTGGAGTGGCATTGCCTGCCGCAGTTCGAAAAGGAAGAATTCTTACAACGCACGTGCTAAACGAAGCCTGGGTAGATGCTGATGCCGATCATTTATTCTCCGAAATCACCGGCTGTGATGTATATGCTTTGAACGCCTCGGATGCAGCCGGACTCGCAGAAGTAACTTTTGGTGTTGGAAAAGGAATTTCAGGAACCATCGTAATACTAACCGTGGGCGATATCATTGGATCTTCTGTGTTTGTAGATGAAACTTTGGTTCCCAATACGGAGCTTGGTCACATCGAAATTAAGGGAATTACCGTTGAAGAACGGGCATCCAATCGTGCCAGAAAAGAAGAGGGAATTCAAAAGAAGACGTGGGCAAAACGTATTCAGTTTGTGTTAGAGCACTACGAAAAGCTGTTTCACCCTGAGATGTTTATCATCGGTGGACAACTTAGTGCCAAAGCGCATAAAACACTCCCATACATAAAACTGAGTACACGTTTTAAACCCGCCGAATTTAAGAACGATGCTGCCATTGTAGGAGCGGCGTACTTCGCCATGAAGCTGGAGAATAAAAAGTCGAAGCGTAAATCCGAGAGTTCCGATTAATTCATAGCTGCCAGCGCTTTCTTGGCTTCTTCGTGATCGCGATCAAACTGCAATGCTTGTTGATACGACGCTTTAGCCTCCGCTTCTCGATTCAAGTGTTCGAGAATACTTCCTTTTCGATAATTAGCCCAAGCGAGATTGGTAGCACCAAGTTCGTCCCCAATCGCGATAAATTGCTCCACATAATTAAGACCTGTTTCCAAGTACTTGCCGGATACGGCTGCGAGTCGGCCAATTTGGTACCAACTGCCACTAAACTCAGGATCGATGGCTAAGGCTTTTTCGTAGTTTTCCATGGCTTGATCAAACAACTCGTACCGTTGCTGTGCATTCGCCAGATTGTGATAAATAGCAGCGGTGGTATCGTTTACTTGAAGTTGTTGAATGGCGATGTCGGCGGCCTGTTCGTAATTTTGATTGTTAAAATGAAAGGTGTATAAGCGATAATACGATACCATAATTTCAGGATGGTTTTCTATCGCAGACTTATAGTGATAATTCGCAAAATCAACTTCATCGTAATAGGTGTAAATTCGGCCCCAGGCGCGAATTCCGGCTTCGGTATCTAATGTTTCGATTTCAGAAGCTTGTAACTCAGCTTTGTCTCTTCCACCACCTAAAAAGCCCGGTGCTTGCAGGTAATATTCCATCGCACTTTCGCGCGCTTCTACATTTGTTGGGTCCAGCTCAATGGCTTTTTCGTAGTTTTTACGACTGTTACGGGCTAATCCGGCTTGGCGTAACACCGATGCATTTTGAGCTTGTCTCCCAAACGAGTGCCCCATCCACATTCGATACAAAGAATTGTCATCATCCAGCTCGGCGGCTTCTTCGAATAAATTTGTGGCTTTTTTGTATTCGTCTTTGTCGAACTCAATTCGACCCAAATAAAAGTATAGTTGAGGATTTTCGGACTGTGTTTTTTTAAGTGATTCAAAAACCGAAGCAGCTTCCTCGTGATTTCCGGATTCAAAAAGCTCGATGCCTTCATCCATTGTTTGCCCAAAAGTAGCGGCACTAAGTACGAGCGCCAGTATCCCAAAACTGATTCCTTTTTTCATAAAGCCTGCATTTAATTCCGAATCAATTACGGTAATTCAATTCGTTTGTTCCGCGATTAATGATTGGAATGTAAAGCAATTCGATTTCCCTCCGAATCCTCAAAAACTGCCATGTGTCCATGTTCGGGAGAAATCTGTCGTTTCGGAATAGTGATCGTACCACCGGCTGGTTCAATTCGATCCAATACAACTTGTATATCGGGATTTGCATTCAAATATACTAATGGGCCGTGCGTAGAGCTTGGTTTGTACCAGCTATCGTTAAAAACCAGTGCACCCGATACCGATTCCATATCACCGGGAAAAGTAGCCATCTTAAATTCATCACCCATATCTAGTGAGGCGAGTTTTATATCCAGAATAGTTTCATAAAAAGTGGTGGCACGTTCCATGTCTGAAACAGGAATTTCAAACCAGCTGATTGCATGTTCCATAGTTTGGTGGGTTAGTTAGATTGGATTCCCACATAGTAATTGAGGTAAAGAACATTCCCAAATCAGATTTTAGAGCGCTTTTAGAAGAGGTATTACCCGATCTACCAAAGGATTGCGATGGTTGGTCTTCCAAACGGAAGAAAGTGTAGTTCGCTGGGGAATTTGGGTAAGTTCAATGAATTTGATATTCAAATTGAAGCCCTGTTTTAGACTACTTGGTACAATTCCAATTCCCAGTCCATGCTCCACAAGCCGAAATATCGAGCTTGCATGTACCGACTCATGCGCAACTTGTGGACTAAACCCGGCATCCTCAAAAATGCTCATGATTTTATCAAAATAACCGTGGCTGTACTGACTCGAAAACAAGATAAACGATTCATTTTTTAAGTCCGATACTGATGAAAATGAGTGCTGATCTAACGGATATTGCTCGGGAACAACCAAACAAAAGTTTTCTTCCATCACATCCAGTTTTTCGATACCTGATGGAAGTCGCAAGGTTCGGATAAAACCTATATCCAGCTGATCGGTTTTTAACATATCGATTTGCTGCTGATTCGGCAGTTCAGTAAGCACGGTATGAATTCCCGGCGATTCTATATTGATATGTTTCAATAGCTCGGGAATTACCGATTGCATAGCCGACCCCACAAATCCGATTCTCAGTTCTCCCTGATCTCCATTTTGAATGTGCCGAAGATTGTCTTTAACGAACTCAAGGTGCTCAAATAGTTGATTAGATTCGGCGAGTAAATATTCACCGGCTTTGGTGAGCTGCACACTTCTCTTGGTTCTGAGAAATAAGGAAACGCCAAGAATTTCTTCCAACTGCTTTATTTGCCGACTAAGTGCAGGCTGTGTTACATACAACTGCTCGGCCGCTTTGCCAAAGTGCAGTTCTTTGGCAACTCTTCTAAAATAGCGTAGATGTCGCAACTCTAATTCATTACTCATAATTATCAATATATAAAAATTGGTAATTACAAGTTATCGGAAGAGCGACATACATTTAGTCAAATTGGAATGAGATATGAAATTTAAATTCGGTGAAGATCGCCTGACGATTCAGGTGTTGGTTGATTTGGCTGAAGGTCGGCGAAAAGGAGAGCTGACTCCAACAGTTCGGAATAAAATCCGACAAAGCAGTAGCTATGTGGATGAGATTGTGGAGCGTGGAGATGTGGTTTATGGAATAAATACCGGTTTTGGTCCGCTTTGTAACACCACCATTTCCAAAAAAGATACCCGACAGTTACAGGAAAACATTTTGAGGAGTCACAGTGTGGGTGTGGGTAACGCCATTGATTCCAAGCTCGCCAAAATGATGCTGATTCTAAAGCTGCACAACTTAAGTTTTGGTTACTCAGGCATCCGGGAAGAGACGCTGGAGCGGATGTTATTTTTTGTGGATCAGGACATGATTCCGGTGGTTCCTGAAAAGGGATCGGTGGGTGCTTCCGGAGATTTGGCACCGCTGGCACATCTGTTTTTACCGCTGATTGGTTTAGGAAAATTCGATTGGAAAGGGGAACGTGTTTCCGCTGATTTGGCCTACATGCAGCTTGGTATGACGCCACTAAAATTACAAGCAAAGGAAGGCTTGGCACTCATCAACGGAACACAATTTATTGCCGCTCACGCAGCCTGGGCAGTGTATCGGATGTATCACTATTTAGATGTGGCCGACATTATCGGGGCAATGAGTTTGGAAGGCGTGCTCGGTTCTGCAAGTCCGTTTAAGAAGCAATTGCATGACATCCGCCCGTTTGATGGATGCAAGTTGGTCGCTCATCGAATGCGGACTTTATTGAATGGTTCGGAGATGTTGCAAAGTCATGCCGAATGCGGACGGGTGCAAGATCCCTATTCCATTCGTTGTATTCCGCAGGTGCACGGGACTTCCCGAAATGCCTGGAAGCATGTTAAAGAGTTGGTTGAGATTGAGATCAATTCGGTAACCGACAACCCCATCATTTTATCCGCTGAGGAATCCATCAGCGGAGGAAACTTTCATGGACAACCATTAGCTATTCCCTGCGATTATTTGACCGTAGCAGCTCATGAACTGGGAAATATCTCTGATCGACGAATTTATTTGTTGCTTGAAGGAGGAAATGAAGGACTACCAAAACTTCTGATGAATGACATTGGTCTGAATTCAGGGTTCATGATTCCTCAATACACATCGGCAGCGCTGGTTAGTGAGAACAAATCGCTGTGTTTTCCCGCATCTGCCGATTCCATTCCAACCTCTCTTGGGCAGGAAGATCACGTGAGTATGGGCTCCATAAGTGCCAGAAAACTGAATGAAGTGATCGACAACATCAGCAAAATTCTCTCGATTGAGTTGGTAACGGCCGCACAAGCTTTCGATTTCCGTCGTCCCATGAAATCGGGTCCAATTCTGGAAGAATGCCATGCCTTAGTTCGTACTAAAATAGATCACGCAGATCAGGATCGCGTGTTTGGGGTAGATATTGCCAAAGCACAGCAATTGATTACTTCACTCGCGTTAAATCAGGTCGCCAATCAAACCGCAAAAAAATTAAACATTTCATTGAACGGAGATTTAGATGAAGCTTTCGGACTTTCTTAATACCTACGCTGCTCATCCCAACTACAAAGCACCAACCGGAGCAACATTAAATGCCAAAAGCTGGCAGACAGAGGCTCCACTTCGTATGCTGCTGAATAATCTGGATGCGGAAGTGGCCGAAAATCCCGATGAATTTATCGTGTATGGTGGAAATGGTCAGGCAGTGCGAAATAGAGCAGCTCTGGAAAAAATCATCGAGCAGCTACTAACTCTGGAAAACGATGAAAGTTTGTTGGTGCAATCCGGAAAACCGGTGGGCGTAATTCGATCCCATCCTGAGGCGCCACGAGTGCTCATTGCGAATAGCAATTTAGTACCAGAATGGGCGAATTGGGATCATTTTAATGAGTTGAAATCACGTGGTTTGATGATGTACGGACAAATGACTGCCGGTTCGTGGATTTATATTGGAACTCAGGGAATTCTTCAAGGAACCTACGAGACTTTCGTAGCCTGTGCTGATAAACACTTTAGTGGAGATCTTTCGGGCAAGCTTTTGGTATCCGGTGGAATTGGTGGAATGGGAGGGGCTCAACCTTTAGCAGCTACCATGGCCGGAGCTACTTTTTTGGGTGTGGATATTGATCCGAGTCGCATCGAAAAACGAATCAAAACCAAGTACATCGATAGAATGACGCACTCGTATGAGGAAGCCATTCGATGGGTGGTGGATGCCAAAGAGAAAAAAGAAAACATCTCGGTAGGTCTGGTTGGCGATATTGGAGATGTGCTGGAAAAACTGATTGAAGATGGAATCACCCCCGATATTCTTACGGATCAAACATCCGCTCATGATCCATTGAATGGCTATGTACCTCATGGGATTTCATTGGAAGAAGCCATCGAGTTGAGGAAATCCAATCCCAAAGAATACGAACACAGATCGATAGAAAGCATGGCTCGACATGTTCGCCATATGTTGACGCTCAAAGATAGAGGAGCAATCACTTTTGATTATGGGAATAATCTTCGGGCTTATGCAAAACAAGGCGGCGTTGAAAATGCCTTCGATTTTCCGGGATTTGTTCCGGCCTATATTCGTCCGCTTTTTTGCGAAGGAAAAGGCCCGTTTCGTTGGGCAGCATTATCCGGTGATCCTGAAGATATTTACACCACCGACCAAGCGCTGAAAGAAGCATTTCCCGAAAACAAAGCGCTCATCAACTGGTTGGATAAAGCCGGCGAACTAGTAGCTTTTCAAGGATTACCTTGCCGCATTTGCTGGTTAGGGATGGGCGAACGAGAAAAAGCAGGGAAAATCTTCAACGATTTGGTGCGAGATGGAAAGGTAAAAGCTCCAATAGTGATTGGACGCGATCATTTGGATTGTGGCTCGGTTGCATCTCCAAACAGAGAAACTGAAGGCATGAAAGATGGCACCGATGCCGTAAGCGACTGGCCATTACTCAATTTAATGTCGAACGCTAGCGGTGGTGCAACCTGGATTAGTTTCCATCATGGCGGCGGTGTTGGGATGGGATACAGTCAGCACGCCGGAATGGTAGTGTTAGCAGATGGAACCGATAGAGCTGAAAAATGCCTGAAGCGAGTTTTACACAACGATCCTGCAATGGGAGTTTTTCGCCATCATGATGCGGGTTATGAACTCGCAACGGAAGTTGGGGAAGAGCACGGGTTGATAATATGATTTTTCGACCTCCTCTGTCTCCTCCTTCTCAAGGAGGAGGACTCGTTGATATAGTTACGAACCTTTTCCAAAGTCCCCTCTCCTTGCCAAGGAGAGGGACAGGGTGAGGTCGGAAATGAATTACAAGTATGCGAATAGGAGATTTGAGAATTAGGTGTATGATTTCTTAATCAAAACAAACAATAACAGTTCTGAAATAAATAATATTAACTATGCTTTACGGACCATTTACTCAGTGTTTACCCATGTCGGGATTGCCGCTACATGGAGGGCTTTTGGATGAGCAGCTTTCGATTATTGAAGATGCCGGTATTGTGATCAGGAATGGTCGGATTGTTGAAATCGGGAGTTTCGAATCGTTGAAAGAAGTGTTTCCCGATGAGCAGCGGATTTCCATTTCAGATAAAAAAGTAGTGGCCTTACCGGCTTTTGTGGATTGTCATACTCATTTATGTTGGGGTGGTAATCGCGTACATGATTATGCCCTACGAGTTGCCGGCAAGAGTTATCTGGAGATTGCTGAAACAGGTGGTGGAATTATGGATTCCGTTAGGGCAACACGTGCTGCATCGGAAGAGGAATTGGTGGCAGTGATTTTAAATCAAGTGCAAGATCATTTAAAGCGAGGAATCGCCACTATTGAAGTAAAATCGGGATATGGATTATCTGTTGATGATGAACTTAAAATGCTGCGAGCTATTCAAACAGCAAATGAGCAAACAGCGGCAATATTAATCCCCACGTTTCTAGGGGCACATCTGAAACCATCCGATTTTGAAGGTTCAAATCGAGATTATCTGGAAATGCTAATTCGCGAAGTGGTACCGGTCATCAAAAAAGAGAAGCTGGCAGCGAGAGCCGATATTTTTGTTGAGCAAGGCGCTTTTTCAATTGAAGAAGCCGAGTGGTACGCAAAAGAAATGCAGGATTTGGGATTTGAAATGACCATGCATGTCGATCAGTTTTCGAAGGGTGGGGCAGAACTGGCAGTAAGTTTGGGCTGCGTTTCAGCAGATCACCTTGAACAAACTCAGGACGAAGCGGCAGTACGTTTTGGAAACTCGGATACGGTTGCCGTGGCTTTACCGGGTGCATCACTTGGGTTGGGTATGCAATTCACTCCTGCTCGAACTTTATTGGATAACAACGCTTCTCTTGCTATTGCCACCGATTGGAATCCCGGATCAGCTCCTATGGGCGATTTGGTAACTCAGGCCGCACTTTTAGGAGCATCACAAAAATTAACGATAGTAGAAACATTGGCGGCCATTACGTATCGCGCCGGCTATGCACTTCGACAGCATGTGGGCACCATCGAAAAAGGAAAAGAAGCAAGGGTTACCATTTTCGAAACCGACGATTACCGCAATATTTTTTATCGCCAAGGACAACTTCGACCACATTGTACCATCATTGGGAGCGATTGCAACATTTATGACTAATAAAGTACAACATATCATGCCGGTGAAAGATGGGATTTGGTCAGGTAGAATTGATTCTGCCACTGATGAATCACAATTTCGATTGCATCAGGTGGTGAAATGTAATCCGGAGCTCAATCAGCTTAAAAAAGATCACGTTGCGATAATTGGTTTTGCCAGTGATGAAGGTGTTCGTAGAAATAAAGGCAGAGTTGGAGCATCTGATGGTCCTGATTACTTTCGAAAAGCGATAGGATCGTTGTGCTACCACGGAGAAAAAGACAGTTTTTTTGATTTGGGAAATATTGAAGTTGTTGGTCAAAATCTGGAAAAAGCACAATCGAATCTGGCCGTCACCATCGGGCAATTACTAGCTGCCAAAGCAAAACCCTTTGTGATTGGTGGGGGTCATGAAACGGCATTTGGTCATTTGATGGGGATTTTAAATCACCTGAAAAAAACAGAGGCTGAATTCAGTCTCGGAATTCTAAACATTGATGCCCATTTGGATATGCGAGCCTATGATTCCGGCGCACATTCGGGTTCGTGGGCCTTACAAGTATTCGATTATTGCAATGAGCAAAATTTGAGGCTCGGTTATCATGCTTTTGGATTGAACGAGGATAATAACACCCGTTTTCTCTTGGATAAAGCTCGATCGATGGGTGCGGATTGGACAACCAACTCGCACGTGTTAACAAGTTTGGACTCATCCTTAGATCGAGTTAAAGCTTTTATCGAGAAGCAGACTCACATTTATTGCACCATTTGTTTGGATGTGTTCGATGCTACTATAGCACCCGGAGTTAGTGCCCCGGCATGGAATGGAATTCGGATACAGGATGCTTTGAGCATTCTAAAAGTGACTCAGGAAAGTGGGAAATTAATCTCGATGGATGTCTGCGAACTAAATCCAATCTTTGATCAAGAAGGGAAAACAGCTAGAGTAGCGGGAAGTTTATTTAATGCCTATTTGAAGGGATCAACCGCGTAATTTTTCTAATAGCTGATTCAAAGTACTAGCCTCTTCAATCGAAAGGGCATCGAATTTTGCATCGAAAGCGTCCATTTCGGCATCAATGGTTGAAAGTAAAGATTCACCTTCGTCGGTTATAAAAACCTGAATTTTACGGCCGTCGTGCGGACAAGGATTCTTGCGCACTAAGTTTTTCGAAATCAAACGATCAACAATACGGGAGGCATCTGACATTTTATCGATCATTCGATCGCTTAAGTCGTTAGTGGAGAGCGGTTCGCCTTTTGCGCCACGTAAAATCCTCAGAATATTAAACTGTTGTTGGGTAATGTCATACTCATCCAAAAAATCCTTAATCAGATTTTTTAACCATCCATTGGTGATGAGCAAATTGACCCGCAGTTTATGCCATTCGCTCTGAAAACCTTTGCTTTGTTGAATTTCTTCTTGTGCTGTAGTCATGGTTAAAAAATAAGAAAAGGCCGGATCAATTTTGTCCCCGACCTTTAATGAAATGTTATGAATTAAGCATTCGCTAAAAGCTCTTCAAGTGGCTGCGCTTCCGGAAAATCGATGGGTACATTGGTAGTGCCATGAATAAAATTGCTGATCATCTTATCACCAATTACCATAATGATATCTATTAATTGCGCCTCGGTGTACCCGGCTTCAAACAGCAGATCAATAGCTGCCTGCGAAGGCTTTGAACGATTTTCTACGGCACTATTTACAAAATGGGCAAGAGCAGCATATTTGTCATCAAAAGTAATATCCGCCTGGCGGATTTCAATGATTTGTTCATCCGAAAAGCCATTCATTTTTCCAATGGCGGTATGAGCTGAAAGGCAATAATAGCATTGGTTGATTTCGCTAACTACCAGATTGATAATTTCGCGTTCTTTAGAAGATAATGTGCTCTTTCTGTTTTGTAGAGTTAAATAATCTGATAACGCAGTATCGTTATAAGCATAGGTTGCATAAAGATTGGGTACAAAGCCCACATTCTTTTTTAGATTTTCAAAAACCGATTGGTTGGTTTCAGATACTTGATCGATGGTTGGTACTTTAAATTTTTTCATAATAATTGCGTGTAATGTTGTTATAAATAATAGCGTGAGAAATAATAAAGTTTAAACATCAATGTTGCAACATTAAATATTGTCTATTTTCCGATTGGCTATATAGATTTCAGTGATGAGAGATGCTAATCGTCGTTTATTGGCTCTAGTGGCGACTCCGGATGCTTTTTCTTTCGACTGATGAGTGCAATGAGGTTCCCAATCAAAATAAAAAGTGCTCCAAAAATACTGGTGTTTTTCCATTGGTAATCTTCCAAAACGGTGGAGATAATGAGGGCAATGACCGGCGCAATCAAACTTACATATGCGGCTTTACCGGCGCCTATGTTACCAACAAGTGTTAGATATGCTCCAAACGCAATAATACTGCCGAAAATGGCAAGATAAAGAAGTGATGAAACGTAGCTTACATTAAGGGCGAAGGAAAACTCAACACCGGAAATGAGTGCGAAAAGCATCATGGCGATTCCTCCGTAAGTCATACCAAACGCGTTGGAAGCTAACACGGGCATTCCTCTCATTTGATTACGGGCAGAGGTTATATTCCCGAGCGAAGCCACATAGGTGCCTCCAATCGCTAAAAACATGCCGGTTAGCTTACCGTCGGCGAAGGAAAAAATGCGGAGATCGTCCCAAAAAATCATAGCTGTACCAAAAATGCCTAACAAACCACCAATTATCACTTTTGGCTCGATTATCTGCTTTAACAATATGCGTGCATTCAAAATGTTGAAGAATACAAGCAAAGAAAAGATTAAGCCAACTAAGCCGCTCGTCAGATACAACTCAGACATATAAATCAGCCAGTAATTAATCCCGAACAGCATTAATCCCTGAAGCCCTATAAATGCGTGTTCCCGAAGCTTAAAACTTCGCCAGTGAGAAGTGAATCGGAGTCCGAAAAGTAACAGCAAACCGGCTAGCAGGAAACGATAAGAAACCGAAAGCATTGGGTCGACGTCTCCCACCTGAAATTTTATCACGTACCAGGTAGAGCCCCAGATGAGGGTGGGGACAAGAAAAAGTAGGATATTTTTCATTCGAGATGATACACCGATATCCTGATTTTAGGAACAATTTTTTATTCACAACTAGTGATAAAAAAGGAGAATCAACTATCAGATATCAATTAGTGTGTTGTAAAAAAACGGCCTAGAAAATCTCAATCAATCGCATGTGCTTGAGATACTCCTTGGGATTGTCCTGAATGTTTTGGATCAATTCGTTAAGGTTAAAAGTGAGGCTATCCAAATTGTTGTACAACGACGGGTCGTTCAACATTTTTGCCAAAGTTCCATCTCCGGCATCCATTTTAGATAAAATACTTTCCAATGATTTGGATGACTCATCCAAACTTTCACTTAACATGTCAAGGTCTGCACTAAAAGCTTCCAGATTAGACAGTAAGGCTTGCAGATCATCGGAAGATGAGTCGCTGATTGAACTCAAATTTTGCATTGTGTTATTAGTTGCAAAAATCATTGAATCAATTTCAGCCTGGCGGTTGGTGATCACTTCTTCTAAAACTTCACTAAATGACTTAAAATTCGAGACAGTAGCTTCAATTTCGGAAGCGGCACCATCCTCTAAATTATTCATGCCGCGTAACAATTCGTTTACCAATTCTAAGGTAACCTGCACAGAATCTGCCATCGAAGCACCTTCGCTGCTGAAAGCATCCAGAACTCCCGATTTTTTACGACCGGGAATAAATCCTTCCCATTCTATTACATTTGAATTCCTTGATTTTATTATCTGAATGGTCGCAGATCCTAAAAAGTCTGGCGAAGCCAATTGTGCATAAGAGCCTTCGGTAACTTGAATGGGTTCTGTAATGCTCATTACCACTAACACACTGTCTTCTTCTGGCAGATAACGCAACTGGCGAACGCTTCCTACCTTAAACCCTTTCATGTAAATACTACTACCTCGAACTAAGCCTTCAACGCTATCGTATTTGGTATTTAGAATGTTTACGCTCGATAGCAATGGCTCATCTCGCATAAAACGGAATCCGAAGAATGCGATAACCGTAGCGGCTAATACGACGATTCCAATTTTTAACTCATTATTTAAATTCATTTGAATTTTGCTCCTTGTATTGCAATAAAATAGCTATATCTGATACTCACTTGCTGTAATAAAATCGACTAATGGTGGATGGTCGCTTTTCTTCATTTCTTCTACACTACCAAACCAACTAAGTTTTTGTCCATCAATAAATACTACCTTTTCTGCAATTCTGAGTACGCTATGCATATCGTGAGTAATTACTACCGACGTGATATCTAATGTATCAGCCATTTCAAGTATTAAATCGTTGATTTCGTCGGATGTTTGCGGATCAAGTCCGGAAGTGGGCTCATCATAGAGTAAGTATCGCGGTTTTAAAATAATGGCGCGTGCTAAACCAACACGTTTCCTCATCCCACCGGATAGAGCAGAGGTGGATTTATTTCCTGCCGATTCCAAATTCACCATCTTTAGCGCGTCATTCACCGTTTCCTGTATTTCTTCTTCACCCATATCGGTAAAATAACGCAGTGGAAACGCGATATTTTCAAAAGTACTGATAGAATCGAACAAAGCACCGCCTTGAAACAGGATGCCGAAAAGTTGTCGGGTTTTGCGAAGTTCAGAGTAAGAAAGCTCAAACAAGCAATCTCCATCAATTAGAATTGAGCCGGAATCAGGATAAAGCAGCGCATTCATATGTTTGAGCAATACCGACTTTCCACTGCCCGACTTCCCAATGATTGCAGTGGTTTCGCCATCCTCAATGTCGAAGGAGACATCCTCCCAAACCAGGTTATCGCCAAAACTTTTTTTAAGATTTCGTACTTCAATCATGAATTATAATAGTAATGCTGCTAGAATAAAGTCGGCTAATAATATATAAATACAACTTAGTACGGTTGCTTGAGTTGTTGCATTCCCAACACCTTCAGCGCCACCAAATGCGGTATATCCTTTAAAACACGAAATAGAGGTAATTACAAAGCCAAATACAAAGGATTTAAGTATTCCAAAAACGACATCTTCCGGGAAAAAGAATTGACGTGCACCCTGCATAAATTGCGCGGGTGGTAAAATTCCATCCACAGCACCTGCTAATATTCCTCCACCAATTCCCATGGTTGCAGCAGTAATATATAACACTGGAAACATGCAGATTCCAGCGAGTACTCTTGGTACTATCAAAAATGTAACCGAGTTAAAACCCATTGATTCGAGGGCATCAATTTGTTCACTAACCCTCATGGTTCCTAGTTCGGTAGAGATTCTGGCTCCTACTTTGCCTGCTAGTACTAATCCGCCAATAACAGCTGCAAGCTCAATGATAATTGACTGACCAACAATAGAACCAACAATAGTAACGGGATATAAATCGGTGTCTAATTGGTAGGCTGTTTGTAAAGTTAAAACGGCACCGGTAAATACCCCTGTAAGCATAATAATCGGAATAGACTGATAACCGATTTTCACAAACTCGGAGAACAGATTTTTCCTATAAGTACTAAACTCGGTAACCGAGCGTAATGCCTGATAGAGTAATAAAGTGTATTGGCCAAATTGCCTAAGTGCTTCCATGCATGAAGGAATTTTCTATTCGTACTAAACTACGGATATTTCTTGCTTGCTCAATTCTTATATTACAAAACATTTCATCGAATTGTCATTCTTGCCGGCATCTTTATGAGATTCCAACTTTTAGTATTAATCTGCTTTATTTTGTGGTCCCCACTGCTTTCTGCCCAAAGCAATTCAAACACCGTATATCGTTTTTTGCAAGTTACTCCAGCAGCAGATATGGCCGCGCAAGGAGGAAATCACGTCGGGCTTTTTCACGGTAATTCGGGCACGATGTTTCTAAATCCGGCATATATAAATGAATCATCTCGACATCATGTAAATGCAACCTTTGTTAATTATTTGGCGGATGCTCGTTACGGTTTCATGAACTATGCAGTACATGTTCCAAAAGTTGGTACGCTAGGTTTTGGAGTCCGATTTGCCGGCTATGGGGATTTATCAGAGTTTGATGTAGAAGGGAACGAGCTTGGCGCATTAAATGCATCCGATCTAGCATTTACCTCTGCTTTGAGCACAAAACTTTCACCAAAACTCCACGCTGGTGCTTCGGTCGATTTTGTGTATTCAGCGTACGGCGCCTTTAACTCTTCTGCTTTAATGGGCTCGGCAGGTATGTATTACCGCGATGTAGAATCTCGTTTTAGTGCCGGTTTTTCTGTTAGGAATCTAGGAGATCAGATCAATTATTTTAATGAAACCCGCGAGGAACTCCCTTTCGATATTTCGGTCGGACTTTCAAAAAAACCGGAGCGATTCCCGTTTCAATTAAGTCTCACTCTTCAGCAATTAAATAACTGGGAACTAGAGGTTCCCGGTGATGAGAGCGACGCGAGTATTACCGAACATTTATTCAGACATGTTATTCTTGGCGCTGAAGCAGAACTAAGTCGACAATTTTTTCTTCGATTTGGATACAATCGATGGCAGCACGAGTTGGCAAGAACAAACGAAAATTTCGACTTTGCAGGAGCGAGTATCGGAGTGGGAATTCATGTACGAAAAGTGCAGGTTGATATCAGCCGGAATTCACTGAGCGATCTAGGTGGAGTAGTTCAATTAAGTGTTCGCACAAAAACGCATTAAATGTGAGAATTACACATTGATTAAACGCATACTAAAGCGTACTTCACTGTTGGCATTGCAATTATTTCCTCCATAGCTTCTCGAACAGCAAAACTTGATGTAAAGGATATCAGTTTTGCGTGCGAAGAAAAGAGCCATTTAATCGCAAAAACAATCAAACTAAATGAGCAACTATTCGATCGAAGTGTGCGATACATTGGTTCTTTAGGCTGAACTGAAACCATAGGCACTTTTGATTGAAAACTGTGCAATGATTACCGAAGCCTGATTTAAAGGGCAGAATTTTTGAAAACAATTATTTTATGATCAGATACTTAACTGCAGGCGAATCACACGGCCCGGGTTTAACCGGAATTGTAGAAGGTGTGCCTGCCGGTTTATCCATTACTGAAGACTATATTGCCGAACATTTAGCACGCCGCCAAAAAGGGTATGGACGTGGCGGAAGAATGGCGTGGGAAAAAGACCGTGCCATCATAAATTCCGGTGTTCGATTTGGTAAAACGATGGGCGGGCCAATTGCTATGTTTTTAGAAAACCGCGCTTTTGAGAAAGACAAAGCCAACTGGCCGTTAGTAATGAACAAAGAAACCGAAGCTGAGGGCATCGAAAAAATCACCTTGCCCCGCCCCGGTCATGCGGATTTAGTAGGAGCTCAAAAGTATCGCTTCGATGATATTCGTCCGGTTATTGAACGCTCAAGTGCAAGAGAAACCGGAATGCGGGTAGCTTGCTGTTCGGTGGCTCGCGCTTTTTTAAAGCATTTTGGAATCGAAATTGGCGGGCATGTGATCAGGATTGGTTCTGCTGGCTATGGAAGCTGGGAAGACGCTCGTTCAATCACTGATCCAATGTTAAACAATGGTGCAGAATCCATTTACAAAACAGCGGATACTTCAGAGGTCCGTTGCTTGGACGAAAACCTTTCGGAAGCCATGGTAGACGAAATTAAGAAATACCGGAAAGCGGGATCTTCGCTTGGCGGTGTATATGAGATCATCATAACAGGAGTTCCTGTTGGTTTAGGTAGCTATACACATTGGGATCAAAAACTTGATGGTAAAATTGCACAAGCCATTCTTGGTACCCAAGCCATGAAAGGGGTGGAAATTGGGTACGGATTTGAAGCTGCTGCGCGTCCCGGACATGAAGTTCACGACGAAATTACTCACGATGGCACTACATTTGGGCGAGGAACGAATCGTGCCGGAGGTATTGAAGGTGGAATGAGTACCGGGCAACCGATTATAGTTCGTGGTGCAATGAAGCCAATCCCTACAATGTTAAATCCGTTAGGCACCGTTGATATGCATTCGCTAGAACCACAGGATACGCGTTATGAGCGTTCTGATGTGTGTGCGTTACCACGAGCCGTTGTTGTGGCTGAAAGCGTACTTGCGCCGGTAATTGCGAATGCTTTCTTAGAGAAGTTTGGTGGTGACTCCATGGCCGAAATTGAAGAACGCTATCAGAACTTTGGAAAGTAATGAGCTCAAAAAACATAAAGCCACTTCTGCAACGGATAAAGCAACATCCAGATGATTTGTTTTCGAAGTTTGCCCTAGCACTAGAATTAATCAAGGTGCAAAAACAGAAAGAAGCCGTGCTTTTGTTTGAGGATATTATCCGTAGAGATCCAGAATATGTTGGTGTTTATTATCATTTAGGAGGGCAGTATCAGCTTCAAAATGAGAACAAAAAGGCAATTTCTACCTATAAACAAGGAATTGAAGTTGCGGAACGTTTACGCGATGTTCACGCAAAATCAGAACTCGCTACCGCTCTGCTAACTTTACAACTCGAAACCGAATCATAATGATGTATCGATTATTCAGTGTGATATTATTTCTTATCCTATTTACTGCATCTGCAACAGCTCAGGAACAAGCAGTGCATAAGGTTAAAGCAGGAGAAACACTGTATTCCATTTCCAGAACCTTAGATGTTTCGGTAGCCGAGTTGCGAGCCTGGAATAATCTAAATGATAATGCACTCGCTATCGGTCAGGAGCTTGTTTACTACATTGGGCAAGAAGAATTAACCACTCCCGAACCCATAGAAGAAGGTGAATCACTTATATCCATTTCGCAGCCTCAAGAAAATGCATTCTATATTGTAAAAAGTGGCGACAATCTTACAACCATTGCTCGTGCGCATTCGATGTCGCTATCAGAATTACGTGCTCTTAACGATTTGCAAAGCGACTTGCTTCGAATTGGCCAACGGTTAACGGTTCGAAAAGTGAAAGACAGCGTAGCGCCCTCTGCTCAGGAATACTTTGAGGGAAATACACCCCAAGGTAGTTTTGTGGTGTACACTATTAGTGAAGGAGAAACGGTGTCTCAACTTCTGGAAAAATTCAAAATGACAGAGTATGAGCTCCGCTTGTTAAATCCTGAGGTCAATCTAAATTCTTTAAATGCCGATCAGCGGATTACGGTACTATTACCCCCAACAGGAAACTTTGAAAACCCATTTAAAACCGAGGCCAAGCTTCAAAATCTGGGAAGGGTAGAAGCTTCCGCATATCAGGTTTCAGAGCGTGGAAATTCCACTTCGTCCGGTGAGTTGTATAACCCTGAAGCGCTAACAGCGGCCCATTCCAATATCACCATTGGAAGTATCTTGTTTGTTGAAAACAGCAAAACAGGTAAAGGAATTTTCGTTCGAATCAACGATAGAATTGCCATATCAGGATTGAAACTTTCACAAGAGGCTTACCGAATATTAGAGCTCGAGTCGGAGAATGACCCTTTTGTGAATATTTACACCAATCAATAATATGAATACCGTAAAGCAATATTTATCAGATACTAAAACACTGCTGTACAGTTTTCTATTTAGCCTGCCACTTTTTCTGATCTACGAAGGCCTCATCATTATTTCGCAACCATCCGCCGAACAGATTGTACGCATCAGTGTTGATGTTTGGATTAAAACGATATTTACTTCACTAGGTGTAAATGCGGTTTCTTTCAGTTTATTAGTGGTTTTATTGGCCGGAATTATCATTCTGTATAAAGAACGTGAGCGCCTTAGAACGCTCAATTTCAAGTATTTTCCGGCGCTTCTTGTTGAATCTGCAATCTACGGTGTAATAGTGGCCTTTATCAGTTCTACGCTCACCACGGCATTGCTCAATATGTCTGCAACAAATCCCATCGAGGAGCTCACCTATTTACAAAAGCTGGCTCTGTCGTTAGGAGCCGGACTTTATGAAGAATTATTTTTTAGAGTATTTCTTGTTTCAATATTGATACTTCTCTTCAACAAATTGTTTAATAACAAAAAGTGGGCATCAATCTCAGCTGCTGTTGTTCTCTCAGCATTTTTATTTTCAGCTGTTCATTATACCGGCTCGATGGGAGATTTATTCACCTTAAATTCCTTTTTATTCCGGTTTATTTTTGGGTTAATTCTCAACGGAATTTATGTTGCCCGGGGATTTGGTGTAGCCGCTTGGACTCACGCCCTTTACGACGTTATGGTAATCACCTTCTATCAATAAGATGTTCCCTTTTATCCCTATCAATTCTATCTATTTACCTTAGTTGTTCAGGTTTAATACCTTCAGCTACTAACTATCCATGTTAATTTTTCGCATTCGGTTACATTAGTGATAAAAATTGCCTTAATTAACGGAGAACGAATTTGAGGTATAGATTGAGCAGTACCATTTCTAAAAAGCAAGAAGCATTCAACGACGAGATTATTCCTCATCTGGACTCGTTGTATAATTTTGCTCTACGCCTCACCACCGATCATAGCGATGCAGAAGATCTCGTTCAGGATACTATTGTTAAAGCTTTTCGTTTTTTTGATAGTTACGAAAAAGGTACCAATGCGAAAGCGTGGTTGTTCAGAATTCTGAAAAACTCATTCATCAACAATTACCGCAAGAGTCAGAAAAAACCTCAAAGCGTTGATTATGATGAAGTTTCATCGTACTACGAGTCGGTACGTGCGGAACGTACCGATACTTCAGATTTAGAGAACATCATCTTCAGAAATCTGATGGACGATAATTTCACCAATGCATTGGCGAAGTTGCCGGAAGATTTCCGAACGGTAGTTTTATTATGTGATGTAGACGGTTTTACCTACGAAGAAATTTCGAATATGCTTGATGTACCCATTGGGACTATCCGTTCTCGATTACACCGGGGTAGAAATCTACTGAAAACCGAGTTGTACGAATACGCGAAAAAGCGTGGTTTTACCGACGATTAATTTTATACCAACGGAAGCATAATCCGCATAGTTGTTCCTTCTCCTTCCTCGCTTGCCTGAACAAATACTTTCCCTTTGTGGTATTCTTCTATGATTCGTTTGGTTAAGCTCAACCCAAGTCCCCAACCTCTTTTTTTGGTGCTATAGCCCGGACGAAAAACATGTTTGAAGTTCTTCGATTCGATACCGCATCCATTGTCGATGATATCAATAATTACCTGTCCTTCTTTTTCGGATGAGCGAATTTTTATATGTGCCGGTTTATCTTTCGATTTCACCGCATCCATCGCATTTTTAACCAGGTTTTCCACTGCCCATTGAAATAATTCGGGGTTCAAAGCTACGTTTCCGGTAGCTACCAGCTTTTTATCAACTGAAGCTGCTCTGCCAAGCTGTGGTAAACGTCGCTCCATATACGCAGTTACTTCGTCCATTACCGGAGCAATCGACATTGGAATCAATTCTGGAGACGAACCAATTTTACCAAAACGTTCCGCTACTCCCTTCAGCCGTTGTACATCGTTTTCTATTTCGGTAATAAGTTTGAGTGCTTCCTCATCCTCTTTATGATCTTCTTTGTACAAAGCAATCCAGCCAAATAAACTTGAAATAGGCGTACCCAATTGATGAGCCGCTTCTTTAGCCATCCCCACCCAAAGGTTCGATTGTTCGGTATACTTTATGCTTCGATATGTGGTGTAACCAACTCCCAAAAGTAAGGTGAGAATCCCAATCTGTATGTATGGAAAGTATCTTAAAATTTGAACGGTCGGACTTTCACCATAATACACAAATTGCGAAATGCGCCTGTTTTCATCCCCAATAATTATTTCGATGGGGGGATTGGTGGCTTTCAGTTTCTCCACCAACTTGGCTCGTTTCTCAGGAGTATCAATTTTATTTGCTGGTACATTTTTAAACCCATACTCCACCGATATTTCCTGACTCGAAGTAGTATCGTTGCTAAGATAGGCATATTCCAATGGAACGTCGTTTTCATCAACCACCACTGCAGGAATTTCAAAATTTCGGGATTCATCTAGGATTAGTTCATCCGTTACAAAATCACGTGAACTGCGAAGTGTTTCAATTTCGATGAGTTGCTGAACAATGCTGTCCGGCACGGTTTCCATTTGCATCAAAGTTCCTGCAAGTTCCAGCAGCTTAGTGCTCGCCTGTTGATGAACCGGCAAAGCGTTGTACTCGATAGCTTTTGCCCAGAGTTCTACACTTACGCGTTCTTGCTTTAGGATTTTCCCAACCAGATAATTGTTATAAACCAACGATCCTGCTCCTAACATCAACAGAAAGGCGATCAGCATTATTTTAATCCAATCGGTGCGAGAAAAAAGATTCATCGGGTTTTTTTAAGCTGAATATAGGGAAGAAGTGCTTCAGCACTAAATAAAAAACCCCTCACATGAAGCATGCGAGGGGTTAAATTCTTTAACCGGCTGCTTTTTGTTTTTCATACACCGGCGGGGCTTTTTTCTCGATGGTATCTTTAGTAATGATACATCGTGCCACATTTTTCATTGAGGGCAGGGTAAACATGATATCAAGCATGGCGGCTTCCATGATGGATCGCAGTCCACGTGCACCTGTTTTTCGTGCTTTCGCTTTCTTTACAATGGCATTAAGCGCATCTGTTTCGAACTCCAGATCAACGTTTTCCATCTTAAACAGTTTTTTATACTGTTTTGTGATGGCGTTTTTAGGCGTTTGCAGAATATCGAGCATAGCTTCATCCGAAAGTTCATGCAATCCGCAAATTACCGGTAGTCGACCGATCAATTCCGGAATCAAACCAAAACGTTGAAGATCTTCAGGCTCGATGTAAGTGAAAATCTCTGGATCTTCTTTATCGAACTTAACTTGTTCGCGAGTATGAAAACCCATTGAACTGGTTGATAATCGTCGAGAAATGATTTCTTCCAAACCTGCGAAAGCTCCACCACAAATAAACAGAATGTTTGCCGTGTCAAGCTGAATAAAACTCTGTTCGGGATGCTTTCTTCCACCTTTTGGTGGAATATTGGCAACAGTACCTTCAAGAATTTTCAGTAATGCTTGTTGAACCCCCTCGCCACTTACATCGCGGGTAATGGATGGATTGTCGCTCTTGCGGGCTACTTTATCAACCTCATCAATGTATACAATTCCTCGCTTAGCACGCTCTACATCGTAATCGGCAGCTTGCAGTAAATTGCTTAGAATGCTTTCCACATCTTCGCCCACATAACCGGCTTCGGTAAGTACGGTAGCATCGGCGATGGTGAAGGGTACATCAATAACTTTAGCAAGAGTTCGAGCAAGCAAAGTTTTACCGCTACCGGTTGGTCCAAGTAACGCAATATTACTTTTCTCAATCATGGTGTCGTCCATTTCCATGCTGTCACTACTAATGCGTTTGTAATGATTGTACACAGCAACCGACAACGTTTTCTTAGCTTGTTCTTGCCCGATCACGTATTCGTCGAGCTTGGCCTTAATTTCTATAGGCTTGAGCATCGGCTTAAAGCTTTTCTCGCGGCGACGCGCAAGAGAAGCTAAGTCGCTTTTAATAATGCTGGAGGCGTCTTCCACACAACGATCGCAAACGTATACTCCGGGGCCGGCAACCATGCTGTTTACTTCCAAGCTGGATCGCCCACAGAAACTACAATTTACGATGTCGTTATTTTTTTCCTTATCACTCATGCCTTAAATCTACAAAAATAATCTATTTCTTGGCGCCGGCCTTACTTATCACGTTATCTACCAAGCCGTAGTTTTTGGCTTCCTCAGCCGACATCCAATTATTTCGATCCGAATCTTTGATGATTTCCTCGAGTGTTTTACCTGCATGATCACCAATAATCTGGCTCAGTTCTTTTTTGATGCGGATAATTTCCTGAGCCTCAATTTCGATGTCGCTGGCCTGACCTTGCACACCACCCAAAGGCTGATGAATCATTACACGAGAGTGAGGCAGGCAGTTTCTTTTTCCGGCAGTTCCGGCTGTAAGTAAAACTGCGCCCATGCTTGCAGCCATTCCCATACAAGTGGTGGCCACATCGCATTTTATTAACTGCATGGTATCGTAAATCGCTAAACCGGCAGAAACAACGCCACCCGGGCTATTGATGTAAAGGTTAATGTCTTTTTCAGGATCTTCAGATTCCAAAAACAACATCTGAGCCACAATTGAACTTGCAACCACATCATTAATTCCGCTTCCCAGAATGATGATTCGGTCTTTTAACAGACGCGAATAGATATCGTAAGCACGTTCGCCACGGCTGGTGGTTTCAATCACCATCGGCACTAGGTTGCTTTCTATCTGTTGATTTGTTTCGTAAATGGGTTGCTCAAATAATGGTTGCTTTGTCATTGTGGTAATAGTAATTATTTATCGGCGTTAGACTTCTTTTCCTGTTCCTTTCGGTAAGCGTCTTTGTCCAACTCTTTTATTTTTACCTCATCCTGAAGCTTCTCGAACACCTTGATTTCTCTAATGCTACTGCGTAGTGATTCGAGCATGCTTGGGTTTTGTGCGTAATAACCTTTCAGTTGATCGGTGGTTGCACCATAGCGCGCTGCTTCTATCGAAAGAAACTCGTCGATATCTTCGGGTTTTATTTCGATATCTTCAAATGTTTCTTGCAATTTCTGGCTGATGAAATACCAACGTGCTTCGCGCACTGCTTGTTCGGTCATTTCATCGCGATAGCTGTTTTCGTCGAAGGTTTCCGGAAGATTCCCTCCCATTTGTTGCTTCAACTGATTTACATACGAGCTTTTTACTTGCTCAACAAATGCAACCGGCACTTCAAACTCGTGCGCATCAGTTAGCGCTTCAACCACGCCACTGCGGAACATGTCATCGGAAGTTTGATCGTAATACTGTTGCATTTTGCTTTTCAGAAAACTTTTGAACTCATCTTCGTTCGATGCTTCGCCATTGCTATTCTTAGAAATGAATTCTTCATTCAATTCAGCTTTATGAAGCTTCTGCACCGTTTTTATTGTAACCCGAAAGTGATCTTTTTCGCCATCTTCTTCGAGTTTCATATCAACAACATCGCCGGCTTTTTTGCCTTTCAGAGCTTTTAGGAAATCTTTAGCGGCATCCTGGCGCATGTCGATGGTTTGGTCCTTATCGGCTTCATCTTCTACAACATTACCGTCGTCATCTAAAGAATCTACATCTGCAATAATTTTAGATTCTTTGTCGATTTTGCCATCAACATCTTCCCAGTTGCCTTCGCGCTCAAGTGTACGCTCTAGTTCTTCGTCAACTTCTTTATCGCTTACATCGTGAACCATTTTGTTCACTTCAATTTTCGATAAATCGCTTAATTCAACTTCAGGCTTTGCGCCGATCTTGAAAATCACTTCAAGCTCGTCGTTTTCCCACTGGAAATCTACCATTTCGGCTTCTCCAACCGGGTTATGCTTTTCAGCAATCTCGTTTTCGAAAACTTCCTGAACGTATTTGTTGATTTCTTCGATTTCGATGTCGTTTCCGAAACGTTTTTTCACCAACCCTAAAGGCACTCTGCCCGGACGAAACCCAGGTAACGAAATTTGCCCTTGATAACGCTTAAAGGCTTTGTCGAATTTTGGTTGAAGATCTTCTCGGTTAGCTTTGATGGTTACTTCTTTATCTACAGAAGTAAGATCTTTTACAGAAATGTTCACGTATTCTCCGCTTTTAATGTGAATTCAATAAGTAAAATAAACAGGATAATTAGAAAGGAGTACGAGAGGGGGGACTCGAACCCCCACGCCGATTAAAGCACTAGATCCTAAATCTAGCGTGTCTACCAATTCCACCACTCTCGCAAAATTTAGAGCTTGCAAAGATAGCAGGATTTGAAACTAAATGCCAAATCAGGCGCCAAATTTTTTCAATATTTCTCGATGTTTAAAACTGAGGATCTTACTCTGATTTTTGCGCATTATTTTTGATTTTATAGCTCACTCAAAAAAGCTCGCACATGTACCATAATCTCCGCATCGTTTACATCACCACCTCCACAAATGAAGAAGCAGAACACATAGGTCGAAAATTAGTTGAAGAAGAACTTGCTGCCTGTGTAAATATCATTGGAGGGATGAAATCAATTTATCGCTGGGAGGGTGAAATAAAAGAGGAGCAGGAAACGGTATTGCTCGTAAAAACGCATTACAGCAAAATGAAGCTGTTAACAAACAGAGTGAATGAACTGCACAGTTACGATTGCCCTTGCGTAGTTTCACTCACTTTAACTGAGAATGAGGGGAATAAAGATTACATAGCGTGGTTACTGGAAAACTCGAAAGAAACTTTCGCCGGTTGAAAATTCACTGCTCAATTCCAGTTTTGAAATTTGCCTGTAAACACCCTTGGCGATAGTTTATCGGTGCAAACCACACTCGGTTTTTCCACTGCCGCTCCATCTCCCGGAACGACCATCGCCGGCTTCGGTACAGTGTGTACAACCAATTGAAGAGAAACCCAATGGCTCAAGCGGATGCTTAGGCAATCCGAAATAATCAAAGTAATCGTCAACCTGAGCTTGTGTCCAATCGATAAGTGGGTAAAAACGAAATATGTCGCTACGTTTTTGGAAAATATCTAAGCCCGAGCGAAAGCCATTTTGGTAGCTTAGCAGGCCCGAAATCCACACTTTATGCTCATTCTTAACTTTCTCTAGAGGAGCAACTTTATTGGTGGCACAACAGGCATCAGGATCTGATTCCCAAAGCTTCGATACTATAGTTGCTTCGTGCTCTTTTAATGACGGACGATGAGTTATCACATTTAAGTCGAGCAAGCGAGTGAGTTCTTCTTTATATGCGATGGTTTCCTCAAACAAGTAGCCCGTGTCGATGAAATGAATTGGAAAACCGGGACGAACTCGATTCAAAAAATGCAGCAACAATGCCGAAGTAGTACCAAATGAGGTAGTTACTAAAGCTTTATCCTGAAATTTATTGAGGATATACGCCAATCTCGCATCAATTAAAGACGACGCCAGCGTTTTATTTATTTGTTCGATTTGGAGTGAGTGCATCAGAAAAAACTCTCTTATTTATACAACACAAACAACTAATTTTTGTGCAATTTAATTGCAAACAACACTGAAAGCGCTTTTCTAAAGATTAGGACAATCTTATTCACAAAAACTTAACACTGAAGCAATATAAATTCTGGTACTCAATTAGTGCTTCGGTGGCAAGAACAGTTGTATTTCTTTCTCTCGATGAACCCAAGCTGTGCAGAGTAGGTTTTAACGTCCGGCAACTCGTTTTCTCAGCGTCATCTCGGCTTCATATTCGGCGCCTTCTCTAAATAAGCGCAAAACCATGGTGTCGCCTTCTTCGAACTCGCGCATTAAAGCCCAGGCATGCATCTCGCTGGTTACACGCTCCTCTCCAATACGTGTGATGATATCTCCGGGCATGATCCCGCTTTCGTATGCAGGGCCGTCTTTGTTTACGCTGGTTACAAACAAACCTGCAACCGGTGGTAAACCGTATTGATACACCAATTGATTGGTCATTTGTGTGAACTCCATGCCGGGATCAAAATCAAGCGACACTGTGCCGGAATCTTTTAACTGCCCAATTATCTTTTGCACCCGATCGCTTGGGATGGCGAACCCTAACCCTACAAATCCGCTACTTGTTCCGCCGGTAAATATGAAGGTGTTCACCCCAATAACTTCACCCTCGCTGTTAAGTAACGGGCCTCCCGAATTGCCACGATTAATGGCTGCATCGGTTTGAATCATATCCATATAAACGCGAGGTTCTTGTGGGTCGGGACGGAAATCACGATTGGTACCGCTAACTACTCCAACGGTTACGGTTGGCTGGCCATCGGCAAAAAGACCAAATGGATTTCCCATTGCAATCGCCCACTCGCCCACCATCACCTGATCGGAATCTGCGAACTGTATGTATGGAAACCGGACGTTTTCTTCTTTGATTTTGAGCAACGCCAGGTCAGCAAATTCATCGGCGCCTAATAACTCGGCTTCATAGCTTTCGCCATTGGTGAGTGTTACCATAATGGTTTTGGCTCGATTGCCTGCAACATGCTCGTTAGTAACAATCAGGCCATCTTCTGAAATGATAAAACCCGATCCCATACTTTGTACTTCGCGGGCAATGGGGCGCTCAAAAAACCGAAAGAAAAAGGAATCGAAATCACGGGTATAACCACGTTGTAACTCGGTTACCGTTATGCTTACAATGGCAGGCTCAGCTTTAGCAACCGCGGTAGTTATTGCATTGGCTCTGTTAGAAGTAATAGCTGCCTGATTCGCTTGAATCTGAGCAGAATTATCAGCGGATTTAGTTTTTGCTTCGCCTATTGTGTTTGCTTCTGCAGAAACCGGTATCGGTTTTATGGATTTGGATTGGAAGGATTCACATCCAACAAGAAAAAATAATGCTGTAAGAAAAATAGTAGCTGTTTTACTCATGCAGTAGAATATTTACTTCAGTTGTTGTTCTCCGATAGCAACCACTTCTTCGATGGCTTTTTCTAGCGGTCCGGTATGCCAACCTGCAGCTGCTTTTTTGTGTCCGCCTCCGTTAATCTGGCGAGCCCACTTGTTTACATCCACTTCGCTGCGCGATCGAAGGCTGATTTTGATTCGATCATCGTCTTCGCGAAACAGGATACAGGCTTTTACTCCGGATATACTTAGCGGGTAGCTTACAAATCCCTCGGTGTCTTCTTTTTGTGTAGCCGTTGCTTCGAACATGGCTTTAGTAACGCAGATACTCGCAATTTGTTGGTTCGCGTGTAAAGTAATGGTGTCAAGTGCTTTACTTAAAAGATGCAGTTGATTGATGGTTTTTGTGGCATATACTTTTTCTACCACTTCATTTGGTTTGAATTCGCCACGCTTTAACAATTCGGCGCCGGCGTTAAGTGTGTTAGGAGTTACACTATCAAACTGATAGGAGCCGGTATCGGTAACGATTCCAACATACATTGCTTTCGCAGCTGGAGTATCAATTTGATTGATGTCGTGTTCAGCATACAACTCGTAAATCAACTCCGCTGTGGATGAATAATCAGGGCGAGAGATTCCCACTTCAAAAATGTCATCCGGTTGGGGGTGGTGGTCGATCATATAAATGGGCTTTCCGAGATCGACAATAGATTCAGCAACTGTTCCAAATCGATGGAGTGCATTCCCATCGAGGATTACAAAGGCATCAAATTCGGTTAAGCGTTCAAAAGAAGGTTGCTCGATGGGATAAAACTCTTGTAACCAGGCAAGGTTATCCGCCGGGCCATCTTCATTAAATGCGGTTGCCTTAATTCCATTTTTGCGGCACCACAAACAAAATGCTACTTGTGAGCCCAGACAATCACCATCCGGGCGGACGTGTGAAAACACAGCAATGTTTTTGTGGCGGCTAATTTTTTCGATGAATTCTTTGTACATAAATCTCCTTTGCATCGAAAATAGAGACATAGATGGCTAAAATCATACTTATTGCAAAATAATTGATACCATTTGAGAGGAGTTTAAGATGACGCAATCTTAGGATAATAATTATGTCATTGAATAAAAGAGGAGACACTTCTCCCGCAGGATTAAAACCCTTGCTTGTTTATGTTCGAGGTAAACGCACATCCATAATCAAGAAGAGACTTCAGTCCCGTCTGTACTTGGCTAAGTGACCTGCAACAACTCGGATTTCGTATTTCAAAAATCAAAATTCGTAGTTCAAAAGATTTTACCTTTCAAAAAAAAGAAAAACATGCGAGCACTTATTGTTTGCGGAGGAACTCCTCCAACCAAAAAATTACTGGAATCTGAAATTGAGCAGGCTGACTTAACCATTGGGGCTGATAGTGGCGGATATGTTTTTTTGGGTTTTAAACGTATACCAGATGTGGTAATCGGCGATTTAGATAGTTTTAAGTATACCAATCATGAAGGCGTAAATGTAATTCACGATCCTGATCAGGATACCAACGATTTGGAAAAAGCATTGAATTATGCACTAGAACAAGGCGCAACCTTAGCGGTTGTACTGGGTACTTTAGGAAAACGCATCGATCACACCATTAAGAATCTTTCGGTACTCCAGCAGTTTTACCCAAAGTTCGATTCTATCATTTTTCGTGATGATTACGGCGATATGTTTCTGGCAGAATCTCCTTTCACTCCTAATCTTGAACCCGGCTCTATCATTTCTTTTTTCCCGATTGGTAAACCCGTTACCAATTTTAGTTCGACCGGTGTAAAATATCCGCTAGAAAATGGCACTTTAGAAATGGGTGTTCAGGATGGAACTTCGAATGAGATCACTTCCAAAGACGCTAAAATCACCTTCGATGAAGGTTTATTGGGAGTATTTGTTGGAACCGGTGAAAAAATCAAAAAGCAGAAAAGAGACTAAGAACTATTCAGTAAACAATGTTCAGCAAGGAGTTAACAGGGGTCAGTTAAGTACTAAAAATTTGACGATTTTGCTCTTTGTGAACGCTCTCGTTCGTTATGTGATTAGGAGGCTTTCCTATGTTTGTTCGCTTCTGCGAGGGTAAGCTTCGGTTTCCATTTTTCTTGGATATAGTTAGGAATCACTCTCGAAATTGGATGTCCATTTTCCTATTCTCCATTGATAATTGTCACATTTTTAATTGATCCCCATGCATCATTTACACCGCGAAAAACTATTCTCATTATTCGACGACAATCAAAGTGGAGCCGTGTACATTCAAGGCGCAGAAACGATGTATCGCTATGGCACAGATTACGAATTTCCTTTCCGGCAGGAGTCGAATTTTTGGTATTTAACCGGAGCAAATGAAGCAGACTGTTCGCTGATTTTAGATCTTAAAACGGAAGAATATCACTTGTTTGTACCCGAGCGAGATGCTCAATATGCAGTGTGGCATGGATACGTTAAAACAAAAGAGCAATATCAGGAGCAATACAAGCCGGATTATCTGCACTATTCGAATGAGATTTTAACCGTGTTGAAGTCGCTGAATCCCGAAACCGTGTATTGTTTAAGTGATGAACAAGCTGAGTTTATCGAAGATTTGAGTCGCAATTTCACAGTAGATACCGAAACGTTAGTGGATGCCCTCACTTACTGTCGGGTTATAAAAACCGAATGGGAATTGGATCAAATGCGGGAAGCTTGTCGCGTTAATGATGAAGCCTATGTTGAGGTGATGAAAGCCATCAAGCCGGGTATGCACGAGTATGAAATCAAAGCCAAATTTAATGAAGTACAGCTGCGAAACGGGCTTCTTCAGGATGCGTACAACGGAATTTTTGCGTCGGGAGTGAATGCCTCCATCCTCCATTATGTGGAGAACAAAGATCAGATAAAAGATGGTGATTTATTTTTGATGGATGCCGGATTTGAATGCAATGGTTATGCAGCTGATTACACCCGCACTTTTCCTGCCAATGGGAAATTCACGGAAATTCAGGCCGGGATTTATCAGTGCGTGTTGAATGCACATACAGAAGTGATTGAATCCATTCGACCCGGTGTAAAGATGGAGGACCTGCATCTGATGGCCTCCCGAATTATGATGGGTGGTTTGAAAAAGCTGGGCATTGTTAAAGGCGAAATCGACGATATTATGGAAAACAACATTTTCGCCCTGTTTTTCCCGCACGGTTTAGGTCATTTTCTCGGTCTTGATACCCATGATGTAGGAGGTTACCCTAAAGGTGTGGAACGCATCGATCGGCCGGGAATTAAATTTTTACGTGCTCGACGGGAGCTGCTGCCTGGCATGGTAATCACCATCGAGCCGGGGATTTATTTTGTGCCTGCAGTTCTTGAACCGGCTATGGAAGATCCGGAGAAAGCGAAGTTCTTGAATGTCGAAAAAGTGAAATCATTGCTTGGGTTTGGTGGAATCCGCATCGAGGATGACATCGCCGTTACCGAAGATGGCTTCGAAAACCTCACCAACGTTCCAAAAGAAATAAGCGAGATTGAAGCGTTGATGGCAGGATAATTTTATGCGTTGAAATAATCAGGCTCCATTTTGAGTAAGTTCATATAGAATAAATAAATTACAAATTTCTAAGGTATTTATGTAAATTCTAGACAGACTAGCCTAAACAGGAGTGTGGCATGATAACAAAATCGAAAAAGTGGCAATTACAAGACGCAAAAAACAGATTTAGTGAACTTGTAAGAAAAGCATCTGAAGAGGGTCCACAAACAGTTACAAAGCATGGTAAAGATAGTGTGGTAGTACTATCTGCCGAAGATTACCGAAGATTGGAGCGGCCAAAAACATCTTTAATTGAGTTTTTTCAGAACTCACCTCTTTCCAAAAGCGATCTTGATATAAGCAGAGATAAATCGACATCTAGGGATGTGGAATTATGAGCTTTTTGATCGACACTTGTTGTGTTTCTGAATTAATAAAAAAAGAACCAAACACGAGTGTATTGAAATGGTTTGCAGATCACGATGAGCGATCTATGTACCTAAGTGTAATTACTTTTGGAGAGTTGAGAAAAGGGATCGAAAAATTGCAGGATTCCAAAAAGAAAAAAGAGTTAAACAGTTGGGTAAACGAGGATTTAAGTAACCGCTTTAACAATCGAATACTTGATATTTCGATCGAAGTAGCTAATAAATGGGGTGAAGTTCTGGCTCATGCCGAGCAAAAAGGTTTACCATTACCAGCTATCGATTCGCTAATTGCGGCAACAGCTATTGCTCATGGGCAAATAGTAGTAACTCGAAATACAAAAGACATGGAGAACTCTGGCGTTCAATTAATAAATCCATGGATGTACGAGAAAACGTAATATTGTGATCTATTCACTATTACGTTAACTGTTATTATTAAAGTTACCTTGCAATTACCTGCTCTTTGAGGTATTCATTCTCTTCATCACAATTGGAGCAAGTGTTTCCAAGAGAACAAGCAATAGAAAAATGGCAATTCCGATTTCCATGATACAGCTATATGATTAGTTGTTATATCAACAATTATAGAGCTACTGTATAAATTTGATATGAAGAAGGAAAAAAGATCTTAGATCAATGATTTTTTAGGTTAACTCACCTTTTCCACGTTTGCTAATAAAGCTTCGTCGAAATCAATGCCACGTATAGGCACTAACTGTTGCGTTGTATCGTCCCAATCTATTCTTCGTCCTAATTTATAGGATAAGCCTGCCATGTGTGAAGTAACGGCTTCTTCAAAGCCGGCTTTTATATCACAACTTGGTGTTCCTCCGTTGCGAATACAACTTAGCCATTCGCGTAAATGTAAGTGGGTTGAGTCAACACGTTTTCCATCGCGGTAGGTCCAAAGAAGACCTTTATCAGCGAAATACTGTGTGGTTGCAGAGCTCATTCCATCCACTTCTTGTGCTGTGGGATCATAGCTATAGATTTCGCTACCGGGCTTCATCTTTCCCTGTTCTATTTCCTTTTGGAAGCGTGTTGATCCATGATCAGCAAAAATGGTTAAGCTATTTCCAAGCTCCATAGTGGCATCGTGCCCCATCAACAATGTTTTTCTCCCATAATTATTTCCCAGAGTGGCGCTATACACCAAAGTCATTCCCAATTCTTTGCCCGCTTCCTGACTTCCCCCGGTTGAAAATCCGGGAAACTCCATATTTGCTTGAAATACATCGGGCACATTGCGTCCATCTCTATGCGTGTAAATTCCGCCTGACGAACTAACCGACGAAGGTATACCCATTTTCAGAACACAATTTATCCGATCATAATCATGGGAAAGCAAATCGCCGGACAAGCCCGAGCCATACGCCCACCATTTTCTCCATCGGAAAAAATGCTCTAGATTAAACTCGGTGAAAGGTGCATTTCCAATAAATTGCTTCCAATCGATGGAATTCGGATTAGCTCGCGGATGAATTTGATATTGCCAAGCTCCGTTATCATCATTTCGATTGGTATTTGCCTGGATGAGCGAAATATGTCCTAAAATATTCTTCTGGATAACATCTTGTGCAGTCAGGAAACTTTGTGTTTGCCGATGTTGATGACCAACAGCAAAAACCGCACTCGATTCGGCCGCAGCATCCTTCAATTGGTAGGTTTCCGCAATATTGTGTGTCATTGGCTTTTCAACATACACGTGCTTGTTGGCCTGCAAAGCTGCAATAGCCATGGGCGCGTGCCAATGATCTGGTGTTGCGATAAGTACGGCGTCTACCTCGGGAGCTTCGATCAGTTCTTGAAAATTCTTATACCTTTTTATTTTGTTTTCATTGCTGTTGAACGATGCCAAAGCATCCTCTGCATGAGCATCAAAAACATCACAAACCGCAGTTATTTGAACATTCAAATTCTCTTGTTCTAAAAAAGTTTGAAGCTGTTTATTAAGCGGATCGATTTGTGCAGCTTCAGCTTGTTCTTTGATCCAGCTGGTTTGCGCAAAACCAAGTGCGCGACATAATTGCTTGCCTCTGATCCCAAAGCCAATGATACCAATTCGAAGTGGGTCACCGGACATTGAGCCCGATGGCGGTGGTGCAACTGCTTTTATGTTTAGTGCTTCAAGTAACTGTTCCTCTTCTTTTGCTTTTTGTTTGGTTTTGGTAGCTCCTCCCCATAAAACGGCTCCCACTAGTGGTGCTCCGGCAATTCCTTTTAAAACTTCGCGCCGAGTCCAGGTTAATTTTCTTTTTTCGCTCATAACTCAACCGATTTTAACGTTTTATTTTTCTTTCTAAACACTTCTAATCCAAAAAAACTACTCGATGGAAGCTGGTACAATACCGCAAGAGCTGCCGCTTCGATCAAATTTTTATTAATGATCCAATAATTTCCTTCAGCGCCGAGTTGTGGGGAACTCATAAATGCCGGGTGAGCGGCATAGTACATCAGCAATAAAGCAATGCCAAGCACTACAGCGCTACGTTCGAAAATGCCCAGAATTAAGGCGGTACCAACGGCAATAAGAATGATGATGTTTGCACTATCAACAATCCCAATCATTGAATCTGTTGAAAGCCATTCATAAAAACCGGTAAACAGTTCGGCAGAAATTAGGTAGCCTTTTGCGGTCCAATTTGGGTTGAACAGTTTTAAAATGCCTTCATAAAGAAAGTGCCAACCAATAAAAATTCTTAGAACTGTTAGCGCCGTTAATGCTTTTGTTGAGACTTGCATTCGTTCCATATTGCCTCTTTTTGGATTACATAAAAGAGGAGACTAACTCCCCATTTAGCTTAAAAAATGGAAGAAATACGTGAATATTTAATGAACTCAGCTGCTGTTTTAATCTAAGCTATGCTGAAATAGTGATTATTTGACTTAAAGAAGTTAAATCAAAGATTAAAAGGTGATGAGAATTGTAAGAGGATTGTATATGCTCGTTATATCACCCGAAATTATTTCGGTAAGTATCCACTTCCGTAGATTTTTCTACCAAATATATACAGGTAAGAAATCGCAAGAAATCGACGTATATCCTAAGCCAGCTGAATCTTGCCATCACACTTTCAATTACTTGCTTTGTGGCGTATATTGTCAGGCTCGTTTATCGAGTGAAGTAGCTCGATAATGGAACGCACAACAATAACTATTTTAAGTACAAGTTAGAGGCTACCTGTTATGGGTGTAATGACGAAATTTCGAGATAATACAGGTATTATCTTATGGATATTAATTGGTTCTTTTGGATTGCTTTGGGTGATCATGGATGTGTACGATCCCAATGTTGCAACTATGGGGCCACGTGATTTAGGCGAAGTGAACGGAGAGCCTATCAGTTTAGATGAGTATAACAGCCGGGTAACTTATTACACCAACGCTTATTCTCAGCAATCCGGTGCTGCAATGACTCCGGAAATTCGTGCTATCTACGAAAATCAAGTTTGGGACGAGTTAGTGAGCGCAAAACTGCTTGAGCAGAAAATGGACGAACTTGGTATCACCGTTACCGATTCTGAGCTTTTAGGAATGGCATACGGAGACAATCCGGACCCACTTATTATGCAGTATTTTAGCCGACCAGATGGGACTGTTGACCGATTTGCCATCCAAAACGTACTCACAGATCCAACTTATTCGCAGGAGGCAATGGCTATTGAAGTTCAATTGCGCCAAAAGCGCCGCCAAGAAAAATTGAGCAACTTTATTACTGCTGGTCTTCAGGTTACCGATCAACAGGTGATTGAAGAGTTCAATAAGAGAAACTCATTCGCAAGCATCAGTTACATCCGTTTTCCATACAACGAAGTAACTGATAATGAGATCGAAATTACCGATGCAGATATTCGCGCTTACTACAACGAAAACAAAGAATTGTTTAAGACCGAAGAAAGCTATCGTGCACAATTCGTAACGTTTTCAACTTTGCCAACAGCGCAAGATTCAGCCACTATTCGCGAAGAGCTGGAAGAACTGAGACAAGATTTTGCTTCCGCAGAAAACGATTCCTTATTTCTGGTTCGTAACCAATCAACAACCCGATACAATAATGTGTTTGTTGATAAGGATGAAATCAGAGAAGATTATGCACCAGTACTAGATGTTGAAGAAGGCGAAGTTACTGCGATAATTAACCTAGGTGCCAGTGCAGCAATCATTAAAAACGTTGAAGAAAACAGTAATGAGATCAAGTTTGCGGTAATGTCGTTGGCGTTTGAAGCACTACCGGCTACTATCGATGATGCTTTTGAAGCAGCCGACGAGTTCTTATACTTTGCCGAGGAAAGCTCGTTCGAGGAAGAAGCCAATCGATCGGGTTTATTAATTCAAGAAGCATTTGCAACAAAAGGGAATACTTTTGTTTCCGGTGTTGGTTCAAGTCAACAGGTCCTCAGCTTTCTTGAAACATCAGACGAAGGCGATATTTCTGATCCAATTGAATTGGCAACACAATTCGTTGTTATTCGCTTAACGGAAGTGAATGAGGCTGGTCATCGCCCAATGGATGAAGTGCGCGCTCAAATCGAAACTCAGGTAAAGAACGAAAAGAGAAAGAGCATCACTGTCGAAAAAGTGCAAAACATGATTGCTGCCAATGGCGATTTGGAGTCATTGAGTGCAGCTGCAGAAAAAGACATTCAAAATGTGGATGGACTTGCCGCTTCAGCTATGGTATTGACCGGCGCGGGACGCGAACCTAAAGTGATTGGTAGTGTTTTCGCGATGCAAGAAAACGAATTAAGTCCTGCCATTGAAGGAGTAAACGGAGCGTATGTTGTTTTCGTGAATTCTATTACAGAACCGGCACCTAATACATTAGACGATGCTACAGCTTCTTCCATCCGTACCGAGCTTGAGCAGCAGATCAATCAAAAATATTTGGCTGTTTGGTTAGATCAATTGAAAAATGAAGCTGATATTGTAGACAACAGAAGCCGATTGCTTCGATAAGCATATCGCTTTTTGAAAAATTATAGGGCGAGAACGATGTTTTCGCCCTTTTTTGTTGGATGAAATCCTGCATAAAGACAATTCCATATGAATAACTCTTATCCATCAAATACCAACGAATTCTGGATGTTCGAAGCCCTAGAATTGGCTCGAAGCGGAATGGGATTTGTTTCGCCTAATCCTATGGTAGGGTGTGTTATCGTTGATAAGAATGGAGAGAAAATAGGGGAAGGGTATCATCAAAAATTTGGTGAAGCTCATGCAGAGGTTAATGCAGTTGAGTCTATTACAGATAAATCCCAGCTAAAAGACGCTACGGTTTTCGTTACTTTGGAACCTTGTTCGCATCACGGTAAAACTCCTCCCTGTGCCAGCATGTTAGCCGGCTTACCCATCAAAAAAGTTGTGGTTGGCCATCAAGATCCGAATATGAAAGTGAATGGAAAAGGTATTTCACTTTTGCGCGAAAAAGGGATTGAAGTAGAAGTTGGAGTTCTCAAAAAGGAGTGCGAACAACTTAATGAAGCCTTTATTCATCATCAGTTATTTGGTCGTCCACTGGTAATTTTGAAAATTGCCCAAACCTTAGATGGATATCTTGCAGCGCCCGATGGCGATTCGCAATGGATTTCAGGAAAAAAATCGAGGGAAATGGTACATCGCTGGCGTTCGCAATTAGATGCCGTAATGGTAGGCCGAACCACCGCATTTACCGATAACCCAAGCCTTACAGTTCGACATGTAAAAGGGAGACAACCAAAGCGAATTGTAATTGACGGACCGTACGAATTACCTCGAGATTTAAAACTTTTTTCGGATAGACATGAGGAGAAAACCATCATTCTTACCTGGAATAAGCAGGCATCAGCTACGGATGCCGATCCGATGCTTCGAATGATGCAGCCGAATTACTTTCGTGGCGAAGTGATTCAGGTTGGCAAAAAAGAGGGGCATCTGAACCTGAAAGAAGCTCTGCAAGAACTGGGAAACAGGGGAATTACATCGGTTTTGGTTGAAGCAGGACAACAGTTAACTTCTGCTTTACTTCGGGAAAATTTAGTTGATAAACTTCATGTTTTTGTAGCTCCGAAAATGTTGGGTGGCGGCACCAGATCGGTTATTAATTTGGGAATTAATCACATGCGGGATATCAAACAATTAAAAGACCCACAATGGAAACAAGTGGGCGAAGATTTATTACTAACGGCATATTTATAGCATCATGTTTACAGGAATTGTTCAGGAAACCGGAATCATACAAAAAGCAGAAAGTTTAAATGGCGGCGGAATGCAATTTAGCATCGCATGCAGTTTTGCAGATAGTTGTCATATCGATGAAAGTATTGCGATTAATGGTGCTTGCCATACAGTTACCGCGTTTGATGCAGATACTTTTACTGTGCAAAGTGTAGAGGAAACCTTACGCAAAACAACCATGGGATCGCTAAAAGAAGGTACAGTTGTAAATCTTGAGCGTTCTATGACTTTACAACAAGGTATCGAAGGACATCTGGTTCAAGGCCATGTTGATACAACTGGTGAAATTATCTCGATGGAAAAGGAAGAAACCGGTTGGTTAATCGGAGTGCGTTATCCTGATGAGTTTAAAAATATGATTGTTGGTCGTGGGAGTATTACAGTAGAAGGTATAAGCCTTACGATTGCACGTGAAGAATCGGATGAGTTTGTGTTAGCGATTATCCCATACACCTGGGATCACACCAATCTGAACACAAAAAAAGTGGGCGATCAGGTAAATCTTGAATTCGATATTATTGGCAAATATGTGGTGAAGTACCTTGCGGGAATAGGGAGAGACGCTCTCTAAAATCCACTTGGGAAGCTGGGAGAACGTCCTGTATTGGGTGATGAGCCGCGTTCCAGATTACGGAGAACAGGTAGTTTTTGGAATAAACTTTGAATCTGTTGGCTGTTTACACTTAACCTGAAAAAGTAGTACTGATTCTCGCCAAACGGACTAATCTGGAAGGATAAATTCCAGCATTCCAGACTCCGATCCAGATTAAACTGAGAGGGAGTAAGATCCTTTTCAATAAAATCATACCCAATTTTTGTGCGGAATTGCCATTTTGGAGTAAGATTAAAAGAGATGTTGTTCGCATTAAGAACCGCAGATCTTGTTGGCTTTCGGTTGTGATTATACCTCCATGAATAATTGAAGCTTAATCCAAAACTCCACGGCGAATTTAAAGGCGCTACCGGTTCGTAGCCGAAGCCGGGATCAATGGTGCTGAAAACTCCTTGATTAAATGGATCGTACGTTCGGCGATAGATGGGCGTGAATGGTTCTATTCCCTTTTTACCGCCTCGAAAAGAAGTACTAGCCGAAACTGTAAATCGCTCAAGTTGTGCCAGTTTTCCCTCTTCCCATAAAAACTGATTATAGAACCGGCCGTTTTCATCGCGTTCATAAAACGAGAAAGTAGCATTGGCTCTTAAATTCAAACCGTCAATCGCACTAGATGATAAACTGGTGGTAAGATTGGCAAGATTCAAGCTATCAGCAGCAAAATTATAGGACGAACTAAGCTGAAAGTTGTCAATAATTTTGATGTTTTTTTCTGATACCTCACCGGTTGAATCACGCTTTACTTGCTTGGTTTCAAATACATTTCGAATGCTAAATGATAGCGAGCGAGATTCACCGCGACCGGGGCCACTAAATACCTCGTCTTCAAAAATGGAATACGTTTGAGTGTTACCTAGGGTGTCACTTTGTACCGTTCGATAAAAGCCCCACTTAGGATCGCTGAAATCCGGGCGATAGCTAAAGCCAACCTGTGGCGAAAATGTATGGCGGAATCCTTCAAGATTGCCAATGCGTTTGTTCGAGATACCATAAACGGTAGTAGAAAAAGATAAGCCGGTATTGAAATCTCGCCCGGTTACAAAGCCATTAACATTTTCAGTTACGATGGAATTTGTTTCCTCGTTATAAGTTTTGCGGATTGAGGACGGAAACCAATATTCGTTTAAACTAAAGTTTAGGGAAGTATTCACAAACTGGCTGGGAATAATTCGATTCAATCCAAAAGAAGCCGATTGCTGGAATCCCGTTCTAATGTAATCATCATTACCTGTTGCTTCGCGGTATAAACTGCGATCGGTAAGTGCATCCAAAAAAGAGATTTCTGCCGAGTCAGCAGCAAGAGGTTCATAATCGAATTCGGTATTCAGTTTGTTGCTGTACTGTACATTTAAACTTTCGTACCATTTAGGGTTTCCATTATTATTTGGGTTCTGGAAAGGGGTGAGCGCTCTTAAACTAAAGGTAGCTGAAGGTCCCCGTAACAAGGTTTCGTTGTTGAAGAAATCTTGAGTAAGATTAGCACTTGTCGAAAAATTGAATAAACGCTCGGGATGATTGTACTTATATGCAAAGCGCGATTGTGAAGTTGTTTGTGCACGTTGTTCGATATCAAAAGAGTTTTCGGTAAGGAAATCTTCAGTACGTAAATTAATGTTAGCATTAATGTTAGCGTAAGGCGATAGCGTTTGGTTATGTTGTACACTGATCGAGCGGTTTACTTTTCTGCTAAACGATGGATCGGTAGGTTCTAAGCCCTGTGCACGCGAATATCCGAGATTTACCGAACCACTGTAAAGGTCGGAGTTACGGTATTGAGTAGTTGTATTTACATAAAAAGTACCCGAAGTATAAATATCCGATCGAATAGAGGAAGTAACGTAATCGTTGATGTACTGAAACCAGCCTACATTATTTAGTCCAATCCCCCGGGTAGATTTTGCATCAAACACATAGGTTGGGGTTAATAAACCCGATTGTTTTTGTTCGATGCCAGAAGGAACATATCCAAAAGGAAAAACCAATGGGTAAGGAATATCCAGAATGTAAAGCCGCGCATTGGCGAAGAATATCTCATCCTGATCTACCACTTTCATCTTTTCCGCTTTCAAATAGTAGTAGAGATATTCGGGCGGACAAGTAGAATAAATTCCGTCCTCAATAAAGACTTCCGTTTCACTTACATTTTTAACCTTCGACCCAATAAGTTGTCCCTCACCAACTTTAATTCGAGCTTCCTCAAACTTTCCTTTTTGAGTTTTATAATTGAACAGTATTCGGCGGGAACGGATTTCATCACTCTCGCGAGTTAGAACCGGCATCGACGTAGTATCCTGTGGATTTGATGCTGTAGCTTCCACAACATTTGTCTTCAAATCCATATCTATCGTACCAGAGGTAAGAGTCCCGCTCGGATGGCTTACTTTTGCAGCTCCGTATAAACTGGCAGTTCTTCCATTTTTAAAATCTACAACTAGTGAATCCTGAGATTGAAACTGAACCGCATCCGGAACTGTGGCTCTGGAACTTTGCTGAGATTGTGTAGTTTGTGTTGAACTATCGAATCCGGATTGAGGATTGGGTCTGTTGTTTTGATTTACAAGACTGGTATCCTCAGGCGAAGCAATTAAAGCCGGTCGATTAACTTGTGTACTATCGTCCTGAACTTGCGCCAATACGCTCGTACTCATGAACAGCGCAACGAGATAAATCCCCAAAAACCATTTGCCACTATGTAGATTTATCCCATTCAGAGCTGTATGCGTAGATTATGCAAATGAATCGAAGGCAAGTCCGGCAGCACCTAACAGTGCACTGTCGTTGCCTAAGTCTTCAACAAGTAACTCAAAGTCTACTTGGAAGGGTGGCATCATCTGCTTTTTGATTATTTCGTTTGCAGGCTCAGTAATCCACGAGCCCGCTTTAGAAACTCCGCCGCTGAGTAAATATTTTCGGATATCTAGTATGTGCGTGTAGTTGATGATTGCATAACCAAGCCGTTGACCTGTTTTCATCAAAATTTCGATGGCAAGATCGTTACCAAGTTCAGCTTCGCGAGTTAAATCAACCGGCTCTAGTTTATCAAAATTACCCTGGAAACGTTTAAAGAGAACATTGCTTGGATTTTGGCTGATCATATCGGTTGCAAAACGACTCAAAAAGCGCTGGCCAACATAAGCTTCTACAGTACCACGTGTTACGCTATTCGAAAGTGGTCCGTGATAATCAATAATTACATGGCCAAGTTCGCCTGCCATTCCACGGGTGCCTTTAAACAGTTTTCGTTCGTGAATAATCGCACCTCCAACTCCCGTACCGAGTGTAAGCATTACAAAACTGTCGAACTGTTTACCCTTACCAAAGTGCAAGCTACCCAAAGCAGCAACGTTTGCATCGTTCTCAATTCTGCAAGGGATATTGGTACGTTTGGTAATTTCTTCAGCGGCTTTCACCTCTTCCCAACCGGGTAAATTTGGTGGATTGTATACCGTGGTTTGGTCTAAACTTACCATGCCCGGTAAACCAAACCCGATTCCAATTACGCCTTCTAAATCAGACATGCTGTTTACGGTTGCAGCAATTCTGTCGAGTAAATGTTCTCTTCCTAGTTCGGCGTTTGTAGGAACACTGGTTTGCTCCAGAATTCCTTTCTTTTTGTCAACAACAGCAACTTTTATGTTTGTACCGCCTAAATCAATTCCAATGGCCTTCATGTACCTTTAAGTATGAGTGAGAAAATAGCTAATGAGGGAGCAAAGAAAACAAGTCATCACTTTTTGGATTTAATCTTGTACACCGTTTCGCCGGGTTTGCGCATCCCATATTGTTCGCGCGCAATTTTTTCCAAAAGAGCAGGATCATTTTCAAGCGACTCTAACTTCACTTTCAGAACATCCGATTTTACATGTAAATCCTGAGTGCGTTCTACCAGTTCTTTTTTACGTTGATTTAATTCCCATCTGGTTTTCAAACTGTATACGTCAATAAAAGTGAACCAAACCAGAACAAATGCTACCAAAAGCGAGAAGAGAACCGATTTTTTCCAACGTAGCGGATTAAGGATTTCCAGTGCCATAGATGATGGGTAGTTTTAACTTTGCAATGTCCGAAAATACAGTAATTTGGTATTTATTGACAATGAAAGCTTTAGGCGGATGCACATTAGATTTTTTGCAGGGGTAATCTTCATTTTGGGAATGCAATTCAGCATTCAAGCTCAATCTACCGAGTGGATAAAGGCATACTTTAATATGCCTGCGGTTACTGAAAAAGGTTCATTTTTAGATCAATCTATCAACGATGGGTTTGATTTGATTGGCACATTGGAAACATTAATCGATAGTGCCACTACGAGCATAGATTTATGCATTTACGATTTGGAGCATCCGCGGATTGGCGAAGCATTAGTTCGCGCAAAAAAAAGAGGACTACGAGTTAGGCTGGTAACCGATGATCATAATCGAACCGACTCCAGAGAGCTTGACGCAGAAATGTGGAAGCTTTTAGGAGATGCCGGAATATTCTCGCTGGATGATGATGGAGACATTTATCAACAAAATGCTTCCATTGCAGATTTTGACCTGGTTAACAATAGTGCCGATATGCACAACAAATTTGCAGTAATCGATCGCTTGAGTCCAACTACAAATGATGATATTGTTTGGACGGGATCCACCAATTTAACGTACACCGGAGCGTACAATACCAACAATGTGCTCATCATTAAGGATGCAGAGGTTGCATTACTTTACGAGCAGGAATTTGAACAAATGTGGGGAAGTTCCGGAGAAACTGCTGATCCGTTTAATGCACGCTTTCATAAGGATAAGAGCAATCTTACCCCATCGGTTTTTGATGTAGATGGAACCAAAATTGAGATATACTTTGCGCCTCAAAATCGTGAAAAAACAAAACCAAGTATCAGCGATCGATTGGTTGAGCTGATACAGCAAAAAGCGCAACACGATATCAAATTTCAAGCTTTTTCATTTACCCCAACCATTCCTTTAGCAGAGGCGATCTGGAATGCTAGTTCCGATTCTGCAATTTCCCTTCAAGGAGTAATTGATCCCGGTTTTTTTAGTAGATATCGAAATGCATCTCAAATTTGGGGCAGCAAAGAAGCACAATCCGGCAATAGAATGATTTTACCAGCCAGAGAAACTCGTAAGCTTCATCATAAAGTGCTGTTGATTGACGCGGAGCATCCGGATGAAAATGAACAAGCAATAGTGGTTACCGGCTCTTATAATTTTTCGAACAACGCAGAATTTAATAATGATGAAAACCTTATCGTTATTCATTCTGATGAAATCGCCGCTCAATACTTAGCAGATTTTCAGGGAGCTTTTGCTCGCGCAAAGGGAGAGCTTGAAGCTCCTGCTCCGCCTATAAATTCAGAAACCTGGTATGAAGTGTATGCAATACGAGATGGGCGTGAATTTGAAATAGAAGTGCTGCCCGGCTTCGGATATCCGGTACGGTTACTCGGAGCACGAGTACCAAGTATTTTTGCAGGAACCAATTCCTCCGACTATTTCGCCGGTCCTGCAGCTGAGTATCTCAGAAACATTCTGGAAGGCAGGAAAGTGAAAATATCAGTACCCGGAAAATCTATGCCGGATGTTAAATATGGAGCGTATTATGCCTATGTTTCTGTTGATTTTGATGGAATTGAGCTCCCTCTGAATAAGACCATGCTTAAAAATGGATATGCCACGTTTTCTGATTTCTTACCACAACATCCAGATTCTGTAAATCTATTTAAGAAAGTGGCCGAGAATGCCGAAAATAATCGTGAAGGAATTTGGAAACGGCGGGCATTAATTGGTACAAAAGTAGCCCGACAGTCTGAGCTCTCAAAAACGGATGCAGTTGATGTGGTGTATCCGATTAACATAAACACAGCAGATCGAGCCACGCTGCAGTTGCTCCCCGGAATTGGAGAAACCTACGCGAAACGAATCATAGAGTATCGGGAACAAAATGGAGGTTTTGATACTGTAGAAGAGCTGTTAAATATAAAAGGAATCGGCGAACGGAGATTAGAACGGCTTCGTCCGGTTGTAACTCTTTGAAAGATTGATCGTGTAAGGGTTGGGCAAGAAAAAACCCCATCCGAGATCAATCGAACGGGGCTGGTCAAGAGAGAGTCAATATGAACTCTTTAGGGGATATAAAAATGTGAACCGGGTGGGACTCGAACCCACGACCCACGGCTTAAAAGGCAGTTGCTCTACCAACTGAGCTACCGGTTCGTTCAAAGACTTCAAAGATAAGGCTTTTAGTCACTTTTTTTCAACGTAAACATTAAAAAAAAGACCAAAAGTTTATTTTAGTCCCGAATTGTGCCGGATTTAATGATTTCAACGAGATCTTTTTCAATGCTCTCAGTTGATTCTTCAACTATCCTTCCAATTTCTTTTTCTGCCGAGAAAATGATAAAAGTTGGGGTATACTGCAAATCATAAACATTATGTCGATCTCCGGGTTCTGATTTCTTTCGACTTACCCCAATTAATTCAAAAGTAATTCCTTCATTTTCTATCATTTCCATCGTTTTAATGAACGCAGGAATCTCTCTTTTACTGTCGTGGCACCACGTTCCGAACAAAACTTTTATATCAATTTCCTCTTCTAGATTATTCAGAAACACAACTGCTGCACTGTCGGGTTGGTATCGATTGGTATAAATATCAAAAATGCGGTGGCTATTTCGAATTTCCTCAACGGTTGTGGATCCCAGAATGTCAGATTCTTGAGCGTGGCTAGTTTCAACTACCGGAAGAGAAATCAGTAAAAAAAGGACAAAAGATTTTATCATATTCGGATGAGAGAATTTCAAGTGTGCAACGTATCTTCGGAATAAAGTACTAAAGAACGGTAACTATGGCTTCTGTATTCACAAAAATTATTAACGGCGAAATTCCTTGCTACAAAATCGCTGAAAATGAACATTATTTTTCGTTTTTGGATATCAATCCTGTTGCCGAAGGTCATACACTCGTGGTTCCAAAAAAAGAAATTGATTATCTCTTCGATCTCGATGACGAGACATTAACCGGCCTACTCACATTTTCAAAAAAAATAGCTAAAGGTATTGATAAAGCGTTGAGTACTATTCGAACCGGGGTAATTGTTGAAGGTATGGAAGTGCCGCATGCGCATGTTCACTTAGTTCCGATTCACTTCGAAGGGCAACCAATGAGTTTGGGAAGAACATCGGATATTTCGAAAGAGCGAATGCAGGAAGTGGCTGAACTCATCAGAAATGCGGTAGAGTTATGAAAATTCTAGTATTACATGGGCCAAATTTAAACATGCTCGGCACCAGAAATCCTGAAGTTTATGGCTCTACTACATTAGAAGACCTAAACGAAAACTTGAAGCAACGTTTTGAAAATCATGAGTTCCATTTTTTCCAGAGTAATGTAGAAGGTGAGTTAATCAACAGAATACAATCTGCAATAAGCGACGGCACCGAAGCAATAATTGCTAATTTTGGCGGCTATACACACACTTCGGTCGCGATACGAGACGCACTGGAACCCATCACATTACCCAAAGTAGAAGTGCATATTTCCAACATCCATGCACGGGAAGAATTCCGCAAAACATCCATAACGGGAAAAGTGATGCATGGAATCATCACCGGGTTTGGCGTGCATAGCTATGAATTGGGCGTACAAGCGGTAGAATTATTGTCCACTGATTTTGAGTAAACTTCGAGAACTCTTTTCTGACACTCTCATTTACGGCATAAGCAGCGTTTTTGCCCGCTTTATAAACTATCTACTCGTTCCTCTTTATACCGGAATCTTCGATCCCGAAGCGTATGGAATTGTGGGTTTAGTTTATGCGGCCATCGCTTTTTTAAATGTGATTTTTACCATGGGGATGGAATCGGCTTATCTACGCTACGCTAAAGACAGAGATCAATCATCGAGTTTTTTCAAAACCTTGCAGCTCTTCTTACTCGGCAGTTCTGTGTTGCTTGTGGTGATTATGTGGATTATTCAGCCGGTCGTTTCACCACTTTTAGGGATTGAGCAATCTTCAGATATTTACCTATTAATGCTGGGAATTCTGCTGTTTGATACTCTTTCGATTGTTCCCTTTGCGGAACTTCGATTTGTTCGAAAAGCCATCACATTTGCCTCGCTAAAAACCGGAAATGTACTCATTAACATTGGACTGAATTTCTACCTGATTTTAGGATTGGATTACGGAATCGAAGCCGTTTTTATTTCCAATTTTATTGCCTCGATTGTAACTGCACTAGTGATTTGGCTCATTACCATTCCACAGTTTTCCGGCAAATGGAATGCCGATCACCTTCGAACTGCATTGATTTTTGGATTGCCCTTTGTACCTGCAGGAATCGGGCATGTAATTAACGAAATGCTCGATCGGTTTTTCATTAAAGGGATGTCGCCTGAAGCAATCGAAACCATTTACGGTGCAGGTATTTCAGCGGATTATTTGGTGGGTATTTACAATGCCTGCTACAAATTGGCGGTATTTATGTTGTTGCTCGTTCAAATGTACCGCATGGCTTGGCAACCATTTTTTATGCGTCAATCAGACGATGCCGACGCCCCTCATTTATTCGCCAAAGCTTTTTCGTTATTCAATTTTGCGGCTGCCATTATGGTGCTTTTTGTAGCCCTTTTTGTAGATCACATCGTAGCAATCCGAATTCCATTTTTAAACACCTCGTTAATAGGTGAAGAATACTGGGTTGGTTTATCAATTGTACCGGTACTACTGTTTGCCTATTGGTTTCAAGGTTGGTATGTGAATTTTTCGGCCGGCATCTTCATCAAAAACAAAACAAAAAAACTGGCGCAAATAACCTTGATCGGAGCTTTGATTACGGTAATTGCTAACCTAATTCTGATTCCTTTCTACGGAATTATGGGCTCTGCCACCGCTACATTGCTTAGCTATTTTGTGATGGCTTTACTCATCTATTTTTACGCCAATAGAGCAATGGAAATCCCTTACAAGAAGCTTCAAGCAGTTGGTGTGCTTACAATTACCGCCTTGGCTATATTGGCAAAACCTTTTTTAGTTGACCAAAATTTTTCAGACATTGCCGTTTCACTACTATTATTTATCGCGTCTGTTCTATTGATCAGCGTTTTGAGCCTTAGAAATATTATTGGTCGACGCACGCAGGCCTAATCTTGAATTACTATTATTTATTATGGGACGAATTGGGATTTATGTTGATGCCGTAAACGTAACGATGAACGGTGGATACGGAATGAGATACGACGTGCTGAGAAAATTTGCAAGTCGTTGTGGCGGTGCTGCTTCCCGTCTTAATGTATACCTTTCTTACGATGAAGAACGCCTGCAAAACGATCATGATTACCGTAAGAAAACCCAGCGTTTTTGTGATATGCTTCGGGATTTCGAATACAAAGTGATGGAGAAGCCGCTTATTACCTACAACAATCATGAGACGGGCGAAAAGATTACGAAATCTACCATCGATATGGACATGGCAGTGGATATGATGGTACACTCCGAACATTTACACAAAATTGTATTGCTTACCAGCAACGGCAGTTATGTAAGTGTGGTTAACGCTTTACAAAATAAAGGTTGTAAAGTGGAAGTAATTGGCTTTGAGCATGTGTCAATGGCGCTAAAAAAAGTAGCCGATTCGTATGTTTCGGGCTATTTGATTCCTGGATTATTACCTATTGATACACCTTATCCTTGGGGAAAGCCGGGATCGCGAGTGCGAGGAATTTGCTACGATTTTTCTACCCACGATGGCTATGGGTTCATGCGCTTTCTCACCGATTTCAGTGACCTGCTATGGGTTACCGATTCCCGTGATGAAGACTCCCCGTTTAAAACTGTGTTTGCACACATTTCACAATTTGAGGAAGGCTTGGATATGAATCATCTTCCCAATCGGGACTATATTTTCGAATTCGATATTGTTGAAAATGACAAGGGACTAGTAGCTGAAAATATAGTGCTGGTGAATAGGCATTAATTAATCTTTAAAACCTCACCCATCACCCAATTTGCTCTCGCTGCTGTTTGACCAGTACTGGGGCAGGTACCTACGCCTCGGAGCTCATCTACAATGGATTGAATGAGCGGTTGTTGAACGTGGGCCGGATATGGAAGATGATATTCCTTTTTCTCTGATTGGGTTTCTACTACAATCGGAGCTTCTCCATTAAATGTGGCGAAGCTCATTCGTCCGGCAGTACCTTCAATCACCACGTTATCACGACGTTGATTTTCAGAAACGGTGAAATCCCAGTTTCCTGTGCCGCTAAGTCCTGAAGCAAAGGTAAATTTTGCGATGACTCGATCTTGGGCAGGATTATCAATGATGGTTGAATCGGTAGTTCCGTTTGCGGAGGTAATATCCCCAAATAAGAAATCCAGCAAATCAAATAGATGCGAAGCTAGATCATGAAAATAACCACCACCTGAAATTTCGGGATTAATTCGCCAGTTTGTATTGGGATCATTGTCATTTGGCTTTGGGGATTTATGCAGCGTTAAGGAAATGCCGGTTGGGGTGCCAATAACTCCTGAATCCAATATCTCTTTTACTTTTAAAAAGTAGGGTAATCTTCGCCGGTAATACGCCACAAAAAGAGGAACAACTGCCAATTCACAAATTTCGATCATTTCGAGGCATTCGGCATAGGTTCGTGCCATTGGTTTTTCTACATATATTGGCTTGCTGGATTTAGCCGCCAATCGAACATAATCTAAATGATGCTTTGGTGGTGTCGCGATGTAAATGGCGTTTACGTTCGGGTTGTTGATCAATGCCGAAGCATCGGAATACCAAGTTGGAACACCATGGCGATTAGCAAAATCTCGAGCTTTTTCTGCATCTCGGCGCATAACCGCCACCAATTCCGAGTTGTGCGCTTTTTGGAATCCCGGACCGCTCTTTACCTCACAAACTGCCCCGCAACCGATTATTCCCCATTTGATGGTGTTCATTTCTAGAAATTTAGTTTGATAGGTATATAAGGTTTTTGAATAGGAATTTGAATACTCAATGTGTATAATATTATAAATTCATACACAAATCATGAGAACAAATATTGAAATAGAAGACGAATTGATGGATCAGGTTCTTGAGAAAGGTGCGTTCAAAACTAAAAAAGAAGCGGTGAACGAAGGTCTTAAATTATTACTGGATCGGATTAATCAGCAAAAAATAAGAGACTATCGCGGGAAATTGACATGGTCTGGTGATTTGAATGCGATGCGAACTGACGTCGATGATAGTTGATAGCTGTGTTTGGATCGATTATTTCAATGGGATCAAATCAAAAGAAACCAATCGATTGGATCAGTTACTTGCTGAAGGTGAAATTGAGATTCTCGATATAATTATAACCGAAGTTCTTCAAGGCTTCAGATCGGATACGGATTTTGCTATAGCAAAGAATCTCTTATCAGAATTAACCACTTTTGAAGTACTAGGTAAAACTTGTGCGCTTCAATCCGCCGAAAATTTCCGAAGTCTCAGAAAGAACGGGGTCACTATCCGAAAAACTATAGATGTAATTATTGCCACTTATTGCATCGAAAACGATAAATCATTGTTAGCAAGTGACAGAGATTTTAATCTAATTGCGAAGCACTTGCCTCTCAAATTGGCTGAATAAAAAATCCCTCGCATCAAAGATACGAGGGATTAAAATGCAAGTAGTGAGAACCTTAGTCCTCGTTGTTTACTTATTATTTATTCATTAGCGCCTTGAAGGCATCTAATGTTCCACGAACATGGTTCGCAGAATTGTTTAGAAGTTCTTGCTCATCATCAGTAAGCGCAACTTCAATTACTTTTTTAATACCGCCTTTGCCAAGCATTACAGGAACACCGATATACAAGTCATCGATCCCGAACTCACCATCAATGTGAGCACATACCGGGAAAATACGGTTTTGATCCAATAATATTGCCTCCACCATTTGAGCAGCTGCAGTACCTGGCGCATACCAGGCAGAGGTTCCCATCAAACCAACTAATTCTCCGCCACCTTTTTTAGCTCGCTCAACAATTTCATTTAAGCGCTCATCAGAAATAAAGTGAGAGATTGGTAGCCCTGAAACAGTGGTAAAGCGAGGTAGTGGAACCATCGTATCGCCATGGCCACCCATTAACATCGCCTGAATATCTTTTGGAGAAGCGCCAATTTCTTCGGCAATAAATGCACGATAGCGTGCAGTATCCAAAATTCCGGCCATTCCCATCACTTTTTCGTATGGCAAGCCGGAAGCATCTTTTGCCACTTGTACCATTACATCCAAAGGATTAGAAACAACAATGATGATGGTGTCCGGAGAATACTTTACAAGCTCTTTTGTCACGCTCTCAACAATATTCGCATTGATGGAAAGCAGATCGTCTCGGCTCATACCCGGACGACGTGGAACACCAGCTGTAATCACACAAACATCAGAGTTTGCGGTATCTGCATAGTCGGTGGTTCCTTTTACGCGAGTATCAAACAAATCGATGGGTGAAACCTGCCATTGGTCAAGTGCGCGACCTTTTGATGGATAAAACGTTTTGTCACCATCTTTTCGCTCTAAATCGAGAGCAATTACTTCTTTTGCAAAGTCTCTTTGTGCTACGCTTAATGCAACGGTTGACCCTACATTACCGCCGGCTCCTACTACTGTTACTTTCATGGAACTAAAATTGAGTTTTAAGTTTGAAATTCGTGTTTAAGCTATTCCGCTTTTATGTATTCGTGATGAAGATATAGAATACAGAATATAGAATGTAGAATAATTCCAGATTCTACATTCTATATTCTCTAATTCTTCAATCTTCTAGAATCCTGTCCCCACATGAGTTTTTTGCGGAGGGTATCGAAATAATTTTGATCAGGGAGTTGAATGAGTGGAAAGGCTAGTTTTGATTTTTGAATTTGCACACTAAATGGCAATGCATCGATTTCTTCAACTACACCATCATACGAAAACAAAATATTACTCGGTTGTTGATCCACCTTTATTGTGAGCGCTTTATCTGCACTTACCACCAGCGGCCTTGTAGTAAGCGTATGTGGATTAATAGGTGTAAGCAAAATCACTCCGGAACCGGGCGCTACAATCGGTCCACCTGAAGACAAATTATAGGCCGTTGATCCTGTTGGAGATGCAACTAATAAACCATCCGCCCAATAGGTGTTGATCGGATGCCCATCATATTCCGCTGAAATATTGATCATCGAGGTTGAATCTGTTCGGGTAAACAGAAATTCATTTAAAGCAAAAAATTCGCTCCCGTTACTAGTTGTGGCCTTTAGAAAATGCCGGCGGTCGAGTTTATAATTTCCGGTTCTTACAAGTTCCAGCGCTTCTACAAGATCCTCGTTTTGAGTATTGGTCATAAATCCTAATCGACCACTATTTACCCCAAGCACCGGTTTGGGATTGTTTTTGGAGATGCGCGCAGTGTATAGAATAGTACCATCACCACCCATAACTACTAAAATATCGGCTTGCTGAATGGTGTCTTCATCACTTTCGGTGAGAATCAAATTTTGAGATTTTTTGGGCTTCAACAATTCACATATCGATTGCGAAACGTATAGAGTCACTTTTTTAGACTCGGCCCATTTTAACGCCGTTTTGAATACCGACTTCACCTCATACTTTTGAGGATTCGCAATTACCCCGATATTTAATGTGGTGGCGGTCATTTACTGCCTTTTAACCCTTTTATGCCTGTAGCTGCTTTTTCGCTTAGCAAATTGGTTTCATAACTGCGAATACGACCGTTTTTAGCTTGATGCTTCTTTAATGCAATATCAATGAGTTCGTTCACTAATCCAGCAAAACTAAGATCAGATTTTTCCCATAAATAAAAAGAAAAAGAACCCGGTATGGTATTTATCTCGTTAAAATAGACCTCTTCGGTATCAGCATTTACCAGAAAATCGAGTCGCGCAACCCCGGAGGCATCAAAGGTTTTGAAGGTATGCACAGCCATCGACCGAATTTGATCGGTTAGCTCAGGCGAAATATCTGCCGGAATTACACGATCTGCGGAAGCCATTCCTTTTTCAGCGCCCCCGCCACGTTGATATTTATCTTCGAATGAAAGTGTCTCCATACTGCCTAGTGGGCGTTCACATACACTTGCGCGACACGTTTCAGAAGTTCCAAGCACAGAGCAGTTGATTTCCATAAGAGGATTAATGGCAACCTCAACCAACAGATGGGCGTCGTAGCGGAAGGCAATTTCTACAGCTTCAATGAGCTCTTCTTTGGTATCTACTTTTTTTACGCCAATACTACTTCCCAATGAAGAGGGTTTAACGACGAGAGGAAATTCAAGCAGTGCTGCTTCATTAAGAATTGTTTCCTGATGTTGCTCCCAATCACTTTCGTAAAAATCTAAACTTGAGGTAACCGGAATCTGATTCGCTTCGCACAATTGTTTGGCTTTTACTTTATCCATCCCAACCGACGAAGCTAACACTCCACTTCCCGTATAAGGAATATTGTATTGCTCGCAGATTCCCTGAAATGCACCATTTTCGCCTTCACTGCCGTGGAAAGCACAAACAACAGCGTAAACCGGAACTGAAATCGGTTTTTTGAATAAGCCAAAATTTCCTTGCTCGGTTAAATGTGTAATTCCCATCTCGCTTTTAGTAAAGGAAACGGGATAACACATCGATTCAAGTGTGTTCAGATCTTTGTAATTTTCCAGATTTGAAAGTGCATCACCACCCAGCCAATGTCCTGATTTTGTGATATATAACGGAACTAAGTTATAGCTGGAATTTTCAAGTGCAGAAAAAACCTGCATGGCTGTTAATACCGATACTTCGTGTTCGGGAGAAACGCCCCCAAAGGCTATAATCAGATTTTTTTGATTCATCTGTAATTTTTACAAAGTTAGAGCGAGCTTAAATATAGGGAGAATGTGATTGCCATTGAATTTAGAGATGGAAAATCACTTGGTTTTATTCGTATTCTTAGCATCCTATCACTTCACTCTCATCTTGTTCCGATAACGGAGCCAAATTTTTATCAACACACATTTAATTCAAAACACTGAATGAGAAGAGTAATCACGCATTCAGATCAGCTTGATTTTACATTTGCTGATCTTGAAGATATGCCGGCACCGGGTAAAGTAATGGTGGTGCATCCTAAATACTTTGATGTCAAATATGTTATTAATCCACATATGGAAGGTCATATCGGCGACATCAACAAAGAAGAAGCAACTGCCGAGTGGAACCGGCTTCGGGATGCCTACAAAAAGCTGGGATTTTATGTGCATGAAGTTGCCCCACAGCCCGAGTACCCCGACATGGTTTTTTGTGCCAATCAAAGTCTGCCAAATATAAAAGCTGATGGCACAAAAGAAGTGATTATGAGTGTGATGCATGCTCCTGAGCGAAAAGGAGAAGTACCTCATATCGAAAAAGTGTACGAAGAAAGCTCATACAACGTAATTCATCTTGATGAAACTCAGTTTACGGATTTTGAGGGGATGGGTGATGCTATTTGGCATTTCAAAAAACGCCTGATTTGGGGCGGTTACGGTTATCGTTCGAGTTCGGAAGTGTATGATCATATTTCTGAAACTTTAGACACTCCGGTTATAGCCCTCGAGTTGGTGAATGAAAAATTCTATCACCTCGATACCTGTTTGTGCATTCTTAATGAAGAAACATGTTTGATATATCCTCCGGCATTTACCGCCGACGGACTTGCAAAAATTCGGGCAATTTTTCCAACTGTGATTGAAGCGAATCAGCACGAAGCCGAAGACTTATTCGCTTGCAACGCTACCTGCCCGGACGGTAAAAATGTAATGATTCAAAAAGGCTGTACCGAGGTAAATGCTAAACTCGAAGAACTCGGCTTTATCGTTCATGAATTTAACACCGAAGAGTACTTAAAAAGCGGTGGTAGTGTTTTTTGCATGAAGATGATGCTTTGGTGATATAGTGTTCGGGTGTTCGAGTATTCAAGTGTTCAAGTGTTGTATTGATTAAGTAGTTATAGGGCAAATTTTACCCCAACACCCCAACACCCCAACACCCCAACACCTGAATACCTCAGTACGTCAACACGCGAAAACGTCCAACACCAAATCACTTCATCTCTTTTTTTCGGTAGTATTTAATCATGGCGAGTATTTGGGCTCTAGTTTTATTGGCTTGTTCTCGAATTAATATTGCGTCATCTTCAGTGATATAAGATTGATCTTGAGCTACATAAAGCAAACTAGAAACTTCTGCAGCTGAACTTTGTGCAAAATCATAGAACCGAATGCTTTCTTTATCAAAATACCGATGAAATCCTTCCGCTATGTTTGTCATGACAGATACTGACGCCCTTTGGATTTGATCACGTAATCCAAAATCTTTAGAAAATGGCAATTCATTAGTGATACGATAGATCATAGAAACTAATTTCCGCGAATCTTTCCAACAATTCAGGTCTTCAAATTTTGTGACTTTCATCTTTACTTAGTTCATTTTGATTTAATAGTAAGACTGAGTTTATTTGAACTCCTTACAAATTATTTTCAACACCCCAACACCCCAACACCCCAACACCCCAACACCCCAACACCCCAACACCTAACACATCACCTATCCATGACAAAGCCAATAGCTTCTTTAATTGCTTTGGTCGTATTGATCTTCGCCCTAAACACCAAATTTGGTTCGATTCCCCCGCTGGGGAAGTTTTTCGATCCGGATGCCGGATTTTGGGCTAACGCCGAAACCACGTTGCCAGAAAATGAAATACTGCACATTCAAGGACTTCTGGATGAAGTTTCCGTAGTTTTTGATGAGCGGCGAGTCCCCCATATTTTTGCTCAAAATGAGCATGATTTGTTTATGGCTCAGGGCTATATCACGGCGCAACAGCGTTTGTTTCAAATGGAAATTCAAACCTATGATGCGGCCGGAAGACTTTCGGAATTGATTGGTGAAAACCCGGGAGTTCAGGATCGGGATTTAACAACCCGGCGATGGGGAATGCCTTGGGCAGCCGAAAAGAAACTAGATGTTGTGATGCAGGACTCCGCCAGTTCTATTATCGTGAATGCGTATGCAAAAGGGGTAAATGCATACATCGAAAGTCTCTCGCCGGACGAATATCCAGTAGAATACAAAGTATTGGATGCTGCACCCGAAGCCTGGACACCACTCAAAACAAGTCTGCTCCACATGAATATGTTGCGAACATTAGCGGGTGGAAGTAGCGATGATCGAACTTCGAGAACTCGCGCATACTTTGGGCAGGAATACATCGAAAAGTTTTTTAATACCGATCCGCAATCCCTGGAGCCAATCATTCCAAACGATAGAGTATGGGATTTTGAATCGGTTGAACGACCCAATGCTCCCGATTCGGACTTCATCCCCAAAACGGCAGAACGGGTACAATTTTGGGAACCAAATGCGGGCGTTGGCTCCAATAACTGGGCGGTAGATGGATCAAAAACGGCCAGCGGATACCCGATTTTAGCCGGCGATCCACACTTGAGTTTATCGCTGCCTTCCATCTGGATGGAAATGCAGTTGAACGCACCGGGCTACAACACCTATGGCGTTACCTTTCAAGGGATTCCCGGAATTTTGATTGGGTTTAATGAACACATTGCTTTTTCGGAAACCAATACCGGCTCGGATGTAATGGACTGGTATCAGATTGAGTTTAAGGATGCATCCAAAAACGAATATTGGTACGATGGAGAATGGAAACCGACATCCAAACGCATCGAAGAAATTAAAGTAAAAGGCGGAGAAACCATTATTGATACGCTGGTTTTTACCCACCACGGGCCGGTAGTACTCGCCAATCCAAACGATACATTAAACGAACCGGATTATCATGCTATGCGCTGGATAGGACATGAAGCCGGAAACAGTCTCAAAACGTTTATTGGGCTAAATAAAGCAAAAAACTACGATGATTATGTAGCAGCCTTGGAAGATTATGTAGCTCCGGCTCAAAACTTTGTGTTTGCCTCAAATGAAGGAGATATCGCTATTTGGGTGAATGGAAAATTCCCCAATAAATGGGATTATCAGGGACAATCAGTTAGTGACGGAACAGATCCTGCTTACGATTGGCAGGGATGGATTCCGCATAAGCATAATCCACATATAAAAAATCCCACAAGTGGATTTGTGAGTTCTGCGAATCAGGAATCGGTGGGTGATGCGTATCCTTATTATTTGTCGGATGAATTTGCTCCTTACGAACGGGGAAAACGAATTAACGACATGCTTCGGGAAATGGAGAACATTACACCGCAAGACATGATGGACATGCAGATGGATAACATGAGTCTGCACGCAGAAAGTATTGTGCCCGAAATGTTGGATTGGGTGATTCGCGACAGTTTAAACGTGAAAGAAATCGAGTTTATCACTGCGATGATGGATTGGAATTTCGAGATGAATGCAGATTTGCAACAACCCGGCTTTTTCTACTATTGGTTCAGAGAATTTTATCGCTCCATTTTTAGAGATGAGTACGGTGCTGCAGGAGTTCGCCTACGATATCCCGACCGCGATCGTTTGATTGAAGTGTTGAAGTCGGAGCCTGATTTTGCCCTCATAGACAACATAGAGACAGAAGAAGTGGAAACCATTCAGCATTTAGCAACCTCGGCTTACAAATACGCTTACGATGTGATGGCCACTTACTTCGGCAATCGTGGGGAGGATTGGAACTGGGGATATGTGATGAATAACGACATTGATCACGTAGGCCAGATTCCTGGGATGGGAGCCAATGATGTGTACTCCGGCGGATCATCGGAAGCTATTAACGCCACTCGTTTTGGGTATGGCCCAAGCTGGAGAATGGTAGTTGAGCTGGGTCCGGAAGTAAAAGGCTGGGGCGTTTATCCCGGTGGAATTTCAGGAAACCCGGGTTCACCAAACTACGATGCCTTTATAGACAATTGGCGACTCGGGCAACATTTTGAGCTCAATTTCTACCGCGAAAAACCGGAAACGGCACTCTATGAAATCACATTAACCGGAAATTAAAAACGACCAACGACGAATGACTAACGACCGTCGTTCGTCTTTCAACCTTAGTCTATCGTCAAAAATTATGTTACTAGCATTACTCATTTTAATAACCGCCTTCATCCTAAACCTCTTCCTCCCATGGTGGAGCATAACTATTCCCGGCTTGATATTGGGCTATCTGTATAAAGAAAAAGCTACGGCTTCTTTTTTATGGGGATTTTTGGCCCTGTTTCTACTTTGGGGCGGGCAAGCACTTTACATTCACATTTCTAACGACGGAATAATGTCTGGCCGCATTGCTGATATGCTTGGGGTTGGCTCGCCGTTGATTGTAGTTTTGATCACTGCCGTACTTGGTGGCTTTATAAGTGGGTTAGCAACGATGACGGGGAGTTTGGTAAATCAGAAGGAAGCTACTGCTTAATTCTTTGCCAAAGGTCAGGTCATCCCTGCGCAGGCAGGGATCTAAAACCTTGAATAGGGTAGGAACTGTAAATTAAGTTCTAGATTCCCACCTCCGCGGGAATGACTTTTAATAGAGTAAGTTGCTGGTTAAAACCCGTCATCTCGCAGCGAATGCCGGTATCTGAACTTTTATTTGGGGCATGAATCTTGATTTACATTGCAGATTTCAACTTTAATGGAATCAATTTCTCTTCACATTCTCTTCATAGCATTAATGCTATATTATTATTCTATTAGATGATTAATTTACATTAGCTTATGAAGCAGGTTTTCTGGTTACTTCTACTAATTCCACTACTTCAGGCCTGTGCTACTCACGCCCCAATGAGTGAAATGGTGATGTTTAATACTAGAATAGATACAACTTCGGGAAAATTACCTGACAAAGGTGGTGGTTTAACTATCTATTCAGAAAATATTTCAAATGAACAGTTTGAGAAAAAAAGAGAAGGTGAATTTTCTCAATCATATTTAATAGAAGAGCCAGTGTCTCTTTCGATATTTAAGATGAAAAGAGATGATTTCGGTTTGGGTGTTTCCCTTTTTCATAGCTTTGGAATAGATGTTACAAAAAAGATAATGAGTAATTCTTATATAACAGCAACCGCCTCTGCAAACCAAAGCTTCAAATTTATTCTGCAGAATAGAATAATTAGCTACAATAGATTAGGTATGTCAGTTGGCTTTTTTGTTGCTCGTTCTTATCGAGGCTATGAGAATTACAGCGATTGTTTTGATGATGAACCGTGTGGTGGCGGTGTTACTTTTGGGTCTTCTGATTATGACTATCTAAAAAATGCTGGTCTACGCTCACGGTTTATTTTGAGATCAGGTCAAGAAATGGGGGTCGCGTTAACAGGTCTCATTGAATTTGGTAGGCTTTATGAAATAGATGATAATTTTTTGAGTTTGGGTGTTTCATTTTTCGGCTTTTAGAAATACACCGTGTCGACTGAAAATGTAGTGAGGATATGTGGTTAAACAAATATTTCAAAGCCTTGTTAGCGCCTAAGTTTCCTACCTCCCCAGGAATGACATTTAAGAGGGTAAGTTGCTAGTAAAAAGCCCGTCATCCCGCAGTATATGCCGGGGTCTGATGTTTTGAATAGGGTAAGAACCTTGATTTACATTCTAGATTCCCGCCTTCGCGGGAATGACTATTTAAAGGGTAAGGTGTTAGTAAAAAGCCCGTCATCCCGCAGCGAACGCCGGGATCTTATGCTTTGAATAGGGCAAGAACCTTTATTTACATTCCAGATTCCCGCCTTCGCGGGAATGACATTTAAGAGGATAAGGTGTTAGTAAAAAGCACGTCATCCCGCAGCGAATGCCGAGATCTGAGACTTTGAATAGGGTAGGAACCTTGATTTACATACTAGATTCCTGCCTCCGCAGGAATGACTTATATGAGTACTTGTAGGAGCAAATCAAAAAAAGATGGAGTTGTTATATAAAAACAACCCAGCCGAAAACTAAAAAACACTCACGATTCAAATTGAATCCCTGCCTGCCCCTTTGTATCTTGCGAAAACCTCAACAAAGCTCACTTGAAAATCCAATTGTTAGCACAGCATAGCTTTGAATCTTTAGCACACCCAGAACCTAAACCGGCGGGTTGCTAATGATATTTTTGGTTTACCACATATTTTTTAAATCCGACGCGTGTTTTCGTAGTCGGATTTTTTTTGATCCACAACTTCCCATTCCAAACCAATAAACATGTCTCTTCAACCTAGAAAAAAAGCAATCCTCGCACTGAGTGACGGCACCATCTCGCGCGGATGGGCCATTGGCCACGAAGGCATTACCGGCGGCGAACTCTGCTTCAACACCAGTATGACGGGCTATCAGGAAATATTTACTGATCCAAGTTACTACGGTCAACTCATGATGATGACCTATCCGCATATTGGAAACTACGGAACCATCGCTCGTGATGATGAGCACCGCAAAGTTACCGTTGCCGGAATAATCGTGCGTGCCTTTTCCTGGGAATACAGTAATCCCATGGCTGATAGCAGCTTAAACGAGTACCTTGAAAACCATAAAATTGTTGGAATTTCGGGAGTAGATACCCGGGCCTTGGTTCGTCATATTCGCGAAAAAGGAGTTATGAATGCCGTGATTTCATCCACAGAACTAAACGAAGAAAAACTGGTTCAAATGGCGAAAGAGTGGGAAGATATGAAAGGTCTGGAGCTTGCCACCAAAGTAACTCGGGCAGAAGCACAAACGTATCAACCGGAAGGAGAAGCAAAGTTTAAGGTTGCAGCTTTCGATTACGGAATTAAACAAAACATCATCAATAATCTCGTTGCTCGGGGATGTGCTCTTCGAGTTTTTCCGGCAAAGAGCTCGCTGGACGAAATAAAAGCTTGGGAAGCCGATGGATTTTTCTTTTCAAACGGACCCGGTGATCCCAATCCGACAGGAGATTACGCTTTGGAAGTGGTTGAATACGCCAAATCAACCGGAAAACCGCTGTTTGGGATTTGCCTCGGTCATCAATTAATGGCCATGAGCGAGGGCATCAAAGTTGGGAAAATGTTTGTTGGCCATCGTGGAGCCAATCATCCTGTAAAAAACCTGGAGACCGGATTAGTTGAGATTTCTACCCAAAATCATGGATTTGGCGTGATTGAAGAAAGTGTAACCGAAGATGTAGCTACTATCACGCACATCAACCTAAATGACGATACGGTGGAAGGTCTTCGTTTTAAGAACTTCCCGGGTTTTTCGGTGCAGTATCATCCGGAAGCATCTCCCGGCCCGCACGATTCGGCCTATTTATTCGATCAGTTCATCAACATGATGAAAAAGTAATAGTACTAATGAATTTCACTCTGTGATGTACCTCGGTGCATCTCGACCAAAACATACAAAACCCACCCATGCCTAGACGCGACGACATACACAAAATTCTAATTATCGGATCCGGACCCATCGTAATCGGTCAAGCTTGCGAGTTTGATTATTCCGGTTCACAATCTTGCCGCTCTTTGAAAGAAGAAGGCTACGAAATCGTGCTCATCAATTCGAATCCTGCCACCATCATGACCGACCCGATTATGGCGGATGCGATTTATATGCTGCCGATGACCACCGATTCTATCCGCGAAATTGTAGAAAAGGAAAAGCCGGATGCTGTACTGCCAACGATGGGCGGACAAACCGGGCTGAATCTTTGCCGCGATTTGGAAAAGCAAGGATATTGGGAAGAAAAAGGCATCAAGATAATTGGTGTGGATATTGCGGCGGTTGAGCTGACTGAAGATCGTCAACTCTTTCGCGATCGAATGGAAGAAATCGGAATTGAGCAATGTAGAAGTCGTCAGGCAGAATCGCTTTTGGATGCGAAAGAAATCAAGGAAGAATTGGGTGGACTTCCGATTGTAATTCGTCCTTCGTTTACTATGGGTGGTGCCGGAGGCGGAATCGTTTGGGAGGAAGAAGATTTCGATCGAATGGTGTTGAGAGGTTTGGAAATGAGTCCGGTGCACTCGGTATTGATCGAAGAATCCATTTTTGGATGGAAAGAATACGAGCTTGAGCTACTCCGCGACGCCAACGACAATGTGGTGATCATCTGTGGGATCGAGAACATGGATCCAATGGGTGTGCATACCGGTGATTCGGTAACTGTTGCTCCAACGCAGACCTTGTCGGATAAGCAATATCAAATTTTGCGGGATGCAGCCATTAAAATGATGCGTTCCATCGGAACGTTTGCAGGCGGCTGTAACGTGCAGTTTGCCGTTGAGCCTGGTAGTGATCGTTTTGTGGCGATTGAGATCAACCCTCGGGTAAGTAGATCGTCGGCGTTAGCTTCTAAGGCAACCGGATATCCAATTGCGAAAGTGGCTACGAAATTAGCGGTTGGTTATACCTTGGATGAGCTCAAAAATCAGATTACGGGAACTACTTCTGCCTGCTTTGAGCCAAGTATCGATTATGTGGTGTGTAAAGTGCCGCGCTTTAATTTCGATAAATTCCCCGGCGCTGATGAAGAACTTTCTACGCAAATGAAGGCCGTTGGAGAAGTAATGAGCATCGGGCGAAATTTCCCGGAAGCACTGAACAAAGCATGGCAAAGCATGGAAATTGGGCGTTCCGGGCTGGGTGCCGATGGATACGAAGAAATTAGTCGAAAAGAAGTAAGCGAACGACTAATGAAGCCCTATTGGGATCGCTCACTTCAGGTTCGGAATGCTTTTAAGCTCGGAGCGTCGGTAGAAGAAATCGCCGACATCACTAAAATTGACCCATGGTTCTTGCAGCAAATTCGATACATGGTGTCGCTTGAAAATCGAACCGAAGGTCAGTCGCTAAATGAAATCACAAAAGAAGAATTTTTCGAGTTGAAACAAGCAGGATTTTCGGATTCTCAGATTGCATGGCTAACAAGTAAAGGCGGCGAAACGGTAACCGACGATGAAGTGCGCGCGCGAAGACTCGAACTTGGATTAAAACCTGCGTTCAAAGTAGTGGATACATGTGCGGCAGAGTTTCCGGCTCAAACTCCATATTACTATTCAAGTTACGAAGGCGAAAATGAAAGTATCGTAACCGATCGAAAGAAAGTAATTATTCTGGGTTCCGGTCCGAATCGTATTGGTCAGGGAATTGAATTCGATTATTCTTGTGTACATGCGGTGCTTGCCACCAAAGAAATGGGTTACGAAGCCATCATGATAAATTGTAATCCGGAGACAGTTTCCACCGACTTCGACATTGCTGATAAGCTGTATTTCGAGCCGGTTTATTGGGAGCGCGTGCTGGATATTATTGAGCATGAACAACCCGAAGGTGTGATTATTCAAGTGGGTGGACAAACAGCCCTTAAACTTGGAAAACGTCTGGTGAAAGCGGGAATCAAGATTTTTGGAACTGATTTCGAAAACATCAATTTGGCAGAAGATCGCGGTGAATTCTCTGATCTTTTGATCGAAAATGACATTCCTTTCCCGGCTTATGGTACTGCCACAGAAGTTGAAGGAGCGCTAGAAATTGCCGATCGAATTGGATATCCGGTGTTAATTAGACCTAGCTACGTGCTGGGTGGACAAGGAATGCGGATTGCCGTAAAACGTGCAGAGCTCGAGCGTTATGTGGATCGTATTTTGAAGACCCATCCCGAAAACGCCTTTTTGATTGATAAGTACCTCGAGCATGCTATTGAAGTGGATGTAGATTCGGTGTTTGATGGTGATGAACTACACATTTCGGGAATGATGCAGCATATTGAGCCGGCTGGAGTACATTCGGGAGATTCTACAGCGGTAATTCCGCCGTACTCTTTGAGTGAAGAGGTTCAGGCTACCATCAGAGATTATCAAACAAGAATTGCGAAAGCGCTGAATGTAATTGGCTTCTTGAATGTACAATATGCCGTAAAAGACGATAAAGTGTATGTGATTGAGGCTAATCCAAGAACTACGCGAACGGTACCATTTTTGGCCAAAGCGAATCAAGTGCCGGAGGCAGGAATTGGCGTAAAAGTGATGTTGGGTGCCAAATTGAAAGAGTTTGATACCACATCGAAACTCAAATGCTGGGCGATTAAAGAGCCGGTTTTTCCTTTTGATAAATTCCCCGGCGTGAAAAAAGAATTGGGCCCCGAAATGAAATCGACAGGAGAAAGCATCTACTTTGCGGAAGACTTCAACGATGAACATTTCCGCAAACCGTTTGAGTTCAAGAGTCTGTACTTGAGTAAGTAAACGGTAATTGCTTCTTTGCATACTACCATGCTTTAGAACCAATGCCTGCGGCAGAGCTTTTAATTTTTCAATCCAACGCAGAGCATTGGATTGAGAACTAGTTTTCGAAATTAAATCATTTCTTAATCAACGAGTCCTTCTCCTTGAGGAGATGACAGATGAGGTGTTTTTATACCACTAAAGCACAAAAACTCAGAATTATATAAGTCAGACAGGTGCCTCAATTTACTTTCTAGATTCCCACCTTCGTGGGAATGACAACATATACTAGCTCCGATGCTCTGCGTGGGAGCTTTTTTGCACATCATTAGGAGGCTATAGACTTGTTGAGGTTTTCCATCGACGAAGTGATCTCCCTAAGGTGGCTTTAATATGGAGATTGCTGCGTCGAGTGTAAACTGCTTCGATTTCAGATTCCCAGGCTCTTCGCAATGACCAAAAAAACGTTCTACTCAATCATCAAATACCGCTCGCCTTCATCCTCAATCAGCATGGCGCGGAAAATATCCTGCATGGTAACTCTCATCTCATTAATCGAAGTATCGCTTATGATGTCGTTTTGCTCATGTTTGGCAGCAAATTCTAACCATTTATTCAGTGCAATTTCAGCAATTTCGAAGGCATATTTATTAATCGGGCGAACCTGATTCTGAAGCCCTAAGCTGATCAATTCATTTTCGATGGCGGCATATCCACCGGCATAATTGTCGAATGCTCGCGATCCATCCACACTTGAACTGGTAACCGAAATATTTAATAGAAAGGCATCGGTTGTTTTCGCCACTTTGATGATGGCCCCGGATACCTCAGCCGATTGATCTTCAACTAATTTCATGGTGCAGCCAACATGAAGCATCAAAATAAAAGCGGTTAAAATCGACTTGGTTAAAAAAATACTCTTGTATTTCATAATAGTGTAATGGTAAGATGAACAGACTTTTTTCGGCGGTATTCTTAGCCGAATATTCTCAGTATATTTGATCTGTTATTTTCATCAAAATTAAAATCACGAAAATGCATTCATCAAATTAAAAAGAATGCACACAGAGACTCACTCACTCCATGATTGAACAAGCTAAAAGCATCCTGAAGAACACCTTTGGGTACGACGAATTTCGCCTGCAACAAGAGGCAGCCATTACCCAAGTACTAAACAAAAAAGATGCATTAGTAATTATGCCCACCGGTGGCGGTAAATCGTTGTGTTACCAAATTCCTGCCATGATTTTTGACGGAATGACCATCGTAATTTCACCGCTTATTTCGTTGATGAAAGATCAGGTGGAGCAACTTCGGGAATATGATATTCCATCGGTGTATCTGAATTCATCACTTAGACCGGAAGCCTACGAGTACAACGTAAAAAAAATCCTGAATGGCGAAGTTAAGCTACTCTACGTAGCACCCGAAACGCTGATGATGGATCGCACTAAAGAGATTCTGAAAAACATCAAAGTGGATTGTTTTACCATTGATGAGGCGCACTGTATTTCGGAATGGGGGCATGATTTCCGGCCGGAATATCGGCAATTGGCAAGCGTTAGAAAAGATTTTCCGGATGCGGTTTGTGTAGCACTTACCGCAACGGCAACGCCACGTGTTCAGCGCGATATCAAACGAACATTGGAATTTGATGAGTCCGAATCTTTTGTATCGAGCTTTGATCGACCGAATCTGTTTTTGAAAATCGTAGACAAAAAAGATCCTGAAAATCAGATTCTCGATTTCCTCTACACCCGAAAAAAGCAATCGGGTATTATCTACTGTTTTTCGCGTCGGCAAGTTGATGAACTCACCGAACTATTGGTTGAAGAAGGCTACGATGCGAAGCCGTATCATGCCGGATTGATGGCTAGAGAAAGAGCGATTAATCAACGGGCGTTTATTCGGGATGATGCCCGCATTATAGTGGCCACCATTGCTTTTGGTATGGGGATCAACAAACCAAACGTTCGCTATGTGGTGCATTACGATATGCCGCAGAATATCGAATCGTATTATCAGCAAATTGGTCGTGCCGGTCGTGATGGATTGCGTGCCGATTGTGTGCTTTTATTCAGCTATGCGGATACCCAAAAGATCAAGTACTTCATCAACCAAAAGAAAGGAACCGAGAAAACGGTAGCGGAACGCCATCTCGAAAAGTTGTTGAAATTCCTGGAATTTACAGGATGTCGCCGCAAGCCACTGCTCGATTATTTCGGCGAAGACTATACCAAAGACCCGTGCGAAATGTGCGACAATGATCTTTCGGTAGAAGAGGATGTGGAAGATTTGACGCTACAAGCGCAGAAGTTTTTGAACTGCGTGCTTGAGTTGGAAGAAGAATACGGAGCAGGACAAGTTATTGATGTACTACGCGGATCGAAAAACCAGAAAGTGCTCGAAAACGAACATGACAAAGTAGAGCACTACGGTTCCGGTTTGGAGTGGTCGAAAAAGCAATGGGAACAGTTATATCGCTTGCTGATGCGTCAGCGTTTCCTGAAACGAGGAACTTTTGGTGTGTTGGAGGTAGAAGACAAAGCCATGGCCGTACTCAGCGGCAAAGAAAATGTGTATGGAATTTTAGATCGCACCGATGTACAAACGGCTGAAGATGACGTAGTTCGAACTTCCAGCGAGATTGAAAATCAATATAATGTGGAGCTATTTGAGCTGCTTCGCGAGAAACGAAAAGAACTGGCTGATGCCGACGACGTTCCTCCTTATGCGATCTTTCCGGATACTACACTTATTGAAATGGCCTATTACTATCCGCAAAGCAAAGACTCGCTCGATGCTATTTACGGCGTTGGTTCGGTAAAAAAGGGCAAGTTTGGAGATGCGTTTATTGGCATCATTAAAACCTACTCGAAAAACCATGATATTGTAGAGCGGCAGAAAACACTGATCAAGAAAGTGCGCGAAGTTAAAACCGGTGAAAAGCACGAGCAGGTGGGTCATGGATTTAACGAAGGAAAGTCAATCAAACTACTGGCCGAAGAACACGGTGTGAAAGAAGTAAGCATTTTAAGTCACCTAAAGAAGTTTCTGGAAGAAGGCAACGATCTTCGCCTGGAAGGATTACTCCAAGCGTCTAATCTTTCCGATCGCCAACGTGATCAGGTACTCAAAGCCTTCAAAAAACGCGGACATGAAATGCTTCGGTTTGTATATGATGAATGTAAGAAGCAAATTGGCTACGACGAGCTGCGCATTATGCAGTTGTATTATGTGGCTAGTCAGAAGTAGGAAAGGGACAAAGGAGCAGAGGGACAAAGGCACAAGGTAGGGACGCATTGGTACGGCTACCGTAGAGACGATTCACGAATTGTCACATTTTGAAATGACATTTCTAGTTCAAGCGTCCGCTTGGACCAATCAGAATATCGCACAAGCGGACGCTTGCGCTAGATTGGGTTATTTCAGGTCAATTTCTTTAGCCATACCAATAAATGATGCGTTAAGAATTGTGGAAAGTTCGCCACTTTCGGTATCCCAAAAATATAATGTGGAACCATGTTCATCGTTCCATTTATGTCGTTCAACCAGTAATACTGTAGTAGGGTCGATATAATCGAGGATTCTATAATCGAAATTTGGCTTTTCTTGATGTGGGGCAAATGGCACTTTATAGCTTTGCATTGAATTTAGATCGACTAAGCGATTTACCCAACGATCAGTGCCATTTATTAAGCTATCTCTGCTATCATAAATAATAAGATTTTGAGGTTTATCGAACCATCGAAATCCGAAAGCTAGTTGTTCAGAGGTGATTTTTTCTTCTTCCTTAGTATTAATATCAACAGAGTACAGATTGAATGCACCCTCCCTATCTGAATTGAAATACACCTTCTCTCCGCTGGAGTTCCAAATCGGGAAAAAGTCCCAGTAAAAGTTGTCAGTCAGCTTTGTTTCGGATTTTCTTTTTAGATTATACATGAAGATCTCATCTTTCGATATATAACCGTGGTAGACACCCGGGCCTGATTGATACGTAATTGAATTCCCATCGGGGCTCCAATGAGGATAACTTCCATAAATGAGGTCCCCATCATTATTTTTTAGTGTTTTAGAAAAGTCTCCATTAATCGAAATAGTTTTTAGATAACGAGTGTTATGATCGTTAGAGGCAGTATGATAAACGATTCGCTTCGATTTATTACTCCAATCAAAAAAACTAACCCCTTGCTTTTCGTTGGTTAGCTTATCAATGGCTCCGCTTTGAGCGTTGTAGATATAGATTTGATAATGATCATCTTCAGAAAATCTTCCGGTAAAGAGTAAAATATTATCCGAATCGCTACCAAAAATATTTACGATATCGCAGGAAAAAAGTGTGAGAGCGGCTGTAATGAATAAAAGTACCCGAATCATATGCCCTAAAATTGGTTTGTCGGTAGGTGTAACGATATGATAATATGAATATTATTCGGAAAGATTCTAGTTTTGTAGGCTGCGTTATCAACTGCCCATTTCTAGTTCAAGCGTCCGTTTGGACCGACCAGAATATCGCACAAGCGGACGCTTGCGCTAGATTGGGTTCGAGTCAGATTCAGGGTCTTACCCGGAATGACGACAACCTTGTAATTCACAAATAGTCGCTTTTAATCAATATCAATGGCCTTAGCATTCACTATTCTAGGAGCATTTAATAATTTTGTGAGCTCACCGGTTCTGTAATTCCAGAAAAATAACGTTGCGCCGTGACTCATAACCCATGGGTGTGTTTTTGAAACTATTAATGTGTTTGGATCTTCTGTCGTCGAAATGATGCGGAAATTAAAGTTATTCTCGCTTGGTATGTTATCAACATCAATGAGTTCACTATTTCCTGTGTGTAAGTCGAGTAAATATGTATTCCACGGATTTGAACTATATATTGAACTATCACGATGCGAATAAATAAATTGGGAATTCTTTGAACTAAAATGTCTAAAAAGTGAAGCGTTTTCAAAATCAGTTAGCTGAGTTTCATTCGTCCCATCTACATCGATTGAAAATAAATTGCGTTTAGAATTTCGATCAGAGTTATAATAAATTTTATCTCCTGCTTTAGACCAAACCGGCAGAGAGTTATTAAACAGGTTTTTTGTAATTCGAGTCTTTTTTTGATGTTTAATGGTGTAGGTGTAAAGTTGACCTGCAAATTCTCCTTCTATTTTCGCTCGAACTTGGTATACAATTCTTTTACCATCTGGACTCCAATTTGCAAAGCTACCTTTAATTTTTTTACCATCTTCATTCCTCAAAATTGTGGGATAACTTCCATCAATGTGAACGGTTTTTAAAATGGGTGAATAGCTCTGATTTTCATTCGTCTCATAGACAATTCGATTAGCCTCATTACTCCAATCAAAAAATCGAACGCCGTATTTTTCATTTGTCACTCTGATAAGAGCTTGGGTTCTAACATTAAAAAGGTACAGTTGGGCTGGTTCGTTTTCAGTGTAGTGGGCTGAAAACAACAAAATATTATCCGAATCGCTACCAAAAATATTTACGATATCGCAGGAAAAAAGTGTGAGAGCGGCTGCAATAAATAAAAGTACCCGAATCATATGCCCTAAAATTGGTTTGTCAGTAGGTGTAACGATATGATAATATGAATATTATTCGGAAAAATTTTAGTTACGAATGCAGCGTTATCAACTGCCAATTTCTAGTACAATCGTCCGCTTGGACCGATCAGAATATCACACTAGCGAACGCTTGCCCTATAATGCGAAGAGTCAAATAGTCACATGCCTACAGATCAAAAACGAAATCCAACCTGCAATCCACCCAATAAAATCGCTCCTTCACCTACCGGTTCACCTTCGGTTTTAATATTGATTTCATAACCTAGATTTACCGAGGGTTTCAAAAAGAAAGAACCTGTTAGTGGGATTTGATATGCAAACCCTATCGTTGGCTGTAGCACGGTTACTTTTGTAGCCCCATCAAAGCGATTTTCGAAACAAGGCGGTACAATTGGACAAACGGTATCGAAATTGGTCCAGTTGATGTCCAGAAACCATAAATCAGTGCGGATAAGCAGCGATATTCGATCGTAATTTGAATTTGAGAATTCAACGCCGGCGCCAAAACCGTAACCTTGCCCTTCTTCACGATCCTGATCTCCCCAATCTCTTCGATCGGTAACATTCAAACCAGTTCGGGCAAAGGCATTAACCGAAGCTAAGATTGGCAGATCTAATCGAAGCGAATGAATAGATCCGGCTGGGTAGATTTGTGATTCCACGGAAAGTGAGGGTTGAGCAAAAGTTGGAGCACTCAAAAGCACAAATAGGATAAGGTGTAGGCTAGTTTTCATGGAGATTTCAACGGATATGAAATTGAAAAAGTCTGAGATTTTGAAAATAATTCAAACGGTTTTTTGATGTTAAAAAAAGCGCTTTTTCTAAAGATTTGTGAAAGAACGTGATTTTGAACTAATCAGAATTATACGGAACTTTACGCCCCTGTTTATTCGAATAAAAAATGCCGTTGAGGCGCTAAAAAACAAACATTTTTATGGCAAAGGTAGAAGTGGTGATGCCCCAGATGGGAGAGTCGGTAATGGAAGGAACCGTTATCGAATGGAGCAAAAGTGTAGGCGACACCGTTGAGGTTGATGAAACCCTCCTCGAAATTGCAACCGATAAGGTAGATAGCGAGGTGCCTTCCCCCGAAGCAGGAACGCTCGTGGAAATTCTGGTGGAAGAAGGCGATACCATCGAAGTGGGAAAACCCATTGCCATTATTGAAACCGACGCCGATGCTGCAGGTGATGCAGGAAGTAGTGAGTCTGCATCCGAAGAAAAAGAAGAAGAGCCCGAAGCCGAGGAAGAATCAACAGAAACCGAAAGCACAGAAGAAGAAAGCGAGTCTGCCGATGATGAAGAAGAAGTTGATGAAGGTGATGACGACGGCGAACGCATCGAAGTGGTGATGCCGCAAATGGGCGAATCGGTGGTGGAAGCCACTGTAATTGAATGGAGCAAGGAAGTGGGCGATTCTGTAGAAGAAGACGAGACGCTGCTTGAGATTTCTACCGACAAAGTGGATAGCGAAGTGCCATCACCAGCCAAAGGAACCTTGGTTGAAATCATGGCCCAAGCTGATGAAACCATCGAAGTGGGTCAAACCATTGCCATTATTTCTACCGGAAGTGGTGGATCGAAGAAGAAATCGTCATCAAAATCTGCTCCAAAAAAAGAAGAAAAGAAGTCGGAGTCTGATTCTGATAAATCTTCGGGAATGACCAAAGAAGACATCGCTCAAATGACACCCGAGCAGTTGATGTCGGGCGGAAGCTCGCCGAATGGGGAAGATGGAATCCCAAGAACCAGTTCAGACGGGAAGTTTTTCTCGCCACTTGTCCGATCGATTGCCAAAGAAGAGGGCATTACGGTGCAGGAATTGGAAAGCATCGAAGGAACAGGGCAAGGCGGGCGCGTTTCTAAAAAGGATATTCTCAATTACGTTGAAAATCGAGCGGAAGAAAAAACGAAATCCACCGGTTCGACTTCAACCATGACGAAACCACAACCGAAATCAGACGCTCCAAAAGACAAAGAAGCGATTTCGGCCGGGCAGTTGGATGTATCCAAAACACCTACCGGTGATGTTGAGATTGTGAAAATGGATCGCATGCGCAAAATGATTGCGAAGCACATGGTGGAATCGAAGCAGACTTCTGCACACGTTACTACGTTTGCCGAAGTGGATGTGACCAACATGGTGAACTGGAGAAATGCCAACAAAAACGAGTTCCAGAAGAAAACCGGTGTGAAACTTACTTTTACGCCATTGTTTGTGGAAGCCATCATCAAAGCAATGCTGGAATATCCAATGATGAACAGCTCTGTAGTTGGTGATGAAATTCACATCAAAAAAGATATCAATTTCGGTATCGCGGTAGCTCTTGGTAGCGGCGGCGAAGGTGGTTTGATTGTTCCCGTGATGAAAAAGGCACAACAGAAAAACCTGGTTGGTCTTGCCGAATCGGTGAACGAAGTAGCTGCTAAAGCCCGAAGCAAAAAACTAAGCCCGGATGATTTAGTAGGCGGAACCATCACCCTTACCAACTATGGAAGCGTTGGTAATTTGATGGGAACTCCGATTATCAGTCAGCCACAAGTGGCCATTTTAGGAACCGGTGCGATTGTTAAACGTCCGGTGGTGATGGAGACTCCGCAGGGTGATGTAATTGCGATCCGTCACATGATGTATTTAAGCATGAGCTACGATCACCGAATTATTGACGGTGCACATGGTGGTGCTTTTGTGAATCGAGTGAAGCAGATTCTGGAAGATTTCGACACCGATCGTTCGGTTTAATGGAAGCTAATCCGGTATCTAACTTTAGTCCAAGCGGACGCTTGAACTAGACAAAGATTGTATTAAAATTCGATATCCGAATAAACTAGCGCCAGCGTCCACTGGTGCAGACAGTCTGGAAAATTGGTTGTACTAGTAATAAGTAGAGTAGTTTAAAAATTGATTGGAGGCGCTAAACTCAGCGTCTCTTTTTTTGTGAGTGATGAACATATATAAAACCATATCAGAAATTCGGGGCGCTGTAAAACAACTTCAGCGAGAAGGTAAAAAAGTAGCCTTTGTTCCAACCATGGGCGCTTTGCATAATGGGCATTTATCGCTAATCCGTAGAGCAAAAAAACATGCCGATCACATTGTAGTTTCGATTTATGTAAATCCCGAACAATTCGGTCCGAATGAAGATTTTGGTTCTTACCCACGTACTTTGGAACGTGATTTAGAGTTTTGCCGACAAGAAGGCGTTGGTACTGTTTTCACTCCGGATGATGAGATTATGTATGGTTCGGGCGAGAAGTTTTTCCGCATCGAAATTGACGTATTAAATAAATACTTGGACGGTGGTTCTCGTCCGGGCTATTTCCAGGGCATCGCATTGGTGGTGAACAAACTATTCAACATTGTACAGCCCGATATTGCCGTTTTCGGGCAAAAAGATTACCAACAGTTTCAGATCATACAACAAATGGTGAACGAGTTTAATCACGATTTGGAGTTGGTGATGGCCCCCATCGAACGGGCAGATGACGGTTTGGCGTTAAGCAGCCGAAATGCCTATTTGAGTGAACAAGAGCGAGCATTGGCACCATTATTGTTTAAGAAAATGCAGGAATGTGTCGAAGAAATTCAAGCCGGAGAACTGGAGCCAGAATCCTTATTTAAAGCCAAACAAAATGAGCTGGAAGCAAAAGGATTCAAAAATGATTATTTTAGCACGTTCTCTATGAATCGAATGGAGCCGATTGCCACATTAATCAAGGGAGAAACCTATGTGCTGGCAACGGCTGTATATCTGGGAAGAACCAGACTAATTGATAATATTATTTTTGAGTGCTGAGCAATGAAGCTAACCATGTTTAAATCGAAATTGCACCAGATGGTGGTTACTGAAGCTAACCTTAATTACGAGGGAAGCATTACTATTGATCAGGATCTGCTGGATGCCGCACACTTGTTACCTTACGAAAAAGTTCAGGTTCTAAATATCACTAATGGATCGCGCCTCGAAACGTATACTATTCCCGGCGAGCGTGGAAGTAGAGTTTGTTGCATGAATGGTGCGGCTGCTCGCTTAACACAAGTTGGTGATCGCGTAATCATTATTTCCTACGCAGAAATGACCCCCGAAGAAGCAGCTGAATACAAACCGCGTACCGTAGTTGTTGACGAAAACAACGATCCTAAATCCATCATCGACTATTCTCAACCCGAAACTACTTTCGACCTGGCTACAGGACTCGCAGTAAAATAATCAGGGTGTTGTTTATCAGTGCTATTGAATGCAACGCCTTACTTAAGGCAGAATTAATCTATTTACCGTTTGGCTAAGCTGAATTTAAAACAGCAGGTAATATCTGCAAAAGAAGGTGGACTCGGGACTTTTGGTGGCGTATTTACGCCTTCCATTCTCACCATTCTAGGGGTAATCATGTATCTCCGCTTTGGTTGGGTAGTAGCCAATGTCGGCTTGATTGGTACGCTGTTGATTGTCACACTTTCAACCAGCATCACTTTTCTTACCGGACTGTCCATCGCCTCCATCGCCACCGATCAACGTGTTCGTATTGGTGGCGCGTATTATATGATAAGTCGTTCCTTGGGAATTGAATCGGGTGGAGCAATAGGTATTCCACTGTATTTCGCTCAAGCTTTATCCGTTGCTTTGTATACCGTTGGTTTTGCTGAAAGTCTGGGACGAGTCTTTCCGGGTGTAAGTGAAAAAATGATTGGGATTGTTACCACAGTATTGGTTTCAATTCTTGCCTTGGCTTCAGCGAAAGCGGCCATCCGGGCGCAATACGTAATTATGATCGGGATTGCGCTAAGTTTGATTAGCCTCGTTTTTGGTAGCCCATTAGAAACTGCCACCGATAGTTTTTTAGGCATACAAACAGATAATCCCGAAAACTTCTGGGTGGTATTTGCGGTTTTCTTTCCTGCGGTAACCGGCATTATGGCGGGTGTAAATATGTCGGGCGATTTACAATCTCCCAATAAATCAATCCCAATTGGTACTTTTGCTGCTATTGGAACCGGTTATGTCATCTACATGGTACTTCCATTTATTCTGGCGATGCGGGCCGATACCGATTCGTTACTTAACGATCCACTGGTGATGCGCGATATTTCATTTTGGGGCGATGCAATTTTGGTAGGTGTTTGGGGCGCAACCCTCTCCAGTGCAGTGGGGAGTATTTTAGGAGCACCCCGTGTGCTTCAAGCCTTAGCTAAAGATCAGATTTTGCCATCTTTTTTAAATTGGTTGGGCAAAGGCTCGGGGGAAGATGATACTCCAAGATTGGGGACCGTTTTTACGATGGTTATCGCCTTGATTGCGGTTTGGTTCGGCGATTTAAACCTGATCGCGCCGGTACTTACCATGTTTTTCTTAACCACATACGGAGTGCTGAATGTTGCAGCAGGAATCGAGCGATTTTTGGGTAGTCCGTCTTTCCGCCCCACTTTTCGCGTGCATTGGATTCTTTCGTTATTGGGAGCCTTGGGCTGTATTGCAGTAATGTTTTTGATTAATGCAGTTGCCACTATTATTGCATTTATATTTGTGGGATTGATTTTCTTTTGGTTGAAACGCAGAGAAATGCAGTCGGCTTGGGGTGATATCGGGCGAGGAATTTGGATGGCGGTAATACGTGCCGGATTGATGCGACTAAGCGAAGATCAGGAGCCAAAAAATTGGCGACCAAATCCCTTAGTACTCGCAGGATCGCCAACAAAGCGATGGCATTTAATCGACTTTGCGAATACCATCACCCATAATCGTGGTTTATTAAGCGTGGCTTCCTTAATTCCTGAAGGAACCATGAGCATGGATCAAAAACAAAGTATGACGGCAAACATCCGCGAATTTCTATCAAAAAGAGGAATTCAGGGATTGGTGAAAGTGATTGCAGCAAACGATCGATTTCAGGGAGTTACGAATTTGGTGCAGTCGTTTGGTTTAGGATCATTGGAGCCCAATACCATTATTTTAGGGGATAGCGAAGATCCGAAATTCCGCGGCGATTTCTGCCAAATGATTTCAAAATTCCACGAGTTTCAGCGAAATGTATTAATCGTGCATAAGGTGGATGAAGGCAAGGCGTTTCGGAATCGAAAACGTATCGATGTCTGGTGGGGTGGATTAAAAGGCAACGGTGGTTTGATGATGATTTTGGCGTACTTGATGAACTCAAGTTTAGACTGGCGCAATGCAGAAGTTCACATCAAAATGATGGTACAAGATGAGGATGCCGTAGACCCAACACGCGAAAATATTTTAGCTTTATTAGAAGAAATCAGAATTCGCGCCGTGGTTGATATTATTCCCGCCAAAGGCAGAAGTTTTGATGAAGTGCTCCAAAAAAACTCCAAGAATGCCGACTTAATATTTCTTGGTCTCGCCGAACCTGATGAACATTTCGAGGAGTACTACGAAAAAGTACAAAAGAGAGTAGAAGGGTTGCCAACTACCATTCTGGCACTTGCTGCGCAAGAAATTTCGTTCGGGGAAGTGCTCATCAAGAAAGATACGATGGAGTAAGCACTCCTTTTCATTTAATTACATTTGAAGCAACAACTATCTGCTGTTGTAAAACGTCTATACCTTGTATTTTTATATTTAAGTACGCTTTAACAATTAATTTTTAATTGATTAAAGATAATGCGTACTCTTAAAGGGAACACGTTTCGTAAAACAATAGGTGCATTCAATGAACAAAAGAAATATTTCGATAGGGGTGATAATTCTTGTAGCTGTAATTGGCTTTTTTGCTATTCGATCTGGGGATACTAGCACAGCAGATCTATTTGTGAAGCCATCGGTGGGTGAATTTGTAGTAGATGTGGTAACTACCGGCGAGCTAAGAGCAAAAAATTCTAAAGAAATTATGGGGCCTCAGGGTGTTCGTGAATTTCGGATAAATAACATCACCATCCAACGGCTTATACCAGAAGGCACCATCGTAAAACAAGGTGATTTCATCGCAGAACTGGATCGATCAGAAATCATGGGTAAGATGCAGGATGTTCAACTTGACCTTCAATCTGCACAATCTCAGGTTACTCAGGCACAGCTAGACAGTACGTTAGAGCTCTCGCAAGCACGAGATAATCTCATAAATCTGGAATTTGCACTGGAAGAAAGAGAAATCGCCGTTGAACAATCCAAATACGAATCTCCTGCAGTACAGCGGCAAGCAGAAATTGAACTCGATCGTGCTAAACGGCAACTTGCTCAGGAAACGAAAAATTATCAAACCAAAGTAAAACAGGCTGTTGCAAAGCTAAGCGAAGTTGAGGCAGAGCTGTCAAAGCGCCAAAACGAACTTTCAAAAATCAGAGGGCTGATGAGTCAGTTTACGATTTTTGCACCCGATCAAGGGATGTTGATTTATCGAAGAAGTTGGGACGGTACCAAAATTACGGAAGGCGGTCAGATTAGCGCATGGAGCCCGGTCGTGGCAGAGCTGCCAGACTTTTCTGTAATGGAATCGGTAACCTACATTAACGAGGTAGATATTCAGAAAATTGAAGTTGGCCAGCAAGTGAATCTAGGTCTAGATGCTGTAGCCGACAAAAAGCTTACCGGTAAAGTTGTAGATGTGGCGAATATTGGCGAGCAACGAAAAAATTACGATTCCAAAGTGTTTGAAGTAGTTATTGAGGTTAACGAAAGCGATAGCCTCTTACGCCCGGCTATGACAACAAGTAATCGTATTATCATCAATACTTTCGAAGATGTGCTTTATGCGCCACTCGAAACGGTGCATACCGTAGATTCCCTCAACTTTGTATTCAAAAAGGATGGCGTTTCTCCTGTAATGCAACAGGTGGAATTAGGTGCTATGAACGAAAACTCCGTGATTATTCACCGAGGAGTAGCAGAAACTGATGAACTGTATTTAACAGTTCCGGAAGATACCATCGGGATAAATCGCATTATGCTCAGCGACTCATTTACCAAACGCTAATCAGGAGTCGCTTTGCTTCAAAAAATACTGTACAACTACGAAATTGCCATCGAGGCAATACAACGCAACAAATTACGCGCATTACTCACTTCTCTGGGAATCATATTTGGGGTGGCATCGGTAATCGCAATGTTAGCTATTGGAACTGGGGCACAGCAGGAAATTCTGGCTCAAATGGAATTACTGGGTACCAATAATGTGATTATTCGACCGGTGATGGAACAGTTCGAAGCCGAACTCTCGGCTGATGCCTCATCAAACGGTGAGCAAAAAAAGTATTCTCCGGGCCTTAATCTGCAAGACCTTTACAGTATCCGAGATGTAATTCCGGAAATCGAGTATATCAGTCCCGAAATAGTATTTGAAACCACCTTTATTCGAAGTGGGAGAATACGCACGGGAAAAGTAGTGGGAGTAACCGAAGATTATTTCCAGATTAATAATTTTCAATTGCAAAGTGGTTCGGCATTTACCTCTCAACAGGTAGAGAATTCAGCTTCCGTCTGTATTATTGGGTCAGATGTTCGTGCGAAATTTTTTGCGGGTGATGATCCCATCGGCAAGCAAATAAAAGTGGGAAATATCTGGCTTACGGTAGTTGGAGTGCTCGAGAAAAAAGAACTGAGTACTGAAAACATCGAAAGTTTAGGGATCCGTAATTACAATCTTGACATTTTCTCGCCGGCTTCCACCATTTTATTGCGATTTAAAAACCGGGGATTAATCACCAAAGATGACTTAGATCTTACAGCTGGTAGCGGGATGCGAGTAATAATGTTTGGTGGAGGCGGTGATGAAGAAGAAGCCGCTGATGAAAACTATCACCAGCTCGATAAGCTCATTGTAACGGTTTCGGATACTAAATTCAGCGCCTCCATTGCAGATGTGTTATCTCGAATGCTTACCCGACGCCACAACGGAGTGGTTGATTTTGAAATCATTGTACCCGAGCAATTACTACAACAAGAACAGCGGACAAAACGAATTTTTAATATTGTGTTGTCTTCCATCGCTTCTATTTCTTTAATAGTTGGTGGTATCGGAATCATGAATATTATGTTGGCTTCGGTAGTTGAACGCTATCGCGAAATTGGGGTACGAATGGCGGTAGGTGCTCAGAAAAAAGATATAGAACTACAGTTTTTAACCGAGGCACTAACTATCAGTATTACAGGTGGAATTCTTGGGATTTTTCTGGGGATTGGGTTTGGAATAGCCATCGAGTACACCGCCGATATCAAAACCATTGTAACACCCATGTCTATTCTGATTTCGTTCGGGGTTGCCTCATTAATAGGTATCACATTCGGGTATTTCCCGGCAAAACGAGCTGCACAACAAGATCCGGTACACGCATTACGCCATGAATAAACATCTATATTTATTATTACTACTCGGCTTATTTATTGGGGGATTTTCAAGCCAATCAAAGGCTCAATCTTCCGTTTTAACACTGGAGTCGAGTATTGAATACGCCAAGCAAAACAGTCCACTTTCGCGAGCTGCTCGCTTTGCAGTGCTTTCAGCCAAATGGAGATATTCATCGTTCCGTGCTGATTTATACCCAAGCTTAAGCCTGAACGGAGACGCTCCGAATTACAATAAATCGATTTTCTCGAATGTGCTGGATGATGGCACGGTAACCTTTTCATCACGTACTCAATCGGAAGCATCGGCAGCGCTTTCTATCGATCAAAACATCATGCCAACGGGTGGGCGTTTATCGCTTTCATCAGGAATTACTCGTCTTGGTATTTTTACCGGAGAAAATACCTATTTGTGGCAAAGTACACCGTTAGTTGCGAGTATTAATCAACCTCTGTTTCAGTTCAACAGTCTAAAGTGGCAAAACAAAACCGAACCATTGCGCTTTAAAATTGCGAAAAAGCAATATGTAGAAGACATGGAGGAATTAGCCACTACCGTAACCGAAAGCTATTTCGATTTACTTCTTGCACGCATTAATGTAGAAGCCGCCGAGTTCAATGTTACGGTCAACGATTCCATTTTTAATATCTCTCAAGGGCGATTTCAAGTGGGGAGTATAGCCGAAAATGAATTGCTGCAAAGTGAACTCGAGTTTAGAAATGCACGAGCATCCCTAACTACTGCACGCTTAGGCTACGAACGAGCAATAGAAAACTTTAAAGCTCTGCTTGGGTTAGATGATGATCAGGAAATCGAAATTACCGTACCCGCTGTTGCTGAAGTGTTTGATGTTGATGTTGATAAAGCGCAGCGCTTGGCAACCGAAAACAACTCTACCAGTTTATTGTTTGATCTGAACCGAATACTGGCAGATCAGGCGTACGATCAGGCGGTAAAAAACACGGGATTTTCCGCCAATTTACGAGCCAGTTATGGACTTAATCAATCATCGCCAGAAATTTCTGAACTTTATGAAGATCCTGAAAACCGGCAATTTTTTACGGTAGGATTTCAAATCCCGATTTTCAATTGGGGTAAAAATCGCGCAGAGATAAAATCTGCCAGAAATCAACAGCAGGAAACAGCCAACACCATTGCCTATCAAAAACTGCAATTTGAACTGAGTGTAAAAAGTACGGTTCGGGAATTTTTACAACTTCGTGATCAGGTAGAGTTAGCAAGAATCTCGAACGACATTGCTGCCCGCCGCTATGATGTAGCTAAGAACCGATATTTAATCGGTAAAATCGACATCACTAATTTATTCATTGCGCAAAGTGAAAAAGATGGTGCAACCCGAAATTATATCCAATCGCTTCGAAGGTATTGGCAAGGATACTACAACTTACGTCAACTGACGCTGTATGATTTTGAGGCTGATATGCCTATTGAGTACGAGCAGGAGTTTTAAAAACCGATGATGATTATGATGAAATATAAAAAGTACTTGCTGTTGTTTGTTATTAGTACTGTGCTGCTTACCAGCATTTATTATGATAAATATGGAATTATTTTTGGTGTAGTTACGGGGACACTTTCCACAGCAATCTATATCGCAATTGAAACTTCAATTAGACGATTTGTAGAGCGGGACTCAAAGAGAAATCAATTACCAAACAAAGAGTGATCAGTAACTGCGTTTAGAATTTGATTGTCGCGTATCAAAAAAGTTGAGAACGATAAGATGCGAGTCGTTAAACCGATAGAATAATGTGTTTTGCTTTGATATCACAAATGAATAGATACCCAACTCTTGATGTTCGATTGGGCCTAAATGCGGAAAGAATGCCAGATGATTTAAAATAATATCCGTTTTATCAACAAATGCAATCCTAGTATTATCACTCCATTCCTCCAGCAAATATTGCTGAATAAGCTCAAATTTTTTTGAGGCTCTTTTTGTCCAAATTATTTTACGTTCCACTTTCTAGCACGTTCCATAACAACTGAATGATCAACTAGGTTTTTTGGGGCGAAGCTTTCATCATATGAAAAAAGTAGTTCCTCTTTTTCCGAATCGTTTAAGTTTGACCAGTTTCCCCCCATTACTTCCTCATTTAATGGCTTTAACAAATGAAAATAGGCTTCTAAAACTTGTTCGTCGTCTATACTTTCGATTAATTCATGCAGTTTTTGCTTTATCGACATGTTGTTACTATTTGCTTTATTCTAACGGTAAAAAAGTGGTAAATAAATGAGAGCTTATCAAATTGGTTGATAATATCGCGCTCACATATAAATGCTGAGTACGAAATTTAAAGGGGATTTCAATTCGAAATCCCCTTCTTTATATACCTATTTCTCAACAAAATCCGGAAGCAATTCAAAGAATCTCGCCGAAGTTTTGATGCCCCTGTGAAAATCCTGAATCGAAAATTTTTCATTGGGCGAATGAATGGCATCACTCGTTAATCCAAAGCCCATCAGGATGGATTCTACACCTAAGATTTTTTTGAAGTCGGCCACAATGGGGATAGAACCACCTTCACGAGAGAACAGCACATCTTTCTCAAACACATCTTCGAAAGCTTTAGCAGCTGCTTTTAAGCCATAAAAATCGAGATTGGTGATGGATGCATGTCCACCATGATGCTCAGTTACTTTAACCTTTACCGTATCAGGTGCGATAGCGTGGAAGTATTCGGTAAACAGTTTCGCAATTTCTTTAGGATCCTGATCCGGAACTAAACGCATACTGATTTTAGCATTCGCTTTAGATGGAAGCACAGTTTTTGCCCCTTCGCCTGTGTAACCACCCCAGATTCCGTTCACATCCAAAGTTGGTCGCGCGGATGCTCGCTCTAAGGTGGTGTATCCTTTCTCGCCGTGAACGTCATCAATATCGAGTGACTTTTTATACGCTTCCTCATCAAAAGGAAGGGCAGCTGAGGCTTCACGATCGGCATCGGTTAAAGGAATCACTTTATCATAAAATCCCGGAATCTGAATCACGCCATCTTCGTCTTTCATTTTGGCAATCATCTCGCACAGCACATTCAAAGGGTTTTCTACCGCACCGCCATACACGCCGGAGTGTAAATCACGATTTGGTCCTACTACTTCTACTTCCATATAAGCAAGTCCACGCAAGCCGTAAGTAATTGAAGGCTGATCTTTTCCAAACATAGCGGTATCTGAAATCAGAACCATATCACAAGTAAGCATATCTTTATGCTGATTGATGAACGGTACTAAATTTGGAGAACCAATTTCTTCTTCGCCTTCTAAAATGATTTTCACGTTTACCGGAATTTCTTCGCCTGATTGTACAAACGACTCCAGCGCTTTAACATGCGTGTACGCCTGACCTTTGTCATCGCTGGCTCCGCGCGCATAGATGTTTCCATCTTTAATAGTCGGCTCGAAAGCGGGGGTGTCCCAAAGATCGTCAGGATCGGAGGGTTGAACATCGTAATGGCCGTAAATTAGAACGGTTGGCTTATCGGCGTGTGGGCAATGCTCACCGTACACGATCGGGTTTCCGGGAGTTTCAAACAATTCAACCTTATTGAGATTTAACGACTTTAGTTGATCAAGCAGAAAATTTGCTGCTTTTTGGATTTCACCTTTTTTGGTAGAATCGGTGCTTACGCTTGGAATGCGAAGTAATTCAAAAAGTTCATCTAAAAATTTCTGTTGATTGGCGTCGATGTAGGCTTGAGACTTGCTCATGATTGTAAAGTTAGATCGTTAAAGTAATTTAGAACCTGGCTTTTGTATCCATCCGAATTGTCCGTTTCCTAGGCGAATGTAATACCATTCTTCGGCATTTTCACTGGTAAAAGCGTCTATGGTAATTGAGTATCCTTCATACGCGATACTCACAAGATCAGCATTTTCTGTTGGGTTAGTTCGAACGGGAATTTCTTTGGCAATCACTACTCCTTCTTTGTAGCGCTGATCCACATAATCCACATAAAAAGCCAGAATTACAGTTAAAACACTCAGCGTTGTTGCAGTTCCGATGATCGTATTCTTTTTGGGAATTTCGAATTTCTTAAACCAGCTAAGAATAATTACAATCACCGAAATAGAAATCATCAGGAAACCGAGAAAGAATATTCGTGTGGCACCTACTTCAACTTTTAAGCGATCTACGGCGCGGTCCCACGGAAGCTTGGGTAAAATGGCAGATTGCCGGCTAAATTGTGAGGACACATACTCGAGCGCTTCCAAGGCTTTATCTTCGGTAACAGAAAATCGGGACGCTTTAATGAAATAGTATTTCGCTAATCCCATGGAGTCGATTTCCATGGCGGCGATTCCCATATTTAAGAATAATGGACCTGAAACCTCCCCGATCTCCACAATATTTCGATAAGAATCGAGCGCTCCCATAAAATCATTCTCTTCAAGCAAGGTATTTGCTTGATCGAACATGATCTGCGCATTTTGTCGAGCCACCGAATCGAAATGAAACCCGCAGATAATTACAAAAAGAACAAACGTCACTTTTCTCATGCGATTTTCCCCACTTTTTTGATGAGCTCTTTAGCTCGTTGGATGTCGGCGTTTAAACCTTCTTGGCTCGTATTTGGGGCATAAGAAATGGTTTCGCACTTATCGAGGAGTCGTTTCAATTCTTGTGCAGATTCAGCATCGCCTTTAGTTAAAATGGCATCACTTAATTCTTTGATAGACAAACCGGCTTGTGGTAAGTCGAGCTTGTCGGTTACGAATTGAATCAGTGCTTTCTCAATAAAATGATATCCTGATTTAATGTCCTCGGTTTTCACTGCTTCAGATAATGTAGTTAGTGCTTTTTCTCGCGCTTTTTGAGAACGGGCAAAAGCGCTGTCGTTATTCATTCGTTCGGTATACGTGCGAACTACAAAAGCACCTGCAAGTGAGGCAATGGGTAAAATCAAAAGAAACCAAACCCATGTTTTTTGATGCAAATGATTCTGCGAGCTTGATACCCAATTTGCGAGTCCCGTCATGGGAGTAATTTCAAATCGATATTCGTTGGCACTTGAATTAACTAACCTGGGGTCGCGCTTTACCTCCAATGTTAGCAAGGGTAAGGTGATATTTCGGTATCGGCGCAATTCGGGATCGTAATAGGCAAATCGTTGTTCGGGAATTACATACTCCCCCTCGTTTCTCGCAATCACGATGTCGGTAAAGGTTTTACTTCCGCCAATTTGCTGATTGTTTCTGGTGATGGAGGAGCTTTCCTGAGGATCGTACAATTCCAAAGCTTCGGGATATTCGTATTCCGGTTTCACGATTAAGGGAATATTTCCTTGTCCCGTGATGGAGGTATTAATTTCAACGCTTTCACCAACAAAAGCTTCGTTGGGTTCAAGAGTTCGGGAGATTTCGAATTTACCAACAGCTCCTGAAAATACAGCATTATCAACATCCGGGAGAGGACGAACATTTACGGTAACAGGTAGTGTATTCAGCTCCATGCGTTCTTGTCCTAAACCAAAGCTAAAAATGTCGCGGCGACGATTTCGCTTCCGTACTTGCACAACAACTTCGAATGGGCTCAGTGTTAACTCGCCGGATTTAGTTGGGAAAATTGCCTGCTGCAAGAGCACCGCACGTTGATAACGAACGCCATTAATCAAAGTAGAAGTAGTTCGAGCTTGCTGGCGATTTTCAAGATCTTCTTTCCAAAACCCTTCAGCTTTCCAACCTGGTGAGGGTTGATAGGATGATACTTCGACATCACTTTTAAAATAAAGCACCACATTAGCAATTACTTGCTCTCCCACAACTGGATTGTCGGTGCTCGGTTCTAAACGTACGTAAATATCAGGTGATCGGGCAGCATTTCCTTGATCAATGGTTTCCGGATCAAGTACTTTAAAATTGATTGGCTTGGTTTCAAATTGCTCGCCGTTTACTTCAATTTGAAGAGGTGGAAAAGTATAAGAGCCTGGATTTTGTGCTATGAACGAATAACCATAAGTGTAAGAAACAGAGGGGCGACCATTGATGTAAGAATAATTAGTAGACTGACTGGTACTTCCCGAAAGCCACCGTAAACCGGGAGTATTTGGAATATTAGGTCGATCTATGGAGTTCAGCGATTGTCCCGAAATTGTGACATCTAAACGAACCGATTCGCCTGCAAAAATATTTGTTTCGGTTAGGGCCGCACTTACCGAGATATCCTGCGCCTTAACGTTGGGCAAGAATCCTAAAGCAAAAATCAGCAAATAAATAAAACCGATACGTTTACCAGTCTTTATCATGCGTTGCAGATCCTTGTTTTTTTTGCTTCTTAAATTCTTTGAGAAGTTCTTTTTCTTTTTGAGCTAGTGCCTGAAGAATTTTCTGAGCCTCTTCTTTACTTATTTCACGTGCATCTTTAGGCTGAGCTTGCTGCTCCTCAGGGTTTTGCTCCTGATTTTCTTCATTCTGCTCATTTTCCTGCTGCTCTTGCTCTTCCTGATTTTCTTGTTCTTGATTTTGCTGCTCTTGGTTCTGATTTTCCTGATCTTCGTTTTGGTTTTCCTGCTGTTGATTTTGCTGTTGCTGCTGCTGTTGCTTCTCTTGTTCTTCTTCCAGCTTTGCTAACAATTCGTTCAATTTTGGATCATTTGGGAATTGGGATAATCCCTGCTGAACTCTTGCTATCGCAGATTCGATATTTCCATTAATGAATGTTTGAGCTCCATCATGAAAATAATCCTCAGCATTTTGTGCAAGGCTGGTTTGTGTAGTAAATATCACACCAAGCAAAAGAAAGCTGGATAAATATTTAAGAATCGATTTCACTTACAGCTCCTATTCGTTGTATAAATTGATTGTAATTTTGAACCGTTTGATCCACTTGCAATGCCTGTTGCATCAACTGGAATGCTTCACCATAAAGTTGTTGCCTCACCAATTCCTCGGCTCGTTTCTTCATGGCTTTGGCATACTCGCTGGGAGGTTCCTGCTCTTGATTTTGATCTTGCTGTTGCTGCTGATCATCTTCCTCTTTTTGGCTTTCGGCCAAAGCACGCTCAAAATTGTGCTTTGTGTCGGAATCGGTTGGATTGTACTTCAGCGCATTTCTAAGATGTTGAACGGCCGGCTTCCACTGTTGGCTTTCTGACAAAACGGTGCCAATATTATATTCTGCCTGAGCTTTTTCTTCGGGAGTAGTTACCATGGCACTGTACTCGAGATACATTTGGATGGCGTCTTCAACTTTGCCTTGTTTTGCCAGTGTGTTTCCCAAATTGAAGTAGATATCGGCGTTTTCGGGATCAGCTTCCAGTGCCGATCGATAGAGTTCTTCAGCCAATTCGTATTCTGCGTTTTCGTACGCTTCATTAGCTTTGCGTGCATCCTCATTGGTTGCCCCAATAAGCGCAAAAAGTAAAAACAGATATGTAATGCCTTTAAATGTCATAAAATGTACGCAACAATAAGAGATTCCTTATCCAATCGCAGGTAATAAACTCACTATTTGTTAGGTGATTGCGTTGGAAATCCAAAATCCATTTTAAAACTTGAAAATTATGTCCTATACGGCCAATTCATACTCCGAAGTTGTAACTAAGCTATACATCGATGGCTGAACGATTTAGCTCATTTTTTTCTTCTTTGGATGAACCTTTTGAACACATTATAGTGTGGTAATTGGTTGATAAAATTAAGTTGATTCTTAGAAGCGCAAATATAAAGAATAGCCGTGATCATCGAAATAATTGAGCTTGAAGCTGGTGTTAAAGGTTGTTTTTAGCTGCGCGTGAAACATAAAGGATGAGTACCTTTACACAAATAAAAGAGATTATGAATATAGGTATTGTTTGTTACCCCACATTTGGTGGGAGTGGTGTTGTGGCTACCGAATTAGCCAAGGTATTAGCATCAAAAGGGCATAAAATTCATGTATTAAGCTACAGTAGACCTGCACGGCTTGATACGCTTGATTCAAACATTTCCTATCACGAAGTATCCATCAACTCCTATCCTTTATTTGAATATCCGCCTTATGCATTAGCGTTAGCCTCGCAAATGGTAAATCTTATCGAATACGAAAATCTGGATTTATTACATGTGCATTATGCGCTACCTCACGCAACAAGTGCATATTTAGCTAAGCAGATTATGGCCGAACGCGGCATTTCTGTTCCGGTAGTTACTACGCTACACGGCACCGATATTACCTTAGTTGGGCGGGATCCAAGCTATAAACACGTAGTGGAGTTTTCTATTGATAAGAGTGATGGGGTAACTGCCGTTTCCGATTACTTAAAGCGAGAAACGTACGCAAACTTCGATATCAAGCAGGATATAAAAGTAATTCCAAACTTCATCGACTTAGATCGATTTCAAAAATCGAATAAAAGCCATTTCAAGAAAGCCATATGCCCTAATGGAGAAAAAGTGGTGGTTCATGTTTCCAATTTCAGAAAAGTGAAACGTGTTCCTGAGGTAGTTTCTGTATTTGCTAAGATTTTAGAGCATGGCATTGAAGCTAAACTTCTTTTGGTGGGTGATGGTCCCGATCGCCAAAAAGCCGAGCAGCAATGTCGGGATTTGGGTATTTGCGAACACACTCGTTTCCTTGGAAAATTAGATGAAGTGGAGGAAGTGCTTTCAATCGCAGATTTATTTCTGATTCCATCCGGCTCTGAAACATTTGGATTAGCTGCGTTAGAAGCTATGAGTTGTTCGGTTCCGGTGATTTCGTCCAATATTGGTGGGCTACCGGAAGTTAACATTGAAGGTGAAACGGGCTATCTTTGTGATTTAGACGACATCGAATGTATGGCAGAACATGCCAAAAATATTTTAACTGACGAGGCTCTTCATAACCGATTATCAGAAAATGCTCGTCGCAGAGCTGAGCTTTTTAATCAGGATAAAGTAGTTGCTGCATACGAAGAGTTTTATATGCAGGTTAGTGCTGGCTTGGTACGAATATAAAAAAAAGACGCTAAGTAAAACTCAGCGCCTTAATATTCTCAGCTAATACAGAGATTAAGCAAGCACTTTCGAAACTTCTGAGGCAGCTTCTTTCAGCAATACTGCCGAAATCACATTCAAGCCTGAGTTGTCGATAATCTCTTTTGCTTCCTCAGCATTAGTTCCTTGTAGCCGAACAATAATTGGAACATCTGCTACTTTTTCAGCAATTTCCGGATCTTTTACGGCTTCAATTACTCCATTAGCAACACGATCACAGCGAACAATACCGCCAAAAATATTGATTAGAATTGCTTTTACATTCGGATCGTCTAGGATAATTCGGAAACCATTTTTTACGGTCTCAACATTGGCTCCACCACCAACATCCAGGAAGTTTGCAGGCTCACCACCGGATAGTTTGATGATATCCATGGTTGCCATTGCAAGTCCGGCGCCGTTTACCATACAACCAACATTACCATCCAATTTGATGTAATTGAGGTTGTATTTAGCAGCTTCTAATTCAAATGGATCTTCTTCCGATTCATCTTTAAGCTCAGCCAAATCAGGATGACGGTATAATGCATTTCCATCAAAAGTTACTTTGGCATCAAGTGCCATCACATCGTTATCTGGAGTAAGGATCAGTGGATTGATTTCGAACATATCAGAATCGGTTTCAACATAAGCATTATAAATAGCCATGATGAATTTGATTCCTTTTTTGAGAGCCTCGCCTTCTAACCCTAGAGCAAATGCAAGATGACGTGCCTGATTTACCTGTAACGGCATTCCCGGCTCAACCCACTCTTTGATGATTTTCTCAGGCGTTTCTTCAGCAACTTCTTCGATTTCTACACCACCTTCGGTAGAAACCATAATTACATTCTTAGAAACTGCGCGATCAAGAAGAATTCCTAAGTAAAATTCTTTAGCAATATCCACACCATCAGTCACATACAAAGTTTGAACTAGTTGTCCTTCTTCGCCGGTTTGGATAGTTACCAATACATCGCCCAGCAGTGATTCTGCGGCTTCACGTACTTCTTCTACAGATTTGCAGAGGATTACGCCCTTTGCATTATTCTTTTTAGTGCGACCTTTTCCACGCCCACCGGCATGAATCTGAGCTTTTACCACAAAAAGTGTGGCTCCGTTAGCTTCCATTTTTTTTGCTGCTTCAACAGCATCTTCAACGGAGGTTGCGGCGATGCCATCGGGAACGGCTACGCCATATTTTTTGAGAATTTCTTTTGCTTGATACTCATGAATTTTCATGGAAAAGTCCTAAAAATACGTTCTGTTATTGGCTTAATTTGGGAGCGCAATAATACCGAGAAAGCAGAAGAAATGAAAGGTAGTTTAAAGCTCAGTACCTGACGCGAGACATAGCTTTATACACAAAATTGATTTTCAGATTAGAAGTATTAGTCTGGAAGTCATCAAGAGTATATGAATGTAGCAATGCTGCTCTTGGTCTATTGAAACCTTGATAGTAATGACTTAACAATATAAGTTTATTGGAGTCAGAATGATGAGGCTGAATAGAAAATGGATGTAGGTAGTAGTTTAATGTTCCCCCTTTAGTAAATGTTGAGCCATCATATAGGTACCTATTCACCAAGCCGTTATCAATGTAAGCCACTAAGGAGCGTTCATTATCAAACCAGACTGAACTATATGATTGTAAATTCGGAAGTGTTGTTATTGAATTTACCGTAAATGCGCTCTCTTTTTTAATTGATAATGCCAATCCACTTGAATGTATGAGTAATGAGTCTTTTGTGTCGAAATGCAGATTTAAAAGTCTGCCGCCGTAAGAGGTAGAAGAATTGTATGGGTTATAAAAGTTCTCAATACTTGCTGTAGCTACGTTTTCTGATTGTGTAACTCTAATTTTATAAAACCTACGATTGTTATCTGCGATATATAAGCTTGTGTCGATTGGTGAGAAGTAAAAGGAATTAGCGTCAACTCCTGAAATACCAAAGTTATTTATAACAGAGGTTTCTTTTGATTCTCTGTTTAATAAGTAAGAGATGTTGTCCTTTCCAATTAAAAGATGATCTCCATAAGGAAGTATTTTTTCAGTATAACTATTACCAAAATGATTCGGTTCGTTTACTTGGTCTTGTACACCGGTTGTTAAATCCAAATAGTAGAGCTCGGTATTAGTATCAAAGTAATAAATAGTATTTAAGTCAGCATCGAAATAAACATTTAGTAGGTCGTTGTAGATGCTTCCATTAATATCAATTTGATGAATACGTTCATTTTCAATCGCACTCGAGAATACTTCTAAAGATGATAGCTCATTAGGCTGCGTGGGGTGCTGCGAAATAATAATTGTAACTGTATTATCATGATGTAGCAACCGAAAATTATGTTCTGCCACTTTGTATATGGAAACATTTTCACCTGGTTTCTGCAATACTGGAGAAATAGCACTTACAAGTCTATAAGTTGAATTTGTTCTGTATTGAGTAAAAGTTGTATAGTTATATGCTATTTCTGAAGCGCTGGGCTGAGTTTGTAAATGATGTATATTTTCATTTTCCGATGTTTGAAATTCTTCCGAGTTAACTGGAAGCGTTGCTATCTGAGTATATGAATCATCAAGCCATTGAATGGTAATATTGTCGGAATCTGTGATTGGATTATATCCTCGTATATAATTGTTGTATGAGTTTTGAAGCATAGTGTTTTCAAACTCTAGCGTATCTCTAGATAACCAATAATTTTCTGATGATAGTTTAAAAGGTAAGTCACCCTTCACAATAAATTGATAGTTTTCGCTACGTTCATTTTTATCATTTATAAACCATACTGTAAATAATTGGTCATTATTAACGATGGATAAATTCATTTGAAGGTTGTTTAACTCCAATTTAAAAGTGCCGTTTAGGAATAATTCATCTAATTCGTTTCTATTGATTTCCCAGCCCAGGCCATCCTCATTAAATATCAAAAGCTTTTTTATTTCCGAACTTGTATCCGGCTGATTCAAATAGAGATCAATATCTAACATTGGCCAGAAAATATCGGTTGAGTAAAAAGGGGTACCAAAAGTGCTATTTAAGTGAGATTCATGTATAAATGAGAGCTGAAAATGTGAGGAATCAATTAACACCTTAAATCCTTCATTCATTACCAATGGTTCTGATGTTGTGTCCTCAATAATACTGGTACCAGAATCTGTACAAGACGATGAAATGAGGGCTAAAAAAATGATAGAGGAAAGTGTAAAAGAATTAAGACTCATCAGCCTTCTCGCTTATTATATTAAAATTAGAGTGACCCTTTAATTTGACTTTGGTATTGAAAAAACCGTTTGTAAAACATGTCACACCGAAAAGTATTTATGCGCATAAATGTAGGAAAAACATGAAATAAATAACAATATATTTATCACTATACAGGGCTTTAGCCTAACTATGAAAAACGTTCTTTAACCGTGTATTTGGAAGGAAGTTTTCGCTAATTAGCACTTCTTTAAGGTGCCCTCATCACAAATAGTGAATGCCAACGAAATGAAAGGCAGGCATTGCTATGAATTGTAAAGCCTTAATCAGGATTTTAACTATTTATCAGAGTTTAAAATGTAATACTTTCAAAGGCATCGAAAATTAGGTAGTTAATGTCGAAGAAAAAGTATCTGTTTGTATTCGGAACACGCCCCGAAGCCATTAAAATGGCACCGGTAATCCGATTGTTCAAGAATCAACCTCAATTTGACACGCAGGTATGCGTAACCGCTCAACACCGTGAAATGTTAGATCAGGTGTTGGATTTTTTCGGAATTAAACCAGACTTCGACCTCGATGTGATGAAAAAAGGACAGGGGTTGGTTTCGTTGTCATCAGCAATTTTAGATGGGTTAAAAGAGGTATTTCAGCAGGCTAAACCGGATGCAATCTTTGTTCAGGGTGATACCACTACTTCTACCATAGGAGCACTGGCCGCATTTTACTCAGGAATTAAGGTGTACCATATCGAAGCAGGATTAAGAACGTTGAATCGTTTCTCACCCTATCCTGAAGAAGTTAATCGGCAAGTTACAGCACGATTGGCAGATCTTCACTTCGCACCTACCATTACAGCAAAAAATAATTTATTAGATGAAGGAATCGAGCCCGATAAAATCTGGGTAACGGGAAATACGGTAATTGATGCCTTATTATCGGGAATTGAATTACTAGAAGATTACAGTTCACCGGAAATAGAGCAGCTTACATCGAGCTTGAACCCAAGTAAGAAACTCATTTTAGTTACCGGTCATCGCCGTGAGAGTTTTGGAGACGGATTTAAAAAAATCTGCATCGCCCTAAAAAAAATAGCGCAAAGATCGGATTTACAGATCGTTTATCCGGTGCATTTGAACCCCAAAGTGCAAGAGCCGGTGTATTCAATTCTTGGCGATGTTGAGAACGTCTTGTTAATGGAGCCATTAGGCTATCCAGAATTTATCTGGCTAATGCAACACTCTTATCTTGTGCTAACCGATAGCGGAGGTATTCAGGAAGAAGCGCCTAGTTTAGGAAAGCCGGTGCTTGTAATGCGCGATCACACTGAGCGAATGGAAGCCATTGAAGCTGGAACCGCAGAGTTAGTGGGTACAAATCCGAGCTTAATTACTCAAAGCGTAGAACGATTGCTGAATAATGAAGCGCTTTATCGCGAAAGAAGCGCGAAAAAAAATCCATTTGGGGATGGGAAAGCTTCTATGCAAATATTGGAGATTTTGACGGGTAAAAAAGTTTGAATTTTCTGCACCTAAATAAATCCTGAAAACTCGTATATTTGGCAAAATTAAGCATCAAAACGACCTGCAGGCTTGGATAAAGTTCAAATCATGAACGCCGAAGAACTCGATCGCACGTTTTTGCGATTCGCCCATCAATTTTTGGAGTCGTACGATGATCCATCTCGGCTGGCAATCATTGGGATGCAGACTCGTGGCGTGTATTTAGGCAAGCGAATTGTAGCACACATCAAAAAGGAATTTGGAATAGAAATTGATTTCGGTGTACTCGACGTTACTTTTTATCGAGATGATTTTCGTACCAAATTGAAAATGCCGGAAGTGAAGGTTACCGAAATCCCATTCGATCTATACGATCGTGATGTAATTCTGATTGATGACGTACTCTACACCGGTCGTACCGTTCGCTCAGCAATGGATGCACTAATGGCTTATGGTCGCCCTAGAAAAATTCAGTTTTGCTGTATGGTAGATCGGGGACACAGAGAACTACCCATTGCACCGGATTTTACCGGACTCTATGTGCCTACCCATAGTAAAGAAGAAATCAGAGTAAAAGTTGAAGAACTGGACGGAGAAGACGCTGTATATCTGGTAAATGTGGAGGAACTGGAAGATGAGTAGTATTCCCGAAGATTATCAGTTTGAACAAAAGCATCTGTTGGGGCTAGCCGAGTATTCAAAGGAAGACATCCTCTTTGTACTGGAACAGGCAAAGTCATTTCGTGAAATACTCGATCGACCGGTGCCTAAAATCCCAACATTACGGGATAAAACCATCGTAAACCTCTTTTACGAAAATAGTACTAGAACGCGTTTATCCTTCGAACTAGCTCAAAAAAGAATGGGTGCTGATGTAGTGAATTTTTCGGCAAGCACTTCCAGCACCAAAAAAGGAGAGTCGCTTAAGGACACGATCCGCAATATCAGCTCAATGAAAATTGATATGGTAGTGTGTAGGCATGAGAGTCCGGGCGTACCCGATTTTCTAACCCAGTGTGTAGACGCCTCTATTCTTAATGCCGGCGATGGAGCTCATGAACATCCAACACAGGCGCTGCTCGATATGTTTACCATGCAGCAAATCCATCCTGATCTCACCGGAAAGAAGATTGCGATTATTGGTGATATCTCACACAGTAGGGTTGTCCGATCAAATATTATTGGTTTAATAAAAGTAGGTGCCGAAGTAATTATTTGTGGCCCAAAAACTTTTATGCCAAAGTTTGTAGAGCAAATGGGTTGTACCATTTCTTACAATCTGGAAGAAACTTTGGCGTGGTGCGATATAGCGATGGCGCTACGCATTCAATTAGAACGGCAAGATCATACCCCCGGATTATTCCCTTCACTTCGAGAATACCACGATTTATTTGGAATCAGAATGGAGCACTTGGAAAAGTATCCTGACTTTAAAATCATGCATCCCGGACCAATAAACCGAGGAGTAGAACTTGAAAGCGATGTTGCAGATAGTGACAGAGCAGTAATTCTGGATCAAGTAACCAATGGGGTGGCTGTTCGTATGGCAGTTCTGTATTTGTTAAGTGGTGGAAATCGGGTGTAGAGAATTGGTTATATTTAAGAACTTTTAGTTAGCTTTAGTACTTTGTTTGCAACAGAAGTAAAACCGAATTATATCACAGACCTTACCCACATAGATGAATTGCCTAGCGTAACTGTGGCAATCCCAGTGTATAACGAAGAGAAGCACATCCGCAGAGTAGTTGAGGGATTCCTTGCTACGGCATATCCAAATCTGGTTGAAATACTCATCGCAGACGGACGTAGCACTGACCGAACTCGTGCTATAATTGCTGAACTCTCGAAGGAGGATAAGCGTGTAAAATTAGTCGATAACCCCGAGAAATATCAGTCTTATGGTTTAAATAGGATGATAGATGTTGCGGAAGGAGAAATTTTTCTTCGAGCCGACGGGCATTGCCACTACAAAGAAGATTATGTAGAAAAATGTGTATCGGTGATGCTAAAAACCGGTGCACGAAATGTGGGTGGCGCACAGCGTTACATGGCAAAAAATCGAGTTCAAGCCGGTATTGCATTAGCCGTGAAAAGCGTGTTAGGAAACGGTGGTGCAAAATATATGGACGAGAATTATCTCGGATATGCCGACACCGTTTTTCTGGGATGTTTTCGTACAAAGGATTTAAGAGAAATCGGTGGCTTTAATACCGAAAATGTTACCAATCAGGATTCTGAGTTAAACCTCCGGTTAATCGAAAAGTATGGCGAAACCGTGTATGTTAGTCCTGAAATTAAAAGCTGGTACTACCCCCGAGATTCATTTGGGAAGTTGTTCAAACAATATTTTCGATATGGTAGAGGGCGTTATTTAACTCGGATTTTACACCCCGATATCAGCCCGATTCGAGGGATGATTCCTTTTTTAAGTTTGATGCTTTTGACCATTTATGTATTAGTTGATACAGTTACATCAACTAAATTGTATTCATTTGAAGTGATTGCGGGTCTTGCTTTTATTCTGTTTCTAGAGTCATTCAGAATTGTATTATCAAAAAGATCTTGTTTCAAAGAAGAGATTTGGAATGAGAAGGGAAGAAAACCCGGAGTGGTTTCGAATCTTGTTAACACATTGATTTCACTCATACTGATGCAATTCGGTCACTTCTTTGGCTTTTTGTACCAATTGGTAAAAAGTGGGCTTTCCAGCAAGAAGAGTTGGTAATGTTTTCATCTAATTCTGAAAGAGAATTCATCAATTCCATAACTGGTAAAAAATATGATAGGTTTTTTGATGCAGCTGTAGACTGCGAAGTTACCGTTGGAGATTTGAATCATGCGGCTATTGCTGATTTTCTGATTCATGGATACTACTATGGACAGGAGACTCCCTTAAAGCATATAACTAAGAAATTTGAAAATAAAGAACATTTAATTCCTCAAGAGCATACTGATCTAACCTATATAAATATTGATTCTGCAGTAGATTATTTCATAGACACATTTGGGATTATAGCGGAAAAGATCAGAGATAAATCAATTTCTGTTGATATAACCGGTGGGACCGATTCGAGGCTCATTATTGCATTGTTAAAGTATCACAAAGTGCCCTTTGAAGGATTTTATTCCTTAATTTCTGGTGATGAAGACGAATTGAAAATTGTAAATAAAATTGCTAATTATCTTAATGTGAGGCTGAATACGCTATCACCAGGTCAAGATTATAATATTCAAGAATTAGTAAGGTTATCAGATGGTTTAATTGATATTAATTCAATTAAGTCACTAGTAGGAGCGTTAAAAATCAGAAAAAGAAAGGGTTTTGACTTAACTATTACTGGTGTGGCTGGGGAGTTATATAAAGATTTTTGGTGGCAGCAAGACTTTCCATTTTATGGGGTTAAAAAATCAAATTTAGATCGGCTAGTCAAATCAAGGATGTATCCAGTACATATTCCGGATGATTTATTTATAGATGGGTATATCAACTATAATAATAGGATAGAAAAATTAGTAGATACTTTAGGGATCTACACGTTAGATGATAATACCAGTACATATGATAATATTTATCTGAACTTCAGAATAAAGGAACAAATTTCATTGTTCAATAAGATTTCGGGTAATTTCACACCTTCTTATTCGCCATTACTTGAAAACAAGTTTCTGTCGGTTTCTAATCAGTTACCGACGTCAGTTAGGTGGTTAAATCAATTTCATAGAAAAGTTATTTCAAAGATTGACCCTGTACTCGCATCATTCCCAACAACCGAAGGAGGAATGACATTATCGAATCGAACTTATAATTATCTGACCGACTTATTGAAATACATTCACACAAAGTCTGGTAAGGTCTTTTCAAGATTTTTTTACTCAAATACTATAACAAACAGTAAGGAAAGTCATAATTCAATTGAGTTAGATGAATCAATGAAATATTTATCTAAGATTGGATTATTTAATAACATTGAATTAGAGAAAATTTCATCTTCAACATTACGATCCAGAATAATTTCTTTAAACCTTCATTTGAGAGAGTTTTTAGATGAATAATTCACCACTTGTAAGTGTAATCATACCTACGTACAAACGTCCTGACCTCCTAAAAAGAGCCATTGATTCGGTAAAAAAGCAAACGTACTCTAACATTGAAATCATTGTGATTGATGATGCAAATGATAACAGAGTGCTGGATTTATTTTCTGGAGATGAAACCGTTAAGTTGCTTGTTAATGAGGTTAATCAAGGTGGATGTTATTGTAGAAATCGTGGACTTAAAGCATCGAACGGTGAGTTTATAAATTTTCTGGATGACGACGATATACTTTACCCAACTAAAATTGAGAAACAAATTGACCTATTCGCAAAGAATCCTCATCAAGTTGAAAGATTAGGTTTTGTAGTTTGTCATACTAATGATGGCAGAACGGGATTTAATGTAACAAAATACAATAAGGTCAGGGGAGACATCCATAAACGATTACTCGAGAAATTCTTGATTGATGGTATTGAAACTGTGCTCTACAAAAAAGAAGCTGTTCTTAAAGTAAATGGCTTTGATGAAGAATTGGTATCCAATCAGGAATATGATTTACAAATTCGTTTGAGTGAATTTTATGGAGTCGATTATGTGGACGAAGTGTTAACAGAAGAATTTCAATCCACAGATCAGATTAGTGTAAACTTCGATAAAAAGATCAGGGGGGCCAAACAGATCTATGCAAAACATAATAACGCATTCAAAAAACAAGGGTTTTTATTTACCCTCAAGCTATGGGTTAAATACAGACTTCTAGATATCAAATTCCGGTTGGCAAAAATAGTTGGTATAGAAGCCTATAACCGCTTCTTACGCTAATCGCTGATATATAGAAGTTAATGCATCAAGTTTGGATGATAGACTAAATCGGGTTGAAATGGATTGATGCAGTATTGACGAAGAATATTCATTGTATTCTTTCGCCATGCTTTGTATTCCTTTCCCCAACGCTTTGATATTACTTGCTTCTACTAAAATCCCGGTATCCTTTGTAACAATTTCTTCAGGTCCTCCAGATCTTGTAGCCAAAACGGGTAAGCCAGTTGCAATAGCTTCTGCAATGGCTAAGCCAAACCCTTCTTTTCTACTTGGCGAGACCAAAAAATCAGCTGACTGATATCGTTGTACTAACTCACTTTCCGACATTGAAGGATAAATGGAAACCAGTTGATTTAGTCCATTTTCTGCTATGATAGTTTGAATGTTGCTTTCAATACTCCGGTCTCTTCGAGGGGCAATCAAGTGTAAATGAAATTGGTCTTTCAATGAAAGATTCGAAAATGCTTCGACTAATAATTCGACGCCTTTTTCTTGATAAAAGTTAGCGACACAGAGAATATGTTCTGATTTCAAATCCCATGATAAAGTTTTGCGCAAAGAAATTTTCTCCTCTTCTGAGGCAGGTTGGAATACACTGCAATCGATGCCATGAGGAATATGAGTGATTTTCTCAGAAAGAGATGGAAATTTCACAAGAATATCTTCCTTCAGTTGTTTTCCAACGCAAATGATCATATCAGTTTGATCTAATGCATCCGCAATCATACGGTCGATACCGCGATTCAGATTTGAGTACCAATCACCCCCATGCAGTGTTAATACGATCGGTTTTTTTAATTGTTTTTTTAATTCAGGCACAGAAAGTCCGGCAGGAAATAGCCAGTGTATATGAAGAATATCACTTTTCGATGATCTTAAATCTCGGATTAGTGCTCGTGATAAGTTAGCAATGCTAAAAGCAGGAAGCCTTCTGCGAGGGACTGACAGATACTTTATTCTGTTAACCGGAAACTTTTCATCAACCGGATTAAAAGATCTTTTTGCCTGATGCTGCCATGGTAGGGCATAAACCGCAGGTAAATAAACATTTACTTTATGTTTAGTGGCAAGCAACCGGGCCTCTTTCTGGATGAATATTCCGCTACTCACATCATGTTTGGTTGGATAGATATGTGATACTAAGTCAACAGTATACATTTACAAAGAATCGGTTAGTTGCTTCTGGTATTTTCGAACTTTAAAAACAAGCACAATATTGTACAACAATAGAGAGGCTATATGGAAAACTACCATCAATAGTATTCCCATTAGAAAACCTGATGAAAAGTAACCAATCATCAAGCCGGATACTCTGCTAATTACTATGCAAAAAGAAAGCGCAGGCATCACTTTTTGTTCACCTAGTGCCATCAGCAGCTTACCCGTAGGAGCACTAATAAAATTCACGAAAATTAGTGGAGCAAGTAATTCAGCTACTGTTCCAGCAGTAATCCATTCTGTACCAAATACAAAGGAAAGTATATTTTCTCCAAATAGAAATAATAGTATGGATGGAATTATCGAAACGCATGCCAAACCTAACCAGGTCTTATAAAGCAAAGTGTTTACTGACAATTTATTTTGGATCAATTCATTAGCTTTTTGATAAAATACCTCACCAACCGACGATCCCAAAAAGGCGCTTGGAACGCTTAACACCCTGTAGGCTAAGGCATAAAATCCAAGAGAAATATCACCGAATAAAGCTGCTAACAGAAATACGACTAATTCTGTACTGCCCATGCTTAACAAACTTGAAGGCAAAACCTGAATAGGTTGAGCCTTATATTTCTTCATCTGATTTAAAACTTTTTGAGTTTTGATCTTACTGAAAGATATAATCAAGTTTTTTCCAAACGATTTCAGGTAGTATAAAAAAGTAAAAAACCTTCCTGCTACCAATCCCAGTACAAGTCCTGATTGAAGCATAGAATAAAATAATCCTATTTGTGTTATAGCTGTTGAACTTGAACGAGTAATTTTTGAAAAAGAAAGAGTTTTATAGCCTTGAAGTCTTAAAAACCAATAATCGCCAATCAGAATAAGGTTATTTAACACCAGAGTTAAAGGGAAAAGAATGATTAAGGTTAAAGTCACTGAATTTAACCAAGGGGTAAATATCTTTAACACTAAACCGGTTAAAAGTAGAAGTAGTGAAGAGGAATTCGAAATAAACCAAACTCCCTTCATTAAAGCTATTGCATCATCCTTTAATTCAGGGTGAATGATCATGAAATGATAACATCCGGTAGTTAACAATGACGCTACAATCAGTAAGGATTGAAACAATTGTAATTCCCCGAAATCGTTGGCACTATATAATCTGGTTAGAACCGGGCTTATAACAATAGTAATTATATGGGCTAAAGAGGTGCCGGAGGAAAGTTTTAGGACATTTTTTAGAAAAGAATTATCCAGAATGCTCGCTATTTATTTATGATTAAGAGGTAAAATGTCTGGATTTACAATTGAGAAAAGTAATATAAATGATACCTATATTCAGTAACATTTTAACCTTCGACAATAGAAAATTCTAGTGGCTAAAGATTTTTTTAAGATTTCAGATTTAATCATTCCGTTTATAAAGAACTTACGCGTATTTATAATGATTGTATCGCTAATAACAATCATCTCATTGGTGATAAGTTTGATGCTAACAAAAACCTATATTTCAAGGGCAGAGGTAATACAAACAAATCAGTCACTTGGCAGTTTTGGAGGTATTTTACAAAGCATAGGTTCATTAAATTCTGGCCAAAGGAAAGTTGGAGGAGAAACTATTTTAGTAATTTTGAATAGCCAATCATTAAAAGATTCATTAATAGATAAATTCGACCTCTTTAACAGGTATGAGGAAGATTATAAGGAAAGTTTATATAGAAAATTATCAGAGAGAATACAGATTGAAGAAATGAGAGAAGGAGGGTTGGGCTTCAATCCAATTGTTAGTGTTAAAATTGGAGTTATTGATGAAACGCCAGACTTTGCTCAAGAGATGAATGAATATATTATTGATTTTCTTTCTACCAGAATGGAGAATATCAATAATGAGAATAGTGAGTATAGTTTAGAACTGATAAGAGAGAGGTTTCGGAAAAATCAATTGGAATTAAAGCAAGCTGAAAAAGCGCTTAATGAATTCCAAAATACTTATGGCATATTCGAGATTGAAAATCAATTGTCAGTTCTTATTGAGAATATTGCTTTAGTAAAGCAAGAAATAATTGAAAAAGAAATTCAATTAGAACTTATAAGGATCAACTTTGGACAAAGCTCGTCTCAGTATAAGTCTATTAATTCTGAGATTAATGCGCTTAATAAGAAATATGAGGAACTCATTGAAAAATCAGATAATAATGAACAAATTCAATTTGCTTCTCCAAATTTGAAAGATGTGCCTGATTTGTTTCTAACCTATGCGCGATTATTCAGAGAAGTTGAAATTCAAAATATGATCTACGAATTCATTGTTCCTCAACTTGAACAACAAGAGCTTTATTTATTAAATAGTAATAGTGGTCTTAGAATAATAGATAATCCTGATTTGCCCACATATAAATACAAGCCAAAACGTGCATACTTTGTGATTGCTGGATTTATTTTCTCAATAGTTGTTGCCTGCCTTTCGGTTCTGTATTTAGAGTCGTCTCGGAGAGAAGATTCTGAAATAAATCGAATAAAAGAAATTATTCGAAGAACATAGCATCTAGACTTGATGTAAATGATAGATTTCATAGTAATTGTTTTTGGGTCTTTGATGACTGTTATGTGTTTCTATTTTATAATTAATAGTATACACAAAGAAGATTATATACTACCAGCATTGGCAGCTTCTATAATAAGCTCGGGAATTTTTATCGCAATATTTGGTGAGTCTTTTCCTGTTTCCTTATTTCAAGTGATTCTCATTCTATTTATCGGCCTTTTACTTACTAAGATCTTTTTTTTCGACCGAATATTGAAAACAGCTAATTATTTTACATTAACTTTACTGTTATTAGTAGTAATGGCGGGTTCTTTATTCTATTCAAAAGGAATAGAAGGTGGTCTCATAAATTTAATCCGTCTTCTAACTCTATGTTTACTAGTATTTTTAATTATTCAAATCAAAGTTGAAGTTGAATCACTTGACTTAATGATTAACATCGTTGTTATTGCCGCGATTATAATTTCTTGTATTTCAATTCTTGAAAATATTCTAAACCCACAGATCGCTATTCAAAATGTACTAAGTTCAGGGCTTAAGATTGACAGAGCTACTGCAGGGGGCATCTACGCTGATCCGAATCGATTTGCTGCGTCGCTTTTCCTCCCAATCATTTATAGTTTTATTTTAGTACTAACCACAGATAAAATTAAAACTAAGATATTTTTTAGTTTTTCAATCGCTGTTTTAATAATCGGGCTTGTGTCCTCTTATTCAAGAAGTGCATTTCTTTCTTTAGGCTTAACTTTGTTAATCATTACGATATACCTGAAAAAGGTACCTCAGTTATCCATTTTATCACTTATTGGGTTGGTAATTATATTATCTGTCCAGCCACTTCGGAGTTCATTTCTACTTTATGGTGAAAGAATCCTTGAATTATTAGGAGGAGCTATAGATACATCCTCAAATATTCGACTAATGCTAGGATCAGCAGCAATTGGGATGTTTATGGACTCAAATATGATTGGTGTTGGATTTGGAGCTTTTTCAGAAAATTTTATAAGCTATTTCAGCACACAAGAGTCGGTTGGAGTTGTTGAGCCTCATAATGTATTCTATACAATTTTCGCGGAATTAGGTCTGATTGGTTTTCTTATTTTTATCTTAATTCTAGTAAAGATATTTGCAGATGGTGTCCAAGTTATCAACAATGTTGATTTAAAGACTAAGCCACTTGCAATTACATTACTTGCGAGTTTTTCCTGTTATATTATTTTTTATCAGTTTTATGGTGGGGCACTTTACGATGCCTTTATATATCTGATAATTGGCATCATTTTAATGCTAAAAGTTAATATTAAAGAATTTAAAGGCTTAGATTCTACAAGGGAAATTAGTTCTCCTAATTCAACCTTCTAATTGCTGCATAAGCCGTAATCAAACTTGCTACGGTTCCGATTCCAGTCATGACCAATCGGACCCGTTCCGATTTTTGGCGTTCTAGTTCTAGCATATAATTTCGTCCAGTACTCACATCTTCAAATGGAATACGATCTACAAAAATGATATCGCCTGACTGTAATTCTGTTTCATCTGGATGGTACCAGGCTCTGCTTCCTGCTTTAATGATAAATATTCGATTTTCGTCGGCCGCAATGGTTAACCCATTAGCAGCAGTTAGATAATCCTGTACAGTTTTTGTTGGCTCATAATTGTAGAAACCGGGATTGTTTACCTGCCCCATTAACGACACAGTATGCTCATCTTTTGGGATGAAGATTCTATCGCCATTTCTCACTTTAGTGTTCTGTAATACGGTGGGGGAAGTCAGGTCTAAGGCCATACGATTTGGATTCAGAGCCTGCTCGAATTCCAAATAATCGTATCCTTCTAAGAACTGATCGGAACTTCGACTCAGTAATGATAAATTGATGGAAGTGGTTGAATTTACACCGCGGTTATCTTTTGCATTGCGTATTAAATAAGCTCCATTTGGAAGAGCATCATCCGTTAAGCCTCCTGCCATTTCAAGTAAATCGGCGATGGTAGTTTCAGAATTTGTTATGCTAAATGAACCCGGTAAATCTACCTCACCTTCAATAGATACCGATCCCGAAGAACGTTCAGCTGTTTGAAATCTAACAATGAATTGATCACCCGGTAGTACTTGATCTATTTCTGAATCGGAAAGTTCGGTTCGTTCAAATGTGCCGTTGTTGTCTCTAATTCGAATGATGGAAGAGGAATCTGCATCCGGGCTAAATCCTCCGGCAATATCTAACATTCTTTCAATGGAGTCATCCATTCTATACGATCCGGTAAAGGGATTATTTACTGCTCCGGAGATGCTTACCGTGGCACGATCGGGAGAGGCGTTTATTAAAGTGATATGATCTCCATCCTGAATAAACGGTGCGAAATCCGGATTTCCGCTATTAAAGTATCCTGCTAAATCAACAAAATATGCGTCTCCGTAAAGCGGGGTTACTTTCACCAGCCTCAAGTCAAACTGCTGGCTGATTTTCACCAAAGCATCGTTTTGGATTTCAGCCTCCGACTGTTCCTTTGCATCGAGCTTGTCGAAGTTTAGGCCAGAGTAAGAAGGCCGTTGGGCTGTAGCTTGTAGTACCGATTCGGTCGTCTGATTTATTAACGGAGTAATTACTTGATTTTCAACACGAATACCCGTTACTAGAGCATCAAAGCGAGTTCCTGCGGGCACTACATACCGACCGGGATTAGGAATATTGCCCCCAACATGTACGCTAACGGGTCTCGGTTGATCGAGTGTAACCGAAATTTCAGTATCCTTTATTTGTCCTTTAAATGCTTCTTGTAAAATAGTTTTGGCTTCAGTGAAAGTTTTGCCTTTGAGCGAAACGGTGCCAATTAAAGGGGCATTAATATCTCCACTCGCATTTACAACAATGGCTCGATATGAAAACTCGACGAGCCCTTTTCCTTGAATGGATAGTACATCGTAAGGGCCCATATAATAATTATCAGGATCGATAAACTGATCTAAAGGACTTGCAGATTGGATAAGTGCGAGGCCGGCTTCATCCACATAAAATAGATTCCCTAAACCGGAAGACTGGCTCTGAGTATTTTGATTAGACTGAATTTGAGCAGCCAGAGTAGATGAAAAAATAAATAGAAAACTAAAGAGTGCTCCGAAAGAACGAGCGTTTTTGAACATTCTGTAGACCGTTTTTTTTAGAATGAGTGCGAATATACGACTTTGAACACCCGCCATACAATTAAATTCGGGATAAATAGATGCCAACCAAAACAGAAGCAGACCCCAGATATTGTAACAAATTTAAACTCTCATTCAATAATACCACTCCGAAAACTACTCCTAAAACCGGCACTAAGTTTTGATAGGCAGCAGTGCGAACTGCACCAATTTTATGTACGCCACGATTCCAAATCAGATAGGCTAATCCCACAGAAAGTAATCCGCTGTATAAAATTCCGCCATATCCGGCTAATGAAATGGAAGAGTAATCAGTTTGAAGTAAATCAGGAATCCCAACCAGCACTAAAGTAATAACTCCAATTAAAGAAATGAATGCCGAATACTGCGTGGAGTTGTACTCTTTAAGATATTTTTTTGAAAGTATAGTGTACGCCGCCCAGGCTACCGCTGAGAGTAATACGATTACATCGCCTAGTGCACTTGTGCTGGAAAAGCTGAAACCGGTACTTCGTCCGAAAATTATGAGGCCGACCCCGCTAAAAGCGAAGAAAATACCGAGGGTTTTTGGCGTGGTTAATTTTTCTTCGGTAAACAAATGAGCCATGAGGGCTATCCAAACCGGGATAGTGCCTAGAATGACAGCAGAATTTGCAGCATTGGTGTAATTCACGCCCACGATGAATAATACCTGATATACCAAATTGCCGACCATCCCAATTCCAATCACAGGGAGTAAGTGTTTACGATCAACAATTACTTGAAAGCCACGCCACTTGGTTACTCCAATCAGCAATGCCGCGGCAAATACAAAACGCAATGCGTTAAAAGCGAAAGGACCGATCTCTTCGAGCGTTACTTTAATGATACTGAAGTTGAGTGCCCAAATAACGGCAACTACGATTAAGCTGAGTTCGGTAAGGTATTTTTTTGCCAAGAATCTGAATTAAGAGTCACAATGATACATAAATCTGCGTGGCAGAACACGCTTTGTTTACCGTTTGTTTACATATTGGTTGTTGGGATTGTGCAAAAAAGCTACGTACCTTTTGACCCTTGTTCAAAAAATGACTTAAAGTCAGTATATGGGAATTACCGAAAGAAAAGAGCGCGAAAAAGAGTTAAAGCGTGCAATGATTCTGGAAGAGGCTCAGAAGTTGATTCTGGAGAAAGGTTTGGACTGCCTGAATATGGATGAGGTAGCCGAACGTGCCGAGGTTAGTAAAGGATCGTTGTATTTGTACTTCAACAACAAAACCGATTTGGTGTTGGGAATTTGTCATAAGGCATCCGCAATGATGAATGCCATGACTACCAAAGTGTTAACGGAAAATCTCTCCGGATTAGAAATGGTGTATCAAATCGGGATCAATTACTTAACGTTCGCTTCAGAGCATCCCGAATTTTTTCGGGCCATGCGTTTTCTCGAAAATTACAAGGATACAGATCAGGCAAAAAACAGTAATTATCTAGGATTATGCGCCCAAAACCGACAGGAAGGATTTCGGGTGATGGTTCGAGCTATTCAAATTGGTATGCAAGATGGTTCCATCAATAATACCTACGATCCAAATGAGTTGGCCATATTATTGTGGGCTACCTCCCATGGAGTGGTAAATACTGCCTATATGCACCAAAATACCGAGCATTTTAAGTTGCTCGATCACTTGGGAATTGACATGGAAACCATGTTTAAGAGCTATATGAAGCTTATTGGTTGTGGGATCCAGTCGGAATCCAATAAAAACTCTGACTCCCAGTCATTTTCTGAAACTCATTCACCAAACACTCGTAGTGTGCTCACCGAAAATAATGATGCTTAATTTTAAAACTTTATACATGAAACAAAGAATAGGGGTTTGGGTTGTAGCCATCCTGCTATGTGTTTTCGGATTACCCAATGCTGAAATATTGGCTCAACAAACGGCCAAAGAAAAAATAGGGCTTTCTAAAGCCATAGAAATGGCGCTGGCAAATAATCCTGAGGTAAAACGCGCTTTACTCGCAACCGAAGATTCTGACGAGTTAGTAAAAATAGCCTACAGCGAAATCTACCCCAATATCTCATCGTCAATCAACTACACCCGAAATATTGAAATTCCGGTTTCATTTCTACCCGGTGAGTTTTTTGGAGGGCAACCGGGAACCTTAGTACCCGTTGCATTTGGTACCGATAATAACTGGCAAGGAGGCTTTTCGGTAACACAAACGCTATTTCGTGGCGAAACGATTATTGGTTTAAGCTCCGCTACTATTTTCCGTACGGTTCAAAACGAAAACTATCGTGCAGTAAGCCAACAGATTGTAACCCGAACGCGCATCGCCTATTATCAAGTGCTGGTTGCTAAGGAGCAATTACGCTTGCAGCAGGCTCAAATAAACCGTTTAGAGCAGAATTTAAGTGAGAATGAGCGCAGAAAAGATGCCGGTTTGGTTGATGAATATGCGGTACTTCAATTACAAGTTCAGCTTAGTAATCAGCGCCCATTGTTGATTGAGGCAGAATACGCACTCTTAGAAGCGTATCGAAATCTGAAGTTTGTAATCGGCGTACCTTATGCCTACGATTTTGAAGTTATGGGAGATCTAAATGAGTTTGATATTCTTGGGGAGACATCAACAAATGATGAAAACAGTGATCTGAAGCGCATCGATCAAATGAACCCTTTCACTTACCAAGAGGAAGTGTTAAACGAGGGAGTACTTGCGGATAATCGTGGCGATTTGAGAACCATCGATGCACAACTAGATTTAAAAGATCAGGAAATAACAGCTATTAAAAGTCGGTTTTTGCCCTCATTAAGTGCCACTTATAATTTACAATGGAGTTCGGCGGAGCCGGGGACACCCGACTTTTTCGAGAATAATGTTCGATTCCAAACGCTTGGCATTAATTTTAGCTTACCATTATTTGAAGGCTTTAAGCGAGTGGCCGATGTTCAAAGAGCTCAAATTTCGCGAAAAGATTTAGAGGAGCAGTTCCGTGCCGGAATTCTAAATGCACAGAACGAAGTTGCATCTGCCAGTGAAGACTTAAATATGGCTTTCGAAACAGCAAATGCACGCAAGAAAGCGCTAGAGCAAGCGCAGGAAGGTTATGAACGCGCAAAGCTACGATTCGATAACGGACTTGGTTCGCAAATCGAAGTAACCGAGGCGGAAGTGCAGGTTCGGCAAGCAGAAGTTAATTACACAGTTATGGTATTTAATTATTTAACAGCAAAAGCTCAGTTTGATCTTGCTACAGGTATTGTTCCATTTATTGATATGGAGGCCACACGATGACTTTAAACACACAGAATCCACACACACTCATGAAAACTAATTATATAGCCAGCATTTTAAGTTTGTTGATCATTTTTTCGGCCTGCTCGGGAGGAGAGGAAATCCCGCAGGAAACTGAAGAATTGGTTAAAACTGTAAATGTTCGAACTCTAAGCATCAACCCGTCCCAGTTTAACAGCTTTGTTCGGGTGGTAGGTACGGTTGAAACGTCGGATGATATTATGATTTCTGCAGAAGTTAGCGGAAAAGTTCTTCGATATAATGTTGAAGAAGGCGAACAAGTACGAGCCGGACAAACCATTCTTAAAATTGACGATGCGAAATTAAAGCAAGAAGCGGCTCGATTAGAAGCAATTACCGCACAAGCTCGTGAAAACTACGAGCGCTTGGAAAAAATCTATAAAGAAGATGGTATCGGATCTGAAATCGATTATTTGAATGCAAAATATGCTTATGAGCAAAGTGCTTCGTCCTTAGAATCGATCAAAGTTGATCTGGAAAACACAAATATCAAAGCGCCATTTACCGGAGTAGTGGAACAAATAATGTTCGAAGTGGGAGAGATGGTAAGTCCAGGAGCACAAGTGGTACGCCTTATTGGCTCCGACAATTTCAAAATTACAGCAGGTGTTCCGGCACGTTATGCCAATGCCGTATCTCAGGGCGATCAGGTAGAAATCTGGTTCGATACGCAAGCCGTAGACACGCTAGCCGAGCGAATCACCTTTGTTGGTAGTGCCATCAATCAACAAAATCGTACGTTTAGAATTGAAATTGATATGCCTAAAAAAGAAGGCATGAAAGTAGATATGATTGCCAATATTCGCTTAAAAACCTTGGAGCAAAATGATGTGGTTGTGGTGAGCGAAGAGTTCATTTACAGCAAAGATGGCAGGTATGTATCGTACGTATTGGGCGAGAATTCAGAAGGTAAAGAAGTAGCCCTCGAAAAAGAGGTAACCCTTGGTCCATCGTACAAAAGTAATGTAGTTGTAGAATCGGGCTTAGAGCCGGGTGAAGAGCTAATCACCATTGGCTCGGCATTCCTAAATGATGGAATGAGAATCAATGTAGTAGAATCGCAAAGTGCCATTGCTGCACAATAGAGGTTTGTATGAGTAAAGAATTAAAAAACGGAGCTCCTGAAAACGGAGTACATGAAGGCACAGGCGTTCGAAAAGAATTCTGGCTGAGTTCCTTCTCCATCAAAAATAGAATTAGTGTGATGGTACTGGTACTGCTGGTTGCAGTAATGGGTATCGTGTCTTACCTCACCATTCCGAAGGAGTCGTTTCCGAGTATTACCGTACCTAATATTTTTGTGGTAACGGTGTATCCCGGAGTTTCGCCCGAGGATATGGAAAGTTTGGTTACGCGAAAGCTAGAAGATGAGCTGGGTGGTATTTCGGAAGTTAAAACCATGACTTCAACCTCCTCAGAGGGTTATTCCAACATCAACCTCGAATTCGACACAAATGTTGATATCGAGGATGCGCTACAAAAAGTGCGCGAAAAAGTTGATTTGGCGAAACCGGAGCTCCCTGAAGATGCCGAAGAACCAACTGTTCAGGAAATCAATTTATCAGAATTTCCAATCATGAACGTGAACCTTTCAGGGGATTACGATGAAGTGATTTTGAAGGAAATTGCAGAAGATTTACAGGAAAAAATCGAAGCCATTCCAACTGTTCTTGGCGTTGATCTTACCGGTGGACTTGAGCGTGAAGTTCAGGTAAATGTTGATTTGCCAAAGCTGAAATATTACAACATCAGTTTTGGGGATATCATCGGAGCAATCAGTAACGAAAATGTGACTATTCCCGGTGGTGATATCACCGTTGGCACTAAAAAGTTCTTACTACGCGTGCCTGGGCAATACGAAGAAACTGCGCCTATCGAAGATGTTGTGGTAAAAGGGGAGAATCAAAATCCTATATATGTGCGCGATGTTGCTGAGGTAACATTTGGTTTTAAAGAGCGATCCACCTATTCCACCCTAAATGGATCTCCAGTAATTACACTGGGCGTAAAGAAACGCTCTGGGGAAAATATTCTGGATACGGCTACCGAAGTAAAAGAAATTCTGGAAGCTGAGCTCCCATTGTTACCGCCTACAACTACCTACACCATCACCAACGATCAAAGTAAAGATGTGGTGAGCATGGTGAGTAACTTGGAGAATAATATCATCTCCGGTCTACTTCTCGTGGTTGGGGTGCTTTTATTCTTTCTGGGCGTTAGAAACTCATCCTTCGTGGGTATTTCCATCCCTATGTCGATGTTTTTATCCTTTATTCTACTTAGCGTGGTGGGAATTACCATGAATATGGTAGTACTGTTTTCGCTGATTTTGGCACTAGGGATGCTGGTGGACAACGCCATTGTAGTGGTAGAAAATATTTACCGGTATCTGGAAGAAGGGTACGATAACTTCGAGGCCGCTAAAAAAGGAACCGGCGAAGTTGCTATACCAATCATTACAGGTACGTTTACTACTATCGCAGCTTTTGCACCCATGGTATTTTGGCCGGGTATTACCGGTGAGTTTATGAGCTATTTGCCCAAAACCCTCATCATCACACTAGGTAGTTCATTGTTCGTGGGACTTGTTATCAATCCTGTGATTTGTGCGCTGTTTATGGTAGTTGATGGTCAAAGTGGTAAGGCTAAACTTTCGACATCTGGTAAAATAATTTACAGTGTTTTAGGTGTAATTTTAGGCTTGATTTTTACACTAGTTTCAGGAGTAATTTCAGGTATTGGTGCTGAATCGGTTAGTCCTGGTACATTTATTTCGGGATTTATAAGTGGAATTATTAAACTGGCAACTGTATTTGGTATGCTTGGCTTATTTGCATTTATACTATGGGGTTTAAATCGAATATTCTTAGAGCCAGTTGGAGATTGGTGGAGGAAAAAGGGGATAGTTAAAGTTATTGATAAATATGAAACCACTATTTCAGCTGCAATTAAGTATTGGCCGGTAACTATTTTCGGAGCATTTTTAGTTATGGCATCTTCAATATTTTTATTGAAGCAATTCCCGGTTGGGGTAGAATTCTTCCCCGAAAACATCCCCCCACGTGATGTGTACGTTCAGGTTGAGGCTCCGGTTGGTTCAGATGTTGATTTCACCAAAGAAATCATCGATGAAATCCGGACCGAGATCCCACAAATCATCGACAATATGGACGATGTAAATTCAATTCTTGGGACTTCTGGTGCGGCAATTAGTAGTGATCCCGGTGGAGGAGGTGGAAATTCAACGCATCTTGGAACAGTGGCGCTGAATTTTAAAGATTTCCAGCAGCGGCAAGGCGATGTGTTTGCCTATATGGAAGCGATGAGAAATACGTTAAGCGGTAAAATTGTTGGGGCAGAAATTGCGGTTGAAAAACCTGCTGATGGTCCACCAACCGGAAAGCCAATCAATCTGGAAATTTCTGGTCCGGATATGGATCAACTTACCATAGCATCGAACGATGTATTGAGAATTCTGGAAGAAGATTCGATCTACATCAAAATGGATGGATTGGAATCTGATCTGCCTAAAGCGCGACCCGAAATCAAGGTGACAGTTGATCGTGAAAAAGCAGCGTTATATGAACTGAATACGAATACGATTGGGTATACTATTCGTCAGGCCATTAATGGTGTGGAGGCTTCGAAGTATCGTGACGGAAAAGACGAGTACGATATCATAGTGCGATTAAGTGATGAATACCGAGATGATATGAGCACATTGGGCGACTTAACCATTTTTCATGAAGGTACTCAGATTCCATTATCCGAAGTGGCAAGCTGGGAAGTAAGTGATGGTTTGGGCGGTATCAAGCATAAAGAATCAGAACGAGTTATTACCATTAGTGCCGATGTGCGTGCCGGATATCAGGCAAATGCTGTGCTAGCAGAAACTCAGGAAGTTCTGGGTGAATATCTTGAAGGAATGCCCCCGGGATACACCTATAGTTGGACCGGACAACAACAGGAGCAGGATGAATCTTTCGAGTTTTTAGGGCGAGCGTTTTTAATTGCGGTATTCCTAATCGCGTTTATTTTGGTATCTCAGTTTAACTCAGTCGTAAAACCACTAATCATTTTGAGCTCAGTGGTTATGTCGACTGCTGGCGTATTTTATGGATTGGTGTTTTTCCAAATGGCCTTCGGTTTAATGGCCTTCCTCGGAGTAATATCTCTTGCCGGAGTAGTGGTAAACAATGCCATTGTACTTATCGATTACGTTGATATTCTCCGCCAACGTGATGGATATGGACTTAAAGAGTCATTGGTTCAGGCCGGTAAAGTTCGTTTCCGTCCGGTAATTCTTACTGCCATAACTACAACTCTAGGTCTTGTACCTTTAGCCATTGGCTTCAATTTCGATTTTATCGTATTAGTTGGAAGCCCCATTGAGTTCTTCTCAAATCTAGGCGATTACATCTATATGGGCGGTGAGCAAGCAGCTTGGTGGGGGCCAATGGCTATTGCCGTAATTGTTGGGCTCCTTTTCGCAACTGCTTTGACCCTAATTCTGGTTCCGGTGCTGTACTACATTTTTGAACGAGCACGTATTCGAGTATCAGAGTTGATGTACAATAAACCGGCTGAGAAAGAAGAAATGGAGATCAATTACTCTGCACCGGAAACCGTGCAGTAGTACGCAAAAAAATCAAAGTAAAGGAAGGGGCCAAGTGCCCCTTTTTTGTTGATTGAAACTCTTATCTTAACGCGAAAATTTTATCCAAAAAATAAGTTTTAAGTGATTCAACGAATTCAAACCGTGTTCTTAGCACTATCCGCATTAAGTACGGGTGCCGCTTTTTTCACTCCAATCTACGACCGCGCAATGGAAGATCCACAGCTTTGGATCGGTTACGGATTAGCTATTGCTCTCACGATTTCAATGATCGGTTCAATTGGCTGTATTTTTTTATATAGCAACCGGAAAAACCAAATCGCTTGGGTTAAGCGCACTATGTTGGTGCAAATTATTGGGTTCGCATTTTGTATAGGCGTTTTTTTCTCGTTGGGAGGAATTGGTACGTACCTCTGGGATGAAGCACTCGGTACCGGCGCTGTTTTAGCAGGATTTGCATTCCAATTACTGGCACTTCGTTTTATCAATAAAGACGAAAAGCTCGTTCGGTCTATCGATCGTATCCGATAATGGGAAGTGAGCAACCGCCCGTATTTTCAAAACTGAAAGTATATGGATTACTTGCCTTCGGTATTTCAGCCATCGGTTTTTCTCCCATTCTTGTAAAGCTTGCTATCGACTCATCTCCGTATTTGATTGCGGCAATTCGCACAGTGATTGCGTTTTTGTTGTTAGTGCCGGTTTTTGGCATCCAAAAAAAAGCAGGCGAATTTAAAGATGTATCCAGAAAAGAACATTTGCTTGTAGCAAGTTCGGGTATAATGCTCGGTTTACATTTAATCGCTTGGATAAGCTCGATATACTACACCTCGATAGCATCTGCATCGGTGTTAGTAACTATTCATCCGATTTTAATTATTCTGATCGAGCGCTTTGCTTTTAAAATAAAGTTCAGAGCACTTGTATGGGTAGGGGTGATTATTGCCTTTTTAGGATCGGTGATTATTGGATATTCCGATTACGACGGGGAAACGACCTATGCAAACCCGTTACTCGGAAATAGTTTAGCAATTTTAGCGGCAATAATTTTTGCAGGATACTTTTTGATTGGAAATAGAATACGTCAAAAAAGGAATTGGTTCGAGTATGTGTTTCCGGTTTATGGATATGCGGCATTAACCTGTGTAATTGCCTTGTTTATTGTAGAAGGTTTTACTCTCGAAATTTCGGCATTTGTAGTATTGATAGGATTTGCATTAGCTGTGGGGCCACAAATTGCAGGGCATGGGTCCTTAAATTTCGCAGTCAAATACATATCCCCAACCTTACTTTCTACTCTGATTTTGTTTGAGCCGGCCGTTTCATCTTTTCTGGCCTATCTCATTTTTGGAGAAGTGCCTCTGTTTATGAGTTTCGTAGGTATGGTTGTAGTGCTGGCAGGCATTATGCTAACCTGGACTAAATCCAAGAATAAACAGAAAATAGCCGATTGATTAAAATTTATAGCTGATTGAAATGGTAAAATTTCTTCCCATTCCATCTAAACTACTTGCATGCTCGCGATAGGCTTCGTCCATGATATTATCGGCGACAAATTTGATAACCACATCTTCTTGCGGGCGCATATTTATAAGTAGTTGCAGATTCATGAAGCCATCAGTTCCATTTTGAGAAACCCTGTTGTCATTTTTTTCTGCCGGTGAAATTCTGCGGTGAGAGAAGGCATATCGTGCTTGCGGACGGATAGTAATTTTTGGGGCCGGAGTATAATCTAAATATAGCATTCCGTTTGCCGGTGGTATACGATCTACGGGCTCTGTAGAACCATCAAGATTTCTGAGGTTTCCCCAAGTATAAGTGAAGGTAACGCCCGTTTTTATGAAGTCGTTATTGGTGTATTCACCTGCAAATTCAACTCCCAATAATTCCATTGAAGTGGCATTTTCGTTACGTACCTCACGAAAGGTGTCCCAAACATAAGTTACACTATCGATGGGTAGTACTTCGCCAAATTCGTTTACAAAATTCCCGGTTTCTTCGCGGTTGATTTTATTGGAATAATGCAGCCAGAATGTGTAGAATTCAAATGAATAATTATCCGAATTATACATGGTTCCAATATCAAGATTCCTCGATGTTTCTGGTCGTAGCTCTGTGTTAGGCGTTTGGAACTGATCGCCTCTTCGAGTACCAATCTCAGCTAAATCTGAAACATTAGGTGCACGAAAACCGGTTGACAGATTACTTACTAATGCGAGATCATCTGTTAAGTTAAAGCTCAAACCCAATGCATGTGTGAATTGACCAAATGAGTCGGAATATGGATCAAATTTTCGATTTGTGTTTACACCTTCGAACGGAATTGAGGCATAAGCTTGTGAATACCGAACACCATACTCAATGCTAAACCGATTCCAAGGGGCGTAATCTACTTGGGCAAAAATACCTGCAAGTAAATATTCCGATCCATCAGGGTATCGTGGTAAACGTTGTTCACCAAAGTTTGAAGTGCGCTCACTATTTACGCGGTCGAATGATAAATCGCCACCCCATTTTAAATACAAATCGGGGGTTATTCGAGATAGTACATCCACCGAGGTGAGAAACTGATTGCTGGTACTGCGATCATAATTTGTGGTATCAGAAATTGAAAAAGAATAGTCGCGGTCTTCTTGAATAATTGAAAAAGCAGGTGGATTTCTGAAATCAAAATCCTGTTGCTTGCGAAAATCTTTTAGTCTAAAAAAACCTGCTTTAATTCCAACATTTTGAAAAGCTGATTTATTGGTAGTTAACCGGTATTCTGCCGTATTACCCCAAAACACCAATGGCGAAGTATTAGAGTAATAACCATTTCGTGGTCGTATTCCATCATCGGCATTTTCAATACTATAGCCCAGAGTTGTGCGATCGATGCGTGGCGCATCCGGTATGCGCCCATTGTAACTTATTAATGCTAGGTTCGAGCGATCTGAAAGCTTGATATTCGAAGAAATTTGGTAGGATTTAAACTGATAGTCGGCATTTGAGAGGGTTTCATCATACGGAAACCAAAGTGCTTCATTCGATTGATCACTCATGTTGTAGTAGTCATAATCGCGAAAGCTCCCTCCGGCGAAAAGTGTAAATGTTGGCCCCTGGTAAGCCAACTTTCCGTGAATACTCTTTTCACCATTTCCATCAAAGTTCAAAAAGGAAGCAACCTCTCCGGTTATTTCTTTTTCTACCGAAAACTTTTTTACGATTGGTGAAATATTTACCCCACCCGAAAGTGCATCGCTTCCGTAATACACTGAAACCGGTCCACGATAAACATCCAACTTGCTGATCAGAAATGGATCTATTGCTCCGAAATATTGATTTTGCCCCGATCGAACAAAGCTCGGGTTCATTCTGAATCCGTTAAATAAGTAGAGCACGTCTCTTCCTGCACGTCCGCGAATATATAAAGAACCTTGACCAACGCTTGTTTGTTGAACAAAAACACCTGTTTCTGCCCGCAATAGTTCTACTGCAGTTGTAACTGATTTATCAGATAATTGTTCGATGCTAACTGTACTTCGGGCGATGGGTGAAGATTTTGTAATAGGGTTAATTGTACGGTCGGGCATCACAACAATTTCTTCGAGGCTCATAATGGACGGCTTCAAATAAATGGTCAAACTAGAGTCAGGCTCGCTGTAAAAATGTTCTACAGCTTCGTACCCTAAGGCCGAAAAAGTAATCCTGACCGGATAAATTGACCATTCGATAAAGAAAGTGCCATCCTCTAAACTGCTTGTACCTTGGTTGTGTTCTGGTAGGCTAATGTTAACGTCGGGAATGGGTTGTAAAGATTCCGAGTTAATAACAGTACCTCCAATCTGCGAAAAAGCCGTAGGTGAGAGTGTTAATGCGAGAAGTAAAACAAGTAAAAAGCGTTGTAACACTGTTATCATGTAGTGTATTAAATACTTGATTTAATTGTGGATGATATTTATGATTCAGATTTGAAGTTTTTAATTAATTACTAAAAACTCCAAAAAACCCGTAAACTAGGGTCGTATTTAACGTATGTAAGGGGAAGATAATTTTATTTCAATTTAAACGGAGAGTCGAAAAAGAAAGCCATGAAAACTTTACAAGATATATTATCTGTTAGAAAGGTTAGCATTGGGTTATTGGCGTTCGGAATAGCATTATCAGTATCATGCACAAGTGAACCTAAAAACGAGACATCAAGCAATAATGCTCTGCTTGATGCTTCTATTGGTGAGCCGGTACAACGCGATTTCGCCGAAATTAAACGAAGCGGTGTATTACGTATGATTACCAGCTACAGCTCCGGAGCATATTTTTTACACCGGGGAATACAAGTTGGTTTTGAATATGAATTAGTCCGCGAATTTGCTAAAAAAAATGACCTTGCCTTAGAAGTTGTAATTCCTGCGCCCGACGAAAGCCCATTCGATTTATTATACAAAGGCGAAGGTGATTTGATTGCTGCCAACTATACCATTACAGAAGAACGTTCAGAAATTGTAGATTTTACCAGACCGTACAATTTAGTTAATCAGATGGTTGTGGTTTCGGAGGGATTGGGAGTAGAACCGGAAAGTATTAGCGAGCTGGAAGGAATTCCCATAACCATTCGTAGAAACAGTTCTTATTTTCAATCGTTGGAAGCGCTGCGCCAGCAAGGGTTTAATTTGCAGATCAATCTGGTGAATGAGGATATGGATACGGAAGCTCTTCTCTTTCAAGTAGCAAATGGAACCATTGCTGCAACTATAGCAGACGACAATATTTTCTACGCAACAAACAAGTACATGTCGGGAATGATTGCTGGTCCCCAAATCGCCAAAAGAGATGAAATTGCATGGGCGATTCGTCCCAATTCAGAAGATCTGAAAACAAAAATGAATCAATTCCTGAAGAGTCATTTTCGATATGATGAAAATGGAATTCCCAAAAGATCTGCTTTTTTAAATGTTCTCAGAAAGAAATATTACGAAGGCAGTTCTCAGATCGCAGAGTATTTTAATCCCGAATTAGAGGAAGGCCCAATAGGAATAATTTCACCATACGATAGCCTGTTTCAAACAATTGCAGCCGAATTTGATTTAGATTGGTTGATGTTGACCGCAATTGCAGCTCAAGAATCGAAATTTGATCCAACTTCGGTAAGTTGGGCTGGTGCTGTTGGATTGATGCAAGTTCTTCCACGTTTTTCTGATATTTCTGAGGATTCGTTATTTATTCCAGAAATAAATGCACGGGAAGGAGCACGCATCATTAAAGAGCATCTCGACCATTACTCTTACATGGACTCCACCAATCAATGGCAATTTGCTTTAGCAACCTACAATGCCGGGATGGGGCACGTAGCAGATGCGCGACGTTTAACCATTGATCAGAATAAAAACCCAAACGAATGGGATGAGATTTCCGGGTCGCTATTAAAGTTAATGCAACGAAGATATTATCAAAATGCCCGCTACGGCTTTTGCAGAGGAATTGAAACCGTTCGATATGTGAATGAGATAATGAATCGCTATGATACCTACGAAGCAATATTGGCTATGAATGAATTTCGCACGAATGGTATTCCCGGCATAATGGGAATTAAAACGCTTAATTAACTTTCAGGATGATCATTGTGATATCATCGTACTGAATGTTATTCGCAAATTGATTGATATCTCTGATTATAGCTTTCATAATGCCATCAGCATCTAAGTTTCTATGTGCATTTACGCACTCCACAAGTCGATGCTCCTCATATTCTTCGGTTTGATCCGGGTTCATTGCTTCAGTAACTCCATCAGTAAAGAAAACAATTAAATCCCCACTTTCGATGGAATACTCAGCACTGCTGTAAGGTACAAATGTTGGAACAGCTCCTAAAATTACCCCACCATCTTCCAATAAAATTGGTTCGTCGGAGCCTTTTTTAAAAACCATGGGAGGATTGTGCCCGGCATTAGTGTACTTGAAAGTTTTCCCATCCTCTGTAATCTTGCCCCAGAAAAAGGTGATGAATTTATCGGGCGGTGTATTTTCGTAAATGATGTCGTTGATACGCCCCGTTGCTTCTTCAAGCGTTACATCGAGAGGGGCAAGGGCATGTAACATTGATTGAAGATTTGCCATTAATAGCGAGGCCGGGATTCCTTTTCCGGTAACATCGGCTATGGCAAGGAGATGCCCGTTATCGTTTAGTTTAAGTACATCAAAATAATCGCCCCCTACCTGCCGAGACGATACGTTTACTGCAGCAATTTCCATTCCCGGTATTTTGGGAATTGGGCTAGGCAATAAACCTTCCTGAATGGTTTTTGCGAGGTTTAATTCTTCCTCTAAACGCTTTTTTACGATCTGTTCTTCAAGTAAAAGCGTTTTTTGGATGGTTAGTAATGCTAAGTTCCCAAGCGATTGCAGGAAGTTTATTTCTGCATCGCCATAGCCTTCCATTGTAGCCCGAGGTCCAACTCCAACCACACCAATTTTCTCGTTTTGGAAGCGCAATCCGATTAATAACTCAATGTTATTCTCAGCTAAGAATGCACAATTTTTGATGTCATCGGTGCGAGCAATATCATCGAGAGCGAATAATTCATCCAAATCCTCGTCGGATGGTGGTTCTTTTATTCCGCTGATGGAAATAATTGATCTTTTACCGTCAATATCGAGAGCAAAAAAGAAGGTGCGAATGAGCATTTGCCCAAGCATGGCAAATTTAAAAACTCGAGCTATTTCGTCCCGATCAACCATCATGTTGAAATCCTTACTCAATTCTAGTAGGGTGTTCAAATCGTGTACCTTTCGATCGAGCCTTCGGTTGATATGTCGAAGTTCTTTAAACATTCGGGAGTTGGCAATTGCCACCGAGGAGATGATACTCAGGCTCTCAATAAATTCAATTTCATGACCGGTAATTGCCGTTTTGTTCCCTTTTGGTCCGAGGCAGAGAAAGCCTAAATGATGGTTACTAGTTTTTAAGTTGAACAAAGCACTTTCTCTTTCGATGCCAATCGCATCAAAAACAGCCGCGTATTTTTCTCCGTGAATTACGGAAGTATCCAGGAGCTTTTGATCAAATTCTGCGCTTAGTTCAGAACCTTCTGCCAGCCAATTTCGGCCTTTTGATTTGGAAACCAGGTAGGAAGCGTCTCCCGGTTTATGAATCAGAATCATTCCTTTGGGAACCAGTAATTTTCCCATTGTGATGAGTAACAAGTTGTTTAAAACAAAATCGGGATCCTGCGATTCAATCAGTAACCGACTTGTTTCGAGCAAGGTGCGTAGTTCGAACCGACTCCGGCGCTCATCGTTAGAAAGGGGAGAATTGCTCATGGGATCTCAAAGGTGTTTAACCATTCTGATCTCATTCAGAGTGCCTTTGCGGTTATATTGCACCTGATCCATCAGCTTTTGAATTAAAAATACACCCATACCGCCACGCTGTTTATTTTTAATTCGTTTTAGGATGTCGGGAGCTTTGTATTCGTCGGGTTTAAAACTCTCTCCCTCATCCATAATGGAAATCCAGAGTTTTTTTGAATCTACACCAACTTCAATTTTAACCGGCTTAGAAGGTCTGTTTTTGTAGGCATGTTTTATAATGTTGGTGAAAGCTTCATCAACAGCTAGGCGGATTTCAGAAATATCTTTTTCCGATAACCCAACATTTTGAGCGTGCTCCGCAACAAAGTCTCGTACCTCACTCAAATGTTTGGTTGAGGAGTCGACGGAGAGTGTATATTTTTTTGTGCCTGCCACTGCCTGTTTTTTAAAATGCGTTTACTGCATCGCGCTCGTCATCTACTATGTCGTATAAAGTTGGAAATCCTAATAAATCGAAAACATTATACACCCGGTCGTTCATGTTGGATAATTTAATGTCGCCACCTAAGCCTCTAACATCTTCTATGTATGCCATAAATACCCCGAGCCCCGCACTCGCTATATAATCGAGTTTTGCACAGTTTACAATAATCTTGATGTTTTTGGATTCTATAAGTGCTTTTAGTGAATTCTCTAATTGTGATGCGGTATGCGCATCAAGCTCTCCGCTTATATCAAGCACACTAATTTGGTCGACCTGCCGCTTTGCGATGCTGAAATTTTTCATTTCGCTGGTGTTAAAATGTTGTTGATGTATTGATGCGGATTATAACGTTATCCCGAGAATTAGAAAAATAAATCACGGACACGCCTTGTACGAATCAATAAAAAAAAGATTCAAAAAAAAATAGCCCCGCACATTTTTCGAATGTACGGGGCTGACTATTCATCAAGAGAGACGCTACTTGAGCGTATTTCAATTACGTAAATGCATGGCACAGTTACAACTATAAATTTTAAACTCCTTAAGAGCTTAATTTTTAGTTGCTACCCAATAGCCGGAGTTGATTTCTGAAGAGAGTTCAACACCAAAATTTTCTGCTTCCGATTTGGTATTAAAGTCGCCAACGCGAACTCTAAACCATACATCGCCGGTAGCTTCATCCCCAATTTTTACTACATAAGCATTGGGGTAATTTCTATCGGCCCATTTATTTACAAAAGACTGTGCTTTTTCTTCCGATCGCCATGCGCCAACCTGTACTACAAAATTACCGTCTTCTACTAATCCAGTAGAAGTAGATTCCGGCTCTTCTTCCATTGGCATTTCTTCGGCCTCGGCAGCATCGATGGAGTCCTGCATCTGGGCCATCATTTCTGCTACTTTAGCCTGTTCTACTGCTCGCAACGAATCTTGATAGGCTTGCAAGCGAGCTTGGCGTTCTTCTTCACTTTCACCGCAGGCCGCTAGTGAAAAGAAAAGCATCACTAAGGATAGTGAGAAGATGTGTACGTTCTTCATATTTCCGAAAATTTGTTTAATAAAGAGCTGTCTGAGACTTAATGTTAACTTACATTTTACCTTCGTGTTTAACAAATAAGGAATAGCATAGATTGCTTTGTGTAACCGAGTTATGATTACTACGTTTAAAGACTCACTAAATTTAAAAATAGCGTTATGGGAATTTTTGATTTTTTGATACTTGTGGCTATTGCCTCTATCTGTGGAGGAATTGGGCAAAGCATTGGAGGCTTTAAACTTGGAAGTGGTGGATGTTTAATGTCTGCCATTGTTGGCTTTATTGGAGCGATAATTGGGAAATGGATTGCCGTTGAACTTGAGTTTCCTCAGTTATGGACTATCACCATCGATAATCAGCCATTCCCTATCATTTGGTCGATTATTGGCGCGGCATTATTTACTGCAATTCTTGGCCTTATTTTTAACAAGGGAGATAAGCGTTGACGCGAAGATTGGATCAGGAAACTAAAGGCTGGTCAAATTTGGTGAAACATTTGAGCATTATTTAAGTAGTGGATGCGTTAGTTTCAACGAATTAAATCATACACATGCAACGACTTTTAGGGCTCTGTTTTACAATTGTATTGTTAACGGCTTCATCACAAGCACAAAATGTGATCTCTGGGAAAGTAGTAGACGCTCAAACTCTTGAGCCATTAGCTGCTGCTCACATCATAATAAAAGATACCTACAAAGGAACTATTGCGAATGCAGATGGCGAATTTACGTTATCAGTTTCCGAATTCCCTTCAACTATTGTTGTGCGGTATCTTGGTTACAAAACCAACGAAATCACAATTCAAGAAGGTCATCAAGATCCGCTGGATTTTTTGATGGAAGAGGCATTTCTGGAAATGCAGGAAATAACGGTAACCGGAGAAGATCCTGCTATTTCGATTATGAAAGAGGTGATCCGTAGGAAGCAAATCTGGAGAGAGAATCTGAAAAATTATACGGTAGATGCATATAGCCGGCAACAATTAAAGACTGATACATCAATTGTTTCGATTACAGAAAGTATTTCGCAAGCATATTGGGATAAGGAATTAGGGAATAGAGAAATACTAAAATCACGCCGGCAAACAGCGAATATTGAAGGCAGTGATAACTTTGCAGGGGTAAGTTATTTGCCGAATTTCTACGACGACAATCTCGAAATCGTGGAATTTGATGTGGTTGGAGTAACACATCCCAGAGCACTAAGTTTTTATAACTTTGAGTTGGTGAATTTCACCAAAATCGATGACAAAGTAATCTTCGAAATTGATGTAACATCAAAAAGAAAATTACAACCGTTGTTTGAAGGCACCATATTTGTGCAAGACGAAGACTATGCGCTCGTATCAGTGCGATTGAGACCAAATTCGGTAATTGTGTTTCCGCCACCCGTTCAGGAATTTAATATGTATTACGAGCAACAGTTCAGCAATTTTGGGGGAGATTATTGGTTACCGGTTGATTTTCGAATGGAGGGTACGGTTGAAGTTGGAGTGCCCGGACTTAGATTTCCACCAATCGGTTTTAAACAAGTTTCTAAACTCAACGATTATAAAGTAAACACTGATATTCCTGATTCAATTTTTACGGATCAGAATTGGTTTTCGGTTGATTCTACAACTATTGATAAAACGGATTCACTCTTTACGGCAACTGTTGATGTAGTGCCATTATCTAAAGTTGAACTGGAAGCTTATGATACCTTAGACAGTACCGCTACCCTAGAAAAAGCGTTCAAGCCCAAAGGTTTTTTAACCCGATTTCTCGATTTAGATGATGAAGATGATAGCGATAGTGATGTATCAGTAAGGGTTGAAACAAATTCGGATGGAACTCAAACTACATACCGAGAGCCTAAAGAGCCGTCAGTATTTGAAAGATTACGCAGAAATACTTCTATAAATGCCAGGTTTAATCGGGTAGATGCATTTTTTGGTGGACTGGAGCATGAAAAAAGATATTTAGACCGGAGGTTAAGATCGCGGTTAAGAGTTGGCTACAGTTTGGGACATGAAGAATTAAGCCATGGAGCAGATATTAGTTGGTGGCCATTATCAAATTCTAGACGATTGGCATTGATAGCCGGGTACAATTTTAAGACGGAAACCAGATATAATTCCGACTTATTCAATAAAGAAATCTTGAGTACCATGCCTTTGTTTGGCTATTCTGATTACTTCGATTATTTCCGAATCGAAGGTGGGTTTATTGGAGGCGCTTACGCTTTAAAAGGATATAACAGATCAGTAAACGCTCGGTTCAAATATGAAGAACATTCTAGTATCGATTTTAAAACGAGTTATGATTTATTGGCCTCCAGTTTTAATCAACGTTTCAATCCTGCAGTACAAGAAGGCACGTTAAGTTCACTTACGATTAGCTACGAATCGGGCGAAGGCGCGGAAGCTTGGGGCGTAATTGGAGCAGATAATATTAAGCTCGAGCTGGAACAATCGCTAACCGCATTTGGAAGTGATTGGGATTTTACCCGCTTTAGCATCGATATATATCGCAGATACTCTACTTTTTACCAGCGTAGGTTCATCCCAAATTCGTTAGATATTCGTATTAATGCAGGCACATTTATAGGCGAGCTACCTGTACAGAAAAATGGCGTGCTTGATGCAGCTTTGGGTTATTTTACGCCATTTGGTGCATTTCGATCAAAGCGTTATGTGCCCTACGAAGGAGCTTCCTACGCCGCCATTCATGCAGAACATAACTTTCGCTCTACACCGTTTGAGTTGCTTGGTATACCAAATGCCGCAAAAAGTGGAATAAGCTTGATAGCTTTTGGTGGTGTAGGCCAAACCTGGATGCCGGATACACAGCAACAGTTTTTCTTAAGTAATCTTGGCTACTTACCATCTAATGCTAACTCACCACACTCAGAAGTTGGTGTATCTATTAGTAATATCTTCAGTTTATTTAGGGTGGATTTAGCCTATCGATTGGATGAGCCGGGTTTCTATCCGGGAATTGCACTATCACGATTATTTTAAAGGCATAAAAAAACCAGCTCAGGTTAGTTGAGCTGGTTTAAATTACTTACTGATACTATTCTTACATATCAGGAGAGTACTTTAGCGTACTAATTGGATTTGATTCAGCGCGTCTGTTTTTCTCGCAACCGTTGTTAGGCTCTTTTTCAGAAGCAGAACACTCAACTGGAGCTTTACCTAAGCCTCTTGATTCGATTCTGTCTTCAGCAATTCCATTGCTCTTGTAGAAATCTACAACAGAAGCTGCGCGGCGAAGGCTCAATCGTAAGTTGTATTGGTCGCCACCTACGTGATCGGTGTAAGCGTCAACACGAACTCGGAATGCAGGAGCATTCATAAGTACTTCAACATTGTCGGCAAGGATCTGAGCGGCTGCATCAGTGATGTTAGAACGATCGAAGTTAAAGTTGATAGTACCTAGATCGTCACCGCTAACAAATACCGGATCACTTCCATCATTTGGATTGGTACCCATATCAATTTCTTGACCGTCAGTGAAGCCGTCTCCATCAGAATCAGCATTGGTAGGATCAGTGTTGTAGGTGTTAATTTCATCTACATCAGAAACACCGTCGCCGTCTGCGTCGCCATTAGCGTTGTTTGGATCGGTTTTGTAAGTGATAATCTCGTCGTAATCGCTAAGACCATCGCCATCTGAATCTACATTGTTAGGGTCGGTGCCATAAGTATTTACTTCGTCACCATCAGATAGTCCATCTCCATCGGTATCAGGATTTTTTGGATCGGTGTTATATTCGTTGATTTCTTCACCATCGGTAAGTCCATCGTCGTCAAAATCGGCCGACATTGGATCTAGCCCTAATTCGATTTCTTGATCGTCAGTTAGTCCGTCTCCATCTGAATCAACAGGTACCGGCGGGGTAGATTCGCTCGACCCACAACCATACTGGGTAAGAACACCAGCTGATAAGAATAGAGTTAAAAAAAGAAGGTGGAATGTGCGTTTCATGTTAGGAGGACTCCTATTCTTTTAGTTTTGAATGAGATTTTTTAAATATTGCTCGTGAAAATAGTGATACTGAAGGCTCTATCAAACAAAAAAGAAAAACAAACTAGGATTAATTTTAAAACGAGTTTATATTTGCCACTCTTTGTTTGGGGGCTATAGCTCAGCTGGCTAGAGCGTCGCGCTGGCAGCGCGAAGGTCTGGGGTTCGAATCCCCATAGCTCCACAAAAGCCCTTATTTACCACAATAAGGGCTTTTTTTGTTTGTGTAATTCTAATTGTTTGTAAAAAAACATCGTTTCATATTTAGTACTCACTATAAATACACGAGAGTCATATGATTGATAATTTAAGATCGGGTACTGTTTTCTCTTCGTTGTTAGCTGTTTTAGCTATTATTGTTCCAACAAATTCTGCGCACGGCCAAAGCCAATGTGTGGATACTGGAAGCTTATCACTTGAAGTAAATTTGAGTCCTGTGCTGGAAAATGCGTCCGTACTAGGCTTAACAAGTTTAGGAATTGATACTCGGGGTTCCGGCCCTGTATTAGTGTCCGGAACGATGGTTAATAATACCGATGAACTATTAACTAATTTATTTTTCGAGTTTAAGTTTACTGCCGGGCAAGTTGGTACTATTGCCGAGTTAACACAACAAGCAGCCTATCCATTTACTTTAGATCCCCGACAGGTTGTATACGCTACGAATAATGATATTGATAACGAACAATTACCGGGTGTAGACGAAACCATGAAATTTGATGGTGGCTTAACTTCTGAAGGGGAAGACTTTTTGGAAAGTTTAGACGGTACTACGCTTCCAAATGATATCTATACCATTAATGCGAAGGTTTCGCGGGTAACTAATGCCTGTGGGAAGCAAGAACTTGCTAATGTTACTGTAGAACTAGGGGGAACAGAGTCAGGCGCGGTGGTAGATGAATTGTCCATATTCTTGAAAACACCGGGCGATGAAGTAGGGTCAGATGTTTCAATCACCAATCAATATCCACAACTTAGTTGGGAAGGTGATGCGAACAACAGATATCGTGTAATTGTAGTAAATGATAATGGGCAGGATAGCCCAGAATCGTTAATTGAGGGAGCAAAAAGTACAGCGGCTGGTGGTGCCGATTTTTTACAATTTGAATACCTAGATGTAAATGTTGAAGGTAATAACCTGCAATATCCATCAAGCGGGGCACAAGCACTTGTTACCGGCGAGCGTTATTTCTGGCAGGTTTCTACCGTTGTACAAACAGCATTAGGTACCGAAGAATATGTGTCTGATATTTGGACGTTTTCTTTAGTTGATCCATCTACCGAAACCTCGGTAACTACACAAGAAATTGACGAAGAAACACTGAATGCGCTGATAACTTTAATCGGAGACGAAGAATATAATACCATGTTAAGTGATGGTTTTTATTTCGAAAGTATTGAGGTAGATCAACAAGTATTTAGTGGAATTACAGGGATCCAAAAGCTTACAGAATTGCTGCAAAAGCTGGAAGACGGGGATATAATTATAAGCGATAATTAGGTACAATCAGCATGAAAAAAATTACATCAATAGCGGTTTCGTTGATATTATTTGTGGTGTTGGGCACGATGCTTGCCAGCGATTTATACGTTCCTGAACCTGTTGACGAGCAGGAACGACCACTTGCAATAGTTCGTAGATTTAAACCAAATGTAGAACTAGCAAGTCTAAACAAAGAAACCTTTCAGCTAAGTTTAGAGGATAATATCGGTGAGAAACTATTCCACGGTGATACCTTGCAAACCGACTCAGAGGGATATGCCTTGGTTGTGTTCATGGATAACAGTATCGCTAAAGTGAAACCGACTTCTCAGCTAATTGTGCGTGGAGAAGAGCAACCTAATTCTAAAAATACAACTCGCCGAATTGATCTCGATAGTGGTGAAATATTTCTGGAGGTTGAACCACAAGGTTCTGGTACATTCGAGGTTTCTACTTCAAGATCACTAGCCTCGGTTAAGGGAACGCGATTTGGTTCTACAGCTCGTGGTTATGTTTGGGTTGAAGAAGGCCAAGTAGATGTAACAGCTACCAATTCCGGCGAAACGGTTTCTTTGTTTCAGCAGATGTACGCCTCGGTTGATGAAACCGGAAATTCTATCGAATCTGGTACATTGACAACGGATGAAGTAGAAGAACTACAGGAAGGATACGAAACGCTGGATGAAGATCTTATAGAGAAGACGATAATCATCAGATTTCGAGATGTAAACGGGCAAATTAGAGAAGTGCCAATTACAATTTTCGAAAAAGGAAATTAATAGCGTTCTTTATTGTTATTTCCATAACACGGTTGGCTATTACATGTTAAAGATTTTGGTATGAAGACTGGGGGTTCTAAAGTACTATTATTACTTATTGCTTTATTGCTCTTTGGAGCTAGTAATACTCTTGCGCAGTATAATGTGCAACATCAGGCTCCCACCCTCATAAATGCAAATGATGGAGCACTTTTAGAGTTTTTAGTTCCGGGCGTAAATCCATCGGATGTTCTTCAAGCGTATTTGTTTTTTCGTTCGGATGGCGATTTAGGGTATGCCCAAAAAGAAGTGGATTTCCAAAATGGAGTGTTTGAAGTTATTCTAACTCCTGATGAACTGAGTGGAAGTTCGGTAGAATATTATTTCCAGCTCAGTCTTAATAGTCTAAGTCAGGATGTGTTTTTTCCCGACAATGTGCCCGCTGAAAATCCAATTCAGGTTGAACTGGTGCAAAACAACACCGAAGCTCCATTTGTAGATGACAGAAAACGAGCAGAAGGAATCGACTTCACCATTCTATCCCCAAAGCCGGGAAATGGACTGGCACCGAATGATGCCTACATAGCTATCGCACTATACTACGATGTAGAAGTGATTCCCGAAGGATCATTCAGGCTTTTTCTCAATAATTTGGATATTACCAGTTTTGCGGATACCAGCGATTATTTTATCTCATATGTGCCTAAAGATTTAGAGAGAGGCGATTATCAGGTAAAAGTTGAATATCACACAGAAAGTGAGCAATTGTTGGTTACCGAGTGGGAGTTCAGTATTGTGCGCCCGGGGCAATCACAAGCAGTATCGCTCGGGCCAAGTTTGCGGCCAACGGGTCGACTTGAATTAACCGCGAGAAATCAGATTATATCGGGAAATCCGAATAATGCGTACACGGGTAGAACATCGCTTAGTGGTTCGTATGGTAAATTCAAATACAGTTTGAGTGGTTTTTTGACTTCACAGGAATCTGCACGGCTACAACCTCAAAACAGATACAGTGCGAAACTGAGTTTAGGTAAATGGTGGAAATTCGAAGCCGGACATATTTTTCCACAACTCAGTAAGTTCACCATTTCCGGACGGCGGATTGAGGGAATAAATACCTCCCTTCATTTATTGTGGGAAAATATAAATGTACAGTTTTTGTATGGGGAATTAAGTCGTGACATCACCAATCTGTACACCAGTATTGATGAAGAGTTTGTGTATTCCGATTCCACTCAAACTCAGGTTGTTGATACAACCTATACGCTTTCGTTCGAAAATGGCGGGAGAGGCACTTTCAAGAGAAATGTGATTGGTGGTAGAGTTGCAATTGGTAATCCTCGCTACATTCAATTAGGTGTACAAGCCATGAAGGTGGAGGATGATACAACATCAATCTTTAATGTAATTGACTACAACGATGTGCTGCTGCAGCCGGGAGCACTACTCAATAACTTATCGATTGCCGGTCAGCAAAGGTTGATGGCTTCTCCGGATTTGCTTAGGGTTGAAGGAGGCGGTGTTCGCCCTAAAGGTAATATTGTTGCGGGTGTAGATTTTAGGTTTGCCTTCGATAAAAACCGTATTCGATTTCAAACGGAAACGGTAGCTAGTGCCTTGAACAACGACATTTATGGCGGACCACTAACCGCTGAACAAGCAGCCGACTTGGGTTTTGAGGATGTAGAACAAAAAGACTTGGATATCTTACAGGATATTTCGCAATTCATTATTGTTAACGAAAATGTGAATGTTTTACCCCTAAGGCTAACAGGAATTGGTACGGATACGACCGAGACAGAATTTTACTTCCCAACAAGCATCTTGGGCTCTAACACTGAATTTTCGATGGTGTATCCGAAAAATACATTCAGGATTCAATATAGATGGGTTGGTCCCGATTTTGTATCGCTTGCTAATTCTACCATACGAAAAGATATCGCAGGCTACACCATCTCCGATCGATTTAGAATGTTCAAAAATCAGGTATATGTTACGCTAGGCTATGAGCGTTTAACTGATAATGTGACGGACACCAAAGAAGCTACTACAGTTACTTCCTCAGTTCGTACAAACCTGAGCTGGTATCCGGTAAATCAATCGCTTCCGCGAATTAGTATGGGCTTTCGTCTTAGAAATAGGGATAACGGTGTAGCACGTTTTAATCCTTTAGTGCCCACACAATTTGAAACGGCAGCTGTGCAGAACATCAGGATTACCAGAGGGGATACTTTAACAACTACCACGCCTCGTAAAAATGAAACGTTAAATCTGAATCTGTCGATTACCCAGCAAGTTGAGTTATCGGGATCCGTTCATGATGCTACGGTTTCTTTAGCATCATTAAATACAACCGACGAAGTTTTTGCTTTTGGTGATGTAGAAAACAGTGCATATTCATTTAACCTCTCATCAAGATTTTCACAAACACCTTTACGAACACAACTAGGCGTTTCATACAATCAAACGGAATCGGGTGCAGGGCAATTAAGTATTGAAATTATTGGAGTAACCGCAGGAGCAACGTATTTTATGTTTGATGGGGTTCTTCGTATAAACGGTCGTGTTGCATTCACTTCAAATACATCTAAATCAAGAACCTTAGAAATCCAGAATAGCCAAGACGAAAGTTTTTTGAACGATTACTACTCATTAAGTGCTACCCGCAATCTCTCCGAATTTAACACTTACGTTTTTCTAGCCGGGGCAGAATATAAACTCGGCAAAAATCACTCGTTGGTGTTCGATTCTAACTTCACAAATGTATCAGGAAGTAACGGCTTGAACGATCGACTAGCTCAACTTCGATATATCTATCGTTTCTAAGTTATGAGTGCTTCAAAAGGCAAAAAAAATCCCATTTGGGTTTACATACTTATTGCCACTTTAACGCTGGGAGTTTCATTCTCGCTCACGATCACCGAAGTAATTAATAAGGTAGAATTATCGATTCGGGATTACATGTTCGAGATCAGAGGCCCACTTTCGGTAGAAAATTCACCGATTGTTTTGGTTTCGGTTAGTGAAGAAGCGGATGCGGAAATCCCGGAAAAATGGCCATGGCCAACTAGTGTACATGCCAAACTCGTTGAAAATTTGCACCGTGCCGGAGCCAAAGCAATTCTTTTTGATATCCTTTTTAGCCAAAACGATGAATTCGACCTATCGAACGATACCTTGTTTGCTCAGGCTATTGCAAATGCAGGAAACGTAATTTTAGCCGGTGAAATTGAACGCATAGAAAGCAGAGATGGCACTGAACTAGAACCTATTTTTCCGATTCGAGTGCTTCAGGAAAATAGTCCTAACCCATTTGGACTAGTGAGTACAAATCCACACATCGATGGATATGTGCGCACGTATAATTTCGGTAGAAACTATCTGGGAAAAAGCTATTTCATGCTTGGCATCGAAGGGCTAAAAGTATACGCCAATATCCCTGATTCTGCGGTTAGTAAACTGGATCCCAATTCTACCGATCCTTATTTCCATATCGGTGATTATTCTATTCTGCGCGACAATCTGAATTCATTTATCATCAATTTTTATGGGCCGGAGGGTATCTATCCTCAATACAGCTACGAGCAAGTGATCGACGATCCCGGATACACCACGGTTATGGAAGCCGAAGCATTTGAAATGAATATTTTCGACGATCCCGATTTCGGAACCGGCTTGCTTTATGATGAAGTATTCAAAGATAAAATTGTAATTATCGGCTCCACAATGCCTGTACTGCAAGATTTTCACCCTACTCCCTTTGCATCGGGAGATTTTCCACGTCCGGGTTTCGAAATTCACGCACATGCATTACAAACAATTCTGGATGGTAACTACATTCGCAAACAAAGCGAGCTTTCCCAACTTTCTATTATGGCACTAGCTGCTTTTATGATCGTTTTTTTAGTTTCGTATTTGAATAATCAATTTGGTGCGGGATGGGGATTTCTTGCCACAATCATTGTTATGGGCGGGTATTATTCACTAGCTATATATTTGTTTTTAAGCTTCCAACTGTTCGTAAATGTAAGTGCTATTTTAATTACTGTTTTTCTAGCTCAGGTTGGTACTATTGGTTACGAATACTTGCACGAACAGCGTGAAAAAAGACGGATTAAAGGTATGTTCTCTTCATACGTTTCGCCAACGCTGGTAGATCAAATGATTGAATCGGGAGAAGAGCCAAAGCTTGGTGGCGAAGACACGTACATGACGGCCTTCTTCAGCGATATCGTTTCCTTTTCTACCTTTTCTGAAAAGTTAGAGCCTAAACAATTGGTTACTCTTATTAATGAGTATTTAACCGCTATGACCGACATCATTAACGATCAAGGTGGTACATTGGACAAGTTTATTGGGGATGCGATTGTAGCTTTTTATGGAGCTCCGGTTTTTATAGATGATCATGCGCTTAGGGCTTGTATATCCTCACAATTAATGGAAAAGAAATTAGCAGAGTTAAGAGAAAAATGGATGCATGATGGAAATTGGCCGGAAATTGTTCACCACATGCAACATAGAATGGGAATGAATACCGGCGAGATGGTTACCGGAAATATGGGTTCAGAACGCCGATTCAATTACACCATGATGGGAGATAATGTAAATCTGGCTGCCCGATGTGAAAGTGGTGCCAAAGCCTATCACGTTTTTACTATGGTTACCGAAACCACAAAAGAAGAAGCAGAAAAACACGGCAACGATTGCTTGTTCAGAAAGTTGGATACCATTGTGGTAAAAGGGCGATCGAAACCTGTAACCATGTTCGAAATTGCCGGCTTAAGAGCAGATGCACAACAGCAATTATTCGATTGTATAGGTTTGTATGAACAAGGCATGGCTGCTTATTATAACCAAGAGTGGGAAAATGCTTTGGGTTATTTCAAACAATCGTTACCGCTTGAGGCTTATCAAGAAAATCCCTCTCAGATCTTTATTGAGCGATGCCAAATGATGAAAGAAAATCCTCCCGGAGAGGATTGGAACGGCGTTTTTATCATGACCAGCAAATAAAATTGCCCTCAGAAATGGTTGACTGTTCTTAAGAATCGCCTTAACTTTGTCGGTCTAGGGCAAGTCCTATACAGTCAGCTCCCTTTGAACTCCGCCAGGGCAGGAATGCAGCAACGGTAATTAGGTCGTAGCGACGTGATATAGGTCGCTTGCCCTTTTTTTATGCCAAGGAATTGGCAACGTGTTCTGCAATCTGATCTGCATGAACTCTCGAGTTTTCGATAAATAAACGGCTGGTATCCATTCCGCCACAAACTACTCCGGCCACATACATTCCCTTTCTATTGGTTTCCAGTGAGTCTTCTTTATGCACCGGCATACATTTTTCATCATCTGTCAATTCTATGCCTAAGGCTTCCATAAGCGCATAATTTGGGTGATATCCGGTCATGGCTAGCACAAAATCGTTCTCAATAGTTACTTCACCATTTGATGTAGACAAAATGACTTCATGTTCTTTAATCTCTTTTATCTCAGAGTTAAAGTAGGCGGTAATTTCTCCGTTTTTTATGCGATTTTCGATGTCAGGTTTTACCCAGTATTTCACCGATTTTTTAATCTCGCCATATCGTACTACCATCGTCACATTGGCATTTGATCGGTAGCATTCGAGGGCTACATCTACGCCGGAATTACCTGCCCCTACCACCAATACATTTTGCCATGCATAAGGGTGAGGCTCATCATAATAGTGCTTAACCTTGGGTAAATCCTCACCCGGTACATTCATCTTATTTGGAGTTCCGTAAAAGCCCGTTGCTACCACTACTTTCTTTGCATTGTATTCGGCCTTATCTGTTACAACGGTAAAGTTCCCATCTTGGCCATCTACACGAACTACCGATTCATACAGGTTGATAGGTAACTCATAGTGTTCCGCTGCTCTGCGATAATATTCTAAAGCCTCACTACGCGTTGGTTTTGGGCCGTGTGAAATAAAGGGGATATCACCAATTTCCAATCGATCGGAGGTAGAGAAGAAGGTCATGTTAGTGGGATACTTGAACAGCGAATGAACGAGACTTCCGCGCTCGATAATTTTAAATTGGATTCCTTTTCTCTTGAGTTGAATTCCGGTTGCAAGTCCTATTGGGCCGGCCCCTATGATGATTACCATCGTGTGCTAAAATTTAATTTCGATTTATTGGAAGATACAGTTCTAATCCTGCATTAACCATCGAACAATGGTTTGGTTCAGCCAGTTTCTTGGAGATGAGATAAAACCGACATGTCCGCCTTTTTCGGTAAAAATAGATTGGATATACTCATTATCTTCAATTACTGAGAAAGGCGCATACGCCAATGGTGTTAGCGTATCTTCCTTGCTGTGGATAAGAAGAAGTGGAGTTTGAACACTGCTTAAAAACCCTTTAGAAGAGCATGATTCGTAATAATGATCGGCGTTGTTAAATCCATGAACTGGGGCAGTTATTTGATCATCAAAATCGTACAGAGTGGAACCGGAAAAGTTGGGCAATTCTGGATATTGTTCTCGTTTCAAAGCGAGTTTCTTTTTCAACGTCCTCATGAAACGAAGCTCATACACTCGGTTAAAGCCTTTTTGTAGATTGATGGAGCCACGTTTTAAATCATAGGGCGGAGAAACAGCTACGGCTCTTTTTACAGGATGTGATAGTTGAGCTTCTCCCAAGGATTTAATCAGTGCATTGCCACCCAGCGAAAAACCCACAGCGAAGAGTTCACGAGTTGGATAATGCTCATTAATCCAATCAAAAAGTGTGAAATAATCGTTGGTTTCACCCGAGTGATAGAAACGAGGCTGATCGTTAATCCTTCGGCCGCATCCCCTAAAATTCATTGCCACCGAAGATATGCCATGTTCATATAGTGTAGCCATTAAATTGCGCACATAAAAACGCTCTGAGCTTCCTTCAAGTCCATGAAAAATGGCTACTACCGGCTTGTCAAAATCTCCCTTAACAACATCTAGCTCAAGAAAGTCATTATCCGTGGTGGGAATCTCGATTCGATTGCAATCTACATTAGCTACGGGAAGAAACTGGGATGAAACCACCGTGTGAACATGACCATTAAACGCCCACCATGCGTTTTTAAAAGATGCATTAGAGGGCGTATTAACGTCTGATTTCTGCTGAACGGACACCGTTATTTAATCAGTGTCATTTTAATAGTTCTTGAAGTGTTTTCAGTTTTGAGCACTGCAAAATAGACTCCGCTGTTTAAGGCAGAAGCATCAAAATCCATTGTATAAGAACCCGCAGTTTTAACTTCGTTAACCAACGTTTGAATTTCCTGTCCTAATACGTTGTAAATCGTGAGTTCGGTTAAACCAGATTCTGCAAGTTCGAAAGTAATTTGAGTAGTTGGGTTGAATGGATTAGGGTAGTTTTGATTTAAACGAGTGGTTGTTGGTAAGTCGGTTTCGATTTCACCACTTGTATAAACTCCGGGTTCATCAACCTCGAACACAAAACGTTCTCTGCTGGCAAGAACTTTGTCTCTTAAATCCGGGTAATCCGCTCCATATACATACATAAAGCCCAATTTGATGGTAACATCCGGATTGAACTCATAAGGCCCCGAAGCAACAACGGTACTTACATCAGCACTGTTTGCACCTGTATTATTTAACCCGGCTTTAAGCGAGTTTGCTTTCTCGGTATTATCATACCCATCATAAATATTGAAGCGGTAATCCGATTCGTTGCCTTCATAGCCATTGTTAATCGCTAGGTTCGAGGAGGCTGTTTGCATAGGTAGTACAGCTACAAAAGGATACTTCGTTGCAGAGGTTGGGTCGTAAATGTACATGAACTCGTTATTCGGGTCGAATAAAACCGTGTTGTTTGCAAAATTATCTACATCCCAATCAGTAAAAATACCCATGTAGAAATCCTCTAATACTTCGCCGGATGTATTTTTTATTAGATATTGAGAATACACGGTGTTTTCTATCCCATCTTCATCAAAAGAAAATGTATTTAATCGAACATTTACTCCGTCAAGATCGGCAAAGCTATTTGGAACAAAGGTTCCGGTACCTTCAGCTGTAGCAATTTCGCTTCCATTTTCTACAACAAACGGCACATCAGGATCAAAATCTGAATCATAGAATCCCCCGGCATTTCTAACATTATTCGAAATTTTTGGTTCTTCATTCAAAAAGGGATTTCCACCGGCCATCATAATAATGCCCGCTTCATAAAGAATATTTGTAAAGCCTGCCGGGATAAAACCAACACCACCGGTTGCAGCTGAAGGATCGGAAAAACCAATTGTGCCATTTGCACCGAACGACATAGTTACATTATTGGCATTCATAACACCAAAATTGAGATCATCAAATTGAACAACTTCAAAATCAGTGTATCCAAAACTATCATCGGTATATCGAATCACGAAAGTAGGAGGGTCGCTTAAGTCGTATCCTTCGGGAATGTCGAAGCTAAATTCGATTTCGGTTGTGTCGTCGGTAGCGACCGCACCGGAGTTTACAACGCCATTAGTAATAACCAATTCTTCTTGTAGTGCTTCCAGAGTGATACTTAGGTTTGCAGTGGTTTCGCCATAATTCGCAATTTGTAATTCAATCTTTCCACTTTCACCAACACTTAACGAATTACCTTCAGAGTCGGAGATAGCAAAATCCCGTATGGATAAACCGGGCATTGGCGTGCCAAGTGAAGCCGGTGCATTCATTATACCTTTCCCGAATAATAATGGATTGTTCACACTAGCAAATTCATCGGAAGAGGATCTTATTTGATGGATAATTCGCCGTGGCGACCAATCAGGATTTTGTGCTTTAATCAAGCCTGCAAGTCCGGCAACTACAGGGGAAGCCATCGATGTTCCACTTTTAATTAAGTAGGTAGTTGAATCGAATCCGGCTGTACTCAGTACACCCGAGCCAACCGCAAAAACGTCGGTTGTGTAGCCATAATTCGAAAACGAAGAGCGCTCAGAATTGCTGGTGATACTACCTACCGAAAGCACTCCATCGTATGAAGCGGGCGAGTTTAAATCGATTGAATTATCGTTTCCACTTGCTGCAACAACTACTAACCCTGCGTTAACAGCAAAAGTAATAATATCTTGTTCAGCATTGGCTACACCGGGACCGCCCCAGCTTAGATTCACAATGTCGGCACCATTGGCAACAGCATATAAAATGCCATCATAACCAAAGCCAACCAATCGCGATTCATCAATTTCCGAACCGGGATCATCTTCAATCCCACCGGCTTTTATCGCCATGTATTTACTGTTATATCCGGTTCCTGTAATTCCAATTCCATTGTTTGCTTCGGCAGTTGCAATTCCCGCTACATGAGTTCCATGATCGCTGTTGGCTGCAAATGGATCGTTATCTTCTTCGAGGTTAAAAACAGTTGTGCCACTTTCCCAGAAATCCCAACCTAAATAATCATCAACAAACCCGTTTTGATCATCGTCGATGCCGTTATCTGGAATTTCATCTTCGTTAACCCAGGCTTTATTTTTTAAATCTTGATTGTGGTAGTTTACGCCACTGTCGATAATTCCAATAATCACTTCTTCACTTCCGGTGCTAATGTCCCACGCTTCTGGGAACTTATGTACTGTGGTATATGCATTATCGAGTGGATCATTAGGAACAAGGCTGGTCATTCTTAAAAATCGTGGTTCGGCATATTCTACACCCGGCATGTTCGAGATTTTTCGAGCCAGCATTAACGGATCAATCGAAGAGGAATATTTGTATTCAACAATTCGGCTGATTTCTTTAGTTAATGTAGAATTAGGAGCTAGTTTTCTTTTTTCACGATGGGTACGTTTGAAAGTTTGATCCAGCTGATCACTCCATAGCTGAGTTTGTGAAATTAACCCATGACTTTGAAGCACATCAGAAACTCTCGATTCAATAACTTCTCGAGTCATTGCAGGGTTTAGTTTTTGTACATTGTCGAAGTCTTCGAACTTAACAATTAGCGTTCCATCAAAATATGACGGAGCTGCTGATTGTGCATTAATTGAAGCTGAAAATAATGCCACTAAAAGGGCTACAGATAATAAATGGCGCATATGTATTGTGTGCTTGATGAATTCTGAAAGAAAAGTAGGTTATTCGTAATATTAAAAACAGTACAAGATCACGATTTAGTACATTAATTGATTAACAACAATTTTTATGGATATTATTGGAGCCGATGACTCGCAACCTCGATTTGTAAAGCGCATCGCAGCCATCGATTTAGGTACAAATTCCTTTCATGCGGTAATTGCAGATTTATTTACGGATGGAAGTTTTCGCAGGATCGAAGACCTGAAAGAAATGGTAGAATTAGCAAAAGGAGGACTAGGAACTCGACTTGCTGATGATGCATTTGCACGCGGTATTGATGCGCTCAAAAAGATTAAGGTACTTTGCGATAGCTATGAAGTAGAAAAAATACTGGCCTTTGCGACGAGTGCAATTCGTGAAGCAGAAAATGGCGGGGAGTTTATTCAGGCGAGTATCGATCAAGTGGGTATAAAAATAAAAGCAATACCGGGAACTGTTGAAGCGGAGTTAATTGGCTATGCCGTTCAGCATGGCATGTTATTGAAAGATAATGCAGAAATGGTGGTAGACATCGGGGGTGGAAGTGTCGAGTTCATCATACTAAATCAAAACATTTTTCATCATTTATTGAGTCGCAAAATCGGTGTTTCTCGCATGACGGACGTCTTTGCGCCAAAAGATCCTATAGCTGAAAAAGACATAGCTAATCTCGAAGCACATTATACCGCTGAATTAGAGGAACTCCCACCTTTGATCGAAAAATTTGGTGTAAAAACAATGATTGGTTCTTCCGGTACGATGCAGGCGATCGCTTCTATGATTGCCGCCCGAAAAGGGCTTCCTGTTGATATAACTCTGAATGAGTTTAGTTTTAGCAAAGAAGATTTTATGAGGTTCTATGATGAGTTCATCACTCTGGACGAAAGCCAGCGACTAAGTGTAAAAGGCTTGGATGCAAAGCGAGTTAGGTTTATTAACACCGGCGTTGTTTTAGTGCGCTGGTTATTCGAAACCTTTGGATTTGAGCAGACTAAAATATCTACTCAAGCACTTCGAGAAGGCATTATTATCCGGTACTTGAAGAATGAAATGATTGGCTTACCGTCGGGCGAAGAATTTTCGGATCCAAGGGTTCGAAGTGTGTTCGAATTGCTACGTAAATGCAGTTGGCATGAGGACCACTCTCGACATGTAGCAAAGTTAGCCCTCATTATTTTTGATCATCTTAAAGATGAAATAGGATTAATTGATGAAGATAGAGAATTGCTCAAATTATCAGCTTATTTGCATGATATTGGGTATTACATTTCGCACAAAGCACATCATAAACATGCGCTGTATTTAATTCGAAATGCCGATCTAAAAGGGTTTTCAGAAGATGAAATCGAGATAATGGCTCATGTTGCCAGATATCATCGCCGATCTACACCTAAAAAGCGCCACACTGATTATTGGACTCTGGCAAAGCCGATAAAACAACGAATTAAAAAACTGTCCGGAATTTTACGCGTTGCCGATGGTTTAGATCGAAGCCATTATCAAAACGTAGAGCAATTGGAAATTACTGAAAATAAAGATGAGCTGACTTTCGAAATCTCCACCATCGACGAACCCCAGTTGGAGATCTGGGGCGCAATGCGAAAGCGTAAATTATTGGAAGAGATAACCGGGAAAAGTGTGAAGATTATTCCCAAGAATAAGCGAACCTAATAATCACAAAGCTACTTAATGATTATTCACCAAAGCTACCATTCGGGCCCGGAAAAACCACGGGACTTTCAAATCCTTCTTTCGAAACCGAAGCTACTCCAAACAAGTAATTGTCGATAACTACATTTTCGAGTGTATGCTCGGTTTTATCGGCGGGAACAAACACGCTCCACTGCCATTGGTTGTGATCGGTTAAGCGCCAATAAATCTTATACCCAGCAAGTTGAGGATTTTGTTCTTCATCTAAAGCACTCCAACTAAGTGTTGTACTTGGCCGAACTGCTCCTCTGATTTGCACATTTGCCGGCGGGCTGGGTGCCCATGCCATCCCGGCCAAAACTACCGCGTTCAGATTGGTTAGTTTCGCAGCATAATCAAAATCAACGCCATCAATAGTGTCGCCGTATTTAATGCCGTCTTCCACTCGTAAATCCTGATGTTGCATCACATAATTCTCGTTGGTTTCCATAATGCGAACGCCCGGAATGCCCGCATCATTAAAAGGTCGGTGATGTCCACCTCGCCCAAATCTGTCAAGACGGTAGATCATCATGATATCAAGATTAGGAATATATTTATCGGCCATTACATCCACATAACGGGCAATATTTCGTGATGGGGAATCGACTTCGCCACCTGTGAACCTTCGGATACGAGCATCTCGTTCTGTTTCAACCGCTCGGGTACCTTCCGAAAAAACACGCGCAGTGGTATTATCAATTACACCATTAATGCCTTTGATATTTCCAATCATATCGTTGTTGAGCACGGCTTTTATTCTCCAGCCTTGTTCGAGTGCGTAATCTGCTACAATCTGTCCGCCAAATAAACCTTGCTCTTCGCCACTTAACCCAGCATAAATAATTGAACTTGGGAATTCATAGTTGCTTAGGATGCGTGCGGCTTCAATAGTGCCCGCCATTCCGGAAGCATTATCGTTAGCTCCGGGCGAATCAGAAGTGGCGTCTAAATTGTCCGAAACTCGGGAGTCGATATCTCCACTCATCATTACAAAGCGATTAGGATCGGCATAGCCACGCTGAATGGCAATTACATTTACAATCTTAGTCGTTACCGGGATTCGAGAATTTTCATCTCCTTCAATGTAGTCGCTAACATAAAATACTTCGAGACATCCGCCACACTCTTCCGAAATCTTTTCGAATTCTGCTTTTATCCAACGCCTAGCAGCTCCAATTCCACGGGTGTTTGAAACGGTATCAGACATTGTATGTCGAGTCCCAAAATCAGCCAGAGTTCTAATATCATTTTCGAGATTACTGGCACTGGCGGCAGTTCCAATGGTATGTAAAATTTCCGGGGTGATTTGCGCACTGCTTGTACCAGAGAAAACACAAATCATTATAACGAGTAGGGCGGCGATTAAGGACTGTTTCATGTGTTAGTTTTTATTCAGATTGTCGTGTGGGCGTTTAAGCTCGTCGGGTAATTGACCCGATTGTTTGAGGTATTCGTAGAGCTCTTCTTTGAATTTAGCCTGTGCTTTAATACCTGCACGTTGCCCGAAATAACCACCTAGTATGCATCCAAATCCCACTGTTATTAAATATACCACTTCGATGGTTCCGAATAGCCCGGCGTCATGAACATATGACCAAATTAATGGAGGGAAGGCAACTAAGAATGCAAATAGATATGGAAGCTTACTGGCTCCATCTAAACGGCGCATAAATCTGCGACTAACTACAAAGGTGATGTTCATGTACACCAATCCATAAGCAAGTAGAAACAGAGTGCCTGTTATTCCGGGATCTGCAATTTTTATGAGGAAGTCGGTGGTGAAAAGAGTAAAAGCACCGGAAACGATGATTATACCCGATAGATAAAATGAGAGTCTTGGAAGATTGTCCAATGCGGTGGTTAGTTTTGGGAATTCAGAGTTACACGCCTAAATAGCAAAGGTAAAGAAGTAAAAGCTTTGTTGGCGAAAAAAACAGTAATGGAAAATTAGCGTTCCAGCCAATCTTCAGGATTTAAATTTTTTGTGTTTTTGAGAACCATAAAGAAGAGGGACTCTCCCAATATAGAAGCATCTGTGCCAGAGCGACCTATCATTTGACCTGCACGTAGGATGCTTGATTGCTGCACATTAACCTGGCTAAGATTGCCATAAGCAGTATAGTATGTTCCGTGTTTTACAAAAACTACGTCACCGTACCCCGGAATAGGGCGAATGGCAAACACATAGCCATCGGCAACCACTCGAACTTCTGAACCAGGATCCGCCACGATATTTATTCCGGGATGCTCGGTTCTTGTGCCGTAAAGAGGATTTCGTGTTACCCCGAATTTCTTGGAAACGGTTTTAGAATCTACCGGCCATTGTAGCGCACCTTTTGAGGCTGCAAACGTTCGTTCGTAAGCGGCAAGGGTTTCGTCGGATACGAAATAGGTTCTCGTTGGAGTAGAATACTTAGCCACTTCTTCTGCCCGTCGAGCGGCATCGGCGATATTTCGGGCAGCAGCTAGTCGCTCTAATCGTTCGTTTTCTGCACGGCGAAGTTCATCTTCCATGGAAATCAGGTTGGCGAACGAGGATTCCAGATTTTCCCTTTGTTGCCTGATTGTACGAAGCTCTGAAAGCAAGTCGCTACTTTCAGCTTTTATTTTTTCTACGTTATTTCGTTGTATGGTTTGCTGTGAGCTTAGTTCTACCTTTTCATCTCTTATTTCGCTCAATACTATTTCGTTTTTTACCAAGCTTTCCTGTAAATCGTCTTTTACGCCTTCTAATTCACGCTGACGGATTCGAATTTGCTCAGCTTGCTTTTCCTTTTGCTCTTCTAGTTTTTGCAGATAATAACTGCGAATCACCATTTGATTGATAGAGCCGGCGGTAACAATTAACTCGAGATTGGAAGTACGTCCGTTTTTATAAGTATAAAGCAGAATATCTCGCAGATTTTGCTTCAGCTGTTCCAGATCTTTTTCTCGTAGGCTTATTTCACTTTCAGTGAGTTCAATCTCTTCTTGTATTTGCCGTTGCTCGAGTTCGAGGGTAGAAATTTTATCGTCTTGCAGAGAAATTAGGCGGTTTAGATTCTGATATTGTTTGTACAGTTCTTCGTATCGGTTTTCTGTTTGCTGAATTCGCTGTTGATAGGTTTTGATACGCGCATCCAACACATTAATCTCTGCCCGTGTATTTGTTTGTCGATTTAATATTTCTTTTCGTTTCTCCTCATAGGTTTGAGCCATTGAGGACGAGCTGAATCCTATCAACATCAGTAAGAGTAAACTGAGAATTCTCATAATCGATCGATGATAATATTTGAGGGGATGTCCAATTGTAAGTTTAAGGATTCCGGATTTAGCTGAAGTGATCGAATTTGAAATACGACTTTAGAATTACCGTCAGCACTTAATATGGTAATTTTTCTGGGTAAAGTGTAGCCGTTCAAAGCCCCATAATTCTCATAAATCAATTTGGAATAGGGTAAACCTGTGCCATAAGGTTGGCGCACTTCTCGAATTAAATACTCATCACGATCAACAATTACACCACCATCGGTAGCTAAACGAAGTAAATACGTTTCATCCGATTCATACACTTCAACAACCGACTCTTCTGTGAGCTTAAAATGCAGCAAATCTATCAGGTTGATGGAAGCTAACTCGTTTAAGCTGGTAAGTCGACCATCACTAATGGCCACTTTTTGGGCGATGTTATCAAGCTTGTAATAGATCAGAATAGAATCTTGATCCACTAGCATTGCACCGCCTTCAATCCCAATTCGATTTTTGATGGTTAATAAACTTAACAGCGTATCGGCGCTGAAATCAATCGTTGCTCGCTCGCTGTTTCCGGGTTCACTCACAATAGCACGTCCTTTACCCGTAATTGAGGTGATTTGACCTGAATAATCGGGAGTTTTTTCCAAGACCTCCGTAATGGAATCATTAGAAAGTGAGTAGTTACTCACGTCTGTATTTATAGCCGGCGCGGTCGATTTACATGAGATGAATATCAGAGAAAAACTGAAAAGCAAAACGAGGCGAAGCATCAAATTTTTTCGTTTAGATGTGTTCTTGTAGCATCAAGTTCAAGTGCTTGTTTCCACCATTTTTTTGCTTCTTCTAAGTTACCAAGTGCTTCATAGACATCACCAAGGTGTTCCAAAACTTCTGCACTTGCTTCACCGGTATCGATGGAAGCACGGATAAATCGCCGGGCGCGGTCATTATCACCTAATTTAAAATAAACCCAGCCTACGGTATCCAAATAAGCGGCATTTTCAGGAGCAAGTTCGATTGCTCGTAACGCTAATTCTTTAGCACGCTCCAGATTGGTTTCCCGAACCGATAAACTGTAGGCATAATTGTTCATGGCATTATGATTTTGAGGATCATAACGGAGCGCTAATTCATATACGCGATCAGCATTTTCATAATTTTCCTGATCGGCATAAGAATCACCAAGAGTGCCATAAATAACCGATTTGAATGGACGTCGAGCCGGAGCTCTTGAAGCTCGTTCCAGCCAAGAGATTGCCTCCTGCGAATTTTCGTTCAATAAATGTGCCGTTCCGATAAAAAACTGAATGAAGGCGTCTTCAGGAACACTTTGGTCTGCTTCCAATCCAACAGAAATTACATCGTTATAACGCTGTTCTTGGAGCAATAACTGCAAACGTTGTCGCCACGCGATATCATCCTGAGGCAGTAATTTGTTGGCTTGTTCGAGTTTGACGAGTGCTTTGTCAATTTCACCAATTATCGAAAAAAACTGACCGGCGAGAGTAAAAGCAGGACCATATTCCGGCGCTGATTTGGCATAGAGTTCCAGTAACCGGGCGGTTTCTATTTCGAGTTGAATATTCTGTGGATCATCCTGCTGCCGCGCATACATGAATTGGGCAATGGTGAATTTTTGCTCAGCGTTGATGATTGGGTCTTCTATAAAATTACCCAGCAAAGTTCCTGCGCTGTCCCATTTTTGTTCATCGATGTAAATACCTGCAAGATTTATCAACGATTCAGGGTCTCTTGCATTTCGATACAGCGCATCTTTAAGTACTTTCTTGGCTTTGTTAGATGCGCCTTCACGTTCGTAATAATTCGCCAATAAATTCAATGTGTTCAGGTTATCCGGTTCAACAAGGCGAAGTTGTTCCAGTTGTGAAAGTGCAGAATCTGCTACTCCAAGGGCTTCAAAATTCTGGAATTTTCGAATCAAGACTATTGGATTAGGGCCGGTAAGCCGAAGCACTCTGTTTAGCGTGTTGTTCGAGGAAAGATGCTCTCCGTAATCACTTTGAGTATCGGCAAGCATGAATAAAGCGTCGTAATCATCAGGATAGTATTCCAATAATTCAGCTAATTGCTCAAGTGTAGCCTGATTTTGTCCGGCACTTCGATAAATTTCGGCCAATCGAAACCGGTACCATTTATTGGTCGGTTCCAACTCAACTGCTTCTTTACCAAAGAGTGCCGCGTTTGGTAAATCTTCTTGAAGAAAATAAACGTCAGCTAATGCGAAAGAGATTCCGGATTGCGGTTTCAAAGCCTGGTAGGCTTCAAGCAATAAGGTAGTGGCTCTATCATATTCCTCGTTTACGAATGCTTCTAATCCTTCGATATAAGCCGTTTTTGCTTCCCGTTCTTCGTTGCTTTGAACTTGTGCCAAAACGAGAGGTGAACTCACGAATAAAATGGAGAAGAATAAGTACGCTATTTTGAGCAGAGGATGCATGTCAGCTATGATAGTGATAAATAAAAACAGAGATAAATTTTAATTAGTATGTAAAGATAAGGTATTATAACTTGGTTATAACTTAATTAATTCGTCATGGAAACAAAGATTAGAAAAATTGGGAATAGTTTGGGTATTACCTTGCCAAAACAAGTAATCGAAGAGTTACATTTAAAGGATGGTGACAAACTAGAAATTGAAACCATAGATAAAGTGCTCCAGCTTAAACAAATAGATAGTGAATTTGAAGATTGGGCGGAAGCGTACAGAGAGTTAAATGTCAGTTATAAGGATGTCTTAAAAGAGCTTGCAAAATGATCCGGTTTCTCGACAAAGAAACCATTTTAATCTTCCATAATCACCAAATTGAAACTTACGGTGGGTCTTTGGGGATTCGTGATGAAGGATTATTGGAGTCGGCACTAGCACTTCCAAAGCAGAGTTTTGGTGGTGAATATGTACACTCGTCGATCTTTGAAATGGCTGCTGCATATGGTTTCCATTTATGTAAAAACCATCCCTTTATTGATGGAAACAAACGAACGGCGCTTGTTGCAATGTTCACCTTTTTACATGTTAACGGTTTCAGAATTAATGCGGATAAAAAAGTATTGTATTCTGTTATTATTGATCTTGCTAGTGGAAAGTTGGATAAATCAAAGTTGACAAAATTTCTAAAAGAACATTCCATCCGAATAGCCTAAAGTGATTTAAAATTCAGTTTCAGAATTTTTTTAAACCAACAGTTGGATTTAAAATCTGAAGTGCTTTTCTTTTTAGTCATGCAAAACATTGTTGCACATAGTATTGAGTTTTTACCGGTTCTCCGGATTCCGCGGCGGCGGTAATGCCATTCTTATGTCGATGAATTTTCGACGCCTTTCGCCCTTTTCAATACGTTTTACTCTCACTCACTTACACTCACTCAACAATGTCCGTTCAAATTAAATATGCAAATACTTCACACATAGAATATGCTCAGGCAGTTTGTACCCTAATTGAGGTGGCTGCTAAACAACGTGGAACCGGTATCGCTAAACGGGATCCGGAGTACATTAAAACAAAAATGAGAAACGGAAATGCAGTGATTGCACTAGACGGCGACCAATTAGCCGGTTTCTGTTATATCGAAATTTGGGAAAGCAAAAAATATGTTGCGAATTCTGGGCTAATCGTTCATCCCGATTTTCGAGGACAAGGTTTAGCTAAAAAGATAAAAGCTGCTGCGTTTGAATTATCAAAACAGAAGTATCCGAACTCTAAATTGTTTGGGATAACAACCAGCTTGCCGGTGATGAAGATTAACTCCGATTTGGGGTATCGCCCGGTAACGTTTTCTGAGCTTACTCAGGATGAAACCTTTTGGAAAGGGTGCGAAAGTTGCCCCAACTACGATATCTTGCAAAGAAACGATCGTAAAAACTGTCTTTGTACCGGCATGTTATACGATCCTGCGCATCCAAATAATAGCCCTAAAAAACAGCGCGAGAAGAATATTTCGAAATTCTATCGTTGGGTACAGCTCAAGAAAGCGAGCTTCTTATCAGTAATGAATAACACAAAAATCTTTTGAACATGAAAAAAGTAGTACTTGCATTTAGTGGCGGATTGGATACCAGTTATTGCGCCATACATTTGGCTAAAGATCTCGATTATGAAGTGTACTCAGCCGCGGTAAATACAGGTGGGTTTGATGCTGCCGAGCAAAAAGAACTTGAGCAAAAAGCTAAAGAACTGGGTATAAAGCATCATGTTTGCCTTGATGTGGAGCAACAATTTTACGAGGAAGGCATCAAATATCTGATTTTCGGGAATGTGCTTAAAAATCATACCTATCCACTCTCTGTAAGTGCGGAGCGGGTTTTTCAAGCTATGGCAATTGCAACTTATGCAAAAGAAATGGGCGCTGATGCCATCGCACATGGAAGTACGGGTGCTGGAAACGATCAGGTACGCTTTGATCTGATCTTTAATGTGATTGCACCGGACTTAGAAATCATCACACCCATCAGAGATCAGAAATTAAGCCGAGAAGAGGAAGTCGAATACCTGAAAAGTCATGGAATCGATAAAGATTGGAAAAAGGCGAAATATTCGATCAATCAAGGTCTTTGGGGAACCTCGGTTGGTGGCGCTGAGACCCTCACTTCTAACCAATATTTGCCGGAAGAAGCCTGGCCGACATCAATCGAACATAGTGATACTCAGATTGTTGAAATCAATTTTGAAAAAGGAGAGCCTGTAGGGATAAACGGCGAAATTCTTGATCCTGTTTCAACCATAAAAAGATTAACAGAACTGGCAGCGCCTTTCGGAATCGGTCGCGACATCCATATTGGTGATACCATTATAGGGATTAAAGGCCGTGTCGGATTCGAGGCTGCAGCTCCATTAATCATTATAGAAGCACACCGTTTATTAGAAAAACATGTACTGGGCAAATGGCAATTATATTGGAAAGACCAACTGGGAGAATTTTATGGGATGTTGATGCACGAAGGTCAATTTTTGGATCCGGTGATGCGCGACATTGAAGCCTTTCTGGAGCATGCGCAGACACATGTAAGTGGTAAAGTAATCGTAAAACTGGAACCAAAAAGATTTGAGCTGCAAGGCATCGAATCCAAGTATGATTTAATGCAATCTAAAGCCGGGCAATACGGCGAGATGAACGCGGGCTGGTCGGGAGAGGATGTTAAAGGCTTTACAAAAATTCTAAGTAACTCGTTGTTGATACAACAAGGAGTGAACGATGATTAAAGCGAGTATAATTGGTGGCGCAGGTTACACAGCCGGCGAACTCATTCGTTTGTTGATTCTTCATCCTGAAGTAGAAATTGCCTCAATCGTAAGTAAATCACACGCAAATCAACCGGTTTCTATTGTACATTCGGATTTAGCGGGGTGGTTAGAATTATCTTTTTCGGAAGAAGTACATCACGATTCAGATATTGTATTTCTGTGCAGTGGTCATGGAAAAACGAAGGAAGTTTTAGAACGATATGACTTTCCTGAGCAGGCCAAAATCATTGATTTAAGTGCCGATTACAGGCACAAAGTAAAAGGCAATGAGTTCGTTTATGGTCTACCGGAACTGAACAGAGCTTTCATCAAACCAGCAACTAAAGTGTCCAATCCGGGATGTTTTGCAACTGCTATCCAACTTGCTCTATTGCCTTTGGCTTCACATTCATTAATTCAACAACCGGTTCATATTTCTGCAATTACCGGAAGTACAGGTGCAGGTCAAAAACCAAGTGCAACCACTCACTTTAGCTGGCGAAGTAATAATGCCTCGGTGTATAAAGCTTTTACGCATCAGCATTTGAAGGAAATCAAAGAAAGTGTTGGCCAATTGCAGTCGGGTTTCGATGAACCCATTCATTTTATTCCAATGCGAGGTGCTTTTACTCGAGGAATTCTAGCGGCGGTTTATCTAAGTACAGATCTGAGCGCTGATGATGCTTCAAATTTATTTAATGATTACTACTTCGAACATCCATTTGTGGATGTAGTTGAACAAGAGGTAGATCTCAAACAAGTGGTGAACACAAATCGCGCACTCATCAACATTATAAAAGAAGGAGATCAGTTAATGATGACTTCAGTGATAGACAATCTATTGAAAGGTGCGTCGGGGCAGGCTGTGCAAAACATGAATCTGATGTTCGGATTGGAAGAAACAACCGGACTTTTCCTTAAACCAGGTGCATTTTAATGAAGAAAGAATTCGAAATAGCGATTATCGGAGCAGGAAACCTAGGCGTGGCATTAGCTCGTGGTTTTTCCAAGCACATCCCCAAAGAAAAAATAGTTTTAACTCGTAGACATTTATCACGAATTGAGCACCTCACTAACGAAGGTTTTACTACTACGGATGATAATAAGTCAGCCGTTGAACGTGCCACGTATATTGTGCTTTGTGTGCAACCCAAACAAGTGGAAAAGGTGCTGGGAGAACTCGATCAAAATATTGATATCGTTGACCATGTGTTAATTTCTACGGTTACAGGTGTTTCGTTAGATCGACTTCAAAATGCTACTTCTCAATCGTTGCCCATTATAAGAGCAATGCCAAATACCGCGGCTGCAATTTCTGAATCAATGACCTGTATTTGTGGCAATGAACTAGCTGCTGCTCATCTTACAAAAGTAGAAAAATTGTTTTCATCGATTGGCGAGACGATGATCATTGAGGAGCGTTTGATGAAAGCAGCAACCGTACTTGCGGCAAGTGGAATTGCTTTTTTCTTGAGATACATACGCGCAGCAACCCAGGGCGGAATCGAACTTGGATTTGAAGCCGAAGAAGCACAAAAACTGGCGATGCAAACAGCCAGAGGCGCAGCTTCGTTATTGGTAGAAGGATCGGCCCATCCTGAACGCGAAATTGATAAAGTAACTACGCCAATGGGGTGTACGATTGCAGGTTTGAATGAAATGGAGCACCAAGGATTAAGCTCTGCGTTGATTAAGGGAATTGTGGCATCATACAACAAAATTAATACCATATCAGAATGAAGCTGTTTGAAGTATACTCGTTGTTTGATGTTGAACCGGTTGAAGCAGATGGAGCGTTGCTGTTCGATCGCCAAGGGAATAAATACCTCGATTTTTATGGTGGTCATGCTGTGATTTCTATTGGGCACGGTCACCCTCATTTTGTAGAGCGAATTACCGTCCAATTAGGCAAGCTAGCGTTTTATTCGAACTCTGTTCCCATCAGTTTACAGAAGGATTTAGCTCATAAAATGGGTGAAGTAAGCGGTTATTTTAACTGGAATTTATTTCTCTGTAATTCAGGGGCTGAAGCCAACGAAAATGCAATGAAACTCGCATCTGCGCATAATGGCCGGGACAAAGTGATGGCGTTTACTGGTGGCTTCCATGGCAGAACCTCTCTTGCGGTTGCGGTAACCGATAATCCGAATATTGTTTTTCCGGTGAATGAAGGCGCCAATATTGTGCGGTTCAATTTTGAAGATTTTGATGGCACAAAAACAGCCTTAGAGAATGGAGACATATGCTGCGTGATTATCGAAGGAATACAAGGCGTTGGAGGCGTAGTTGAACCATCAACAGAGTTTTTAAGCCATCTAAGGGTATTGTGCGACGAAACCGACACGGTTCTAATTCTTGATGAGGTACAATCGGGCTATGGACGATCGGGGAGGTTTTTTGCACATCAGCATTCGTTTGTTCAGCCCGATATTATCTCAATAGCAAAAGGAATGGGGAATGGGTTTCCCGTTGGGGGGATTCTCATCCATCCGAAATTAAAAGCAAAAGCTGGAATGCTGGGTACTACTTTTGGAGGGAATCACCTTGCTTGTGCAGCTTCGTTGGCGGTCTTAGAAGTGATCGAAAGCGAACAGCTAATCAAAAAAGTAGCTCAAACCGGAATCCTGTTTAGGAAAGAGCTAGAATCGATAAATGAAGTGAAAGAAGTGCGTGGGAAAGGACTCATGCTCGGTGTAGAGTTTGATTTCCCGGTAGCTGAGATGAGAAAAAAGATGCTTTATGAACAGCATGTGTTTACGGGATCATCTTCGAACAAAAATACGCTACGATTATTGCCACCGCTGAACATCAGCGAAAAAGAAGTGCATCTATGTATAGAAGCTCTTAAAAATGTACTGGCATGAAGCAGTTTTTAAGTATCAATGATGTAACAGATTTACGTGCTTTACTTGAAAAAGCAAAGCAGATTAAATTAAATCCCAATGCAAACCGCTCCCTTGGAAAGAATAAATCTATCGGGTTGATTTTCCTGAATCCAAGTTTACGAACGCGCCTTAGTGCTCAACGCGCTGCCTTGAATTTAGGCATGGATGTAGTATTGCTGGATGTAAACTCCGGCGGATGGAAGCTTGAATTTGGCGATAGTGTAATTATGAATGGAGATTCTGCCGAACACGTGAAGGAAGCTGCTGGAGTGTTAGGCCGTTACTTTGATGTATTAGCAATCCGTTCGTTTGCCTCGCTCAAAGATCGTACAAAGGATTACAGTGAAGAAGTATTGAGTGCATTCGCAACTTATTCCGGGAAACCGATCATCAATATGGAGTCCGCAACGGGACATCCATTGCAAGCTTTCGCTGACTTAATCACAATCAATGAGCATAAAGTACAGGAAAGGCCAAAAGTGGTGCTCAGTTGGGCTCCTCATCCCAAAGCATTACCACAAGCCGTTGCAAATTCCTTTGTTCGATGGATGAGAGCTTCGGAAGTTGAGTTGGTAGTTACACATCCTGCGGGTTATGAGCTTGCTGATGAAGTAATTGGATCGGTACCGGTCGTTTATGAACAGCAGGAAGCTTTTGCTGATGCTGATTTTATCTACGCCAAAAACTGGAGTAGTTATACCAACTACGGTAAAATACTAACTACCGATCCGTCTTGGATGATAACACAGGAAAAAATGAATCTGACCAATCAGGCAAAGTTCATGCATTGTTTGCCGGTTCGAAGAAATGTAATTGTAGAAGATGGGGTGTTGGATGGCGAAAGCAGTATCGTTTTACATCAAGCCGAAAACAGGATTATTTCAATGCAAACTGTGCTTCACCAAATATTGAAGGAATCGCTATGAATTCGATAAAAGTGATTAAAATCGGGGGGAAAATTGCAGAAAATGAAGCTTGGTTAACCGAATTTCTGAGTGAATTTCATCAGATGAAAGGCTCAAAAATATTGGTCCACGGTGGAGGAGTCCTGGCCTCAAGTATTTCAAAACAGCTTGGTATCACCACTACCATGATTGAAGGAAGACGTGTTACTGATTCTAAAACTCTAGATGTCGTAACCATGGTTTATGGCGGACTAATCAACAAAAAAATAGTGGCTAGATTACAAGCTTTGGGACAGAATGCCATTGGACTTACCGGTGCTGATTTAAACATTATCGAAGCGGATAAACGAAACCCTATTCCGGTAGACTTTGGGTGGGTTGGAGATATCAATACCGTGCAGGTTGATTGGCTGAAAACATTCTTGGAACAAGGAATCGTACCAGTAATTGCTCCGCTTACTCATGATAAAAAAGGGAATATGCTTAATACTAACGCAGATAATATTGCCGGATTTCTGACACAGGAGTTAGCAATACGATATGAAGTTGAACTCATTTTTTGTTTTGATAAACCCGGAGTTTTACAAGAAGGCTTGGTACTCCCAAAACTCGATAGGAAGAAATACATCGCATTAAAAGAGGAGCGAGTAATTGTAGATGGCATGATTCCCAAACTCGATCTTGGATATCATGCCTTAGAAAACGGTGCTAAAAGTGTCAAACTCACCCACTTTAGCGCACTTAACGATCAAGAGAAAGGGACAGTGTTAGAGGCATGAATCAACTTAAAACGTATAGCGATAACGCGATTGAGTTACTCAAACAATTAATTCAAACTCCCTCATACAGCGGCGAAGAGGATAAAACAGCTAAAATACTGACTGATGCATTAGTAAGTTATGGATTTGAGCCAAAGAGAAAAATGAATAATGTATGGGCATTTTCAAAAAACTATGATCCCGCTAAACCAACATTGCTACTTAACTCTCATCATGATACCGTGAAAGCAACTGATTCATGGACATACGATCCTTTCAAAGCAAACTTATCTAATGGTAAGTTGATCGGCTTGGGCAGCAATGATGCAGGTGGACCGCTAGTAAGTTTATTGAACGTTTTTGTGGCGCTTCAGCAAAAAAATCAATCTTATAACTTGGTTTTTCTGGCAAGTGCCGAAGAAGAATCGTCAGGAAAAAATGGTGTACCGATTGTACTAGAGGATATTGGCCCAATTGATGTAGGGGTAGTTGGAGAGCCTACGTCGATGGATATGGCGGTTGCTGAGCGAGGCTTAATTGTGCTAGACTGTGTATCGCACGGGAAAAGCGGTCATGCAGCGCGCGGAGAAGGAGAAAACGCAATTTACAAAGCAATGAAAGATATCGAATGGTTTAAAACGTATGAGTTCGATAAGAAATCTGAAGTGCTCGGTGCAATCAATATGACGGTGACTCAAATCAGTGCCGGAAGCCTGCATAACGTAGTTCCTGATTCATGTTCATTTGTAGTGGATGTTCGTCCTAACGAGTATTATAGCAATGAGGAAGTTGTAGGATTGATAAGAAAACATGTTGAATGCGATGTAAATCCGAGGTCGCTAAATCTTAATGCATCGGGCATAGATTTAGATCATCCGATTGTTCAAAAAGGAAAGAAGTTGGGAATTCGTCAATACGGATCTCAAACAATGAGTGATCAGGTGCACATGCCATTCCCGTGTATAAAAATGGGTCCGGGAGATACAAGACGTTCGCATACTGCCGATGAATTCATCTACTTGGATGAAATCCATGATGGTATTCGTGGATATTTTGAATTATTGGATGGATTAGAACTTTAAACTTTGAGGGATATGTCAAAAAAACTTTGGGAAAAGGGAATTACTACCGATGAATTCATAGAAAAATTCACGGTTGGACGAGATAAAGAATTCGATGTGCAATTAGCAAAATTTGATGTGCAAGGTACATTGGCTCATATCGAAATGTTGCAACAAGTAGGCCTGCTTACAGAAGATGAATTTCTCAAGTTGTCAAATGAGTTGAACCGAATACTTTTGGAAGTGATTGAGCCGCAATTATTTGAAATTGAAGACGGCGTTGAAGATGTGCATTCCCAAATCGAATTAATGCTGGTTCGTTCACTCGGTGATATCGGAAAAAAAGTGCATGCCGGTCGCTCGAGAAACGATCAGGTTTTGGTTGATCTTAAATTATTTTTGCGCTCCGAGCTTTTTACGCTTGTTTCTTTGGTAAAAAAATTGTTTGATACATTATTACTACGGAGCGAAGAGAATAAACACGTATTAGTTCCTGGATATACTCATACCCAGGCCGCCATGCCTTCCAGTTTTGGGATTTGGTTTGCCACGTATGCAGAAAGCTTGGTGGATGACCTCGTACTGATGCAATCAGTGCATACTATTGTCAATCGTAATCCTTTAGGGTCTGCGGCCGGGTATGGTTCTTCGTTCCCTTTAGATCGGGAATTGACAACCAATCTTTTGAATTTCGATTCACCAGCCGTAAATGTGGGCTATGCCCAAATGGGAAGAGGAAAAACAGAGCAATTTTTTGCCTTTGGTTTGGCAGCCATGGCCGGGACACTTAATAAATTAGCGTCTGATATCTGTTTATACAACAGTCAAAATTTTGGGTTCATTAAATTACCCGACGAACTGACTACAGGCTCAAGCATCATGCCACACAAAAAAAATCCGGACGTATTTGAGCTGATCAGAGCAAAAACAAATACAATGCTTGCCCTACCTAATTCTATTTCGATGTTGATGTCGAATCTAACCTCGGGGTATCACAGGGATTTTCAGATCTTGAAAGAACAACTCTTTCCTGCTATAGAGGAAATGAAAAGCTGCTTGGAAATGACCGAATATGCAATTTCAAAAGTTGAGGTACACAATGAAATTCTAAACGACCCTAAGTACGACTTAATCTTTTCAGTGGAAGCAGTTAATCAATTGGTACTAGATGGAATTCCGTTTAGAGACGCCTACTTATCAGTAGCTAAGCAAATTGAAGAGGGAACATTTACTCCGCCAAAAACTGTAAAACATACTCATTTGGGAAGTATAGGGAACTTGGGAAATGAGATGATTAGGGAAAGGATGGAATCTGTTTATAATTCTTTTTAAAAAATTCCCTCAAACTCTAAATAGAAAAACCGGCCCGCCATTTACTCAAGTTTTTAAACGAAGGCAACATCCTGCTGCCGTACCAACTAAACCACTCGCCATCAATGAGCTGTATTTTTGAATCAGGGAGATATACTTGTAGTTCGGTTTTGTGTTTTTCTTTGAATGGAAAAGGCTCACTACTGAGAAGGATTAACTTTGGATTCGCTTCTTTAAGTAGTTCAAAAGTTACAGTAGGGTATCGCTTCTGATCCCCAAAAACATTTACCAAGCTAAAGGTTTCCATTACGTCGTGAATATAAGTGTCGTTTCCGACACTCATCCACGGGTCTTTCCAGATGAAATAAGCGGTTTGAATAGGAGTGAACTCACTTATTGAATCTAATTCAGATAAAACATTTCGTATCAACGGCTCTGCTTCTTTCATGCAATTCAGCTTCTCAGCGATAAAATGGATGGCAAAAAGAGCATCTTCAATGGTGGAAATATCGGTAACCAACACTTCACTGAATTCCTGAATAGCTTCTACATCTGTTTTGATATTCTCCTCTTTGTTAGCAATAACTAAATCAGGTTTTATTGCTCGAATCTTATCGATGTTAGGATTTTTTGTGCCTCCAATTATTTCTATACTTTCAATCTCATCTTTTGGATGGATACAGAATCGGGTTCTGCCCTTAAGCGAATCGGTAACGCCCAAATCAACAAGTAATTCGGTTAAACTAGGAACCAGACTAACAATTCTTTTGTATGGCATTAAAAATGGATCAACAATGGAAATAGGACTTTTTAGCTTCGTCGAAAATACCAAAAACCCACAAACCGGGGAAGGCAGAACTGCCCAACAGCGTGTTCAGGATTTGATGGAGGAAATTAAACTAGCCGACGAACTGGGATTTGATGTTTATGCCATCGGTGAGCATCATCGCGAAGAATTTGTAGCTTCAAATCCGGCTACTTTGTTAGCTGCGGCGGCAACCATCACTAAAAATATTCGATTATCCAGTTCGGTAACCGTACTTGGTTCTGAAGACCCGGTGCGAGTATTTCAAGAATTTGCAACCTTAGATCTCATTTCAAATGGTCGCGCTGAAATCATAGTGGGGAGAGGTTCATTTATCGAGTCGTTTCCTTTATTCGGATATGATTTAACTAACTATGAAGAATTATTTGAAGAGAAACTTGAACTATTACTGAAATTAAGAGAAGAAAACCCCATCACATGGCAGGGAAAATATCGTCCCGCAATAAAAAACCTGGGAATATTTCCTCAACCGGTGCAAGATAAAATGCCAATTTGGCGAGCGGTAGGCGGAACTCCAAAATCGGCATACGTAACCGGGGCATTGGGCTTGCCATTGGCGTTAGCAATTATTGGTGGAGTACCGGAGCAATTTGTTCAATTCGCAGAAATTCATCGACAGGCCGCGGCTCAGCATGGTCATCAACGGCCAAAACTGAGCATTAATTCGCATGGGTTTATTTTGGAGGATTCATCGGATGCGGTGAATCAGGCGTTCCCAGTTTTTAAACATATGATGGATAAAATCGGAGCGGAACGAGGGTGGCCTCCGATGCGAAGAGAGCAGTTCGAAGCCTCCGCAACATTAAGAGGAGCGAACTTTGTGGGGAGTCCACAGCAAGTGATTGATAAGATTCTGCATCAACATGAGCTATTCGGTCACGACCGTTTTTTGATGAAAACCAGCATTGGAAGTTTTACTCATGCTCAGGTTATGAAATCTATTGAGCTTTTTGGAACTAAAGTGATGCCTGTGGTAAAAAAAGAAATCGAATCAAGAAAAGTTAAGGCTTAAAAAAAACGTTTAAGTAGTTGATTAGCTTGTTGCACGTAATTTCCACCAAATAAATTGGCATGAACTAGAACGGGATACAGATTGCACAATTTGAAACGCTCTTCGTATCCTTTCTGAAGTGGATACACTTCATTGTAACCTCGATAGAATTCATCAGAAAATCCGCCAAATAATTGAGTCATTGCTAAATCCATTTCTCGATGACCAAAATATACAGCAGGATCATAGATTGCGGTATCCCCGGAAGTAGTCCACATGTAATTCCCATTCCAAAGATCACCGTGTAATAAAGCCGGAGGTTCATCAGGGAATATGATGTATGTGTAATTAAACACTCGCTCGAATATGGCGTGATGTGATTTAGGAAGTAGTCCCGAATCGATGGCCAATTTAACCTGAGGTTCTAGTCGTTCGCGGATAAAAAACTCAAGCCAATCAGCATGATAACGATTGGATTGCTGTAACTTGCCAATGTAATTCGTTGTTTCCAGCCCAAATAATTCGTTGGATTTTCGATGAAGCTGAGCTAACTGACTTCCAAATAAGTAAGCATTTCCATAGCTACATTCTTCGATAAATTCCATCAATAAAAAATGCTGGCCAACAAGACGAGGTTTTGGAATTACTAGTCCGCTATCTGCTGTGGAAAGTAATTGTAATCCCTGCGCCTCTTTCAAGAACATATCATCGGGAGCATGGAGATTCCATTTAACAAAAAGGCGCTCGCCGGATTCGGTATCCAAACAAGCGCCGGAATTTATATCGCCACCAGTTACCGAAACTTGATCAACGATGTTAGTATCAAGTTCACGTTCAATTTCGGTATGGATGGCCTCGGGCAGCATATCAGTTTACTTTCCCTAAAATTACGATGGTATTATGTCCTCCAAAACCAAAAGTATCGCTCATTACATAGTTGATTTCACGCTCTTTCGGCTCATTAATCACAATATCTAACCCTTCGGTGGCAGGATCGAGATTATCTACATTGATTGTTGGCGGAACCAAATTATGCTCCATGGCTTTTATCCCAGCAATCGCTTCAACGGCGCCGGCTGCACCTAATAAGTGGCCGGTCATAGATTTAGTTCCACTAATGCTTGGACTAGCACCAGAATCACCAATAACTGCGCGAATTGCTTTTAATTCACTGATATCACCAACAGGAGTGCTAGTTGCGTGCGCGTTTATATAATCGATGTCAGATATAGTGAGGTTTGCTTCTTCAAGTGCCAGTTTAATCGCGTTTTTTGCACCTAATCCCTCAGGATGTGTGGCAGATAAATGGTACGCATCGGCCGTACTTGCAGCTCCCAAAACTTCACAGATGATGTTGGCTCCACGTGCTTTAGCGTGATCGTAATCTTCCAAAATTAATGCGCCGGCTCCTTCACCCATTACAAACCCGTCACGATCAACATCGAATGGACGGGAGGCAGCTTTAGGGTTGTCATTATTGGTTGAAAGTGCGCGCATGGCTGAAAATCCACCCACCGAAGCATTAGTAATTGCGGCTTCAGAACCACCTGTTACAATAATATCAGCTTTGCCAAGTCGGATATAGTTGAAAGCATCCATAATGGCATTGTTTGAAGATGCACATGCAGAAGTTACTGTTTGATTTATGCCCATAAATCCAAATTTAATAGCTACGATTCCTGAAGCCATATTTGGAATGGTTTTAGGCGTGTAATAGGGTGAAAACCTTGGAACGCGATCTCGATCGGCGAAATCCAGAAGTTCTTCCTCGAACGTTTCAAATCCCCCCACGCCGGTTGCCCAAATAACTCCGGTTCGTTCCTTATTGATGGTATCAAGATCTAACCCAGAGTGTTCGATAGCTTGTAATGAGGTATGCAGTGCATACACTACATAGGAGTCGTTTTTGCGAACTTCTTTACGATCGAGGGTTTCTTCGGGATTAAAATCTTTAAGTTCGCAGGCAAAGCGGGTTTTGAATTTTTCAGCTTCAAATTTTGTGATTGGGCCAGCTCCGCTTTCGCCTTTAACAAGGTTGTCCCAAAATGATTCTACATTATTTCCAATAGGAGTGAGTGCTCCAATTCCTGTAACAACTACTCTTTTCATAGTACTTAGTGATAGGTAAGTTAGTGTGTAATTCGGTTAAGTATATTTTGTTTGATAGCCGCAAAGTGATCGCTTCCGGTAATTCTACTCAATTGAGTTGCGGCAAATATGTTGGTTAAAATGCTCAGCGCTTCAGAGTCTGCCGTATCGGATAACTTGATGCTTCCATTAGATTCTCCTTCTTTCAAAGTACTGGTAAGCCATTCAATTACGGTGTTTGTAAATCCCTGCATATCCTGTTGAATTTCCTCAGTCATTGCATTCCAGTCGGTAGCAAAGGCGCCGATTACGCAAATTCTTCCCGAAAGTTGTATCGACGTATAGAAATTGAGAAAGAACTTAATTTTAGAAAGTGCTTCCTTTCCTTCTACGCGTTCAGTAAATCGGGTGAAACTGTCGGAATGATAAGCAACGATTTCTCGAGCTAAATCAGGTTTAGTGGGGAAATGATAATGAACGGCTGCATTTTTTATACCGAGCGGTTTAGAGATATCGGAATAGCTAAATGCATTGTAACCCTTGCCTCGCATGAGTTCGTCGGCAAGCACAGTAATTTGATCTTTGGTTGAGCTCATAAACTTATTAATGAATAAGTAAATATACTGACTCAGTAGTAAGCGATCAAATGCTTATTTAATCAGTGGTTTTAACTCATCAAGTAAAGCTTTTGTGGATCGATCCAAGATCTGATACACATTTTCGAAACCTTGCATGCCCCCGTAGTACGGGTCGGGAACATTGCCATCTTCGGGTTGTGGATCAAAATCACGCATCATCACAATGCGTTCCTCGAATCGGTTGTTTCTGTCAAGTTCTTTCAAGTTTCGATTATTGGATGCATCCATGGGTAAGATTAAATCGAATTCTTCGAAATCTGCGTATTCAAAACGGCGAGCTTTTGAAGGTAAATGAACTCCGTGTTGATTTGCTGTAAACTGGCTTTTACTGTTTGCGGGCTCGCCAACATGATACGCAGCTGTGCCGGCCGAATCGATATAGAAATACTGTTCCAATTGCGCAGCTTTAACATGATGTATGAACAAACCCTCAGCCGTAGGACTTCGGCAGATGTTGCCTAAACAAACAAAAACGAGTTTGTATGGATCTTCGATGGTGATTTTACGGTGATATGGTTTATTCATAACTAAGAGGGAGTAACTTATTTGATTCGATTTTGATGATTTACGACATTTATTTTTTTGGCCAACAAATCTCTAGCTTTCCGAAAGATTGATTATATTTAGTGCTTTAATTTAAAAGGCCGGATAATCCGCATTTATGGCAAAAAAATTTAAAGAAATAAAGCAACTCAATTATCCCAAAACCGAAGTAGAGATTCTTGGGTGGTGGAAGGATAATGAAATTTTTAAAAAGAGCCTTGAAAGCAGAGAGGATGGCATTCCCTTTACCTTTTTTGAAGGTCCGCCAACGGCAAACGGCAAACCGGGTATCCATCATGTGATGGCTCGAACGGTTAAAGATCTTTTCTGTAGATATAAAACCTTAAAGGGATTTAGAGTAGATCGAAAAGCAGGCTGGGATACACATGGTTTACCGGTAGAAATTGAAGTTGAGAAAGAATTAGGATTGGAAGGTCGGCATCAGGTTGAAGAATATGGGATTGCCGAATACAATGCCCGATGTCGTGAAAGTGTACTCAAATACAAGAATTTATGGGATGATCTCACCGACCGAATGGGTTATTGGGTTGATCAGGATAATCCGTATGTCACTTTCGAAAATGAGTACATCGAATCGGTTTGGTGGGCATTAAATAAGCTCTTCGAAAAAGGTTTATTGTACAAAGGGCACAAAATTCAATGGTATTCGCCGGGTAATGGAACAGTACTTTCTTCTCATGAAGTGAGTTTAGGTTACAAAGAAACTCAGGATCCATCGATCTATGTTAAGTTTCCTGTTCATGGTGAAGAAAACACGTTCTATTTGGCGTGGACAACTACTCCATGGACAACCATCTCGAACATGGCGCTAACCATTAATCCTAAACTTACCTACGCTAAAGTTCGATTTGAAGATCAGTACTATGTAGTTGCTAAAGACACGATTGAGCGAGTTTTTGGAGAAGGAACAGAACTTCTGGAAGAATACTCAGGCGAGGATTTACTAGGTAGAACTTACGAGCCAATTTTCGATTACGCGCAACGAGAAATTGATCAAAATGAAGCCTGGAAAGTAATTGCGGCAGAGTACGTAACCACCGAAGATGGAACCGGAATTGTGCATACCGCACCTGCTTTTGGTGCCGATGACTATGAAGCGGGTCAGAAATACAACATCCCAATGTTCAACCCTATCGACAAGGATGGAAAGTTCACGGATCAGGTGCCTGAATTTGCCGGTTTGTGGTTTAAAGAAGCGGATAAAGAAATTGCTCGTGCTATCAAGGAAAAAGGTCTGATGTTCCGCCACGAGACTTATGTTCACAATTATCCGTTTGATTGGCGAAAAGGTACTCCGCTTATGAGTTACCCGGTAGAGTCGTGGTTTATCAAAACTACCGAAGTGAAAGAGCGGATGGTTGAACTCAACAAAACCATCAATTGGAAACCGGAAGCTACCGGTACCGGACGTTTTGGAACTTGGTTGGAAAATAATGTTGATTGGGCCATTTCCCGACAACGTTATTGGGGAACGCCTCTTCCAATTTGGCAAAGCGATAAAGATCCCGAATATGTAGAATGCATTGGAAGCATCGCAGAACTGCGTGAGAAGGCTGGAATTCCTGAGGATGAAGAGCTGGATCTGCACCGCCCATACATCGATGAAATTACTTGGGATGCACCCGATGGCGGTACTATGCGACGAATCCCTGACCTGCTGGATGTATGGTTCGATTCCGGCTCGATGCCGTTTGCACAATGGCACTACCCGTTCGATAACGATCACGAATTCAGTTACAGTTTCCCGGCTGATTTTATTGCAGAAGGTGTAGATCAAACTCGTGGCTGGTTTTATACCCTTCATGCTTTGGGAACCATGTTGTTTGATGAAGTTGCCTTCAAAAATGTAGTATCGAACGGGCTCGTACTCGATGAAAAAGGCGAGAAAATGAGTAAGTCGAAAGGCAATACAGTGGATCCTTTTGAGGTAATTAATCAGTACGGAGCAGATACTGTTCGCTGGTATATGATGAGTAATTCAGCTCCTTGGGAAAACCTGAAGTTTAGCATCGACGGATTAAAAGAAGTACAACGAAAGTTCTTCAATACCATCGTAAACACGTATTCTTTCTTTGCGATGTACGCCAACATCGATGGCTTTACCTATTCTGGAGCGCAAATTCCGGTAAGTGAACGCCCTGAAATCGATCAGTGGATTATTTCGCGATTGAATACTACGGTAAAAATGATGGAGGAGTATTACGAAGAATACGAGCCCACTAAAGCTGCCCGAGAAATGGAGCAATTTACCGAGGAATTGAGCAACTGGTATGTGCGTCGTAATCGCCGACGTTTCTGGAAATCAGGAAATACTATCGACAAAACGGCTGCCTATCAAACATTGTACGAGTGCTTAAAAAACGTAAGTCGAATGATGAGTCCTATTGCTCCATACATGGGCGAATGGATTTACCAGCGATTGAACGAAGTTTCTAAACTTGACGAGCAATCGGTACATCTATCTTTCTTCCCAACCGTTGAAGAAACTGCGATCATAAAAACGCTGGAACATAAAATGGATATGGCGCGTCTCATTTCTTCGATTGTGCTTCGTATCCGAAATCAGATTGATGTAAATGTTCGTCAGCCTTTATCGCGCATCATTCTTCCGATTAAAGATGAAGCCGAACGACAGGCAATACTTTCTGTTAAAGACATCATCCTGGACGAAGTGAACGTAAAAGACATTCAGTTTGTAGATGATGATTCCGGAATTGTTCACAAATCTGCCAAGCCAAATTATCCATTGTTGGGTAAGCGTTTAGGGCCTAAGATGAAAGCAGTTGCCGGTAAAGTAAATCAGTTTGATACCGAAACAATTACTAATTTCGAGCGACAAGGTTATATTGATATTGAGCTTGAAGACGGCGAAACAGTTCGGCTCGATTCCAATGAATTGGAGATTATCCGTACCGGTTTAGAAGGCTGGCAAGTTGAAACCGAGCGTGGTTTAAGCGTAGCAGTTGATATGGAAATCTCTCATGACCTGCGCATCGAAGGTATTACCCGCGAGTTTGTGAATCGCGTGCAAAGTATGCGTAAAGAAGCAGATTTTGATGTAGTTGATCGTATATCCATCGGGTTTACGGGCGACGAAACACTTAAAGAAGCAGTGGTTTCGATGAGTGATTACATTAAAGCAGAGACGTTAGCTGAAGAAATACAATTAACAGAGCTGGAAGTATCCGACTTTGTAAAAACCTGGGAAATAGGTGACGGTGAGTGCACCATTTCTGTTCGAAGAAACATTAACTCGTAAGCAGTAGAACGATGGCAGAAAAACCAGTAGACGAAAACAAAAGAGTCTCCCCATACAACGACGAAGAGTTGGAATACTTCCGTCAGATCATTCTGAAAAAACGGGATGCAGCAGAAGAAGAATTAGGAACCTTGCAGCGTAGTTTGCGCGAAAGCATGGAGAATTCTTCAGATGAATCTGCCTATTCTTTTCATATGGCTGATGCAGGTACGGATGCTCAAGAGCGCGAAAAAACGTACATGCTGTTTAACCGAACGCGTAAGTTTGTAAAATATCTGGACGACGCCGTCAAACGCATCGATAATAAAACGTATGGAGTGTGTAAGGTAACCGGGCAAAAAATTTCGAAAGGAAGATTAGAAGCGGTACCGCATACTCAGTTAAGCATCGAAGCAAAATTGAAACGTCGTTAATCCCGAGTCATTGACCCGAAACAAACTACTAGCCCTCTTCACGCCGGCTGTAATTGTTATTGCCATCGATCAGTGGTCGAAATGGGTGGTACGTACTACGCCCGAGTTACATCGTTATGACATCATCGAAGAATGGTTAATGTTTTATTACACAAAAAACGATGGAATGGCGTTGGGTATCGATATTTTCGATACTTATATCGTGAGTTTAATTTCGATTACGGCAACCATAGGCATTGTGGCGTACCTGTTGTATACGATCAAACAATCGCCTATTAGTTATCTGCTTTTGATGGGACTGGTGATAGGTGGTGCGCTTGGTAATATTATCGATCGATTAACGATGGCGTATGTGGGCGGTTATGGTGGCTTACTAGATGGCCATGTTGTAGATTTTATTTTCTTCAAACTCGAACTGTTCGATCGAACGGTGTTCCCTTACATTTTTAATGTTGCTGATATTGCTATCTCGGTTTCCATCATTTCATTGCTGATTTTCAACAAGAAATTCTTTCCGGATGATGAAGAAGAGTCAGAGACGGAAGAAGAATCCCCCGGCACACCTGTTAATTCGTTGATCCCGAAAAAAGAAGAGTAATATCAGCTATAGAAATGCTTTACTATTTGGGTAAAAAATTTCTCTTCATAGTAATGAATTATTTCTATAGCTTGAGCAACCTTTTATATCGGTATCTGACAATAAACACAATAATGTATGCCTTATTTTTCAGCACTTTTGAGCATGATTTTGATTCACGTTTTCTCAATATCACATTTGAGTGAATGGGATCAACCCAAAAAAATCGAAGAGCCAATAAATCTGAAATTTTCTTCAGGTATTCCGAGTGATACTTTATATGTGGATCAGTATAGTATTGACCTAGACTCAAATAGTGAATTTGATAGTTATATAATTAATGTGAATTCACTATTTGAGGAGAAGCTAAATCATTTTAGTACCGAAACATTTGCAAATTTAGATAAAAACTCTACTACAACAGTTTTAGTTGCATTGACATCAATGTCTATTAGTGAGGCCTATAATTATTCTAATCTTGATAATTCAGATGAAATAAATACTACTGCCACAGCATTTGTTGTAGTAGAAATTTATGAAGAAGGAGTAAAAACTTTTTCAATGATGTTTATAAATGAGGGAAGAAACGAAGGTGAGTTTGAGTCGTTTGAAGAATCATATAATGCAAGTGTAAGAGCTAGTATAGATCTTGCATTAAAAAAGATCGACGAAATATTTGAAGGTTGTGAAAGTATCAGTTGTGTAAAAACATCTGATAATGCTTCTAATACCGAGGCCAATAATAACTTAAATGTGATAAATTATTCAGCTGATGGTAATCTAGAATCATTTAAACCTTTAAGAGGGTGTGTAGGGATTTCAACGGTTGGAAGCGATAGGTCACCAGCGGATATTTTACCTTCATCTAGGTATTGTATTGAAACTGAGGAATTTGAGAAGGCAGTAGATTTATATTTTTTGTCTCGAGCGTATGCTTTTTTTGATATAAAACGAGTTAAAGATGGAACAGCACATCAAGCAATTTTAATGCTCGAGGAAAGTACATTTCAAACTCTAAGCGTTGATCAAAATAAAAGTCTAGACCGATTTTGGCCTAATGAGACTGTATCTGGTAAGCAGAAAGCAATTAGTTTGTGTAAGAAACTTAGAGAAATAGATCCTCCTAGCTATCATCCTACATATATGATTCAACATGGATTGGGAGCCTTTACAAAAAGCAATGATAATGGTATTGTTGAGGACTTTAACAAAGAATCAGCTTGGGATGAAGTACTAATTGAATTTGGGTGCTAGTTTATTCGAAGCGTTAAATATTATCTTGAAAACATAATTAGGTTCAGGTTAGAAATAACGCGATATTTGACGCATACAAGTTAAAGGTCAGGACTCGGTAAATAGTACAGTATTTTGTTTCCCTTCTCTAGTTTGTACTTAATAACAATAACACAGCCGATTAGAACGCAAGTCACGCACTTAAATGCTTGATACAACTGTACCTGTGATAGTAAAGATTTATAAATAATGGAAAACGGAAAAGTTAAGTGGTTTAATGAAGAAAAAGGTTTCGGATTTATTACCCCTGAAACTGGTGGCAAAGATATTTTTGTACACCGGAATAATGTAGAAAATTTAGCAAGCAACGAAAGCCTTAAAGACGGTGACGATGTTGAATACAGCATTCAGGAAACACCAAAAGGCTTGAATGCAGTAGAAGTATACGTACTTGAATGATATGATCTAATTTGATCAATTCTGAAATTAGAACCCGGACTTATTAAGTGCCGGGTTTTTTTTATGCTATCATGATTTATAGTCTAATTTGAATAGATGTTTTTGCTAGACCTACGGCAAATCCATCATTAGTTTTTCGGTAGAAGATTGGCTCAACATTTAGCATTACTGTTTTGTCATTTTTTAATTTTTTGCCAAACTCGAGAAAATATCCAATTTCTCCACCAACTAGCCACATCGTATGTTTTTCTTTCAAAAATAAGTTTTGATCATTATCAAAAATCCGATATCCCCAATAATGTTGGTAAATCGCTCCAAATCTGAACCCGCTCTGAAAACTAATATTCTCACCAACCTTAGGTTCGCGAAGATATCTGCGAAATACGACTCCAATGTTCAAGACGTCTAATAAGTCCAAATCACCATTGTAATTAAAATAGTCGCGTTCAACTTCAGGATTGGGATTTACTCCATAGGCTAATTGAAAAGCCACGGAACTTTTGGTGTTATAAACACCAGCTTCTAATCCAATATTTATAAAGTTACCTATGAAATAGTAAAAAGGACCAATTTCATCTTGGTCTAGTCTTTGATCATTAATAAAACTAATGTCGAGTCCGGTGATAACTCCCCCATAATAATCCCAGTTTTTTTCTTGTGAAAAACTGTGCGACTGGCACAATACTATAACTATGATAAAAGCAGTGATAAATTTCGAAATCATCGACCTACCCTAATTAAAGTTGATATAAAAGCCGACTTTAGTTGCTCCAAATCTAAACCCTTTGTTACTTGCGCCAATAGTTAATGGCTCTAGGGTTATCGAAATTCCCGGTTTATTAACGGGCTTAGTTTGTATTTCCACATAAAAGCCGGACTCAAAGCCAAAAGTATGCATGGTATAATCCTTAAAAGTTGACTCAAAAGGATCAGTTGGATGGTCGGTAGCTTGTATCCCTGAATAATTACTATAAACTAATGAAGTACGTAAACCCGCGTTGAATACTAAATTTGGAGGTTCTTTGTAGCGAGTTAATTGCTGTGTTAAAGTAGTACCAAGCATGAAATAATCCGGAACTTCTATTTCTCCATCAAATCCACCTAAATCGCGTAGTGATGGTTCGATAATTGAATTTCCAATATTAAAAACTGCGGATATACGACGTCTTTTGTGGTGTAATCCAACTTCTGCACCATAGGTTAAATAACCATCGATATAATATTTGTTAAATGCATCATTCGAAGGATTTTCAAGAAAGGCTACATTATATGAAGCATTGATTCCCCCGAACCAGTTCCATTTTTCAGTTTTGGATTGTGTATAACCGTTGGTATAACATACCAACATGACTATGGTAATTAATAGTGAGCTTCTCATTGTACCCCGATATTTAAATTAATTACTCTTATCAATAATACCCCACTTGACAAGAGTTTAAGTCTAATTAAACTTCATGAGTAATAAAAGAGAGAAACGTTACAAGAAAATATTATTTAATGACTAATGCCTAACGATTTGGTATAAGTCTCGCCATCTTGAATGATGTATAAATCTTAAAAATAGAAGTAGATAATAAGATGTAGCATATCATCTGCAATTTGGAAGTTCGCTTTCTGTATAAAACCCACAGAGTTCTCATAAAACTCGCACGTTTAAAAACCAAAATTTTAAATATCGAAAGACTCTGTAGCTTAGTTGTTTTCTAAGGGCGCGTCTTTTTTTGGTGAGAAGATATTAAGATCATCTTCAAAACATACCTGATCCACAATCTCTAGGCCAAAGCTTTTAATGCCAATTCGTTTTACCGGATTGTTGGTGAGCAATTTGAGTTTTCGAATCCCTAATGCCCTCAGAATTTGAGCTCCTACGCCATAATCTCTGGAATCCCCTTTTTTGGGATTGTTATTCTCTTCTTCGGATTCTTGTGAATCGCCATCCTGCATATATTTTAACGTTCGAAGTTGATTCACCAACACCGAACCACGCTGATTTCGATTCATATATAGTACAACACCGGTTCCTTCTCGCTCTACCTGCAACATCGCCTGATGCAAAAGTTCGCTGGTATCGGCGTTGCGGGCACCAAAAATATCGCCTATTAAATCGGAAGAGTGAACACGGGTAAGCACAGCATCTTCTTTTGTCCATTTTCCTTTGGTTAATGCTAAATGCACATCGCCGGTTGTAGTTTCCTCGAAAGCGTGAAGTTGAAAATCGCCATACATAGTTGGCATGTTTATGTCCATCACTTCCTTCACCAAGCTTTCCGTTTCGTTTCGGTAAGCGATGAGGTCTTTAATGGTGATGAACTTCATGTCGAATTTCTTCGCCATTTCAGCGAGTTCCGGTACACGAGCCATTTCGCCATCTTCGCGCATTATTTCGCAGATAATTCCAACAGGTTGTAGGCCTGCAAGCCGGGCTAAATCGAGTGCGGCTTCTGTATGTCCTGCACGACGTAGAACTCCGCCTTCAACACCAATAAGTGGGAATACGTGTCCCGGTCGACGAAAATCGTTGGGTTTGGCTTCTGGATTGGTGAGTTCTCGAATGGTATTTGCACGATCAGCAGCAGAAATACCCGTTGTGGTAAGGCGTTTATGGTCGATGGAAATGGTGAAGTTCGCCTCATCCGGATCGGCGCCTTCCATCACCATATTATTGAGCTTAAATCGCTTTGCTACTGCTTTTGTAACCGGAGCACAGACTAAACCACGTCCTTCTTTCACCATAAAATTGATGGCTTCGGTGGTTACATTTTCGGCAGCCATTAAAAAATCGCCTTCGTTTTCCCGATCTTCATCGTCAACTACGATGATCATTTTACCGGCTTTGATGTCCTCAATAGCCTCGGGAATGGTGTTAAACCGGATGTTCTCCAACTTACTTGTCTTTCTTTTCTTGTTTATTAGGATTCACATCGGTGATCGCTGTTTTCAAATATCGAAGTTTAGTACCACCGCCTACTTCAATCAGAACAGAGTCGTCTTCGATGGCGTTCAACACACCAATTAATCCGGATGAAGTAACTACTTTATCACCCTTTTTCATGCCTTCAACTTTGCGTTGAATTTCTTTCTGGCGCTGACTTTGTGGACGGATAATGAAAAAGTAGAAAACAAGAAAAATGGCACCCAAAAATACCAGATTAATGATCCCGCTGTTTGGATCGTTTGGGTTGCCCATAAACATAAAAACAGTTTGCATACTAATTAGTTAAGATTCAGAATTGGCTTCAAAGATAGGAGTATTTGAATTAAGAATTCTGAACAATAGAACAATTGAACTTTGAACTTCGAGCATTCGAACATTGAACATTCTAACATTGATTTTGAGGGATCAAAGCATTTGATATCCAGGAACTTTTTTTACCAGCAACCAGCAACCAGCAACCAGATTCCTATTCCTCAACTATTACCAATCTCGCCCGCGGCTGATGCGCCGAAAAGTAGCCAACCCCATTATTGATATTCGTTGGATGGTTTACCGGCTCATTGGCCAGCGAAGAAATTATCCCACCTGACCGGCCTCGAGCTTCCAGAAAATTATAATATCCCTCATCGATATTGGTAAGAACTACTAGCGCAGAATCAACCGGGGAATCAAAAAATATAGCGTCCTCGCGCTTTATTCTGCCATTTTCATCTGCTCCCCGATCGGTAAAAATTCGCTCAAAGATTAAATAGTTATTACCCTGAAAGAATAATCCGCCACCGTTTGTAGAGTCCTCTTCCGTAAACTCGGGCGGTGTAAATTGATACATGTGCAGCACGTAATAATTATCGACGCCGGGCGGATCGTCGAAGGAAAGCTTTACATCAGTAAGAAAACTTTCTGTGGTATCTCTTCGGGTGATGGAAATCGAATCTATAGCAACAGCAGGTTGAAGCACACTTTGAGAACTAACTGAAAAAGACGTTGTGGAGTCAAAAACGGAAAGCTCCATCACTTGGTAATCTTCAAATATTTCGAGCTGAGTCCCATAAAGTCCTTTGATATCACCAATACTTTCCAGCGTATCCGTTACGCCCTGATAGTTTAACGTTACCAATGCTCGATCGATTAATAATCGCTCAATAAAGTTATCAGATATATCAAGAATATCTTCGGCGGATAACGCAGAAAAACTTTTAGAAAGTGATACAACCACAATTTCTTCCGGGCCAACTAAGGACGCCACTGCAATTTTTGATTCATCCGGCTGCACAGAAATTGGAAGGTTTTCAGGCACACATGCTTGAAGTAGCAAAATGGTGAAAAGTAGTAACCACCTTGGTGAACCCGACTTGTCGGGAGAAGTAATCTCTAGAAACAGAGATCGATTCAGATGGCGAACCTCCTTTGCAAATGAAGTTATGTATCTCATCAACATCACTTCGATGAAAAATTAAAGTTATAGGCGATACTCGGGATAAACCCGAACAGCCCTTGTTGTGCATATTCATACGCCGAGCCATTGTATTGAACATCAACACGAAAAGGCGCGGCTCTGTTGTAAAAATTATAAGCTCCAATATGCCATTCGCCCCCAAATCGTCGACTTCCTCTTGGTTTCAAAATAAAATTGATGTCTAATCGATGTGAGGAGCCTAATGCGGTTCCATTTCGATCATCATAAATTGGTATCAACTCGACGGAAGTGAGGGATGAGTTTGGCATTAAAAACTGTCCGGTTTGAGGGGTAAATCTAGCTCCCGATTGATACGTCCATACCGCTGAAAATGACACACGATCATTGAATTCGAACAGAGAAACAAAGCTTGCCACATGACGGCGGTCATATTTTGCAGGATACGTTTGCCCTCGATTTAATTCATCAAAAGTTCGATTTGTTTTAGAAATCGAATAACTAGCCCAACCTGTAAACTTGCCGCTGTTTTTTCGGATCAGAAATTCTAATCCAATAGAACGACCTGAACCTGCAAGTAGCTCATTTTCAAAATTATCGTTCAAGATTAACGATGCACCTTCGCGATATTCTATCAGGTTTTCGAGTGATTTTAGATATCCTTCAATTGTCACGCTGATCTGTTCAGCAGGAAAAATTCTTGTATATCCGGTACTAATTTGATGCGAATATTGCGGTTTGATGGATGCTGTTACCGGATACCACAAATCGGTAGGCAAGGCGATACTTGACGATGAAACACGATGCATATATTGGCGCATCAAGCTGTAACTTGCTTTCACAGAATGACGATCATTGAACTTATATCGGGCAGCCAATCTAGGTTCAGGTCCTGAATAGAATGCATTTTCAGCGGCAGTAAATGATAAACGTAATCCGACATTTACACTCAGGTTTTCAGTTAACTCTCTTTCATTGCCTGCATAAATAGCTCCTTCCAGATTTTGAATAAGCCCACCTTTTCGATTTTCAATAAAGTCGCTGATCTCGCCTGAAGTAGATATAACATTTGGCCGGAAGAAATGCCCAACGGTTTGAGCACCGAATACAAATTTATTGTTCGGACTTTCGAAATATTCCCAGTCTGCGGATAAGCCCACATCTTGAATTTGCGAACGAATCAGTATGCTATTATTAATAAAATCGCCTTCGATATCGTATTTAAATCGCGTTTGATGGAGGGTTACATTGCTGAATGTTTTCTTGTTTTTGTAGATGTGATTCCATCGAATAGTTGAAGTGAAATTCCCAAGATTAAATCCAAAACCCAGATCTTCACTGCCTTCATTTGTTTGCTCGGTTTCATCAAAAGCGAGTACATCATCCCCCAAATAAGTACTTACATAAATACGATCATTTTCGCTGATCTTGTAATTAAGTTTAGCGTTGTAATCGTAAAAATAATAGGGCAGTGGCACACCTACTGCCTGAAAGACTTTGTCAATGTAAGTGCGTCGTGCAGCTACCATAAAACTCATTTTCTCGGGTATAACCGGACCATCGATAGTGAGCCGTGAAGTAAGTAAGCCAATACCGCCCCGTGCATTATAGCGTTGTAAACTTCCCTCGTTCATTCTTACGTCCATCACCGAAGATAATCGTCCGCCTTGATTTGCCGGAAAAGCTCCTTTTACCAATTCTACATTTTTGATGGCATCGGAATTAAATACAGAGAAAAACCCAAAAAGATGCCCGATGTTATAAACCACAGCATCGTCCAGAATTACCAGGTTTTGATCGTCGGTTCCGCCGCGTACGAACATTCCGGTGGTGCCTTCGTTGCCACTGGTAACGCCGGGTAAAAGCTGAGCTACTTTGATCAAATCCGATTCGCCGCCAAGTGTTGGAATTGAGCTGATTTCACGAGGCTGAAGCTTGATGGTTCCCATTCGCGTCGAATTCACTTGCTCTTGCAGTTCGATGGGAGTTGCACTTACTTCGATCTCTCCTAATTGCCCCACATTCTCATCAAGAAAAAAATTGAGCGTAAGATTTTCTGACAAACTAAGGGTGGTGTCGATGGTTTGATACCCCAGATAAGAAACCTGAACTCTGAATGTGCTTGTTGATGGAGAGATGGAATAAAATCCATAAGCATTGGTTGCAGTACCTGACTGAATTTCCGGTAAATAAAGCGTTGCTCCCGGAAGCGATTCTCCATCCGACCTATCATATACGTGTCCACTTAACGTGTACTGAGCTTGAGCACTTCCAATCATCAAAAAGAAAAGCAGAAACAACAGTTTTTTCATTGATTTCGGAGTCTGAAATGCAGGCTGAGATGCGTTCCTTGGAACACCGTGGAAGAACGGTTTCCATCAGCTCGATGACTGGTAAAAGTTGGTCGACTAGTTAGCGAAATGGAAACATTGCGAACGAGTTTCAGGCGGGCTGATAGCGGGATTGATAATCCAATGAGTGGAGATTGCTTCCCAAAAAACTGATATGATTCCGGGAAAAACTCGGTGTTGACCGTTTGGGTAGTAATTGACGAGACCGGAATGCCAAAATTCAATATTCCACCCACAGTAAACTTTAGTTTTTTACTGGTTCTAAACACTCGCTGATAGCCGGCGTGTAGTTTAAAATATTCGCTTTTATTCAACACCGTAGTGTTTGCAGCGAGGGAATCGAATTGTATGGATGCGGTAGTGCCAAAGTAGGTTTCAATATTCCCGGCATGTATACCGATTATGTATTCATTTGATGGATTTTCATTAATCATGAGTTGAAAATCTATGGTAAACCCATTTGCATACTGTTTGGATTCTTCTTCGAACTCAACAAGGCCATTCTTTTTAAAAAAAGCCGGATTTTTGGTGTTTGCAATCAAAGCACTTAACACCCCAAGATCATCCGTAGCAGATAAATTTTGCCCATAAATTTCGATGCCTTTAACCTCAATGGTTTGAGCCTTCAGAAAGATAGGTGTCATTATTATGGCTAGCGCCAGATATGCAAATCGTTTTAACATAATCAGCGCAAAGATAGAAGCTTTGGGGAAAGATAGTGCGCTTTTTATTCAGTGCTATTGTGTTTTATTGGCAAATAGACAAATAGACAAGGTGCTTCGGTGGTGGAACCTGTGGTTTGTGACGAGTTCTAAATGACCTGCGCCAAATGCGCCTAAACAAAGTTTTTATGTAGGTTGTCTTTTCGTTAATCGACCGCCCCTTGTTCCCCTCCTTCGAAAGGAGGGGAGACGCTGTAAGATTATTTTGGGCTCTATCAACGAGTTCTTCTCCTTGAGAAGGAGAAGACAGAAGAGGTCGAAAAGTTGGGGGCTTGAGAGCTGGTGGTTCGTGACGAAGTCTAACTGAGATTGTATAATCAAATTGAACAGTCAGCCAACTATTTCCGTGCTTTAGTGCTTCCGTGGCACTAAGAACAATCCAATTTAGGAAGTAACGATGGGTTGAATCTCTTTTTTAAGTTGTTCACCAATTGCATCGTATGTTGTTTCTAATTCATATCGATCCTGAAGTCTCAGCCAAAATTCCGGGGTAGTATTCAACGCAATACTAAATCGAATTGCTGTATCTCCGGTTATTGATCGTTTGCCGTTTATGATTTGATTTACCCGATTCGCAGGCACTTTTATAATACGCGAAAACTCACGTTGAGTAATATTCAAAGGATCTAAAAACTCCTCTTTTAACATTTCTCCGGGATGTACAGGGGCTATTTTTTTCATAATCATTACTTGTGGTAGTCTATAATTTCTACTTCAAATGCATCTGAATCCTTCCAAATAAAGCAAATACGCCATTGATTATTGATTCTGATGCTATGCTGTCCTTCACGATTACCGGATAATTTTTCTAGTCGATTTCCAGGTGGTGACCTTAATTCCTCAACGCTAGACATCAAATCAATTTGAAGAAGTTTCCGATAGGCCCTACGCTGAATATTCTCAGGTAACTTTTTGGAGTAGGATCTCTCAAATATTTTCTCAGTCTCTTTATCAGCAAAGGATTTTATCATGATACACGTGTTACGTAACGAGTAACAAATTAGAAATTTCGCGGATAATATTCAAAACGCTAGTACTAGTTGCAGTGTATTGTAGCTTTGCGATTTGGGAGATAGTGGGACTAGTGGTAAACATGCTTCGGTTGTGGAACCAGTGGTTCCGGTGATGAGATCGAATAACCTGCGCCTAATGCGCCTAATGCGCCTAAACATGATTTTTGTGTAGGTTGTCTTTTCGTTAATCGACCGCCCCTTGTTCCCCTCCTTCGCAAGGAGGGGAGACGCTGTAAGATTATTTGGGGTTCTATCAACGAGTTCTTCTCCTTGAGAAGGAGAAGACAGATTTATCCATCGAAGTGCGTATTCGTACGTAGGTGGGAGAGGTCGAAAAATTGGGGATTTGAGAACCAGTAATTCGATACGAGATCTAATCAATACAAATTCCGTGCTTTTGTGCTTCCGTGGCAGAAATAAATCAATAAAAAGTCTTTCCGGATTTTGCCATATCCACCAAAATAGGGGCGGGAGTAAATCGTACTCCAAATCGATCGGTAAATTGATGCATGCGATCCACTACATTTTCAACTCCGGCATAATCCACATATCGGAACGGACCGCCGGTGAAGGGTGGGAATCCCAATCCCAAAATGGCACCTAAATCTCCATCAGTTGGGGATTTCAAAATTCCTTCCTGTAAACAATAAGCCGCTTCATTTACCATCATCAGAGCCATGCGTAGCTGAGCGTATTCTGCATCGGGATTTTTCCGATTTGAGCCTCCAAAGTGCTGATAAATGGCAGCGTTCACCTGCTTTTTCTTAGATTCGTAGGTGTATAAGCCCTTTTTATTTTTCCGGCCGAGATATCCTGCATCCATTAACTCTTTGGCTTTGGTGGATGACTTACCACCTCGGGCATTAAACATCGGTGCTATCGTTTCGCCTACGTGTGCACCAACATCCATTCCAACTTCGTCGAGCAGTGCCATTGGTCCAACCGGATATCCGAATTTCTTCATTACTGAATCGAGAAACTCAATCGAAGCGCCTTCTTCCAGCAACAACAACGCCTCATTCATATAAGGTGCTAAAATTCGAGTGGTGTAAAAACCGGGACCATCACCTACAACAATCACCGTTTTTCCTTGCTTGACACCAATATCATAGGCAGTTGCCGTGACCCAATCAGCGGTTTGCTCTGTAGTGATTATTTCCAGCAGCGGCATTTTTTGCACGGGTGAGAAATAATGCATCCCGATAATATTTTCAGGTCGTTTAGCACCTTCAGCAATTTCTGAAATCGGAAGGGAAGAGGTGTTTGTGGCAAAAATACAGTGATCTTTGGTGTTTGCTTCCACCTCAGCAACAATGCGTCGCTTAAGATCCAAATCTTCAAAAACTGCTTCAATCACAACGTCAGCTTTGCCAAAAGCATCGTAGGAGTCAGTTCCGGTAACGCGACTAAAAATCTGATCCCGTTCAAATTCGCTAAGTATTCGTTTTTTGGTTTTTTGATTCAGCTCATCATAAATCGCTTTTTCACCTTTTGCGGCATCTTCCATCGTACGATCTTTCAACAGCACTGAGTATTTTCCTTTATTGATGCTCACATCTGCAATGCCGGAGCCCATCAATCCAGCGCCTAAAATTCCGATCGTATTTACTGAACGCACTTTCGATTCAAGCGGATTCTTTTTGGCGTCGGTCATCCCGAAAAACAGATTTACCAGTGCGCGGGATTCCGGTGTGGCTCCGGCTTCCCCAAAAAGTTTGGCTTCGTTTTCAAGTCCTTTTTTAAGCCCGTATTTAAATCCAAACTCTACCGAATCGATGATGTACATCGGCGCGGGATAATTACCTTTAGTTTGTCCGAGTGTTTTTTTGCGTGCCTGAGAAAAGATGATGCTTCGCCCAATTGGATTGCCTTCCAGTAATTTTTCGACAAATGAACGTCGATCTTTTCTCTCATATTTCTTAGAACCGGTCTGCTTACCAACGGCTTGTATAGCGGCTTCTTCTAGTGCATCTTTGTGGATGAGCTCATCAACCAATCCAATTTTCTTCGCTGAACGGGCATAGATGTTTTTTCCAGTAAGCATGTATCCCAAAGCCTTTTGAATACCCACCAGGCGAGGGAGTCGTTGAGTACCTCCTGTGCCGGGAATAACTCCAAGTTTAACTTCAGGAAGTGCCAACACCGTTTTTTTGTGGTTGGATGCAATCCGATAATGACATGCCAGCGAAAGCTCAAGTCCGCCACCCATACAACTCCCATGTATCGCCACTACCACCGGTTTTTTGAAATCAGCAATTCTATTCAAGATGGCATGACCATCCAGACTGAGTTGCTCCAGCTCTTCAGCCGTTTCCCGAGCTTTGAACATATCGATATCGGCCCCGGCAATAAAATTGTCTTTTTTCCTGCTGATGAGCACCACGCCATTAACCGAATCATCGTTCTCTATAGAGTCCAATATCTCACTGAATTGTTGCATCATAGCCTCATCCAGCGTATTTACCTTTTCACCGGGTTTATCGAGGCTCAAAATCGCCACGGAATCTTTGATTTCTTGTTGGATGTAGCTCATAGTATCAGTTGTAAGTTGAGTTGTGTGTGTGGTTTGAGCTTTTTGGATAAATTCTTGCTCGGTTCGGACCTCCCCTTGTTCCCCTCCTTGGTAAGGAGGGGAGACTCCTTAAAATTGTTTGGAGTCTTATCAACGAGTCCTTCTCCTTGAGAAGGAGAAAACAGATTTATCCACCGAAGTATGTATTTGTACGTAGGTGGAAGAGGTCGGTATTTAAGTTGATTGATCACTTTCAGCCTCAACTCTTGTATTAATTTCAAATAAAACACTTGCAGTCTTATTTAAGACATCATCATTAGTGAACCGGATTACCCTAATTCCGTTTTCATTCAAAAAAGCATCTTTATTGATGTCCTTTTCTTTTACCTCAGGTTTTAGATGAATCCCCCCATCCACTTCTATGGCGAGTCTAATTTTTGGGATATAAAAGTCTAATATGTAAGGTCCAATTCCATACTGTCGTTTTACATTTACACCCAATTTTTTGGCTCGAACATGATCCCATAACACGGTTTCAGCTTCTGTCATCTTTTGTCGAAGCTCGCGACGTAAGTGTTTAGTATTTTGTGGATTTTTGAGGCCCATAAAATCTCAGATATTGAATGAAATACTAAGTCGATACTTCGACCTCCCCTTGTTCCCCTCCTTAATAAGGAGGGGAGACTCTGTAAAAATGGTCAGAGTCTTATCAACGAGTTCTTCTCCTTGAGAAGGAGAAGACAGATGAGGTCGAAAAGTTGGAGGCTTGAGCTCTTTAAATAACTTCGTGCTCGATTCGGACCTCCCCTTGTTCCCCTCCTTGGTAAGGAGGGGAGACTTTTTAAAAATATGCTGAGTCTTATCAACGAGTTTATTCATTGTAATATGAGATCGATTACTTAGCATACCTCTCCAAAACAATAGCATGACCTTGTCCGCCGGCGGCGCAGGCGGTGACGAGTGCGTATTTGCCATCTTCGCGGATTAAGCGGTTTGCGGCGGTGGTAACCAAACGAACACCGGTGGCTCCAAAAGGATGCCCTAAAGATAGTGAGCCACCTAAGGTGTTCATTTTGTCCATCGGGATTTGCCCGACTTTCTGGTTTTTGCCCAACGATTTTTTGGCAAATTCTTTAGAATCTAGCGCATTCAAAACGGCAAGAACCTGACCGGCAAATGCTTCGTGTACTTCAAATACATCAATGTCGGCGAGTGATAATTCCATTCGATCCAGCACTTTTGGAGTGGCGTAAGCAGGACCGAGAAGTAGTTCATCACCCGGATCTTGACTCACATACACATATTCGCGTAGGTAGGCTTTTGGTTTGAGTCCTAAATCCAGGGCAGATTGCTCATCCATGATCAATGATGCAGAGGCACCGTCGGTTAAAAAAGAAGCATTTCCGGCGGTGATGGTGCCGTGCGGATTGATGAAAGCCTGGCGGAGTTTTCCGAGTTTCTCCATGGTTGTATCCGCACGGAAACCGTTGTCTTGTGTAACTAAATCAAATTTTGGGGGGACAGGAGTTTCAAGTACTTCCTGTTTCAGTAAACCTTCTTCAGTTGCTTTTGCGGCCAAGTAATGCGATCGCATCGCAAATTCATCTTGATCGGTACGCGAAACTCCAAATCGTGCGGCCATTCGATCGGCAGATTGTCCCATCGTTTCTCCGGTCGAGAATTCGGCGATGGCGGGTAGTTCGGGTAAAAAATCTTTGATTCCCAATCCCTTAAAAAACTTCAAAAACTCAACGGGCGATTTATACTTTCGGGCATCCAGTACTTTTTGTCGGAATTTCTTTTTGAAGCGAACGGGAATGTCGCTCATGGTTTCGGTGCCGCCTGCAAGTACGATCTTTGCCTGTCCGGTTCTGATCATCTCCATCCCCGAGGTAATTGCCTGATTGGAGGAGATGCAGGCCATCGAAACGGTGTGAGCCGGAACGGTATTGGGGATGCCGGCGCCTAAGGCACTTTCGCGGGCAACATTACTGGTCTTCACTTCCTGAATTACCGTACCCATAATTACCTGATCTATGGTAGCAGGATCGAGATCATTTCTGGCGAGCAAACCCGAGATAGCCATTCGCCCGAGATCGTAAGCCATTAGGTGTTTATAGTTGGTGGATGATTTTAAAAAAGGAATCCGGACGCCATCCACCAAAACCGGTGTTCCTCTATAATTGCTTGTTGTGCCCATAGTTCAGAATTGATGTGTGCGTAAGTTAACAGTGTTAACCAAATAATCAATATGATTGCTATTTTTTCTTTTGATGGGTTAGAAATACTCGTATATTTGTCGCCCTTGAAACAATCAGGGCGATTAGCTCAGTTGGTTTAGAGCACCTCGTTTACACCGAGGGGGTCGGGGGTTCGAGTCCCTCATCGCCCACTTTTACAAAGCCTTTCTGCGAATGCAGGAAGGCTTTTTTTATGGCTTCAAGTTCACAGTCACTTTTAGAGTAATCCTTCCCCTCGTCACGAACCACGGGTTCGTGATGCCTACTTGGAACCACCGGTTCCACTACCTACCCTGAAAAAAGTGTAACTGGTATTAACCCTGCCTCGCCATTATAATTTCTCGCAGATGAATATCTCCAATCATTTGGAGAATCAACAAAACCTCTGACAACAGGATTGAAGTGAATATATTCCAATTTTTGGATCATCATTTTATCACTATCAATTTGCTTAGGGTGGAAACCTTCTTCCCAAACCTGATAATCCGATCGTTTCTTGTGAGATAGTTTACGAAACTGAAGCTCTCTTAAATGTTTAAACTTGTTCAATTCTTGCAGTAAGTCCACAATTTGTCGAGCCATAAATGATTTAGTTAATCGCAGCTTCTTTGATAGATCATCCCCCAAAACGATAGCATGAAAGTGGTTTTCCATGATCACATATCCATAAAGCGTGACTTCTCTTTGGCGTTGTACATACAACAGATTGTTTAGAATTATTTCGGCAACTGCTGGAATTGAAAAGAGCGGAAGTCCACTCTTAGCTGTGCAGGTGATAAAGTAAGGATAATACTCTTCGTGGATTTTATATCGACTTCGTCCCATATCTTTTTTATTTAGTAGGACGTGTTTTTGATGAACTCCTTACAAATTATTTGTAGAATTGTTGAACCAGTGGTTCAGGCATGCATACCGAACCGGTGGTTCGGTATGAGAAGAACCGGTGGTTCGGTACGAGAATAAGTATTGTTTTTTTGGGAACAGTATACCAACTTCTATTACTCACTTATATAGTGAAAATTTAGCTAGGTTAAATTTATCTTTTGGATTGGAATATAAATTTCCGAAACACGTAAAGTTTCAATTTTCTTTCGGTTATCATAGAGATTTAAGTCATTCAATTAAAGACAATCAAAGTAATTCAAAAAAAGTATCTAACATTTATTTTGATGGAATTTCATTTAGGTTCGCACTATGCCTTTTAAGTATCTGATCATCGTAATTATTACCGTTTTTATCGGATGTAATTTACCTTCAAACTCCGGTACACCTGACCCAGATGAACCAATTGTCGAAATTACTTCTGTAAGTGTTTACCCAGATACAACTATAATTGGGGATAAAGTGTTTATAAATTGTATACTTAGTAATTATAAACCTGATTTGTCTTTTATTTGGGTGATTAAAGGATATCCATCAACTATAGTCACTCAAAGATGTGAACTTGAAATTGAGGCACTTATTGAAGGTGATAACATAAATACACTAAGTGTTAATATTAATAATACTTTCAGTGATCAAGAATTTTTTCGTTTTTTTGTTATTAACTAAATTTGGGGACATGAAATACAAATTAATTTTTCTCTAGGCACAGAAGAACGAGCAAATTTTTGCTTTTCATTACTTATTAAAAAAACTTTGAATAACCTCATCCTCATATCGATTAGTCTCTTACTAATTGTCACTTCTTGCGATGGAAATATAGATGACGATCCGGTCTTCAATACCACGATTTTAGAATTGAGAACAAGTCCCGAGACCATAAAAACCAATTCTCAAGTAGAATTTGAGGTAATTATTTCTGATAGCTTAAATCTGGATAACTATGAGTTTACTTGGGTAATTGCCAACTCAGAAGTTAGAACAACTACTACAGCAAAGACGGTTTGGGATACTCCAAATAATCCGGGTGAGTATGATTTACTTGTTCATGTTATTGATCGAGACCCATTATCAAGTGATCCTTTTAAAGAATATTTGATAGAAGTAATTGAATAGCAGTGATTCCGTTTTCCCCTCGTCACAAACCACGGGTTCGTGATGCTAATATGGAACCACTGGTTCCACTAATTGTCTAACAGCAATCAAAAAAATGAACCAGTGGTTCAAACACGTATACCGAACCTGTGGTTCAGTACGAGAATAAGGTATCATTTCCACCTCACCATCATAATTTAGAATCACGGATTAGACGGATTACTGGATTTCGCGGATGTTCATCTGCGTAATCTGTAAATCCCTTAAATCCGCAATTCGAATAGTTGAACCAGTGGTTCAGGCACGCATACCGAACCGGAGGTTCGGCACGAGAGGAAGAAGGGAAAGACCCGAATTCTGCCGTTTTTCAGAAAAAATTAGTCCTCAATATTAGATCAAATATCGAGATTAGATTATAAAATTCGTTTACTGCGAAAATGTAGCTGTATATACAATCGTATATTAATATTTCTTAAGTTTGTACTGTTCTTTGTAAAAAAATAATAGATTTGGAGCAATAACATTAGCGTATAGTATTGTGGAAATAAAATTTGTAAAGCGATCTAACATCAAATCCTCTAAAAAGAGGTCTTCAAAATTCAGGCCGCTGTTAGAAGCCATTGAAAAATTAAAACCGAATGGGCAGGCTATAGAAGTATCGTATTCGAACGAAAAGGGCGTAAATTCAATGCGAACGGCCGTGTATCAATTTTGCCGAGGTAAAGATTTTACCGTTAAAAGTCGGCGCGATAGTGTAAATAAGAAAATCTATTTTTACAGAGATAAGTAGGTTGGTTTTTTCGGGGTAAATATTTCTTAACCCCATTATTTTTTCTCCTTTGATTTGGTTTCGGTACATTGCTAAGGATATTATTTAACATTCTTACGGCCGATGACTTCTATTACCGAAAATGATCTAACATTTAGATTAAGCAGAGAGAACCTTCTAAATCAGTTTCAAAGCATTCGAGCGTTTACACATTATCTGGTAGAGCCTTTAGAAACCGAGGATTTCGTAATTCAACCCATGGAGAGTGCGAGTCCGGCAAAATGGCATCTCGCCCATACCAGCTGGTTTTTCGAAACTTTTGTGTTAGGGAAGTTTGATGCATCCTTCGAAAGTATGCATCCACAGTATGCGTATTTCTTTAATTCTTACTATTTGCAAACAGGCGTGCCTTTTACCCGGGCTAAGCGTGGGTTATTGTCACGCCCCACCGTTTCTGAAGTGTTCGAATATAGGGAATATGTGAACGAACAGGTTCAGAGCTTCATAGAAAATTGTGATGAAAATACATGGACAGAAGCTGCGAAAGTCGTTGAGATTGGAAATCATCACGAGCAACAACATCAGGAATTAATTCTGACGGATCTGAAATATTTACTGGCTCAAAATCCGTTGCTTCCTACATACAAAGAACGTGAACTTCGAGAAAGCGCACCGACGAACCCACTCACTTGGATTCCGTTCGACGAAGGAATTGTAGAGATCGGCAACTCCGGTGATGAGTTTACCTACGATAACGAGCATCCACAACACAAAACATTTGTACAGCAATTTGAGTTGGCCAATCGCTTAATTACCAATGGCGAGTATCTGGAGTTTATGGATGATGGTGGCTACGAGCGCTCAGAACTTTGGTTGGATGAGGGGTGGTCGACCGTACAACAAGTACAATGGAAAGCACCGTTGTATTGGTTTAAGCGCGATGGTGAGTGGATGAATTTTACCCTATCCGGAGCCAGAAAGGTTGAAAACGAGGAGCCGGTTACACACGTTAGTTATTTTGAAGCAGACGCATTTGCCCGTTGGAAAGGATGCCGTTTACCCACCGAGCAGGAATGGGAACATGCGTGCGGAGATTTAGAGATAAGCGGAAATTTTGTTGATGACGATCATTTTCATCCTACGGCAACACCAAATGCACCGAATGCATTAACTCAAATGTATGGAGATGTGTGGGAGTGGACGATGAGCAGTTATTCGCCGTATCCAAATTATAAGCCTTTACCCGGCGCATTGGGCGAATACAACGGCAAGTTTATGGCCAATCAATACGTGTTGCGTGGCGGTTCTTGTGCAACTTCAAAATCTCATATCAGAAAAACGTATCGCAATTTCTTCCATGCCAATGCACGGTGGCAATTTAGTGGTATTCGGCTGGCACGATAATTATGGAAGATACATTGACGAAAACAAATACCATTACTCAAGAGATTATTGCGGGGATGAAAAACACCCCAAAACAGTTGCCCAGCAAGTATTTTTACGACGAAAAGGGATCTCAACTTTTCGATGAAATCACCGAGTTGGAGGAATATTATCCAACCCGTACCGAGCGGATGATTCTGGAGTATTACCTGGACGAAATGGCGGAAAAACTGGGCGATAATATCGAGCTGATTGAGCCGGGGAGTGGCAGTAGTGAGAAAACCCGAATCTTACTCGACAAAATGGATTCTATTCGTTGTTACGTGCCTATCGATATTTCGGGCGATTACTTGTTCAAAGTGGCAGATCAATTGCAGAAAGAATATCCGAACATCGATATTGAGCCTCTTGAGGCCGATTATACACGTCCTTTTGAATTACCCAATACACATCCAAATGCGCGCCGTATTGTGTTTTTTCCCGGATCCACAATCGGGAATTTCAAACTGAACACCGTTCAGCGTTTCTTTTCTGTAATTGCAGATATCGTAGGCAAACAAGGTGGAGTTTTGATAGGTGTGGATCTTAAAAAAGACATCAATATTCTGGAAGCCGCATATAACGACTCAAAAGGAATTACCGCTGCGTTCAACAAAAATATGCTGGTGCATTTGAATCGTAAAATTGATGCAAACTTTGATCCTGATCTATTCGAGCATAAAGCACTTTGGGTTGAAGAAAAGGGTTGTATCGAAATGCGATTGTATGCCACTAAATCACATTCTGTCCAGATAAATGGGCAGGTGTTTCAGATCGAGGAAGGAGAATATCTGCACACAGAAAATTCCCATAAATATACCCAAGAAGAGTTTTCTGGAATCGTTGCTCCGTGGTTTGAAGTAGAGCAGGTTTGGACCGATAAAAACGAATTATTTAGCGTTCAGTATCTCGTACCTAGAGTTTGATTCTTCGTCTACTCCGGCCCAGTGTAAATACAACGCCCTCACTTCGTGAATGTGTTCATTAATGGTTTCCAAACTCCAATCGGAAGTGTCGACCGGTGGGTGAATGTGCGCAGTGAGTTCCCCACTTCTAGCCATTATGGAGCCGCCAAAACTGAGACGATTGTTACCTTCAAAGTAAATGGGCAAAATCGGATAGTTCAGATCAATGGCCATCCGAAAAGCACCCTTTTTAAACGGACCGATAATCCCTTCGTGCTTCCGTGATCCTTCGGGTGCCACCATTACCGATAGTTGCTGTCGTTTTAATCGGTCGTAGGTGCTGGTGAGTGTATTTATCGCTTGTTCTCTTTTTTGGCGTTTGATGAATACTTGTCCGGTAAGTCTTCCCACAATAAAAAAGAAAGGGAAATACTGGAGCTCCCACTTGGCAACGAAACGAATTTTATCCATCCCAACAGCCATCATGGTTAAAATGTCCAGCGTTGAGGAGTGGTTAATAATAACTACAGCCGGACCATCATAAGGTTTTCCATGGTGCTTAACTTTGAATCGAATTCCGATCACCCATAAAACAGGTCGGGCAATTGCAGGGGCAAATGTGCGGATCACAAAATCGGTGGCTTTGCCGAAAGAAAGCAATAAAATCACCAAAATGAGGGGAATGGCAATAATAAAGAGTATCACAAATAACAGGATACCCAGCAAACTGCGCAGATAATCAATAAATCTCATGGGTTCAGACATCGGCATAAAGTCGAGCTAAATGAGAAGATTTGCCAACCTAAATTTTATCTGTAAGCATCTTGGAGATGTGTGATTTTGGGAGGCTGTCCTTTCTTCTTTAAAATGCCGATAACATCGAAGCGCTGCGGAGCATCAAAGCGTTTGGTTTGTTGAGTCCAGTATTCCGCAGCGTGATAAATGTGCTCCATTTTAGCTTCGTTCACAAACTCTATGGGGGTTCCGAATCCGGTGCTCGAACGCATCTTCACTTCAATAAAAACGACGATTTCACCAATTTGTGCGATGATATCTACTTCGGAATGCCCTGCGTAATAATTGCGCTCTAAAATCCGATACCCTTTTTCGATGAGATAATCACAAGCCAGATCTTCGGCTTCATCACCGCGGGCTCTGTTAGATTTTTTCGCCACCTTTAAAACTGTCTTTCAGTGATTCTTTCACTTCAACCAGCTTAATCAACTGCTTTAAAAAACCGAGATTTTTCTTGTTGATGTAGGGCAGCAGAGCATCGGTAAAACGCTCGAACATTTCGAGAAAATCGTAATAATTTTCGATGCGCTGCTTAAAATCCTTGCTCTCCTGATCTTCGAGTCCGCCTTGTTCTAGGGTTTTTATACACTCCAATAACTCTGCTCGGATTGGAGCAATTTCCCGTTGTTGCCGTTCTTTGATGATGGTGGAAACAATTTTCCAGATATCAGTTTCGGCCGAGTAATAATCTTTTCGATCGCGGGGGTAGTTTACTTTTTTGATGAGCTCCCATTCTAATAACCGATGCAGATTCATGTTCGCATTTCCGCGACTGATATCAAGCTTTGTCATGATTGCATCGGTATCCATCGGGTGCGACTCGGCATACAACAAAGCATGAATCTGCGACATCGTTTTATTGATACCCCACGAAGAGGCCATGTTTCCCCACAGTTCAACGAACTGATCTACCGCTTGTTGATACGAATTACTCATGCAGGAATAGTACTAAGTTTATTCGAAAGTAAGTTGGCTAAAATTAAACCCTCCTGAAAGAATTTCAACTCGAATTAACACAGTTCCGGCTTCGAAATCATCGGTTCCTAAGGTAATTTCTTGCCAGTTTTGGAATCCGCCCGTATTTGGGATAGGTGCATCTGCTCCCACCGGTTTATTATTTACGCGAACACGAAATCTACCCGATGAATTCGAAGATGCTACTCGTGCAGTAACGGTGTATTCACCTGCCGTCGTAACTTCTGCGGTATATTCCAGCCACTCACCGGTTTCAATCCAACCGATGTTATAGCCCGAAGGATTTGCATCGCTTGCTTCAATATCCACTCCATCGTTTCTCATCGACCACCCATTGTTACCATTATTTTGGTCGTCATCGCTACTTACGCGTTTGTATTCGGTATCGAAATAAGAAACACCATTATTGCCGATATCGTAATGCACCGCTGCAATCACGCCGGGAATTGTGAGATCAGTATAGGGTCGGTTTTGAGAGCCAAAATCCGGAGAAAAGAGAGCCGCTACTACATCGGGGCGAAAATCCGTTTTGTCGATGGCTAAATCTTCGGCCATTTGAAATAATCCATCACGTGCTTCTTCTGCTGATGGACGCGGACCATTGCCTTTCCAGTATTCTACCACTTTGTTATAGTTCGGATTACCATTTGCTGATAGTGGCGAAGTGATGGTTCCTAACTTTTTATGTGTCCACCAGTTCCAGCCGATGCCATTACTTTCCACTAACCGTATGGTTTCATAAAACCATGGGTTAGAGTTTTCACCGGATTCACCCAACCAAAGTGGCGTCTGTGTTCGATTTCGCAAATCCAGTAAATAATTGATGGTGCCTTGATCGGTTTCGTTCCAGTATTTATGAAAAGCAAAAACGACATTTTCAGCTTGAGATGGTATTTGATCCAGTAGATCGAAGGTGGTAGAAAAATAATTTCCGTTGATAAATAAAATGTGATTTTGATCTACTTTTCGGATTTCAGGTATGATATCTGTGTGGAACCGAAGTACATCTTCAGCTCCATATCCATCGGGAGTTACCGGCTCATTGAGTAAATCATAGCCAATAATGATGGTTTCATCGGCGTAACGACGAGCAATTTCTGTCCATATTTTGATGGTGACAGGCATGTAGGTGTCGTACTCGGTCCAAAGCCGGGCAACGCCATCACTGTCTGCAATTTCTTTGTTGCTCTGCCCACCCGGTGCGCCGTGCATATCTAAAATTACATCAAGACGATGGCGCTTGCACCAAATCAATACTTGGTCTAAACGATCAAATTCGCGTTCATTGAACTCTTGCGTATCCATGTTATAGAATACTTTATGATTGAATGGAATTCGAATGTGATCTGCTCCCCATTCTTTCATGGCAATGATGTCGGCTTCTTGTACATAATTGGTCCTGAATTCATCGAACCAACGCTCAGTTTCGGCCGCACCGATAAGATCTTCGATCGCATTTCTCAGTTTGGTTGGGCCAAAATCGCCGGGCATGTTAAACATGTAGCCTTCAGGCATCAACCAACCGCCAAGGCCAAATCCACGAATTACAACAGGTTCTCCTTGTCGATTCAATATTTCCGTGCCGTCGGTTTTAAAAAAAGTGGTCTCGTTATAACCGTTCAGATCGGTATCTTTACCATCGTCAGGACCATTTGTAGAAGATTTGCATTGGGTGAGTATGAGAAAAATTCCCAAGAATAGGACAGTCTTTTTCATGAGTGAGTTGATTTATGAAAATGATTAGCTGAAAATACAAAAGCTCTCAGCTTTAATCTTGGAATAATTGATCAGACAGGGAGAGATTTATGAGGATACTAAAGTCTTCAAAGAATCAATACAACAGCAAGAATCGCAAGGAAATAACCAATCAGGAAGAGATAACGAGAAGTCCATGCTTGTTCGCGCTCGAGTAATCCCTGAAAGGTGATATGATATTTTTCGGGTGAGAGCGTGGTGTTCGAAATACTTAAAATCCAAGCCGTAAAGCCGGTAAGTACACATCCAAACAGATTCCACCACATCCAGTAAATATTAGCGGAGGTAAGCCAAAGCGTAATATTGAAGCCTACTCCTGCAACAATTCCAATAAACATAGTGCGAGTGGTTACTTTGCGCGTTAGGATACCGACCAGAAATGCAGCCAGAATTGGTCCATAAAAAGCTGATCCGATTTTGTTAATGGCTTCGATCACAGTATCAGAAATTCCACCCACGATAAAAGCGAATCCGGTAACCAGAATACCCCAAATTACCGTGGTAATTTTTCCCAAGTGTATTTGATCAGAATCCTGCTTCCATTTGCTAACAAAATCGCGCATGGTTGAAGCAGAGAGAGAATTCAATGCCGAATCTAAACTCGACATTGCTGCGGCCAATAAAGCGGCAAAGAGTAAGGCTCGTAATCCGGTGGGTAACATCAGTAAGATGTATTCGGGAATTAAATAATCAGGTTTATCTGCTGGAATTGCTGAAGAAAGTTCGGGTGTGGATTGATACACAGCAAAAGCAGCAATCCCCAGAAGGATATACAGCACAGTGAGTGGAAATCGAGCCAAACCATTTAGCATCAAAGCTTTTTTGGCTTCATCCACCGACTTTGCCGACAAGCCACGCTGCACCTGACTTTGATCAGTGCCATAGTAAGAAGCGTATAGGAAAAAACCACCAAACAGAAATGCCCAAAATGGAACAGCTCCACCATCCCCCAAACCGGTCGAGAAATCGGTGGCCGTTAATCGCTCTGCGGGCATTGCGGTAAACATGGCACCAAACCCACCAATTTCGGCGGCAGCGTAAAAAATACATACAATGATTCCGCCCAAAAGCACCACCATCTGTATCACATCCGAATAAATAACCGCCGAAATACCGCCAATGGTGTCGTAAATAATGGTGATGACACCAATCATCAAAATGGTGCTCCAAAGTGGAAGATCGAGCGCAACGGAAAGCACAATGGCGCTGGCGTAAAGCCCAACTCCGGTAGCTAATCCCCGACTCAGCAAGAATACCCCGCTGATTAGATTTCGAACAGAAGGACCAAATCGTAATTCCAGATATTCGTACACCGAAACGAGCTCAAGTTTTCTGAAAAAGGGAATCAGGAAAACCATCACCAAAATCATGGCAAGTGGAACGGCCAATTCGTATTGAAGCCACGTGAGCCCACCGCCATCTTTAAGTGCAACAAAAGCAGGAATGGATATAAAACTAATAGCTGATGTTTGGGTTGCCATCGTAGAAATGCCAACGGCCCACCAAGGAATGTTGCGATTGCCAACGTAGTAATCGGCCTGACTTGTTTGCCCGCGCCCTAAATAAATACTCATTCCCACCAAGCCCAGCAGGTACCCAATAATGATAATCCAGTCGATTGTTGTCATGCGCTAATTTTAACGCACTAAGGCCGATGAATCAAGTCGAGATATAAAGCGGCAGACCACGAGAACATGGGCGTTCCGCAGGCTTCGGGTGCATGTTTAGAGGGATGAAAATATTCGTAGAAGCCAAACTCTTCGATTAGTTCGAGCGTGTGTTCCCGCACTTTATCAGCCCAAGTGCTTTCTCCATTTTTTTGGAGTCCTCGAATCAACAACCAATTGGTATTGATCCAGATCGGACCTCGCCAATAGCGTTTGCCCTCAAAAAGTGGATCATCAGGCATTACGGTAGGCATCATTCGAAAATCATCATCCGAGAAGTTCGAAAAGTGCGTACTAATAATTCGGTCAAGCTGATTTGAGTTTGGTATTTCTGCAAAAAGAGCAGCTATAAATCCTGCATTAGAAGGCGCATTTATTTGTTGATTGGTCACTAAATCGTACCCCAAATAATTTACAGAAGCCTCATCCCATAGCTTTGAGTTCATCGCCTTTTTTCCGGCAATAGCCCAGTTAAGAAAATCCATATCAGGGTTTCCGATTTTCTCGCTCAATCGAAATAATGCTTCGTTCGAGGCAATCAGAAGGGAATTAAATACCGGATCCTGAATGAGAAAAGGACAGTGTTCCCGAATTTTTTCTTCTTCATAACCACATTCTACAAAGTGCTCAACAAGCCAGATATATTTTAAATACTCATGATTCGAGGGACGATTATCCGCTTTCACATGTGCTAAATCTCGCCGGATGGAGGCAAGATCTTTTTTTGGAGTGTTGATTCGACGCAGGGCATCATCCCAAAGTGGAGAGTTGTCTAAACCGGATTCCCAATTATGGCGTATGTAGACCAAGCCTTCGGTGTTTGGGTCACGCTCGTTATATAAATACTGATGGAAAGCCTTGATTTTCGGGATGATTCTTCGAGCTAGTTCAGTAGTTTTTTTTAGATTGTTAGTCTGCTCGAAAAGTTGCTCTAGAATAAAACCCAGAACCGGTGGCTGGGTAATTCCGGATGTTTTTGGGGATGTGGGCGCTTTATCCAAAGTATGCGTTTGCCAAACATCCGGCCCCGGATAATACTGATCGCTTTCCTGATGAAAAATGATGTGCGGCAAAAAACCATTATTCCACTGTCCTTTAAAGAGTGCGTTAATTTCGCTCCATGCTTTATCTTCATCAAAATGTGCGTAACCAAGAGCGATAAAACCGGAATCCCAAAGCCATTGAAACGGATAGAGTAAGGGACTCGGGATGGTGTATCCGTCCCGCCAATTCGCGAGTAAAACTTCTTGTGCCTCTTCGAGCCTACTCATTGGTTGGAGTGGCTTTTTCGCTCTTTGGTTTGCTTTTAGTGGATTCGGTGGTACTCTTTTCTGGAGATTTATCGGAGGAAGTAGTTTCGGGCTTTTTGCTGCCTCCGTTTTTATAGTCGGTTACGTACCAGCCTTCACCTTTATACACTACGCCACCGCCACCGGAAACTACACGACGAACTTTTTGCCCGGTGGTAGGGCACTCGGTTAACGGCGATTCACTCATTTTCTGAATAATCTCGAAAGTACTTCCATCTTCACGCTTATACTCGTACGTAGGCATTGTCTAATTTTTTGTTTGTTTTGTTGATGATTGGGAGCAATACAATTAGTGTGCCAATACAGAAACCAATTATTCTAATCTGCAATTTTTACAAGCACAGGATAAGCACAAATTAGCCAAAACTAATTCAAGTTATTTAATGGATTGACAAGCTCATCAACGAGCATAGAATTGAAATGCCATAGTTGAAGCTTAAAAAAACGCTTTCAAGTGGAAGAAATTGGTATTGGATTCACTTTGATTTTTAATCCTTCAAAAAATCATTTCGCCAAGTGGTAATGCGTATCTTTAAGGCTTTGCAAAAATTCATCACACACAAATCTTTCAAGAGCAGACGCTTTAATGGATCGTATTTTAAACCTTTTCGACTTTTCGCAGCCGATAAATTATAAAACTGAAATTCTTTCGGGCTTAACCGTAGCTATGGCGTTGATTCCCGAAGCAGTTGCCTTCGCACTCATTGCCGGACTTTCCCCACTTACCGGACTGTACGCTGCGTTTATGATGGGTTTGATTACCTCATTAATCGGCGGTAGACCAGGAATGATTTCCGGTGCCACCGGCGCGGTTGCGGTGGTTTTAGTAGCGCTGGCAAAATCGCATGGTGTTGAGTACATCTTTGCAACCGTAGTGTTGGCTGGGATTCTACAAGTTACAGCAGGAGTACTTAAGCTCGGTAAATTGATGCGATTGGTGCCGCATCCGGTAATTTTCGGATTTGTGAATGGGTTAGCGATCATCATTTTCATGTCGCAGCTCGATCAGTTTAAAGCTGCCGATGGAAGTTGGTTAACCGGAGAGCCTTTGTATCTCTTAGTGGGATTGGTTGCCTTAACGATGCTCATCATTTGGGGATTGCCAAAAATCAGTAAGGCAATTCCCGCTTCGTTAGTGGCAATTTTAAGTGTGTTCGGAATTGTAGTTGCATTCGGAATTGAAACAAAAACCGTGGGCGATATTGCTTCTATTTCAGGCGGATTTCCCCCATTTCATATACCCCAAGTTCCATTCACTCTCGAAACGTTGATGCTCATTTTCCCTTACGCAGCAATCATGGCAGGTGTGGGGTTAATCGAGAGTTTGCTTACTCTAAATATCATCGACGAGATTACAGAAACACGAGGAAGTGGCAATCAGGAAGCAGCGGCACAGGGAATTGCGAATATTCTATCCGGTTTCTTTTCGGGGATGGGTGGCTGCGCTATGATCGGTCAGAGTTTGATCAACGTTTCTGCCGGTGCAAGAGCACGATTATCCGGGATTGTAGCAGCCGTGATGTTGCTCGTTTTCATCATGTTTGGTGCTTCCCTAATTGAACGAATGCCAATGGCCGCTTTAACGGGACTGATGATTATGGTGGCCATCGGAACCTTTGAATGGGCAAGTTTACGCACGTTCAATCGAATGCCGGTTTCTGATATTATTGTAATGGTGCTCGTAACGCTGGTGACTGCCGTGTTACACAACCTTGCGCTGGCTGTTTTGATTGGAGTGATTATAGCAGCTCTTGTTTTTGCATGGGATAACGCAAAAAGAATCCGTGCAAGAAAACACATCGACGAAAACGGAATCAAGCACTACGAAATCTATGGTCCGTTATTTTTTGGATCGGTAAGTATGTTTAATTCCAAGTTTGATATCCAAAACGATCCCGAAGAAATCATCATCGATTTTGCGGAAAGTCGCGTGGTTGATATGTCGGCCATTGAGGCATTGAACAAAATTACTGAACGCTATCAAAAAGTTGGAAAGCGCGTACATTTACGACACTTGAGTAAAGACTGTGTTCGATTGCTTAAGAACGCCGATGAAATCATCGACATAAACGTGATGGAAGATCCAACCTACAAATTGGTAGTAGACAAGGTATAAGAGTTAAGGACGGTCGAATTGAAATTGGAACTGCTTTAACAGCTGATTATTCATCGTAACAGGATGAATTTCTTCAAAACCAAGCTTGTCTAAGAGTTTGATAGAGCGTTGATTAGTCTGAGAAGTGATCGCAAGTACATAGTTGGATTTCAAGTTTTTTGACGCCCAATTTATTAAAGCTTTCGATGCCTCAAAGGCGTATCCTTTTCCTTGAAACTCGGGAAGAAAAGCAAAACCGAGGTCGGGATAAGCTAATTGATCACGTTTAAGAAAACCACACATGCCAATAGGCTGGTTATTTGATGAAAGCACTACACGCATCAACCCGAAACTATGAACTTTATAACTTGAGAGTGGTCCCGTTTCAAGGTACTTGATCGCATCCTGATCTGAGTTAATATTGCGGTTGCCGATATGTTCAAGCCAACCAGGGCTGTTGGTTAGTTCACGAATAAACGAGATGTCATCATACGAAAATGTATCAATCCGCAACCGATCGGTATGCATAGGATTGATCAATGCAACGAACTCAGGCCATTTCTGAATCTATCCATCGCTTCTTCGAGATCTTGAACGCTTGCTGCATAACTCATGCGTAATCCATTGGGTTCTCCAAAAGCATCGCCCGGAACTACAGCTAAGCCGAATTCATCCAAAAGGTAAAGGCAGAGATCAGTAGAAGTCTCAAGCTTATTTCCATCAGGCGTAGATTTACCCAAATGCGCAGAAATATCCGGGAATACATAAAAAGCGCCACCCGGAGTAAAGCAATCTACTCCATCAATAGCATTAAGGCTTTCTACCATAAAATCACGACGTTTTTTGAATTCATTCCGCATTGCATGCACTTCGCTCAAATCGTTGGAATAAGCCGCCAATCCCGCAGCTTGAGAAATGGTAGAAGGAGCCGAAGTTTCTTGACTTTGAATCTTGCTCACCGCTTTAACAATATCGGGATGTGCAGCGAGGTAACCCAAACGCCAGCCTGTCATGGCAAAACCTTTCGAAAAGCCGTTGATTAAAATCACACGATCCTTTAAATCCGGAGCTGCATTTGCAATACTTACGTGCTCATCTTCAAATACGATGTACTCATAAATCTCATCCGAAAGCACCAAAATATCAGGGTATTTTCGAAGTACCACAGCGAGAGCTTCCAAATCCGCTTTGCTGTAGCAGGAACCGGTTGGGTTAGATGGTGAGCAAAGAATAAGCAGTTTTGTATTGGGAGTGATAGCCTCTTCAAGTTGATCAGGAGTGAGCCGGAAATTGTTCTCGAAAGAGGTGCGAACGGTTACCGGAGTTCCTTCTGCCAACCTCACCATTTCGGGATAAGAAACCCAATAAGGAGCAGGTATAATTACTTCATCACCGGCATCAATGGTTGCTAAAATTGCAAATCCCACCGATTGTTTGGCACCATTTGAACAGATGATTTGAGATGGATCGTAATTTAATTTGTTCTCGCGTTGTAACTTTGCAGAAATGGATTCCCGAAGTTCTGGTGTTCCCGGGTTCATGGTGTATCCATGTTGTCCATCATTTATAGCCTTAATAGCAGCTTCGCAAATATAACCGGGTGTTTTAAAATCGGGTTCGCCGGCACTTAAAGAAACGATTGATTTACCTTCTCTCTTTAGTTCTTTGGCTCTTCCGGTTACTTTTAGTGTTGCAGATGGCTGGAGTTTTTGCGCGCGTTGTGAAATCATTATTTCGAAAACCTATGGTGTGAGTGAATCGGGAAATTCGGGTAAATTGAACTAAGGAACAAGGTGAAGAAAGTGACCGGGTCGAATTTATTTAGCGTATTTCTCTTGTAAAGCTATAGCTACATTTTCGGGCACGAAAGAAGAAAGATCGCCTCCCCAATAAGCGATTTCTTTAACCAGAGATGCCGAAATGAACGTGAATTCCTCATCGGGCATTAAAAAGATGGTGTCGACTTCCGGGGCAAGCCGTTTGTTTGTAAGGGCCATTCGGAACTCATACTCGAAATCGGATATTTGTCGTACTCCACGAACCAATGTCTTTGCTTTTAGCTTTTTAGCGTGATTCACCAACAAACCGGTAAACTGATCAACCTCAATACTTTTTGCCCACTCTTTGCCTTCCAAACATTGATTGATGAGTTCAACACGTTCGTCGCCGGTAAAAACTCCGCTTTTCTCTTTGTTTACAGCAACGGTAACTACAACCCGCTCAAAGAGATTGGCAGCCCGTTCCAAAATGTCGAGATGGCCGAAAGTAATGGGATCGAAAGAACCGGGGTATAGTGCGAGAGTGTTCATAATTCAATTAAGAATTTATCAATTAACAATGCAGGGTACATTGATAATTGAACATTGAGAAATTGATAATTGTTCTAAGAATCTACCGGATGCTTCTCAAAAATACTAACGGTTGTACGGCCGTAGGCTTTGCTGAAAAAACAGTGCGGATGCTCTTTATAGTTGTGGTATTTATCGTGCTCCAGAATAAACCAACCATCTTCTTTCAACCAATTATTGTCTAGAATCTGAGCGATCATTTCTTCCATCCACTCATAGTTATAGGGCGGATCACAAAAGATGAAATCGTAGTGAATAGGCATTCCATTTAAGAAACGTTGCACATCCGAAACAATGGGGCGAACCTGAGCATCTATTCCAAACTCCTGAGCTGTTTTTTCGATGAGTGCCACATTTTTAGGATCGATCTCAACGAAGGTCACATTTTTAACTCCTCGTGAGATGGCTTCAAAACCAAGATTTCCGGATCCGCCGAATAAATCCAGCACCGTGGCTCCATCCAAATACTTGTACACTTCAATTTTGTTAAAAATACTTTCTTTGGTACGATCGGTGGTTGGACGAACGTCCAATCCTTTAGGAATGGTAATTCTTCGACCTTTTAATTTTCCGGTGATGATCCGCATGGTAATGCTGATTGATTTGGTTTCTTTAGCTCAAAGTTAAGGGTTTAGCTTGAGCTTTATTGAACCCATTTTTATCCCAAACTCAATAAAATTGCAGGAAAGGCTTCAGCCAGATCAAAGCCATAGGTAGTCTCTTCGGCCATCACACCCATTTGATTGAGCGTATTTAGTGTAGAAACTTCGGATGATTTATCCCAAAAGTGCGAAAGTACGCGTTGAATTTCATGGCAGTTCTTTCCGAATAAATAAGTGTGTTCATGCAGACCTTTCAACCATTTAGAATGGGCCGATTGCTGTAACCAATGGTAAGGTAAGTCTTCGGGCTGATCGTATTTGATGTACGTTGCTGCACGAAATTGCCCAAGCATAAACGAAGTTATGGAGATTACGTTTTTGTGGCAGCCAATCATCATAAATGATCCACCCGGCTTATGAAAAGCCGACCATTGGGCAGCAATTTCAAAGTCGCTGGAAAAATCGGTGGTGCCTACTTTTTTAGAAAGGTGGGAATATCCTTCCATGATGGAAGCTCTGCGAATGCACAGAAACTTACGCTGACTTTTCGAAACGGCATGCCAGGTTGGTTCAATTTCTTCTCGGCTTACTCCTTTCATCAGAATAGAAAGGTGATCTTCGCGCTCATCCGCATTATCATACACAACTTTTGGCAAAGCAGTCCAGCATTCGTCGCTGGGAATGGTGAGTGCATGCACCGAGCCGATAGAGTACTCTTTTACAAGTCGTTCTACGGTATCTTGGATATGAGGATATTGATCGGGATGCTGCGTTCGAATAGCGTTCGCAATATTGAAATTGAAATTAAAGCTTCCAATTTCAGTTAAAACAGCATCCTCCAAAGGATTATTTATGGCGTAATATAGCCGGTCTGAAAAAAATGAGACTCCTAAATTAGGGGCAGACTCATTCATTAATTCCAGTTAGGGGCGTTACGCATAGTTGTTCTGCTCAAACTACCAATGGCATCATCCGTGTCAGGATCTTCGAGTAGATACAATGGTGGACGTGTTGAATCTACATGCGTGTAAATGAAACGTGCACCCGAAGCTCTAGGAGTAACTATGATAGTTTCCGGTGAGTACTCAAGCGGTGGCGCCTGACGGAACAAAGTATCGCCCATAGCCACCATTAATGAATCGGTAGATAAATAAGTAACAATGCTATCTAAGCCACCTTCGGTTGGAGGAAAATGACCGTAACGGCTATCGTATTGTACCAGCGCATCTTTAAGGGTGAGCATGCGCGTACGAACCCGCTCAGTTTCTGCTTCTCTTTCCTTAACTTCCTGATAAGGAGTTACAATTGAATCGTAGAGCAACCACGAAAGTGCAATAATGATAATTCCAAGAACCACACTTAAAATTTTATTACGGGTATCGATATCCATTTGAGAAGCAGATTATTAGTTAATTTGTGTGCTTAGTTAAAGTGGCATGAAAATACATGCACCCCTTTATAGATGCAACCTGCACAACCCATCAAAAACTAACACAATATTAATTTAATGCTCATGGCTGTGCATCCTATCTTTAATCTAAAAATCACTAATTAGATTTTGAACAAACGAATACTTCAACTGGCAATTCCCAATATTATTAGCAATTTGTCGGTTCCATTATTGGGCGCAGTTGATACCGCTGTTATCGGTCATCTTGATGCTGTTTACTACTTGGGAGCAATTGCAGTGGGAAGTATAATCTTCGATTTTATTTTCTGGGGATTCGGTTTTCTGCGAATGGGTACTACCGGATTGGTGGCACAGGCTTTTGGAGCGAATCAAATTAAAGAAACCCGAATTCTTCTTGCGAGGGTATTATTGGTTGCGCTTACATTTAGTATCGCCATTATGTTATTGCAAGTTCCGGTGTTAAAACTTTCGCTTTTATTAGTAGAAGCCACACCGGAGGTTGAGCGTTATGTACAAGTTTATTTTTCGATTCGAATATTTGCAGCACCTGCTACACTTGCCTTATTTGGAATAAACGGCTGGTTTCTGGGGATGCAAAATGCACGCTATCCAATGTATGTTACCATTCTGCTGAATGTGTTAAACATCCTGTTAAACCTGATCTTTGTATTAAAATACGATATGAACGTTGCTGGTGTGGCATGGGGAAGTTTAATTGCCAGTTATATTGCGGTTGGCTTTGCCATTTGGTTATACGCCAAAAAGTACCATATCAAAGAACTGCCAATTCTTAGAGAGGATTTACTTCAACTAGATGCATTGAAAAAGTTTTTTTCGGTAAACTCCGATATTTTCATCCGAACGTTGTGTTTGGTTACTTCCTATGCATTTTTTACTGCAAAATCGGCCGAAACCGGGGATGTTGTACTTGCAGCCAACACCATCTTGCTTCAACTCTGGTACATCAGTGCGTATGGTATCGATGGATTTGCTTTCGCTGCGGAAAGTTTGGTAGGCAGGTATTTTGGAGCCAACGATCGAAAACAATTAATGGCAGCAATAAAAGGCTGTATGATCTGGGGATTAGGAATCGGGCTAGCCGGAACAGCGAGTTATGCTTTATTGGGAGATCAAATAGTAACCATTTTTACTGATCAGACTTTGGTACTGGAATCTATTCAGGTAGTATTAATCTGGACCGTGTTTGCACCTATCGTAAATAGTATTTGTTTTATTTGGGATGGTGTATACATTGGAGCTACGGCAACTCCACCAATGCGTAATTCTATGTTGGTTGCAACGGTGCTAATTTTCTTGCCGGTTTACTATGTAACAAATAGTGTATTGGGAGTGCATGCGATCTGGCTGGCAATGTTTTCGTTTATGCTGGCTCGCGGCGTTCTACTTACCGTATTAGCAAAAAAGTATATATTTGAACCATCACATTTAGCCACTTAAATCATGAAGTTTATTTTACTGCTTCGTCACGCTAAGTCTAGCTGGGATAATCCCGAATTGGAAGATTTTGACCGCCCGCTTGCAGGTCGTGGTTTACAAGATGCACCCAGAATGGGAAAGTTTTTGCGAAAATCTAAATATCGGCCGGAGTATATTGTTTCTTCTACCGCCCAAAGAGCGCAACAAACTACAAAACTTTGCCTCGAAGGGATGAAAAGAGATGAAAGTATCGTTCGTTGGGACAGAGATTTATATTTCGAATCGGTGGGCAAATATATCGAAGCGATACACAAAACTCCTGAAAATGCCGAAACTATGATGCTGGTTGGGCATAACCCGTTGATTGAAGCAACTGCAACCATCTTAAGTGGTGGGCGAGATAAAACAGCGTTTCGAGTGCCAACGGCCGGCTTGGTGTGCTTAGAAAGTTATGCCGTTCGTTGGGACGATATCAACCCGGGAACTTGCCAGGTTAAATGGATGATGATTCCTAAAGTAGTGCGAGAAATTATCGGCTAGTTAATAAGTTAATTCTGATTTCCATTCAGAGTCGGATTCCAAAAGCTTATCAAGAATAGAACGTGCATCTAAACTGTAGAAATAAGCATTTTCTTTCTGATACAAGTAGTTCGTTATTAAGTTTTCAGAAACATGATGATCTGCGATGCCCAAAATTTCACCTGCTTGATTGATGACTACACTTCCCGGCGCTCGAGCGGCGAAATCATTGTAAGTTAGAATATATTCCGAAGGTCGCTTGTTCAACGCCAGTTTGTAAAAGCCTCTGTTTACTCTTAGCGTGCCATTTGCATCAGGAAAAATGTGGCCCTCTCTGCTTCTAATCGCCTGTACTAAAATTTGCTGCGCCGGTTGTTGATAGGCTAAATAAATAGCGTAATCATTTCGGTTTAAATCGTTCACAAATAGAATTTCATCCAGCAATGTGAACAGAGAATCGTTGTATACGGTATCGTTTTCGATGGCAGATTGTGTGACAGCTACATCAAACAAAAAAGTTTTAGAAACCTGGCGCTCGAGAAACGCTTGGGCAATACTTTGGCGCTCAGTGGCGGGAACACCCTCAAATAAGGCCTCAACTCCCAGAATGGTTTGGTCCTCGGGCAGATCATCAAATAAAACCAATAAATCACTCAAAAATCTTATTTCAGAGTCAATGTCTAAGGTTGAGAGTATTTGTTGTTGGCTTTGAAGAACCTGCTGGCGCAGCAATTGAATTTCTTCGTCGGTTTGGGCAAGGGCATATTCTTCGTAATACTGTTTTATGAGATTGGCAACATCGTCAAGGCGGCCTAAGCGAAGGGCATAACTTGTTACAAAAAAACTAGCTCCATTTTGCTCTAAAATATCATAGGCCTGATCGATAAAGGTGAAAATATCACGATACGAGCTATTTCCGGTAGAATCGTTTTGAAGCCATAACCGTAAATCAAATTCTTCAACACTTTTTAGATCAAGAATATCTTTCTCTTCAAATTCATTTTGGATGGCATTGTACTGATTTACCTGAATGGCTGTATTAAATCGATCGTACATGGTGCCATAGGCGAAGTCGGGATTTGATTCTGCACTATGATCCAGCCGCTTTTGATAAGCCTCATAAGCGTTGATAATGGACGGATTTGTGACTGTATTGTAAAACGTGAATGCGCGGTACGTATCTAATCGAAAAGAGCGTTCCGGGAAACCAAGCATGAATGCCTGTTGGTCGTTTTGATCTTTCGATGGAAATGAAAAATGAGCCTGAGGTTGAAAAGGAATATTGGAATCTTGGAAACCAGCTGATCGACCATCAGGTTGCACATAGGCCCGGATAACACTGGTTTTTGATGAAGCTTGTTCAAACAATTCGTTACTGTCGGCAAATGGTTGGGCTGATTCTGCGATTCCATCTGCCCAAACAAGGCGTAAATCGTTCAGGATTTTATACACCGAAAGTATCTGTCGATTGCCGGAGAGAATTTCCGAAAGTTGTACATATACATCAGAACGCCCCTGCGATTCCGCATTAACAATAGATTGAGAAATGCGTTGTTTTAAACGGCTAATCTGTGCGTTATTCAGATCATCACGTAATTGTTCCTCAAATAATTGGGTAACGTCGCGTTCTTCGACCAAAACAAGCAACGACATTCCTGAGATGGGTATTTCAGAATCAGAGCTTTCAGCTGAGTATCCTGCTAATACCGTTTTTCGCTCAGGATTTGCAGAAACCAAGTTTAAAACGGGATCATAAGTGGTGATAAATAAACCGTTCTCTGAAATAAAAGCCCCCGATGCTACAAAGGAATTCCCGCGATATAATTTTGCCACAGCCTGAGTGTATGAAGAATCGAAGGGTAAAATCTCTAAGGTGAGCGGAAACCCTTGCTGCACTGATTCGTTGTTCTGCAGATCTGAAGTAAAGTTATCTCGATGTAAACAAGCAGTTGAAATGAGAACAAAGCTTAATAGAAACCAAATTTTTCGCATGGCGAAATCACCGAATGAAAATGTATGATGGGTTTGTGTATATTGGAACAAAAGATGCGAACTAATTCAATCAGATAAAAAACAGTTCATGAATTACACATTTAACCAATTCTATCTCTGCAAAACCCCGCTAAGTGCCGAAGGACCTTCGGATGTGGAAATTATCACAAAAGCCGAAAACAGCGAGGACTTTCCTCGAGTTTTTAAAAAGTTTGAAGAACTTCGCTCTCATGCGTTCAATAATGATAATATCTACAGTGTTGTTCGCGCCGATGATATTTATGAATTAGTACGAACTTCGAACGACAAAAAAGCCAAAGAAGAAGCGTATGAAAAAGCACAATCAGAAATTATCACGAACTTACAACATCGGGTAATGCAAGGAAAAGATGCGAACGCTAAAGCAATTTTAAAAGAAGTGTACGACATAGAATAAGTTGTATTCTGAATTTTAAAAAAGCCTGCTTGATTTGTTTCACGCAGGCTTTTTTATTTTTGGGAACATTTTATGTGATTTAATGTTAATAACATAAAGCAAACATTAATATTAACTATTATATATTATGAACGATTTACAGCTAAAAGGAAATTGGAACGAACTAAAAGGTAAACTTAAGCAAGAATATTCTGAGCTAACCGACGATGACGTAACCATGGTAGAAGGTAAAGAAGACGAGTTATTCGGACGTCTTCAAAAGAAGCTAGGTAAAACAAAAGAAGAGCTGATCAACGAAATTAAAGATCTGTAAAAAAGATCACAACGATTGCACATCTATTAAATCGTTGTAATAAAGCAATAATTAGATGAATTTACGCCAATGACACACTATCATTGGCGTATACTTTTTTAATCAAATTACTAACTATGGAAAATTTCGAATTTAATACAGAAATGCTTTGGGACATAGTGCTCACCTATGGCCCGAATTTAGTTAAAGCAATTCTGGTACTAGTTGCCGGTTTGTGGGCGGTAAGTCTAATCACCGGCTTTTTCAAAAAGATTTTAAACAAAAGTAACGTTGATCCTTCACTTGCCGGCTTTCTTAAAGGTATTGTATCAATACTATTAAAAGTGCTGGTTTATATTACTGCACTTGGCATGCTTGGGGTAGAAATGACTTCATTTATTGCTATTCTTGGTGCGGCCGGTTTAGCAGTTGGTTTAGCATTGCAAGGTAGTTTAGCAAATTTTGCCGGTGGGGTACTTATTCTTTTCTTTAAACCATTTAAAGTGGGCGATTTTATTGAGCGTGGATCAGAATCGGGAACGGTTGAGCAAATCGACATTTTACACACCAAATTGAAAACACCGAACAATCAGGTGATAGTGATACCAAATGGTCAGCTTTCAAACTCAGCGGTTACAAACTATTCGGCCAATGAAACACGAAGAGCCGTATTTTCAGTGGGAATCAGTTATGATGACGACATCAAAAAAGCACGTGAAGTAATACTAGATGTAATCAATAAAGATGAGCGAACACTAAAAGATCCTGAGCCTATTGTAGTACTTACCGGTTTAGGCGATAGCTCTCTAAATCTTTCTGTACGTGCTTGGTCGTTAACCAGCGATCATTGGAGTTATTTTTGGGATAATTTAGAGGCTATAAAAGAAGCCCTAGATGCCAACGACATCGAAATGCCATACCCGCAACGCGATGTTCACATCATCAAAGAAGACTAAAATTTCTACTAACATTTTAGATAATAGAGAAGCCGATTACCCATCGGTTTTTCTATTTTTTGTATAGGGTGCATGTTAAGTTGCTAAAACCAATTTACTTCTCTTATCTTGGCAGGATATTTTTACGGAGGCCAGCGCCTCGCAATTAACGAACCAAGTGGAAAGGAAGGTAGTAGTGACTAACCTGGAGCAAAACGAAACCCCAAAAGAAACAAATACTCAACCCGAAAATGAGGCGACGGATAGCCCGGAAGTTTCTCCGGTTTCAACCGAAGAGCCCGAGGTAGCTGAGACACCGGCTGTTGAGGAAAATCAAGCTGATTTATCAGATGCTGAATCTGAAGCTGTTGTAGAAGAGACAGAAAGTTCCGACGAGCAAGATGCCGATGAAGAAGCTGAAGATGCAGTGTCAGAAGAATCTAAAGATGAAGAAGTCGCTGAATCTGAAGTGATAACATCAGAGGAAGATGAAGATTCAGAAGTCGACGCGGTTTCGTTCTACAAAGATATTGCGGCAAAAGCTGAGGAATTAGTGAAAAAAGATGATTGGGCTTTTGTGAGCAATGAGTTTGCGAATCTTGCACTACACCTTTCAGATGGACCGGATTCGAGTGATGATGAAGCTAAAGCGGCTATACAATCGTTTAATGAATTGCGCGACGATTTTGAGGCTCGTAGAAAAGCGCATTACGAAGAGCTAAACAAGAGAAAAGAAGCTAATCTGGCTGCAAAAAAAGAACTCTTGCAGCAACTAAATACAATTATCTCGGAAGAAAAGTGGACCGAAACCAAGCGAGTAAGTCAAATCAAAGGGAAGTGGGAATCGATCAAATTGCTTCCTCATGGCGAAATTGATGCATTAAACGAGCGATTTGAGGCCTTACTTGAAGAATTCGAAAGCCACAAAGTAGACCGGCTGGTAAAAAAGCTTGAGAAAGAAGAAGAAAACTTTACTCTGAAGCTGGTTATTCTCGAGAAAATGGACGCCGTAAATGCGAAGGCGAATTCAGCAGACGTAGATTTCGAAGAACTGAATCATGAATTTCAGGATCTACTGGTGCAGTGGAGAAAAATCGGAAGAGTTCCTGCAGAAAAGAATCAGCAAACTTGGGATCATTTCAACAACGCTCAGGATACTTTTAATGCACTCCGGTTTAAGCACGACAAAAAATATCGCCAGAGTGTAGAGCGTGCACTTGAGAAAAAGAAAAAATTGATCGCCGAGGCAGAAGCCTTAATCGATGATGACAGTATAGCTGATGCTGCCCGCAGAGTTAACAAATTGCACAAGGCCTGGAAAAAGACCGGAAATCTTCCTCAAAAAGAGGAAAACGAGTTGTGGGATAAATTTAAAGCCGCAACTGATGCTTTCAATGAGCGGAAAGCTGAAAACCTCGATCAATTAAGGGAAGAGGAGCAAAAAAATTACACTGCAAAGCTAGCGCTTATTCAGCGGGCAAAAGAAGTTCAAGACCTCGAAAACTACGACGAAGGCCATAAAAAGCTTCAGCAGTTGATGGAAGAATGGAAGGCCATTGGTCCGGTTCCAAGAAAGAAATCATCAAAAATTTGGAAACAGTTCAAAGAGGCTATGGATGCGTTCTACAATCAACGTAGAGAGCACTATAAAAGCGTTCGAAAAGATCAAAAAGAGAACTACAATCAGAAGAAAGAAATTATAGACAAGCTTCGCGAACTGGCTGATGCCGATGACCCAGCAAAAGCGGTTGAGGAAGCAAAAAAATTACAAGCTCAATTCAAAAATATTGGGCATGTTCCTCTCAAATTCAAAAACAAAGTATGGAAAGAGTATCGCGAAGTATGCGATACGATTTACGACAATTTCCGAGCTTCGGGTTCTGATTTGGGCATGGAGCGCAAACTCGCATCGGAAGGCGTGGATCCGGGGTCGAGAAAGGAAATAATAAAGTATCAGAAACAATTAGAACAGCTTAGAAAAGATGTGTCGAAACTCGAATCGGAGATGATCCAGTTCGAAGAAGCAAAGACCTACTTTAAACCCACTAACAAAGGGAATAAGCTGAGAGACGAACTACAGAACAAAGTAGATGATGCCGCTGAAAAGATCGCATCAAAAAAGAATACTATTTCTGAATTGGTTCGTAAAATCAATGATTTGAAGGAAGAATAACGCCGCGAGATAGGGTAAAAAAGTAAAAGCGGCTCTTTCTTACTTCTCGTCTGATTGGTTCTGATTTTTGGTAGAATATCAGTTAGCATTAGAACGTCATAATTTTTTCTTTTATTAAAAGATGCTCATTTTGACGATCCGGCTATGACCATTAAATAACACATGCATTAGTGGCGGAATCAGTTAACATAAAATTTTGGGGTGTTCGGGGTTCAACTCCTTGCGCGAACTCAGAAAACATGCTCTTTGGTGGAAATACCACATGTTTTCAAATTGAAGCAGATTCGTTGGATGAGTTACTTATTATCGATTGTGGGACAGGTATCCGCAATCTTGGTAATCACTTATTAAATGGGTCGCGCCGAATTAGTGGTCGTATTTTCATCACTCATCCACATTGGGATCACTTACAAGGATTTCCATTCTTTAAACCATTCTATAAAGAAAATTCTTGGTTTCGCGTGTATTTACCCCCGCAGGATAGTTCCGGTTGTAAGGAAATACTGCAAGGCCACATGTCAAATACCTTCTTTCCGGTTACGATGGATATGTTGGATGCAGATATGGATTGTGAGACTTTCCATCCCGGAAAATTAAACCTTGATGGGTATTCCGTTGATTATATGTGGGCCAAGCATACAGTGCAAACAGCGATTTATCGATTCAAATTACATGGTAAAACCATCATTATTGCCCCAGATAATGAATTGCCACACGATAACTCGGAATCTTCCAAGGCATTTATTCGAGAGTTTAAATCTTTTGTAGATGGAGCTGATGTATTAATTCACGATGCTCAATTCGATAACGAACAGTATAAAGAAAGGGAAGGTTGGGGACACTCATCCTATGAAAAAGTGCTTGAAGTAACTGCCGGGTGTAATATTAAGCATCTCGTGCTTACCCATCACGACCCCGACAGTAACGATGATTATCTGAATAATCTAGACAGACAAATCAAAGCGTCGCATAGCGAGCACTTTGAGTCTGTGAGCTTTGCCAAAGAAGGGCAAAGCATTTTACTTTAAAGTAGGTTTACATTAGAAGTAAAATCGTGCACCAAATACACCGGAAACATCTCCATCAGTGTTCGGGATTAGGTTAATAGTAGGCGCAATTTCTACAAAAATGTCGATGGGTGCGTTATTCGGATAGAAGTTAAGTCCAAGAGGAACACGCGCGCCAAACTCTGTGTCGTTATCACTAAAAATTGTACGAACACCTAAACCATAAGAAAAAGCAAAATTTTCAGTGTCTGTATCTAAAGGTGTATGCCATAAATGATCGGCATGAGCATAAACTGCATCGTTACCTTCTAGGCTCCAAGCTAATCCAAAACTGTAAGCTGTACTGTTATTTTTCCAGAGTTTCAAAGCAATACCCGTTGGTTCACCTAACATCACTCCTAATCCGGTGTCTTTTCCGTCGGTTTGAGCGTAAGTCAAACTAAAAAAACTCGAGATAGCAAGAATTGTAAATAACGAAAGTGTTTGTTTTAAAATCTTCATAATTGGGTTTGTTTTATGTTATTTTTCAATGTCTTATATCAAATGAGGCGCATTTAGTTCCAAATAACTTGATTTATGAATCGTGATCTGATCATTTTTGTTAAAAATCCTGTGCTTGGTAGGGCAAAAACCCGATTGGCAGCAAGTATTGGTGATGAGGCAGCTTTAAAAGCGTATCTACAATTGCTTAGCTACACGAAACAAGTTGTGGATGAGCTAGATGTACAGAAAAGTGTTTGGTATTCATCTGAACCGGAAGCAAACGACCTCTGGAATATCGGCAATTACTTCAAAAAGAAACAGCAGGGTAAAGATTTGGGAAAGAAGATGAGCTATGCCTTCGAGTCCACCTTTCGGGAAAACCAAGCAGATGCTGTAGTGATTATAGGAAGCGATTGTGCGGAACTAAAACCTGAACATTTAAATGAAGCCTTCGAAGTACTGAGAAGCACTGATGTAGTTTTAGGCCCGGCAAAAGATGGAGGCTACTATTTATTAGGTATGAGGCAGTTTGTACCCGAATTGTTTAATGCCATTGCTTGGAGTACATCGGATGTTGCAAAGCAAACATTGGATGCCGCAGAAAAAAAGGAATTGTCGTACAAATTATTGGAAGAATTAAGTGATGTGGACACCGAAGAAGATTGGAAAAAGGTAAAGCATCGATTGCCAAAATTATGATAAGTGTCATTATTCCGGTAATTAACGAGGCTGAAGGGATCGCAAGTCTCATTGAGTATGTGAAAAAAACTGCTGTACATGATACTGAATTAATTATTGTGGATGGTGGGAGTATTGATCAGACAAAAGAAATTGCAATAAATAAGGGAGCGGTTGTAATTGACGCTCCTAAAGGTCGAGCCAAGCAAATGAATGCCGGGGTAAATTCTGCAACCGGCGAAGTGTTGTATTTTCTACATGCTGATACCTACCCGCCAAAAACATGGCAGGCCGATATCCAAGAGGCAATAAAGCAAGGTTATGATGCCGGATGTTGCAGACTTTCGTTTGATGATCATCACCCGGCGTTAAAATTCTACGCATGGTTCACAAAATTTGATATTGACTTCTTCAGGTTTGGCGATCAAAGCCTGTTTGTACGTAAAAGTTTGTTTAAGAAAACCGGTGGTTTTGACGAAAAACTTGTGGTTATGGAAGATCAGGAATTTGTTAAGACGCTGAAAAAGTCCGGTTCCTTTGTTATTTTAAAGTCTAAAGTAATCACATCAGCGCGTAAGTACAGAAAGATTGGTGTTTATAAATTACAGTTAATATTTACGGTTGTACTTAGCATGTATTACTTGGGAATTGATCAGCAGAAAATTGTCGACTTTTATTTCGCTCGCATAAAATGATGTATGTTATGCTTGTGTAAACATGAACTCTCGTGGGTTGGGTTAAGGTTTATAACTCACTATCTTTAACGCTCATTAAAAAGCCTGTTTTTTTGAAGTATATATCAGTTATTGTTGTACTATTATTAGCAACAAGCGGAGCCTACGCACAAGCTCCATTTGAAAGAGAAGAAACCAGCGCCGGAATTTTTGGGCTGTCAATTACTAATTTTGGTACGCTCGGCAAACCCGACGTTAGAAATAACCCGGAAGGTGGGCCAAGTATGCGCTACCCAATTGATACGGGTACCGAGCATTTGTTTGAAGGCGGTATTTGGATTGGTGCTCAATACAATAATGCGGCACTTCGTGTATCTACTGCCTCGGTAACTACAAGTGGAGGATATTCGCGTGGTGCAGCCGGTTTTGAATTTACAGCTGATGAGCAAATCCTAAGAAGAAGTTCAGATCGTAATTCAGATTTCTTTGATTTTCGCTCTGTTGGAGAGCAGGATATTATCGCAAATTTTACCGATCGAAGAAGAGATATTAATGGCACCCCAATCAACAGTCACGACACCCCACTTTATGCTGATGTACGTCTCGAAAGTTATAACTGGGGATTCCCCTTCACCGAGAATTTTACCATAATCAGATACGATATCACCAACAGAACCGAAGAGTATGCTTCGCCGGCAACCTGGGATAGTGTATTTGTTGGGATGTACGCCGATTTAGTTGTTCGAAACGTGAACACTGCAACCGAAACTGGGGGCGAATTCTTTAATAAAAATGGATTAGGCTACCTAGATTCCTTATACACTGCTTATGTATTTGATGCCGGCTCACCTGATAATCCATCTATAAATACTTATGGCGCCATGTCTATAATTGGTGCAGAATATCGCGGAGAGTTTTTTCATCCCTCAAATCCCGATACTGTAAGAGATGAAGCCACTGGAGTTACTACTTTTCAAGATTCAGGATATCGTGTTCCCTTTGTTGATCCGAGTTATTGGTTGTTCAGTGCAGGTACCGGTTTATATTTACGCCCTACGAACGATCAATTAAGATACGAGCGTATGGCAACTAAATTCCCCTTAGATAGTGTAATTGCCGGAGAGAAAGTGCGTGAGCAACTTCGAAATGATGGGCAAAATGGAAATGGGAATTATATTTCGATGTTATCTATCGGTCCATTTCCAACTGTTGCTCCTGGAGAGACAATTTCTGTGTATTATGCATTTTCAGCGGCATTGAAACCGGATGAGTTTCAAGGTCAGGCAGGAAAGAGTGTAGATACCGATGACTCCAGAGCAGAGCTTTACAGAACTATTGAGTCGATTAACAGAGTTTTCAGGGGGGAAGATCAGAATGGGAACGGGAAACTTGATGCTGATGAAGATTCTAATAACGATGGTGAGTTAACGCGTTATCAATTTCCCACACCTCCCAATAATCCTAAAATCAGGATTGAGCTCGAAGCTGGTAAAGCCATCGTATATTGGGATAAAGTGGCTGAAAATTCGGTAGATCCTGTATCTAACGAACAGGATTTTGAAGGGTACAGAGTGTATAGGTCTGAGCTGGGTGATGATCTAAACCCAACAGCTCGAATGATCAGAGAGTTTGATTTGCCTGGAAATGACAAAGGTTTTAATACAGGTTTTGATGAGATTGAGCTCGACGAACCGGTTACGTTTGAAGGTGATACCTCTGTTTATCATTATGCATTCGAAATCAGCGATTTATTAAGTGGATGGCAATACGAGCTTTCTGTAACAGCCTTCGATCGTGGTAGTGATGAATTTGAGATCGAAGGATTAGAAACCAGCCCAAATGTTAATGCAGTGCGTGTATTCCCGGGAACGCCTGCAAACGAAAATTTTACCAGTTCTGCTAAGGAATATCAGGTAGGAGTTTACCCAAATCCATATCGGGTTAATGCAGCTTGGGATGGATCGCTGGAAAGCGAACGCAAACTTTATTTTTACAACCTCCCCGCCAAAGCCGAAGTACGTATTTACACGGTAGCAGGCGATATTGTTGGGGAGTTCACTCACGATTCGGAAACATATAACGGTGATATTGGATGGTTTTCCAATTTCAGCGACGATCCGCGCGTACTTGCCGGTGGCGAGCATGCATGGGATCTACAATCTAATGCCAATCAAATCCTAACTACGGGGTTATACCTGTACACCGTAAAGGATCTGGCTTCAGGAGAGGTTCAAACAGGTAAAATCGTAATCATTAAATAAAACAATCAATATGAATAGACTGATACAATGTTTATCTGTACTGATGTTGGTAGCATTATCAACACAAGTGCAGGCGCAAGAAAAAACACTGTTCTTTTCGCAGTATGTGGAAGGTTCAAGTCAAAACAAGGCTTTGGAGATTTACAACCCAACCCAAGATACAGTATTTTTGGATGGTTGGGCATTTCCGAATGTAAGTAACGATCCATCGACTGCCGGCGAATTCGAATTCTGGAATAATTTCCCGGAAGGCGCATTTATCGCTCCAGGCGATGTGTATGTAATTGCTCATCCTGATGCTGATTCAGCTGGTTTAAGAGCTTTTGCAGATTATGAGTTTCGATTTTTAAGTAATGGTGATGATGGCTTTGCTCTTGTGAAAGGGGATACAGCTGCAGGTTCTACTTTTGAAGTAATTGACTGGTTAGGTTCATGGGATGGCGATCCCGGAAGTGGATGGGATGTTGCCGGTGTTGAAAACGGTACACAAAACCATACATTAGTAAGAAAAGCTTTCTGGGAATCAGGTAACAATGTTGCCCTGGGTTCTTTCGGAACAACTGAATTTAATTCTGAGTGGATTGTATTAGATCAAGATGATTTTACAGGAATTGGTTCGCACACTGTTGGTGGCCCATTTACGCTTAGAGATGCAAATACTTACCGTAATCTCACTGTATTCGATCAAGACGCTATTGCGGGTCATCCATTAGTTGGAGAAGAAGTTACATTTACTGCTGTAATTGTATCCTACCCAAGAAGTTCTGGTTTGGCTACTCCAAATGATACCGACAACGATGGAGTAACTGATGACATTGGCCGTTTACACATGTTCATAACCGATACATCGGCTGTAAGTATGGGACGTGCAGGAATGTCTATTCAAATCGTGGAAAGCGATTATGAATTAGTTGAAGGTTTTACTCGTGGTGATGTAGTTACATTTACCGGCGACTTAGGCTTCTTCAATTCTACCGCACAATTCGCAGTTGAAACTGTTGATTTGTTAGGAAACGTAAATAACGAAGATTTTTCTAGATATGCAGACCTGTTGAATCCATGGGAAGTTTCTGCATCCGAAATCAATGTGTTAAACCCTGATGGTACGCACGAAATTAATATTGCTAACTATGGCGAGTACAACGGTGCATATGTGAAAATTAACAACGCTGTTGTTTCTAACGTATCTACCGGCGATCGACCAAATTGGGCAATTACCGAGAACAACTCTCGAATTTATGTATACGATACTTCACTTCGCTACAGAAATGATCGACCTGCATACATCCCAACATTTAACTATCGAAGAGCTGAAGACGGAGAGTATGTACCACCAGCACCGGGTGCGGTTGTAAACTTAAGTGGTTTCGTAAATCTAGTAGGTGATAATCCGGATGGAAACGTTGCCGCAGGTTCGCAAGCATTTAGCATTAACCCATTTGAAGATGGTGTTGTTTGGTTGAACGAAGTTCGTTTCGTTGATGGACAAGATCTTGGTGGCGGTGCTACCTTCTCATGGCCAAACGACGTTGAAGTACTTGGATTACCTCCAGTATTTTCAAATGTAATGCAGTCAGATTCTTCTGTTACTTCATCTGACGCTGTAACAGTATCCGCTACTGTAGTTGGCGTTGAAGGTAAAACTGTAACAGGTGTTGACTTAGTTTACACTGCTGCTGGTGTATCAGATACGCTTGCAATGACTGCAAACGGCGATGTTTACTCAGCTACTATTCCTGCTCAACCAAACTTTACTGCGGTAACATTCTTTATGATTGCAACCGACAGTGATGACTTAACAGGTAGAGGCCCGCTTGCAGGTAACTACAGTTACTTCGTTCAGGATGGCGCTATTAATACAATTTCTCTGTTACAAGAAACTGGTGATGGTCGACCAGGCCCAAGCCCGCTAGCCGGTGCAGGTGTTCGTGAGATGAATATCACAGGTACTATTGTATCTGATGCCAACGATGGTGTGATTGTACTTCAGGATTCTCCAAATGCATGGGGAGGTATTTTCCTCGAGCAAACTTCCGAAACAAGTGCTCTAAATCGTGGCGATGAAATTACCATCACTGCTGGTGAAGTAATTGAAGCGGATGTAGCTTCGAACTCATTAACACTTACTCAATTAGTAAATGTTGAATTTACAACCGGTACTTCAGGTAACGACTTAGATGCAGTTATTCCGGTAATTCATACCGATAGTATCCCTGCATGGACCATCGATGGTGAGATTGAACCATACGAAGGAATGGTTGTTAAATTTGAAGACGTGCAAGTTACAGAACGTGGAATCTTTGGCGAATACACTGTAAAAAATGTTGATGCAGATTCTGCAGATGGCGCACAGTTCAACGAAGATATTCGTTCGGATGCACAGGTTGGTAGCGTTGGTGTTCCTTTTGATATCAACCATAGTATCCGATTGAACAAAACCATGGATGCTTATGCAATTGTAGCGGCTTCATTCGGAGTTCCTAAATTCCATCCAAGAGATGTAAACGATTTCATTGTAGAAGATGATAACATCTTTACTCCTGTACTGGATTTCAGTTTAGTATCTCCAGAAGATGGTGCATCGATTGAAGTTACTGGTGATGTAGAAGTTTCCTGGACTGGAACTACTGATTTTGACGGCGATGATGTGACTTACGCATGGGTATTGTATGCTGCTGATACCTCAGCTGTAGTTGTTGAGTTACCGTCTAACACTAACGGCGAAGATGCCATGATTACCATCCCAGGTGAGGCGGTTGACGCCTTATTAGCTGATGCCGGACTAGCAGTTGGTGAGTCAGCAAACTTTGTATGGAATGTATTGGTAAGCGATGGATCCGACACCTTAATGGTGCATGGAAGCTACGGCAACTTTGGCGATGATTTTGCTCCAATTTACCGTTCGCTAACACTTACACGAGGCGTAATAACCTCTGATGAAATTGTAAATGGTGTTCCAACTAATTTTGCTTTAGAGCAAAACTATCCGAACCCATTCAACCCATCTACAAACATTAACTTTGCATTGCCACAAACAAGCAAAGTAACACTTACTGTGTATGATATGTTAGGTAGAAAGGTTGCTACTTTGATAAATGGTGAGCAACTACAGGCTGCAAATCACAGCGTTAAATTCGACGCTAGTGCTCTTGCAAGTGGTATGTACATTTATCGTATCGAAGCAGGTTCTTTTGTAAGTACCCGCAAAATGATGCTTATTAAATAATCAGATCATTGCAGATCGGAGGAAACTCCGATCTGCTTTTTTAATTTATATTCTGTTGAAAATCTTTAAATCAATATGTATCGCTGCCGGACTACTGCTGTTTATGACAGTATGTGAGACTGCTCCGACCGGCGATTTTTTAGAAAATAATCCGCCAAGTACATTTCTGACGGTGGAAAAAATTAACAGAGAGGGAGATTTCAGGTTATCCAGCCAAATTAATATTTCGTGGTGGGGAACCGACCAAGATGGCTACATCGTTGGATACGAGTATGCGATTAATGATACATCCGAAGGTGCCTGGAGCTTTACTACTAAAACAGATTCTACCTTTATTTTACCAATCGAAGAAGGACAATCAGAAAGTAATGTATTGTTTAAAATTCGAGCTATTGATAATGACGGTGCCAGAGATGAAAACGGTGCCCGGCTCGTATATCCGATTGTAAATTCAGCTCCTGAAGTGGCACTAAGCACTACAGAATTACCAGCCGATACTATGTTTGCTATTGCTAGTTTTGGTTGGACAATCAACGATCCTGATGGCTTAGGCAATATCAGTCGCACAGAAATTGCCGTTAATGATACCACATCTGGATGGTATTCAATTCCAATTCCTGAAGGCGAAAACAGACTTTTTATTAGTTTACAAGTAGATAACACAAATGAAGGACCGGCGGAAGCGGAGGTTTTTCAAGGGCGTAGTTACACAACCTTACCAGGCTTAACTATTCCCGGAATTCAAGTAGGTAGCTCAAATACATTTTATGTTCGTACCGTAGATAATGCCGGCGCTGTAAGTGTTACCGATACAGTTAGCTGGTTTCTGAAACAAAAAAAATCTAATGTTTTATTACTCAACGACTTTGCAGGATCAGATTCAGAAACTGTAGCAGCTTTTCATAAAAATTTATTAGCACAATCCGGAATTACACCCGACGAGTGGATTATAAATGATGGCGAAATTGCGCAAGGCCAAGTGCCGTTATCCGAAGCATTTCCTGCGGTTATCGATCCTACTTTAAAGAAAACGTTAGCACAATGGGATCACATTTATTGGGTATCGAACGACATCAACAGAAATATTACCTACGCATTGGACATCACATCCGAGTTTTTTGATAATAACGGAACAATGTTTGTGAACATCCCGATGAAAGGGATCGATCAAAATGATGAGATTTTCAATTTCCTGCCTGTTGACTCTATTGGCGTGCTTAATGGTATTCAAACCAATTTTCTTATAAACGGAAATACCGACATTGTACCCGCAGATGGTTCAGGATTAAGTCCTTTAACAATCAGCCAGCGTATTGTTGGAAATTATCCGTTAAAACCGAGCGCAGGCTCAACTTTACTATATACTATTGATTTTAAGGCTACAACGTTGATTGGGGCGAATCAGGATTATGTTGGCGACGAAGCAATTGCTATCGAAAATGCCGAAGGAAATACCACCTACATTAGTATTGATATGAGGTTTATGGATGGGAGCAGTAATGTTGTGGATTTGATTGAAGACCTGCTCATTAACCGATTAAATTTTAAGCAATAGAAGTATGATAAAACGACATCTATCTGCATGTTTACTTGCGCTAACGCTATTTGTGACCTCGATTCCTGTGCTTGCACAAAATACAGGTCGTATTAGCGGTGTAATTACAGAAGCAGGAATAAACGAGCCATTACCCGCTGTAAACGTTCGAATTGTAGGATCTAATTTAGGAGCGGCAACCGATATTGATGGAAATTACACCATCCGTGGAATCCGACCGGGAGAATACACCATCGAAATCTCTTTTCTTGGTTTTAAAAAGGTTCAGGTAACCGGTGTAAAAGTAGAAGCCGGCGAAACTACTGTTGTAAACCAAACATTGGAAGAAGAAGTGTTCGAAGCCGACGGTGAAGTGGTAGTAATCGGTGAAGCACCCATTTTTGATGTAGAAAAATCAAATACTTCTGTAAACATCTCTCGGCAAGATTTGGAAGCTGCACCTATTCAACGAGTGGAAGATGCCGTTTCTTTACAATCAGGCGTAGTAAAAGACCCAACAGGTTTATATATAAAAGGTGGACGCGCTTACGAAACCGGATTTGTGGTAGATGGGGTTTCTGCGCAGGATCCATTAGCTGGTACAGGGTTTGGCCTTGATTTAGGTTCAAATTCGTTCTCGAATGTAGAAGTAATTACGGGTGGAGTTGGCGCAGAATATGGCGATGTAACTTCAGGTGTTGTAGCAGTACAAACACAAAATGGTGGCGAGCGTTATGAAGGAACGTTCACTCATAAGAGAGATAACCTTGGTTCGAACAATATGGACAACCAAGCTAACTTTTTTGAAGATGTTTATGAGTTTACTCTTGGTGGACCCGGCATAATAACAGAGCGTTTATTACCTGCTTTAGGATTAAATCTACCGGGTAATTTTACTTTCTTCTTAACCGGGCAAGTGGGCTTTACCGATGGTTACACAAAACTATCAGCTAATCAAATTCGATCTTCTATTGTTGATAGCGAATTTTGGTCGCCAAGACAAGGTAACCGATGGAATGGCATGCTAAAGTTGACCTATAATGTTCGCCCGGGGCTACGTGTACAAGCAGCATATCAGCGTTCATTAACCATCAATCAGAATACACGAATGTTGCAGATTACCGGCGCCGACACTCAAATTCGTCCCGGCTTTCAGTTTGCATTTTCAAATGGATTCCTCGATAACGCAAACACCTATACCCACGATAGCAATTTGTCTTATTTAAAATGGACTCAAACCATCGATCAATCTGCTTTTTATGAGATCCAATTAAGCCGACTTTTTACGCAATTACGTGCAGATGCGAACGGCCGAGATTGGAGACCTACCAATGTAGACAGTGAATTTGATCCTGAAAGTATAGTAACTCGTCCTGCTGAGGAATTTCAGGGAACCGATGATTTTACGTATGTACTAGCCGGCCCCGGTTATTACAACAATGGTGGTATTGCGCGTTTATGGCATGATCACTTTGCTGAAGAGATTACTCTTAAATCCTCTTTCACTAAATATTTTGGCGAACGTATTAATCAGATAGTAGTTGGCTTCGAAGCGAAATTCAACGATTACCAGTGGATTGATATCACGCGACCATGGATTGGAGCTCCGATTCAAATTGATGAAAATACATTTTCTGAAACATTTAGAGTGGGTGAAACCTTCGATGCATGGCGGGTAAAACCAAAACGTGGTGCATTATTCATTACAGATAAAGTTCGCTACAACGGATTAATCGCCAATATCGGTGCACGCATCGAATACTGGGCACCGGGTCGTTATGTAGATAATGCAGTAGAAGATGCATTAGCTGATAATTCAGTGTCAACTATCCCACGATTCATCGCAGAGCAATATCAGGAAAGTACTACCGAGATATTGGGGCTACGTTACAAATTTAGGTTCTTACCTAAGGTTAATGTGTCATTCCCCGTTAAAGATAATCAGGTTTTATTCTTTAACTATGGCCACTCAGCCCGCGTACCTCACCCGAGTTTTATATATGCCGGTTTAGATCCGTTCTATCAAGATCAATCTGATCTGCCGGATTTGGGTAACCCAAATTTGGATCCCGAAATCGATATTTCCTACGAAATCGGATTCAGAAATCAGCTTACTTCCAACGATGCATTCAATATTTCAGCATTTTGGCGCGATAAGTACGATTTCGTAACGTCTCAGCTGATTCGTGTACAGGATGTGGATGGCCGCGACGTGTCTAAAGCATTTCGTATCAACGGCGATTATGCAAGAGCCCGTGGTATCGAAATGTCTTATTTAAAACGATATAAGGATTTATTGCGCGGACAACTATCCTTCACGTATTCACGTGCCGAAGGATTAAGCTCCACTAACGACGATAACCTGAACAGCATCAATGCACGCCAAAATATTGGTAGCAATGTAGAAACTCCATTAGCCTGGGATCGACCTTTTGATATTAAAGGAAACGTCACATTTACTTACGATCGTAATGATCCTTTGCTTGACCTCGGTATTTTGAATCAATTTCAAATGTTCTTGTCTGCTGTTTGGCGAAGTGGTACAAGATACACGCCAACAGAATTTGTAGGTTTTCAAAGAAATCCGGTAACAGGCGAAGAAAACTGGCGTCCTATTTACGAGACGGTAGACGATCCGGCGAAACGATTTAGCGAAGTAGGTCCTGCTTGGTTTACAGTCGACTTCAATTTCCGCAAATGGTTTGAAGTAAACGATACTCGAATTTCTGCTTTTGTCGAAATCACCAATTTATTGAATAACCGAAGTTCCGTCATTGTAAATCAGGTTACCGGAGAAGGTTACAAACAGTATCCATCTGACCCGGCAGCTCTGATTGCACTACGTGCTGATCGTAGTTACGATGTGCCGAATAGCGTTCGTGATCCTAGATATTTGGATCCAACAGATAATAATCTCCCTTCCTACGATAATCCTGCCAATTATATCGAGCAGCGACATGTTCTGGTTGGCTTATCCGTACGATTCTAATGCATATGATGAAATTTTTACTCCCAGTTTGTTTACTGCTTACACTTGCCTCGCCAATTTTTGCGCAAGGTAGTTTTGGTGAAGATCGCGCAGGAACCGAAGGTTTTCAGTTTACCAAAATAGCTGTAGATCCAAGAAGTGCCGCCATGGGGAATTCTAACATGGCAGATGCTTACGATGCCTCTAGCTTATATTGGAACCCTGCACTTTCTGCTCGCTTAGAAGGCAGTAATGTGATGCTCAGCCACACGCGCTATTTCGCAGGCATAAATCTCGATTACTTTTCTGTAGTACAAAAAGTGGGCGATTTCGCTCTTGGAGGTTCCGTACAATATTTGAGTTCAGGTGATATCACTGAAACAACCGAATTTCAGCCATTCGGAACCGGGCGAACTTTTGCTACTCATCACTTATCTGCAGGAGCCTCTGTTTCACATAAAGTAACCGACTTATTCAGTTACGGGATTACCTTTCGATATCTGATGGAAAAAATTGAGGAAATACAATACCAAAGCGGTGCAATAGATTTTGGCTTTTCTTACTTAGTAGGAGATACCGGGCTTCGTTTTGCCGTGGGAATCAATAACTTTGGTTTCGACTCCAGTCCTGAGGGCACAACAACTCGCGAAAACTTAAACGGTATCGAGATTATTGAGCCGGAAGAACAACAAACACTACCTACACGATTTCTGATTGGTGCTGCTTACGACGTTTTTAAAAATGATGAAAACTCGTTAGTTGTAACTGCGCAAATCACAAATCCGAGCGATAATGCCGAACAGTTTAATGTGGGTGCCGAATATGGATTTATGAAGCAATTCTTTGTACGAACCGGTTACGAGTTCGGTATCGAGGAACGTAAAATTCCAAGTTTTGGAGCAGGTGTAGAATTACCAATTGGAAACAGAATAATTAGAGCAGATTACGCTTATTCATTATACGAACGACTCGGTGAAATCCATCGAATAGCTATTAATGTAGCATTATGAGAGAACAACGATTTTATTTACTTATAGTTTTGATTTTCGCCAGCTCGTTATCCGGTGCTTGCGATGCCATTTTTAATACAAAAAATGACGAAGACAACGCAGAAATTTTTGCAGAAGGAAGGATTGATCCTACTCTCGAAAGTGAAGAAGGCTACGCTTTAGTTCAACCGGTTTGGACCGACTTCGACGCCCCTACTGATGTACATGTTGGTTTCGACGAATTTGTATACGTAACCGATTCTGAAGGGCTTCATATTTTAGATCTTGCTGATTTGTCACCAAGGCTCACAATTCCGTTAAACGGTGCTAATGCCATTACTCAGGATCGATTATTGAATGTATATGTATCCGCCAGAATTGATACAGTTATAGAGTCTATCGACCCCAATGTAACATGGAATTTGCCGGCAATTTTTAAGATCAAGAATCTGAATGGAGCCGGTCCGATCACCTATGTAGATACCCTCATTTTTCCATTTGATGATGCCAGTTTAAGTACCTCGGCCGCTCAAAATGCCAGATTAAACAAAGGATCTTCAATCAATTACGAAAATGTAGAAGTCACCGGATTAGCTATACTTTCTGATAACACTCTGTATGTTACACGGCGAGGTCCATCAAATTCAACAACACAAGTTGCGGCACCTGATAACACCGTGCTTGAGTTCCGAAGAATTGTTGAAAATGGCGTAACAACCAATAAAATGCGGAATGTTCGTCAAATCAGATCATTAAACCCAACAATCCCTTCATTACGAAGTGGAATTGGAATGAGTGCAATTGCTTCATTCGTTGCTCCACCACAACGTGACTCATTTACCAGCGATCGTAGTTTTATTATCGCACAAGCCAGCCAAAGTGCTGACATTGATTTTAGAGTGTTGTGGATTAATGCTGTAGAAACCGTGGATGGTTTGATATTTGAACAAAATGCGAGTTTGTTATCCCAAGATACCACTCAGGCGGATGGGTTTTTATACGAGCCAAACAAATTTACACAGCCCGTTGATATAGCATACAGCGGCGATGATAATAGCTTTATCTTTGTAGTTGATGCCGCACAACATAAACTGTTTCAGTTTCAAACAAACGGCCAGGAAGGTGTGCCACCGCCAGCAGGAGCGGTAGATCAATCTCGTCAGGTGTTAGTTTCATTCGGCAAGCTAGGCAATGGACCTAAGGAGTTTAACACGCCGAGTGGTGTGGCATACTTCGACCGCATTGTGTATGTGGCAGACAAAGGTAATAACCGAATTGTTCGGTATAAGCTTACATCAGACTTCGAGTAAACACTTTTTAAATTATGCGCAGCGTACTCTTTCTTCTTTTGATAATTGGAGTTGGATGCTCTGCAAATAATTCGGCGCCCAACAAGGTACTGTTAATATCGTTTGATGGTTTTCGGTACGATTACCTGAACAAAACGAATACTCCGAACTTTGATCAAATGGTAGAAGAAGGGGTGATCAGTGAAGGATTGATTCCCATTTATCCATCCAACACGTTTCCAAACTATTATGCTATTGCTACCGGATTATACCCGGAAAACAACGGCTTCATCAACAATTCTATGTATGATAGCACCATTGGAACCTGGTTTTCGATGCGTGATCGTGAACAGGTAGAAAATCCTGCTTGGTATGGCGGCGAACCAATTTGGAATACTGCCGAAAAACAAGGCGTTCGATCCGGAACTATGTTTTGGGTAGGCTCGGAAGCACCAATCCAAAATATGCGTCCTACCCATTGGAAACGATACGACGGTAGCATGCCTAATCGAGATCGTATTGATTCTGTTTTAAGTTGGATGACTCTAGGCACTGCAAAAGAAATCGATTTCGGAACATTGTATTTCGATTTTGTGGATGGCGAAGGACATCGACATGGTCCTGATTCGCCCGAGGTTGTGCAAGCCATTGAGGAAGCCGACGCATTGATGGGCTATTTAACTTCACAAGTGGATTCGTTAGGGTTGACAGAAAGCTTAAACATTATCGTGGTTTCCGACCATGGAATGACTCAATTATCGCGGGAGCGCATTATTTATATCGATGATTATATCGACACCGAAAATCTCGATGTTTATTCTTGGGGCACGAGTTTTAATGTGCGAGGCGATGAGAAAACGATTAATGAAATCTATACTCGTTTAAAGCAAAACGAACAGAACTTTAGAGTCTTCAAAAAAGAAGAATTGCCCAAACGATTTCGACTAAAAAACTCCCCACGTGTCCCCGACCTTATTACAATAGCTGATGTTGGTTACATGATTTCAACACGTTCACATGTGGAATCCCGTCCTAATTATGCAACCGGTGGAACGCATGGGTATGATAATCTTGAACAAGAAATGCACGGACTGTTTTTTGTTACTGGTCCGGATTTTAAGAAAGGTGAATCAATTAGCTCCGTCGAAAACATCCACATCTACGAGCTCATTGCTCATTTATTGAATATTGAATCAGCCGGAACCGATGGAAATATAAATGAGTTAAAATCGGTACTAAAGTAGCTATTTGGATTGAATCTAATCCACATCTCTTTGATATTCGCACTTTCATAAATCATCACAAACTCACTCCAAAAAAACCATGCCTTACGTAGTAACAGAGCCATGTATTCAATGTAAATACACAAATTGCGCGGCTGTTTGCCCGGTTGACGCGTTTCGGGAAGGCCCAAATTTCCTAACTATCGACCCAAATGAGTGCATCGATTGTGATGCATGTGTTTCAGAATGCCCGGTTGAAGCAATTTTCCCAGATGATGAAGTACCTGATAAGTGGGAACATTACATCGAATTAAACGAACGTTTAGCCGAGGCTTGGGAAGATCGAATCATCAACGAAACCAAAGACGCTTTACCTGATGCCGACGAATGGGCAGAAAAAGAAGATAAGCTCGATCAGCTTGTTGAAGAATGGTAAAATAGTTATTTGTTAATCGTTAACCGTTAATCGGGAATACCTATTAACAAATAACGAATAACAATAACACATTGGCAGACTCATTTCTTAGATCTGAAAAAAATAGCCCCATAATCATGGGTGTATTGAATGTTACTCCCGATTCATTTAGTGATGGGGGTAAATTCAATACGGTTGATGCCGCATTGCATCAAATTGAACAAATGGTTGTTGATGGGGCATCAATTATTGATGTGGGTGGCGAATCAACCCGACCTAATGCAGAACCGGTACCAGAGGAATTAGAATTACAACGTGTAATTCCCGTGCTGAAAAAAGCGATACCGAGATTCCCCAATACAACATTCTCTATCGATACCACAAAATATGAGGTAGCAAAGCAGGCTTTAGATTGTGGAGCTCACATCGTGAATGATGTTAGTGGATTAGAAAAAGAGCCGCGATTTGCGAAACTGTGCGCCGAGTATGCAGCAACTTACGTTTTGATGCATGCTCAAGGTACTCCAAAAACCATGCAGGTAAATCCTACCTACCAAGATGTAATTTCGGATTTGGATCAGTTTTTTGATGAAAAGATTCAGATTCTATCTAAAGCCGGAGTTAATGACATTGTGCTTGATCCCGGTATCGGATTTGGAAAAAGATTGGATCACAATCTAAAAATCCTTGCCCACCTTGATACTTTCACAAAAAAAGCGTTCCCTGTATTAGTTGGAGCTTCTCGCAAATCAATGATCGGGCAAATTTTGGACGGCCGCCCAACCGAAGATCGACTTACCGGAACCATTGCCGTGCATTACCATGCATTGATCCAAGGTGCACGAATTTTGCGTGTTCATGATGTGAAGGAAGCAAACGATTCAATTCGTATATTCAAGGCAATAATATCTCACAGTTAAACGGTTTCCCTTTTGATTCCCATCGGTTTTCTCGATTTCGGACTTATGGATTTTATCGAGACCCTGCTGATTGCAGGTGTATTGGTATATCTATATCGGTGGATACGAGGAACATTTGCCATTCAAGCCGGCATTGGAATTATGCTTCTTGTAGCAATTAACCTGGGAATTCGGGTTTTAGGCTTCGATACCATTGACTTCATACTATCAGGTATTTTAGATGTAGGTATTCTAGCGGTGTTCATCATCTTTCAGCCGGAAATTAGAAAGTTACTATATCGATTAGGGCAAAACACCAATCTCGACCGTTTTTTTGCTCGCTCCAATTCTGATGATATGATCGATGAAGTGATCGAAGCTGTAAAAGTGATGTCGAAAGAAAAAATTGGTGCACTCATCGTTTTTGCTCGAACTACGGGGTTACAAGACATCATCGATGGAGGCGTAAATATAGATGCCAAAATAACTACAGAGATGTTGCTCACCGTTTTTCAAAAGGAATCCCCACTCCATGATGGTGCCGTAATTATCCGCAACAATAGAATTATTGCTGCAAGTGCATATCTACCCATTTCTCAAAACCCAAATATTTCTCAATCCTTTGGTACCCGACATCGTGCAGCAGTTGGAGTAAGTGAAATCAACAATGTGTTTGTATTGGTCGTATCCGAAGAAACCGGACGCATCTCTATTTCCAGAAATGGCTCGCTCACCTCAGGGTTATCCATCCAAAAACTCCGCGCCGAAATGGAAGAAGCCTTCGGTACCGAAAAATTCGAAGAAGAAATGGGATTCAGTTCCTCTCAGACAGAGATGAATTTGAAGTAGGTTTGTTTTGATTTTTATTCCACATTAGTTTAATTTTTCCGGACTTATATTTAATAAACGGGGAAATTATGTCTATCAAAGCTTGGGGAAGTTTTGCCATTCTTATCTTTATAATATTAAACACAAATCTCATCGCACAAACCACGGGTAGTGTATTATTTGTGGATGGAGTTGGGGTTGAGGCGTTGAATTATGGGTCTGGGGAGCCGGTTCGAATGCGCGTGGTGGATGCGGATGTGAATACGGGCTCGGGTTCGGTGCAGACCCTTCAGGTGTTGGTA